>CAWEHX010000001.1:0-10302 GCA_963809015.1 uncultured Actinomycetota bacterium
CCGAAGACCCAGTCGGCGCTGCTCGAGGCGATGGAGGAGGGCCAGGTCTCGGTCGACGGGGTCACCCACCAGCTGCCGCGGCCGTTCCTCGTCGCGGCGACGCAGAACCCGGTCGAGTACGAAGGCACCTACCCACTGCCCGAGGCGCAGCTGGACCGGTTCCTGCTCAAGGTCGTGCTCCCGATCCCCGAGCGCACCGACGAGCTGGAGATCCTCAACCGGCATGCCGCCGGGTTCGACCCGCGCGACGTCGCCGGGGCCGGCGTCACCGCGGTCGCCTCCGGTGAGGACATCGCCGCCGGTCAGGCAGCCGTGAAGACCGTGCAGGTCTCCCCCGAGGTCGCCGGTTACATCGTCGACGTCGCCCGCGCCACCCGCGAGTCGCCCTCCCTGTCGCTGGGCGTGAGCCCCCGAGGCGCGACCGCGCTGCTGCGCTCGGCCCGGGCCTGGGCCTGGCTGCAAGGTCGCGACTTCGTCACCCCCGACGACGTGAAGTCGCTGGCGCACGCGACCCTCGTGCACCGGCTGGGGCTGCGCCCCGAGGCGGAGCTCGAGGGCGTCGACGTCTCGCAGGTGCTCTCCTCGGCACTCGGATCGGTGCCGGTGCCTCGGTGATGGTCTGCTGATGGCGATCTCCGGCCGGGTGCCGCTGCTCCTCGTCCTGGGCCTGGTCCCAGTGGTGCTGCGACCCGTGATGAGCACGATGTGGCTGTGGCTGCTGATCGTCGTGCTGCTCACCCTGGCCGACTGGTTGCTCGCACCCCCGGTGGCGTCGCTGTCCTTCGAGCGGCGTCCGGTCGGCTCGGTGCGGCTGGGCTACCCGACCGACACCCTGGTCGTGGCGTCCAACGTTTCGAAGCGCCGGGTCCACGCGCTGGTGCGGGACGCCTGGCAGCCCTCGGCTGGTGCGCAGGGCAACCGGCACAAGGTGCGCCTGTCCCCCGGCGACCGAGCCCCGCTGCGTACCCCGTTGCAGCCCAGCCGACGTGGCGACCTGCGCGCCGTGGGCCTGACCGTGCGATCGCGCGGGCCGCTCGGGCTGGCCGCCAAGCAACGCACCCTCGAGGTGCCGGGCACCGTGAGGTCGCTGCCGCCGTTCGAGTCGCGCAAGCACCTGCCGTCGCGGCTGGCCCGGCTGCGCGAGCTGGACGGACGGGCCGCGATCCGGGTGCGCGGCCAAGGCACGGAGTTCGACTCCCTGCGCGAGTACGTCCGCGGCGACGACGTGCGCTCGATCGACTGGCGCGCCACGGCGCGCATGAGCAATGTCGTGGTGCGCACCTGGCAGCCGGAGCGCGACCGCCGGGTGGTGCTGGTGCTCGACACCTCCCGCACCTCGGCCGGTCGCGTCGAGGACGTGCCGCGCCTGGACTCCGCCATGGACGCGGCGCTGCTGCTCGCCGCGCTGGCGGCCCGCGCCGGCGACCGGATCGACTTCGTCGCCGGCGACCGCAGGGTCCGGGCCAGGCTCCGCTCCTCCGGTGCTCGCGACATCGCCGCGAAGCTGCAGGACACCATGGCCGACCTGGAGCCGGTGATCGCCGAGGCCGACTGGGACGCCCTGACCGGCGCGGTCCAGGGGTTCGGGCGGCAGCGGGCACTCGTCGTACTCCTCACGCCGCTGGAGCCCTCCGCTGTCGAGGAAGGCCTGCTCACCGCACTCCCGACGCTGACCCGCCACCACCGGGTGGTGCTCGCTTCGGTCAAGGACCCCGCGCTCGACCGGTTGGCCCAGGCCCGGTCGTCCATCGACGAGGTGTACGACGCGGCGGCGGCCGAACAGGCGCTGCGCCGCCGCGAGCGCACTGCCGAGCTGCTCAGCCGCCTCGGTGTCGACGTCCTCGACGCGGACGCCGAGCGGCTGCCACCTGCCCTCGCCGACCACTACCTGCACCTCAAGGCGCAGGGGTTGCTATGACCCCTGGCGCTCGCCCTTCTCCTTGTCATTGCCCTGGTCGCCGGGCACCCGCTCGGTGATCGCCGGCTCCGGGACGCCTTCGGGAAGAGCAACCGGCGGCACGGCGGCCAACGGCGGCGCGGGCAGCTGGACCGGACCGACGCGGCCGGTGCCCTCGTCCCACAGGCAGGTCCCGTAGACCTGCAGCCGTTGGGCCAGCGGGAAGACGTTGTACTGCGTACTGGTGCCGTTGCGCCACGCGCAGCCCACCGTGCGGCTGGCGGCGTGACCCTGCTCGGCCTGCCGGGCCGACAGTGCGAGCGGCTGACCGTCCTGGTCGAAGAGCTGCACGGGTCCGATCGGCCGCCCCTCCATGGTGTAGGCGAAGATGTTGCGCACCGGATCACCGTTGCTGCGCAGGCCGTTGGCGTCGCCCGACCGGGTCGCGTCGGCGTACCCCTGGTCGTAGCCCGCGTACTCGTCGGGTGTGCCCGAGAGGTAGCCGGGACTGCTGATGCCGAAGCTCAACGGCACCAGCAGTGCCACCACGTTGAGCGCGATGAGTGTCAGGCGAGCGAGCAGCGAACGCTCCGAGCCGGAGCCCGGCCAGAGCCGGTCCAGGCCGATCAGGACGCTGACGACCACGGCAACGGCCAGCAGACCGGCGCCGAGGAGCGGGACGTCGAGCGAGGGCACCAGGCTCACCGGCTCCCACTGGCCCGTCGCCTGGTCGAGCAGCGTGACCGCCACCCAGGCGCGGGCGACCCACCACGCCGGACGCAGCGCCTCGACGACCTCCCACGCGCGGTTGTCGCCCATGCGTCCGAGCCAAGCTGCCCGCGCCCGGTCCAGGGTCGCCTCCACCCGCTGCGGCGTGGGGGCATGGAGACGAGGCAGGGTACGGCGCTGCTCGGGCAGGCCTGCGGCGGAGCGCAGCTCGGCGGCGTACGCCACCGGGTCGTCGAGCACACCGTCCGCGCCGTCGGCGAGCTGCTCGGTCAGGTCGGCGGCGAGGCCGTCGAGGAGCTCCTCACGCTGCTCGTCGGTGAGGTCACCGAGCCGGGCGCGCACCTCCTCGACGAATGCCTCGACGGCGGGGTGGGCCAGGATCTGGGTGTCGTTCATCGGGAGCTGCCTCCGGTTCGGTCGAGGATGGACGTGACGGTGTCGGAGAAGCTGCGCCACTCCTTGGTCTGCTGGCGCAGCTGGTCGCGCCCCGCGGGGGTGATCCCGTAGTACTTGCGGTGGGGGCCCTCCTCGGAGGGCACGACGTACGACGTGAGGGAGCCGGCGGCGTACAGCCGACGCAGGGTGCCGTAGACGGACGCGTCGCCGACCTCCGTGAGCCCGCCGGCCCGCAGCCGCCGCAGCACGTCGTACCCGTAGCCGTCCTCGTCGTCGACCACGCTCAGCACGGTCAGGTCGAGGACGCCCTTGAGGAGCTGAGTGGTGTCCATGCGGGGGACAGTACTACGTAATCCGCAGTAGTGTGCGCACGACAGCAGCGGCGGTGTGTCGGCCGCGGGTCAGGCCTGAGTGGCGACCCGGTCCTCGAGCAGCGCGGCGTCGATGTCGCCGGTGTGGCCTCGCGCCACGGCGTTGCGGCCGAGCACGAACACGTAGGCCAGGAACACCAACTCGGCGGTGATGCCGATGCCGATCCGCGCCCAGGTGGGCAGCGGGGAGGGCGTCACGAACGCCTCGATCACTCCGCTGATGCCGAGCACGACGACCAGGCCGAGCGCCACGGTCCCGGCGGTGCGACCCTCGCGGGCGATGGACGCGCTGCGGGTCAGGCCACGCGGTTCGACCCACGACCAGAACAGCCGGAGCCCGACACCACCGGCCACGAACACGGCGGTCAGCTCGAGCAGGCCGTGCGGGAGGATCAGCCCCCAGAACAGGTCGCCGCGATCGTGTCGCATCATCACCGAGCCGATGACAGCAAGGTTGAGGATGTTGGTGAACAGCAGGTAGATCACCGGCAGGCCGAGGATGCCGAGCGCGATGCAGAGCGCGGAGACCCACGCGTTGTTGACCCAGACCTGTGCGGCGAAGTGACTCGCGGCGTACTCGCTGTAGTAGTTCTCGAAGTCGTTGTTGACCAGCTGGTCCACCCCCGACGGGGTGAGCAGGGTCTGCTCGACGATCGGGTGGTCGAGCAGCCACCACATCATCGCCGCGGTGACGGCCACGTTGGCCGCGAGACAACCGAGCCACCACCAGCGCAGCCGGTACAACGCGGCCGGGAACCGGTGCACGAAGAAGGTGCCGACGCCGCGCCAGGTGCCGACCCGGGTGCCGGCGGCCTTGTTGCGGGCGCGGGCGAGCAGGGAGGAGAGGTGCGCCACGAGCGACGCGTCCGGGGCCGACGTACGGACCACGGACAGGTGGGTCGCGACCTGTTGGTACCGCTCGACGAGCTCGTCGCTCTCCGGCCCGCTGAGCCGCCCGGACTTGACCAGCTGCTCCAGCCGCGCCCACTCGTGCCAGTGCGCGAGCACGTAGGCGTCCAGGTCCACACCATTAGCCTAGGTGCCGTGAGCCCGATGTCGCTGCGCGCTTCGCGCGCCCATGGCACGCACCTCGCTGCGTTGGCGTCGCTGGACGTGCGCCCAGCATGCCTGCGCTCCGCCGCCTTGCCATGCACACACCCTGAACACGCCAACCGCATACCGACACCGGGCTCACGGCATAGTCGATGTCGACCCCCGAGTTCGCGACGCTGACGACCGATGACCTCGTCACCGGTGAGGCTGTCGCCCTTGACCTGCCGCCGGCCAGCCTCGGCCTGCGGATCGCGTCCGGGCTGATCGACGTGGTGGTCACGGTGGTGCTGATCGTGATCGTCATCCTGATCGCGTCGGTCGCCACGATCGGCACCGACGCCGCGCTGGCGGCCGTCGCCGTGATCGGCACGATCATCCTCGTCTTCCTGGTCTTCCCGACCACGCTGGAGACGCTCACGCACGGTCGCTCGATCGGCAAGCTCGCACTCGGGCTGCGCACGGTGCGTGACGATGCCGGGCCGATCAGCTCCCAGCACGCGTTCGTACGGGCGCTCATCGGCGTCGTCGAGATCTACGTCTTCCTCGGAGGTCCGGCGTTCTTCTCCGCCCTGATGAGCTCCCGCGGCAAGCGCCTCGGCGACTTCGCCGCCGGCACCTATGTCGTCCGCGAGCGGGTCAAGCTCCAGCTCAGCCCGCCGGCCGCGATGCCGCCGCACCTCGCCTCCTGGGCGCAACGCGCGGACGTCACGTCGTTGCCCACGGGTCTGGCCCTCGCCGTGCGGCAGTACCTCGGCCGACTGCCGACGATCGACCCGAGCTCACGAGCGACGATCGGGGCCCGACTCGCCGACGAGGTGCTGAAGTACGTCGCCCCCGAGCCGCCGCCGCGCACCGCGCCCGAGGACTTCCTGGCCGCCGTGATCGCGACCCGTCGGGAGCGCGACCTGCGCCGGCTGCGCCGTGAGTCCGAGTTCCGGAACCGGCTCACCAGGGCGCGACAAGGCTGAGCCCCGGCTGCTTCACTGAGCGGCATGCCGACAATCCCTGACCATCGCTGGGGCAAGGTCGACGGCCGAATGGCGGCCATCGGGACCCGCATCGCCTCGACGAAGCCAGGGTCCTGGGCGATCCGCAAGCTGATGCCGCTCGACCGCAAGGTGCTGATCCGCACCCAGGGGCGGCGCACGGTGCTCGGCCCGCTGGGCGCGCCGATGCTGCTGCTGGAGACGACCGGACGCAAGAGCGGGCAGCCGCGCGTGAGCCCGCTGCTGTTCGCCGGCGACGGCGAGACCGCTGTCGTGGTCGGCTCGAACTTCGGCCAGCAGCACCATCCCGCGTGGACCGGCAACCTCCTGGCCGAGCCGCGGGCCACGATCACCACCGGCGGCGTCACGATCCCGGTGACCGCCGAGCTGCTCGAGGGCGACGAGGCGGAAGCGGCCTACCAGGAGATGGTGGAGGTGACCGCCGTCTACGCGGCGTACCGGCGCCGTACGGATCGGGACATCCGGGTCTTCCGGCTCACGCCGGTGGCCGCCGCCGATACCTCAGGTCCGTGATCGAGCGATCGGCCTCGAGGCCCTTGCGCTCGAACCTGGTGAGCGGCCGCTCCTCCCAGCGGTCGACGATCCCGCCCTCGAGCGCCGGCTCGGCGTCGAGCACCTCCACCATCTGCTCGGCGTAGTCGGCCCAGTCGGTGGCCAGCCGCCACTCGCCGCCGGGTTCCAGCCGGCTGGCGGCGAGCGCGGCGAAGGCGGGGGTGACCAGGCGACGCTTGTGGTGCCGCGTCTTGTGCCACGGGTCGGGGAAGAAGGTCCACAGCGCCCGCAGCGTGCCCGGCTCGATCCGGTGCTCCATGGACCACACCGCGTCGACGCCGCAGACCCGCACGTTGTCGGCACCGACCTCCGCGAGCCGGGCGAAGGTGTCGGCCGCGCCTGGGCGCCAGACCTCGAACGCGAGGATGTTCAGCTCCGGCCGCGTGGCGGCCAGGGCCGCGGTCGCCTCACCGACACCCGACCCGATCTCGACCACCATCGGCGCCTCCCGGCCGAACCACGCCGACCAGGCGAACCCGGGGTCGTCGAGTGCCGCGTCCGGGACGGCCCAGGTCTCCTGGTGCGCAGCCCAGGCCGCCGCCTGCCGGGGCGTGAACCGGTTGCCGCGGCGTGAGTAGGTGAGCACCTCGCGCATCCGGCGGCCGTCCTCGGTCAGCTTGTGGTGCGGTCGGGCAGGCTCGGACACCCCGCTATTGTCCCGCGCCCGGACCTGGGCCTTGTGTCGGGCCGGACGTCGTCCGATCATCGAGACATGAACCCGGTCCTGCTCATCGAGGTGGTGGTGGTCGTGGCGATCCTCGCCACGCTCTGGGTGCTGCCTGACTGGGACGCCTACCGGAAGCGACTGTCACCGACCGCACCACCGGTTCCCGCCGGACCGCCGATCGAGCGGATCGCCGCCGACGCCCGGCGGATCCGCGCCGAGCTCCAGCGCGCCCCGGCCAACCTCCCGGTTGCCCGGCGCCGCGGCTGGCTCGAGGCGTACGACGACGTGCTGGTCACGGCATGCCGCTCCCTGGACCTAGCCCAGCGGCTCGACGTGCTGCCCGAGGGGTCGATGCACGACCTGGAGCGGGAGCGCGTGGAGCGGATGCTGGAGGCGTCCGGCCTGCTCCAGCCGACGGCCTGAGTCAGCGCACCGGGACCAGCTCGATCGCGGAGCTCTCCAGTGCCTCTCGCACGGCCCGGGCGATCGCCACAGCGCCGTCGGTGTCACTGTGCACGACCAGCGCGTCGACCAGGCCCTCGACGACCATCGCGAGCGCGCGGGAGGCGGCCTCCTGGGGATCGGTGATCAACGCGCCGGGCTCCGACCGCGGGATGAGCAGCCCGTCAGGCGTGTAGCCCCGGTCGACGAACCCCTCGGCCAGCACCCGCAGACCGGCAGCCTCCGCCGCGCGCCACATCACGGTGTCGCGCAGGCAGAGCACCGGGAGCGTCGCGTCGTACTCCAGGACCGCGTCGACGATCGCGCCCGCGTGGTCATCGTCCGTCGCCGCGACGTTGTAGAGAGCGCCGTGGGCGCGGACGAACTCGACGCGGCCTCCCGCAATCCTCGCGAAGGCCTCGAGCGCGCCGATCTGGTACAGCAGGTCGTCGATGAGCTCGCGCCGCTCGTAGGCGACGTAGCGTCGGCCGAAGCCGTGCAGGTCGCGGTAGCTGACCTGGGCACCGATCGACACCCCGCGCACGACCGCTCCGGCGCAGGTGGCCCGCATGATGCCGGGGTCGCCGGCGTGGAAGCCGCAGGCGACGTTCGCCCCGGTCACCAGTCCGAGCAGCGCCTCGTCGTCGCCGATCCGCCAGCGGCCGTAGCCCTCACCGATGTCGGTCGTCAGCGCTACCTGCGGCATGTGTCGAGTATCGCGCAGACCGAGTTCAGTCAGGTTTCAGCATCCTCGTGCCATGGTCCGAACATGAGAACCACGATGATCCTGACCGGAGCACTCGGTCTCGCCCTGGTCGGAGGGTGTGGCGACTCGTCCGACCCGGCACCTGCATCGGACGCATCGGCGCTGCCGACCGGTGGACAGAAGGTCGAGCTCGACCCGGCGGAATTCAGGGCCACTTCCGACCACCCCTACTTCCCGATCAAACCCGGGCAGCGTTGGACCTATCGCGAGGTCGACGCTGACGGCACCGTTGTGAAGGTTGTCGTGACCGTCTCGTCGGAGACGAAGCTGCTCGCGAACGGAGTGGAGGCCGCGATCGTCAGGGACACGGTGTACGAGGACGGTGTACCGATAGAGGACACCATGGACTGGTTCGCCCAGGATGCCGATGGGAATGTCTGGTACCTCGGCGAGAACACCGCCGAGTTCGAGGACGGACAGCTGGCCACCCGCGACGGATCGTTCGAGGCTGGCGTCGACGGAGCCCTTCCCGGCGTCATCATGCCCGCAGACCCCGCACCCGGGATGAGCTACCGGCAGGAGTACTACGCGGGCGAGGCCGAGGACAACGGGGCGGTGCTGGCCCTCGGCCAGCAGGCCGAGGTCCCGGCCGGACACTTCGACGAGGCGGTGCTCACGGCCGACACGATCGCGCTCGAACCCGACGTGCTGGAGTACAAGCTCTACGCGCCCGGCGTCGGTCTGGTGCTGGCGCTCGACATCTCAGGTGGCGCGGGCCGTGAGGAGCTGATCTCCATGGAGACAGTCGATGTGGCGACGGCGCGAGCCGCTGGAACCGCCCCTCTCGGCACGCCGTACGAGTAGCGTCGCCTCCATCGGCGCTATGGCAAGCGCCGCGAGGAGTGAGCCATGCGGCCGAAGACGGGGTACGCACGGAACGGCGATGTCCGGATCGCCTATCAGGTCGTGGGCGACGGACCCATCGACCTGGTCCTCACCCCGCCGTACATCTCTCACGTCGACCTGTGGTGGATGCTCCCCGAGACATCGAGGTTCATGGAGCAGCTCGCGTCGTTCTCGCGGCTGATCCTCTATGACAAGCGCGGCACCGGCCTGTCCGACCCCTCCCCCGGCCCACCCTCGTTCGAAGACCGGATCGAGGACCTGCACGCCGTGCTCGACGCGGCAGAGGCCGACCGGCCGGCGTTGTTCGGGATCTCCGAGGGCGGAATGGTGAGCATGCTCTTCGCCGCGGCCTACCCGGAGCGCGTGCGTGCGATGGTCATGTTCGGCAGCTTCGCCAAGATGCCCGGGCCCGACTACCTGCCACACCTCGTCGAGAGGGCAGAGGCGGGACTGGCGGCCTTCGACGACATGCACGAGCACTGGGGCGAGGGAAAGCTCCTTGACCTTTTCGCACCGGACTACGCGGACGACGACGCCACCCGGGCCAGCCTCGCGCTGTTCGAACGGCTGGCCGCCAGCCCGGCCATGGCGATCGCACTGCTGGAGTCGGTGAAGCACATTGACGCCACGCACGTGCTGTCCTCGATCACAACTCCCACGTTGGTCGTTCATCGCCGGGACGAGGTGATCCCCGTCGAGATGGCCCGGGACATCGCAGCGCGTATCCCTGGCGCACGAATGCTCGAGCTGGACGGCAACGCGCATCTGCCGTGGCTCGGCGACGCTGCCGCCGTTCTCGACGCGGTGGAGGAATTTCTGACCGGAGCCCGCGCTGAGCACGCGCCGGATCGTGCCCTGGTGACCGTCCTGTTCACCGACATCGTCGGTTCGACCGACCTGGCCGGGCAGCGCGGCGACGCCCGCTGGCGCGCTCTTCTCGAGCGTCACGACATGTTCATCGGTCAGGAAGTGACCCGGGCCGGCGGCAGCATCGTGAAGTCGCTCGGGGACGGCATGTTCGCGCGGTTCGACAGCCCAGCGCGGGCACTGCGAGCGGCGCATCGGATCGTCAGCGACGCACGGGAGAAGCTCGGCCTCGATGTGCGGGCCGGCGTGCACACCGGCGAGTGCGAGGTTTTGGGAGAGGACCTCGGAGGCATGGCCGTGCACATCGGTGCGCGGATCGCCGCACTGGCGTCCGGCGGCGAGGTGCTTGTCTCCTCGGCGGTCCGTGACCTCGTCTTCGGTTCCCCGATCAGCTTCCAGGAGCGCGGCAGTCATGAGCTCAAGGGCGTTCCCGGCAGCTGGCAACTCCTCGCGGTCACTCAGGCCGAACCCGCGCAACGGATGCCGGTTCCGGAGCCGGCGTACGCCATCGCCCCCAACGCCCCGGGGTCGCGCACCTCCGACCGCGCGGTGGCCCGGATGGCGAGGGTCGGCAGCGCGAACCCCCGGGTCGGCATGCAGATGGGCCGCGCCCTCCGCTGGGGATCCCGGCTACGGAAAGCGCCCGGGACATGAGAAAGGCCCCCAGCCTTGCGGCTGGGGACCTTCTCAGTGGATCAGTGGGTCAGTCG
>CAWEHX010000002.1:0-586552 GCA_963809015.1 uncultured Actinomycetota bacterium
CCCCGGTCGTCGTGCAACCGAGTCGCGGAGTGGTGAGTTTGGCAGGCAAGCGGAGGGCAGACGGATCGGCGTCCAGCCGACCCCAGAAGACCTCGTCGACCTCGAAGAGCTCGAAGAACGGCAAAGGCAAGAAGCCGCCGAAGACCCGCAAGCAGTGGGTCCTCTGGGCGCTGAAGTGGAGCGGCATCACCTTCCTGGTGCTGACCCTGCTAGCCGTGACCGGGTTCGTCATCCTGTACCGCTCGATCGACATCCCGGACGCCGACGCTGACTTCGAGGCGCAGAGCACGATCATCTACTACGAGGATGGCGAGACGCCGCTCGGCAAGTTCGCCATCCAGGACCGCACCGTCATCTCCTACGACGAGATGCCGCAGAACATCAAGGACGCCGTGGTCGCGGCCGAGAACCGTTCGTTCTGGACGGACAACGGTGTCGACGTGAAGGGCATCATCCGGGCCGGGCTCAACAACGCGTCCGGGGGACTCCACCGAGGGCGCCTCGACGATCACCCAGCAGCTGGTGAAGATCCTCTACCTAACCAGGAGCAGTCCTACAACCGCAAGGTCAAGGAAGCGATCCTGGCGCTGAAGATCCAGCGCTCGCTGAGCAAGGAAGAGGTTCTCGCCGACTACCTCAACACCATCTACTTCGGTCGCGGCGCCTACGGCATCGAGGCCGCGGCCCAGGCCTACTTCGGCGCAAGATCCCCGCCAAGAACCTCAACCTTCGCCAAGCCGCAGTGCTGGCTAGCGTGCTGAACAACCCGACCAACTTCGACCCGGCCAACGGTAAGGAGTCGAGGGCCGCGCTCAAGGAGCGTTACGACTACACGCTCGAGCAACATGGCCGACATCGGCACGATCACCGCCGAGCAGGCGGAGAAGGCGAGCGGCGAGCTTCCGAAGTTCTCGAAGGCAGAAGGTCGGCGATGCCTATGGCGGGCAGAGGGGCTTCATGCTGACGATGGTGCGCCAGGAACTGCTGCGGCTCGGATACAGCCAGGACGAGAATCGACCGCGGCGGGCTCCGGGTGGACGACGACGTTCTCGAAGCAGGCCATGGACGCCGTCGAGGAGGGCGTTGGAGGCGGCAGGCCAGCAGGGCTTCGGTGACAAGTTGCTGCACATCGGCGCTGCGTCGGTCGAGCCCGGCACCGGCGCGGTCCGCGGTTTCTTCGCCGGCCAGGACTTTCTGCAGTCGCAGCTCAACTGGGCGGTGCAGGGCGGCCAGGCGGGGTCGACGTTCAAGCCGTTCGCGCTTCCGACGGCCCTCAGGCAGGGCTACTCACTCAAGTCCACGTTCGAGGGCAACTCACCCTTGACGTCGGGGGCACCGACTTCGAGAACCAGGGCGACCAGGACTACGGGAGCCGGGATCAGCCTCCTCCAGGCGACCGAGGACTCGATCAACACCGCGTACATCGACATGGCCACAGCCCTCGACGACTCCCCAAGTCGGTGATCGACAGGCCGTCAACGACATGGGCATCCCTCCGGACGAAGCCGACCCGAAGACAGCTGCGGGTTCCCGAACGCAGCCGCGGACTCGAGGCCGAGAAGGGCACCAGGTCGCCCTGGGATCGCAGACCGTCAGCCCGATCAACATGGCGAATGCCTACGCCACCATCGCCAATGGCGGCGTGGCGGCGGAGCCCTACATCATCGAGCGGGTCACGAGCGGACGGCGGCGTCGACCAGCACGAGGTGATCACCCACCCTGCGATGAGCGAGGACGTCGGCATCCGACGTCTCCTACGCGATGCAGCAGGTCGTCCAGAGCGGATCCGGCACCGAGGCCCTGGGCATCGAGCGACCTGCCGCGGGCAAGACCGGCACGGCCACGAACGACCTCGACCAGGTGTCGTCCTCGTGGTTCGCAGGCTTCACTCCGCAGATGTCGACTGCGGTGATGTACGTCCGCGGCGACGGCAACGGTCAGCTCGACGACTGGCTGCCGACGTCCAGTGACGGGAAGCTCGGGTACTTCGGCGGTAACTATCCGGCCAAGACCTGGACCGAGATCATGAAGACGCGAGATGGAGGGGCTCCCCGATCGAGGAGTTCCCGGAGCCGGCCCTGCTCGAGGAGGAGGACCCGCCGTCCGAGGACCACGCGCCGTACACGCCTCCGCCGCCGCCCAAGACGACCAAGGAAACAGAAACCACACCCACGGAGCCGACCGAGCCCACGGAGCCGACCGAGCCGACCGAGCCGACCGAGCCGACCGAGCCGACGGAGCCGACGACGCCCAGCGAAAGCTGCTTCCTCAACCCCCAGGACTGCGAGACCGAGGAGCCGTCCGAACCCACTGATGACGGGGGCATCTTCGGCCGCGAGGTAGAGGCGACTCGGGAGACCGCAGCCGGCAGACGAGCGTGAGCACCTTCCGGTGACGGGTCCGGTGGGAGAGGGAGGGCACGTCCATCCCACCCAGGACGACGGCGTCGTCGCCACCCTGAGCGAGAGCGTCGGCGGACCGGTCGGTTCACGTGCGGGCCGGTCCCGGTGGTGGACACCGGTGAAGGTGATCCTGGTGATGGCTGCGGTCACCTGTGCCCTGGGGATGCTGCAGAAGGCGCCGTGCATCTCCGGCGAGCCGACGGACCAGAACTACCGCTACTCGCACATGTGCTACTCCGACCTGCCCCCGCTCTACACGTTGCGCGGCCTGGTGCAGCACGAGTGGCCGTTCTCCGACGACGAGCAGGTGCGGGCCCGCTACGAGGTGATGGAGTACCCCGTCGGCATCGCCTACTGGGCGTGGGGCACGTCGTGGGTGACGCACTGGCTCAACGGCTCCCCCGACCTCGACGAGCGCTCCCGCCAGTCGGTGGGCGACCTCTCCGGCACCGACGACGTACGCCGCGAGGTGGAGCTCTTCACCTGGGTCAACGCGGTCGGGTTCGCCGCGATCGCGATCCTGGCGGCGTGGCTGCTGAGCCAGGTCAACCCGCGACGTCCTTGGGACGCCGCGATCTTCGCGCTGTCTCCAACGCTGGCCCTGACCGGGCTGATCAACTGGGATCTGCTCGCCGTCGGCCTCGTCGCCGGCGCGCTGTGGGCGTGGTCCCGAGATCGGCCGGTGCTGACCGGCATCCTGATCGGCCTCGGCACCGCCACCAAGCTCTACCCGCTGTTCCTGCTCGGCGGGATCCTGATCATCTGCCTGCGCCGGCGCCGCTACGCCGACCTCGCGCTGGCGATCGTGTGGGCGGCCGCGGCCTGGCTGGTCGCCAACGCACCGGCGTACCTCACCGGCAAGGAGCAGTGGAAGGTCTTCTGGAGCTTCAACGCCGACCGCGGACCCGACCTCGGCTCGATCTGGAGCGTGCTCGCGCAGGCCTCCGACAAGGCCATCTCTCACGAGACCGTGAACACCTGGTCGTGGCTGGTGTTCGGTGCCTGGTGCCTGGGGATCCTGATCATCGGCCTGCGTGCGCCGGAGACACCACGGCTCGCCCAGATCGGGTTCCTGATCGTGGTGGGCTTCCTGCTCGTCAACAAGGTCTACTCACCGCAGTACGTGCTGTGGCTGCTGCCGCTCGCCGCGCTGGCCCGGCCGCGTTGGCGCGACCAGATCGTCTGGCAGTCCGGTGAGCTGCTCTACTTCGCGGCCGTCTGGTGGTACCTCGGCGGCTACCTCAACCCGAGCGCCGGCTCGGACGCGGGCTTCTACTGGGTGGCGATCGTCCTGCGGATGCTCGCGGAGCTCTACCTCGTGGTGATCGTGGTGCGCGACATCCTCAAGCCGCAGCACGACCCGGTCCGGCAGAGTCAGCCGATGGTGACCCGGTCGAACGTCGTCGCGGTGTAGCGGACCCGCACGTCGATCTCGTCGCCCACCTCGGGCACCCGCGTCCCGCCGGGCAGGAACAGCATCGAGGCCTGCATGTGCGGAGGCTCCGCGAACAGCCGCTGCTTGCCGTCGATGGAGAACGGCGATCGCACGAAGCCGGCGGCGTCCAGGCCGCCGCGGGCCAGCGTCGCGGCCCGGGCCTTGAGCGACGACTCGCCGGTCGGTGACTCCAGCCCGATGCCGTGGGCGGTGCCGCCGCTGACGATCAGCAGATGGCCGGCCTTCGGTGCGGTCCGGCCGCGGTAGCCGAACGAGTCGCCGCGGGCCACCTCGTGCACGTCGAGCACGGTCGCGGTCACCTTGAGGGCCTCGCGGTCGCCGAGCCAGAGCGCGGTGCCGACCCGCGGCCGGAACGTGAAGTCGGCGTACGACGCCCCCAGCTTGTCGAGCTCGTCGTCGGTCAGGTGGCTCACCCAGACCGTCGGTGGACGGTCGAGCTCCATGCCGACCACGTCGTTGAGCAGCCGGGTGACCTCGGCGAGGTGCGAGCCCTGCGCCAGCGGAAGGTGCAGCGCGATGCCTTCGAACCGGGCGGCCCCGAGCCCTCGGCGGACCCCGTCGCCCCAGAGCTCGCGGGCGCCGAAGCCGTGCCGCTGCATGCTGGTCATCCGCTCCAGCACGAGCCGGGCGCGGGCCTGTCGCGCGACCAGCGCGTCGAGGTCTGCGGGCCGGCTGACCGTGTGGATCACCCGGTCGGCGAGCGCCGGGTCGAGGTCGGCGACGAACGGTCGCCACGGCGTGAGCACCAGCAGGTCGCCGTCGAATCGGCTGGCGACCTCGGGCAGCTCCTCGTAGGTGCCGACCGCGAGGGTGTCGAGCCCGAGCCACTCGGACTTGCGGGCCAGCCGCCCGAGCGTGAAGCCGTAGCCGTTGCCCTTCGCCACCGGGACCAGCCCGGGATGCCGGTCGGTGTAGCCGCGCAGGTGACTCCGCCAGCGCTCGCCGTCGACGGTGAGGGTGAGCGCCATCAGCGCCGCCGCATGTAGGTGTCGAAGGCCTTGTAGAGCACCCGGTTGAGCGGCAGGTCCCACTCGCCGGCGTACTCGACCGCCTCGCCGCCGGTGCCGACCTTGAACTGGATCAGCCCGACGTGCGGGTCGTCCGGGTCGAGGGTGTCGGTGATGCCACGCAGGTCGTAGACGTCGGCGCCGGATGCGAGGGCGTCCTGGATCATCGCCCACTGGACCGCGTTGGAGCCGCGCACGTCGCGCTTCTCGGTGGACGAGGCTCCGTAGGAGTACCAGGAGTGCGCGCCCACCCGGATCGCGATCGTGGCCGCGACCAGGTCGCCCTCGTGCCGCGCGAACCACAGCCGGATCCGGTCCGGGCTCTCGGCGTGCAGCGCCTCGAGCATGGTCGCGAAGTAGCCCAGCGGCCGCGGCGTGAAGTGGTCGCGCTCGGCGGTGTGGACGTAGAGGTCGTGGAACGCCTTGAGGTCCTCTTCGCCGCTGCTCGAGGTGACCTCGACTCCGGCCTTGGCGGCCTTCTTGATGTTGCGGCGCCACTGCTGGTTCATGCCGGCGAGGACGTCTTCCTCGGTGCGTCCGGCGAGCGGGATCTGGAAGACGTACTGCGGCTGCCCGGCCGCGAACCCGCCCTCGGCCGCCTGCCGGCGCCAGCCCAGCTCGGTGAGCTGGGCGACCACGCGGGCACCGGTGGCGTCGCGGCTCTCGGGGGCGATGTCGCCGAGGCGGCGTACGGCGTCATCGGCGATGCCGGCCTTGATCTGCGCGGCGGTCCAGCTGCGGGTCACCACCGGCGGGCCCATCCGCACGCCGAAGGCGCCCTGGCCCTTGAGGTGCTCGGCCATCGGGGCGAGCCAGTCGCCGAGCGACTCGGACGTCCAGTCGAGGAGCGGACCCTCGGGCAGGTAGGCGAGGAAGCGCTTGACCTTCGGGAGCTGGCGGTAGAGCACCAGCCCGGCACCGACGAGGGTCTCGCCGTCGTACCAACCCAGGGACTCGCGTCGCCACTCGCTCTTGACCTGGCCCCACGCGGGGGTCTGCAGGAAGCTCGCGGAACGGCGAGACGCCACGAACGAGAGGTGCTCGTCCTCGGAGATCGGGCGGACGCTCAGCATGATCACCGAGGCTATCGGCCCGGTGTCAGAGACGCTCGCGCAGCCACTCGAAGTCGGCGGTGTGCTCGGTCGCACCACCGGGCGTCTCGACCACGACCGGTGCTCCGGCGTCGCGGACCACCTGGGCGAGGAGGTCGGGATCGATGCGGCCGGCACCGAGGTTGGCGTGCCGGTCGGCGCCGGTGTCGAACTCGTCGCGGCTGTCGTTGCAGTGCACCAGGTCGATCCGGCCGGTGATCTTGCGGACGTCCTCGACGATGGTCTCGAGCGCGTTGCCGCCGGCGTGCGCGTGGCAGGTGTCGAGGCAGAACCCGACGTTGTCGAAGCCCTCGGTGCCCGAGATCGCCTCGAAGACCCGGCCGATCCGGTCGAGGTAGCGGGTCATCGCGTTGTCACCGCCGGCGGTGTTCTCGATGAGCAGCGGCAGCTTGAGGTCGGTCGCCTCGATCGCCTTGCGCCAGTTGTCGAAGCCCTTCTCCGGGTCGTCGTCCTTGTTGACGTGGCCGCCGTGCACGATCAGTCCCTTGGCACCGATCGAGGCCGCGGCGTCGACGTGCTGCTGGAGCAGTTTGCGGCTCGGGATCCGGATCCGGTTGTTGGTCGTCGCGACGTTGATGAGGTAGGGCGCGTGCACGTAGAGCGCGACGCCCGCGGCCTCGGCGTCCGCGCGCAGGCCCTCGGGCCCGCCGGCGTAGGCCCACTCGGGACCCTTGTAGCCCTGGGGGTCGCCGAGGAAGAACTGCACGTGGGCCGCGCCGCGGGCCTTGGCCTCGGCGATCGGGTCGGTCTGGTCGACGTGTGCTCCGAGGGCAATGCTCATGACCCCCACTCTAGGAGGGCCCGCCGACGCTACGATCCCCGCAGACCACAGGCGCAAGGGGACAAAAGCATGGGCACGATCACGATCGAGATCGGCGGACAGACGTCGACGTACGACGAGCCTCGGGTGCTCCAAGTGGGGCGCGAGCCCAGCTCGGACTTCATCCTGGACGCGCCCACCGTGTCCCGGAACCACGCTGAGTTCCGCCCGGCCGGCGACGGCTGGGAGGTCGTCGACCTGGGGAGCACGCACGGCACCTGGGTGAACGGCGAGCGGATCACGCAGATGACCCTGGCCGCCGGGACCACGATCGTGCGCTTCGGGCTGACCGACGGCGGCGCGACCGCGCAGGTCACCCTCGAGGGCGCCGTCGGGGCTGTTGCTGCCGACCGTCCCGGCGCGCAGGCGACGGCCGCCGTACCCCCCGCGGCCATGGCCGCGACCGTGCTGCCCTCCACGCCGCAGGCTCCGGGCATCCCGGGCGGTGGGCCCGGGCTGCTCGTGCGCACCCGCAACGACGACCTCCGGTTCGGCACCCACGCGCCCGTGCGGATCGGGCGCGAGCCGGGCCTCGAGGTGACCATCGACGACGCCGGGGTCTCCCGCCAGCACGCGCTGGTGGAGCCGCGTCCCGACGGCTGGTGGTTCGTCGACCGCTCCAACAGCGGCTCGTTCGTCGAGGGCGAGCGGGTCACCCAGCTCAAGCTGGAGGACCCCACCACCACGGTGCTGCTCGGCCACCCGACCGCCGGCTACGAGATCGAGCTCGTCCCGGTGCTGGCCGCGGCCGCCGCGTCGGCGCAGATCGCCGGCCGGAAGCGCCGCAAGACCCTCGCGGTCGTCGGTGCGGCGGTGGCCGTGCTGGTCGTGGTCGGTGGCGGCGTCACCGCTGCGGTGATGCTGGGTGACGACGATGAGTCGTCGTCCTCCGCCAACAACGGCGACGACGGCAAGCTCACCGCCGACGAGCTGGACCGGGCCAAGCAGGCGAGCGTGCTGATCCTCTCCCTCGACGAGAGCGGTGAGGTGCTCGGCAACGGGTCGGGCTCGATCATCAGCGAGGACGGCCTGATCCTGACCAACGCGCACGTCGCCAAGCCGAGTGCGCCCGGCCTCGGGAGCGAGGACGTCGCGGACCCCGCCAGCTACCAGATCGCGCTGGTGTCGGGCGACGACGACGTCCCGGCCGCGCCGGAGTACGTCGCCGAGACGATCGTGGCCGACGGAGTCCTCGACCTCGCCATCATGAAGATCACGGCCGACATCGACGGCAACTCGGTCGACGCGGAGGACCTGGACCTCCCCGAGCCGCTGCCGATCGCGGACAGCGACGAGCTGCGCACCGGCGACGAGATCACGGCGCTGGGCTTCCCCGGTGTGGCCCACGTGGCGACGACCGAGGAGTTCCAGCGGCGCGCGCTGACCGTCACCCGCGGCGTCGTCTCGACGTTCCTCCAGGAGCTGCCCATCGACGAGAACCGTGCGTGGATCGACAGCGACATCCGGATCGGCTCAGGCAACTCCGGTGGCGCCTCGATCAACCTGGACGGCGAGATCGTCGGGATCAACACCGCCGTCGTCACCGAGGCCACCGTCGCCGACTCCGGCGAGGGCGGCAGCTTCACCGGCGGATCGGCGCGGATCCGGCCGGTCAACTTCGCCCAGGACCTGATCGAGATCGCGGAGGACGGTGGCGACCCGTCGTACATCTCGCCGCTGCTCGAGGAGATGCCGGAGCCCCCGTCCGACATGACCGACGTGAACGTGGTCTCCGCGGGGTGGACCGGCGACGGTCAGGGCAACTGCACCGGCAGCAGCAGCGTCGAGGCCCCTCAGGAGTACGCCGTGCCGCAGGCCGGCCAGGTGATCTACGCGGAGTTCGCGATCAGCGGGATCGAGGACGGCACGCCGGTGGCCTTCGACTTCTACGACCTCGACCGTGCGGAGGTGCTCTCGTCGGGTGAGCAGGTGTGGGACTTCGGGCCGGCCGAGGTGTGCATCTTCGTCCCGTTCGAGGTGCCCGAGGGCGCCAACGGCTCGATCGCCGAGTTCCGGGTCGGCGAAGAGGTGCTGTCGCAGAACCCGGTCGTGTTCGTCAACCCGTAGATCGGCAACGGCGCGGAATTGGGGCGCTCGGGCGCCCGCTGTTAGCCTGACCTGTCTTTGCGACCCCAATGGTCGCGACTACGCACAGCCCTCCTGCCGCGGAAAGCCCGCGGCCGCCGAGTCCAGAGGAGGTGGAGACCGCTTTGCGTGCATACGAAGTAATGGTCATCCTCGACCCCAGTCTTGAAGAGCGCACTGTCGAGCCTTCGCTCGACAAGTACCTCAACGTCATCCGCAAGGACGGCGGGACGGTCGACAGTCTCGAGGTGTGGGGCCGACGCCGCCTCGCCTACGAGATCGACAAGAACGCCGAAGGCATCTACGCCGTGATCAACCTCCAGGCAGAGCCCGACACGGTCAAGGAGTTCGACCGTCAGCTCGGCCTCAACGAGGCGATCCTGCGCACGAAGGTCCTGCGCCCGACTGTTTGAGCGCACCCCACGGTGAGCTTGTGGACGAGCCCTTCCGCCTGTGGGCGGTGGCGGCTTGGATGAGCCCACCGACGTACCGAACGAGTAGGGAGACCTGACATGGCAGGCGAGACGATCATCACCGTGGTCGGCAACCTGGTTGACGACCCGGAGCTGCGCTTCACCCCCTCGGGGGCGGCCGTGGCCAACTTCCGGATCGCATCCACGCCACGCTTCTTCGACAAGCAGTCCAACGACTGGAAGGACGGCGAGGCGCTGTTCCTCTCCTGCTCCGTCTGGCGTCAGGCTGCCGAGAACGTCGCGGAGTCCCTCCAGAAGGGCATGCGCGTCGTCGTGCAGGGGCGGCTCAAGCAGCGCCAGTACGAAACCCGTGAGGGCGAGAAGCGCACCGTCATCGAGCTCGAGGTCGAAGAGGTCGGCCCGTCCTTGAAGTACGCGACCGCCAAGGTCACCCGCGCCAGCCGTTCCGGCTCCGGTGGCTACGGCCAGGGCGGCGGCCAGCAGCAGTCGGGTGGCGGCGACGACCCGTGGGCCACGGCTGCTCCGCAGCAGGGTGGCCAGCAAGGCGGTGCCGCTCCGGCCCAGTCCGGCGCACCGCAGCAGGACCCGTGGGGCGCTCCGGGCGTCAGCTCGGACGAGCCCCCGTTCTAACCAAGACAAGCATCCAACCGCAACCATTCCGGCGCGAGCCGGGCTCTTGAGAGGAGAGCACCACAATGGCCAAGGCAGTTATCCGTAAGCCGAAGAAGAAGGTCTGCCAGTTCTGCAAGGAGAAGGCGACCGGTGTCGACTACAAGGACACCAACCTGCTCCGCAAGTTCATCTCCGACCGCGGCAAGATCCGTGCGCGTCGGGTGACCGGCAACTGCGTGCAGCACCAGCGCGACGTGGCGATCGCCGTGAAGAACGCCCGCGAGGTCGCCCTGCTGCCCTACACCTCGACCGGCCGCTGAGCGCCCAGGACGGAGAGACAGACAAATGAAGCTCATCCTGACCCAGGAGGTCGACGGCCTCGGTGCCGCCGGCGACGTGGTGGAGGTGAAGGACGGCTACGGCCGCAACTTCCTGATGCCGCGCGGCGTAGCCATCCGGTGGACCCGCGGTGGCGAGCGCCAGGCGGAGTCGATCAAGCTGGCCCGCGCCTCGCGGGCCGTGCGCGGTCACGACCACGCCGAAGAGATCAAGACCAAGCTCGAGGCCGAGCCGGTCGACGTGAAGGTCCGTGCCGGTTCCGGCCAGCGCCTGTTCGGTGCGGTCACCGTGACCGCGATCGCCGAGGCGCTCGCCGAGAAGTCCGGCGAGCCGGTCGACAAGCGACTGATCATGGTCGCCCAGCCGATCAAGGCGCTGGGCACCCACACGGTCTCGGTCAAGCTGCTCGACGACGTGAGCGCCACTGTGGTGCTCAACGTCATCCCTGCCTGACCCACGCACCATCGCGACGGCCGGTCCCCTCGGGGCCGGCCGTTCGTGCATTGGTGGGGCATTTCACCGCCTGGGCGGTGAAATGGAGGCTTATGGCAAGAACCTTCTCGACAGAAGCGGGAGATTCACCGCCTAGCCGGTGAATCTTCCCCGTCGCCAGCCGGCTCCACCGGCGCCCCGGCCCAGACCCGGCCGGAGTACTGGAACATCAGCCACACCAGCACGATGTAGACGATCTGCACGGCGAGGCTCGCGGGCTCGGCGAGCTCGTCGATGCCGCCGCCGAACACGAGCACCGGAAGCACCGCGACCGCCCCGATGAGCAGCATCAGCATCCGCAGCCAGTTCGCGGCGCGCAGGTCGTCATCGGCCTCCGCAGCCTTGGACAGCGAGAGGCAGAGCAGGAAGCCGAAGCCGAACTGCGGCAGGTCGACGGCCCAGGCCAGCGAGGGATCCGCGTCCTCGAGCGCGTCGATCACCGCGGGGATCCACAGCGGGATCGAGACCAGGCCGGAGAGCCAGCCGAGGTAGAGCACGCCGCCTCGTGAGGGCAGGTCGGCGGGGAGCTTGTACAGGCCGATCAGCACGAGGGCCCAGCCGAACGGGTCGGCGTACGCGTCGTACCCGTTGAACCGTGCGTACAGCGCGATGAAGACGTAGCCCATCGCGACGGACTGCAGCGGTTTCACCGGCACAGGGTACGGCGAAGGGAGGCTACGTCCCCGTGACCAGCCACCGGTCGCCACGGGCCCGGCCGACGAGGGCAGCGAACCGGGCGGCCATGAAGAGGCCGGCGAAGACCACCCACACCCAGACCAGGCCGCCACCGGCGAGTGCCGCGAGCAGCACCACTGGCGCGTAGACGACGAGCACCGCGGTCCCTGCCCAGGCCAGGTAGCGGCCGTCGCCCGCGCCGATCAGCACGCCGTCGAGCACGAACACGACGCCGGCGATCGGCTGGCCGAGGGCCGCGATCAGCAGCACCGGCACCAGCTGGTCGCGCACCTCGCCGTCGCCGGTGAACAGCGCCCCGAGCCACGGGCTGGACGCGGCCAGGGCGACGCCGGTCCCGACACCGCTGATGGCGCCCCACCACACCATCCGCCGGGTGACCGCGCGGGTGGAGGCGACGTCACCGGCACCCAGGTAGCGGCCGGTGATCGCCTGCGCGGCGATCGCGATCGCGTCGAGCACGAACGCCAGGAAGCCCCAGATGGTGATCGCGAGCTGGTGCGCCGCGAGGTCCACGGCGCCTTCGCCGCCGGTGGCGCCGGCCGCGACGGCGTACGTCGTGACCAGCAACGCCGCCCGCAGGGTCAGCGTGCGGATGACCAGCGCGACGGCCGCCCGCGCCGCGGCCCGGATGCCCGCCCGGTCCGGTGCCAGCGACGCGCCCTCGCGCCGGGCGGCGCGGACGACCACCGCGAGCAGGGCCGCGGCGCTGGCCACCTGGGCGAGCACCGAGCCGATGGCCGATCCGGCGATCCCGAGGCCGTCGAAGGACCCCACGCCGTACACCAGCAGCAGGTTGAGCAGGATGTTGAGCGCGTTGCCCGCCACCGCCACGACGAGCGGGGTCCTCGTGTCCTGCAGGCCGCGCAGGACGCCGGTGGTGGCCAGCATGACCAGCAGCGGTGTCGTGCCCAGGAAGGCGATGCGCAGGTAGGTCCTGGCCTGGTCGCTGACCTCCGGTCCGGCGCCGAAGGCCGCCACCAGCGGCCCGGTGAGTACGACGCCCGCGACGGTGACCACAGCGCCGATCAGGACCGCCAGCCAGACGCCGTCGATGCCCTGGGCCAGCGCTCGGGCTCGGTCCCCCGCCCCGAGGAACCGGGCCACGCTCGCGGTGGTGCCGTAGGCGAGGAAGACGCACAGCCCCACGGCGGTCTGCAGGACCACAGCGGCGATGCCGAGACCGGCCAGCTCCGGGGTGCCCAGGTGGCCGACGATCGCGGCGTCGCTGAGCAGGAACAACGGCTCCGCGACCAGGGCCAGGAAGGCTGGGACGGCCAGCCGCCAGATCTCCCGGTCGTGCTCCCTCCCCCGGGCCCCGACGCTCACCGGGCCAGCCAACCAGAGCCCGCCTCGATCGTCCGGTGGATAACCTGTGGATACGCGGCAGGACCACGCATTGTCGACAAAACTCCCAGGGAATGTGCAGATGGACAGCAGGTGAACGAGATAACCCGCACAAATTTTGGTTCCACACCCGGGGGACAGCGTTTCCGCAGGTCAGAGGGTTGATGAGGGGCTGTCCGGCGACTGATTCCACAGTCCTGTCCCCACGCTGTGCACAGCATTTTGCGTGTCGTCCACGCCCCTGGCCGGGTTATCCCCAGCACCTGTGGATGCGGCCCTAGCCGCGGGGTGGACCGGACACGTAACTTCACGCCTCGTCACCGGTGTCGGCGCCCACGCCTAGCCTTCGAATATCTGTTCGACATCCGATCGCCCAGCCGGATCCATGGGAGTTGTCCGATGAGCCTCACCGAGTCCGCGTCGCGGGAGCCGCCCTTCGAGGCCCCGCGTGACGGGTGGGGCGATGGCCCGGCTGCCTACGAGCCGGGCGAGGCGCCTCGCGGTCCGGCCGACCGGACCCCGCCGCAGGACATGGCGGCCGAGCAGTCCGTGCTCGGGTCGATGCTGATCTCGAAGGACGCCATCGCCGACGTCTCCGAGGTCCTCCGCGGGATCGACTTCTACCGGCCCGCGCACGAGACGATCCACGACGCCGTCATCGACCTGTTCGGGCGCGGTGAGCCGGTCGACATGGTCACCGTGGCCGCGGAGCTCAACCGCCGCGGCGAGCTGCAGCGGATCGGCGGTGCGCCCTACCTCCACACGCTGGCGGCCAACGTGCCGATCGCCGCCAACGCCGGCTTCTACGCCGAGATCGTGCGGGAGAAGGCGATCCTGCGGCGCCTCGTCGACGCCGGCACCAAGATCGTCCAGATCGGCTACGCCGGCGAGGGCCAGGTCGACGAGATCGTCGACCGTGCGCAGGCCGAGGTCTACCAGATCACCGACCGGCGCACCGCCGAGGACTACGCCCCGCTCAGCGAGATCATGACCGGCGTCCTCGACGAGATCGAGGCGATCGAGAACCGCGAGGCCGGCCTCTACGGCGTACCCACCGGCTTCGCCGACCTCGACGAGCTCACCAACGGCCTGCACTCCGGCCAGATGGTGATCGTCGCGGCGCGTCCCGCCGTCGGCAAGTCGACGCTGGCGCTCGACCTGTGCCGGGCGGCGTCGATCCAGAACAACCTGACCAGCGTCTTCTTCAGCCTGGAGATGACCCGCTCCGAGATCACCATGCGGCTGCTGGCCGCCGAGGCGAAGGTGCCGCTCAACCACATCCGCAACGGCCGGATGGACAGCGCCGACTGGGACAAGATGGCCAAGCACATGGGCCGGATCTCCGGGAGCCCGATCTTCATCGACGACTCGCCCAACATGACGATGATGGAGATCCGCGCCAAGGCCCGCCGGCTCAAGCAGCGCCACGACCTGCGCCTGGTCGTCATCGACTACATGCAGCTGATGACCTCCGGCCGCAAGGTGGAGTCCCGCCAGCTCGAGGTCTCGGAGTTCTCCCGGCAGATCAAGCTGCTGGCCAAGGAGCTCGAGGTCCCGATCGTCGCACTCTCCCAGCTCAACCGTGGGCCCGAGCAGCGCAGCGACAAGCGCCCGATGATGTCCGACCTGCGCGAATCGGGGTCGCTCGAGCAGGACGCGGACATGGTGATCCTGCTGCACCGCGACGACATGTACGAGAAGGAGTCGACCCGTCCGGGCGAGGCCGACCTGATCGTGGCCAAGCACCGCAACGGCGCCACCCGCGACATCACGGTGGCGTTCCAGGGTCACTACTCCCGCTTCGTGGATATGGCGCACTGAGGACGTACTTCTCCTCCGGACTCAACGGCAGGTGCTGCTCCGTGTAGCCGCCTTCCGGGGACCGGCTGATCACGCCGGTCTCGTAGCCGTGCGCCAGTCGCGCTGCGTCGGCGCGCTGGAGCGAGTGGCACCAGCGCTTGGTGACGACGTACGCGATGACCGGGCCGAGGAAGATCAGGACGCGGAGGGCGTAGGTGATCTGGTTGATCGACAGGTGCAGCCGGACCGCGATGATGTCGTTGCCGCCAGCCGCCCAGGCGACGGCGTAGAACGTCATCACCGCCACCATGAACGCCGTACGTCGGGGCGCGTTGCGAGGTCGCTGCAGCAGGTGGTGCTCCCGTTTGTCGCCGGAGATCCGCGCCTCCACGAACGGCATCAGCATCATCACCGTCAGCAGCAGCGGCGGCGCGACCAGGATCGGGATGATGATGTTCCACGACACCGTGTGGCCCCACAGGTGCGTCTCCCAGGCGGGAATGATCCGGAGCAGACCGTCGGGCCAGCCGAGGTACCAGTCGGGCTGTACGCCGGCCGTGATCTTGGTCGGGTCGTAGGGGCCGTACTTCCACACCGGGTTGATCGCCAGCAGCGCCCCCATCAGTGCGATCACGCCGAACACCAGCATGAAGAAGCCGCCGGCCTTGGCCATGTAGACCGGCAGGAACGGGTAGCCCACGACGTTGTCGTTGGTGCGGCCAGGCCCGGGCCACTGCGTGTGCTTGTGATAGACGATCAGGATCAGGTGCAGCGCCACCAGGGCGATCAGCAGCCCCGGCAACAGCAGGACATGCAGGATGAACAACCTCGGGATCGCCGCGTCGCCGGGGAACTCGCCGCCGAACAGGAGCAGCGACAGGTAGGTGCCGACCACGGGGGTCGCTTTCAGGAAGCCGTCCGCTGCTCGCAGACCGGTACCGGAGAGCAGGTCGTCGGGCAGCGAGTAGCCGGCGAATCCCTCGATGGTGCCGAGGAGCAGCATCAGGCAGCCGATGACCCAGTTGACCTCCCGGGGCTTGCGGAAGCTCCCGGTGAACGCGTGCCGCAACAGGTGCAGCAGCATCGCGGCGATGAAGATGTGCGCCGCCCAGTGGTGCATCTGCCGCATGAGCAGCCCGCCGCGAACCTCGAACGAGATGTCGACCGTGGAGGCGAAGGCGGCGGACATGTCCACGCCGCGCAGTGGAGCGTACGAGCCCTCATAGGTCACCACGGCCATGCTCGGGTCGAACCACAGGGTCAGGAACGTCCCCGTCACCAGCAGGACGACAAAGCTCCACAGCGCGACCTCGCCCAACAGGAAGGACCAGTGGTCGGGGAACACCTTGCGCAACGAGAAGACGTTCCGGTTGATCCTCGCCAGGCCCAGCCGGTCATCGGCCCACGAAGCCACCACTCCGGCTCTGCGATCGGGCACGCGTCCACTCCTTCTGCTGCGTCGTCGGACATACGACGTCGCAGCGTCCGAAAATGTGACACCCGGTGGAGCTGAAGATCCATTTGACATTGACGCTGCGTCAACCTTGCACGCTGCTCGCATGACTCAACACAACGCAGCTATCGAGGTCGCCGGACTGCGCAAGTCCTACGGCGACCACACCGTTCTCGACGGAATCGACCTGACCGTGCCGGCGGGCACGGTCTACGCCCTGCTGGGGCCGAACGGCGCCGGCAAGACCACCACGGTCAACATCTGCTCGACCCTGCTCACCGCCGACGAAGGGGACGTCCGGATCGCGGGCTACGACGTACGACGTGAGTCCGACGACGTCCGTCGGGCGATCGGCGTCACGGGGCAGTTCTCCGCGATCGACGAGCTGCTCACCGGCCGGGAGAACCTGCGGTTGATGGCCGACCTCGGCCATCTCGCTCGGGCGACGGCCGTGGCTGCGGTCGACGGCCTGCTCGAGCGGCTGGACCTGGTCGACGCTGCCGACCGGCGCGCGCAGACGTACTCGGGCGGCATGAAGCGGCGGCTCGACCTGGCGATGACGCTCATCACCGGACCGCGGCTGATCTTCCTGGACGAGCCCACGACCGGCCTCGACCCCCGCAGCCGACGCGAGGTGTGGTCCATCGTGCGCGAGCAGGTGGCCGAAGGGGTGACCGTGCTGCTGACGACCCAGTACCTCGAGGAGGCCGATGCGCTCGCGGACCGCGTCGCGCTGCTCGACGGCGGCCGACTGGTCGCCGAGGGGACCCCGACCGAGCTCAAGCGGCAGGTGCCCGGAGGTCACGTGCACGTCGTGTTCAACGACGGACGCACCGAACGGCTCGCTAGCGACGGCAGTGTCGCCTCGCTGCGACAGATCCTCGACGGCCTGGACGACCGCGAAGTCGCCGGAGTCACCGTCGAGACCGCCGACCTCGACGACGTCTTCCTGGCTCTCACCGGCCACGCGTCTACCGAGACCAACGAAGAGCCCGAGGAGGTGCTCGTATGAGCACGACGTACGCCGTCCGCGACTCGGTCACCATGCTGCGTCGCAATTTGTTGCACTGGAAGCGCTACCCGTCCCTGGCGATCATGCTGATCGCTCAGCCGATCCTGTTCCTGCTGCTGTTCGTCTACGTCTTCGGCGGCACCCTGGGTGCCGGGCTCCCCGGAGTTCCGGGTGGCGGCGACCGCACCGACTACCTGGGCTACATCACTCCCGGCATCCTGATCATGGCCGTGGCGAGCGTGGCGCTCGGCACCGCGATCTCGGTGGCGATGGACATGACCGGAGGGATCATCGCCCGGTTCCGGACCATGGACATCGCCAAGGTCTCGGTGCTGACCGGCCACGTGCTGGGTGCTGTGATCAAGACCGTGCTGACGACCATTGTCACGCTCCTGGTCGCGGTGCTGTTGGGCTACCGCTCGGACGCTGGGGTCGGGGACTGGCTGGCCGCCTTCGGAATCATCGTCCTGCTCGCCTTCGCGTTGACCTGGCTCACCGTGGGGATGGGTCTCGCCGCCGACAGCGTCGAGACCGCGAGCAACACTCCGATGTTCCTGGTGCTGCTGCCGTTCATCAGCAGCGGCTTCGTGCCCACGGACGAGATGCCTTGGGGACTTCGTCAGTTCGCGGAACACCAGCCGTTCACCCCGATGATCGACACCCTGCGCGCGCTGACCGCCGGCGACTCAGCCGGGTCGGACCTGTGGCTCGCCATCGGCTGGTCCCTGCTCATCGCGCTGGCCGGCTACCTGTGGTCGCGCCACGTCTACACCAAGGTTCCGGCACGCTGATGACATGTTGACGATCAGTCAGCTGGCGTCGTACGCCGGCGTCACGGTGCGCGCGGTGCGTCATTACCACGCGAAAGGGCTGCTGCCGGAGCCCGAGCGCGACCACTCGGGCTACCGGCGGTACGACGCCGGGGCAGTGGTCGAGCTGATCCGGATCCGCACCCTGGCCGATGCCGGCGTGCCGCTGTCGCGGGTGAAGGAGCTGCTCGCGGCAGGGGACGCGGAGTTCGCGGCGGCGGTCGAGGAGATCGACCGCCGCCTCCGGGCCGAGATCCGGGAGCGGCAGCGGCATCGCGAGCGGATCGCACAGCTCGCGGCCGGCGAGAGTCTGGCCCTTCCACCGGAAGCCGTCGCCTACCTCGAGCGTCTGCGTGAGCTCGGGATTCCGGAGCGGATGATCGAAGGCGAGCGGGACGCCTGGATCCTGGTCGCAGCGCAGCTGCCGGACCGGATGGAGACCTACATCCGGAACAAGCGCGAGCAGCTCGACGACCCTTCCGTGGTCGACTTCTACCGGGACCTGGACGACATGATCGACTGGGCACCCGGAGATGCCCGGCTCCCGGCGCTCGCTGATCGCCTGGTTGCGCAGCTGGAGGCCGTGGACGAGGCGGAGTGGGAGGCGTTCGCCGCCGAAGAAGGAATGTCCGATGACCTGGTGGACCTGCTCGACTCGATGTTCCTCGGTCAGGTGCCGGTCGCGCGCGAGCTGATGCGCCTGGTCGAGGAACGGGGCTGGACCGGGTGGACCCGCCTCGAAAGGGTGCCCGAGATCCGTTGACCGACCGGTCGGTCAATACCTATGCTTGCGGTGTGCCGACGACCACCAGGGCAGACACCGCCGCTCGCACCCGCGGTGCGCTGGTCGATGCCGGGCTCCGCCTCGCCGAAGCCGGTGGGCTCACCGGCCTGAGCGCCAACCGGGTCGTGGCCGAGGCAGGCGTCGCGAAGGGCACGTTCTTCCACCACTTCGGCGACCGGGCGGCGTACCTCGTCGAGCTGCACCGCACGTTCCACGACCGGATCGCCGAGCACGTCCGCTCGAACGCGGTCGACCTGCCGCGCGGCCGGGCGCGACTGCTCGCTGCCACCACGACCTACCTCGACGCCTGCCTGCGCCAGCGGGGTGTCCGGGCGCTGCTCTTCGAGGCCCGCAGCGAGGCGGCGGTGCTCACCGAGATCGGCCGCCGCGACGAGATCAGCGCAGCGTTCCTGGTCAACGACTTCCGCGCGATGGACCGCCCGCAGCCGCAGGAGTGCGCGCGACTCTGGGTGGGCATGACCCGCGAGGCGGCGGTGATCGAGTTCGACGCCGGCGGTGCGGTGCCCGCCGTCAGGCAGGCACTGGAGGAGTTCGCCTAGGGCGCACCGCCGACGCGGGCTCTAGCCTGTGGCCATGTCGGAACTTCCCCAGGAACGTCGCCTCGTCACCGAGATCCCCGGCCCCCGCTCGCTCGAGCTGCAGGCCCGCAAGGCCGCCGCTGTCTCCAGCGCCGTGGGCACGGTCATGCCCGTCTATGCCCAGGCCGCCGGGGGAGGCGTGGTCGTCGACGTCGACGGCAACTCCCTGATCGACCTCGGCTCGGGCATCGCCGTCACGACCGTCGGCAACAGCAACCCCCGGGTGGTCGAGGCGGTGACGGCGCAGGTCCAGGCCTTCACGCACACCTGCTTCATGGTGACGCCGTACGACGGCTACGTGCAGGTCGCCGAGGCGCTCAACCGGCTCACGCCCGGCACCCACGACAAGCGCACGGCGTTGTTCAACTCCGGCGCCGAGGCCGTCGAGAACGCGGTGAAGATCGCCCGCCACCACACCAAGCGGCAGGCCGTCGTGGCGTTCGACCACGCCTACCACGGGCGAACCAACCTCACGATGGCGATGACCGCGAAGAACATGCCCTACAAGCATGGGTTCGGACCGTTCGCGGCCGAGGTCTACCGCGCCCCGATGTCCTACCCGTTCCGCGATGCCGGCGTCGACGGTCCGGCCGCGGCCCGACGCGCGATCGAGGTGATCGAGAAGCAGGTCGGCGCCGAGAACCTGGCAGCCGTGGTGATCGAGCCGATCCAGGGGGAGGGCGGCTTCGTCGTGCCGGCCCCGGGCTTCCTGCCGGCGCTCGTCGAGTGGTGCTCGGCCAACGGCGTCGTCTTCATCGCGGACGAGGTGCAGACCGGCTTCGCCCGGACCGGAGACCTTTTCGCCTGCGAGCACGAGGACGTGGTGCCCGACCTGATCGTCACCGCCAAGGGCATCGCCGGCGGGCTGCCGCTCGCGGCGGTCACGGGCCGGGCCGACATGATGGACGCACCGCACACCGGCGGCCTCGGTGGCACGTATGGCGGCAACCCGATCGCCTGCGCCGCCGCCCTCGCCGTCATCGAGACGATCGAGGCCGACGGCCTGGTCGACCGGGCCGCGTCGATCGGCAAGACCATGCTCGACCGGTTGGGCGCGCTCCAGCAGCGCGACCCGCGCATCGGCGACGTCCGCGGTCGCGGCGCCATGGTGGCCGTCGAGCTGGTGCAGCCCGGGACCACCGAGCCGGATGCCGCGCTGACCGCGAAGGTCGCGGTCGCGGCCCACCAGCAAGGCCTGGTGGTGCTCACCTGCGGGACGTTCGGCAACGTGCTCCGCTTCCTGCCGCCGCTGAGCATCCCCGACCACCTGCTCGACGAGGCCCTCGGCGTCCTGGACGAGATCTTCGAAGGGGCCTGATCGCAGCCGCGGTCAGCGGTCGAGCTCGAGGATGCCGAGGGGCAGGTCGCCCAACCGGTGCAGACCCGGCACCGAAGCCGGGCTCGCCCAGACGGCTGCGACGTCGAGCTCCTCGACCAGGTCACCGCACACGTGTCGCCCGCTGTTGCTGGCGAGGATCCGGCCGTGCGCGTTGAGCACTACGAGGCGGCTGTCCGCCTGGCGCAGGGCCGGGAGCACCCACTCCTCCGCGGCCTGGACCCGTACGTCGGCACCCGCGACGCCGACGAACTCACCGTTCACAGCCAGCGGCCGGGTGAACGTCAGGGTGTAGTCCTCGGTGCAGAGGTAGTCGACGTACGGGCCGGTGACGTGGCGATGTCCCGTGTCCCGCGGGACGACGTACCACGGCAGGTTCTCGTAGTCGTAGAAGCCACCGCCGTTGGGATCGGTCTCGACGAGCAGCTGTTGCACCTTGCCTTCACCGCGGGCGAACCACTCCAACCACCACGGCACGTCCTCGAAGAGCCCGACCGCGGCCACGAACCCGGCGCCCTGGACGAGGCCGTCGGATCGCTCCACGAGGCGGATGGTGAGGTCGTCGATGCCCGCGAGCTCTGAGCGCTGCGGCCGATCGGCCAGCTCGAGCTGGCGCAGCGTGGACTCGGCGATCGCGTCGACCACGTCGAATGCGCGGCTGGTGAGATCGTCGAGCGCGGCGAGTGTCGCCGACACTTCGGCGGACACTGCGACCGTGGGTGGTGTCATCGGAGCTCCTGACCGAGCCGGTAGTCGATGAGCCGGGCCGTCGAGTCGGCGACCCGTTGTTCAGCAGTCTCGCGTGCGGCGAGCCCGTCGCGCGCCTCGATGGCATCCACGACGGCGTTGCACGTGGCGACCATCTGAGCGTGGCTGTCGTCGTCGCCGAAGGCGAGCCACAGCAGGGTGCCGAACTCGGCTTGCAGCCCGACTTCCTCATGGTAGAGCCGGGTCGACTGGGCCGCGACGGTCACTTCGATGTGGAAGTGCGCATCGGCCCGGCGGCGGGCGTCCGGCTCCTTCGCATCAGCGAGCTGGACCGCCATCCGGCGCAGCTGGGCGACGTCCTCGGCGCTGGCCCGACGAGCCGCGAGGGCGGCACTGGCTCCGGCGATAGCGGCGTACACGTCGCCGAGGTCGCGCAGCTCGACCAGGCTGAAGTCTTTCAGCCGGCGGCGGGCCAGGTCGGAGATCCCGTCGTGCGGCGCGCGCACGAAGCTGCCGCCGCCGCGACCACGCTTGGTCTCGATCAGGCCTTCCTGGCGGAGCGCGCTGAGCGCCTCACGGATCGTGACCGTCGAGACTCCGAACTGGTGCGCGAGTACCGCCTCCCCCGGAAGCTGCCTGGTGTCGGGCAGCAAGCCGAGCGCGATGGCATCCGTGAGCCGGCGTGCGATCAGTTCCGAACGGCTCGAGCTCTCCAGCGGCGCGAACACCGCCGCGGTCGCCCGGCCGTAGAACTGGATAGCCACTCAGAAAGTGTGCCTCACCTCTTGCGCTATGAAAACTGGTTTCATATGTTTTGTCAGCCTGACCGCGACAACTCGAGGGGCAGACCATGGCGAGCGGTGAACCACCCGACCAGAAGGTCGTCGACGGTCCGGTCGCCTCGAAGACCGAGGACGCGCCGGCCATCTCCTTGCGCGGGCTGCGCAAGGAGTTCGGCAGCGTGACGGCGGTCGACGGGATCGACCTCGAGATCGCCAACGGGGAGTTCTTCTCGATGCTGGGGCCGTCCGGCTCCGGCAAGACCACGGTGTTGCGGATGGTGGCCGGCTTCGAGGCACCCACGGAGGGGTCGGTGTTCCTCGGAGGCGAGGACGTCACCCGGGTGCCGCCGTTCTCCCGGGACGTCAACACCGTGTTCCAGGACTACGCGCTGTTCCCGCACATGACCGTGCGTCAGAACGTGGAGTACGGCCTGCGGGTCAAGCGGGTCGCCAAGGCCCAGCGCCGAAACCGGGCTCAAGAGGCCCTCGAGAGCGTCCGGCTGGCCGACTACGGCGACCGTCGGCCCAGCCAGCTCTCCGGTGGCCAGCGGCAGCGGGTCGCTCTGGCCCGGGCACTGGTCAACAGACCACGCGTGCTGCTGCTCGACGAGCCGCTCGGCGCGCTGGACCTCAAGCTGCGGCGTGAGATGCAAGTAGAGCTCAAGGAGCTGCAACGCGAGATCGGCATCACCTTTCTGTTCGTCACCCACGACCAGGAAGAGGCGCTCACCATGAGCGACCGGATCGCCGTGTTCAACGAGGGCCGGATCGAACAGGTCGCCCACCCGCGCGACCTCTACGAGCAGCCCACGACACCGTTCGTAGCCGGCTTCGTCGGCACGTCGAACGTGATCGAAGGGGAGCTCGCCGAGCGACTGCTCGACGAGCCCGGCACCTACAACATCCGACCCGAGAAGATCCATCTCCATCTCGACCCGGCATCCATCCCGCAGTCACACACGGTCACCACCGTCGGTGTGGTGCGGGAGGTCGTCTACCTCGGCTCTGCGACCCAGAGCATCGTCGACCTCGACGACGGCGGATCGCTGATCGTCGTACGACAGAACCAGCAGGATCCAGCCGAGGGCGACGTTGCCCGCCGCGAAGCGCGCGTGCACCTGAGCTGGTTGCGCGAGCACGCGGTGCACATCGCCGCCTCCGACTGACTCCTTCAATCCCTCCCTCAACACCTCACAGCAAGGAACCGTCATGACCCACCGATGGACCAGGACCACCAGGATCACCGCGGCCTGTGCCGCGCTGATCCTCGTCGCCGCGTGCGGCACCGATGACGACGACGGCGGTGACGGCGGCAGCAGTGCCGCAGGCTTCACCGCCCCCGACCTGCCCCAGCTCGAGGAGCTCGGCGACCCGGAGGGCGAGGTCAACATCCTGGCCTGGCCGGGGTACGCCGAGGACGGGTCCACCGACAAGGCCGTCGACTGGGTCACTCCGTTCGAGGAGGAGACCGGCTGCGAGACCAACGTGAAGTACTTCGCCACCTCCGACGAGGCGGTCAACCTCGTGAAGACCGGGGAGTACGACGTGGTGTCGGCGTCCGGCGACGCCTCGCTGCGGCTGATCGCGGCGGGTGACGTGGAGCCGGTCAACACCGACCTGATCCCCAACTACGCCGACGTCTACGACTTCCTCAAGGACCGCGACTGGAACTCCGTCGACGGCCAGCCCTACGGCGTGCCGCACGGCTACGGCGCCAACCTGCTGATGTACCGGACCGACATCGTCGACCCGGCCCCCACCAGCTGGAGTGCGGTCTTCGAGGAGGACTCGCCGTACGCCGGCAAGATCACGGCGTACGACTCCCCGATCTACATCGCCGACGCAGCGCTGTACCTGATGAAGCACGAGCCGGACCTCGGCATCGAGAACCCGTACTCGCTGGACGAGGACCAGCTCGCCGCTGCGGTGGACCTGCTGAAGGTCCAGCGCGAGCAGATCTCGGAGTACTGGTCCGACTACCTCAAGGAGGTCCAGGCTTTCGGCACCGGTGACTCGGTCGTGGGCACCACCTGGCAGGTCATCGCCAACGTGGCCCAGGGCGAGGGCACGCCGGTCGAGGCGGTGCTGCCCGAAGAAGGTGCCACCGGCTGGTCGGACACGTGGATGGTCGCCGAGGCGTCCGAGCACAAGACCTGCGCCTACCTCTGGATGAACCACATCATCAGCCCGGAGGCGAACGCCGGGGTGTCCGAGTGGTTCGGTGAGGCCCCGGCCAACCCGAAGGCGTGCGACATCGCCAGCGAGGGTCACTGCGAGACGTTCAACGCCGGTGACGAGGAGTTCGCCGAGCAGATCTGGTACTGGACCACCCCGATCGAGCAGTGCCTCGACGGTCGCGATGACGTGACGTGCACGGACTACGGCGACTGGACGCAGGCCTGGACCGAGATCAAGGGCTGATCCCTCAACAAGATTGGGACAGATGAGCACGACTGCCACCGAGGGCGCCCAGCACCGCGGGTCCGCCGTCCTGCACCGCCATCCGCGGCTGCGCCTGGGACTGCTGATCACCCCGCCGATGCTGTGGCTGGGGCTCGCCTACCTGGGCGCCCTCGGGGCACTGTTCATCACCGCACTGTGGGACCAGGACGCCTTCACCGGCGAGACGATCCGGAACTGGAACCTCGACAACTTCCGGCTGCTCTGGGAGTCGGAGGTCTACCGCAAGGTTGCCTTCCGCACCCTCGGGATCGCAGTGCTGGTGACGATCGTCGACATCATCATCGCGTTCCCGATCGCGCTCTACATGGCCAAGGTCGCCTCACCGCGGATGCAGAAGATCCTGGTGATCGCGGTGCTCACCCCACTGTGGGCGAGCTACCTGGTCAAGGCCTACGCGTGGCGGATCATGCTGTCGGAGAACGGCGTCGTCCATGACATCGGCAACGCGATCGGGATCGACACACCCGGCTACGGCCTGACGGCCGTGGTCATCACGCTGGCCTACCTGTGGCTGCCGTTCATGATCCTGCCGATCTACGCCGGCCTCGAGCGGCTGCCCGACTCGATGCTCGAGGCCTCGGCCGACCTGGGCGCCAAGACCGGGCACTCGCTACGTCGGGTGGTGCTGCCGACGGTGTTCCCGGCGATCGTCGCCGGGTCGATCTTCACCTTCTCGCTCTCGCTCGGCGACTACATCACCGTCCGGATCGTCGGCGGTGCCAACCAGATGCTCGGGAACGTCGTCTACGACAACGTCGGCGCGGCCAACAACCTGCCGTTCGCGGCCGCGGTCGCGACGATCCCGGTCGTGATCATGCTCTTCTACCTAGCGGCCGCCCGTCGTACCGGCGCGCTCGACAACGTCTAGGGGGCTTGGCATGGTGATCTCACCGGGCTTCCGGATCGTCCTGCGGGTCGCGACGCTGGTCGTGCTGCTGGCGATCTACGCGCCATTGATGCTGGTGGTGCTGAACTCCTTCAACGCCAGCCAGACGTTCGCGTGGCCGCCGACCGACCTCACGTTCGACTGGTGGCAGCGGGCCGCCGAGAGCACCGGCGTACGCGAGGCGCTGTGGACCAGCGTCCAGGTGGCGCTGCTTGCGACGGCCATCGCGCTGCTGCTCGGCACCATGGCCGCGATGGCGCTGCAGCGCTACCGCTTCTTCGGCCGCGACGCCGTCTCGCTGCTGATCATCCTGCCGATCGCGCTGCCCGGCATCGTCACGGGCATCGCACTCAACAACGCGTTCCGCACCATGTTCGGCTGGGACCTGGGGTTCCTGACGATCGTGGTGGCGCACGCGACGTTCTGCATCGTCACGGTCTTCAACAACGTGCTCGCGCGGCTGCGCCGGATGGGCATGAACCTCGAGGAGGCGTCGGCCGACCTGGGGGCTTCGGTGTTCACGACGTTCCGGCTGGTGACCTTCCCGATGATGCGGTCCGCGCTGATCGCTGGCGCGCTGCTCGCGTTCGCGCTGTCGTTCGACGAGATCATCGTGACCACGTTCACCGCCGGCGCGCAGGAGCAGACGCTGCCGATCTGGATCTTCAACAACCTGTTCCGGCCCAACCAGGGTCCGGTCGTCAACGTGGTCGCCGTGGTGCTGATCGCGGCGTCGGTGATCCCGATCTGGATCTCGCAGAAGCTCGCGGGTACGACGGACGGTCTGGCCGGGCGCTAGGCCGACAGCTCCACCGCGTCCTTCGTCGGCCGGATCGCAGCGGACAGCGCGGCAGCGACCAGGCAGAGGATCGCGGCGGTCCAGAACGCGCCGCCGTAGCTGCCGGTCGCGTCCCGGATCGCACCGGCTCCGAACGCCGCGATCGCCGCACCGATCTGGTGGAAGGCGAAGACCCAGCCGAACACGATCGCGCCGGCGTCGCCGAACACCTCCCGGCACAGCATCACCGTCGGCGGGACCGTGGCGACCCAGTCGAGGCCGTAGATCACGATGAACACCCAGATGCTCGGCTCGGGCGTCGGCCCGAGCAGCGCCGGCAGCGTCATCAGGCCGATCCCGCGCAGCAGGTAGTAGGCGAGCAGCAGCATCCGCGGGTCCCAGCGGTCGGTCAGCCATCCCGAGAGGACCGTGCCCGCGACGTCGAAGATCCCCACGACCGCGAGCAGCCCGGCGGCCGTCGTCGTCTGCATACCGTGGTCGTGCGCCGCCGGGACGAAGTGCGTGGCGATCAGCCCGTTGGTGCTCATCCCGCAGATCGCGAAGCCCGCGGCGAGCAGCCAGAACGTCGACGACCTCGAGGCGTCCCGCAGCACCTGGATCGCGCGGCCGGCGCTCGAGCCCGTCGGGACATGCGGCGGTGGGCCCGGGTCGGCCTCGGTCGCGCCGTACGCCGTCAGCCCCATGTCGGCCGGGTGGTCGCGCAGGAGCAGCAGCACCAGCGGCACGACGGCGAACGCGGTCGCTGCGGTCACCAGCGACGCGGTGCGCCAGCCGTGGTTGGTGGCGAGGGCAGCGACGATCGGCAGGAACACCAGCTGCCCGGTGGCGGAGCCGGCGGTGAGCACGCCGCTGACCAGGCCGCGCCGGGCGACGAACCAACGGCTGGTGATCGTGGCGACGAGGGCCATCGACATCGAGCCGGTGCCGACCCCGACGATGACGCCCCACAGCATCACCAGCTGCCAGGACGCGGTCATGAACACCGTGAGCCCGCTGCCCGCGGCGACCATGGTCAGCGCGATCGCGACGACCCGGCGTACGCCGAAGCGGTCCATCAGCGCGGCGGCGAACGGGGAGAACAGGCCGAACAGCACCAGGTTGATCGAGACCGCGAACCCGATGGTGCCGTGGGACCAGCCGAACTCGTCGTTGAGCGGCTCCATCAGCACGCCCGGCACCGAGCGGAACGCGGCCGCGCCGACCAGGGTCACGAACGTGACGACCGCGACCACCCAGGCCCAGTGCAGGCGGACGTTGGCTGGCGCCTGGGTCTGGGTCACCGGGCCATTCTTCTGGGCGTGGTGAGCTGCGACGAGTGGCTCATTCGCCAATATGTGACAGGATCCGGCCATGACCGATTCCTTGCATCGCGTGGTGGTCCTGCTGCTCGAGCCGGTGATCGGGTACGACGCCGTGATCCCGCCCCAGGTCTTCGGCCAGGCCGCCGGTCCCGACGGGCAGAAGCTCTACGAGGTGCTGCTGGCCAGCCTCGACGGGCGACCGGTCACCGCCTCGATGGGCTACGGCATCGCGCCGCACGGCGACGCCTCGCTGCTGGCCACCGCCGACACCGTGGTGGTGCCCGGCACCCAGATCCCCGGCCCGCGCCAGGAGGGCACGATCTCGGCCGAGCTGTCCGCGGCCCTCTCTTCTATGCGACCCGATGCGCGGCTGGTCTCCATCTGCACCGGAGCGTTCGTCCTCGCCGCGGCCGGGCTGCTCGACGGCCGGCCGGCCACCACGCACTGGAAGTACGTCGAGGAGTTCGAGCGCCTCTACCCGGCTGTCGACCTCGACGAGGCGGTGCTGTTCACCGACGACGGCGACCTGCTGACCTCCGCCGGGCTGAGTGCGGGGGTCGACCTGTGCCTGCACCTGATCCGGCGCGACCACGGGACCGAGATCGCCAACCACGTCGCGCGACACCTCGTCGTACCCCCGTGGCGGGACGGCGGCCAGGCCCAGTTCATCGAGCGCCAGCTGCCCGCGCGCCCGGAGCAGTCGACCGCCGCGGCCCGCACCTGGGCCCTGGACCGGCTGGAGGAGCCGATCCGGATCTCCGAGCTGGCCCGGGCCGCCGACATGTCGGTGCGCACCTTCACCCGGCGGTTCCGCGAGGAGACGGGGGAGTCGCCCACGGCCTGGCTGATCCGGCAGCGGGTCTGGCACGCGCAGCGGCTCCTGGAGACCACCGACCTGCCCGTCGACGCGGTCGCGGACCGTTCCGGGCTGGGTTCCGCGGCCTCACTGCGGGCACACCTGCGCACCGTCGCCGGGGTCTCGCCGACGGCGTACCGTCGCACGTTCAGGGTCGAGGAGGCCTCATGACGTACGCCGTACTCGGTACCGGAGCGGCCGGCCGGACCATCGCGGCCGGGCTGGCGAAGCACGGCCACACGGTGGTCATCGGCACCCGCGACGTCGAGGCCACGCAGGCCCGGCCCGAGTTCGCCGAGTGGTCCGCGGCGCACGCCGACGTGGAGGTGGCGACGTTCGCCGACGCCGTGGCCGATGCCGAGCTCGTCCTCAACGCCACCAACGGAGCCGCCGCGATCGACGTCCTGACCCAGGCCGGCGCCGACGGCCTCGCCGGCAAGGTGATGGTCGACGTCTCCAACCCGCTCGACTTCTCGCAGGGCTTCCCGCCGAGCCTGTTCGTCAAGGACACCGACTCGCTCGCCGAGCAGATCCAGCGCGCGTTCCCGGCGGTCCGCGTCGTGAAGGCGCTGAACACCATGAACGCCGAGCTCATGGTGGAGCCCGGACTGCTCCCCGACCCGGGCAGCGTGTTCGTCTCGGGCGACGATGCCGATGCGAAGTCCACCGCCACCGCGCTCCTGGTCGAGCTAGGTCACACCGACGTCATCGACCTCGGCGACCTCTCCACCGCGCGTGGCGCCGAGATGATGCTGCCGGTCTGGGTCCGGCTGATGCAGACCCTCGGGACCGCGCGGTTCAACTTCAAGATCGTCCGCTAGCCGTCGCTGTTCGCGTCGGCGCTCCCAGGCCGTCCAGCCGATCATCACGAGCGCGACGCACAGGCCGCCGGCGATGATGTCGACGACGTAGTGCTCGGCGTAGTAGACGAGCATGAACGACATCGCGACCGGGTAGAGCACCATCAGCCAGCGCCAGGGGCTGGTCAGCCGGGAGATCAGGTAGCAGGCCACCAGGATCGAGATGCCGGCGTGCAGCGAGGGCATCGCGGCCACCTGGTTGCCGACCGCCGAGAAGCTGTCGTGCGCGCTGCTGCTTCCAGTGCTGGCGCTGGTGCCGCTGGGGCCGCGGCCGAGCTCCCACCAGCCCCGGCCGGTGATCCGGGAGATGTCCTCGGTGAGGTAGCCGTCCCGTGAGGCCATCCAGGGCGGCGCCATCGGGTAGAGGATGTAGATGACGAGCGCGACGAAGTTGAGGGAGACGTAGCGCCGCATGTAGCGGATCCACTCCGGCCGGTTGCGCACCCACAGGTAGACCGCGATCGACAGGCCGGCGAAGAAGTGCGAGTAGTAGACGGTCGTCAGCAGCACGTCGTACCAGGCCGGCGAGGTGGCGCGGATGCACGGGTCACCGCACAGCTGCGCCTGCAGCCACTCGGTCGGCAGCGTGCCGCCGAACAGCCAGCGGTCGGCGTCGATGGGCTCGGTGACGTGGACCCGGACGAAGTCGAGGTCGTCGGAGATGCCTCGGCTGTAGAGGTAGACGATCAGCAGCGCGAGCGGCAGGGACCAGTCGCGCAGGAAGGCGAGGTGCTCGCGGACCGGCTTGCGGACGTCCCACGCGATGGTGAGCAGCCACAGCCAGAGGATGGCCATGTAGGACTGCTTGGGGATGCCGATGAAGCCGATGTACGCCGCGAGCGCGGCGACGTAGACACCGAGCGAGATCAGGCGCACCTGCAACGCTGACATGCGGGCGGGAGCCTCCACAGTCTCGGTCACGTGCACCTCCGCGCGGCAGGTTAATCCAGAGTGGTCCGGATCGCCCTCGATTATGACGACCCGGACCACGCTGACTCGTGACTAGGCCGGTCCGTAGCTCAGGTGGACGACGCCGTTGTCGTAGACGTCGGTGTTCTTGAGCGCCAGCTTGGTCGGGTCCACGCCGTCCTTCCAGAACTTCTCGCCCTCGCCGAGAGCGATGGGGTAGACGAACAGGTGCAGGTCGTCGACGAGGCCCTCCTGGAGCAGCGCTCGGACCAGCTGGCCGCTGCCCGAGATGTAGATGACGCCCTCGCGCTCCTCCTTGAGCTTGCGGATCGCGGCGGGGTCGTAGCCGCCGAGCGGGGTGGTGTTGCTCCACTCCTCTGACAGCTCCGTCGCGCCGACCACGAACTTCTCGTTGTCGTTGAAGTACGGCGCGCCCGGGTCGTCCTCGGCCGTGCGGTCCCGCCAGGCGGGGGCGAACATCTCGTACGTCGTGTGGCCGAGCAGGATGGTGTTCGAGGCGCCGGTGATCGCGCCGAGGGTCTCGCCCATCTTCGGGTCGAAGCCGTACTCGAACGTCCAGGTGGGGCTCTCGAAGACGCCGTCGAGAGAGATGAACTCGTGTACTGCGATGGTGGCCATGGTGGTGCCTTTCGTCTGGGGTCGGGGTGCTTCCTACCCCTCCACGAACGCGATCACGCCGATACGACACCTTGCCGAAAGAAACTTTCGCGACGGCTCAAACGGCGCTCTTGAGCATCCCTCCGCCGATGACGTGGTCGGCGCCGGTGATGTAGCTCGACCGGGGCGAGCAGAGGAACAGCACCAGGTCGGCGATCTCCTCGGGCTCGGCCACCCGGCCCAGCGAGATCGCCATGGACGTCGGCAGCATCTCGTCCATCACCTGCTCGGCGCTGATCCCGGCCTGCTCCCCGAGGATGTGCGCGAACCCGCCGGCGTCGGTCCACAGCGGCGTGCGCACCGGACCGGGCGAGACGGAGTTGACCCGGACGCCCTGCGGCGCGAGCTCCTCGGAGAGCGCCTTGCTGAAGTTGACCAGCGCCGCCTTCGCCGCGCTGTAGGGCGCGATCATCCCCTGCGGCAGCCGGGCGTTGAGCGAGGCGATGTTCACGACCGCCGCCTCCCGGCCCGCGGCCAGGAGCGGCGCCGCGGCCCGGACCGTGCGGACGACACCGAAGAAGTTGATCTCGAACAGCCGCTGCCACTGCTGGTCCGTGAAGTCCAGGCTCGAGGCGGCCGGCTCGCTGGCCCCGACGTTGTTCACCAGCACGTCGAGCGAGCCGTACGCCGCGGCCACGGCCGCCACCAGGCGCTCCGGTCCGCGCGGCTCGGCGAGGTCCACGGCGAAGTGCTCGACGTCGTACTCGTTCATGAGCTCCTTGAGCTCGGGGGTCGTCCCGCGGGCGCCGACGGCGACCCGTGCGCCCTCCTTCGCCAGTGACGTGGCGACTGCCAGGCCGATGCCCTTGCTGCCGCCGGTGACCAGTGCTGTCTTGTTCGCGAGATTCAGATCCATGTCTCCACAGTCGCTCGGATCAGGCACCGTTGCTGGCGGCATTCGGACCTGTCCTTGGCGGGAACTTTCGGCCGACGGGGTGCGTTGGCCCCCCGTGCCTTCTCCTCTGACTGAACAGGTCGACCGACTCATCGCCCTCGGTGTCCCCGCGCTCGCCGGGCTCGACGCCGATGCCTTCCGCGAGCTCGCTGCCGGGCTCCCCGACGGAGTCCTGGTGGTGCACCCCGACCTGGTGCCGGCCAGCCGGCTGGCACCGCTGCTCGAGCTGGACAACAAGCCGGGATTCGTGGTCGTCGACATGCCCGACCTCGACGAGTTCGCGCCCCGCGCCGATCTCGACGTACCCGCTGCTCCGCTGTACGTCGTCTGCGCCATCGACCGCGGCGACGACATGCTCAACTGGAGCCCGGACGAAGCGCTGCCCGCGATCGAGGGTCGGGGCCGCACGCCGCTGACGATCAGCGAGGGGATCTGCTGGCTGCTCCAGGAGCCGGAGCGCCTGGAGCGGAACCGCTGCTTCATGACGATCGCCTCGCGCAAGCCCAAGCCGCGCGGGCTCGACGCGCGCACCCCTGCCATCTGGATCAGCGGCGGGACCGGACGCGACGGCCGCGAGCGGAAGGGTGCGCCCAAGGTCGGTTGGTGCTGGGCCGGCAACCGCCACACCTGGCTCGGCTTCGCATCGGCTGCGGAGCGGCGCGCCGCCGCATAGCCTCGACCGGTGGGTATGGAGGCGTCGCCGACCGAGGTGCGGATCGAGCACTCGGTGGCGGACCAGCGAGCGTTGGCTCGTGGGTTCACCGTCCTCTATGCGCTGATCGCGGCCGGCGGGCTGGTGGCCGTGCTGTTCAAGCCGGAGCTGTTGCTGGGGGCGGTGTTCTTCGCCGGGTTCGTGGCGTGGTGGGCGTGGCGGATCCGGCGTGCGCAGTCGCACGAACCGTGGCTCGTGGTGCTGACGCCCGCCGAGCTGCGGCACTCGGCTGCCGGTGTCGACATACGGATCTCGCGGGCGGAGGCGGTCGAGGTCGTCCTCGAGAAGCGGGCCGGCCCGCGGATGCAGCTGTACGTGCTCAAGGTGCGCGGTGCCGGCGGAGAGAAGCTCCTGACCGTGAGCCTGCCCGGGAGGAACGAGTCGACGATGCTCGAGGCGGCCTTCGAGGAGTGGGGCTGGCCGCTCAGGGGCGCCAGGGGCTGACCCGCGGCACCCAGCGGTGCACGGCTCGCGAGTACTCGTCGTACTGCGCGCCGTACGTCGCGCGCAGGGTCGGCTCCTCGTAGACCATGACGAACGTCGTCACCGCGACCACGAACGCCACCAGCCAGATCGCGACTCCCACGCTCGCGAACAGCACCGCCTGTCCCGCGATCGCGCCGGCGACGCCGACGTACATCGGGTTCCGCACCCAGCGGTAGAGCCCGCCGATGACCAGCGTCTGGGTCGGCGCGTTCGGGGCAGGGGTGCCGCGACCCTCGACCACGAACTGCACGAACGCGGCGATCACCAGCAGTGCGCCAGCAGCGGTGACCGCCGCGCCGATGACCTGCGCCCAGGCCGCGGCCTCGCCCTGCCAGTCGGTGATCAGCCAGGGCACCAGGCCGGCAGTGCCGCCCGGCGCGATCACGAAGAACAGGGCTGACCCGAGAGCGGCGGAGATACGGTCGGCTGCCATCGGCTGATCGTAGGGAGGTTGTGCATGAGCATCGACCTGTTCGCGGGTGCACCCGTCCGCGACTTCGCGACCGCGCGTGACGAGTGGTCCGGCTCCCGAGCTTCCCGAACGACATCGAGGCGGTATGGAGTCGGCGAGCATCAGTTCTCTACATCGTCGAGGAGCCCGAGCACGCCGGTCACGCGGTCACGACCGTGATGACACGGACCTCGACGAGCGGATGGCGGCGGTCGCTGGCCGAGGCATCGAGCCCGCGCTCGAAGAGACCTACGACAACGGCGTCCGGAAGGTGACGTACGTCGACCCCGACGGCAATCGGGTCGCGTTCGGCGAGGTCCCTGCCTAACCGCATATCCCAATTTCGCCCACCGGCCCGAGCGCCTAGCCTCGTCCCCCATGAGCAAGGTCGAGCTGATCCGAGCCCCCGCGCTGTCCCAGGAGGTGCCCTACGCCTACGCCTCCCGGGCAGCCGGGGATCTCGTCTTCACCGCCGGCGCCTGCCCCCTGAATGACGACGGCGAGGTCGTGCATCCGGGAGACCTGGGCGCCCAGGCCGAGCAGGTGATGCGCAACCTGCGGATCGCCCTCGAGGCGGCGGGCTGCTCGCTGGCCGACGTCGCCAAGACCACGGTCTACGTCGCGTCCTCGGACCGCGCCGATCTGGTGGCGGCATGGCAGGTCGTCAGTGCAGCGTTCGGTGACCACGAACCACCGAGCACGCTGCTCGGCGTCGCAGTGCTGGGCTATCCCGACCAGCTGGTCGAGGTCGAGGCGGTCGCGGTGCGGCCGTCAGCGGAAGGCTGACTCACCTGTCACGGCCTGGCCGATCACGAGCTGGTGCACCTCGGCGGTGCCCTCGTAGGTGAGCACCGACTCGAGGTTGTTGGCGTGCCGCATCAGCGGGTACTCCAGCGTCACTCCGGCCGCGCCGAGGATGGTCCGGCACTCGCGCGCGATGGCCAGCGCCTCGCGGGTGTTGTTGAGCTTGCCGAGGCTGATCTGCGCGTTGTCGAGACGGCCGCCCTCCTTGAGCCGGGCGAGGTGCAGGGCGAGCAGCATCCCCTTGCCGAGCTCGACCGTCATGTCGGCGAGCTTGGCCTGGGTGAGCTGGAACGACGAGAGCCGGCGGTCGAAGATGTCGCGCTCGTTGGCGTACGCGATCGTCGTCTCCAGGCAGTCGCGCGCGGCACCGAGGCTGCCGAACACAATGCCCATCCGGGCTTCGCTCAGGCAGGACAGCGGACCGGAGAGGCCGGCCGTCTCGGGGAGTACGGCGGACCCGGGCAGCCGCACACCCTCCAGCACCAGCTCGGAGGTGACCGAGGCGCGCAGCGACATCTTCTTCTTGATCTCCGGGGCGGAGAAGCCTGTGGTGTCGGTCGGGACCACGAACCCGCGGATGCCGTCGTCGGTCCGCGCCCAGACGACCGCGACGTCGGCGATCGAGCCGTTGGTGATCCACATCTTGGTGCCGTCGAGCACCCAGTCGTCGCCGTCCCGCTTGGCGCGGGTGCGCATGCCACCGGGGTTGGAGCCGAAGTCGGGCTCGGTCAGCCCGAAGCAGCCGATGGCCTCACCGGCCGCCAGCCGCGGCAGCCACTCCTGCTTCTGCTCCTCCGACCCGTGCTTCCAGATCGCGAACATCGCCAGCGACCCCTGTACCGACACCAGCGACCGGATGCCGGAGTCGCCGGCCTCGAGCTCCATGCAGGTCAGGCCGTACGCCGTCGCGCCGGCGCCCGCACACCCGTAGCCCTGCAGGTGCATGCCGAGCAGGCCGAGGCCGCCGAGCTCCTTGGTCAGCTCGCGGGCGGGGACGACGCCCGACTCGTACCACTCCGCGATGTGCGGGCGGACCCGCTCGTCGACGTACCGGCGGACGGTGTCGCGGGTGGCTCGCTCCTCGTCGTCGAGGAGGCCGTCGATCGCGAACAGCTCCAGCGGGCTCATGCTTGGATCCTCACATGGAAGACACCCCACGACGTTCTTCTTCTCCCCCGCTGCGCTCCTCCGAAGAACAACGCCGCGGGGACCCCGGGCACAGCACCATGCTCTACGACGTCGACGAGCGGATCGCCCGGATCACGCTCAACCGCCCCGAGCGGGGCAACGGGATCACGCTCGATACGCCGCGCGAGCTGGCCGAGTGCGTGGAGCGCGCCAACCTCGACCCGGGCGTGCACGTCATCGCACTCAGCGGCGCCGGCACCGGCTTCTGCGGCGGCTACGACCTGGTGTCCTCGGCGGAGGGCCGGCCCGACGAGGGCGAGGCCGCGTCGGCCCCGCCCGGCTCGCCGATGGACCTCAACGTGCTGGGGGCCAACCACGATCCCAACGCCGTCTGGGACCCGGTCACCGACTACCAGATGATGACGCGCAACCTGCGCGGGTTCATGTCGCTGTTCCACTCCGACAAGCCCGTGGTCGTGAAGGTGCACGGCTTCTGCGTGGCCGGCGGCACCGACATGGCGCTGTGCTCCGACCTGATCGTGGCCGCCGAGGACGCCAAGATCGGCTACCCGCCGGCGCGGGTGTGGGGCGTCCCGACCTCGATGCTCTGGGCGCACCGGGTCGGGCTCGAGCGAGCTCGCAGGCTGCTGCTCACCGGCGACTCGATCGACGGGCGTACCGCCAAGGAATGGGGGCTGGCCAGTGAGGCGGTGCCGGCCGACGAGCTCGACGCGTGCTTCGAGGACCTGCTCGGCCGGGTCGCACGGTTGCCGATCAACCAGCTGGTGATGCACAAGGCCGCGATCAACCAGGCGCTCTACGCCCAGGGCCTGCACGCCACCCAGATGCTCAGCGTCTTCATGGACGGCATCGCCCGGCACACCCCCGAGGGCTACGCGTTCCAGGCGCGGGCCGCGGAAGCCGGCTTCAAGGTGGCCGTTCGCGAACGAGACGAGCCGTTCGGCGACTACGGCCTCCGCGCCTAGAGTCGGCGCGTGGCCGTCATCCCGTTGCGTGAGGCCACGCGCGCCTGGTTCGCGATCTCGCTGCAGACCTTCGGAGGTCCGGCCGGCCAGATCGCGGTGATGCAGCGGACCCTGGTCGACGAGAAGCGCTGGATCGGTCAGCAGCGGTTCCTGTTCGCGCTGTCCTACTGCACGCTGCTGCCCGGGCCCGAGGCGACGCAGCTCGCGGCGTACGTCGGCTGGCTGCTCAACGGCATCCGCGGCGCGCTGATCGCGGGGATCCTCTTCATCCTGCCGGGGGTCGTGGCCCTCCTGGTGCTCTCCGGCATCTACGTCGCGTACGGCGACTCGGACGTGGTCGAAGGCGTGTTCCTCGGGCTCGCCCCGGCGGTGCTGGCCATCGTGGTGCACGCGGTGATCCGGATCGGCCGTCGCGGGCTGCGGCACCCGGTGTTGATCTCGATCGCGGTGGCGTCGTTCGTCGCTCTGGCGGCGTTCGCGGTGCCCTTCCCGATCGTGATCGCCGTCGCGGCGCTGGCCGGCTGGTTCTTCGGGCGCCGCTACCCAGAGCTGACCCGACCCGCGCCGGATCCGAACGACGAGGGACCGCCACCGCTCATCAGCGACGACGCGCTGCACCACGAGCTGCCGTCGCCCCGACGGACGGGCACCATCCTGGTCGTCGGACTGATCCTGTGGACGGCGCCGGTCGCGGTGGTCGCAGTGATGTTCGGCAGAGACGGCGTGTTCGTCGACCAGGGGCTCTTCTTCTCCGCCACCGCGCTGATCAGCTTCGGCGGGGCGTACGCGGTGCTCACGTTCGTCGCGCAGCAGGCGGTCGAGGTCTACGGCTGGCTCGCGCCCGGTGAGATGGTGCGCGGGCTGGCGCTCGCCGAGACGACCCCTGGCCCGTTGATCATGGTCGTCCAGTTCGTCGCGTTCCTGGGCGCCTACCGCGACCCGGGCGGGCTGGACCCGTGGGTGGCGGCGGTGCTCGCGTCGTTGGTCGTCACCTGGGTGACGTTCGTGCCGAGCTTCCTGTTCATCCTGCTGGGTGCGCCGTACGTCGAGCGGCTCCGGCACAACCGCTCGCTCTCCGCGGCGCTGACCGGGATCACCGCCGCGGTCGTCGGGGTGATCGCCAACCTCGCGATCTACTTCTCACTGCACACGTTGTTCGAGCGCAGCCGGGTCGTCGAGGCGGGGCCGCTCAGTCTCGACCTCCCCGAGCTGGGCACGCTCGACCTCGCCGCGGTGACGGTCGCGGTGCTGGGCGCCCTGCTCCTGTTCGCCCGCGGGTGGGGCGTGCTGCGCACGCTCGGCGTGTGCGCGGTGGTGGGTCTGGTCCTGCACCTCACAGTCGGCTGAGGAGCTCCTGCGCCCGCCGGATGAGCAGGCTCGCCGCCTCCGCGTCGTAGGACGCCAGGCTGGAGTCGGCGAACAGGTGCTGGTCGCCGGGGTAGAGGAACATCTCCGCGCCGTCGACCGCCTCGACGAGCTCCTTGGCGCCCTCGAGGTCCTCTTTCCACCAAGGGTCGTCCTCCTTGCCGTGGATCTGGAGGCGGACCCCGTCGGGCCAGTCGCCGAACGCACCGAGCGGCGCCGCGCCGTCGATCAGCAGTGCGGCTCGGGCGCCGGGCCGGGTCTGGGCCAGCCGCTGGGCGGCCATCACACCCAACGAGAAGCCGGCGTACACCAGCTCCTCGGGCAGTCCCTCGGCCGTGGCGACGGCGCGGTCGTTGACGGCCTGGAAACCGATGGACCGGGCATGGTCCACGCCCTCCTCGACCGTCTCGAACGTGCGGCCCTCGAAGTAGTCGGGCGTGTGCACGGTGTGGCCGGCGGCGCGGAGCTCGTCGGCGAACGCGATGACGCCTGGGGTCAGGCCCTGGGCGTGGTGGAACAACAGGATCTCTGCCATGCGGAAATGGATACACCCCTTCGCCGACAGGTCGCCGACAGGTCGCCGACAAGTGGGGGGTTGTGTTGGGCGTGGGGTGAGGAGCAACGTGGGTCCATGGCAGACAAGCCCGCTGGACGATCGGCCCGCCTCGACCTCGAGGCGGCCGGGCCCGACGGGATTCGCAACGTCGTCCTGATCGGGCCCAGCTCCTCCGGCAAGACCACTCTTCTCGAGACGTTGCTCGTCACCGCGGGGGCCGTCAACCGCGCTGGCTCGGTCGTCGACGGCACCACGGTCTCGGACTTCGAAGAGGCTGAGCGCGCCCACGGCCGGTCCATGGGCCTGGCTGTCGCCCCGGTGCGCCACAACGGGACCAAGATCAACTTCGTCGACACCCCCGGGTACGCCGACTTCGTCGGCGAGCTGCGCGCCGGACTGCGGGCCGCTGACGCCGCGCTCTTCGTGGTCGCGGCCAACGAGGGCGTCGACCACGCGACCGCCGGACTCTGGCAGGAGTGCGCGCAGGTGGCGATGCCGCGCGCAGTGGTCGTGACCAAGCTCGACCACGCCCGGGCCGACTACCCGGGCGTTCTTGCGCAGGCCCAGGCCGCGTTCGGCGACAAGGTGCTGCCCGCGTTCCTGCCGGTCCACGAGGGCGGCGCCCTGGTCGGTCTCGCGGGTCTGATCGACGGGAAGGACGCGGAGGGCGACGCCGTCGACCAGCGGGCCGCCCTGATCGAGGCGGTCATCGAGGAGTCCGAGGACGAGACGCTGATGGAGCGCTACCTCGGCGGCGAGGAGATCGGCGCCGACGTGCTCGTCGCCGACCTCGAGCAGGCGATGGAGCGGGCGTCGTTCCACCCGGTGGTCCCGGTGTGCGCGTCCACCGGTGTCGGGTGCTCGGAGCTGCTCGACCTGGTGGTGAGCGGCTTCCCGGCTCCGTCCACGCACCCGAGCCCCGAGGTGTTCCTGCCCAGCGGCGCCACCGCCGACCCGCTGTCGTGCGACCCGGACGGGCCTCTCGTCGCCGAGGTCGTGAAGACCACCAGCGACCCGTACGTCGGGCGGGTCAGCCTGGTCCGGGTGTTCTCCGGCACGCTCGACGCCGACAGCCCGGTGCACGTCTCCGGCCACTTCTCGTCGTTCTTCGGCGCCGGGTCGGGACACGACGACCACGACGACGACGAGCGGGTCGGATCGCTCGCGTACCCGTTCGGCCAGCAGCAGGCGCCCGCAAAACGAGTGGTTGCGGGCGACATCGCGACCATCGGCCGGCTCAGCCGTGCGGAGACCGGCGACACCCTCTCGGCCGTGGACGCGCCGCGGGTGCTCCGGCCGTGGACGCTGCCCCAGCCGCTGCACCCGGTGGCGATCGAGGCCACCACGAAGTCCGACGACGACAAGCTCTCGACCGCGCTCGGCCGGCTGGCGGCGGAGGACCCGTCGCTGCGGATCGTCAACGACCGCGAGACCGGGCAGCTGGTCGTCTGGGCGATGGGGGAGGCGCACGGCGACGCGGCGCTCGAGCGGCTGCGCGACCGGTTCGGGGTGTCCGTGGAGACCGTCGACCTCGTCGTACCCCTCCGGGAGACGTTCGGCGCCAAGGTCATCGGGCTCGGCCGGCACGTCAAGCAGTCCGGCGGTCACGGCCAGTACGCGGTCTGCGACATCGAGGTGGAGCCGCTGCCGCAGGGCTCCGGGTTCGAGTTCGCCGAGCGGGTGGTCGGTGGCGCGGTGCCCAAGAACTTCATCAGCAGCGTCGAGAAGGGGGTCCGGGCGCAGATGGAGCGGGGGGTCCGCAACGGCTACCCGGTCGTCGACATCCGGGTGACGCTCACCGGCGGCAAGGCGCACAGCGTCGACTCCTCCGACATGGCGTTCCAGAGCGCCGGTGCGCTGGCGCTGCGGGAGGCGGCCAACGCCGGCTCGATCGTGCTGCTGGAGCCGTTCGACGAGATCGAGGTCGTAGTGCCCGACGAGCTGGTCGGCACGGTCATGAGCGACCTGTCGGCCCGCCGCGGCCGCCCGCTCGGCACCGACCAGCAAGGCGACCGGGCCGTCGTCCGCGCGCACGTGCCGGCCCTGTCACTGACGAGGTACGCCGTCGACCTGCGCTCGGCGACGCACGGGACCGGCAGCTTCACCCGGCAGTTCGCGCACTACGAGCCGATGACCGACGACGCGTCGGTGCCGACGAGGGGCTAGCAGGCGCCCTTGTAGGTGCCGCGCGTGGTGCGGTGCGCCTTCGTCGACTTCGTGTTGGGGGACTCGAGGCTCCAGTGCCGCAGCCAGTCCATCTGCATCCGGCTGGGGTTCATCGTCTCGCCGGGCGTGGCCCGCATGGTGAACCGGACGGTCATCGGGACGCCCGACAGCGCGGCCTTGCGGCGCTCGGAGCGGACCACGTGCGCGTCGACGAACCAGGAGATCCGCTTGGGCGTGACTTCGACGGCGTACGTGTGCCAGCGGTCCTTGCCCAGGTCCATACCGCCCTTGTGGGCGCGGAACTGGTGGTCGGGCAGGTTCCGGATGTGGAACTGCGTCGTCCTGCGGCCGATCTGGTAGTCGTTGAACGCGATGCTGAGAGCGCCGCAGTGGCGGTTGTCGGGGTTGGCCGGGACCAGCTCGGTCTGCACCCGGTAGTCCGCGCCCGAGGTGCCGTAGCGGCGGGACCGCAGCCGGACCTCCCAGCGGCCGTACTTCGCACCCTTGCGGTTGAGCGTCGCGCTGACGCTGCCGGAGTCGGTGGTGTTGAGGGTGAGCATGCCGTTCTGGTGCTGGACGACGCCCGGGCCGCCGACGTTCCAGTACGACGCCAGTGCGCCGTGGAACTCCTCGCGGTAGACGAGCGATCCCCACCAGCCGAACGTGTTGCCGGCGTGGATCGGGCCGGGCTCGTCACCGGCGTGATCGGCGATGGCGGTGCCGGGGGCGAGGGTCAGCGCGAGCGGCAGGATCACCGCGGCGACTGCGAACTTTCGGATCCGTGAGGAAGACACGGGCATCGACGTTACGTCACATCTCCTCGTGAGTCTCGGGGTCGCCCCCGAACAGCCGGCCGTCAGGACGGCCCAGCCCGGTGATCGCGGCCATCTCCTCGTCGGTCAGCTCGAAGCCGAACACAGCCAGGTTGGCGCGCTGCCGGTCGGGCGTGGAGGACTTCGGGATCGGCAGGCAGCCGAGCTGCACCTGCCAGCGCAGGATCACCTGGGCGGGCTCGACGCCGAGCCGCTCGGCGGCGGCTGCGACCGGGGGCTCGGTGAACGGTGCCTGCCGCTTGCCGAGCGGGCTCCAGGACTCGGTGAGGATGCCGCGGTCCGCGTCGGCGGCGCGCATGTCCTCCTGGGGGAAGTAGGGGTGCAGCTCGATCTGGTTCACCGCCGGCGTCACCCCGGACTCGTCGACGATCCGCTGCAGGTTGGCGGCGGTGAAGTTGGAGACGCCGATGCTCGTGACCAGGCCGTCGCGCTGCAGGTCGACCAGCGCCTGCCAGGCCTCGACGTACCGGTCGACGCTCGGGTTGGGCCAGTGAATGAGGTGCAGGTCCAGCTTCGCCAGCCCGAGCCGCTCGAGCGACTCGTGCGTGGAACGGATCGCGTCGTCGTACCCGTGATGCCGGCCGGGCAGCTTGCTGCACACCTGGATCTGGTCGAGCGGGACGCCCGACCGCCGCATCGCCTCGCCGACCTCGGTCTCGTTCTCGTAGTTCACGGCCGTGTCGAGAAGCCGGTAGCCGACCTCGAGGGCGGACGTGATCGCCGCGATGCCCTCCTCGCCGCGCAGCGTGTAGGTGCCGAACCCCATCGCGGGCAGCTCAGCGCCGTCGTTCAACTGGTATGTCGGGACGTCGCTCATGCTTCCAACGTAGCCGGTTGTTCGGCCCGGGCGAGAGCGCCTTTTGGTTCGTTGTGGTTGCGACCGATAGGCAGCAAAGAGGGTGAGGTTGGCGCGTGGTTGGGCGCCGTCGCCGCGTCGCCGTGGGATGCGTCAATCCCGCTCAACTGCGCGGGAAACGTCCACAACCGAGCGTCCGTCCGGACCTCTCCACAGGAGATTTCTGCCGGCTTTGAATGTCGGTGGTCACGGCTTGAATAGACCCATGACCAGCCACCCGATCAGGTCCGCGATCACGCGGATCGACGAGGTACTCAAGGACGTCCGCGACGTCCCGGCCTGGTCCATGTCCCCGGGCGAGACCCGTGAGGCGATGGTCGAGATCACCCGACTCAACGCAGCGATCGGCGAGCTCGAAGCACGGCTCGCTGCGCACGGCCAGACCATCGAGGTCGAAGCCGACAGCGGTGCCACCTCGACGGCCAACTGGTGGGCACACACCACCCGGCAGACCCGCGCCGGCGCGCACCGCAAGACCAAGCTCGCCGCCGCGCTCACCACCGACCTGCATGGCCCGGTCCGGGACGCGCTAGCCAACGGAGACCTGTTGGTCGACCAGGCCGAGGTGATCGTCGCCGCCATCGACGCGCTCCCTGATGACCTCGACCCCGAGATCAGGGTCGATGCGCAGGCCAGGTTGATCGGGTACGCCGCCGAGCACGACGCCAAAGCGCTTCGCATCCTCGGCAAACGGATCCTCGACATCGTCGCACCCGAGATCGGGGAAGCCCACGAAGCCAAGGTCCTGGAGAAGGAGGAGCGGGACGCAGAGGCGTCCGCGACGCTCCGGATGAGTCAAGACGGCCACGGCAAGTGGCACGGCCGGTTCACCCTGCCGGACCTACCGGGCGCGATGCTGCACAAGGCGTTGATGGCGTACGCCGCCCCCAAGCACCGGACCAGCGTGGACGGACGGGCCCCTGAGCCCGGTCGCCCCGGCGCGCACCGGCTGGGTCAGGCGTTCATGGAATACGTGAGCCGCTACCCCACCGACCGACTCCCGCACTCCGGAGGGATGTCCGCGAACGTCGTGGTGACCATGACCCTCGAGACGCTGATGGGTGGGCTCAAGGCCGCCCAGCTCGACACCGGGCACCGGATCTCCCCCGGCCTCGCGCGCAAGCTCGCCTGCGAGGCCGGGATCATCCCCGCCGTCCTCGGCTCGAAGTCCCAAGTCCTCGACCTCGGCCGCAAAACCCGCTTCCACACCCCAGCGCAGCGGATCGCGCTCACGATCGAGCAACGCGGCTGCACCACCCAGGGCTGCGACGCTCCACCAGCGATGACCCACACCCACCACGACCAGACCTGGGCCAATGGCGGCACCACCGACCTCAAGAACGGCCGCCTCCTCTGCCCGCGCCACCACGCCCGAGCCCACGACCCCGCATACACGATGACCAGACTTCCCAACACAGAGGTCGCCTTCCACCGGCGGACGTGAGAGGAAAGGGTCATGGAGACCGTCGGCCGTCGCATGTTCCGGCTGGTGGAGCCGATCGCGGTGGTCACCTACATGGCCGACGAGCCGACCGACGCGCTGATGGCGCTCGGCCACCGCAATGTCTGGGACGCCTACTTCGCCGGCCGGGCTGCTGCGCTGGGCCGGGTTCCGGCCGAGGTGGTGCACGCGCTCTTCTACAACTTCGCCGACGGCGAGGTCGCCCGCCACATCCCTCGTGTCTGGGAGACAGCAACTCCCGAGGCCGCGATCGCCGCCCGCGAGCAGGGCAGCGTCGCGGCACTGAGGCGGATCCTCGGCGACCTCGCCGACGCCCCCGGCCTCGGGCGGACCGCCGACCTCACCCTGAAGGCGGCGCAGAGCCCGGCGCCGGAGGGCCGACCCATGTACGCCGCGGTCCGGACGCTGGCCGTACCCGAGGAGCCGCTGGCTCGGCTCTGGCACGCGGCCAACCTGCTCCGCGAGTACCGCGGCGACGGCCACGTCGCCGCCCTGGTGGGCGCGGGCATCGGCGGGATCGAGGCCCACGTGCTGCACGCGCTCTCGGAAGGCACACCCGCGGAGAAGTTCGGCAGGATCCACCACCTGCCGAAGGCCCAGCTCGCCGCGGTGATCGAAGGGCTGCGCGACCGTGGCCTCATCGACGCATCCGGCTGGCTCAGTGACGAGGGCCGCGAGACCAAGGCTCGGATCGAGTCGCTGACCGACGACCTCGCGGCGCCGGCGTACGACGTCCTGGAGCCGAGCGAGCTCGACGCGCTCGTTTCAGACCTGGAGCCCCTGGCGGCAGCGCTCGACGCAGTCGGCTCGCGTTAGCTAGTGGCGGAGGTAGAACACGATCAGGTTGCCGTCGAGATCGGTGACCGCGAACTCGCGGGTGCCGTAGTCGGTGTCGCTCGGGGACCCGGTGTCCGCGTAGTGCAGGACCTCGCTGGCCCGCATCTCGTCGTACAACCCGTCCACGTCGTCGACCAGGATCCGGCAGCTGCAGGTGCCGGCGATGAAGGTCTCTGCGCCACTGCAGACGGGGTTGTCGGTGAAGTCGGCGCGCTCGCGCCAACCGTCGTCGCCGGACTGCCACAGGTGGAGCTCGATGTCGTCACGGACCAGCAGCGCCAGGCCCTCCGCCTGGTAGCGGATGGTGAACCCCATCCGGTCGCGGTAGAAGTCGGCCGACGCCGCGACTTCGCGAGCGGGGAAGGCCGGGATGGCGGTCTGGAGGCGCACCCCTTCATGATGTCGGACGATGACCGACCTCGCCTCGCAGATCAGCGCCGAGCTCCGGGCGCTCGCCGATCCCGAGTCGGCGCCCGCCATGGCGGCGTACATGAAGGTGGCGGACAACGGCACGCTGCCGTTCCTCGGCATCCGCCGCCCGGTCGTACGTCGCACCGCACGTGCCCTCGCGAAAGGCCACGGCGTCGACGACGTGCAGGCAGCGGTCGTGGCGCTCTGGGACACCGCGACGCACCGCGAGCAGCGGTACGCCGCGCAGGACCTGCTCAGCCTCAGCTGGACCAAGGGCCGCATCGACCTGCTCGACCTGCATCGCCACCACGTGGTGACCGGCGCCTGGTGGGACCACGTCGACGAGACCGCCCACCGGATCGCGGACCTGGTGGCCACGCACCCCGACCACATGGGGACCGTGCTGCGTGAGTGGAGGTCCGACGAGGTCATGTGGCTGCGCCGGGTCGCGATCCTGGGCCAGCTCGGGCTGCGCGAAGGGGTGGACCTCTACCTGCTCGCGGACGTCATCGAGCCGAACCGCTCTGACACCGAGTTCTTCATCCGCAAGGCGATCGGCTGGGCGCTGCGCGAGGTGGCCAGGTGGAACCCCGACTGGGTGCGCGAGTACGTCGCCACCAACGAGCTCAGCCCGCTCTCCCGCCGCGAGGCGCTCAAGCATCTCTAGGCTCGGGCCATGGACCCGCGCCGGCTGTTGATCTTCAGAGCCGTCGCCCGTGCCGGCTCGATCAGCGGCGCCGCCCGCGAGCTCGGCTGGACCCAGCCGGCGGTCAGCCAGCACCTGCGCACCCTCGAGCGGGAGGCGGGCAGCCCGCTGCTGCTGCGCGGTCCGACCGGCGTCGAGCTGACCGAGCCGGGCCGGGTGCTGCTCGCGCGGGCCGACGCAGTGGCCAGCCAGCTGCACATGGCGGAGGAGGAGCTGACCGCGATCGGCGACCTCCGTCGCGGCCAGGTCCGGCTGGTCGCCTACCCGACTGCTGCTGCCACCTGGGCGCCCGGAGCGATCGCCGGTCTCCGCCGCAGGCACCCGGAGATCGACGTCACCCTGACCGAGATGGAACCGCCCGAGGCGATCGAGCTCCTCGAGCGCGGGGACGCCGACCTGGCGCTGGTCTTCGGGTACCACGACGACCCCGTGGTCGCCGGCCGCGACCTGCGCTGGATCCCGATCGGTGCGGAGCCGGTCGACCTGGTGCTGCCGCCGAACCACCCCGCCGCGACCCGGCGCCGGCTCACGATGGCGCAGCTGAGCGGCGAGGACTGGATCGCGGGCTGCGACCGGTGCCGTGCGCATCTCGTCGCCCTGTGCGAGACCGCCGGCTTCGCCCCAGACATCCGGCACGTGAGCGACGACTACGTCGTGGTGCAGAACCTGGTCGCCGCCGGGCTCGGGATCTCGATGTTGCCGCGATCGGCGACGACGGCGTACCGCCACCCCGACGTCGAGCTGCGGCCCAGCCGGAGCTGGGGCGTACGACGTGCCGGTATCGCCCATCGCGAGGGCGCCGAAGCGGTGCCGGCGAACGCCGCCCTGATCCGCGAACTGCATAAGCACCGCTTATGACCTGTCCAAGAAGTTCGCGGCTTCCTTTTATCCTCATCGGCGGTCACCATTGCTGACATGCAAACAATCGGACTCATCGGCGGGCTGAGCTGGTACTCCACCGTCGGGTACTACCAGGTGATCAACGAGCAGGTGCAGCGTCGCCGCGGCGGCCACGCGTCGGCCAAGATCGCCCTGCAGTCGCTGGACTTCTCCGCTGTCCGCGAGATGCAGCAGCGGGGCGCCTGGGACGAGGCCGGTGCCCTGCTGGCCGACGCCGGCCGGCGCTGCGAGGCCGCCGGTGCCGACCTGCTGCTGATCTGCTCGAACCTGATGCACCGCGTGGCCGACGACGTGCAGGACGCCGTGGACATCCCGCTGCTCCGGATCACCGACGCGATCGCGTCCCGGGCGCGAGTCGACGGCCACACCCGTCTCGGCGTGCTCGGCACGCACTGGACGATGGAGGAGGACTTCTACGTCGGCCGCCTCGGCCGGGCCGGTCTCGGCATCGAGGTGCCCGACGTCGCTGACCGCGACCTCGTCGACCGAGTCATCTTCGACGAGCTCACCCAGGGCGAGGTGCGGACCGAGTCCCGCACGGCCTACGCCCGGATCGCCGCAGACCTGGCCGACAGCGGCGCCGAGGCGATCGTGCTGGCCTGCACGGAGATCGAGCTGCTGCTCGGTCCCGACGACTCACCTGTCCCGCTGCTCGACTCGATGCGCGTGCACGCCGAGGCCGCGGTCGATGCGGCCCTGGAGCCGCGGCGATCGGCTGAGCGTCATCGAGCCTTGACGCAACACCTGTCGGGATCGGGCTCGAGGCATGCGGTGACGTCGCAATGGAGGCCATCCGCGACCCCCTGGACGAATGACCGGTTAAGTCCGCAGACGAGGTCGGTGTGCTTGCGAGCGAGCGCGTCGAAGGGGCAGTTGGCGAGCACGACAGCGTCGTCCTCGACGCGTGCTTCGTATCCCTGCCCGACGAGCACTTCAGCCAGCGCGGCACGCGAGTCGCCCAGGTGGGACGCGGCCTCTCCGAGGTCGACGCCCTCCTCCCGCGCACACTCAACGAGCGCGCGGTCCAGCTCTGCGCCTCCGGTTGCCCGGGTGAACGCGGCCGCGAGGATGTCGCCGACCAGGTCGTAGCGACGCTCCGGCAGTGACAGCGCGAACTCTTGGTCGGACCGCCGGTAGAGCTTGCTCGGCCGACCCGCGCCAGGGCCGGTCCGGCCGCTGAGCCGGCGGAACTCGACCTGCAGCAGGCCCTCGGCGACCAGGCGGTCGAGATGGAAGCTGGCCCGGTGCAGGGGCAGGTCGACAGCGGTGGCGGCCTGCTCGCGTCCCACGGGCTCCGGCTGCGCGACGACGTACTCGTAGAGCGCTCTGCGGGTCTCGTCGGCGAGGACGCCGATCCCGGCAGCCAGGCGGCTGAGGTCCACCCTTCCTCCTTCTAAAGCAGAGATTCCTTGACATTAGACGCGAGACAGGTCTAAAACAAGAAGAAATCTACTTTAGAAATCGAGGTCTCACCATGACAACGACGGACACCACACCCCGCACCGACGTCGGCGCCGACCGCGCCTTCCTGTTGCTGCGCACGGTCTTCACCATCGCCCCGATCGCCTTCGGCCTCGACAAGTTCGCCGAGGTGCTGACAGACAACTGGGAGGCGTATCTCGCGCCCTGGATCAACGACATCGTCCCGGGGAGCGCGCACGACGCGATGCTGATCGTCGGCGTCATCGAGATCGTCGCCGGCATCGTGGTCGCGGTCGCGCCCAGGTTCGGCGGACTGCTCGTGGCCGGGTGGCTGGGCGGGATCATCGTCAGCCTGGTGAGCCTGGACGAGTACTACGACATCGCGCTTCGCGACTTCGGCCTCCTGGTGGCGGCCCTGGCCCTCGCCCTGCTGGCCGGGCGCGGCGCTCGCGACGCCGAGTGACCCGACCGTGAACATCGTGGTCGTGGGTGCGGGCCTCGCCGGGGCGAACGCGGTGGAGGAGCTGCGCGAGCAGGACTACTCCGGCGACATCACCCTGGTCGGCGCCGAGCCGCATCTCCCCTACGAGCGACCGCCGCTGTCCAAGGGACTGCTGCTCGGCTCGGCCGAGTCCGACTCGGTGTTCATCCACGACGCCGACTGGTACGACGAGCATCAGGTCGAGGTGCTGCTCGGTACAAGGGTCCACTCCGTCGACCTGGATCGCGGGCGCGTGGCACTGGCGGACCGGGACATCGCCTACGACCGGCTGCTGCTGGCCACCGGCGCCAGCCCGAGGAGGCTGCCCCTGGCCGACGAGGCCGACGTCCCGGTCACCTACCTGCGCACCCTCGATGACGCCCTCGCTCTCAAGCCGCGGCTGTCCGGCCGGATCGTGGTCGTCGGGGCCGGCTGGATCGGGCTCGAGGTCGCCGCCGCCGCCCGGGAGGCAGGTGCCGAGGTCACCGTCTTCGAACAGGCCGCGCAACCCCTCGAGGCAGTGCTGGGCACAGAGCTCGGGGTGTTGTTCGCCGAGCTGCATCGCGAGCACGGCGTTGACCTCCGGCTCGGCACCTCGGTCGGCGCGAAAGATCTCGCCGCTGCCGACCTGGTAGTGGTCGGGATCGGTGCCACACCCGCGGACGAGCTGGCCAGCGAGGCCGGGCTGGCCTGCTCCGACGGCGTGCTCGTCGACGCCCGGCTGAGGGCCAGCGATCCCCACGTCTATGCGGCCGGGGACGTCGCGCGCCAGGATCATCCCGTCCTCGGACGCCTGCGGGTCGAGCACTGGGATGCGGCGATCCACCAGGGTCGAGCGGCGGCGCGGGCCATGCTCGGCGACGACGCGGCGTACGACCGGATGCCGTACTTCTTCACCGACCAGTACGACCTCGGCATGGAGTACGTCGGCCACGTCGGCGCGGCGGGGTACGACGAGGTGGTGGTCCGGGGCGACCGCGGGGCCAGGAAGCTGGTCGCCTACTGGCTCCGGGCCGGACGCGTCCTGGCCGGGATGCACGTCAACGACTGGGACGCGATCGACCCCATCCGGTCGGCGATCGGTGGTCCGCTACCTGACGGCCCCGTGTGACGGCGGCTTCTCCGGTGCGGGGTCGTCCTCCAGCTCCGCGGCGATCGACACGGTGAGGCCGCCGAGCAGGAAGCCGATCACGCCGGCGGCGAGGGTGGTGGTGTTCATCAGTGACCTCCGTCGTGGTCGGAGTGGTGGTCGTGGTGCTGCATGGTCAGCGCGTGGCCCTTGCCCTTGTCGATCAGGTAGCGATTGACGGGGAAGGCCACAAGGAAGGCAGCGGTGAGCGCGATGATCATGCCGATCCAGAAGATCGGCTCGACGAGGCCGCCCTCCATCGCGCCGGGGATCAGCGCCATCACCAGGTTGTCGGTGACCTCCATCGTCGCGATCGAGAGCGTGTCGGCGGCGAAAACGACGCTGAGCGCAGCGAAGAACCCCAGGCCCGCCTGGATCAGCGGCAGCGTCGACAGCAGGTAGCCGAACAGGAAGGCCAGTCCGACCGCGAGCGCGATCGTGGCGGCATTCGAGAAGCCGGCCGCCGTACCGATCATCAGGCCGAGGATCTCGCCGATCGCGCAGCCGGTCAGGCAGTGCAGCGTGGCGCTGGCGGCCATGGCGTTGCGGGCGTTCATCGGAACCTCCTTCATCTCGAGGTTGCAAGGTACCATAGGGGGGTATAGTATCCACGTCATGACCGAACAGCACCAGCACGGCTACATCGCCCACCAGCACAAGGACGACGTCCTCAAGCGGCTGCGCCGGATCGAGGGCCAGGCCCGCGGTCTGCAGCGGATGGTGGAGGAGGACCAGTACTGCATCGACGTCCTCACCCAGGTGTCCGCCATGACCAAGGCACTGCAGGCCGTCGCGCTGACGCTGCTCGACGACCACCTCGGCCACTGCGTGGTTGACGCGGCCAAGGCCGGCGGCCCCGATGCCGAGATCAAGCTCAAAGAAGCCTCCGACGCGATCGCCCGACTCGTTCGCTCCTGAAAGGAAACCCTGATGACTGACACCCGCACCCGCACCTACACCGTCACCGGCATGACCTGCGGCCACTGCGTCGCCTCGGTCACCGAAGAGGTCCAGGAGATTCCCGGCGTCGAGAACGTCGACGTCGTGCTCGAGTCCGGGGCACTCACCGTCACCAGCAGCCAGTCGCTCGACGACGCCGCCGTTCGCGCGGCCGTCGAAGAAGCCGGCTACCAGCTGACATGAACACCGCAACCAAGGTCGCCGTCTTCCTCGTCGGCCTCGGGGTCGTCTTCGCGGCGGCCCTGGGCATCGGCAACGCAGTAGGACCCGTGGCCGACGAGCCGGTGGCGCACGACGACGAGCACGGCGGTGACTCCGAGGGTTCCGACGAGCACGGCGAGGGCCACGGCGGCGACACCGAGACGGCCGCCGAGATCCCCGGCGGGCTGATGGTGTCGCAGGACGGCTACACGCTCCGGCTCGCCGCCGATGCGTCTGCTCCCGGACAGGACGTGCCGCTCGCCTTCACGATCGACGGCCCGGACGGACACCCCGTCACCGAGTACGACGTGGAGCACGAGAAGCAGCTGCACCTGATCGCCGTACGACGCGACTTCACCGGGTTCCAGCACGTCCACCCGGAGCTCGACGCCGACGGCGTCTGGTCCACGGACCTGGACCTGACGCCCGGAGAGTGGCGGGTGTTCGCCGACTTCAAGGCGACCGGCGCGGAAGCACTCACCCTCGGCACCGATCTCGCTGTGTCGGGCGACTACCGACCCGAGCCGCCGGCCGACGAGATCCGGACGGCGCAGGTCGACGGCTACACCGTCACCCTCGAGGGTGACCTGACCGCCGGGACCGACTCCCTGCTGACCCTCGAGGTCGTCAAGGACGGCCGCCCGGTCACCACTGAGCCCTACCTCGGCGCGTCCGGGCACCTGGTCGCGCTCCGTGAGGGCGACCTCGCCTACCTGCACGTGCACCCGGAGCCCGGATCGGAGCTGATCTTCTACGCCGCGGTTCCCAGCGATGGCGGATACCGGCTGTTCCTCGACTTCCAGCACGACGGCGTCGTGCGGACGGCCGAGTTCGCGCTGAGCACGGATTCCGGACAGGGGGCCGGCCATGACGACCACTGACCCCTCCAACACGCTGGAGCTCGCGATCACCGGGATGACCTGCGCGTCCTGCGCCAACCGGATCGAGCGCAAGCTCAACAAGCTCGAGGGCGTCACCGCCACGGTCAACTACGCGACCGAGAAGGCGAGGGTCTCGTTCCCCGAAGGCGTGACGCCGGACGCTCTCGTCGACACGGTGCGTCAGGCCGGTTACGACGCGAGCCTCCCAAGTGCGGAACCCGCGAGTGCGGACGCGGCGGACCCGGTCCGATCGCTGCGCGATCGGCTGCTGATCTCGATCGTGCTGACGGTGCCGGTCATCGCGATGGCGATGGTTCCCGCACTGCAGTTCACCAACTGGCAGTGGCTCTCGCTGACGCTGGCGGCTCCCGTCGTGGTCTGGGGCGCGTGGCCGTTCCACAAGGCCGCGTGGACCAACCTGCGGCACGGCACCTCGACGATGGACACGCTGATCTCGATGGGCACCCTGGCCGCGATGGGCTGGTCGCTCTACGCGCTGTTCTGGGGTACGGCGGGCACGCCCGGCATGACCCACCCGTTCGAGCTCACCGTCGAGCGCACCGATGGTGCCGGCAACATCTACTTCGAGGCCGCAGCCGGAGTGACGACGTTCATCCTGGCCGGCCGCTACTTCGAGGCGCGCTCCAAGCGCCGCGCCGGTGCGGCCCTCCGGGCGCTGCTCGAGCTCGGCGCGAAGGACGTCGCCGTACTTCGCGACGGCGTCGAGACCCGGATCCCGACCGACCAGCTCGCCGTGGGCGACCTGTTCGTCGTGCGTCCGGGCGAGAAGGTCGCGACCGACGGCGAGATCACCGAGGGCAGCTCCGCCGTGGACGCCTCGATGCTGACCGGCGAGAGCGTGCCGGTCGAGGTGGGCGTCGGCGACACCGTCGTCGGTGCCACCGTCAACGCCGGCGGCCGGCTGATCGCCCGGGCCACCCGGATCGGGTCCGACACCCAGCTCGCGCAGATGGCGAAGCTCGTCGAGGCCGCGCAGAACGGCAAGGCCGAGGTGCAACGGTTGGCCGACCGGGTCTCCGGGATCTTCGTGCCGATCGTGATCGCGCTGGCCGTGGGCACGCTCGGCTTCTGGGTAGGCACGGGTGACGGGCTACCGGCTGCGTTCACCGCCGCCGTGGCCGTGCTGATCATCGCCTGTCCGTGTGCGCTCGGCCTGGCCACGCCGACCGCGCTGATGGTCGGCACCGGCCGGGGAGCCCAGCTCGGCATCCTGATCAAGGGGCCTGAGGTCCTGGAGTCCACGCGTCGCGTCGACACGATCGTCATCGACAAGACCGGCACGGTGACCACCGGCAAGATGGGTCTGCGCGAGGTGATCCCCGCGGAGGGCGAGTCCGCGGCCGAGGTGCTGCGACTGGCCGGCGCCCTCGAAGATGCCTCCGAGCACCCGATCGCCCGCGCGGTGGCCGATGCGGCTCGCGCGGCCGGACCGCTGCCCCAGGTGGAGGACTTCGCGAACGTCGCCGGCCTGGGCGTCCAGGGTGTCGTCGACGGGCACGCCGTACTTGTGGGGCGTCCGCGACTGCTCGCCGAGTGGTCCCAGCACCTTCCTCCGGAGCTGGAGCAGTCGTTGACCGACGCCCAGTCCCGAGGCGGTACGGCGATAGCGGTGGGCTGGGACGGCCGGGCCCGCGGCGTCGTGGTCGTCGCCGACGAGGTGAAGCCGACCTCGGTCGAGGCGATCGCGCGGTTCCGCGAGCTCGGGCTGACGCCGATGCTGCTGACCGGCGACAACGAGGCGACGGCGCGGACGGTCGCCGCCGAGGTCGGCATCGATGCCGACCACGTGATCGCCGAGGTGCTGCCGTCCGACAAGGTCGACGTGGTGAAGCGCCTGCAGGACGACGGCAAGGTCGTCGCCATGGTCGGCGACGGTGTCAACGACGCGGCCGCGCTCGCCCAGTCCGACCTCGGCCTGGCCATGGGCACCGGCACCGACGTCGCCATCGAGGCGGGCGACCTGACCCTGGTGCGCGGCGACCTCCGGGTGGCCGCCGACGCGATCCGGCTCTCCCGCCGGACCCTGACCACGATCAAGGGCAACCTGTTCTGGGCGTTCGGCTACAACGTCGCCGCGATCCCGTTGGCTGCGGCCGGCCTCCTCAACCCGATGCTGGCCGGCGCCGCGATGGCGTTCTCGTCGGTGTTCGTGGTGAGCAACAGCCTCAGGCTCCGCCGTTTCCGCTGACCCGTCGTGAAAACGCTGACCCGTCGCGAACTTCGTGACGGGTCAGCACTTTGGTGACGGGTCAGCGTCAGACGACGCCGTAGGCGAGCATCGCGTCGGCGACCTTCTTGAAGCCGGCGATGTTGGCGCCTTTGACGTAGTCGACGTAGTCGTCGCTCACCCGGCCGTACTCGACGCAGCGGGTGTGGATGCCCTCCATGATGTCGAGCAGCAGCTGCTGCAGCTGCTCCTCCTTCCACGGGCGGCGCTCGGAGTTCTGGCTCATCTCCAGTCCCGAGACCGCGACGCCGCCGGCGTTGGCGGCCTTGCCGGGCGCGTAGAGGATGCGGGCCTGCTTGAAGGCGTGCACGCCGTCGAGGTCGGTCGGCATGTTGGCGCCCTCACTGACACCGATGCAGCCGTTGTCTACGAGGGTCTTCGCGTCGTCGCCGTGCAGCTCGTTCTGCGTCGCGCACGGCAGCGCGACGTCGCACGGCACACCCCAGGGCGTCTCGCCCTCGTGAAAGGTGGCTCGGGGGAACGCGTCGACGTACTCCGCGATCCGGCCGCGGCGCTTGGTCTTGTGCTCCTTGACCCAGGCGATCTTCTCCTGGTCGATCCCGTCGGGGTCGTGCACGAACCCTTGGCTGTCGGAGAGCGTGAGCACCTTGCCGCCCAGCTGGCACACCTTCTCCGCGGCGTGCGTGGCCACGTTGCCGGAGCCCGAGATCACCGCAGTCTTGCCGTCGAGGCTGTCGCCGCGGGTGGCGAGCATCGAGGCCAGGAAGTAGACCGCGCCGTACCCGGTGGCCTCGGGCCGGATCAACGAGCCGCCGTACTCCAGCCCCTTGCCGGTGAGTACGCCGGTGAACTGGTTGGTGATCCGCTTGTACTGGCCGAACATGTAGCCGATCTCGCGGCCTCCGACGCCGATGTCGCCGGCGGGTACGTCGACGTCGTGGCCGACGTGCCGGAACAGCTCGGTCATGAAGCTCTGGCAGAAGCGCATCACCTCGTGGTCGCTCTTGCCCTTGGGGTTGAAGTTGGCCCCGCCCTTGCCACCGCCCATGGGCAGCCCGGTGAGCGCGTTCTTGAACGTCTGCTCGAAGGCCAGGAACTTCAGGATCGACTCGTTGACGCTGGGGTGGAACCGCAGGCCCCCTTTGTAGGGGCCGATCGAGTTGTTGTTCTGCACCCGCCAGCCGCGCTGCACCCGGACGTTGTGGTTGTCGTCCTCCCAGCAGACCCGGAAGCTGATCACCCGATCGGGCTCCGCGATGCGGCGCAGGATCTGGTAGTGGTGGTACTCCTCTTTGTCCTCGATGAACTCGAAGATGTCCTCGGCGACTTCCTGGACTGCCTGGACGAACTCGGTCTGACCCGGGTTGCGCTTGCGGACGCCCTCGATGAACTGCGGCAGATCGACGTGGTCGGTCACGGCCATGGGCACCTCCGGGGTCCAGTCCCGTCAGCCTAGAACCGCGCTGGCGAATGTCTAGAACTCCCCGGGAACGCGGTAAAGAAAACCCGAGACTGAGCGCATTCGGGGCGTGGTTCCTTTACTCTCGCGGTTCGGCTTGCCGCAGACCTGCCGCCCTCGGGGCGAGGTCACAACACATGGGGACCCACATAATGCGTCGGACTTTCGCGCGCTCGCGCGCCGTTCTGCTCCTGATCATTGCCTCGCTCCTGCTCACGCCGGCACTCGTCGTGACGAGCGCAGAGGCAGCAGCCAAGGCGCCGTACCGCGTCGGCATCCAGCTCTCCGACACCAACGTGGTCGTCGGCGAGAAGGTGCGCGTGAGCGGCTCCGTCCGGCCGGTGACCACCGGGAAGGTCACCGTTCAGCGCCGGGTCTCCGGCAAGTGGCGCACCGTGCGGGAGGTCAAGCTGGTGGCAAGCACCTATGCCACCCAGGTCCGCTTCACCGACCCCGGGGTCTCCTTCCTGCGCGTCGTCGCCCCGGCGAGCGACGACAACTCCAAGGGCACCAGCAAGACCCGCACCGTGCGGGTCCTGCGCAACGCCACCAACCCCCAGATCGTCACCACGACCCTGCCCAACGGGACAGTCGGTGCCCCGTACTCGGCGACGGTCGCAACGGCCGATGGTCGAGCAGGTACCTGGTCGATCGAGGCCGGCGCGCTGCCGCCCGGGCTGACCATCGCCCCCGCCACCGGCGTCATCAGCGGGACCCCCACCGCCGCCGGCACCAGTCAGTTCGGCGTCTACTTCCGCGACGGTGACGGCCGCGTCGCCGCCCGCGCCTACCAGGTCGCGATCAGCGTCGACGGCCCGGTCATCACCACCACCACGCTTCCCGGCGCCACCGTCGGTACCGCCTACACCGCGACCCTGCAGACGGCGGACAACCGCGCGGGTACCTGGGCGGTGACCACGGGCACCCTGCCCGCAGGCCTCACCCTGGCTCCCGCCACCGGCGTGATCTCCGGGTCGCCCACAACGGAGGGAACGAGCGCCTTCACGGTGACGTTCACCGATGCCGCCAACAAGACGGCGACCAAGCAGCTCTCGATCGTGGTGTCCGGGGCCGACCAGCTCATCGTCACCGCTGCACTGCCCAACGGGGTGAAGGGGACGGCGTACTCCGCCACGCTGCAGTCCAAGGACAACCGTGCGGGCACCTGGTCGATCACCGCGGGCGTTCTTCCGGCCGGCCTGACTCTCGCCCCCGCCACCGGCGTGATCAGTGGTACGCCGACGGCGGCCGGCAAGGCCGACTTCACGGTGCGCTTCCAGGACGCCAACAGCAACTCCAGCACCCGGGCGCTGTCGATCACCATCGTCGAGCCGGGCGCCGCGCCCGTCATCGCGACCAGCGGTCTGCCCTCCGGTGTTGTCGGTGTCCCGTACGCCGCGCAGCTGCACACCGCGGACGACCGGGCCGGCACCTGGTCCATCACCGCCGGCACGCTGCCCCCGGGCCTCACCCTGACCGCGTCGACCGGAGTGATCAGCGGTACCCCGACGGTGCAGACGATCCGCGACTTCACCGTGAAGTTCCAGGACGCAGGCGGGCTGAGCGTCACGAAGGACTTCAGCATCATCATCGAGGCCACCGCACCCGAGATCGTCACGACCTCGCTGCCGGCCGCGGTGAAGGGCGTCGCCTACTCGCAGACGGTCAAGATCAAGGACAACCGACCGGGCGTCTGGGACCTCGCCTCGGGCACCCTGCCCGCTGGCCTGACCCTGGCTCCGACCACCGGTGTGATCAGCGGTACGCCGACCGCCACGGGGACCTCGGCCTTCGTGATCCGGTTCCGCGACACGCTGAACATCTCGGACACCCAGGCCCTGTCGATCGTGGTCACGAACACGCCGCCGGTCATCTCGACGTCGACGCTGCCCAAGGGCAAGGTCGACACGGCCTACACGGCGACGCTGACGACGGCAGACAGCCGTCCGGGTACCTGGTCGATCTCGGCGGGCACCCTGCCGGCCGGCCTGACGCTGGCGCCGGCGACCGGCGTGATCAGCGGTACGCCGACCGTCAAGGGCACCTCGAACTTCACGGTGAAGTTCAAGGACGCCGAGGGTCTCGAGGTCACCAAGGCGCTGTCGATCCAGATCCAGAGCTGCTTCCTGATCTTCTGCAGCTAGAGCCGGCTGCCTGCGCCGGCCCTTTGATCAGGGTCGGCGCAGGTGGATGGTCCTGGGCTTCGCCCAGACGGTCTGCACGTCGGAGTAGTGCGACCAGGTGAGCTGAGCCTTCACCTTGTAGCGACCGGGCTTGACGTCCAACGAGCAGAACAGGAAGCGCCCCTTGCCCTTCTTGGGGTCGCCGCCGACGAGCTCGTAGTTGTAGGCCACGGTGCGGCCCGCGCGGTTGACGAGGTAGACGTCGAGTGACCACGAGTCGCCGGCGGGTACGTCGACGGCGTACCGGTAGCGGTGACCCGGGCAGCCCTTCGAGAGGACCCCGTCGGTGCTGCGGATCTGGGCCGAAGCCTCCGCTGCGCGGGCGACGGGGGCGTCCGCGGTGGCGGGCGCGCCGCCGAGCGGCAGCAGGAGGGCGAGGAGGGGGGCCCCGATCAGGGCCAGGCGCTTCATACCCTCGAGGGTAGGGACTCGCGGCTCCAGGACACATCTGACGACTGTGTGATCTGCGTCTAGCCCCGTGGGATGAGGACGCTGCTCCCCTGGTAGGAGTCCAAGGTCACGCCTTCGCACCATGCGCGCAGGGCCGAGGGTTCCTAGCGTTGGAGGGTGAGGTTCGCGCAGCTTTCGATCCGGCATGCCGGGATCGTCATCGCCCTGTGGTTCGCCGTCGTGGGCGGCCTCAACCTCGCGCTCCCGCAGCTCGAGGAGGTGATCGCCGATGACTCGACGCCGGTGGTCCCCGCGGATGCACCGGCCGTGCAGGCGCTGGAGCTGATGGACCAGGAGTTCGGGAACGGACGCAGCACCAGCGTGCTGTTCGTCGTCGCCGAACGCGACGGCGGCCTGACCGGTGCGGATCGCCGCTACCTCCGGGGCCTGGCGCCCCAGCTCCGCGCCGACGAGCACGTGAGCTCGGTCCTGGCCGTCGATCGCCGGCCCGCGCTGCTCGACTCGCTGACCAGTGACGACGGGGAGTCGGCGTACCTGCAGGTCGGCATCCCCGGCGAGACCGGCGCACCCTCGTCGATCCGGCAGATCGAGGCGGTCCGCGAGCTCGTCCATGCGGACGCACCGGCCGGACTGGCGGTGGCAGTGACCGGCCCCGCGGCGACGATCGGCGACATGGCCACCGAGGTGGAGCACAGCCTGGTCCGGATCACCGTGGTCACGATCGGTCTGATCGCCATCATCCTGATGCTGCTCTACCGGTCGATCGCGGTGACCGGGCTGATCCTGGGCTTCATCGGGATCGCGCTCGGGGCTGCCAGGGCCGCGACGTCGTTCGCCGGGCTGCACCTGTTCGCGGTCTCGACGTTCACCGGCTCCTTCCTCACCGGCGTGGTGCTGGGCGCCGCGACCGACTACGCGATCTTCCTGGTGAGCAGGTTCCAGGAGCACCGCCGCGACGGCCTCGAGCCCCGGGAAGCAGTGCTCGCAGCGACGGTCCGGATCGGGCCGGTGGTCGCGGGGTCCGCGCTCACCGTGGTGCTGGCGACCGCCGGCATGGCGCTGGCCCACATCGGCCTGTTCCACACCACCGGGCCGGCGATCGCCCTCGGCGTCGCGATCACGCTGATGCTCTGCCTCACCCTGCTGCCCGCGGCGATGCTCCTGCTGGGCCGGCGTGGCTGGCTGGACCCGCGCTCCCGCCGCGCGTCGGCGGGCGGACGCGGCTGGGCACGGGTGGCCGGCATCGTGGTCGCGCGACCCGGCCGGGTGCTCGCGGCGGGGCTGCTGCCGCTGATCCTGCTCGCTGCCTTCTATCCCGCCCTCGAGCCCAGCTTCGACGAGCGCGGCGGACAGCCCGACGACACCGAGAGCAACCGCGGGTACGCACTCCTGGCCGAGCACTACCCCGTCAACGAGGCGCTCGCCGACTACGTGCTGATCCATGCCGACCACGATCTCCGCAACGCCCGGGACCTGGCCGCGCTCGAGCAGGCGGCCGCGTCGGCCGACCGGACCGAGGGCGTCGAGTCGGTGCGCTCGGTGACCCGTCCGGACGGGACCCGGATCACCCAGGCCTCGCTCGGCTACCAGGCCGGACAGGTCGGCGACCGCCTCGACGCTGCGAACGGTCGGCTGCGGGCCGGCGAGACCGGAGCCGACCGCCTGGCTGCCGGCGCCGACGAGCTCGACAGCGGTGCCGGCCGGCTCGCTGAAGGAGCCGACCTCGCGGCCAGCGGTGCCGGGCGACTGGTGGATGGAGTACGAAGCCTGCACGACGGGGTCGCCCGGCTGGCCGACGGGGTCGAGCGGTCGGGAGCGGGCCTGCAGCGGCTCCGCGACGGGGCGCGGACCCTCGCCGACGGGCTGGCCATGGCCTACGACCAGACGCGGGTCGCGGTCGACGGGCTGGCTCTCGCCCACGACGCCCTCAACCGCAGCCTCACCTGCGGACTCGATCCCTACTGCCGGCGCGCCCGCGACGGGATCCGCCGGATCTACCTGGGCGAGCGGGACAAGCTGCTGCCCGGGCTGCAGCGTGCGGCGGACGCGGCCCGGCGGATCGCCAACGGGACGGTCGAGCTCGACGCCGGTCTGGCCCGTCTCGAGAGTGGCCTCGGGGATGCCGAGCGCGGTGCCGCCGAGCTGACCGCGGGCCAGGACACGATGCGGACCGAGCTGGGTCGGCTCGCCGATGGCGCTGGCGCCATCAGCAATGGGACCGACGAGCTCGCCGGCGGCACCGAGCGGCTGAGCAGCTCTGTCTCCGACCTCCGGTCCGGCCTCGACCGCGCGTCGTCGTACCTCCACGACACCCGGAGGGTGTCCCGTGACCCCGCCATCGGCGGGTTTTACCTGCCGCCGGTGGCCCTGGACAACCCGCGTTTCGCGCTCAGCACGCGCGTCTACCTCTCCGACGACGGGCACACTGCTCGGTTCGTGGTGCTGGGCGCCACCGACGGCTTCGGTGCGGAGGCGTCCGAGCGGGCCGTGGAGGTGCGCGAGGCCGTCGTCGACGGGCTGCGCAACACCCGGCTGGCCGATGCGGAGGTGAGCACGACCGGCGTCGCCACCCTGAACGCCGACCTGGCCGAGCTCGCCGACGAGGACTTCGCCCTCGTTTCGCTGGTGACCCTGGCGGCCGTCTTCCTGATCCTGCTGCTCATCCTCCGCAGCCTGGTGGTGGCGCTGGTGCTGCTCGCGTCGGTGCTGCTGTCGTACGCCGCCGCGATGGGGCTCGGCGTACTCCTCTGGCAGGAGCTGATGGGCCAGCCGATCGAGTGGACCGTGCCGCTGATCGTCTTCGTGCTGTTGGTCTCGGTCGGCGCGGACTACAACCTGCTGCTCGCGAAACGGATGCGCGAGGAGGCGCCGGACGGAAGCCGGGCCGGGATCGCACGAGCGGTCACCGCAACCGGCGGCGTGATCACGGCTGCCGGGCTGATCTTCGCGTGCAGCATGGTCGCGATGATGTCGGGCAGCGTGGTCACCCTCGCCCAGATGGGATCGATCATCGCGATGGGGCTGGTCCTCGACACGTTCGTGGTGCGAAGCCTGGTCGTCCCGTCCGCCGCCGCACTGCTCGGCCCGCGCCTCTGGGGTCGGCGAACCGTCACCTCCTGAGCTCAGGCGCCGACGATCCGGGCGAGCAGCGCCTGCCGGTGCGGCGTACCGGTCTTGGCGAGGATCGCCTTCACGTGGTCGTGCACGGTGTGCAGCGACAGCACCAGCCGCTCGGCGATCGTCTTCGCGTCGGCACCGCTCGCGAGATGGTCGAGGACCTCCCGCTCGCGCGGGCTCAGGGCGTGGGCGAGCGCGAACACCTCCCGTCGCTCGCCGGGCGTGCTCGGCTCGATCGTGACGGCGATGTCGTCGTCAGGCGGATCGCCCATCCGGGCAGCGCGCAGTGTCACCCAGCGGCCCGCACCCAGGTGGACTCGGCTCCACGGCGGACCGACCGGCACTCCGTTCTCGTGCGCGACCAGCGCGGCGCCGACGTTGTACACCGCTGCGGGGATCGTCGGGATCTCTTGCTCGGGAGGGTTCAGCCGCCGCAGCGTCTCCGAGGCCCAGTCAGTCTGGCTGCGCACCTGCAGGTCGGCGTCGAGGACCACGACGGCCGGTCCGGTCATCGCCAGGTCCGCGGTCTCGTCGACGAACGTGCGGGCCTGCGCCTCGCGGATGCCGCGGGTCAGCGGCGCCGCGAGGTCCTCGAGCAGCTCCCGGTCCTGACGGACGTACGGCGCCGCGTCACCGCAGCGCCACAGGTCGAGCCAGGCCCAGCAGCCGTAGCGGTCCCACAGCGCAAGCGACGCCACGTCGACCACGCCGAACTGACGCAACATTCCGGACCACAACAGCGAGCGCTCGGGCTCGCCCTCGGTGTCCTCCAGGAGCAGACCGCTGGTGCGGCCCGCGTCCATCAGGTCGGACCAGCGCAGCACCGGGGTCAGGTAACGCAGCCGGCCGAGCTCGGGCAGCTTCGGCCACTCCATCATCGGCACGTCGGCGAGGGGTGACGTGCTCACTCGGGTGACGGGGTCGGTGAGCAGCCAGACGTGCGCGTCGAACGCCATCGCCGGTCGGAGCGCGGCGAGCACCTGCTCCCGCAGCGCCTTGGGGCTGAGCCCCGCGCCGCAGAGCCGCTCGATGCGGTCGCGCACCTCGCGCCGGCTGGCCATGGTGCGAGCGTAGGGCCGATCGGACGGGGCGAAGATCCCCATGGCTGGGGATGTTGGCGACAACCCGACGGAGCGATGGTCGATGCATGACCACACTTCACATCGAGAACACCCTCCACGACTTCGACTCGTGGAAGACCGCCTTCGACAAGTTCGACCGCTTCCGCGCAGACAACGGCGTCCGGTCCTACAAGATCCACCGCCGTGCCGACGACCCGCAGCAGATCCTGATCGACCTGGAGTTCGACGACCGGGGCGCCGCGGAGGCGTTCGTCCCCCTGCTCAGAAAGGTCTGGAGCAGCCCGCAGTCGCAGGCCGAGCTCGTCGCCCATTCCGAGCCGGTGGTGCTCGAAGAGGTCGAGACCCGGGTCCTCACCGCGACCTGATCGCGGCCCTGACCGGACTCCTGGTCTGGTCAGGGTGGTTCCGGATGGGCTCTCGGGGCACGCGTCTGGTGAGATTGCCCCATGCGGTTCCTCGCCTCGGTGAAACAACGTCTGGCCATGCGGACGCTCGAGCGCACCATGAGCAACGGGCTCGACCTTCGCAAGCTGCGCTTCTTCCCCGAGTCCTGGAAGGTCCCGTTCAAGCGCAACGGGCTCGACCCGGTGCCGGAGCTGACCCAGCTGCGCGAGACCGAGCCGGTGAGCCAGCTGGCCCATCTGTTCGGTCGAGGCATCTGGCTGGTGACCGGCTACGACCAGGTCCGCGCCGTACTCGCCGCTGGAGACGACTTCTCCAACGACCTCGGCCAGTTCGTGCCCCAGGAGGGTCGCGACGCCAAGGACCAGGTGGGTGGCCTCGGTATGACAGACCCGCCCAACCACACGACGCTGCGCCGTTACCTCACCCCGGAGTTCACCAAGAAGCGGCTGGCCCGGCTGGAGCCGCTGATCGAGGGCATCGTCGCCGAACGCCTCGACGCCATGGAGGCCGCAGGACCCGACGTGGACCTGGTGCGGGACTTCGCGTTCCCGGTGCCGTTCGAGGTGATCTGCGAGCTGCTCGGCCTTCCGGTCGACGACCGAGCGAAGTTCCACAGCCTGGGTGTCGCCCGCTTCGACCTCAGCACCGGCTCGTCCGGGTCATTCGACGCCGCCGGCCACTCCCGTGACTTCCTGATCAGCTCGGTGGCCAAGCAGCGTGCGGCACCCGGCCCGGGGCTGATCGGCGCGCTGCTCACCGACCACGGCGAGGAGCTCGACGACGTCACCCTGGGCGGGCTCGCCGACGGCGTCTTCCTCGGCGGCTACGAGACCTCCGCGAGCATGCTCTCCCTGGGCGCCTACCTGCTCGCCGACAACCCCGAGGCGATGGCGCTCTGTCGCGAGGACGACGAGACCGTCGACCGGGTGATCGAGGAGCTGCTCCGCTACCTGACCGTGGTCCAGCTGGCCTTCGTGCGGTTCGCGCGACGCGACCTCGAGCTCGGTGGCCAGCAGATCCACGCAGGCGACGTGGTCGGCGTCTCGCTGCTGACCGCCAACCGCGACCCGGCGCTGGGTGCCGACCTGGAGACCTTCGACCCGCACCGAGAGCCGACCCGGCACCTCGCGTTCGGGCACGGGCTGCACCGCTGCGTCGGGTCCGAGCTGGCCCGGATGGAGCTGCGGATCGCGCTCCGTGCGCTGGCGCACCGGTTCCCCGACCTGCACGTCACGGCCGACGTCTCCGACCTCGACTTCCGCAAGCTCTCGGCGGTCTACGGCGTCGAGGAGCTGCCGGTCAGCCTCTACGCCCCCACCGCCCAGACGGCCTGATGGACAAGTACCGCCTCGTCAACGGCTTCCAGAAGCGGATCGGCAACCCGGTCGTCCGCACCGCTCTCGAGCGAGGCATCCGGATCCCGGGCTACTCGGTGCTCGAGACGATCGGCCGCAAGAGCGGGGTCCCGCGCCGCGTGCCCGTCGGAGACGGCCTCGACGAGGACACCTTCTGGATCGTCTCCGAGCACGGCCGGCGGGCGGCGTACGTCCGCAACATCGAGGCCAACCCGCGGGTCCGGGTGAAGGTCCGCGGGAAGTGGCGCGCGGGCACCGCGGTGCCGATGCCCGACGACGACCCGCGCGAACGTCAGCGGATCATGGGCGAACGGCGACGTAGCACCAAGCTGAACTCTGCCGCGGTGCGCGGAATGGGCACCGACCTGCTCACCGTCAGGATCGACCTCGACCACTGAGCGCGCGCACGGCGCCGCGACCGATGCCGGTGGCGACGTTGCCGAGGCTGAAGTGGTCGTCCCACAGCGCGATCCGGGCGTCCTCGATCCGGAACGTGCCGCAGACCCAGAAGTCCGTGGCCAAGCGGCCCCAGCCCAGGTAGTCGGTGCGCTCGGTCAGCACGAACGCGCCGTTGCCGGCCACGTGGTGCAGCTCGGCCGAGAAGCTGATCCGGCGCTTCTCCATGTCGCGCAGGATGCCGCCGACCCGTCGGCCGCCCCGGATCGTGGGCATCCCGGTGTTGCGCCATTCCACGTCCTCGGCAAGAAGTTCGGCCGCCGTCGCCGCATCCTTCGAGTTGAGCAGCTCGAAGAAGCGGCGCACGACGGCCTCGGGCTCGGTCATGCCCAGAACCCTAGAGATGAACTCCTACTTCTTGGCGGACAGCCGGTATTGGCGGACCGACAACGGCGCGAACACCGCGACGATCGCCGCCGACCAGATCAACGTGTAGACGACCGGGTTCTGCATCGCCCAGGAGTCCGGTGCGGCGATGCCGCCCGTGTTGCCGAACAGCTCGCGGCAGGCCTGGGTGAGCGTGGACACCGGGTTCCACTCGACGAACGTCTTCAGCACGCCGTCGAACGACGTCTGCGGCACGAACGCGTTGGAGACGAACGTCAGCGGCATGATCACGATGAACGAGGCGTTGTTGACGACCTCGACGCTCGGCACCAGCAGCCCGACGTAGGCCATGATCCAGCTGATCGCGTAGGCGAAGACCAGCAGCAGCAGGAAGCCGAGGACGGCGTCGACGAGCCCCTCGCGGATCCGCCAGCCGACCAGCAGGCCGGTGAGGCCCATGATGGCCAGCGAGATGATGTTGTAGGCGACGTCGGACGTCGTCCGCCCGACGAGCACGGCTGACTGGGACATCGGCAGCGACCGGAACCGGTCGATGATGCCCTTCTGCATGTCGTCGGCCAGGCCGTAGCCGGTGAAGGTGGCACCGAAGACCACGGTCTGGGCGAAGATGCCCGGGACCAGGAACTCCTTGTAGTCGACGTTGGGTACGTCGATCGCGCCGCCGAAGACGTAGGCGAACAGCAGCACGAACATGATCGGCGAGATCAGGACGAACACCAGGATGTCGGGCACCCGCTTGATCTTGATCAGGTTGCGCTTGGCCATCACCCAGCCATCGCTGGCCGCTCCGGCGATGCCGCTGCTGCGGGTCACGGACTCACGGACGTCGGTGCTCATGCCGGGACCTCCTGGGCCTTCTCGGTCTCTTCGGTCGCGTCCTCGACCTCGGCCGCGTGGCCGGTGAGGGCCATGAACACGTCGTCGAGGGTCGGGCGACGCAGGCCGACGTCGACGACCTCGATCTGGGCGTCGGCGAAGCCCTGGAGCACCTGGAGCAGCGCCTGTTGGCCGCCGTCGACCGAGGCGGCGAAGGACTTGCCGGTGTCGCCGGTCTCCTGGGTCTCGCCGCGGGCGACGCCGCTGAGGACGCGCACTGCCGCGTCGCGCTGCGACGCGTCGGCCAGGACGACCTCGATCTTCTCGCCGCCGGTCTGCGACTTCAGCTCGTCGGCGGTGCCCCGGGCGATGGCGGTGCCGTGGTCGATGACGACGATGTCGTCGGCCAGCCGGTCGGCCTCCTCGAGGTACTGCGTGGTGAGCAGCAGCGTGGCGCCGGAGGAGACCAGGTCACGGATGACATCCCACATCTGCTGCCGCGCGCGCACGTCGAGCCCCGTGGTGGGCTCGTCGAGGATCAGCACCGGCGGCGCAGCGACCAGAGCGCCGGCCAGGTCGAGCCGGCGGCGCATGCCGCCGGAGTAGGTCTTCGAGGGACGGTCGGCGGCGTCGGTGAGGTCGAACCGCTCGAGCAGCTCGCGCGCCCGGTCGTTGGCCCGGGCCTTGCCCAGGCCGTAGAGCCGGCCGACCATCTCGAGGTTCTCGTAGCCGGTCAGGTGCTCGTCGACCGCGGCGTACTGCCCCGACAGGCCGATCCGCGCGCGGACCCCGGCGGGGTCATTGAGCACGTCGACCCCGGCGACCTCGGCACTGCCGCCGTCAGGCTGGATCAGCGTCGCCAGGATGCGGACGGCGGTCGTCTTGCCGGCTCCGTTGGGGCCGAGCAGCGCCAGCACCTTGCCCTCGGGGACCGACAGGTCGAGACCCTTGAGCGCCTCGACCTCCTTGTATCGCTTGACCAGGCCCGTGGCCCGGATCATCTCGCTCATCGCTCTCCTCTTCGTGTCCCGAATACCCAGCACCGTACGGACCGCCGCCGACAGCCTTAATCATCGGCACGACCAGCGCTAGTAGGTTTCGGCTGTGGCACGTGACCGGGTGAAGGCAGCGATCGAGGCGTACGCCGCGGGCGAGCCCGAGCTGGTCGTCGCGGGGGAGCGGTTCGTCGCGCTGGTGACGAGCATCCTCGACGAGGCGGGCATCAACTACCTGAGCGTCACCGGTCGCACGAAGGGCATCGCCTCGTTCGCGGCGAAGGCCGGCCGGGTGGTCGACGGCAGGCGGGCGTTCCCGGATCCGCTCATCGACATCACCGACCAGATCGGCGTCCGGGTCATCACCTACGTGCACAGCGACGTCTCCGCGGTCGCCGAGCTGCTCGACGACCAGGTCGTCGTCAAGGACGACCGCGACCTCGGCCAGGAGACCGCGAGCGAGGGCCGCTTCGGGTACGCGAGCCGGCACCTGCTGATCGCGCTCGACGCGGCGCGCGAGAGCGACCCGGCGTACGCCGACCTCCGCGGGCGGATCGCGCAGGTGCAGATCCGCACCGTGCTGCAGCACGCGTGGGCGGAGTTCGAGCACGACATCCGCTACAAGGGCACGGTCCCCGAGGAGCACGCGCGCGACCTGGACCGCCGCTTCACGCTGGCCGCCGGGCTGCTCGAGCTGGCCGACCAGGAGTTCCTGACGATCCGGGAGCGGTTGCGCACCGGCACCCTCGACCGCACCGACGCCGCACCCGACGACCCGCGCATCGACCCGCGAGAGCTCGCCGCGTTCCTCGCCGGGCAGTACGAGGACGCCGGCTGGTCGCGCACCGACCACTACGCCTGGATCTCCGGGCTGCTGCTCGAGCTCGGCATCGACTCGCTCGACGAGCTCGCCGAGGTGGTCCGCGGCAGCGGCGGTGAGGACCTCAACTCCCGCATGGGCTACCGCTACCCGCCCGGCGCCGTACGCCGCCTCGACGACGCCCTGCTCGCGACGTACGGCGAGCGGTACGTCGCGCTGCACGGCAACTCCCACCGCGTGGACGCGCTTCGAGCCCGGCTGGAGAAGCTCACGTGAGTGCCGTCGTGATCGGCGGGGCGAACATGGACGTCAAGGCCCGCAGCGCCCGGCCGGTGGTGACGGGCACCAGCAACCCCGGTCACGTGGTCCGGTCGCCGGGCGGCGTGGGTCGCAACGTCGCCGAGAACCTCGCCCGGCTCGGCACTCCGACGGTCCTGGTTGCGGCCGTCGGCTCGGACGCATTGGGCGACGAGCTGCTCGCGGCCACCTCGGCGGCGGGCGTCGACGTGCGGCTGGTCCGCAGGGTCCCCGGCTCGACCGGCACCTACGTCGCGGTGCTCGACGACGCCGGCGAGCTCTCGGTCGCGGTCTCGGACATGGTGGCCACCGAGTCGCTCACCGCGGACGACGTGCGCGCCGCTGGCGCGGTGATCGCCCGGTCCGGGCTGCTGGTGCTCGACGGCAACCTCCCGCGCGACGCCCTCATCGCCGGTTGGGACCTGGCCGCCGCGGCCGGAGTACCGGTCGTGATCGACCCGGTCAGCGTCCCGAAGGCGGCCGCGCTGGCCGACCTGCTCGACGGGTCCCGGCCGCTGTTCGCGATCACCCCCAACCTCGACGAGCTCGAGGTGCTGGGCGACTGCGTGGACCTGGTGGCGCGCGGCATTCAGCTGGTGTGGGTGCGTTGCGGCGCCGAGGGGTCGCGCCTGGTGAACAACGAGGGCTCCACGCGACTCCCTTCGGTGGCGGCCGAGGTCGTCGACGTCACGGGTGCCGGCGACGCGATGCTGGCGGCGTTCTGCCACGGCGTCCTCTCCGGCAAGGACGTGGTCGACGCCGCGCGGCTCGGGCACGAAGCGGCAGCGCTCACGGTGGCCTCCCCGGCCACGGTCCGGCCCGATCTCGGCGCGGCGCTCCGATGATCCCGTTGCTGACGGTCACCGACGAGGTCGCCACCGCGCTCGCGGAGGGCCGGCCCGTGGTGGCACTCGAGAGCACGATCATCAGCCACGGCATGCCCTACCCCCGCAACGTCGAGATGGCGGTCGAGGTCGAGGGGATCGTCCGCGACGGCGGCGCGGTGCCGGCGACGATCGCGATCCTCGACGGCCGGCCGCGGATCGGCCTCAGTCCCGACGACCTCGAGCTGCTCGGCAGTGACCCGGACGTGGTGAAGGTCAGCGTCCGCGACCTCCCGTACGTCGTCGCGCGCGGCCTGCACGGCGCGACCACCGTCGCCTCGACGATGCGGCTGGCGGCGCTGGCCGGTATCTCGGTGTTCGTGACCGGCGGGCTCGGCGGCGTACACCGGGGCGCGCAGCAGACCTTCGACATCTCCGCCGACCTGACCGAGCTCGGCGGCACGCCGGTCGCGGTGATCAGCGCCGGGGTGAAGAGCATCCTCGACATCGGGCTGACCCTGGAGACGCTGGAGACGTACGGCGTTCCAGTGCTGGTGCACGGGAGCGACGAGTTCCCATCCTTCTTCTCCCGCTCCAGCGGGCATGCTGCGCCGATGCGGGTCGACTCGGCGGCCGAGGTGGCCGCCGTGATGCGCTCCGCGTGGTCGCTCGGGCTGCGCTCGGGCATCGTGGTCGCCAACCCGATCCCGGCCGAGGACGAGATCCCCGCCGACGAGATCGGCGCGATCATCGACCAGGCGCTCGCCGACATGGACCGGCTCGGCATCACCGGCAAGGACGCGACGCCGTACCTCCTCGGCCGGATCGTCGAGATCACCGACGGCGCCAGCCTCACCGCCAACATCGCGCTGGTCCGCAACAACGCCCGGCTCGGGGCCGCGACCGCGGTGGAGTACGTCAACTAGACAGATTCACCTATCTGTCTCACACTCGTGACATGGCGACCCAGACGTCCGAGCGGCCGCGCTACGTCCCCGGGGGCGGCGAGGCGTGGCGTGACCCGTGGACCGGGTACGCCGCGCTCCGCGACCACGACCCGGTCCACCACGTCGTCCCGGAGTCGGCGCCCGAGCTCGACTACTACGTCCTGAGCCGGCACGCCGACGTGATGGCCGCGGCCGTGGACGCCGGCACCTTCAGCAGCGCCGAGGGCCTGACCGTGCACTACGACGAGCTCGAGCGGATCGGCCTCGCGGACAACCCGCCGATGGTGATGCAGGACCCGCCCGACCACACGACGTTCCGGCGACTCGTCTCCCGCGGCTTCACGCCGCGGGCGGTGGTCAGCGTCGAGCCCGCCGTCCGGGCGTTCGTGCGCGAGCGGCTCGACGGCATCGTCGCCCGCGGCGAGGGCGACATCGTGGCCGAGGTGTTCAAGCCGCTGCCGAGCATGGTGGTCGCGCACTACCTCGGCGTACCGGAGGAGGACCGCGGCCGCTTCGACGGGTGGACCGACGCGATCGTGGCGGCGGGCGCGGTCGGCGACGTGACCGGAGCGCCGGATGCGATCGCCGAGATGCTCGGCTACTTCTCCGAGCTGGTCGAGCGGCGCCGGCGGGAGCCCGGCGACGACACGGTCTCGCACCTGGTCGCGGCCGGTGTCGGGGACGACGACCGCGGCCTGCTCTCGATCCTGGCCTACGTGTTCACGATGGTCACTGGCGGCAACGACACGACCACCGGAATGCTCGGCGGCGCCGTCCAGCTGCTCACCGAGCGCGCCGACCAGCGCCGCGCGCTCGTCGACGACCGCGAGCTGATCGGCCCCTCTGTCGAGGAGCTGCTGCGGCTCACGTCGCCCGTCCAGGGACTGGCCCGCACCACCACCAGCGACGTCACCCTGCACGACGTGACCATCCCCGCCGGCCGCAAGGTGCTCCTTCTCTACGGCGCCGCGAACCGCGACCCGCGCCGGTACGGGCCGGACGCCGACGACCTCGACGTACGCCGCAACCCGGGGCAGATCCTGACGTTCAGCCAGGGCAACCACTTCTGTCTCGGCGCCAACGCGGCGCGGATGCAGGCCCGGGTGGCGCTGGAGGAGCTGCTCGACCGCTGCCCGGAGTTCACCGTCGACGTCGACGCGATCGAATGGGCGCCCGGTGCCTACGTACGACGACCGACCACCGTGCCGTTCCGGGTGGGGTCATGACCTGGCTCGCCGACGAGCGCAGCCAGCTGGCCGCCGAGCGGATTCTCGACGCCGCGGCAGAGCTGTTCGTCGAGCACGGCGTCGGCACGGTCGGCATGGGCGAGATCGCGCGCGCGGCCGGCTGCTCGCGGGCCACGCTCTACCGCTACTTCGCCGACCGCGAGGAGCTGCACACCGCGTTCGTGCACCGCGAGGCGCGCCGAGTCGGCCGCGAGGTGGCAGCCGCACTTGACGGTGTCGAAGCGGCCGGGCTGGTGACCGAGGCCGTGCTCGACGCCGTACGCCGTGTGCGCGAGACCCCGACCCTGGCCGCCTGGTTCGCCGACGGCGACGCCGCCCGGACCGCAGCGCTCGCACAGTCCTCGGAGGTGATCGAAGCGCTCGGCCTGAGCGTCGTCGACGACCCCGAGGACGCCCGCTGGCTGGTGCGGGTGATCCTGTCCCTGCTCACGGTGCCCGGTCGCGACGAGGCGGACGAGCGCGCGATGGTCGAGCGGTACGTGGCTCCGCGCGTAACGTCGGAGGCATGACCCCCGCCGACCTGCTGACCGAGGCCCTCGAGCGGGTGCGCGAGAGCGTGCACGCCGTACTGGACGGGCTCGGCCCCGACGACCTCGTGCATCGACCGACGCCGGACGCCAACCCGATCGGCTGGCTGGTCTGGCACCTGACCCGGGTGCAGGACGACCATGTCGCCGAGGTCGCCGGCACCGAACAGGTCTGGGTCGCCGGCCGGTTCGCCGACCGGTTCAACCTGCCCTACGCCACCGAGGAGCACGGCTGGGGCCACTCCAGCGAGCAGGTCGGTCAGTTCCGGGCCGACGCCGACCTGCTGGCGGAGTACTACGACGCCACCCACCGCCGGACCCTGGACTACCTCGCCGGGCTCGGTCCCGACGACCTCGACCGCGTGGTCGACGAGCGCTGGGACCCGCCGGTCACCCTCGGCGTGCGGTTGATCAGCGTGGTCAACGACGACACCCAGCACGTCGGCCAGGCGGCGTACGTCAAGGGGTTGCTGGGGGCCTAGTCACCCGGTAGCGCACGAACGACGGTACGGCGAGCGACGCGACCACGGTCCCGATCACGACGAGCACCCCACCGCCGGCGGCCGCGGCCGCCGTTCCCACGACTGCCGCCGACGCACCGTGCGCGACGTCGGCGATCCGGGGGCCGCCCGCGACGACGACCAGGAAGATCCCCTGCAGCCGGCCGCGGACGGCGTCGTCGCTCGCCGACTGGAGCATGCTCATCCGGAACGCCGCCGAGGTCATGTCCGCGGCGCCGCCGACCATCAGCGTCAGCGCGGCCACGATCAGCATGGCGTCGGGCCAGCTGTCGGCGAGGGCGGTCGCCAGACCGAAGCCGGCCATCGCGGCACCCCACACCAGGATCGAGACCACGACCGCGAATCCCTGTCGGCTGATCCGCGACACCCAGCCCGAGAGCACACCGCCGATGACGGCTCCGGCCGGGATCGCCGCGAACAGCAGCGCGAACGCCAGCCCACCCTCGCTCGGGCCGTGGAAGCTCTCGTGCGCGATCTGCGGGAACAGCGCCCGCGGCATCCCGAACACCATCGCGATGATGTCGACGAGGAACGACATCAGCAGCACCGGCTGGGTGCGCAGGTACGTGAACCCCTCCACGACCGAGCGCAGGCCGGGCGCCCGGCCGGGTGCGCCCTCCACCGGCAGCCGCGGCAGCCGCACCACGGCGGACAGCGTCGCGAACAGCGTGAACGTGTCGATGAGGTAGAGCCACTCGAACCCGAGCACCGGGATAAGCGCGCCGGCCACCAGTGGCCCGGCGATCGCCCCGGCCATCATCACGGTCATGTTCAGCGAGTTCGCGGCCGGCAGCAGCTCCTCGCCGACCAGCTTCGGGATCACCGCCGACCGGGTCGGCTGGTTGACCGCGAACAGCGCCTGCTGCACCGAGAACAGGCCGAGCAGCAGCCAGACGTTGTCACCACCGGCGGCGGCCTGAAGCCAGAAGAGCGCGCTGGTGCCGATCAGCCCCACCGTCGTGACGATCAGCACCGTCCGCCGGTCGAAGACGTCGGCGAGCGCGCCGCCCCACAGCCCGAACACCACCAGCGGGACGAGCCCGAAGACACCGGTCAGGCCGACGTACGCCGACGAGCCGGTCTCGGCGTAGATCTGCGCGGGCACCGCGACCACCGTGAGCTGGGCGCCGATGACGGTGATGATGTTGGCCGACCAGAGCCGCCGGAAGTGCGCGTTGCGCAGCGGTCGGGTGTCGGCCACCAACCCCCGTATCTGCACCGGGCAACGGTAGTGGTGGACCGGCTAGGTCACTCGATCCCGGCGGCCTTGTCGAGCTCCTGCAGCAGGTCGTGCGCGGCCAGCTCGACCGCCTTGTGCCGCCACTCGGACGCGCGGTAGACGCAGGCGATCAGGGCGGTGCGGTGCACGCGCCGCAGGTCGCCGCAGACGAACGCGTACCGCGCCTTCGTCTCGTCATTGGCGCCCTCGGTGAGGCCGAGGTGCCACGCGGCGTACTCCTCCCAGCTGTGTCGCTCGAGGTAGTCGTTCTCCGCGTCGGCGTTGGGCTGCACCTCACCCCAGTCACTGTCGAGCACGTACTGCCGCGCCTCGATCAGCTTGCGCGCGTGCCGGACCCCGGCGTCGTTGACCTCGTAGCTGGCCATATCTCGAGAGTAAGCCAAGGAGAATTCTGCCAAGGTTGTCGTATCTCGGGCTGCCGGTTCGTGGAGAGGGTGAAGGGCAGCCAAGAGGCCGCCCAACGACCTGAGGAGAACGTCATGACCCAGTACCTGCTTTCCGTGCACGGCTCGGACGAGGAGTACGCCGCGATGTCCGAGGAGGACATGCAGCAGTCGTTCGCCGACACCGGCAAGTTCAACGAGAAGCTCCAGGCCGCGGGCGTGTGGGTCTTCGCCGGCGGCCTGCACTCGGTCGACCAGGCGACGACCGTGGACGCCACCGGGGACACCCCGATCGTGACCGACGGTCCCTACGCCGAGTCGAAGGAGTACCTCGGCGGCTTCTGGATCATCGAGGCACCCGACCTCGACGCTGCGCTCAAGTGGGCCACGGAAGGGTCGGCGGCCTGCCGGGGCACGGTCGAGGTCCGGCCGTTCCAGTCCGGGCCTGAGTGAGCGACCCCGCCTCCGCGATCGAGCGGATCTTTCGCGAGGAGTACGGCCGGATCGTTGCCTCGCTGGTGCGGCGCTTCGGCGACATCGACGTCGCCGAGGACGCCGCCAGCGAGGCGCTCCTGGTCGCCCTCGAGAAGTGGCCTGTCGAAGGCACCCCGCCCAACCCGGGTGCCTGGCTGACCACGACGGCCGCCAACAAGGCCATCGACAAGATCCGGCGGGAGCGGCAGCGGGACGCGAAACACGAGGCGGCCCACGTGATCAACGACGGCACACCCCACGAGCCCACCGGCCTGGTCGAGGACGACCGGCTCCGGCTGATCTTCACCTGCTGCCACCCTGCCCTCGCACCCGAGGCGCGGGTGGCCCTGACCCTGCGCCTTCTCGGCGGACTGACCGTCGGCGAGATCGCGCAGGCGTTCCTGGTCCCCGAGACGACGATGGCCCAGCGCATCACCCGTGCGAAGGCCAAGATCAAGGGCGCCAACATCCCGTTCCGGGTGCCCGACGCCGCGGACCTGACCGAGCGGCTGGCCGGAGTGCTGGCCGTGCTCTACCTCGTCTACAACGAGGGCTACCTCGCCAGCTCGGGCTCGGCCGCGGTCCGCGAGGACCTCACCGGTGAGGCGATCCGGCTGACCCGAGTCATGCGGTCGCTGCTGCCCGAGGTGCCCGAGGTGACCGGGCTGCTGGCCCTGATGCTGCTGACCGAGTCGCGCCGCGACACCCGCGAGGCGGGCGGTGAGCTGGTGCCGCTGCACGAGCAGGACCGCGGCGGCTGGGACCGCGAGCTGATCGCAGAGGGCCACGAACTGGTCCGCGAGTGCCTACAGCGCAACCGGCCCGGTCGCTACCAGCTCCTCGCCGCGATCAACGCCGTGCACACCGACGCGCGCACCGCGGCCGACACCGACTGGTCGCAGATCGCCACGCTCTACGAACAGCTGTACGCCGTCGACCCGTCGCCGATCGTCCAGCTCAACCGCGCGATCGCGGTCGCCGAGCTCGACGGTCCCGGGGTCGGCCTGGCCATGGTCGACAAGCTGCCGCTGGACACCTACCACGCGTGGCACGCGACCCGCGCCGACCTGCTGCGCCGGCTCGGTCGGAGCGCGGACGCGCGGGCGGCGTACGACGCGGCGATCGTGGCCACCGAGAACGAGGCCGAGCGGGCCTACCTCTCCCGGCGCCGTGGCAGTCTGGCCAAGTGATTCTCGACGCCCTGTCCCTGCCCGCAGCCGCTGACGCCGAGGAGTGGGTCGCCACTCGGGCGACCGAGGGCCTGGACCGGGCCCGCGAGCTGGCCGAGACGCTTCGCTCCGCCCCGCCTGCCGACGCGCTCGACGCGCTCGAGGTCTGGGACGAGCTGTCGCTGGAGCTCAGCAACGTGGCGGCAGTGGGCTCGCTCTTCAGCAACGTGCATCCGCTGGAGCCGGTCCGCGACACCGCCGAGCGGGCGGAGCAGGACGCGATGCGGCTGTCGACCGAGCTCAGCCTCGACCGGGCGATCTACGACGTCTTCGCCGGGCTCGATCCGGCGCGTCTCGACGAGCAGGCCGCTCGGCTCCTCGACAAGGTGCTCGAGACCTTCACGCGCGCCGGCGTCGCGGGTGACGACGAGACGCGGGCCCGGGTCACCGCGATCAACGAGCGGATCACCGAGGTCGACCAGCAGTTCGGCAAGGTGATCCGCGACGACGTGCGCAGCATCCGGGTGGCTCCCGACCGGCTCGACGGGATGCCGGCCGACTGGATCGCGGCGCACCCGGTCGACGACGAGGGTCTGGTCTCGGTCACCACCGATTACCCCGACGCCATCCCGCTCCGGATGTTCGCGCACGACGCCGAGATCCGCCGCGAGCTCACCGTCCAGTTCCTGACCCGCGGGTGGCCCGAGACCGAGGGCCTGCTCACCGAGCTGTTCGACCTGCGCCACGAGCTCGCGACGCTGGTCGGCTACGACGACTGGGCGTCGTACGACGCCGACGTGAAGATGATCAAGAAGGGCCGCGCGATCCCCGAGTTCATCGAGCGGATCGCGGCCGCGGCCGAGGAGCCGATGCGTCGCGACCTCGAGCTGCTCTACGAGCGCTACCGCCGCGACGTCCCCGACGCGGCCACGATCGACGCGGCCGACGGCAGCTACTACCAGGAGCTGGTGCGCAAGGAGCACTACGACGTCGACTCCCAGGTGGTGCGCAGGTACTTCGGCTTCGACCGGGTGCGCCAGGGCCTGCTCGACGTCACCGGTCGGCTGTTCGGGCTCCGCTACGAGCCGGTCGACGATGTCGAGCTCTGGTCCGACGAGGTGACGGCGTACGACGTGTACGACGGGGCCGGCGGCGAACGGCTGGGCCGGATCTTCCTCGACCTGCACCCGCGCGAGGGCAAGTACAAGCACGCCGCCCAGTTCACGCTCACCGAAGGCGTGCTCGGCCGCCAGCTCCCGGAGGGCGTGCTGGTCTGCAACTTCCCGGCCGGCCTGATGGAGCACGACCACGTCGTCACGCTGTTCCACGAGTTCGGTCACCTCGTCCACCACGTGCTCGGTGGGCGCGGCCGCTGGACCAGGTTCGCCGGAGTCGCCACCGAATGGGACTTCGTCGAGGCGCCCAGCCAGATGCTGGAGGAGTGGGCGTGGGACGCCGCCGTCCTCCAGACGTTCGCGACCGACGAGGCCGGTGAGCCGATCCCCTCCGCGCTCGTCGAGCGGATGCGCCGGGCCGACGACTACGGCAAGGGCATCTACGCCCGGACCCAGATGTACTACGCGGCGATGTCCTACTGGTTCCACGCCGATCGACCGGCCGACCTGACCGCCCGGATGATCGAGCTGCAGGAGCAGTACGCGCCGTTCGCCTACATCGACGGCACCCGGATGTTCGCGAGCTTCGGCCACCTCGCCGGCTACAGCTCGGCGTACTACACCTACATGTGGTCGCTGGTGATCGCGAAGGACCTGTTCAGCGCGTTCGGCGACGACATGTTCGAGCCCGACGTCGCCCGGCGCTACCGGGACCGCGTGCTCGCGCCCGGTGGCAGCAAGGACGCCGCCGACCTGGTCGCCGACTTCCTCGGCCGGCCGTACACGTTCGACGCCTACGCCGACTGGCTGGCGCGCTAGCCGCGAATTCCTGCTTGCTCCGGCATCGGCGATCGCGTACAGTCGCGATATATCGCGACACATCAGCGATCCACGAACGATAGTCAGGAGAAGGACATGGGACGACGAGGACGAGGGGGCCACTGGGGCCCTGGAGCGGGCTGGGGACACCCGGGACACCACGGACCCCCGCCCTGGATGGCCGGCATGTTCGGCATGGGGGAGCAGCCGCGCCGCCCTGGCCCGCGGGTGCGGCGGGGCGACGTACGCTCCGCGATCCTGGACGTGCTGCACGCTGCCGTGAAGTGGGAGGAGCCGATCAACGGCTACCAGGTGATCCAGCAGATCGGCGAGCGCAGCGGCGACGCGTGGCGGCCCAGCCCGGGGTCGGTGTACCCGACCATCCAGCAGCTGCAGGACGAGGGGCTCGTGGAGTCCGACGACGAGCACGGGCGGCGCAGCATCCGGCTGACCGCCGACGGCGTCCGCTACTGCGAGGAGCACGTCGACGAGCTCGCCGCGGTGTGGGCCCCTTTCGAGCGAGGTCAGCGTGACGAGCGCGACGGCGTGGAGTTCGCTGACCTGAAGCCGGAGATCGGGCAGGTGATGGGAGCCGTCTGGCAGATCGTCACCGCCGGCTCCGACGCCCAGCGCCAGGCCGCGGTCGAGATCCTGATCGACACCCGCCGCAAGCTGTACGGCGTGCTCGCCGACGGGCACGCGCCGGAGGAGACGGAGGAGCCATGAACCCGGAGACCCGCCTCAGCGACGCAGACCGCGACCGGGCCTCGGCGCAGCTCGTCGAGCACTACGCCGAGGGTCGGCTCGACGCCGAGGAGCATGCCGAGCGGCTGGACGCGATCTGGACGGCGCGGGTGGCGGCCGACCTCGAGCCGATCTTCCACGACCTCCCCCGGCAGGCACCCGACCGGCATCCCCGCGGCCGTCGGTCCCGGGGGTGGCGGCCGGTGCCGTTCGTGCCGATCGCTGCGCTCCTGATCGTGCTCAGCGTCGTCACCCACCTGCCGTTCTGGATCCTGATCTTCTTCGTCGGCTGCGGGCTGTTCACGCGTCGAGCGCACACCTGGCACGGCGGGCGGAGCACTAGCCTGCGGGCATGACGACGAGTCCGTCCTTCGAGCTGGGTCCCGACAACCTCGAGCTCCGTGACTGGGTGCACACCTTCGCCGCCGACGTGGTCCGGCCCGCAGCCGCCGAGTGGGACGAGCGCGAGGAGTTCCCGTGGCCGGTGCTGGAGGAGGCAGCGAAGGTCGGCCTCTACTCTCTGGACTTCTTCGCGACCCAGGCCTTCGAGGAGACCGGCCTCGGCATCCCGGTCGCGATGGAGGAGCTGTTCTGGGGTGACGCCGGCATCGGTCTCTCGATCGCTGGCACCGCTCTGGCCGCCGCCGGCCTCCAGGCCAACGGCACCCCCGAGCAGCTCACCGAGTGGGCACCGCAGATGTTCGGCGAGCCGGGCGACCTCAAGGTCGCCGCGTTCTGCTCCTCCGAGCCGGACGCCGGCAGCGACGTGGGCGCGATGCGGACCAAGGCGACGTACGACGAGGCCACCGACGAGTGGGTGCTCAACGGCAACAAGACCTGGGCGACCAACGGCGGCCTCGCCGACATCCACATCGTGACCGCCGTCGTCGACCCGGAGCTGCGGGCGCGCGGGCAGGCGAGCTTCCTGGTCCCGCCGAAGACCAAGGGCCTGAGCCAGGGCCAGAAGTTCGCGAAGCACGGCATCCGGGCCTCGCACACCGCAGAGGTCGTGCTCGACCAGGTGCGGATCCCCGGCAGCTGCCTGCTCGGCGGCAAGGAGAAGCTCGACGCGCGGTTGGCCAGGGCCCGCGAGACCGGCAGGTCCGGCGCCGCGAACGCCAGCATGGCCACGTTCGAGCGGACCCGGCCGGCCGTGGGCGCGCAGGCGATCGGCATCGCCCGGGCGGCGTACGAGATCGCGCTGGAGTACGCGAAGACCCGCGAGCAGTTCGGCAAGCCGATCATCGAGAACCAGGCGATCGCGTTCACCCTCGCCGACATGGCGACCTCGATCGAGGCCAGCCGGCTCCTCGTGTGGCGGGCGGCCTGGCTGGCCCGGCAGGGCAAGGCCTTCGACAAGGCCGAGGGGTCGATGTCGAAGCTGTTCGCCGGCGAGACCGCCGTGCGCGTCACCGAGCGGGCGATGCAGATCCTCGGCGGCAACGGCTACACGCGGGAGTACCCCGTGGAGCGGATGGCCCGGGACGCCAAGATCTACACAATCTTCGAGGGCACCTCGGAGATCCAGCGGCTGGTCATCGCTCGCACCATCTCCGGAGCGCCGATCAGGTAGTCCGCAGCGCCGGCAGCACGACCTCGCTGATCAGCCGGAGGCTCTCCCACGAGGGCTCGGCGGTCAGGCCGCCGCACGCCGGATGGCTGGTGACCAGCCGGATCTCCTTGCTCCTGCACCTCGCGATCAGCTCGTCCGCGGTCAGCACCGCGTAGACGCCGCGCGCCCGCATCTGCTCGACGGTGGCGGAGTCGTCGCGGACGTAGGAGGTGACCTCCGCGTCGCGCCACTGCTGGTAGCCCTGGGCGTCGGCGAGCAGGTGGTGGCCGTACTTGGCCCAGAACGCGTCCGGGTCCTCGGCGCAGAAGATGTTGGCCGGTCCCGGCGGCGCCAGGATCGCGATCCCCGGCTCGCGACCGTGCGCCCGGCACTCCTCGTTGTAGAGGTCGCGCAGGGCCGGGTCGGCGTCCTGTGGCTGGAAGCCGAGGCCCAGCCGGGCGGCCCGCTTCGCCGCCGCCGGCGACCCGCCGCCGTAGAACAGCATCGGGTGCGGCTGGGAGTACGGCGTCGGGGTCACTCGCACTCGACGGCCTTCGTGCTCGAACTCCTCGCCGGTCCAGGCCCGCTGCAGGACCTGCACCGCGGCCTCGATGTCAGCGCCCCGGGTGGACCACGACCGGCCGAACAGGTCGTACTCCTCGCGCCGGTAGCCGAGCCCGATCGTGTAGCTGACCCGACCGCCGCTCAGGTGGTCGAGAACCGCGATCTCCTCGGCCACCCGCAGCGGGTCGTAGAGGTTGAGCAGCAGGGCCGCGATCGAGATCGGGATCCGCTCGGTCACCGCGGCGAACGCGGCGGCCACCGGGATCGGGCTGGGCAGGTAGCCGTCGCCGGAGGAGTGGTGCTCGGAGAGCATCAGCGCGTCCTGCCCGCACCGCTCGACGTACGCCGCCTGCTCGACGGCCCTCCCGAAGACCTCGCGGCGGGTCTCCGGGTCGGCACCGGGGACGCGGAAGTCGAAGCGGGTGACGAAGCTGACCATGGACACACCCAAGCAGAAGAGGGCCCGCCCCGACCGAGGTCGGGGCGGGCTCGCGGTTCTCACCTAGTGCAGGTCAGCACCCCACCTTCTTGAGGGTGAAGTTCGCCTGGGTCTCCTCACCGCGGTACAGCCGCACCCGTCGCGTCTGCGGGACATAGCTGTCCTTGCTGACGATGACGTCGAGCGGGTTGGCAGCAGTGCTGAACCAGTAGGCGTAGGTGCCGTCCGACTCGGTCGTGAACGTCCACGACCCTGCGTACGACTCCACCTGGACGGTCGCGCCCGGCAGCACCGAGGTGTCGCCGGTGCAGGACGCGCCGCTGACAACGCCGACGAGCTTGCCCCAGGCGAGGGGCGCGGTGACGTTCATGGTCACGTCGACCGGCTCCACCGAACCCGGAGCGTCCTCCTTGATGCCGACCGATGCCGTGTACGTGCCCGGCTGGGCGACGTTCGGGTCGGTCGTGACCCGCACGGTGACGGACTGACCGGGTGCCAGGTTCGCCGATGTGCGGCTGAGCGTCATCCACTCGACGTCGGCCGCTCCGGCAGCGCACTCCTCGAAGCCCGGCAGCATCTCGCTGTCGACCGTCGCGGTGAAGCCGCCCGACGAGCCACCGATCTTGTAGAGCCCGCACGCCATCCCGCCGCGGTACCTGGCGGTGTTGGAGTTCGGCAGGTCGGTCCACGCGCCCGCGGCCGGGTCGTAGCCGAACGTGCGGTTGGTGATCACCGCACCCTGTACGCCGCCGTTGACGACGAGCATGCCGTTCGCGACGGCGTACCCGGCTGCCCAGGTGTCCACCGGCGCGTCCGGGATCGCGGTCCACGCGTCGGCACCGGGGTCGTAGACGTAGCTGTCCGCCGTTCCTGCTGCCCCGCCGTTGCCGCCGGTGCAGTAGACCATCCCGTCGATGCCGCCGCACGAGGCGAACGCCACCGCCGCGGGGTAGTCGGCGAGCTGTTCCCAGGTGCCGGACGCCGCGTCGAACGCTGCGACGTCGTTCGACATCGGCGTGCACGCGTTGGAGGTGCAGCCACCGACGATGTACAGCTTCCCGTCGACCACGGCCTGGCCGGATGCCGAGAGCGCCACCGGCGCATCGGCTGCCGCCGTCCAGGTGTCACCCGCCGGGTCGTAGACCCAGGTGTCCGGGCTCGGGCCGCCGTCGGCCCAGCCGCCGGTGGCCACGATCTGGCCGTTCAGTGCACCGACCGCCATCGCGTTGCGCGCTCCGGGCACGTCCGCCCTCGGCGTCCAGGCCAGGGCAGCCGGGTCGTAGGCGAACACGTCCGCCGACGATGCGGTGCCGTTGCCGCCGGCCACCGAGTAGGCGACGCCGTCGACGTACACGACCCGGTTGTCCATCACCGTGCTCGGGTAGTCGGCGATGTCGGTCCACGGCGGCGCGTTCGGTACGGCGGACGCGTCCGGCGTACCGGCCGTCCCCTTCCCGTCCGGTGCGGCCGCGTAGGACACCTCGGCGGCGATCTCCTGCAGTGGTGCACCCTGCTCGTCGGCGATCTTGCTGCCGTCGACGCGACTGCCGTCGGGCCGCTGCATCTCGAAGCCACCGGGCTGCTCGCTGAACTCGAGCGCGACCGGGGCGTTCCCGTCGTTGGTGACCGTGAACGTCTTCGACTTCGCCACGCCGCCCAGGACCGCAGTGGTCTGCAGGCTGGTCGGCGTCACCGTGAGCTTGGCTGCGGCGAGCCGGAAGTTGGCCGTGGTCGCCCAGTTGTTGGCTACCGACACCTGCTTGGTCTGCGAGCCGTACTGGCTGGCCTTGGCCTCGAACGGGTGTCGTCCGGTGAGGCTGGAGAACATCCAGTAGAAGCCGTCCGCGAGTCCCGGGTCGTCCGGGGTCGCCTCGGTGGTCGCCTTCTCGGCCGGCCGGTCCAGGCTGGTCACGGTCGCGCCGTTGATGCCGGACGGTCCCGTTGCCCCGCGCACGTTGCCGACGACGAGTCCGCCGCGGATCGGGTCACAGGTCCGGTTGGCGGTCGAGAAGTCGTCGACCTGCCACCACCAGTCGAAGCTGGCCTTGTGGTGGTGGAAGCGGATCCGCACGTCGGCCTCGCCCGCTGCCGTCGGCAGCGGAACCACGTCGGTGCGGGGTCCGCGGACGTCGGTCGTCTGGCTGAGGACCGTCTCCCACGTCGCGCCTCCGTCGACGCTCACGTCGACGTCGGCCGTGTCACCGAGCTGGTTGAAGTCCTGCTTGAAGCTGACCACGGGGTCGGACATCGCGGACATGTCGAGCGCCGGGCTGACCAGTGAGGTGTCCTGCGCCCCGCTGCTTCCGTAGAAGTCGGAGTCGGAGATCGCGAACGCCCCGTCGCCACCGGTCAGGTTGCCCCGGTTGTCGGGGTCGTCGAAACGCCAGACCTGGTCGTTGTCGAGGTTGTCGTCGATCGTCCACCCCGCGGGTAGCGCGCCGCCGTTGAAGTTCTCGGTGACGGCCCCGGTGGTGGTGAACTGGTAGCCGGGGGCGGTGCACGTGGTGCTGTCCACCTCGAGCGTGAACTCCTGGATACCGCCACCCTCGGTCACGGTGACCTCGCGGGTCTCGGGCTCGTAGCCCGGGTACTCCGCCGCCACTGTCATCGAGTAGGTGCCGGCCGGCAGGTCGAAGGTGTACTCGCCCGTGCCGGGGTCGGTGAACGTCTCGACCGGAGCGCCGTCGACGCTGACCTTCGCGTAGAGCGGCCAGTCGTGACCCGAGCCGTCGGTGACCGAGCCGGACACGGTGCCCGTGGGCGCCGCAGCCAGAGCGAAGTCGGCGGTTGCCGTCTCGCCCGCCACCAACGTGACGGTGGTCGTCTGCGACTCGAAGCCGTACGCCGACGCGGTCACCGTGTACTCGCCCGCGTTGAGGCGGACGGAGTACGTGCCGTCCTCGCCGGTGGTGACCGTGCGGCTGGTCTCCCCTGCGAGCTCCACGGTTGCTCCGCCGATCGGGTCGCCGGATCCTGCGTCGGTCACTGTTCCCTCGATCTCGCCCGTGTCGCCGACCGGAGCGGCCTGCAGCAGAGCGAGAGCGTCCAGCCGGCCCTCACCGAAGACGTTGTTGTCGTCGGCGGTGCCGCCGCACGCGGTGGAGTCGGAGTCGACCGCGGTGCCGTCGAGCAGCTCCCAGGTCGCGTCGATGTCGCCGACCAGCGACGGTGCGGCCGACCACAGCAGCGCGATCGCGCCCGCGAGGTGCGGTGCCGCCATCGACGTACCGTTGAAGGCGCCGTAGCTGTTGCCCGGCAGGCTGGAGCGCACGTTCACGCCCGGAGCGCTGATGTTGGGCTTGAGCTCGCCGTCCTGACCGGCGCCCCGCGAGGAGAAGCCGGCGATGTTGTTGCTGACGTCGTACGCGCCCACGGAGTAGTTGATGATCCGGCTGCCCGGGGAACCGCTGGTCTCGCAGCCCGCACCGTTGTTGCCGTTGGACCAGGTGCCGAAGATGCCCGAGGCGGCCCAGGCGATCTCGATGTCCTCCATGAACGGGTCGTTGCTGGGGACGATGGTGCCCCAGGAGTTGTTGACGATGTTCGGACGCTTGGTGGTGTCCGGGTTCGCGCCCGCCAGGTCGGTCGGCGCGAGCATCCACTCACCCGACGAGATCAGCGCACCGTCCGACGGGCAGCAGCCGTTGGCCGAGATCCACTTGGCGCCGGGCGCCACGCCGATCTCGTTGGCGGCGCCGTCGTCGCCGATCATGGTGCCCATCGTGTGGGTGCCGTGGCCGTCGTTGTCGCATGGTGCGGTGGTGCACGGTCCGGCGGCGTTGAACCAGTTGTAGTCGTGGTCGAACGTCCCGTCTCCGTTGTTGCCCCGGTAGTGGCCCACCAGAGCCGGGTGGTCGTACTGAACGCCCGAGTCGATGCTGGCGACGGTGATGCCTTCCCCGGTCACCCCGAACTCGCTCCAGACATCGTCGGCGTTGATGTTCGCCACGCCCCACTCGACCGAGTTGACGTCCTTGACGTCCTTGCCCTTGATGGGCTCCTCGATCGCGTACTCCTTCGTGGGCCACAGGGACTTGACCTCGTCGAGGCCGGCGAGCTGCTCGACGAGGGCACTGTCACCGGCGTCGACGCGGATCGCGTTGGTGGCGTAGAAGGCCTGGTACGACGCCTTGGCGTCGTCGAGCACGGCCAGCGCGTCCGGCTGGCTGGCGTCGGCGGCCGCGGTCAGCGCGTCGTAGACGGCCTGCCCGCGCTCGTTCCAGTCCTTGATGTTGCTGGCGGCCGTGAGGTCCGCCTGCTCGAAGCGCACCCAGAAGGACGCCTCGTCCTTCTGCTCGAGCTGGTTGGCCAGCTGGGGCTTGATCTTGTCGGCGTCGTTCTGACCCGACCCGAGGACCGGGTCGGCCTGCGCCGAGGGGGTGTGGATGAGGAACAGAGAGGCCGCGACCGCAAGAGCCACCAGTAACCTGGCGGGCATCGCGAGGCGGGTTGACCCGCGCCATCGCGCGGATTTGGGCAGAGTCGCCATGAGAGTCCTTCCCGAGTGAGGTGTCCGGAACCCTGACGGGTATCCGGCTTGGCGACCGTAAATAACGAACGTTGCCGTCCACAATGCGAACAGTCGGGCAACTCGTGGGCGTTCCGGGCGATTGACAGGCACCGGCCATGGCGGGAACTGGACACGACTGTGACTGGTGAGGCTCTTGACTTGTCCTGCGACCCGGGGAGAGGTTGATCGCCAAGAGTAAAGGCGGCCTCATGACTCTCGCTCGGGGGGAGAAGCCGCTCGAGTCGGGGACGGCTGACGCCCCGCCGCTCGAGCGGCCAGCGCTCGTCATCGCCGTGGCCGCCACGGCGGAGGAGCGGCTCCGAGTGGTGCGCCTGGTCGGGGAGCGGGTGGCGGTGCTGCTCGTCGGCAGCCGCGAGGAGGCCGCCGCGCTGCTGCTCGGTGAGAGCGACGGGACCGCCGTACGCGCTCCGGAGCCGGCGGCCGTACCGGTGCCCACCACCGGGCTGACGGTTGACTCGGATCTCCGGACGGCGAGCTACCAGGGCGTATCGGTCGCGCTGTCCCCGCTCGAGCACGACCTGCTGCGCTGCCTGCTCGACGAGGTCGGGCACACCTGGTCCTTCGAGATCCTGCACCGGGAGATCTGGGGCTCCGGGCACCTCGGCGGTCTGGCCGACGTGCAGTCCGTGGTGAAGCGGCTCCGGCGCAAGCTGCGCGACCTGCGCTGCCCGGTGCGGATCACCGCGGTTCGTGGGGTGGGCCTGCGGCTGGACGGCCTGCTGGTCTCCGCCACGTAGCAGCCCTACGCTCGGGGTATGGCAGGACGGTTCAGTGGTTCGGCAGTGGTCGACCGGCCGATCGCGGAGGTCTTCGACTTCCTCGTCGAGGGCACCAACGACCCGAAGTTCAGCCCGCGCGTGCTGTCGATCCGCAAGGAGCCCGAAGGTCCCTCTGCCGTCGGCACCGTCTTCGTCAGCCAGGTCAAGGACGCCGGCATGAAGACCGACCGGCGGTTCGAGCTGACCGAGGTGGTGGCGCCGACCAAGATCCGCTGGGTCGAGCGGACCAAGAACATGGTGACCGTCCCCGACGGCGGCTACGACCTCGAGGACCTGGGCGGCACGCAGACGAAGGTGACGATCTTCAACACCCTCGAGGGACACGGGTTCGGCAAGCTCATCGTCGGCTTCGCGGTGAAGCAGGCGGTCAAGGACGCCGATGCACTCGCCAACCGGATCAAGGAAGCGATCGAAGCCGGCTAGTCCGCGAGCTTGATCGCGCGATGCAGCCAGATCGACGTGGGCTCCATGCCGACCTTCTCGTAGAGCGCGAGCGCGCCCGTGCGTGAGTCGGTGGACAGCTCGGAGCGGGTGCAGCCGTGCACCCGAGCCCGTCCGAAGGCATCGATGAGCAGGCACTGGGCGAGTCCCTTGCCGCGCTGGTCCTTGCGGGTGGCCAGCTTGTCGACGTACCCGTAGTCGTCGTTCTTGTGGACCACCGCGGTGCCGACGACGGCGCCCTCCGCGTCGACCGCGACGCGGAGGTTCCACGGCTCGAAGCCTGGCCGCTTCGTGACGTTGGCCGCCCAGTCCTCGAACGTGTCGCGCTCCCGCTCCGACCACTCGAGGAACGCGTCCTCGGTGACGGTCCAGCAGGCGTCGTACTCCTCGGGGGTCGCCTCGCGTACGACGTATCCGGCCGGCGGCTGGCGCTCCGGGATGTCGGCACCGGGCGGGAGCTCCAGTACCCAGCTGGTCCAGCGGACGAAGTAGCCGAGCGACTCGAGCAACCGGTCGCCGGGCGAACCCTGGGGAACCGGCATCCCGACGATGTCGGATCCCCGCTCCCGCGCCTTGCCCTGCATCCACTGCGCGATCTGGGTGCCGATGCCGCGGCCCCGGTAGTCCGGGTGGACCGCGGCATCCCCGTGCCAGCTGCCGGACACCTCGCCGTACCCCACGAGGCGGTCGCCGTCGAAGAAGCCGGTCGTGCTGTCGGAGACGTCGAACGACGGCCGCTGCCAGTCGCCGACGATGTCGGCCTCCTCGATCACGATGTCCCCGACGTCCGCCTTCTCCTGGGCGGCCATGACCTCATAGACAGCACGGGCGTCGGCGGGCACCAGGGGGCGTTGGGTGAGCTCGTTCACGGGCTGCATTCAACGCCGACCCGGCTCTTGTTGCACGCGAAATAGCACCGACCCGGCTCCTGTTGAGGCAACAAGAGCCGGGTCGGCGGGGGATCAGGCGTTCTTGATCGCCGAGACGTCGAACTCGAGCTTGATCTTCTCGGAGACGAGCACGCCACCGGTCTCGAGGGCGGCGTTCCAGCTCAGGCCCCAGTCCTTGCGGTTGACGGTGACGGCACCCTCGAAGCCCACGCGGACATTGCCGAACGGGTCCTGCGCGGTGCCGGTCTCCTCGAACGGGATCGCCACGGAGTTCGTGACGCCCTTGATGGTCAGGTCGCCGGTGATGGTCCACTCACTGCCATCGCGGGTGACGTTCGTGGAGACGAACGTGATCTCCGGGTTGGCCTCGGCGTCGAAGAAGTCGCCGGAGCGGAGGTGGCCGTCGCGGTCGGCGTTGCCGGTGGAGACGCTGCCGGTCGCGATGTTCAGCGCGACCTGCGAGTTGGCGGGCTCGGTGGTGTCGACGTGGGCGGTGCCGGTGAAGTCACCGAACTGGCCGCGGACCTTGGTCACCATCGCGTGCCGAGCGGTGAAGCCGAGGCGGCTGTGGCTGGCGTCGATGGTGTAGTCGCCGGTGATGTCCTGGGTGACGGTCTGGGTGCTCTCGGTCATCTTCGTGCTCCTCCATGTAGGGTGATGGTTGAACTCTCAATGAATCAAACCGGACCATGGTCCGATTCATTCCCACAAATTCCTGCCCAATTCCGGGCAGAAAGTTGCCGATTCGGTGGATGTGAGCGCACATTTGTCGACGTGCCCGCCGAAACCGCCCTCGTGGATCACCTGGTCGCCGGCACCGACCTCACCCCTGCGGAGGCGCAGCGGGTCATCGAGGACGTGCTGGCCTTCTATGCCGAGCCCGTCGAGGAGTTCGTCCGGCGGCGGCACTCGGAGCTGAAGACGTACGGCGCGAAGAACGACGAGATCTTCGCCCGGATCGCCACCGAGCTGGGTGACCGCGTCGTCGCGGCGCCCGAGCTCAGCGAGCGTCAGCTCCGCCGGATCATCTACAGCTAGGGAGTCAGAGCGAATGTGCGGAATCGTGGGGTACGTCGGGAGCCAGCAGGCCGCCCCGGTGCTGATCGAGGGGCTGAGCCGTCTCGAGCACCGCGGCTACGACTCGGCCGGGGTCGCGGTCCTCGGACAGACCTCGAGCGTCAAGGTGGCCAAGCTCGCCGGCCGGGTGCGTGATCTCGAGGAGTCGTTGCCGAAGCGGTTCTCCGGACGGGTCGGCATCGGGCACACCCGCTGGGCAACGCACGGCCCGGCCAACGACGTGAACGCCCACCCTCATGTCGATGCCAAGGGTCTGGTGGCGGTCGTGCACAACGGGATCATCGACAACGCCGGATCCCTGCGCGCGCGGCTCAGCGACGACGGCGTCGACCTCGCCTCCGACACCGACACCGAGGTGCTCGCGCATCTGATCGCCCGGTCCGACGCGGACACTCTCGAGGGCAAGGTGGGTGAGGCGCTGTCGGTGATCGAGGGCACCTACGGGCTTGCCGTCATGCACGCCGACTTCCCGGACCGGATCGTCGTCGCACGCAACGGCAGCCCGCTGATCATCGGCGTCGGCGACAAGGAGATGCACGTCGCCTCCGACCTGTCCGCGCTCGTTCGCTACACGACGACGGTGGCCCACCTCGACGACGGTGAGCTGGCCACGATCACGGCCTCCGGGTTCACGACGTTCCGACCCGACGGCACCGCGACCGGCCGGACCGCCACGCTGCTGGAGGTCGACGCCGCCGACTACGACGCGGGCGAGCACGACTCCTACATGCACAAGGAGATGGGCGAGCAGCCCGCAGCGGCCGAGCGGGTGCTGCGCGGCCGCCTGGACGAGCGCTTCGGCACCGGCCACCTGGGCGGGCTGAACATGGATGCGCGCGAGACCCGTGCGATCAAGAGGGTGAAGATCCTGGGCTGCGGGTCGGCGTACTACGTCGGCCAGATGGGTGCCTCGCTCCTGGAGGAGCTGGCCCGGATCCCGTCGGACGCCGAGGCGGCCTCGGAGTTCCGCTATCGCAACCCGATCATCGAGCCGGACACGCTGTACGTCGCGGTCAGCCAGTCGGGCGAGACCCTGGACACCCTGCTCGCCGTACAGGAGATCCGGCGCAAGGGCGGCCGGGTGATCGGGCTGGTCAACGTCGTCGGCAGCGCGATCGCCCGCGAGGTCGACGGCGGCATCTACCTGCACTCCGGGCCCGAGGTCGCGGTCGCGTCGACGAAGGCGCTGACCAACATGTTCCTCGCGTTCGCACTGCTCGCGCTGCAGCTCGGCCGGGTGCGGGACCTGTCGATCGCCGACGGCAAGCGGCTGATCGGTGGCCTGACCCGGCTGCCCGACCAGATCGCCGAGGTGCTGGCGGCCGAGGACGAGCTCGCCGAGATCGCGCGCGACCTGGCGAAGGCCGAGAGCCTGTTCTTCGTCGGCCGGGTGCGCGGCTTCCCGGTGGCCCGGGAGGGTGCGCAGAAGTTCAAGGAGATCAGCTATCGGCACGCGGAGGCCTACCAGACCTCCGAGCTCAAGCACGGGCCGCTGGCCCTGATCTCACCCGAGGTGCCGACGATCGCGATCGTGCCGGACGACGAGCTGACCGACCGCAACGTCGGCGCGCTGCACGAGATCGCCGCCCGCGGCGGGCCGCTCGTCGTGATCACGCACGCGGGGCTCGACCTCGGTGACGTCACGTGCCGGCGGATCGACGTACCTCGGAGCGAGCGCGAGCTCGACCCGATCCTGCTGACGATCCCGCTGCAGATCCTGGCGTACCACGCTGCCCTCACCCTGGGTCACGACATCGACAAGCCGAGGAACCTGGCCAAGTCGGTGACCGTGGAGTGACCCAGCGCACCGCGACGACGAATCGAGCGCCGCGCCGCGGACGCACTACCGTGAGTGCGTGAACAACGCAGAGCCCGAAGCGCCTCCGACCTTCGCCGAACTCGGCCTCGGCGACGCCATGCTGAAGGGGCTCGCTGACGTCGGCTACGAGAGCCCGTCGCGGATCCAGGCCGAGACCATCCCGCCGCTGCTGGCGGGCCAGGACGTCGTCGGCCTCGCACAGACCGGCACCGGCAAGACCGCGGCGTTCGCGCTGCCGATCCTGGACCGGCTCGACCTCAAGCAGAAGACCCCTCAGGCGCTCGTGCTCGCGCCGACCCGTGAGCTCGCGCTCCAGGTGTGCGAGGCGTTCGAGAAGTACGCCGCCCACGCCAAGGGCGTGCACGTGCTGCCCGTCTACGGCGGCCAGGGCTACGGCGTACAGCTGTCGGCGCTGCGTCGCGGCGTCCACGTCGTCGTGGGCACACCGGGCCGGATCATGGACCACCTGGAGAAGGGCACGCTCGACCTCACTGCGCTGCGCTTCCTGGTGCTCGACGAGGCCGACGAGATGCTCAACATGGGCTTCGCTGACGACGTCGAGACGATCCTCGCGGACACCCCGGACACCAAGCAGGTCGCGCTGTTCTCCGCGACCATGCCGGCCCAGATCCGCCGGCTCTCCAAGCGCTACCTCAACGACCCGGTCGAGATCACGGTCAAGAACAAGACCACCACCTCGGCCAACACGACCCAGCGCTACCTCATCGTCAGCTACCCCCAGAAGGTCGACGCCCTCACGCGCATCCTCGAGGTCGAGAACTTCGAGGGGATGATCGTCTTCGTCCGCACCAAGAACGAGACCGAGACGCTGGCCGAGAAGCTGCGGGCCCGCGGCTTCTCCGCCCAGGCCATCAACGGCGACGTCGCGCAGGTACAGCGGGAGCGCACCGTCAACCAGCTCAAGGCCGGCAAGCTCGACATCCTGGTCGCCACCGACGTGGCCGCGCGCGGTCTCGACGTCGAGCGGATCAGCCACGTCGTCAACTACGACATCCCGACCGACACCGAGTCCTACGTGCACCGGATCGGGCGCACCGGCCGGGCCGGCCGCAGCGGCGACGCGATCTCCTTCGTCACGCCGCGCGAGCGCTACCTGCTCAAGCACATCGAGAAGGCCACCCGCCAGCCGCTCACCGAGATGAAGCTGCCGAGCGTCGAGGACGTCAACGTCACCCGGCTGGCCCGCTTCGACGACCAGATCACCGAGGCGCTGAGCCAGACCGCTCGGATCGAACGGTTCCGTGACATCGTCGCCCACTACGTGCGCAACAACGACGTGCCCGAGGCCGACGTCGCTGCCGCGCTCGCCGTCGTGGCACAGGGGAAGACCCCGCTGCTGCTCGAGCCCGACCCGGTACGCCGCGAACGCCCCGACCGTGGCGAGCGTCCGGACCGCGGGGCCGGGGATCGCGGCCCGCGGCGCCCATCGGACCAGCCGATGAAGAACTACCGGATCAATGTGGGCAAGCGGCACAAGGTGGAGCCGCGCCAGATCGTCGGCGCGATCGCCAACGAGGGCGGCCTCGGCCGCAAGGACTTCGGCCACATCCAGATCCGGCCGGATCACTCGATCGTCGAGCTCCCGGCCGAGCTGCCCGCGCAGGTCTGGAAGGCGCTGGAGCAGACCCGGATCAGCGGCAAGCTGATCGAGCTCCAGGAAGATGCGGGCCCGCCGTCATCGCGCCCCGGCGCGAAGAAGCCGCGGCACAAGAAGCCCCACGCCTGACGCTCAGACCGGCATGGCCAGTCCATGGTCGCGCCCCAGCAGCCCGCCGTCGCAGGCCGTGGCCGCGACCAGACCGGCTGCGGCGGCGTTGAGCACCGAGGCCATCGGCATCGGTAGGGCCGCCGAGTGCGCGCAGTCGCCGGCGGCGTACACGCCGGGCATCGAGGTGCGGCCCACCGCGTCGACCTCGAGACAGCCCGAGGGCAGGAGGGTCAGGCCCAGCTGCTCCCCGAACGGCGCGGACTGCTCGAACGTCGTGGCCACGAACAAGCCACCGACCTCCTCGTCCGGCCCCTCGGCGAAGGACAGCCGGGCGCCCAGCGGGCTGCGACAGGCGCCGGCGAGGGCATCGGTGCGTACGGCGACACCGGCGCGCGCAAGCGTCGCGGCCGTCTCGTCATCGAGCGGGCCGCCGTCGGCGAAGACGGTGATACGGGCGGCGATCCGCTCCACGAGGAGGGCGACCCGCGCCACGTGAGGGCCGTTTCCGAGCACGCCGACGTGGGTCCCGGAGAACTCGTGGCCGTGGCAGTAGGGGCAGTGGGCCACGACGTCACCGAAAAGGTCGGCGAGCCCCGGTCGGTCGGGGAGGGTGTCCCGCACCCCGGTCGCGAGCAGCACGGCGCGGGTGGCGGCGGTGGTGCCGTCGGCCACGGCCACCCGGAAGTCGTCGCCGTCCGGCTTCACCTCCTCCGCTGCCGTGTCGCGCAGCTCGACCGTGGGGTACTCCGCCAGCTGCTCGCGAGCGATCGCGCGCAGCTCGGTGGGCGGCGTGCCATCCCGGCTGATGAAGTTGTGCAGGTGCGCCGCGGGGTCGTTGCGGTAGCTCCCCGCGTCCAGCACCAGCACCCGACGGTGCATGCGGCCGAGGGTCAGGGCGGCCTGGAGACCGGCAGGGCCGCCTCCGATCACCACCACGTCGTACGAGTTGTCAACCATGTCTCTGCGCTCCTTCGTCTCTGGATCTTGTCTATGCAGAGAGGATGTGACTTCATGTCAACATGAAGTCAAGCCCTGAATGGAGCATCGGTTCGGCGGCCGAGCGTTTCGGTCTGGACACCCACGTGCTCCGGCACTGGGAGAGCGTCGGTCTGCTCTCACCTGCTCGGGACGGTGCCGGCCGTCGCCGCTTCGGACGCGATGACCTGGTCCGGATCGCGGTGATCATTCGCAGCAAGTCCGCGGGGATGAGCCTCGACCAGATCGCCGCTCTCCTCGACGCAGGCGCCTGGGGCCGGCACACCATCCTGGAGGAGCACATCAGGGACCTGGACCGGCGGATGGCCGAGATGGCCGTATCCCGCGAGATGACCCTGCACGCCCTCGAGTGCCGCGCGCACGACATCGCGACCTGTCCGAACTTCCGCGCGAGCGTCGCCGACCTCATGGGCGCGACGGGCTGACCTGGCAGGCTGTGGCTGTGACCACGATCAAGATCAACGCCATCACCGTCCCTGCCGGCAGCGGCGACGAGCTGGCGCACCGGTTCGCGGCCCGGGCAGGTGCCGTCGACGACGCCGACGGCTTCGAGGGCTTCGAGCTGCTCCGGCCCACCGACGATCGCGAGCAGTGGCTGGTGATCACCCGCTGGCGTGACGAGGAGTCGTTCCAGGCCTGGGTGAGCTCGCCCGGTTTCGCCGAGGGCCACCGCTCCGCCGTCGAGCGCGCAGGTGGCGAGGCGCCGAAGCCGGTCTCGACCCACAGCGAGGTCTGGAACTACGAGGTGGCCGGCGGTTCGACGCCTGCGCCCTCCTGATGTCGCGGGCCGGGGCAGCGCTGGTCATCGGGCTGCTGACACTGGCCGGCTGCAGCGACTCCGACGAGGACCCGACTGCTGACCTGACCGTCGGCTGGGGTGGCAGCGAGGGGCACCCCAGCTGTGTCTACGACGCGAAGGCCGGCATTGTGGAGGCCAAGCTCAGGATCGAGGGAGAAGCGCCCGAACCGGAGACGGTGTCGGTGACCGTCACGGCGTACGCGGACGAGAACACCTCCCGACCGGTCGGGTCCGGCAGCCGCAGCACGCAGGTCGTCGGGATCGTGCGGCTACCTCTCATCGTCACGATCCCCGTGAGGAGAGCCCCTCACGTCGACATAGACGGCGAAACCGCCTGCAAGCTCTCCGTGGAGAACTAGGCCATCACCCATCGCATGACGTCCTTCATCACCGCTGACCTGCTCCGGCGGCCGTGCTCCGCGGCGATGTGGTGGTTGCCGATGAACATGGTCAGCACCACGAAGCAGCGCATCTCGACGTCGGCAGGGTCGGCGTAGAGCTCACCGAACAGCCCCCGCATGTAGTCCATGCGCTTGTTGTCGACGCGGAGCACTCGCGCGGCCACGGCGTCGTCGCGCCGCGCCCAGTCCCGGATCGCGAGCTCGATGGCGAGCAGGTCGTCCACGGACGCACCCAACCCGAAGAGCCGGCGCAGCCGGGTCACGGCGTCGCCGCCCTTCGCCTCGACCTCTTCGATGACGGCGTCGACCATCACGTGCTCCCAGCGGTCCAGCATCTCCTCGAGCAGACCGTTGCGGTCCTTGAAGTGCCAGTAGAACCCGCCCTTGGTGACGCCGAGCTCCTGCGCCAGTGGCTCGACGCGTACGGCGTCCGGACCGCCGGCCGCCAGGGCGCGGAGGCCTGCGTCGATCCAGCTGTTGCGCGGCGTTCGGGTCTGGGCAGGCACAGTTCCATACGCTATCGTATGGATACGGCACCGTATGGATGAGGAGGCGTGTCGCATGGAACTTCCACCGGGCCAACGCCTGATCGACAGCTTCCCCCGCTTCGGCCTCGGAGGCCGGCCTCCGGACGTCCCCGCCGTTCCGCAGATCGACATCAGTGGCATGGCGACCGAGCCGCTTTCGTTGACCGTCGCGGACCTCGCCGACCTGCCGCGCCGCACGCTGACCGCCGACTTCCACTGCGTCTCCGGCTGGACCGCCGCCGACCAGCACTGGGAGGGCGTCGCGTTCCGGGACCTGTACGACGCCGTGCTCAGGCCCCGCCTCGCGCCCGGCGACACCGCGACGCACGTGGTGTTCGAGGGCCTCGACGGCTACCGCTCCGTCGCCTGGCTCGAGGACCTCCTCGACCCGGACGTCCTGCTCGCGGATCGGCTGGACGGCGAGCCGCTGACCAGCGACCACGGCGCCCCGGTGCGGCTGCTGAGCCCGGCGCAGTACGGCTACATCAGCACGAAGCACCTGTGCCGCATGGAGCTGCACGCCTCGGAGCCGAGGATGCGCTACCACCCCAGCTGGCGCGCGCATCTCGGTCTGCAGCTGGTCAAACCGCACCCGCGCGCCCGGGTCGAGCACGAGGAACGGCACCGCTACCTGCCTGGCCGCCTGGTGCGGCCCGTCTACCAGCGGCTCATCCGGCACTTCAAACGAGCGAACGCCCCGTCGGCCCGCACCTCTTGACAGTTACCCATCGGTAACCCTTAGGTGTGACCTGAGCCACACGACCGCGTGGCCGTCATGGGGAACTACTCGGAGGTCATGTTGGACGCTCGACGTTTCAGCCCGCGGCTGCTCGCCGCCATCGCACTCGCCTCGGTCGCCACCTTCCTGGCGCCCACCGCACCGGCCCAGGCCGCCGTGCCGCCGTACGTCGCCCTCGGCGACTCCTACTCCTCGGGCACGGGCACCCGGACGTACATCAACGACGGCACGTCGTGCCAGCGCTCGGTGTACGCCTACCCGAGCCTGCTCGCCAGCCAGAAGGGCTACGCGCTGAACTTCCGGGCCTGCTCCGGAGCCAAGATCCCGGACGTGACGAACACTCAGCTCAGCGCGCTGAGCTCGGCGACCCGCTACGTCACGCTCTCGGTCGGCGGCAACGACGCCGGCTTCGCCGACGTGCTCACCGAGTGCGCCACCCCCTGGTGGGCCGGTGACTGCAACGGTGCCATCAACACCGCCAGGTCCTTCATCAACAACACGCTGCCCGGTCGGCTCACGACGCTTTACTCGTCGATTCGCACCAAGGCGCCCAACGCGCGCGTCGTCATCGTGGGCTACCCGCGCATCTTCAACGGCGAGGACTGCAACGCGCTGACCTGGTTCTCGCCCGAGGAGGAGGCGAGCCTCAACTCGACGGCCGACCTGCTGAACTCCAAGCTCGCGTCCGCGGCTTCCGCTCGTGGCTTCGGGTTCGCGAACCCGACCAGCCGGTTCGTCGGGCACGCGGTGTGCGACGACGCTGAGTGGATCAACGGGCTGTCGAACCCCATCAGCGAGAGCTACCACCCCAAGGTGGTCGGGCACTCCTCCGGCTACGCGCCGGCGGTCAGCCCGCTGCTCACCGGTGCCCCGGCCCGGATCTCGCGGCAGACCTTCGTCGATGCTCTGGCCAGTGCCGACGAGCTCGCCGCACAGCAGCGTCAGTACGCCGACGTGGACAGGTCGATCCAGCCCCAGGTGTTCCGGGTGCCGGACCTGACGACGCGGGCCGCTCGTCGTGCGGCGCGCGAGCACGGGATCAACATCGAGAGGTGGCTTGCCCGGCACTAGTGGGTGCGGCTGGTAGAAGAGACGCATGCATTTCGGTCTCGGGCGTCTCTCCACCGGTCTGATCGTCTCCGTCCTCGTCCTGGTCGGCTGTTCCGGCGACCAGGACGAGGAGGAGTCGAAGGCGGAAGGAGCGGCGGACAAGCTGGCCGCGGCCCTGGAGGCCGGCGACTTCGGTGACGTCGACCTGTCGGGCTCGACGACCAAGGAGGTCCGCAAGGACTACGCGGCGACCGTCGAGGGCATGAGCGGCCGTGAGCCGACCGTGACCGTGAAGAAGGTCGAGGTCGCCGAGGACGGCGACGCGGCCACGGCCACCCTGGCCTGGACCTGGCCGGTCGCCGAGCAGGAGTGGTCCTACGAGTCCGAGGCGGAGCTCACCGGCTCCGGCGACGAGTGGGCGGTGACCTGGGACCGGTCCGTGGTCGAGCCGTCGCTCACCTCGACCAGCGTCCTGGACGCCACCACGGTCGCGGGTCGCCGCGGCGACATCAGCGGCGCCGGCGGAGACGCCATCGTCACCGAACGGCCGGTGGTCGAGGTCGGTGTCGACAGGTCGCAGGCCTCGTTGTCCGAAGCAGTCGCCGCGGCCGGGCAGGTCGCCGCGGCCACCGAGATCGACGCCGCCGCGTATGTGAAGCAGGTCAAGGCGGCGGGCGACAAGGCCTTCATCCGGGCCATCACCTACCGCGCGAACGACGTGCCGCCGGCCGTGGCGGCGCTCGACGGGACACCCGGCGTACTGCTCCTCGACGGCGAGCTGCCGCTGGCCCCCACGCGCGAGTTCGCGGCGCCGATCATCGGCACGGTCGGCGACGTCACCGCGGAGATGATCAAGGAGAACCCGGATCTCTACGAGGTGGGCGACCAGGCCGGGCTGTCCGGACTGCAGGCGAGGTACGACGCGGAGCTGCGCGGCAGCGACGGCATCGTCGTGCAGGCGATCGAGGAGGACGGCACCGAGAAGGAGCTGTTCCGACTTGACGCCGCCGCCGGAACCGCGCTGGCGCTGACCATGGACGTGCGACTCCAGACCGAGGCGGAGCGGCTGCTCGCCGGTGTCGGGCCGGCCAGCGCGCTGGTGGCGATCCGGCCCAGCGACGGCGCGATCCTGGCTGCGGCCAACGGTCCCGGCAACGGCGGCCAGAACCTCGCGACGTTCGGGCAGTACGCCCCGGGCTCCACGTTCAAGTCGGTGAGCAGCCTCGCGCTGCTCCGCGCCGGGCTGAAGCCCGAGACGGCGGTCTCGTGCCCGCCGACCGTGGTGGTCGACGGCAAGCAGTTCAAGAACTACTCCGACTACCCGTCGTCGGGGCTGGGTCAGATCCCGTTCCGCACCGCGCTGGCGAACTCCTGCAACACCGCCTTCATCAACGAGCGCGGCCGGCTCGAGGGCGCAGACCTCTTCGACGCCGCCGCGGCGCTGGGCATGGGCATAGACCACGACCTCGGCTTCCCGGCGTACTTCGGCAGCGTGGAGCCGGCCCAGTCGGAGACCGAGAGGGCCGCCGACATGATCGGCCAGGGCCGGATCCTGGCCTCGCCGATGACGATGGCGACGGTGATCGCCTCGATCCAGAGCGGGCAGATCGTGGTGCCGCGACTCCTCGAGCCCGTCGAGGTCAAGGCGCCCGACCACACGCCGATGACCCGGGCCGAGGCCGGCGCCCTGCGCGGGATGCTGCGCGGCGTCGTCACCTCGGGAAGTGGGATCGGGCTCGCCGACGTACCCGGTCCCGAGGTGATCGCCAAGACCGGGACCGCGGAGTTCCAGGGCGACAACGGCATCGAGACGCACGCCTGGATGATCGCGGCGCAGGGCGACCTGGCGGTGGCGGTCTTCGTCGAGGTGGGCCAGTCCGGCTCGAGCACGGCCGGCCCGATCCTGGAGGCGTTCCTGCGCGCTGCGGGCTGATTCGCACTAGATTCATGAGCGATGTCTCGGGTCGTCGGTCGGGAGACCCTGCTCGCCGAGGTGACGCATCTCTTGGAGCGGGGCGATTCCGTCGCGCTCGACGGGCCTACGGGAGTCGGGAAGAGCGCCCTCCTCACGGTCATCGAGGAACGTCGGCGCAGCACCCACGGCGACGCGGTGCTGTACGCCCGCGGGGCGCACGAGGAGCACGCGCTGCCTTTCGCCGCGCTCCGGGACCTGCTCGCCCAGTGCCCACCTGAGCTGGTGGCCCGGCTGCCCGAGGCGGTCCGTGGCCCGGTGGACGCCGGCCTGCTCGGCATCGAGGTCACCGACGAGCTGAGGTCGGACCTGGCCGCGGCGTTCCACGGCCTGCTGACCACCTGGTCGGAGGACCAGCCCGTGCTGATGCTCCTCGACGACGTCCAGTGGCTCGACGGGGAGTCGTCGGCGATCGTCGGCTACGCCCGGCGGCGGCTGCACGGCCGGATGGCGCTCGTCGCCACGATCGGCCCTGGTGACAACAACGTGGACGTGGACGTCACCGGGCTGCACCACCTCGAGGTGCCGCCGCTCTCGGCCGCGGAGATGGTCGACCTGCTCTGTGACAACGGGCTGGCGGCCGACATCGCCCAGCGGGTGTACGTCGAGTCCGGCGGAATCCCGTCGCTGGCACTGGCCCTGTGCGGCGCGATCGGCGAGCACCCGTCCGTGCTGGGCGCGCCCACTCCGCTGCCGTCGAGCATCGCGCGGGTGCTGCGGGACCGGTTCCTCGCTCAGCCCGACGACGTCCGCACGACGCTGTCCCACGCCGCGCTGCTGCCGCACCCGACCGTCCGCCAGCTCGAGCGCGGGGGACGGATCGCCGCGGAGGAGCACATCCGCCTTGCGGCGCAGTCCGGGCTGGTGTGCCGCGCCGACGGGTCGATCCGGTTCACGCCGTCCGCGCTGCGCGGGATCATCACCGACCTCCTGCCCGCCGACGACCGGGTCGCCCTGCACGCCGCTCTGGCCGATGTCGCCGGCACGGTGGCCGAGCGGCTGCGGCACCTGGCCCTGGCCCGGCCCGGAGTCGATGCCGAGCTGGCCCGCGAGCTCGGCGTGGCCGCGCGCGGCTCGGCGGCAGCCGGCTGCCGCGAGATCGCGGCCGAGCTCTACCTGCTGGCCGCCGAGCGGGCGCCGTACGACCTGTGCGAGCAACGGGTCGAGTGGCTGACCGCCGCCATCGAGACCGCGGCGCCGGGCAACCACGTCGAGCTGGTGGTGTGCGCGCTCGGCGACTTCCTGGAGGCCTCGCCGACCCCCGCCCAGTCCGTGCGGGTGCGGCTGGCGATCCCGGAGCTGGCGGGGTACGGCGTCACCGCGCTCGACGAGCTGCTCGACGCGGCACTGGCCGATGCCGGCGACGACGACGTACTCGTCGCGAAGGTGCTGCTGCAGCGGGCCCGGATCGCGCTGATGCAGTCGCGGCCCGATCTCGCCGAACGCTCGGCCGCCCGGGCGGTGGACTTGATCGAGCGCGCCGGCGACAGCGATGAGCTGGCGCTCGGGCTGACCACGCTGGCCGTCGCCCGCCGCTGGCTGGGTGGTGGGTACGCCGCGTGCATCGACCGGGCCCTCGAGCTCGCGGGTCCCACGCCGACCGGGTTCCTGCACACCTCACCGGAGTACATGGCCGCCCGGTTCGCGTTCTACGACGACCGGCTCGACGAGGCCTGGACGGGGTTCTCCTCGATGCTGTCGCAGGTCGAGCGCGGCGCGGGCATGGACCACGTGCACGTGCTGCGCTGCCTGGTCGAGGTCGGCGTTCGCAGCGGACGCTGCCGCGAGGCGATGGAGTACGCCGCCAGGGCGTCGCGGATCGGCGAGGAGTTCGACCTCGACGCACATACGTCGTGGTTCATCACCGCGCTGGCCGAGCTCGTCGGCGGCGACGTGGGTCGGGCCCGGACCCTCGCGGCGCGGGGCGCCGAAGCCGCCGAGCAGCGCGGAGACATCCGCTACTGGCAGCGGCACCTGGTGGTCCTCGGCCAGGCGCACCTCCGCTCCGGTGACGCCCAGGGTGCGAGCGAGGCGCTCGGCCAGGTGCGCGACTACGAGCGCGAGCACCGCTTCGGCGACCCGAGCGTCAACCGCTGGCACGCCGACCTGGTGACCGCGCTCGTTGTGCTCGGCCGGCTCGACCAGGCCGACGGCGTACTCACCGAGGCGCGGCGCGCCGTCGCCGAGCGCGACGGTACCGACGGTGTGGCCGCCCAGCTGGACCGCGCCGAGGCGCAGCTGCTGATCGGCCGCTGCGACCTGGAGTCGGCCGAGGTGCTGCTGGACCGGTCCGTGAAGGCCGCCACCGAGCTGGGGCTGCGGGTCGACGTCGCCCGGGCCCTGGTGACCCGCGCCCACCTGGAGCGCCGGCGACGCCGGGCTGCGGCGGCGAGGGGCGCGCTCCAGGAGGCGCTGGGTCTGTTCGAGCACCTGCACGCCGACGCCTGGGCGGCCCAGGTGCGGGCCGAGCTCTCGCCCACCAAGGCCGGCTTCGCCGCCGAGCCGTTGCTGGACCGGCTCACCGACGCGGAGGCGCGGGTGGCCCGGGAGGTGGCTCAGGGCGCCAGCAACCGGGAGATCGCCGAGCGCACCTTCGTGAGCGTGAAGACCGTCGAGGCGACGCTCACCCGGATCTACCGCAAGCTCGACGTGCGCTCGCGCACGCACCTGGCCACGCTGCTGGTCCCCGCGCCCCCCGAATAGCTGCCGAGTCGGCGTTTCCACAGTCCGATATGTGCGCGAGTTGGCGCTGCGCGACGACGTTCACGCCGACTCGAGGGGCTTGCGGGCCTGTGGACGCGCCGACTCGAGGGTTTCTGTGGCCTGTGGAGGCGCCGACTCGACGACAAGGGTTTTCCCGCTATCGGGGGGTCCGGGGGGTTCCTAGGTTTCGGCGTGGTGGTTCGGAGAACCCCGGACCACCGCTGCGTTCCTCACCCGTCACCCCCAAGGGAGAATCATGAAACCGCAGAAGTGGCTCGGTGCCGCACTAGCGACGACCGTGGCCGGCGCCCTGGTCCTAGGAGTCCAAGGACCGTCGTACACCGCCGACCAGCAACGGTCCGACCGCTCGACCAAGGTCGAGCAGGAGAACTCCAAGAAGCACGCGATCGCGGCCGCCGACCGCTACCTCTCCACCCACGGACGGCTCGTCCGCCGCGGCGCCGCGGACTCGATCCACCGCGTTGCGGCCACGCCCGGCACCAAGGGCACCTTCTACATCTCCTACGAGCGCAGCTACCGCGGCCTCCCGGTCTACGGCGGCGACGTCGTGGTCGCGGTCGACAGCCAGGGCCGCGCCACCGGCGCGACCAGCGGTCTGGAGCGCGAGATCTCCGTCGCGACCACAGCGACCGTCAGCAGGGCAGCGGCCCAGGCCAAGGCGAAGCGGCAGGTCGACCGGGTGCGTTCCGTCTCCCGGCCGACCCTCGAGGTGTACGCCGACGGCGTGCCTCGCCTGGCCTGGAAGACCGTCGTGAAGGGCGTGAAGGACGGCTCGCCGTCGTTGATGACCGTCTGGACCGACGCTCGCACCGGCAAGGTCCTGCTCGCGTGGGACAAGGTCATGCACGGCACCGGCACCGGCTACCACAACGGCAGCGTCAGCTTCGGCACACAGCTGAGCGGCGGCACCTACCGGATGGTCGACCCGGCCCGGGCCGGCGTGCAGTGCGGCGGCCAGGGCGGCACGCCGTACACCAGCGCCGACGACGTGTGGGGCAACGGCTCCGGCACCAACCTGGAGACCGCCTGCGTCGACGTCATGTACAGCACGGCCAAGGAGGTCGACATGCTGTCGGCCTGGCTGGGTCGCAACGGCGTCAAGGGCAACGGCACGAGCTACCCGGCCCGGGTCGGTCTCAACGACGTCAACGCGTACTGGAACGGCTCGATCGTCAACTTCGGCCACAGCTCCGACAACGCCCGCCAGCTCACCGCGATCGACATCGTCGCCCACGAGCAGGGTCACGGCATCTTCTACACGACCCCCGGCGGCTCGAGCGGCAACAACGAGACCGGCGGCATGAACGAGGCCACCGGTGACATCTTCGGTGCGCTGACCGAGGCGTACGCCGCGAACCCCAACGACCCCGCCGACTTCCTCGTCGGCGAGGAGGCGAACCTGGTCGGCCAGGGCCCGATCCGCAACATGTACAACCCCAGCGCGCTCGGTGACCCGAACTGCTACTCGAGCAGCCTGCCCGGCACCGAGGTGCACGCCGCCGCCGGCCCGCTGAACCACTGGTTCTACCTGCTCTCGCAGGGCTCGAACGGCAGCCCGTCGTCGCCGACCTGCAACGGCTCGACGGTCACCGGCGTCGGCATCCAGACCGCCGGCAAGATCTTCTACAACGGCCTGCTGCTGAAGACCTCGAGCTGGAACCACGGCAAGGCGCGGGTGGCCACTCTCACCGCGACGAAGAACCTGTTCGGCAGCACGGACTGCACGACGTTCAACAAGGTGAAGGCGGCCTGGGCCGCGATCTCGGTCAACGCCCAGTCGGGTGAGCCGACCTGCGGTGGCGGCGGTGACCCTGACCCGGGTGGCAGCTGCACGGAGATCACCACCACTGGCACCACCTCGACGGGCGTCTCGGTCTACCGGCCGTCGTCGTCCGGCTTCACCACCTCGGGCGGGCTGGTCACGGCCTGCCTGACCGGGCCGAGCAATGCTGACTTCGACCTGTACCTGCAGCGCTGGAACGGTGCGTCCTGGTCGGACGTGGCGGCGAGCGAGAGCCCGTCGTCCACGGAGACGATCAGCTACAACGCCGCCTCCGGAACGTTCCGGCTGGAGGTGTACGGCTACTCGGGCTCCGGCTCGTTCACGCTGAAGTACAACACCCCGTAGAACCCCAGTGAGGAGCCCGGGCCCGGCAGTAGCCGGGCCCGGGTCTACTTTTGCTCCAACAACCGAGGAGCCCCCCGCCGCATGGGGTCGGCGAGGGGCTCTGTCGAACTTCTAGGTGCTCCCTCCGAAGTACGACGGGGCTAGTTTACGACGTAGATTCAAGAGGCGTCAGCCACATTTGGAAACTTCACCTAGGAGGGCTCTTATGGGCGGCCTCGACCTGCTCGGCACTGACCGGCGGAACCTGTTCATCGGCGGCAAATGGCGACCGGCCGATGGCGACAAGCGGCTCGACGTGTTCGACCCCGCCGACGGTTCGGTGCTCACCGATGTCGCGGACGCGTCGACGGGCGACGCGATGGCCGCGCTCGACGCGGCGGCCGGTGCCCAGGCCGAATGGGCGGCGACGGCACCGCGCGCCCGTGCAGAGATCCTGCGCACCGCCTTCGACCTGCTCACCGCACGGGCGGGCGAGTTCGCCGAGCTGATGAGCCTCGAGATGGGCAAGACGGTCGCCGAGGCCAAGGGCGAGGTGACCTACGGCGCCGAGTTCTTCCGCTGGTTCTCCGAGGAGGCGGTCCGGATCCATGGTCGCTGGATGCACGACCCGGCCGGCGCCAGCCGGCTGCTCACGATCAAGAAGCCGGTTGGCCCCTGCCTGTTCGTGACGCCGTGGAACTTCCCGCTCGCGATGGGCACCCGCAAGATCGGTCCGGCGGTGGCGGCGGGCTGCACGATGGTGGTCAAGCCCGCCTCGCAGACGCCGCTGACGATGCTCGCCCTGGCCGCGCTGATGGCGGAGGCGGGGCTGCCCGACGGCGTGCTCAACGTGGTGACCACCGACAGCTCCGGCCCGGTGGGTCAGGCCCTGATGGGCGACGCCCGGCTGCGGAAGATGAGCTTCACCGGCTCCACCTCAGTCGGGCAGACGCTGGTGCGGCAGTCGGCCGACCAGCTGCTGCGCGTGAGCATGGAGCTCGGCGGCAACGCTCCGTTCCTCGTCTTCGCCGATGCTGACGTCGAGGCCTCGGTCGACGGGGCGATGCTCGCGAAGATGCGCAACATGGGTGAGGCCTGCACCTCGGCCAACCGGTTCCTGGTGCACACCGACGTCGCCGACGAGTTCGCCGAGCGACTGACCGATCGGATGAAGGCGCTCAAGCTCGGACGTGGCCAGGACGAGGGCGTCGACGTCGGGCCCCTGATCGACGAGAAGGCCGTCGAGTCGGTCGGTCGCCTGGTCGATGCGGCGGTGTCCGACGGCGCCCGGCTGCTGACCGGCGGCGGCGCTCCCGACGGCCCGGGCTACTTCTACGAGCCGACCGTGCTGACCGGCGTACCGACCACGTCGGAGATCGCTCGCGAGGAGATCTTCGGGCCGGTCGCGCCGATCACGACGTTCGACTCCGACGACGAGGCGGTGCGGATGGCGAACTCGACCGAGTACGGCCTGGTCGCCTACCTCTACACCCGCGACCTGGCCCGCACGGTCCGGATGGCCGAGGCGCTCGACTTCGGCATGGTCGGCGTCAACACCGGGCTCGTCTCCAACGCCGCGGCGCCGTTCGGTGGCGTGAAGGCCAGCGGGTTCGGCCGCGAGGGCGGCTTCGAAGGCATCGAGGAGTACCTCGAGACGACATACGTCGCGATCCCGGCTCCCTGACAGGGGTCGTGGATGGACCTGCTGGAACCGGTGCAGGAGCAGTACCGGAACTTCGTGCCCTTCGCCGCCGGCTACTCGCCGTGCTTCGCGGACTGGGCCGCCGGAGTGGTCGACGACCCACCGGTCATGGAGTGGATCGCCTCGCTGCCCCAGATCAAGCAGCAGCCCAACCTGGTGTTCGCCGCGGCCCGGTGGCACGGCGTACCCGCCCCCGGTCCGTACGACGGCCTGCGCGCCGCCCTGCTCGGTGACGACGGCACGATCCGGGCCACGATCCTGGCCCGCGCCACCCAGACCAACGAGGCCGGCCGGTTGGCGACGCTGGTCCCCGCGTTCGCGGCGCTCGCCCAAGGGGAGCCGCTGGCGCTCATCGAGGCGGGAGCCAGTGCCGGGCTCTGCCTGTTCCCCGACCGGTGGGGCTACGAGTGGTCGACGGATTCCGCCTCGGTGGAGCTCGGCCCCACCGACCCTCGGCTGACCTGTGCCGTCGACGGACCGGTGCCGTTCCCCGACCGGCTTCCCGAGGTGGCCTGGCGGCGCGGGATCGACCTGAACCCCCTCGACGTCACCGACGCGGACCACATGGCCTGGCTGACCAACCTGGTCTGGCCCGAGCACGACGGGCGCCGCTCGCTGCTGCGTCAGGCGGTCGCGATCGCCGCTTCGGATCCACCGACGATCGTGCGCGGCGACCTGATCGAGCTGCTGCCGGAGCAGGTGGCACTGGCCGCCGAGCACGGCCGGGTGGTGGTTTTCCACAGCGCGGTCATCGCCTACCTCGACACCCAGCAGCGCGCCCGGTTCACCGAGCTGATGACCGGCCTGGTCGGCGCCGGCGCCTGCCACTGGGTCAGCAACGAAGGTCCGAAGATCCTGCCGGACGTCTACCGGACCGGCCCGACCATGCCCGACGACGTGGCTCGGCTGGTCCTCGGTGTGGACGGCCGTGCCGTCGGTTGGACCGACGGGCACGGCCGTGCCATGACCTGGTTGTCAGTTACCGAATAGCGGCGCGTGCCCGCTCGACGGGTTCCAGCTCGCGTTGCCGGCGTACGTCGCCCGGACCTGCAGGCTGAGGATGGTGATCAGCGTGTTGGCCCTGTTCATGGTGCAGGTCGCCACCCCGTCCGCATCGGTCACACCGCTGCACACCGTGATGGACCCGCCGGGCCCGGCCTTGAAGACGACCGTCTGGCCGGCGATCGGCTGGGCCGGCGAGCCGCCGGTGAGGGTGGCTCGGACGGTGCCGATCCTGATCTGCAGACCGAGGGGCGGGACCACCTGGATGAGCACCGGGTCGACGTTGAGCGTCGTGTCGCCCTTGTTGACGGTCAGCGAGATCTCCTTGGTGACCGTCTGCTCGGGGTCCGCACTGTCGGTGGCCCGGACCGTGAACGTCGAGGTGCCGGTCGGCCCGGTGGGCGTTCCCGTCACGCTGCCGTTCGGGGCGAGCGACAGACCCGCGGGGAGCGAGCCGCTCTCGAGGGTGAACTCGTACGGCGGCAGGCCGCCGCTGGCGACGATGTTCGCGCCGTACGGGGTGCCGATCGATGCGTCCGGCAGCGCCGTGGTGTCGATGGCGAGCGGCGGTGCGATCACGAGCGTCACCGCGAGCGTCGCGTCGGGGTCGATCCCGTTGCTGGCGCGGACGGTCAGCTGGTAGGTGCCCACCGAGGTCCCGGCCGGGGTGCCGGACAGGGTCGCCGTGCCGTTGCCGTTGTCGACGAAGGTCACTCCTGCGGGCAGGGCGCCCACGACCGTGAGGCTCGCACCCGGGTAGCCGTCGCTGGAGAAGACGGTCTCGCCGTGGAAGCCGGCGACGAAGCGGACGGCAGAGGGACCGGTGAGCTCCGGCGCCTCGTTGACGGTGACGTCGACCAGCTTGCCGGCGGACTCGCCGATGCCGTTGCTCGCGATGACGGAGACCTGGTACTGGCCCCCGGTCCCGTCGGCCGCCGTACCCGTGATCTTGGCCTTGCCGGAACCGGTGCTGGTGATGTCCAGCCCGGCCGGCAGGTTGAAGGTGGAGAAGGTCGGGACCGGGAAGCCGGTGGCGGTGAACTCGCCGGAGGCGCCCGGAGTGCCGACCGTGAACGTGGCGTTGTCCGGGCCGGTCAGTGTTGCCTCCTCCTCGACCGTGAGCTCGAACGGCCAGGTGGCGTCGGGCGGCGTGCCGTTGCTGCCCTTGATCGTGATCTCGTAGACCCCGCCCGAGCCCGGTGTCGGGGTGCCGGCGATGGTGCCCTTGCCGCCAGGCTGCGGGGTGAAGTTGACCCCGCCCGGCAGCGTGCTGTCGGTGGACAGCGTGGCGTCGGGGTGGCCGGCCGTCTGGGTGAACTCGTCCGGTCCGCCAGGCTGGCCAACTCGGTACGTCGCGGAGCTCGGGCCGCTCAGGACCGGAGCCTCGTGGATCGTCAGGACGATGTCCTTGGTGCCCGAGCCGGCCTCGTTCGTGCCCGTGATGGTGATCGTGTAGTCACCGCCGGTGCCCACCGCGGGGGTGCCGCCCAGGGTGCCGGTCCCGTCGCCGTTGTCGGTGAAGGTGACTCCCGACGGTAGGGCGCTGGCGGACAGCGTTGCCTGCGGGGTGCCGGTGGTCGTGAAGGTCACCGGCGCCGCGGCGCTGCCGACCGTGAAGTCGGCCGTGTCCGGACCGTCGACGGTGGGAGCGACCTGGGCGACCTCGACGGAACCGATGTCGCACTTCGCGCCCTGCGGACGGGTGACGCCGCGCTGGTCGACGGAGCCCGCGCCACAGAGGGCCCCGGCCGGAATCCGGTCCAGCGCCGGGCTGGCCGGCCCGGGCTTGCGGGTGTCGGTGGGGCCGCCGTTGTCAGCGAGTACGCCGAGCTGCGGGTCGCCGACCACGACATTGTTGGTGAAGCCGCAGCTCGCACCGCTGGCATCGGTCAGGTTGTAGCCGCCGTCGCTGACTGCGGCGCTGCACTCGTTGCCGGTGTTGCCGGTGAGGATCGTGCCCGCGACGCTGACGGTGGACGGCACGGCCATGGAGAGCGCGCCGTTGCCGCCGACGCTGGTGTTGTCGGTGATGGTGCTCGAGGTGATGGTCAGCGGGTGGAACTGCTCGATCGCACCGATCGTGCTGGTCGTCGAGTTGCCGGTGATCGTGCTCCGGTCGATCGAGGTCGTGTTGGTCGCGCCCGAGCCGGGGGAGTAGGTGATCAGGGCGGAGCCGGCGAGCGCCTCGTTGCCGGTGAAGGTGCTGCCCTCGACCTCGAGCGAGGTGACGGCGTTCGCCGCGTTGGAACCGCTGTAGATCGCGCCTCCGAGACCGGTGTTGCCGGTCGTCTGCCGCGCCTCGTTGGCCGACAGGGTGGAGTTCGCGAGCGAAAGAGTGCCGGAGTTGAGGATCGCTCCGCCGCCGGAGGCCGACGCGACGTTGCCGACGAAGTCGGTGCCGTCGAGGGTCGCCGGTGCGCCGTCGGCCACCAGAAGCCCGCCGGCGCCGACGGCACTGTTGCCGTTGACGTGTCCGCCGGTCGCGGTGAGCGTCGCGCCCTTGACGGTCACGATGCCTCCGCCGGAACTGGCCGCGTCGTTGTCGTCGATGCCTGCGTTGGTCAGCGTGAGCTTGGGGGTGTCCGTGGCGACCGTGGAGCCGTTGAAGATGCCGCCCGCCTGGAACGCGGCGTCGTTGCCGGAGACGTCGGACGCCGTGACGGTCAGATCGCCCGCGTTGTAGATGCCGCCCGCGCTGATCGCCGAGCTGTTGCTGTTGACGGCGGAGCCGTTGAGGACCTTCATGGTGACCTTGGCGAGCACCGCGATGCCGCCGCCGACCACGGCGGCGTCGTTGTCCGTGACGTTGACGCTGTCGAGGGTGACGTCGAACGCAGGCGCCGTGCCCGGGGCGGGTGCGGCGTACAGGCCGCCGCCGTACCCTGCGGACCCGTTGATGGCGGAGTTCTGGGCGATAACACCGTCGGTGATTGTCGTCGGCCCGCCTGTGTAGACGCCGCCGGCGATCGCCGCGACGTTGCTGATGATGGTGGAGCCGGAGACCGAGAGCTTCGCCGGGACACCGCCAGAGACGCCGAGGACGTTGCTGGTGCTGGCGATCGCTCCGCCGACGACCGCGTTGGCGGCGACGCCGCCACCGTCGATGGTGGATGTCCGACACGGTGAGGTCGGGAGTGTCCCCTACGGCGACGGCGCCGTTGAAGATCGCACCGCCCCAGCCCGTCATGGTGCCGCCGCGCAGGAGGCGACGGCCTTGTTGCCGGTGAAGGTCGCGTTCCGCACGGTGAGTTTCTCGCCGTTGAAGATCGCGCCACCGTTGCCGAAGTTGGCCAGGCGTCAGGCCGTTGGCCGTGTTGCCGGTGAACGCCGTCCCGTCGAAGCGTGGCCGTGGGGTTGTTCGCGGGCGCGAGACGATCGGGCGACTGGTAGACACCGCCGCCGGAGTACGCCGTGTTGTTTACGACCAAGCCGCCCATGGCGGTGACCGTGCCGCCGTTGTAGACGCCACCGCCCACGAGGGCCTCGTTGCCGCGCAGCTCGGTGTTGGTCAGGGTGAGCGCCCCCGAGACGCTGGTGCCGCCGGTCGAGGTCTCCACATTGGCGATGCCGCCACCGCTGGTGGCGTTGAGGGTGCCGGCGGGGAGACCGCCGGTGATGGTGGAGTTCTCGACAGTCAGGCTGGGGGCGTCATCGCCGTCCTGGGCGCCGTTGAACACGCCGCCTCCCTGCCCGCTGCGCAAGGCGTTGGCCGTGCTGCCGACCACGCGGTTGCCGGAGAAGCTGGAGTTCTTGATAACCGTGGTGCCGGTGTTGAAGACGCCGCCGCCGTTGCCGGTGTAGAGGAAGTTGACTCCCAGGCGCGACGTTGTTGTTGACCGACACGCCGTCGAGGGTGAGCTTGCCCGCAGGGAGGGTCGCGGTCTTGCCGAATACGTAGACGCCGCCGCCAGCACCGAAAGATGTGTCGTCGCCGTGGCAGTGTTGTTGATGATCGAGCCGCCGGTCATGGTCAGCGTGGCGCCGGAATGACGAGTGCGCCGGCGCCGTGTGCGGCCTTGTTGTCTCGGAGGACGACATTGGTGGTGTTGACCGTGCCGGCTACCACCCCGAGTCCCGCCTCCGAGAAGCGCGTGCTCGGCCGTTGCGGATGGTCAGGTTGGTCAGGTTGACCGTGATCGCGCCGTTGACGACGATGATCGAGAACCGCCGCGTTGTTGCCGTCGAGGATGACGTTGCCCGCACCGATGATGTTGGCGCCCTTGGTCGTGAACCCGGTCACTCCGAGGTAGGTGCCGGCCGCGACGTTGACGTGTCGCCGTTGGCGAAGGGCCGGCTTGGCGACGACACCCGGCCGAGTTGGCGCACGCAGTTCCGGGCGATGATGCAGTTGGCGGCATTGTTGACCCGCGTGGCGGCTACGAACCAGGGTCCGGCGGCGCTCGCCGAGGGCGCGACGGCGATGAAGCCGACGGCGACCGCGAGGGAAGCCAGGACCCCGGTGAGACTGCGTCGGAGGGCGGGACGGCGGCGAGCGGGGCGCGGAGACATGTGCGTTCCTCTGTCCGAACAGGGAGGGGCCGCACCGAGCCGACCTGGACTGAGGCTCAACGAGGCGTGATCCCGCCCGTCACGCGCTCGGCTGAAGAGCCGTCCTACCTGACTAGACCGTCTCTCGAGCTCGCGAAGGCGCCTCGACTTGACCTCTACTTAACTTCAACTTGTCGAATGGTCGTCATGCGTGCCATTCGACTTCATGAGTTCGGTCCCGCCGGCAACCTGGTCCTCGACGAGCTGCCCGACCTGGAACCCGCGCCCGGGCAGGTGCGGGTGGCCGTCGAGGCTGCCGGGATCCACCTCCTTGACACCTCGCTGCGGCGCGGCGAGATCGGCGGTCCGATGCCTCCGCCTGATCTGCCCACAATCCCCGGCCGCGAGGTCGCCGGCGTCGTCGACCGCGTCGGCGACGGTGTCCACGAAGCGTGGCTGGGTCGCCGGGTGGTGGCCCACCTCGGGATGGTCCCGGGCGGGTACGCCGAGCAGGCGGTGACCGCCGCCGACGGCCTGTTCGACGTGCCCGAGCATGTCGGCTTCCCGGAGGCGATCGCCGCGGTCGGTACCGGTCGGACCGCGATGGGCGTCATCGAGCTCGAGCCGCCGGAGAAGGAGGACGTCGTCCTCATCCCGTCGGCCGCGGGCGGCCTCGGCTGGCTGCTCGCCCAAGCTGCCTCCGCGGTGGGCGCGACGGTCGTCGCCGCGGCGGGGAGTGCGGACCGGGTAGCGGCCCTGGAGCCGCTCGGCGCCGATCTGGTCGTGGACTACTCCGACCCGTGGTGGGCCGACAAGGTGGAGCGCGCCGGTGGCGTCACTCTGGTGTACGACGGCGTGGGTGGCGAGGTGGGCAGGCAGGCGCTCGAGCTGCTGCGGCCTGGCGGCCGGCTGGTGATGTTCGGCTACTCAGCCGGAGCACCCACCAGCTTCGACTCGGCCGATGTGGTGCAGCGCGGACTGACCGTCGGGTGGAGCCTCGGACCGCGGATGGCGAGCCTCCCCGGAGGCATCCCCGGCCTCGCGGCCCGGGCGCTGGAGCGGGTCGCGTCAGGCGACTGGCGCCCGCTGGTGACGACGTACCCCCTCGCCGCGGCGGGCCGGGCGCACGACGACCTCGAACAGCGCCGCACCCTGGGCAAGGCCGTGCTGGTCGTGGAGCGATGAATTCGATCGACCGTGTCGGTCCATACCGTCAGACTTGTGCGGAGGAGTCCCCATGACCGAGCAGCTGACGGCCACCACGCCGACTGAACCGACCCCGGGTCGGCAGCTGCCCCGCGCTCTCACGCCGTTCCGGCACGCCGCCTACCGCCGGCTCGCCGTGGCACTGGTCCTCTCCACGTTCGCCTCCGGTGTCTGGGTCGTTGCGCAGGTCTGGGAGGTCATCCGGATCGGTGGCGGCCCCGGCCAGCTGTCCGTGGTCTCCACGTGTGGCGCGATCGGCGTCCTGCTGCCCGCACTGCTCGGCGGTGTGGTCGCCGACCGGGTGCCGCAGAAGCTGATCCTGCTCTGCGTCGCGAGCGTCGAGCTGATGGCGATGGCGCTGGTCGCCGTCCTCTCGATCACCGACACCACCCGGCTGTGGCACCTCGCCGTGGTCGCGCTGGTGACCGGCATGGGCTTCGCGTTCTACTACCCCGCCTACTCCGCCTGGCTGCCCGCCCTGGTGCCCGAGTCCGACCTGATGGCGGTCAACGGCTTCGAGGGGATGGTCCGCCCGACGATCGGTCAGGCGATCGGACCCGGCGTCGCCGGCGCCGTAGTGGGTGCGGTCTCCGCCGGCGCGGCGCTCACGGTCGCTGCTGGCGCGTCGGCCGCCGCGCTGCTGGCGCTCACGCTGGTGCCGCTCACCGCCGTACGCCGCGAGGTCGACCCCGACGCCGTGCCGCAGCACCCGGTGCGCTCCGCGCTGGCCGACATGGCCGAGGCGTTCGTCTACATGCGCCGGACCCCGTGGCTCCTGGCCACGCTGCTGTTCGCATCGATCATGATCCTGGTGATGATGGGCCCGTTCGAGGTGCTCATCCCGTTCCTGATCAAGGACAAGCTCGGCGGTGGTCCGGGCGACCACGCACTGGTGATGGCGGCGTTCGGCATCGGGGGTGCTCTCGGCTCCCTGGGCATGGCGTCGTTCAAGATGCCCCGGCGCTACCTCTCGGTGATGAACCTGATGTGGGGCGTGGGCTGCCTGCCGCTGCTGGTCATGGGCTACGCCAACGCGGTCTGGGTCGTGGTCGTCGCAGCGTTCGCGCTGGGCGTGATGTTCTCCGCGCCGATGGTCATCTGGGGCACGCTGCTCCAGCGCCGGGTGCCGCCGCACATGCTGGGAAGGGTCGCCTCGCTCGACTTCTTCGTCTCGATCAGCCTGATGCCGGTCTCGATGGCGCTGGCCGGTCCGGTCTCCGACGCGATCGGGCTGCGCACCACGTTCCTGATCGCAGCGATCGTGCCCGGTATCGCGGCGGTCGTCGCGACGGTGTGGGCCAAGCTGCCGGCCGACGAGATCGCCAATCCGCTCAGGGACGAGGACGACGACTAGAGGGAGCCCAGCACTTCCTCGTTGTGGCGATGCCCGACGGTCTCGTACCCGACGACCGTCACCAACGGCGCGAGCGCGAGCAGCAACAGACTCCAGGTGAGCCCGAGACCTGCGGCGGACAGCAGCACGGCGCCGACCAGCACCACGACGGTGCCTGCGATCAGCACCAGGTGGAACGGGTCCATCGTGCGGGTGATCTGGGCGTAGAGCACGTAGAGCCCGATCAGGTAGACCGCTAACGGGATCGCCACGGTGAGCACTGTCGCTGTGTCGCCCAGCTTGCTGTGGTGGTCGAGGCGGTACGCCGCCACGTGGAGCCCGGCGCCGACAGCGACCAGCCCCGCGAGCAGCGGAATGTGGCCGTACCCCCAGCCGAACGAGCGCTCGCGATGAGCCTGGAGGAGGGGACCGTTGGGCACCACGAAGTAGGTCCACCACAGACCGAACGGCAATAGCGTTCCGGCGATACCGAGGACCACGATGTCGGTCGACCAGCCGCCCTCGATCAGCACGGCCAGCGCGGCCATGGTGCCGAGCAGTCCCTCACCGAGGGTGATGATCACCAGTAGGCCGTAGCGCTCGGCGATGTGGTGCGGGTGCCACGGGGTACTGACGTACTTGCGTTCGGCGATCACCGGGCCCAGGAGCTCGATGGGGATCGTGAACAGGGCGACGAGGAAGAACGTGCTAGTCGACAGGTCGGCGAGCGCGAGCCAGCACCAGATCGCCTGCGACACCACGATCGAGGCGATCATGGTCCTGGCGGTCGCGGCCCGCTCCGGGCTCTGCCGACTGACCCGCCACCACTGGAGGACCATCGACACGCGCATGACGACGTAGCCGAGGACCATGACCCGGTTGTCGATGTGCTCGCCGTGCTCCAGCGACTCGAACATCGCAGGGAGGCCGAGGGCCAGCACCAGCACGCCGCCCATCTGGATCAGCGTGAGCAGCCGGTAGATCCAGTCGTCGGTGTCGAACGCGGACGCGAACCACGACCAGAAGATCCAGGCCCAGGAGACCGCGAAGACCGCCAGGCCGAATCCGATCAACCCCTCGCTGATGTGGTCGGTCGCGAGCAGGTGGGCCAGCTCGTTGGCCGCCACCCCGAAAGCGATCACGAACGTCAGGTCGAAGAGGAGCTCCAGCGGAGTGGACGCGCGATGCTCCTCGTCGGGGTCGCGGCCACCCATCGGAAGGAAGGAGTGCGTCATGCGCTCGGCCATGGCGCCGAGGATAGGTGAAGCGGGGGGTCAGGCGGAGGCGCCGAGGGACGTCGCGAGTGCCTTGCGCGAGCGGATCTCCAGCTTGCGGTAGACGTTCGAGAGGTGCCACTCGACGGCCTTCACGCTCACCAGGAGCTGCTCGGCGATCTGGCGGTTGGTCATACCCTCCGCGGCCAGCGCCGCGACCCGTCGCTCCGCCGCGGTGAGCGACGCCATCGCTTCGCTGTCGATCTGGTGCGGCGTCTCCCCCAGGTGGTCGAGCAGGCGGCGTACCCGGCCCTGCAGGGGCCAGAGCTCCTGGCGTCCGGCGTAGCTCTCGGCCGAGCGGAGCAGCTGCAGTGCCTCGGCCGTGTCGCCGCCTTGCGAGAGCACCAGGGCTCCGGCCAGGTCGGTGTCGATCTGCGCGACCAGGCGCTCGGCGCGAACCTCGGTCAGCGCGGTCCTGGCCGCGCGGAGCAGCTCGATCCGCCGGTTGCCGGTGACCGTCGCGGACAGGGTGCGCAACGCGACGGCCAGGGCGTACGACGACCCGTCGGCGATCGCCGCGTCGTGGTGCTCCTGGGCGAGCTCGGCGGCCTCGCGGCTGTGGCCCCGGCGCAGCATTGCGAGAGCAGCGCCGGCTCGCCAGGGGAGCAGCTCGGGGGAGATCGGCTCATCAGCCGTGTGCTCGGCGACCGCCGTGAAGTGCTCGAGGGCGAGGTCGGGATCACCGAGCGCCGAGGCGAGCTCGCCGCTGGCGTGGTGCGCGATCGCGGCGGTCAGCCCGGAAGTCTCGAGGAACTCGGCGAGTGCGTGGCCTAGCGCCATCGCTCCCGCCAGGTCGCCGCGCGCCAGCCGGCACTCGAGCAGCTGGGCGCAGAGCAGCGACCGCTCGGTGTCGCCGAGCAGGCCGGCGACCGCCGGATCGCTCAGGAGGTTGAGCACCGTGAGCGCCTCGCCGATCGCGCCCTCGTGCACCAATGCGCAGGCCGCGTCGAGACGGGCGACGGCGTTGTCGCGATCCGGGACCGGAACGCCTTGGTGGTGCATGGACGAAGGCTAGGAAGCCGCGGCACCGCCTGTATCGCGATTGCCATTAATTTGCACTTGCGGTCCGGTCACACCCGTCCGGGGGTGTGCGTCGCGGCCGAGGAAACCGAGCAGCCTGGTCTCCGCCGCGGCGTCGGCGGGTACCGGTCGAGGAGCGCCGAACTCCGGGCCGCGCTCGGCTTCGGCGACCAGGCTGTCGGCGACCGGGAGGAGTCCGCGCGCCAGAGCACCGGGGATCGGGCGGGCGGTGCCCACTGCTTGTCCGACGTCCCAACCGTGCACGGTGATCTCGAGTGCGGCGGCGAGGACGACCACCGCGGTGTCGAGCTCGTGCTCGCCGATCCGCACGGTGCGCGGGGGCTCCGAGCTCCAGGCCACGAGCAACGAGCAGGCCTTGTGCTCGAGGTTGTCGACGCGGACCCGCGCGGGGATCCGGTCGCGGAGGTCGACCTCGCCGCGAGCGCCCTCGGCGAACGCGTCGAGCGCGTCCTCCATGTGCGCGAGCAGCTGCGCGAGGTCCCACTGCTCGCAGGGAGTACGACGGCCCAGGTCGGCGTCGGTCACGTCGTTGAGCGTGGCTCGGGTGTAGGTGAGTGCGCGGTCGAGGAGCTCGACCGCGTGGTCGAGCGGTGCCATGGCGAGTCAGCCCGTCGGAGCCGGGGTCCAGTCGGCGGGCAGCCGTTCGGGAAGCCCGAAGCGCGCGAAGAGGGACTTCTCGAAGAACGCGCCGACGTGCTTGACCTGGTCGCCCTCGATGTCGAGGACCTGCAGGTGGAACGGGACGAAGTCGCCCTCGCGGGTGCGCATGTAGAGCCCGAACGCCGGCTGGCCGTTGGCCGTGGTCTTGATCATCGGCATGTCGTGGATCCCGCCCGGGCACTGCTTGTCGATCAGGTCGCCGATGTTCTTGTTGCCGAGGTACCAACCGACGAACGGCGGCATCTCCCAGACGGCGTCGGCCTTGAGCATGCCGACGATCATGTCGATGTCCTTGCGCCAGAACGCGTCGACGTACCGCGCCAGCAGCGCCTCCTGGTCGGTGGTCAGCTCGGACTCGACGGTGTCCTCGGTGAGCCCGCGCTCCTGCATCGTGGCGTGTGCGCGCTGGAGGGCCGAGTTGACCGCGGCGGGGGTGGTCTCGAGCGACTCGGCCACCTCGGCGGCGGACCAGCGCAGCACGTCGCGCAGGATCAGCACCGCGCGCTGCCGGGCCGGGAGGTGCTGGAGTGCGGCGATGAACGCGAGCCGGATCGAGTCACGCTCGGTGACCACCACGGCGGCGTCGGGCACCGGCTCGAGCCAGGCGATCTCGTGGTTCTCCTCGAGCGCGTCGCCGGCCATCTGGTCGGGGGTGCCGAGCCCGGCCGGTAGCGGACGGCGCGGGCGCCCCTCGAGGTTGGTCAGGCAGACGTTGGTGGCGATCCGGTAGAGCCAGGTGCGCACCGACGACCGGCCCTGGAAGTCGGCCGAGGCCTTCCAGGCACGCAGGAACGTCTCCTGCACCAGGTCCTCGGCCTCGTGGACCGACCCGCTCATCCGGTAGCAGTGCGCGAGGAGCTCGCGCTGGTAGCGCTCGGTCAAGCTGTCGAAGTCATCGAGCTCCGCGGTCTTGTCCGAGATCTCCGTGGTCACGTTGTCGGTCCCTGTCGCCGTCATGGTGCGCTCTCCCGCCGTCGTTCCAGTCTGCCTCGATGTACCGACCGGCGTCGACGGGAAAACTCATCGGTGCGCGGAAACGAGCGTGAGCGCACGCTCAGCGGCGGTCACCGCGCGGGCCCGGTCGGCGGGCACCAGGCCGATCCGGGTACGACGGTCCAGCAGGTCGTCGACGTCGGCGGCGCCCTCGTGGGTGACGCCGAAGACCAGCTCGGCAAGGGTCGCGGGGATGCCGCTCGCGATCGGGGCGAGCAGCTCCTCGTCGGGGAGACCGGTGACGGCCCGGGCGTTGTCCAGCACCAGGTCGGCGTCGGTGCCGAACCGGCGGACCAGGCGTGCCGGAGCCTCCGACGTAGCGAGCACCGCGCGGGGTGCGGCCCCGAGCAGCGGCAGGGTGCGGGTGCGGCAGACCGAGGCAGGCAGCCCGGCGTGCGCGACGGCGGCGTCGACGGCGTCCTCCGCCATCCGGCGGTACGTCGTCAGCTTGCCGCCCACGATCGTGACCACACCGGTCGTGCTGAGCAGGACTGCGTGCTTGCGCGAGAGGTCGGCGGTCTCACCCTCGGCGGTGTCGAGCAGCGGCCGGAGCCCGGCGTACGCGCCGACCACGTCGGACCGGTGCAGCGGCACGGAGAACGCGGCCGACACCACGTCGAGCAGGAACCCGATCTCGGGCTCGGACGGCTCGGGCACGTCGGGGATGTCGCCGCTGACCGGCTCGTCGGTCAACCCGACGTAGATGGTGCCGTCGGGCTGCGGCAGCACCAGGACGAAGCGGTTGCTGGTGCCGGGGATCGGGGCGAAAACCGAGACGTTCAACCCGGGGAGGGACTCCTCGCGCAGCACCAGGTGGGTGCCGCGGCTGGGGCGGAGGTTGACCTCCTCGACCAGGTCGCCGGCCCAGACACCGGCGGCGCTGATCACTGTGCGGGCCCGGACCGAGAGGGTGTCCCCGGTGAGCTCGTCGCGGAGCTCCACGGTCGTGCCGGTGGCCGAGAGCACCCGAGCCCGGGTGCGCACGTGGGCGCCGTACTCGGCAGCGGTGCGGGCGATGGTGGTGACCAGTCGGGCGTCGTCCTCGAGCTGGCCGTCCCACGACAGCAGCCCGCCGCGCAGGCCGGCAGCCCGCAGCGGCGGCGCCATGGCGAGCACCTCGGTGCTGGAGATCTTGCGGGGTCGGGGGAGCGTCTCCTTGTCGGTGCCAGCGGCGCGACGCAGGGTGTCTCCGGCGCGTAGCCCGGCCATGGCGAAGGCACCGCCCGGGCGGGACACCGACGAGTTCAGCGGCAGCAGGATCGGCATCGCGTGGGTCAGGTGGGGGGCGGTGACCTCCATCAGGATGCCGCGCTCGACCGCGCTCTCGTGGGCGATGCCGACCTGTCCTTGGGCCAGGTAGCGCAGGCCGCCGTGGACGAGCTTGGAGGACCATCGCGACGTACCGAACGCAAGGTCGTGGGCGTCGACCGCGAGGACCGAGAGACCGCGACTGACCGCGTCCAGGGCGACTCCGGCTCCGGTGACGCCAAGACCGATGACGACGACGTCGACCTCGGTGGGGGCGCCGGCCAGGCCGGGGGTGATCCGGGTGGCGGTCATGGCAGCAGCATCCGGGTCAGCAGCGTGGCCAGCTCGTCGTCGAGCTCGGCCTCGGACACCGAGTCGTCGACCATGGTGTGCGCGGAGAGGACGAAGCCGTGGGTGGTGAGCAGCAGCGCCCGGGCCATCGCCACCGGGTCACCCTTGCGCATCTCGCCGGTGCCCTGTCCGTCGGCGATCGCCTCCTGGGTGAGGGCCAGGATCAGGTCCTGCGAGCGGCCGCGCCGGGACAGCAGGTAGGGGAGGATCAGCTCCGGGTCGAGCTCGATGATCCGGACGAAGAGCTCGTTGGCGCGCAGCGCGCGCACGGTGCCGACGATGCCGCCGACCAGTCGCTCCACGGCGGGGCCATCCGGGTCCTGACCTCCGACCGCAGTCTCGACGACGCCGGTCCACTCGCGGGTCATCAGGTCGCCGAGCAGCTGCGGCATGTCCGGCCAGGTGCGGTAGATCGTCATCCGCGAGACGCCGGCCCGGCGGGCCACCTCTGTGAGGGTGGTACGCCGCCAGCCCACGTCGAGGATGCAGGCCCGGGCCACGTCGAGGTACCCGTCGCGAGGGCTCTCGGGACTCTGCTCGACTTGCTGGGGGTTGTGACGAAGTGACGTCATGTGTCACACTGTAACACATGAGCATCGAGATGCACCCCAGCCGCTGGGGAGACCCGGCCGCCGCAACCGACCTCCCCGACGCCGCCCGTGGCCTGATCGAGATGGCCTTCGGCATCGAGGAGCGGCCCGCGCTCGCCGACGTCACCCTGCCCGCCCCGGCGATCGCTCCGGAGCTGCTCGACGGCCTGCGCGACCTTCTCGGTGCCGAGCACGTGCTCACCGATGACGACACCCGCCGGGTGCGCACCCGTGGCAAGTCGACACCCGACCTGCTCCGCCAGCGCGCCGGCGACCTGGCCGACGCTCCCGACGCCGTGGTCCGGCCCGCGACCCACGAGGACGTCGCCGCCGTGATCGCGTACGCCGTCGAGCACCACCTCGCCGTGGTGCCGTTCGGCGGCGGCACGTCGGTGACCGGTGGGCTGGTCGCGCGCCGGGAGGGGTACGCCGGCCTGCTCTCCCTCGACCTGATCCGGATGAAGCGCCTGGTCGCCGTTGACCACACGTCGATGACGGCGGTCCTCGAGCCCGGCCTGCGCGGTCCCGAGGCCGAGGCCCTGCTCGCGGCCGAGGGACTGACCCTCGGTCACTACCCGCAGTCGTTCGAGTTCGCGACCATCGGCGGCTTCGCCGCCACCCGCTCCAGCGGCCAGTCCAGCGCCGGCTACGGCCGCTTCGACGCGCTGGTCGTCGGTCTCCGCGTCGCCACCCCACGCGGCGAGCTCCGGCTCGGCAGCGCCCCCGCCAACGCGGCCGGCCCCGACCTGCGCCAGCTGATCCTCGGGTCCGAAGGTGCATTCGGCGTGATCACCGAGGTGACCGTCCGGGTCCGCAAGCTCCCCGCCGAAAAGGTCTACGAAGGCTGGGCCTGGCCGTCGTTCGCGGCCGGCGCCGACGCGATGCGCACGCTGGCGCAGACCGGCCTGCTGCCGACCGTGCTCCGGCTCTCCGACGAGTCCGAGTCCGCGATCAACCTGGCCCGGCCCGACGAGATCGGCGGAGACTCCACCGGCGGCTGCCTGATGATCACCGGCTACGAAGGCGAGCCCGCTGCCAACGCCGCGAAGCGATCGGCTGTCACCGCTCTGCTCACCGAGCTCGGCGGCACCTGCGTCGGGGTCGAGGCGGGCGACGCGTGGGCCCACGGCCGGTTCAACGCGCCGTACCTCCGCGACTCGCTGCTCGACGTCGGCGTCCTCGTCGAGACCCTCGAGACCGCGACGTTCTGGTCCAACCGCGAGACGCTGTACGCCGGCGTGAAGACCGCGCTCGAGGAGTCGCTCGGCGAGGGGACGATGGTGCTCTGCCACATCTCCCACGTCTACGAGACCGGCTGCTCGCTGTACTTCACCGTCGCTGCCAAGGAGGGCGCCGACCCGCTCGGACAGTGGCTGAAGGCGAAGGCGGCGGCCTGCGAGGCGATCGTGGCCGCCGGGTCGACGATCACCCACCACCATGCGGTCGGCACCGACCACAAGCCCTATCTGACCGCGGAGATCGGTGAGCTCGGCGCGTCGATGCTCCGGGCGGTCAAGGCCGACCTGGACCCGACCGGCGTGCTCAACCCGGGGGTGCTGATCCCGTGAGTCGTTCCTTCTCGTTCCTCGTCAACCCGTCCTCGGGCGGAGGCGCCGCACCCGAGGCCGTCGTGCCGGTCGCGCGGCTGCTGCGCGACGCCGGAGCCACCGTCGACGTGACGTACTCGCCGGGCCCGAAGGCGATGTCCGGCCTGGTGACCGCCGCTCTGGACCGCGGCGACGTCGTGGTCTCCGTCGGCGGCGACGGGATGCTCTCGTCGCTGGCCGGCTCGGTGTCGGCCGCGGGTGGGACGCTCGCCGTACTCCCCGCCGGCCGCGGCAACGACTTCGCCCGGATGCTCGGGCTGCCGGACTCGCCCGACGATCTCGCCAAGCTACTGCTCGAGGCCGAGCCCCGGCAGGTCGACCTGCTGTCGCTCTCGATGCCCGGCGCGAGCGAGCGACGGGTCGCCGGCTCCGTCTACTCCGGCGTAGATGCCCGCGCGGGCGAGATCGTCGACCGCGCGCACTGGCTGCCCCGGAAGCTGCAGTACCCCTATGCCGCGATCCGGTCGCTGGCCACCTACCGTCCCGGCCGCTACCGGGTCACCGTCGACGGCGTCGCCGCGGAGTACTCCGCCGCCAACGTCGTGGTCGCCAACTCCGGCTACTACGGCAAGGGCATGCACATCGCCCCCGAAGCTTCGGTGGACGACGGCGTCCTCGACGTGGTCATCATCGAGGCCGCCTCGCGCTGGGAGCTGATCCGCTCACTGCCGAAGGTCTACGACGGCCAGCACATCGCGTTGCCGGGGGTCACCGTGCTGACCGGCCGGAGGGTTGAGGTCGCGGCCGAGGCCCGCACCCCGGTCCCGGTCGGTGGCGACGGTGAGCCGCTGGGCACGCTGCCGGGCCTGGACTCGGCGCCGGCCGTGGTCGAGGTGCTGCCGGGCGCGCTGTCGATCCTGGCCTGACCCGCCTCAGCCGAACGTCCACACCAGCAGCTCGGTCGGCACTCCGGCCGTCAGCTCGTGCGACCCCTCGTCGGTCATCTCGAAGGCGTCGCCGGTCGACAGCGGCTCGGCGAGCGAGGAGCGCAGCAGCGAGCCGGTGACGACGTACGCGTGCAGCAGCGGAGCTGCCGGCAGGGTGAGCGGTACGCCGTCGTCCAGCTGCGCCAGGCGCAGCACCGCACCCGGGAGCGGCTCGACCACGCTCGCACCGTCCGTGACGGTGTACGTCGGCTCGCCGGCCCGGTCCGACCGCAGCCAGACCTGCACGAACCGGCATGGTGCGTCCTCCGTGGCGATCTCCGAGTGCTCGACCCCGTCCCCGGTCGACAGCACGGCGACCGAGCCCGCCGCGACCACGGATTTCGAGCCGGTGGAGTCGGTGTGCTGTAACGCCCCGGAGACGACGTACGTGACGATCTCGAGGCCGCTGTGCCGGTGCGTCTCGAAGCCAAGGCCGGGCCCGAGCAGGTGGTCGTCGTGGCAGACCATCGGGCCGAAGGCCAGCCGGTCCGGGTCGTAGACGGGGCCGAATGAGAAGGCGTGCCGGGTCAGCCGACCGACCTCGCGCTCGACGAACCGTGTCGAACCACGCCTGATGTCCACCGTCACGGGCAAGATTGTCCTCGTGCCCTACCCACAGCTACCCCCCGGCTTCCGGTTCGGCACGAGCACGTCCGCCTACCAGGTCGAGGGAGCCGTCGCCGAGGACGGCAGAGGCCCGAGCATCTGGGACACATTCGCCTCTCAACCGCGGCGGATCGCCGACGGCTCGACCGGCGACGTCGCGTGCGACCACTACCACCGCCTGGACGAGGACGTCGCGCTGATGCAGCGCCTCGGTGCCGGCGGCTACCGCTTCTCGATCGCCTGGTCCCGCATCCAGCCGGACGGACGGGGCGCTCCCAACGCGGCCGGGCTGGACTTCTACGACCGGCTCATCGACCAGCTGCTCGAGGTGGGCGTGCAGCCGATGGCCACGCTCTACCACTGGGATCTCCCCCAGGCGCTCGAGGACGACGGCGGCTGGCTCAACCGCGACACGATCGAGTGCTTCGCGGAGTACGCCCGCATCGTCGGCGAGCGGTACTCCGACCGGGTCGAGCACTGGGTCCCGGTCAACGAGCCCAACGTGGTCACGCTGATGGGCTACGCGCTCGGCATCCACGCGCCCGGCCGGACGCTGCTGTTCGAGTCGCTGCCAGTCGCCCACCACACGCTGATGGCCCACGGCAGGGCCGCGATCGCGCTCCGCGCTGCTGGTGCCACCAGCGTCGGCTGCGCCAACAACCACGCCCCGATGTGGCCGGCGAGCGAGGACGCCGCGGACGTCGGCGCCACCAAGCTGTTCGACGCGCTGTGGAACGGGCTGTTCCTGGAGCCGATGCTGCTCGGGCGCTACCCCGAGGACCTGATGCCGGTGCTCGAGCACGTCATCCGGTCCGGCGACATGGCGACGATCCGGCAGCCGCTCGACTTCTACGGCGTCAACTACTACAACCCGATGCGGATCGCCGCGGCCGACGAGGACGCCGAGCTGCCGTTCGACCTGGTCGACCTGGTCGGGTACCCGACCACCGACTTCGGCTGGCCGGTCGTCCCGGATGCGCTGCGCGAGTGGCTGATCATGTTCCGCGCTCGGTTCCGGGCTGCGCTGCCGCCGATCATCATCACCGAGTCGGGGGCGTCCTACGGCATGGGGCCGGACGCGGACGGAGTGGTCGACGACCAGCCCCGGATCGACTACCTCGACGCGCACCTGCGGGCGGTCGTGGAGGCGGTGCAACGCGGGGTCGACGTACGCGGCTACTACGTGTGGTCGCTGATGGACAACTTCGAGTGGGCCGAGGGCTTCACCCAGCGCTTCGGCCTCGTCCACGTCGACTTCGACACCCAGGTGCGCACCCCCAAGCGCTCCTTCGACTGGTACGCCGACGTGATCGCGGCCCAGACGCAGTCGTTGGGATAGTCCGGCACGTAGGGCACCTACTTTGGGGCCTGAGACGGTGCTCTACGTGCCGGACTATCCCGGCTGACGGAGCTGCAAGGCGGCCTCCAGCAGGGTCGCGGCGCGGGCGTCGAAGGAGTGCTCGGCGACCACGCGCTCGGCCAGTGCCAGCCGGGCTTCGACACCGGGGTAGTGCTGCTCGAGCGGGTCGGCGGCCAGGTGCGCGAACTCAGCGACGTCGCTCCAGGTGGTGAGGCCGTCGCCGAGCACCTCGGCGAGCCCGGCCACCTCGTCGGTGAGCAGCCGCGCGCCGGTGGCGAGCACGTCGAAGATCCGGTTGGAGACGAACCCCTCGACCCGCATGTCCTCCCAATGGTCGTTGAGCACCAACCCGGCGCTCGCGTAGAGCGCGGGCAGCTCCTCGTTGGCGACCCGGTCTGCTGTCACCGCCACGTCACCGGCGGGCAGCCACTCGTCCCACCCGGTGCCGATCACGGTGAGCGGCGTCCCGGTCTCGATGGCCGCGGCCACGCTCGGCCGGAGCTGATGGCGGGCGTTGCCGACGAACAGCCGGCGCGGCCCCGAGTCCGGCTCCGCGAGCCCGGGGTGGAAGCGGGTCGTGTCGGTGCACTGCAGCAACGGCGCGATCGGCAGCTTCCAGTCGGCGCTGCGCTCGGCGGCCCAGGTCCGGGACGCGGCGAAGGCGGCGTCGTACGCCGCCACCTCACGGGCCGTGACCTCGGCGGGGTGGCTGATCACCCAGAGCAGGTTGGTGGTGTGCGCGGGCGGGGGGACCTCGTGGAGGCCCCGGATCACCAGCACCACGTCGTCGAGCGCGCGGCTGCTGCGGCGATGCGTCTCCGGATGGTCGATCGCCACCCACTGGCCGAGCCGGTCGAGGGCGGTGCCGAGCGAGCGCGCGAAGTGGTAGTCGCCCCACCGGGTGCCGATCGGGCCGGCGCCGGCGGCGATCTCGATCGACCAGCGGAGCGCGGGAAGGCCCTCGCGTACCCGGATCGGTACGCCGGCGGACGCGAACCCCGCGGCGTTCCATAGCGCAGGTGACAGCTCCGCGGCCGGTGAGCCCTCGGGCACCACGACCCGCGAGCTCGTCGCGAGGACGGTCTCGCCATCCGCGCCGACTCGTTGCGCCACCACTCCGGAGACCGGCACCGGCTGTCCGTCAAGGCGCTCGGCGTCGGCGATGGGGTGCCCGGCCAGTACCGGCCCGGCGACAGTGAAGTCGTCGCCCAGCAACAGCGATCCGGCGGCAGCCACGCCCGGTCGGTCCAGCGCGGCCAGCAGCTCCGGCAGCCACGGCCACCGGGGCGGCCGGATGCCGGCGGCGACGTCGACCCGGATCGGCGAGGTCACCTCGTCCTCGACCCGGATGCTCGGGAGGTCGGCCGCCAGCGCGCTCAGGATCCGGGCGACGACGGGGTCGGCACCGGTGAGGACCCCGGTCACGTCCGGCGAGTTCCGGTGCAGGTGCCGCGCCCAGGCGACGGCGATCCGCACCTGGTCCGCCGGCACGACCACGCTCACCTCGGCCACCGCCGACCGCGGCTCCGGCTCGGGTAGGAGCTCGCCGGGCTGGTGCTTGGCCAGCCACTCCTGGGGGTCGCCGAGCTCGCGCGGGTCGAAGCGTGGGTGCGGGCCGCGGTCTCCGGCTCCGCGCCGGGAGAGGTAGAAGCTCAGCGGGTCGGGTGCCTGGTCGCTCCACCGGCCGCCGGGGTAGAGCCAGCGCGGCTCGAACAGCGGATGCGGCGTGACCTCGGCCGACGGATGCGCCAGCCAGTGCTCGATCGCCTCGGCCCGCGACGCGAACGACCGGCCGGCCCTCGCGGCGTACCACTCCTCGTCGAAGAGTCGGCTGGCGTCGATGAGGGAGGCCGCCGCGGCGTGGTCGAGCACGTCCCTAAACTACTGACGCGATGTCGCCGACCTCCCAGACCCTGAGCCCGCTGCTGCTCCAGCGGGTGATCGAGGACCTCAAGCCACCGGTCGCGGTGGTCACCGCCAGCGTTCCGGCACCGACCGACCCGGCGCCCTACGGCTCGGTCGTCGTGACGGCGACCGATCTCGCCGCGCTGCGACGGACACTCGGCGAACTCCCGCCCCTCGGCCGCACCCGGATGGTCGCGGTTGTCGTCGCCGATGCGGCGGCGCCGCTGGCCCTGCGCATCGACCCACGGTGGCCGGCGCTCCAGGATCTCGACGCCCGGCTCGAGGACGGAGCCGCCGTCACCGTCGCCCGATTCACTTCGAAGCTCGACGTTGCCGAGGTGCTGGCCGGGATCGCGTACGCCGACGGCGGGCCGGCCCACGGTGGCCTGGTGGTCGCCAACACCTACGACCCCGACGACAAGGTGCCGCCCGACGTGGTGACCCGTGACGTCCCCACTCCGGAGAGCCCGGTGCTGGGCCGGTCGCCGGTGGTGGTCACGGACGCCGGACCCGAACCCCTGGACGAGACGCTCTTCAACCCGGACGGCTTCCGGCGCGAATGGGAGCGGGGCATCGTCGACCTCGATCCGGCGTGGTGGGCGTCGCCTGCCCTGGTCGCCCGGCTCCGTGACGTCCAGGGCGTGCGTGTCACCCCCGATGCCGACGAGCTACTCGTCGCCGCGCTTGCGATGAGCGGCGTCCCCCTGGTCGCCGCGGGCGAGGAGGCGATCCTCGAGGACCCCACGACTCGCGAGGAGCAGGCGATGAGGCAGAGCAGGGCCGCGACCCTCGAGCACGGCACGGCCGCCTGGCGGAGTCGGCTCGCCGCGCGGGCCGGCGTCCGGGTGGCGCCATGAGCCAGCAGCCGCGCGTTCGCCGCAACGACTGGGGCTCCCTGACCGTGCCCGAGGTCGGAGGCCCCTGGACACCGTCGCTCAGCGTCTCGGTCGTGATCCCGGCGTACGACGCCGGCCAACTGCTGCCGATCGTGCTGGCCGGCCTCGCGGCCCAGACCTACCCACCGGACCTGCTCGAGGTCATCGTCGCCGACGACGGGCCGGGCCTCCAGGACCTTCCCGAGGTCCGCCCCGAGCGCACCCGCGTGGTGCGCGTCCCGCAGGGCTGGGGCCGGGCCAACGCCTGCCACACCGGAGCGCTCGCGGCCGAGGGCGAGGTGCTGCACTGGCTCGACGCCGACATGCTGGTCGAGCGCGAGCACGTCGAGGCGCAGCTGCGCTGGCACCACACGGTCGACTATGCGGTCGCGCTCGGCCACAAGTGGTTCGTCGACCCGGCGCCCGTGCTCGCGCTGAGCCCCGCCGAGATCCACGACCGCGTCGAGACCGGCCGGGTCGCCGAGCTGTTCGAGGGCCAGGAGCGCGAGCGGCACTGGGTCGAGGAGGTCTACGAGCGCACCGACGACCTGAGGCAGGCCGGCCCGAACGCGCTGCGCACCCACGTCGGCGCGACCGCTTCGCTGCACCGCGCTCTCTACCTCGAGTCCGGGGGCATGGACACCGAGCTCCGGCTCGGCGAGGACATCAGCCTCGGCTACCGGCTGGCCGAGGTGGGCGCGGTCTTCGTGCCCGAGCGGGAGGCGCGCAGCTGGCACCTCGGGCCGTCGCACGTGATGGGCCGGGTCGACGAGGTGACCGCCTACAACGACCCGTTCCTCGCCGACCGGGTGCCCAACCTGCGCGCGAAGCGGCACCCCGGGCGGACCTACACGGTGCCCTACCTCGATGTCGTGCTCGACGTACGCGAACAGCCGCACGCGTCTGTCACCGCGGTCGTCGACGCGCTGCTCCAGTCGGACCTGCCCGACCTGGTGGTGACCCTGCTCGGCGGCTGGGACGACCTCACCGACGAGCGCCGTCGGCCCCTCGACGAGCCGCTGCTGGGCCATCGCATCGTGCACGCGACGTACCACTCCGAACCGCGGGTGCGCCTCGTCAGCCGGCTGCCCGCTGGCCAGCCCGACGCCACCCTCCGCCTGCTCCTGCCGAACGCCGGCTGGGCGCCGTCGCGGCGCGCGTTGTCCGACCTGGTCCTGCACCTGGAGAAGACCCACGACGGGCTCCGGCAGATCACGCTGCCCGACGGCTCGGTCGCGCGGCTCGAGCGCACCGCTGCGTTCGCGCGGGCCAGCCGGCTCGCGCGCCCCGACGAGGACCTCGACAAGGTGGTGGACGAGGTCTACGGGAGCTCCAGCACGCCCGCGGAGCACCTCGGCTTCTCCGATGCCACCACGGTGAAGCGGCCGCACCTGGCCCGCACCGGCGGCAAGCCGCTGAGCCCCGAGGAGGCCTGGGGGTACGTCGACAAGGCGCACGGCGCCCGGCGCTCGGCACCGGCACCCGCGGCCGAGCCGGAGCCGTCGGACCCGCCACCCGCTCCGCGCCGCGGCCTGCGTTCCGTGCTGGGCAAGCGGAACAACTAGCCTGAACTCATGTCGATCGCCCAGGAGCCTCCCGCCAAGCGCCGGGTCGTCTTCGTGGTCGGTTCCGGCCGCAGCGGCACGAGCACAATGGCAGGCGCGCTGCAGACCCTCGGCATGCACGTGCCCCAGCCGGAGGTGGTCGCCGACGAGACCAACCCCAAGGGCTTCGGCGAGCCGCAGTGGGTCGTCGACTTCCACAACGAGCTGCTGAAGCGCTGCAACGTGCAGGTCTCCGACGCCCGCCCCTCGGGCTGGTACGAGACCGGCAAGCTCGGCACCTTCGGCCCGCTCCGGATGCGGCTGCACGACTGGCTGGAGCCGCAGTTCGCCGAGGCCCCCGAGCTGGTCATCAAGGACCCGCGGCTGGCCTGGTTCGTCGGGTTGTGGCGCTCGGCCGCACTGCGCTGCGACGCCACCCCGTCGTACGTCACCATGCTCCGGCCGGTCACCGAGGTCGTCGGCAGCAAGCAGCGCTACTACACGACCAAGTTCGGCGAGGTGCAGCGCACCGCAGCCTGGGTCAACATGATGCTGCACACCGAGCGCGCCACCCGCGGCTCGCAGCGCGCGTTCGTCCGGTACGCCGACATGCTGCGCGACTGGACGATCCCGGTGCACCGGATCGGGCGCGAGTTCGACATTGCCGCGATCGAGGGCGCGACGGCCAACGAGGTGCGCGCGGTGCACGAGTTCATCGACCCGCAGCTGCGCCGGGTGCAGCTCACCTGGGACGACATCGACGTACCGTCGCGGCTGCGCGACATCGCCGAGGAGACCTGGCAGCACCTCGACAAGCTCGCCGACGAGGGCGGCGACACCCCCGATCTCCACGACCGGCTCGACGAGCTGCGCGTGGCCTACGGCGAGATGTACGACGAGGCAGAGGCGATCTCATCGTCCTCGGCGCTGGCCGCGCACCGCGACGGGCTGGCCCAGAAGCCGGAGCCGGACGTGATGGGTCCCGGGTCCGGCGGCCTGCGTGGCAAGGTGCCGCCGAAGCTGAAGCGCGGGCTGCGGCGAGCGATCGGCAAATGACGGATTCAGACGGGCCGGACATCGCCTGCCTCGAGGGCGACCCGGCGTACGACGTCACTTGGCCCTGGCACGGCGGCAAGCTCCCGACCGGGCTCACCTGTGTGTTCCGGGTGAAGAACGAGGCCCGCAACCTGCCCTGGGTGCTGCCCCGGATGTTCGAGGCGGTGCAACACATCGTGCTGGTCGACAACGGCTCCGACGACGGCACGCCGGAGGTGGCCCGCGAGATCGCCGAGCGCTGCGGCGCGACCGACCGCTACACCGGGACGTCGTACCCCTGGAAGGTCAGCCGGGCCGGTGCCGAGCACCTGGCCACGCCGCCCGACTCGGTGCACTCGCTCACCCACTTCTACAACTGGTCGTTCGCGCACGTGCGCACGGCGTACTCCATGAAGTGGGACGGCGACATGGTGCTCGGCCGCGAGGGTGTCGAGCTGCTCGCCGACCTGTCCTGGCAGCTCGAGGACTCCGGTGCGGTGGTGGCGATCCCGCGGCACCCGCTCTGGATCGAGAGCGACACGGTGGCCTGGATCGACCTCGGGTTCCGGTTCCTCGAGCCGTGGGTCTACCCGATGGGCCCGGAGTTCACGTTCGTGAAGGCCTTCGAGTGGGAGGTGCGCGAGTTCCCCGCGACGTCGGAGCGGATCATCGCGCCGGAGGGCCTGTGCGTCGAGCTCAAGTGGCTCGACAGCGACGAGTTCGCGCACTGGTCCGACGACGCGGACTTCGAGGCGCAGCGGGTGTCCCGCAAGCGCCGCGAGCGTGAGGTCTACCGGGCGCTCACCGACGGTCAGGGCGACGAGGTGCTCGGGCTCGAGCGGATCGAGGCGCCCGAGGGCCTGCACGTCATCGACTACGTCACCGATTCCTGGCTGGCGCGGCAGCCGCGCCCCCTTGTGGGTCGCGGGGGCCGGCTGGAGGTCTGAGGTGAGCCTCCCCGACCCGGTCCGGAAGTTCCTCGACCAGGCCGAGACGTCGCTGCTGCTCGGGCCCGGTGCGCAGCCCGGTCGGTACGACGCCGTCGCAGCGGTCGTGCGGGACCGGATCGCGCTGCGCGCGTTGGTCGTGCCGGCGGGGGTGCAGGCGCGAGCGGTCGGCCTCTTCGTCGAGTCGGGTCCCGTCACCTTGGTGCCGCCGCGCGAGTGGCCGCTGACCCGGCTCCGGGTGCGGCCGGCCGCGGGCGGGTGGCTGACCGTGCTGCGGTTCGAGGAGGACGTGGAGGTGGACGCGGTGCTCGCCGCGCTCGCCCGGCAGTCGGTCCACCGGGACGGCGCGGTCCTCAGTCCTGTTGGTTTCGACCCCGCGGCGAACGAGCCGGTGGTCGACGCGGCCACCCTCGACCTGCGGGACGGTGCGACCGAGGCGTTGGTCGCCTCGCTGCGCTCCTCCGCCGGGCTGCGAGTGACCGCGTGGGACGACGACGCGCAGCGGGCGGTACCCGGGCTGGCGATGGCCGGCGTGCCGATCACGGCCGACAGCGCCCCACCAGGTCTGGAGCCGATCGCGGACGCGCTGACCGCGCCGGTCGATCTCGGCGATGCACTGGCGCGCGAGGAGCACAGCGTCGTCCTGCGTCGGGCCGCGCTGGATGCCTGGCGAGGCGTCTGGCAGCCGACCGTCAGCGTCGTGCTCGCCACCCGGCGCCCGGACATGCTCGAGCACGCCATCGACCAGGTGGCTCGGCAGCGCGGGGTCGAAGCGCTCGAGCTCGTGCTCGCGCCGCACGGCTTCACCCCCGACGAGGCGATGGTGCGCGACCGGCTCGGCCCGGACGTCGCGCTGCACGTGAGTCCGCAGCCGGAGTCCACGCTGTTCGGCGACGTACTCGATGCGGCCTGGAGGGTGTCCGGCGGCAGCATGATCCTCAAGATGGACGACGACGACTGGTACTCACCTGATGCGATCGCCGACCTGATCCGGGCCCGCGGCTACAGCGGCGCCGAGCTGGTCGGGATGCCCGCCGAGTTCCACTACATCGAGGAACGCGACCTCACCGTCCGGCGCGGGCACACCACCGAGCTCTACGCGACGTTCGTCGCGGGCGGAACGATGATGGTCGACCGCTCGATGCTGCACGAGGTCGGCGGCTTCCGCTCGGTCCGCAAGTTCGTGGACGCCCAACTGCTCGCCGCGGTCCGCGCGGCCGGCGGCTCGATCTACCGCACCCACGGCCTCGGCTACCTGCTCCGTCGTACCGCCTCCGGCCACACCTGGCAGGTCGACCTCGACTACCTGCTCGACCCCGAGCGGGTGGCGGCGACCTACGAAGGCTTCCGCCCGAGTCGGCTGATGGAGCTCTAGCTAGTGACGGGAGAATTCACCGCCCAGGCGGTGAAGTAGACGCCTATGGCAAGAAGCTTCTCGACAGAAGCGGGTATTTCACCGCCCAGGCGGTGAAATACCCCGGACGCCTAACGCCGACCGATGCCGCGGGCCTCCCAGCCCGCGGAGCGCCAGGCGCCCAGGTCGAGCTGGTTGCGGCCGTCGAGCAGGCGCTTGTGGGCGACCACGCCGCCGAGCTCGTCGAGGTCGATCTCGCGGAACTCCTTCCACTCGGTGAGGTGCAGCACCAGGTCGGAGTCGCGGGCGGCGTCGATGGCGGAGTCGGCATAGCTGAGCGTGGGGAACCGGGCCTTGGCGGTCGCGTTGGCCTCGGGGTCGTAGACCGTGACGGCAGCGCCACGCAGGTGCAGCGCGCCGGCGATGGCCAGCGCGGGAGAGTCGCGTACGTCGTCGCTGTCGGGCTTGAACGCCGCGCCCCAGACGCAGATCCGCGCACCGGCGACCGAGCCGACCATCTCCGTGGCCATCTGGGTGACCCGGGTCCGCTGCCGCAGGTTGATGTCGTCGACCTGGCGGAGGAACGTCATCGCGTCCTCGACGCCGAGCTCGCCGGCTCGGTGCACGAACGCGCGGATGTCCTTGGGCAGGCAGCCGCCGCCGAAGCCGACGCCGGCATTGAGGAACCGGCGCCCGATCCGGGTGTCGTGCCCGATCGCGTCGGCGAGGTCGACCACGTCGGCGCCGGCGGCCTCGCACACCTCGCCGACCGCGTTGATGAACGAGATCTTCGTGGCCAGGAACGCGTTGGCCGAGACCTTCACCAGCTCGGCGGTCGCGTAGTCGGTGACCACCATCGGGATCCCGAGGTCGGTGATCGGCGCGTAGAACTCGCGCATCGCCTTCTCGGCCCGCTCCGACGCGACGCCCACCACGATCCGGTCCGGCCGCAGGGTGTCCTCGACGGCGAAGCCCTCACGCAGGAACTCCGGGTTCCACACCAGTTCGGCGTCCGCGCCGGCCGGCGCGTTGGCCTCGAGGTGATCGGCGAGCCGGGACGCGGTGCCGACCGGGACGGTGGACTTGCCGACGACGTACGACGGCCGGGTGAGGTACGGCGCCAGCGACGAAACGGCGGCGTCGACGTAGCTCACGTCGGCGCCCATGCTCGAGGCCAGCTGAGGCGTGCCGACGCACACGAAGTGCAGGTCGGCGAACGCGCCGGCCTCCTCGTAGGAGTCGGTGAAGCGCAGCTTGCCGGCGGCGACCTGACGGGCGAGCAGCTCCTCGAGGCCGGGCTCGAAGAACGGCACCCGGCCCTCGGCGAGCGCGGCCCGCTTCTCCGGGTCGATCTCCACGCCGAGCACGTCGTGGCCGAGCTCGGCCATGGAAGCCGCGTGGGTCGCGCCCAGGTAGCCGCAGCCGATCACCGTGATGTCCACGGGGAGAACCCTAAGCGGGCTAGGGCGTCAGTGCGGTGGCGAGTCGGTGAATGGTCTCGGTCAGGCGCTCCCGCGAGTTCGCGATGTTGAGCCGGATGTGTCCCTCGAGCCCTGGGTGGTAGTCGTGGCCCGGCGCCACCCGCACCCGCCCCTGGCTGAGCGCGACGGCGGCCGGGTCGGCGTGGCCGTAGGCCCGCAGGTCGATCCAGGCGAGGTACGTCGCCTCCAGCGGCCGCATCCGGGCCAGCGGCAGCTCCGTCGCGAGCAGCTCGGCCAGCAACCGGCGCTGGCCGTCGAGCCGCTCGACCAGCGCGGCCAGCCAGTCGTCGCACTGGGTGTACGCCGCGATCGCTGCCTCCACTCCCAGCGGTGACCACGAGTCGTTGCGGGCCAGCGGGGCGCCGAGGAGTCGGTCCCGCGTCTTGGTGTCGGGCACGACGAGCTGGGCGCAGCGCAACCCGGCGGTGTTGAACGCCTTCGACGCGGCGACCACCGCGACGGTGTGGTCCTCGGTGCCGTCGATCGTCAGGTACGGGACGTGCTCGGCGCCCGGGAGCACCAGCGGCGCATGGATCTCGTCGGCGATCACCCGGGCGCCGTGCCGCAGCACCACGTCGCGGATCCCCTCGAGCTCGGCACGGGAGAACACTCGCCCCCACGGGTTGTGCGGCTGGGTGAGCAGCAGCGTGCGCGCGCCGTCGGCGAACAGCGCGTCCAGCCGGTCCAGGTCGATCTCGGCACGCTCCGCGTCCGGGTCGACGACCAGGTCGACCCGCTGCCGCCCGGAGATCTCGGCGATCGCCAGCTGCGGCGCGTACGCAGGCACCGGCATCACCATCGGCCCCGGGTCGGACACCACGTCGAGGGCCAGGCGCACCCCGGAGGTCACGTCGACGACTGGCACCACGTGCGAGGGGTCGATCTCGTGCCCGAACTGCCGCTTCGCGAACCCGGCGTACGCGGCCCCGAGCTCGCCGCCGATGTCGAACGGCGGATACCCGGCCAGGCCGGCTTCGACCGCATCCCGCAGCGCGTCCAGGATCGGGGGCGCCAGGGCGTAGTCCATCTCGGCCACCCAGGCCGGGAGCACCTCCGGATCGGTGGTGCCCCACTTGAGAGGCAGCGCCCGACGGGCTTCCTCGTCGGTCAGGTCGCGGATCATTCCGCGACGTTACAACTGCGACGTCAGGCGGAGCGGACCGGCCGGACGTGCGCGGGGTCGACCACGTTGGTCATGTCCCGGGCGGCGCCGACCAGGGTCCCCTGACCGACGACCGGCTCCGCGTCGACCACGTCGGCGACCACACAGGTGACGTTGTCGCGACCCCCGGCGTCGAGCGCCGCCTGCACCAGCCCGGTCGCCGCGATCGAGCGCGAGTCGGCGGCGAGCAGCCGAAGGATCTCGGAGTCGGGCACCAGGTCGCTGAGCCCGTCGGAGCACAGCATCAGCCGGTCGCCGTCGCGCAGGTCCAGCCAGATCAGGTCCGGCGTCGGGTGCGACTCGGCGTCGATCGCCTGCAGCACCACGTGGCTCATGTGGGAGGCGGCAGCCTCCTCGGGCGTGATCCGGCCGGTGTCGAGCAGCGCCTGCACGAGCGTGTGGTCGGTGGTGAGCCGGACCAGGCCGCCGTCGCGCAAGAGGTAGGCGCGGGAGTCACCGACGTGCGCCAGTCCGAACCGGACGCCGTCGGTCAGGATCGCGGTCAGCGTGGTCGCCATGCCGGCGCGGGCGGGGTCGGCCATGACGCCCGTCTGCACCTGGGCGCGGGCGTCCTCGATCGCGAGCTGCAGCAGGCCGAGTGGGTGGGTGCCCTGGTGGGCCAGAGCGTTCGCGCTGACGACGTACGTCGTGGTGGCGGAGGCGACCTCGCCGGCCGCCGCTCCACCGACGCCGTCGGCGACCGCGAGCAGGTACGGACCCGCGAAGGCGGAGTCCTCGTTGTTGTCGCGGACCAGGCCGGTGTCGGACTCGGCGGCGAAGCGGAACTGGAGCATGTCCCGATCCTCCGCCGCCTACCTGAGAATCTCCCTACAGAAGTCCCCTGATTCGACCCCTAAAGACCCTAGAGACCCGCGACCACCCGGGTGCCCTGCTCGATCGCGCGCTTCGCGTCCAGCTCCGCGGCGACGTCAGCGCCGCCGATCACATATCTGCCCTCGGCCTCGAGGTCGCGCACCGACTCCTGGCCCGCGCACACCACGACATGGTCGACGTCGAGCACTCGCGGCTCGCCGTCGACGGTGAGGTGCAGCCCGGTGTCGTCGACCCGGACGTACGTCGCCCCGCTGACCTGCTGCACGCCGGCCTGCTTCAGCACCGCGCGGTGCGCCCAGCCGGACGTCTTGCCGAGGTCGACGCCGATCGGGGTGGACTTGCGCTGCACCAGCGTCACCTCGCGGATCGGGGTGCGCGGCTTGCGCTCGGTGAGCCCGCCCGGGTGCAGGCTCGGGTCGCCGACGCCCCAGTGCGCCATCCAGTCGTCGGTGGTGTCCTTCGGGTCGTGGGTCAGCCAGTGGCTCACATCGACGCCGATGCCGCCGGCGCCGATCACCGCGACCCTGGCTCCGGGGACGACGCGGCCGGCGAGCACGTCGGCGTACGTCGCGACCTTGGGGTGGTCGATGCCGTCGAGCTCGGGGATCCGGGGCGTGACGCCGGTGGCCACGATCACCTCGTCGAACCCGGCCAGGTCCGCGTCGGTGGCCTCGGTGCCGAGCCGCACGTCGACGCCCAGCACCTCGAGCCGCCGGGTGTAGTAGCGCAGCGTCTCGGCGAAGTCCTCCTTGCCGGGGACCTGCATGGCCAGCTTGAACTGGCCGCCGATCTCCGGCGCCTTCTCGAACAGCGTCACCGCGAAGCCGCGCTCAGCTGCGGAGACCGCGGCCGCGAGCCCGGCGGGACCGGCGCCGACCACGGCGACCGACGCCGTACGACGGGTCTGGCCGAGCACCAGGGTGGTCTCGCGACAGGCGCGCGGATTGACCAGGCAGGACGCCTTCTTGTTCTTGAACACGTGGTCGAGGCAGGCCTGGTTGCAAGCGATGCAGGTGTTGATCTCGTCGGCGCGGCCGGCGGCGGCCTTGTTGAGGAACTCGGGGTCGGCCAGCAGCGGCCGGGCCATCGAGACCAGGTCGGCCTCGCCGGCTGCCAGGATCTCCTCGGCCATCTCGGGACTGTTGATCCGGTTGGACGCGCATACCGGCACCGACACCTCGGCCTTGAGCCGGGCGGTCGCCTGCCGCCATGCGCCGCGCGGGACCTGCGTGATGATCGTCGGGACCCGCGCCTCGTGCCAGCCGATGCCGGTGTTGAGCATGGTGACGCCGGCCTCCTCGAGACCGTGCGCGAGGTCGACCACCTCGTCCCACGTCTGGCCGTCCTCGACCAGGTCGAGCAGCGAGATCCGGTAGATGATCGGGAAGTCGGCGCCCACGAGCTCGCGGCTGCGGCGCAGGATCTCGAGCGGGAACCGCATCCGGTTCGCCGCGGTGCCGCCCCACTGGTCGGTGCGGTCGTTGGTGCGGGCGGCCAGGAACTGGTTGATCAGGTAGCCCTCGGAGCCCATGATCTCGACCGCGTCGTACCCCGCCTTCACGGCGAGCGCGACGGCCTCCGCGAAGTCGGTGGCGGTGCGGTCGACGGCCTTGGTCGACAGGGCACTGGGCCGGAACGGCGTGATCGGGCTCTTCTTGTTGGAGGCGCTGACGCTGAACGGGTGGTAGCCGTAGCGACCCGCGTGCAGCACCTGCATCGCGATCGCGCCGCCCTCGTCGTGCACGGCGCCGGTGACGTCGCGGTGCCGCATCGCCTGCAGCCGGGTGGTCATCTCCGAGGCGAACGGCTTGAGCCAGCCGCGCTTGTTGGGGGAGTAGCCGCCGGTGATGATCAGGCCGACCCCGCCGCGGGCCCGCTCGGCGAAGTACGCCGCGAGCTCGTCGAGGTGACGCGGGCTGTCCTCGAGACCGGTGTGCATCGACCCCATGACCAGGCGGTTGCGGAGCTCGAGGTTGCCGAGCGTGATCGGGGAGAGCAGGTTCGGGTAGGTGGTCACTGGTGGGCCTCCAGGTATTCGGTGAGCCACGCGATCCAGGACTCCTCCATGAGGATCCCGCCGCGGAGCACGAGGTACTGGTCGAGGTCGAGCCCGTCCAGTGCAGTGGGTTCGGGGTAGTCGCGCTTCATCAGCTGTTGGTAGTGGTCGAGCCGGACGTGGTGGTCGGCGAGGTTCGCCCGGACCACGTCGAGGACCGCCGCGCGGTCGCCGAAGCTGGCGCCGCGGAGCTTGACCGCGAGCTCGCTGCGGAGTCCCTGCGTGCGGGTGGGCTCGGCCAGCCACGCGGCCAGCACGTCCCGGCCGGCGGGCGACACGTCGTACACGCGCTTGCCGGGACGGCCCTGCTGCGCGACCTCGGTCGAGCTCACCCAGCCGTCGGCGTCCATGCGCGCCAGCACCCGGTAGATCTGCTGGTGCGTGGCGTGCCAGAAGAACCCGATCGACCGGCTGAACCGCTTCGCCAGCTCCAGCCCGGAGGCGGGACGCTCGCTCAGCGCGACCAGCAGCGCGTGTTCCAGGGCCATGGCAGGAGTCTGGCGCACCTATGCAACTAGTTGCAAGCCTAGGTGGCGCATTGTGGGCGGTGTCTCAGCGACCGGCCTGGTCTCGAGGACCGTCGCTCGCGCACCGCTCGGGGGAGTTGGTCACGAAGAGCGGTGGCTCAGCGACCGTTGAGAGCAGACGGATGGTCGTTAACCCACCGCTCCCCGGCCGTACGCCTTGAGCCACTCGTCTCGCGAGCCAACGACCTCTCGAATCGGCCGGAACAGCGAGCGCCACCGATCGCCGAAGGCCGGTTCCGGTCCGACGTAGCCGAGCCGGACCAACTCGCGATGGACGTGGAGGGCGAGCTTGCGGGGCTGACACAGGCGCTCGTGAGTGACCTGCAGATACGGAACGTCGTTCCGTCGCAACACCTCGTAGCGGCCGATGTCGCTCGAGTACTGCGGTCTCTCGACCTGGTGATGCTCACCTTCGTACTCGAGCACGAGCCCCCACTCCCTGAACACGAGATCTCCGATCACCACCTGGGTCCCCACCGCCAGGTCGAGCTCGACGTTGACGTCCGGCCGGGGTAGGCCTGCGAACTCGAGTACCGCGCGGGTCTCGGATTCCTTCAGTGATCGCGCGGCCGCATCGAGATGGTCCGCGATCCAGATTGCCTCATGCGCGCCGTCGCGCCAGGGTGCCGACAGTGCGAGGGCACGCAGCTCACGCAGGCTCATGTGATCCCAGTAGAGGAGCCAGTCGCCGACCTCGATCGCGTCGATCACTCGTGCATGGCTGCAGTAGAAAACAAAGGCCGCCGCCGGCGTAACGCAGAGCGCGTCGTGCGGAGCCAACCGCTTCGTCCTGTGCAGAAAGATCCTGTACAAGTCCAGGTGCAGGTCGCCCTCGATCACGAAGTGCAACGGGAAGGCCGGCCCGAATCCGAGACCCATGTGCTGGATCCGAGTGATGCCGGTGAGCCTCGCCCGGTCCGGCAGCGTCAAGCATGCGGCCTTGACCCAGGCGTCTGGCGTCATCTCGAAATCCTCTGTGACCCACACTCTCGGGAACAGGCGCACGAACCGGCGTCCCCGCAGCATTCGTTCGCTCACTCCCAACTCATGGGCATCGCGGTGGGTGAAAGGGCCGTGCCGGAGGGGTTCTGGGATCGGTCGCACCCGCGCATCACAACCTCCGCCGAGCCATTGATCGATCGGGTCGCTTGAGAGTTGTGGATGCGAGTGACGTTGTAGGGACTTGGGGACATCCGTGGTCCTGAGGAGCGGTGGCTCAGCGACCAAAGTGCGGATGACCAACCGTCGCTGGGTCACCGCCCATCCGCACCACCGGTGCGTCAGCGTCAGATTTCAGGTGCCGGAAGGTCGCCTATCCACCGCCCCGACGCCCCTCCCACCGTGACAGTGGATCTGTCAGAATCACCGGCATGGGCTACGAGCTGGGCAAGGGCACCGGACCACTTCAGGGCGTCAAGGTGGTCGAGGTGGCCGGCATCGGGCCGGGTCCGCACGCGTGCATGATCCTGGCCGACCTGGGCGCCGACGTGATCCGGATCGACCGGCCGGGCGGGCAGATGCTCACCGGCGGCTCGCACGACCTGCTCAACCGAGGAAGGCCCAGCGTCGCGCTCAACCTCAAGGAGCCGGAGGCGGTGCAGACGCTCCTCGACCTGGTCGAGAACGCCGACGTGCTCATCGAGGGGATGCGGCCCGGAGTGGCCGAGCGGCTCGGGTTCGGGCCCGACGACTGCCACACCCGCAACCCGCGGCTGGTCTACGGACGGATGACCGGCTGGGGCCAGGACGGCCCCTGGGCGCACGCGGCCGGCCACGACATGAACTACATCGCGATCACCGGCACCCTGCACGGCCTCGGCCAGGTGAAGGAGAAGCCGCAGTTCCCCACCAACCTCGTCGGTGACTTCGGCGGCGGGTCGACCTACATGGTGATCGGCATCCTCGCCGCGCTGCTCGAGGCGAAGGTCTCCGGCAAGGGTCAGGTCGTCGATGCCGCGATCGTCGACGGCACCGCCCACCTCAACGCGATGACCGCGGCCTTCGTGGCCAGCGGCGGGTTCAAGGAGGAGCGGGCGGCCAACCTGCTCGACGGCGGGGCGCCGTACTACGACATCTACGAGACGTCCGACGGCCAGCACATGAGCGTCGGCGCGCTCGAGCCGCAGTTCTATGACGCGTTCGTCGAGCTGCTCGGCATCAAGGACACCGCGCCGGACCGCTACGACCCCGAGAAGGCCGACGAGCTTCGTACCCTGATCGCCGACACGTTCCGCACCAAGACGCAGGACGAGTGGTGCGAGATCTTCGACGGAACCGATGCGTGCGTCGCGCCGATCCTGCCGATGTCGAAGGCGCAGCAGCACCCGCACCTCGCGGCCCGCGGCACGTTCGTCGAGAAGGACGGCATCGTCCAGCCGGCACCCGCCCCGCGCTTCTCCCGTACGACGGCCTCGCTCGACCTCCCGCCCTCACCCGCCGCCGGTCACCACACCCGCGAGGCGCTCGAGGCGTGGGGCATCAAGGACGTCGACGGACTGCTTGACCGAGGGGTCGCCGTACAGGTCGACTGATCACCAGGAGGAAACCGCATGAGCGAGCACGTCGACGTCCTGATCGTCGGAGCCGGACTCTCCGGCATCGGAGCTGCCTGCCAGCTGCGCTCCCGGCTGCCCAGCAAGAGCGTCGTGATCCTGGAGAGCCGCGGTGCCAGCGGCGGCACCTGGGACCTGTTCCGCTACCCAGGCATCCGCTCGGACTCCGACATGTTCACGTTCGGCTACCGGTGGCGGCCGTGGCCGAGCGACACCGCGCTTGCCGACGGCCCGCTGATCCTCGACTACGTGCGCACGGTCGCGCGCGAGAACAAGGTCGACGAGCTGATCCGCTACCACCACCGCGTCACCGCGGCGTCGTGGGACAGCGAGGCCGCGCGCTGGAGGGTCACGATCGACCGCGAGGGCGAGACGATCACGATGACCGCCGGGCTGCTCTGGGGCTGCTCGGGCTACTACGACTACGACCAGGGCTACGAGCCGGAGTTCCCCGGCGCCTCGTCGTTCCGCGGGCAGATGTTCCACCCGCAGCACTGGCCCGAGGATCTCGACTACGCCGGCAAGAAGGTGGTCGTGATCGGCAGCGGCGCCACCGCGGTGACCCTGGTGCCGGCGATGGCGCGCGACGCCGCGATGGTCACGATGCTGCAGCGCTCGCCGACGTACATCCTCTCGATGCCGGGTCGCGACCCGCTCGCCCGACTCCTGCGCCGGCTGCCCGACAAGACGACGTACGCGATCGTGCGCTGGAAGAACGTGCTGATGCAGATCGCGACGTACCAGCTGGCCCGGCGCCGGCCGAAGCTCGCGAAGAAGCTGATCGGCGCGGCCACGAGGAAGTCGCTGCCCGAGGGCTTCCCGGTCGACGAGCACTTCAAGCCCGACTACAACCCGTGGGAGCAGCGGCTCTGCCTGGTGCCCAACGGGGACCTGTTCAAGGTGCTCTCCGACGGGAGCGCCGAGATCGTCACCGACACGATCGAGACGTTCACCGAGACCGGCATCCGGCTGACGTCGGGCCGCGAGATCGAGGCCGACATCGTGGTCTCCGCCACCGGGCTGAAGGTGCTGCCGTTCGGCGGCCTGAAGTTCGAGGTCGACGGTCGTCCGGTCGACCTGGCCCAGACGATGTCCTACAAGGCGCTGATGCTGAGTGGACTGCCCAACTTCATCTACACCGTCGGCTACACGAACGCCTCGTGGACGCTCAAGGCCGACCTGGTCGCCGACTACACCTGCCGCCTGCTCGACCACCTGGACAAGACGGGCCTGAAGTACGCCGTCCCGGTGCGCGACCCGTCCGTCCCCGAGAAGCCGTTCATCGACTTCAACTCCGGCTACGTGCTGCGCGCGATCGAGCACATGCCCAAGCAGGGGGACCGGGCGCCGTGGCTGCTGAAGCAGAACTACATCACCGACGTACGCCGGATCCGCCGCGACGACATAGACGACGGGGTGCTGCAGTTCGCCTGATCGGGTACCACCCCTCCGAACAGTCGCCGCGACAGCCAGGAGGCTCAGGATGGGATTCGACGACAAGACCAGCAACAAGGTGGATGACATCGGTGGCAAGGCCAAGGAAGGCCTAGGCAAGGTCACCGACAACGAGAAGCTCGAGTCCGAGGGCAAGACCGACCAGGCGAAGTCCTCGCTGAAGGAGGGGGCCCGTGAGGTCAAGGAAGGCCTCGAGGGCGTCAAAGACAGCCTCACCGGAGGCGACGACAAGAAGTAGCAACCTGCGCCGGCGTCGGGCGGTCGTGATCGCGACCGCCCTCGCCGGCGCTGTCGTGCTCGGGTTCTCGCTGCGCGTGGAGCCCGGCAGCGACTGGTTCTACCCCGCCACCCTCGGCCTGGCAGTCGTCTGGGTCGCCGGCGCACTCGCGTCCGGACGGGTGCCGTGGGGGCGGCCGACCTTCGGCGGGGTGGCGATCGGCCTCGGCCTTGCTGGCCTGTTCGTCGTCGGCGGCCTGATCGTGCGCGAGATCGAGCCGCTCGAGCGTCAAGTGAGCAAGATCCTCGACTTCGCGGACCAGGGGACACTCCCGCTGCTCGTCCTGGTCACCGCCGTCAACGGGGTGGCCGAAGAGATGTTCTTCCGCGGTGCGTTGTACGACGCCATCGCCCGCAACCCGGTCGTGTGGACGACGCTCGCCAACGCGGCCGCCACCGCCGCGGCGGGCAACCTGATGCTGGCGTTCGCAGCGCTGCTGCTCGGCGCAGTGGTCGGCCTCGAGCGCCGCGCCACCGGCGGCATCACCGCCTCGGTGCTCACCCACGTCACCTGGTCGGTGACGATGCTGTTCGCGCTGCCGGCGCTATTCGGTGCGTGACTCCTCGACCGCCTGCCGCACCGCGTCGGCGTACGTCGTCGGCTCGAACGGCACCACCTCGCGGATCGCGTCGTCGGTGACCACCACCTCGGTGCTCATCGAGTCGATCAGGTTGCGGCCGGTCGTCGCATCGACGTCGGTGACCAGACCGATCCACAGTGCGGAAAGCTTCGCGGTGAGCACGGGCACGACCACGATCGGCCGGCGATGGCCGTGCATCACCTCCGCCGCCTGCTGCAGCATGTCGAGGTAGCTCAGCTGTTCGGGGCCGCCGATCTCGAAGACCTTGCCCAGCGCCGCCTCGTTGTCGACCACACCCTCGAGGTAGCGCACCACGTCGTCCACGCCGATCGGCTGGCTGAGCGTCGAGGCCCACTTCGGCACCACCATGGCCGGCAGGTTCTTCACCAGCTGGCGGGTGATCTCCCAGGAGATGCCGCCCGCGCCGACCACGATGGCTGCGCGCAGCACCGTCACCGGCACGCCCGACTCGGCAAGGAGCCGCTCGACCTCGCGACGCGAGCGCAGGTGTGCGGACAGGTCGCCGTCCTCGGCTCCGAGTCCGCCGAGGTAGACGATCTGCTTGACCCCCACGGCAGCGGTGGCCAGCCCGAACGCGCGGGCGGCCTCCGCGTCCTTGCGCTCGAAGTCGTCGTCGTCGAGCGAGTGCACGAGGTAGACCGCGACGTCGACCCCATCGACTGCGCTCGCCAGCGAGCCGGGATCGTGCACGTCGCCGTACACGGGGTCGCCCGGGCCGTCGTAGTCCTCGGGTCGCCGGGTCATCGCCTTGACCTCGTGTCCGGCCTCGATCAGGGCCGGTACCAGCCGCCGACCGACGAAGCCGGTGGCTCCGGTGACGAGAACAGTGGGCACGGACACACCTTAGGGATTGGGTACTCAGGGCTACGTACCAGTAAGGTTCCCGATAACAGCCCGCTCAGTCTTACCTCGGGCTTCGGCGCCCAGCGCCCCTCACTCTTGTGAGGCACATGCTTTCTCTCCCGTCGCCGACGGGACGGCTTGGTGAGACACACCAACGTTAGTGACTGTCCCCTTGACTTCCTCTGCTTCTTTCGCCGACCTCGGCGTGCCCTCCGACCTCGTCGCGCTGCTCAACGCGCGCGGCATCGACCAGCCCACCCCGATCCAGGCCGCGACGCTGCCGGATGCCCTGTCCGGGCGCGACGTGCTCGGCCGCGGCCGCACCGGCTCCGGCAAGACCTACGCGTTCCTGCTGCCGATCGTGGCTCGGCTCTCCTCGGGCCGCCGCGCGGCCCCCAAGTCCCCTCGTGCCCTGATCCTCGCGCCGACGCGTGAACTCGTCGGCCAGATCAACGAGGCCCTCGCGCCCCTCGCGAAGGCCGCCGGCCTGACCACCCAGACCGTTTTCGGCGGCGTGGGCCAGAACCCCCAGGTGCAGGGTCTGCGCAACGGCGCCGACATCGTGCTCGCCTGCCCCGGCCGCCTCGAGGACCTGATCGGCCAGGGTCACTGCTCGCTCGGCTCGGTCGAGGTGACCGTGCTCGACGAGGCCGACCACATGGCCGACCTCGGCTTCCTGCCCGCTGTGAAGCGGATCCTGGACCGGACTCCGCAGCAGGGCCAGCGGATGCTGTTCTCGGCGACGCTGGACCGCGCGATCGACGTGATCGTGAAGCGGTACCTCACCAACCCCGCCGTCCACGAGGCCGACTCGGCGCAGTCGCCGGTCGCCAAGATGGACCACCACGTGCTGCACCTCAACCGTGAGCACCGGGTGCCGGTCCTGGTCGACCTCGCGAGCGCTCCCGGGCGCACCGTCGTCTTCACCCGCACCAAGCACGGTGCCAAGGCGCTGGCCCGCCAGCTCAACAAGAGCGGCGTACCGACCGTCGACCTGCACGGCAACCTCAGCCAGGGTGCCCGCACCCGCAACATGGCGTCGTTCCACTCCGGCAAGGCGACCACGTTGGTCGCCACCGACATCGCGGCTCGTGGCATCCACGTCGACGACGTCGCGCTGGTCGTGCACGCGGACCCGCCGACCGAGCACAAGGCCTACCTGCACCGCTCGGGCCGTACGGCGCGAGCCGGCGCCTCCGGCACGGTCATCACGTTGATGACCGACGAGCAGCGCCGCGACGTGCAGAGCCTGACCCGGGCCGCCGGCATCAAGCCGGTGACCACCCGGATCGACGGCCCCGCGCACCCGATGCTCACCACCCTCGCCCCCGGCAAGCGTGAGCTTCCCGGTGGCCTCATCGCTCCGGTCGACTCGTCCGGTGGCGGCAACCGTGGCGGTGGCGGTGGCGGTGGCGGTCAGCGCCGGCGCGGACCCTCGGGTTCCGGTCAGCGTTCCGGTGGCGGACAGCGCTCCGGTCAGCCGAAGGCGCGATCGGGCGGCAAGCCCCGTCGCTCCGGCGGCGGCAGCGGCGGTGGTCAGCAGCGCCGTTCGGGCGGCCACAGCGCCGCGTCGTTCAGCTCCGGCCGCTGACTATTGCCAGTCCGGGCACGACGCAGTGAAATGAGCTGAGTCGGGCAGGACGGACAATGCATGAGCGTTCAGACCGGGCCAGCTGAGCAGGCCCTACTGGCAGCGGTCGATGGCCGATGCGCGATCGAGGTCGCCCAAGAGCTCGCGGGGGCAGCCCTGACCATCGAGCTCGACCGCTGGCTGGACCCGTCAGGGTCGCCTGCCGACCTGGACGGGTTGACGCTGGCCCGGCTCGTCACCCATGAGGTGCGCTGGTGCGGGAAGCACTTCATCGAGAGCGAGCGGCTGGAGCGGCTCGCAGAGGTGAGGACGGCGTACGCCGGCCGCGATCGCTATCTCGACGCGTTTCTCGACTGCGCGCTCGACAAGCACGAGGGTCGCTACTGGAACCGGACCTACCTGTTCCTGCCGGTGCTCGAGGTGGTCCTCGACGAGCACGACCTGCTGCCGTCGGGTCTCGCCGCGCTGCTCGCCGCCGACATCGCCCGCTACGAGCTGTGCGCGGCGCACCGCCTCAAGGACGTGTCGCCGGTGGGTCGCCCCGACTCCCGGACGCTGCGGACCCGGCTGCGGCACTCGCTGAGGTTCATGACGTCGCACCTGGGCACCTCGGAGTCCGAGGTACTCCTCGGCGCCATCGCCCACGAGCCGGAGTCGGACTTGGCCGCCGTACTTCTGCACCTACCGGTCCCGATCGTCGCCAGGGCCGCCGACTGGCTGGAGCTGACCGTACAGCCGGTGTCGACCGTCCATGACGAGTACTTCTTCATGCGCGTCCTGCAGGCGCACGAAATGTCCTTCACGGGCATGAACCGGCGGATGCACGACGCCATCACCGCGCTGCGCCAGGACGAGCTCGCCCTAGCCGTCGACCGCTTGGAGGCGGTGGTGGCATTCATGGACCGCAATGCGTCGCTGTTCCGGATGGTGGCGACGATGCGACCGGAGGCGTTCCACACGTTCCGCGAGTTCACCGACGGGGCGAGCGCCATCCAGTCTGAGCAGTACAAGCGCTTCGAGGGGCTGTGCGGCCTGCCGCCGGCGGAGCGGCTCGGGTCACCGGCCTTCGAGAGCGTGCCCACCGTTCAGGCCGAGGTCACCGCCGGGCAGGACACCATGACCGACGCCTACCGCCACGCCGCCGAGGCAGCCCGCCATCCGGAGGAGCTGGCGACCGTCGCCACCCTGCTGCGCAGGCTCGAGGCGAGCCACCGGCGATGGAAGGGGACCCACGTCACGCTCGCGTCGCGGATGCTCGGCGACGCCCGCGGCTCCGGGCACACGACGGGAGTCGGCTACCTCGAGCAGTGGGTCGACCACCGGCTGTTCTGGCAGCTCGACCTCGTCGATCGGTCAGAAGCCCTCTGACGGGTCAACGCTTGGCGCGGGCGGCGATGTTCTCGCGCCGGGTCTGGTCCATGCCCGCTTCGTACGCCGACACCAGGCTCGCGATCGACAGCGGCTTGAGCCGCTCGACAACGCCCTGGATCGTCTCGGGGGACGCGCCGGACTCCTGGTAGACCGGCCAGACCATCCGCCGGAACACGTCGTAGAGCTCCTGCGCGATCTCGTGGCCGTGCTTCGTGTAGACCTCGCCGGCCGCGCGGGCGGCCTCGAGCGGGAACCCGAGGTCGAGCAGGCCGAGGCCGATCGAGAGCTGGGACACCGCCACCTGGTAGCGGTCGCCGCCGGTCGCGGAGACGATGCCGAGCGCGGCCAGGGTCTCGAGGTCGTCGATGCTGAGCTGCCGGTCGACACGCCGCTCCAGGTCCGCCTGGGACATCTCGATGGGCTGGTCGGCCTGCCACGGCGCGAGCATCGTGCGCCGTAGCGCGATGTCCTCGGGGGTGGCGTCGGCGGGGATGCCGGCGACGTACCGCTCGATCGCGGACAGCGTGAAGCCGTGGCTCTGCAGCTCCTGCACCAGCTCGAGCCGGGCGACGTGGTCGGGGGAGTAGTAGCCGGAGCGACCGTGCCGGATCGGGGGCGGCACCAGGCCCTTGGTGGTGTAGAACCGCACGTTGCGCACGCTCATGCCGACCCGCGTGGTGAGCTCGTCGAGGGTCAGCAAGTCAGCGCTGATCACTTCGGCTGCCATGTGACTCCTCACACTTCGGGCTGCTTGACGACAGTGACAGTATTAGTGTCACAATCGACGAGGCGCAACCAGCCACACCCGAGATCTGAGGACGGCCATGGCAGAAGCATTCGTGTACGACCACATCCGTACGCCGCGAGGCAGGGGCAAGGCGGCAGGCTCGCTGCACGAGGTGAAGCCTGTCGACCTGACGGTGGGACTCCTCGAGGAGATCCAGGTCCGCAACCCCACGCTCGACACCAACCGGATCGACGACGTCGTGCTCGGCGTCGTCTCGCCGGTCAGCGAGCAGGGCGGCGACATCGCCAAGACCGCTGCGCTGAAGGCGGGTCTCCCCGAGACCGTCGCCGGCGTCCAGCTCAATCGCTTCTGCGCCTCTGGCCTCGAGGCGGTCAACCAGGCAGCGTCCCGCGTCCGCGGCGGCTTCGAGGACCTGATCCTCGCCGGCGGCGTGGAGTCGATGAGCCGGGTGCCGATGGGCTCCGACGGCGGCGCCTGGGCGTCCGACCCGGCCACCGCGCTGGCCACCGGCTTCGTGCCGCAGGGCATCGGCGCCGACCTGATCGCCACCCTCGAGGGCTGGTCGCGTGAGGACGTCGACGCGTACGCAGCCGAGTCGCACCACCGCGCGGCGAAGGCGTGGGCCAACGGCTACTACACCGATTGCATCGTGCCGGTGAAGGACATCAACGGCCTCACCGTCCTCGACCACGACGAGACGATCCGCCCCGACACCAGCGTCGAGGGCCTGGCGGGCCTCAAGGCGAGCTTCGCCGGAATCGGCGCCGACGCCGGCTTCGACGACGTAGCGCTCGAGAAGTACCACTGGGTCGAGAAGATCAACCACGTCCACCACGCCGGCAACTCCTCCGGCATCGTCGACGGCGCCGCACTGGTGGCCATCGGCTCCGAGCAGGTCGGCAAGGACCTCGGCCTCACCGCGAGGGCCCGGATCGTCTCCGCCGCCGTCTCCGGCGCCGACCCGACGATCATGCTCACGGGTCCCGCCCCGGCGGCGCGCAAGGCGCTGGCCAAGGCCGGCCTCGAGGTCAAGGACATCGACCTCTTCGAGATCAACGAGGCGTTCGCCGCGGTCGCGATGCGGTTCATGCGCGACCTCGACATCAGCCACGAGATCACCAACGTCAACGGCGGCGCGATCGCTATGGGTCACCCGCTGGGTGCCACCGGCGCGATCATCCTCGGCACGCTGATCGACGAGCTCGAGCGCCGCGACCTCAAGCGCGGCCTGGCCACGCTGTGCGTCGGCGGCGGCATGGGCATCGCCACCATCGTTGAGCTCGTCTGACGTCGAATCGGGGGTTGTGGCCGCTCCAATCCGGACTTGTGGCCCCGGAGCCACCGCCACCCCTCCCGATTCGACGGGCCATAACCCCCGACTCAACGGGCCACTACCCCCGACTCGACAAGGACTCCGATGACTGCAACTGAAACCGAAACAGCCGTGCGCTACGAGCGGGATGAGGACGGCATCGTCACCCTCACCCTCGACGACCCCACGGCCAGCGCCAACACCATGAACGAGCTCTACATCGAGTCGATGCAGGTCGCCGTCGATCGCCTGTACGACGAGGTCGACGACGTCAAGGGCGTCGTCGTCGCCAGCGCGAAGAAGACCTTCTTCGCCGGCGGCAACCTGAAGAACATGGTCCAGGCGACCAAGGACGACGCGGCCCAGATCTTCGAGCTGGCCGAGCGGGTCAAGTCCGGCCTGCGCCGCCTCGAGCAGTACCCCCGCCCGGTCGTTGCCGCGATCAACGGCGCCGCGCTCGGCGGTGGCTACGAGATCACGCTGGCCTGCAACCACCGGGTGATCGTCGACGACAACTCCGTCTCGATCGGCCTCCCCGAGGCCTCGCTCGGCCTGCTGCCGGGCGGCGGCGGGGTCACCCGCACGGTCCGGATGCTCGGGCTGCAGCCGGCGCTGATGGACGTGCTGCTCCAGGGCACCCAGTTCAAGCCGGCCCAGGCCAAGGAGAAGGGCCTGGTCGACGAGCTGGTCGGCACCCGTGAGGAGCTGATCCCCGCGGCCAAGGCGTGGATCAAAGCCAACCCCGAGGCCGTGCAGAACCCCTGGGATGCTCCCGGCTACAAGATGCCCGGTGGCTCGCCGAAGTCGCCCGCGCTGGCGGCGTTCCTCCCGGCATTCCCGGCGCTACTGCGCAAGCAGACCAAGGGCGCTGTCTACCCCGCGGCTCGCGCGATCCTGAGCGCCGCGGTCGAGGGCGCCAGCACCGACTTCGACACCGCCTCGCGGATCGAGTCGCGCTACCTGACGAACCTGATCGTCAACCAGGGCTCGAAGAACATGATCCAGGCGTTCTTCTTCGACCTGCAGGCGATCAACTCCGGCTCCCTGCGTCCGCAGGGCATCGAGCCCTGGAAGGGCACCAAGGTCGGCGTGCTCGGTGCCGGCATGATGGGCGCCGGCATCGCCTACGTCTGCGCCCGCGCCGGCATGGAGGTCGTGCTCAAGGACGTCGAGCAGGCCAACGCCGAAAAGGGCAAGGCCTACTCCGAGGCACTGCTCGACAAGGCGATCAGCCGCGGCAAGAGCACCGAGGAGAAGAAGACCGAGCTGCTCGGCCGGATCAAGGCCACCGCCGACCCGTCCGACCTGACCGGCTGCGACCTGGTGATCGAGGCCGTCTTCGAGGACCCGTCCCTGAAGCACAAGGTGTTCGCCGAGATCGCGCCGTACGTCAACAAGGACGCGCTGCTCTGCTCCAACACCTCGACGCTCCCGATCACCGAGCTCGCCGACGGCGTGGACCGGCCGGCCGACTTCATCGGCCTGCACTTCTTCAGCCCGGTCGACAAGATGCCGCTGGTCGAGATCATCAAGGGCAAGGAGACCTCCGACGAGGCGCTCGCCAAGGCCTACGACGTGGTCCAGCAGATCCGCAAGACCCCGATCGTGGTCAACGACAGCCGCGGCTTCTACACCTCGCGGGTGATCGGCTACATGGTCAACGAGGGCATGGCGATGCTCGCCGAGGGCGTGCAGCCCTGGAGCATCGAGCGGGCCACCAGCCAGGCCGGTTACCCGGCCCCGGTGCTGCAGCTCTCCGACGAGCTCAACCTCGAGCTGATGGCCAAGATCGCCAAGGCCACCAAGGAGGCCGCCGAGCGCGACGGTTCGTCGTACGCCGGACACCCGGGCACCGCCGTCGTCGACAAGATGCTCGAGGCCGGTCGTGCCGGCCGGCTGCGCAAGGCCGGCTTCTACGACTACGACGAGGCCGGCAAGCGCGGCTCGATCTGGTCCGGCCTGTCGGAGATCTTCCCGATCGCCGACGAGCAGGTGCCTTTCCAGGACATCAAGGACCGGATGCTGTTCGCCGAGGCCCTTGAGACCGCCAAGTGCTTCGAGGAGGGCGTCATCGAGTCGGCCGCCGCAGCCAACATCGGCTCGATCATGGGCATCGGCTTCCCGCCCATGACCGGTGGCGCCGCGCAGTTCATGACCGGCTACGAGAAGTTGTCCGATTCTGGGCAAGAGACCGGTGAGCTCGGCCTCGCGGCGTTCGTCGCGCGCGCCGACGAGCTGGCCGAGAAGTACGGCGACCGGTTCCGGCCGACGCAGTACCTCCGCGACCTCGCGGCCAAGGGCGAGGGCTTCCCCGCCTGACCAAGCTTCACCGTTGACCCGTCGCGAACTTCGCGACGGGTCAACGCGTTTTGGCGTGAGTTTGCGCCGGGTCAGCTGAGCGTGAGCGTCCAGCTGTTGAGGTAGCCGGTGTCCTGAGCGGCGTTGTCCGTGACCCGCAGTGTCCAGGTCCCGTTGCGGGCCTCACCGGACAGGTTGACGGTGTAGGTCGTGTTGATGTTGTCCGCGCTCCCGCCCGAGCGGTTGTGCAGCACGTACGTCGATCCGTCGGGTGCGACCAGGCTCACCACCAGGTCACCGATATAGGTGTGCACGATGGCCACCGCGACCTTCGACGTTGCCGAGGCATTGCCGGTGCATCCCGCGACGGTCACCGGCGAGTTGACCGTCGCGAAGTCACTGATGCTGAAGTCGACTCCGTTGGTCTGCGGAGCACAGGCTCCCCCGCCGCCACCCGCGCCGGTGTTCAGCGTCCACGTGTCGATGAAGCCGGTGTCCTGGGATGCGTTGTCGCTGACGCGCAGCCGCCAGGTGCCGTTCGCGGGCTCGCTCGACAGGTTGACCGTGTAGGTCGTGTTGATGTTGTCCGCGCTCCCGCCCGAGCGGTTGTGCAGCACATACGTCGATCCGTCGGGTGCGACCAGGCTCACCACCAGGTCACCGATGTAGGTGTGCACGATGGCCACGGCCACCGTTGCCGTGGCCAAGGCGTTGCCCGCGCAGCCGGAGACGATCACCGGCGACTCGACCGTCGAGTTGTCGTTGATGTTGTAGTTGGTGCCGTTGGTCTGCGGCGTGCACGAGCCCACCGCGCTCACCGTCCACGTGAACGACGCCGAGCCGGACTTCACCGGACTGGATGAGTCCGTGGCGGTGACGGTGACGCTCGAGGTGCCGGCCGTTGTCGGCGTACCGGAGATGGTGCCGGTCGCGGCGTTGATGGAGAGTCCCGCCGGGAGGCCCGTTGCCGACCAGGTGTACGGCGCCGTGCCGCCCGACGCACTGTTGGCGAGGCTCACCGGCGTTCCGACCGTCGACGCCTGGTTGCCGGGGTTGGCAACGGTCACCACGGGTGAGGGGACGTTGAGGAAGTCGATGTTCAGCAACCTGTTCGGCGAACCCGTGCCGACTCCGGTGAGCGTGTTCGGGACAGAGTTGTTGACCAGCGCGGTCTGCACCTGCGCCGGCGTGGCGTTCGGGTTCGCGCCCAGGTAGAGCGCAGCAGCGCCCGTTGCATGCGGTGAGGCCATCGACGTACCGCTGATCGTGTTGGTCGAGGTGTTGCTGGTGTACCAGGCCGAGATGATGTTGCTGCCCGGTGCAAACACGTCCGTGCAGGAGCCATAGTTCGAGAAGCTCGACCTGGCGTCGGTGATGGTCATGGCATTGACGGTGATGGCCTCAGCGACCCTCTGCGGGCTGTAGAAGCACGCGTTGTCGTTGGCGTTGCCCGATGCCTGCACCCAGCTGATGCCGCTCAAGATGAGGTTCCTGACCGCGGCGTCGATGGTGGGGTCGGAGCACCGGCTCTGGCAGCCGATGCTGTAGTTCACGACGGCGGGACGGGCAGCGTTGACCCTGACCCACTCGATGCCGGCCACGATGTCGGCACTGGTGCCGTTGCCTTGGCAGTTGAGCACGCGCACCGCGTGCACGGTCGCCTTCTTCGCCACGCCGTACGTCGTGCCGGCGGCGGAGCCGGCGACGTGGGTGCCGTGTCCGTTGCAGTCAGTGGGCGTGCTGTCGTCATCGACGAGGTCGATGCCCGGTCCGGTGCGGCCCGTGAACTCGTTGTGGGTCAGGTTGATGCCGGTGTCCATGACGTAGACGTGCACGCCCTGAGCCGCGTTGGCGGGGTACTCGTAGCTCTGGTCGAGTGGGGTGTCGGGCTGGTCGATGCGGTCATCGCCCCAGTTCGGCGGGTTGAGCTGGGTGTCCAGCGCGACGTACCTGATCGACTGCTGGACGTACTTGACCGATGGATCGGCCGCCAGGTCACGAGCCTGGGCCTCGGACATCTTGGCCGAGTAGCCGTCGAGGACCCGCGCGTACCGGTGCTCGATGCGGCCGCCATACTGCGCGGCCAGCTCGTTCGCCCTCCGGTGCGAGGCAGCCACGCGAAGGTCCTGGTTCTTGAAGACCACGATGTACTCGCCCGGCACAGCGGAGGCCGCGCCGTCGTTGACGATCTGGGGTTTCGATGGTGGTGCCGGTGCTGCCGTCGAAGTGCCGGGCAGCATGACGAGCCCGGTCGAGATGGCTGTCGCAAGTACCGCGGCTAGGGCCACGCTGCGACCCCGAGATGTGTGCGTCATGGGCGCTCTCCCTGACTTCCCGCCTTCACCGAGAAGGCGGTGTTTTCGCACATTCCCACGATCGGAGACGTGGGTCCATACCCGTCTATACCTCTTGGCCGATCGGTCGCTTTCTGCGATTCCGCCTTGCGCTCGAGCCGGGTCGGCGAGAATTGGGCGGGTGAGGGACTGGGAGGGCCCTCCGCCTGTCGTCGACGTGCGCGGTCTGCACGTTCGGTTCGGCGAGGTGGAGGCGGTGACGGGGGTCGACCTGCAGGCGTACGCCGGTGAGGCGACGGCGCTGCTCGGGCGCAACGGCGCGGGCAAGTCGACGACGATGCGGGTGCTGGCCGGCGTGGTGCCGCCCACGGCAGGGACCGTCGCCGTCGCGGGGTACGACGTCCGCCGCGAGCCGCTCCACGCCAAGCAGGCCGTGGGGTACTGCCCTGACGTCGGCGGCCTGGTGCCGCGTGCGACGCCGTGGGAGCACCTGCAGCTGACCGCGCGGCTGCGTCGCCTCGACGACTGGGAGGACCGCGGCCGCGAACTGCTGGAGCGGTTCGAGCTCGGCGCCGTCGCCCACCGGGTGACCGCCGGCTTCAGCCACGGCATGGGCCGGCGGCTCTCCGTGGTGCTCGCCGCGGTGCACCGGCCCGCCGTACTCCTTCTGGACGAGCCGTTCGACGGCGTGGACCCGATCGGCGTCGAGGCGACCTTCGAGGTGATCGCCGACGCCCGCGCCCGCGGCGCCTGCGTGCTCGTGTCCACCCACCTGCGCGAGCTGGCCGTCGAGGCCTGCACCACCGTGAGCGTGCTGCGTGGCGGCTCCCGGGTCGCCACCGTCGCGGCCGACCAGATGGCCGGCGAGGAGGGCGCTCGTGCCTACCGCGGCCTCCTGGACTAGCGATGCGCGCCGAGCGGTCGTCGACGTCCGGCACCTGCTCTGGTTCCGCGCCCTGCAGGTACGCCGGCACCGCGGCGGCCCCTGGATCGCCGCGTCGTTCCTGCTGATCACCCTGGTGGTCGCGGTCGTCCCGGCGTATATGCCCGGTGCCGGGGACGGGGACGGCCGGGCCTTCGAGATGGTGCTGCTGCTGCCGTCCGCGATGGCGGCGTTCCTGCTGCTGGCCGGGATCTCGGCCGTGGCGTCGGGCGGCGGTCGCGAGCTGCTGGCCCGCGACCCGGCGCAGATCCACCCGGTCAGCCCGACCACTGACCACCTCGGTGCGCTGCTGCTGGCGCCGCTCAACATCGCCTGGCTGCTGCAGGCGTGGACGCTGCTCGGCGTGACGGCGTACGGCCTCGGCCCGCAGGTCCTGGCCCAGGCGCAGGTCGTGCTGGGGGTGTGGCTGTTCGCCGCCACCGCGGTCGCGCAGGTGGTGGCCTGGTCGCTGGAGGGCGTCCGCCGTCTGGAGCACGGCATTGCCGCTGTCCGGCTGCTCACGGTCGTCGGGCTGGGGACGGCGCTGGGCCTGCAGATGAACGGCAGCCTGGTGCCGCTGCTCGACCGGATCCCGACCACCCAGGTCTTCGTCGGGATGGTCAGCGACTCGCCCTGGCGTTGGGCAGCCACTCTGTTCGTGATGCTGGGCGTGCTGGTGGCCGCGACCGCGCTCGGCGCCGTACCCGCCCACCTGGCCGCGCGCCGCAGCGCCCGCGACGAGCTCCGCGTCGAGACCGGGACGTTCACGGCCCGCCGGATGCCGCGGTCCCCGCTGGCCGGGCTGGTCCGCACCGATCGCGCGTCGGTGTGGCGCGCCGTACCCATGCGCCGCGGCCTGGCCGTGCTCGCCCTCGGACCGGGCATCGTCGCGGTGCTCGGCAACCTGCCGTGGAGCTCGCTCACCGTGCTGCCCGGGCTGGTCGCCTCCGGCGGCGCCCTGCTGTACGGCGTCAACGCCTGGTGCCTCGACGCTCGCGGCGCGCTGTGGCGGGAGAGCCTGCCGGTGTCGCCGGGAACGGTGTTCGGGGCGCGCGCCTACGTCCTCGCGGAGTTCCTGTTCGCGGCATCGATGCTCACGATCGCCCTGGCCGCGACCCGGGCCGGGGTGCCCTCGCCGTCCGAGCTGATGGCGCTGGTCTGCACCCAGGTGGTGGTCACGCTCCAGGTGGTGGCGGGCGCGCTGCGCTGGTCGGCCCAGCGGCCGTACGCCGTCGACCTGCGCTCCGCGCGGGCCACGCCGGCCCCGCCGCTGACGATGGTCGGCTACTCGACCCGGCTCGCGATCACGACCACGCTGACCGGGCTGGTGTTCTCGGGCATGGCCCGCGTCGACGACTGGCAGCTGAGCGTCGTCGTGGCGGTGCCGTTCCTGTGCTGGTCCACTGCACGCCTGCTGCGCACGGCAAGGGCTTGGACCGACCCGGTGGACCGTGCTCGCGTGGTGATGGCAGTCGCTGCCTAGCTGGCGGTGGCCTCGCGCCGGCAGTCGGCCTGAGCGTTGGCGAGCGCGGCGACCTCGGGCGACTCCCATTCACCGGTCAGTGTGGCCTCGACTGCCGCACGCAGCTGGTCCTCGGTGAGCGCCTCGCGCAGGCACGCGGCATACGTCTTCTGTTCGAGCTTGCCCTTGGTCTGCGCGAGCAGCGCCCGCGTCGACTCCTCGACGTAGTCGACGCACTCGAACTGCGCGTCGACCCACAGCTTCGCCGTCTCCGCGTCGAAGGCCGGCAGCTCGGCGGCCACCTCGCCCGAGTCGGTGATGATCCCGGCATTCCGGAGCCGGTCCACGCCCGCGCGGTCCAGCAGCTCCTCCGCGAAGCAGGCGCCGGACTCGGTGTCCTGCTCGGTGGCGTGGTCGCCGGCGTAGAGATCCGCGATGCCCTGCTCGACCTTCGCCCGGGTCGGACCTTCGGTGTCCGAGTCGGGTTCGTCGTCCGAGCAGCCGGCCAGTAGCAGGCCGGCGAGGAGCACGATGGACGCACGAATCACGAGCAGATACTCCCACTAAGGTCGCGGGGTGGACTTCGCACCGTCGCCCCGGGCCGCCGACCTGACCGAACGGGTCCGCGCCTTCATCGCTGAGGAGATCGAGCCGGTCGAGCCGGGCTACCACGCCGACCTCGCCGAGCAGCGCCGCACCGGTGATCCGTGGCAGCCGCTGCCGGTCATCGAGGAGCTCAAGGCCAAGGCCCGCGCGCAGGGTCTGTGGAACCTCTTCCTCCCCTTCGAGCACGCCGGGGAGTACGCCGCCCGGTTCGGCACCGACGGCGGCACCGGCCTGACCAACGTCGACTACGCGCCGATCGCCGAGCTCACCGGGCGCTCCCACATCGCGCCGCTGGTCCTGAACTGCAACGCGCCCGACACCGGCAACATGGAGGTGCTGCTCCGCTACGGCAGCGAGGAGCAGCGCCGCGAGTGGCTCGAGCCGCTCCTCGACGGCCGGATCCGCTCGGCGTTCACGATGACCGAGCCCGGGGTCGCGTCCTCCGACGCCACCAACATGGAGGCCACCGCGATCGTCGACGGCGACGAGGTCGTCATCAACGGCCGCAAGTGGTGGTCCACGGGCGTCGGCCATCCCGACTGCAAGATCCTCGTGTTCATGGGGCTCAGTGACCCCGATGCGGACCGGCACCATCGGCACTCGATGGTGCTCGTCCCGATGGAGACTCCCGGGGTCAAGGTCGAGCGGATGCTCAGCACGATGGGCATGTACGACGAGCCGCTCGGCCACGGCGAGGTGTCGTTCACCGACGTGCGGGTGCCGGTCGGCAACATCATCAGCGGACCCGGCGAGGCGTTCGCGATCGCCCAGGGCCGCCTCGGCCCCGGCCGGGTGCACCACTGCATGCGGCTGATCGGGCTGGCTGAACTGGCGCTCGAGAAGGCCTGCCAGCGGGCGCTGGAGCGCAGCGCGTTCGGCAAGCCGATCGCCAACCTCGGCGGCAACCGGGAACGCATCGCCGACGCCCGGATCGCGATCGACCAGACCCGGCTGCTGGTGCTCAACGCCGCGTGGAAGCTCGACGTCGGCGGGCCGCTCAATGCCCTGTCCGAGGTCTCGCAGATCAAGGTTGCGGCGCCCAACATGGCGCAGCAGGTCATCGACATGGCCATCCAGATCCACGGCGGCGGCGGGCTCTCCGACGACTTCCCGCTCGCCGGTGCGTGGACCGCGGCCCGGGCGCTGCGGCTCGCCGACGGTCCCGACGAGGTGCACCGCGGGATGGTGGCGCGGCTCGAGCTCGGCAAGTACGGAGCCTCCCGATGAGCCGCGTGCTGATCACCGGTGCCGCCTCCGGGCTCGGTGCGGCGCTGGCCACGGCGTTCGAGGCGCGCGGCGACGAGGTGCTCCGCACCGACCTCGGCGGCGCCGACCTCACTCTCGACATCACCAGCGACGACGACTGGGCCGCCGCGCTCGAGCACGTCGAGCGGACCTGGGGCGGGCTCGACGTGCTGGTCAACAACGCGGGCGTCGCCGGGGGTGGCCGGCTCGACGTCGCCACCATGGACGAGTGGCGCTGGATCACCGAGATCAACCTGTTCGGCGTGGTCCGCGGCACCACCACGTTCGTGCCGATGTTCAAGCGGCAGCGCAGCGGCACCATCGTCAACACCGCCTCGCTCGCCGGCCTCGTGCACCCCGCGGGCATGGCGTCCTACAACGCGGTGAAGGCCGCGGTGGTCGCGCTGACCGAGACCACCGGCCACGAGCTCGCGGCGTACGGCGTCACGGCGCACGCCATCTGCCCGTCGTACTTCAAGACCAACTTGATGAGCTCGATGCAGGGCCGCGACGAGACTCTCGGCAAGGTGATCGCGAGCCTGGTCGAGAGCTCGCCGATCACCGCGGACGACATCGCGGCGGCGGTGCTCGAGGGGCTGGACCGGGGCGACGAGCTGATCGTCCCCGACCGACCGGCCCGCGATGCCTACGCGCTGAAGCTCAACGACCGGGCGGCGTACGACCAGATCATGCGGGCCCAGGCTGCTCGGCTGGACAGCTTGGACGGAGGCGCAGATGAGTGACGAGAGCAAGCCGGTCCGTGACGAGGACGCGTTCGACGTCGAGGCGGTCGCCGCGTGGCTGCGCGAGAACGCCACCGCGTTCGTCGACGACCTCGTGGGCACGCCGGAGGTGACCCAGTTCCCGGGCGGCGCCTCCAACCTGACCTACCAGATGCGCTATCCCGACCGTGACCTGATCCTGCGCCGGCCGCCGGCCGGGGTGAAGGCGAAGGGCGCCCACGACATGGGCCGCGAGTTCCTCATCCAGGACGAGCTGCGGCCACTCTTCCCGTACGTCGCCACGATGGTCGGCCACTGCACCGACGAGTCGCTGATCGGCTCGGACTTCTACGTGATGGAGAAGGTCGACGGCGTGATCCCGCGTCGGGACCTGCCGTTCGACCTGCCGCCCGAGCAGGTGTCGCAGCTGTGCGAGAACGCCTTCGACGTACTCATCGCGCTGCACTCGGTCGACGTATCGGCCTCACCCGCGCTGGAGGAGCTCGGCAAGGGCGACGGGTACGTCGACCGGCAGATGGGCGGCTGGACCAAGCGGTTCGAGAACGCCCGCACCGACGACACCGGCGACTGGAGCGACGTGATCGCCTGGCTCGAGGCGCACAAGCCGCGGGACGTCGGGCAGCGGATGATCCACAACGACTTCCGCTTCGACAACATGGTGCTGGATGCCCTCGACCCGATGCGCGTGGTCGGCGTGCTCGACTGGGAGATGGCCACCGTCGGCGACCCGCTGATGGACCTCGGCGGCACCTGTCGTACTGGGTCGAGCCCGGCGACGACGAGTTCTTCCAGATGTTCCGGCGCCAGCCCACGACGACGCCGGGCATGTGGACCCGCGAGCAGGTCGTCGCCCACTACTGCGACCGGATGGGCTTCTCGGTGACGCCTGAGCAGTGGCGGTTCTACGAGGTCTTCGGGCTGTTCCGGCTCGCGGTGATCGCCCAGCAGATCTGGTACCGCTACTTCCACAAGCAGACGACCAACGAGGCGTACGCCGTCTTCGGCCCGGCCGTCGGCTACCTCGAGACCCGCTGCCGGTCGCTGATCTGATGGGGCGCTGATGGGGCTGGTCCTGCTCGTCCGGCACGGCCAGGCGTCGTTCGGCGCCGACGACTACGACGTGCTCTCCGAGACCGGTTGGGCCCAGGGCCGGCTGCTCGGCGCGTGGCTGGCGGAGCGCGGCGTCACTCCGACCGCCGTCCTGCACGGGGAGCTGCGCCGGCAGCGGGACACCGCGCTGGCGATGGCCGAGGGCGCCGGCTGGGACGGCATCGAGCCGGTCGTAGATCCGGGGTGGGACGAGTTCGACCACGTCGGCATGGTGGCGGCGTACCCCGACCTGCCCGCGGACCTCGACCTCAGCGACAGGCGCGCGTTCCAGCAGGTCTTCGAGCAGGCCACCGCGCACTGGACCGCAGGCGAGCCGGGCGACTTCAGCGAGACCTACGCCGACTTCGAGGCCCGCGTGGTGGGAGCCCTGGACCGGGCCACCGGCTCAGCGGGGCCGGGCGGCACCGTTGTCGTGGTGAGCTCGGGCGGCCCGATCGCCGTGGCCTGCGGTGCTCTCGTCGACCCCGAGGCCAGGCTCTGGCAGCGGTTCAACACCCTGATCGTGAACTCCTCGGTCAGCCGCGTCGTCGTCGGCTCCACCGGCGTCCGCCTGCTCACCTTCAACGAGCACCCGCACCTCCAGGGCGACCACCTCACCTACCGCTGACCCGTCGAATCGGGGGTTGTGGCCCCTCGAATCGGGGGTTGTGGCCCTACGAGTCTGGGGTTGTGGCCCCTCGAGTCGGGGATTGTGGCCGGGCCAATACTCCCGACTCGTAGGGCCACACCTGGCGATTCGAGGGGCCACACCTGGCGATTCGACTCAGAGGAGGCGCTTGAGCACGGGCAGCGGCGCGTGCTTCATCACGACCGAGAGCGGCGCCCAGGGGAATCCCGGCACGCAGGCGTCGGCGACCTCCTTCTCGATCGCCGAGACCATCGACTTCACGCCCTTCTCGGTCGACGCCATCAGCGGCGTGGACTGGGCGACCTTCTCGTTCATCTCCGAGGCGATGTAGCCGGGGTAGAGCACGGTGATCTTGATCTTCTTGGCCAGTGGCGTGCCGTAGAGCTCGCTGCGCAGCCCCTCGGCGAGGTGGGCGACGGCCACCTTGGTCGCGGCGTACGTCGTCAGCGTCTTCGGCATCCCGCGCATCGCGGACATCGAGGAGACCATCACCAGGTGCCCGGCCTCCTGGTCGCGGAAGATCTCCATCGCGGCCTCGGTCTGGGCGAGCGCGGCGACGAAGTTGGTCATAGCGGTCTCGCGGTTGGCGTCGAAGCGGCCGGTGCCCAGGGGTGCGCCCTTGCCAAGGCCGGCGTTCACGACCACGCGGTCGATCCGGCCGAAGTCCGCCCGGAACGCCCGGAACACCTCGAACACCGCGTCGTCCTCGTTGACGTCCAGCGCGCGGATCTCGACCCGGCGGTCGGGGTGGGCGGCAGCGATCTCGGCCCGCAGCTCCTCGAGCCGCTCGGTACGACGCGCGCACAGCGCCAGGTCGTGACCGCGGGCGGCGAACTGGCGCGCCATCTCGGCGCCGAGGCCGGAGGAAGCGCCCGAAATGAGAATCGTCGACATGGGCCGAGTGTGGCCCATGCCGACGATCGTCGACCGGTGGGATCAGGCCTTGGGCGCCGTGACCACCACGCTGCTGGCGACCTTGTCGCCCCAGGTCTGCTTCTTGTCGTCCCAGAGCGGCCACAGGAAGCCGAGGTAGCAGATCGCGCCGTCGATGAAGGTGTGCATCAGCCAGCGGACGAACCCGCCACCGGTGCCGAGCGGCTGGCCGGTGCTCTCACCCACGACCTTGATGCCCATCACGCCCTTGCCGATGGACTGACCGGTGGTGCCCTGCTTCATCACGAAGTTCCAGATCTGCACGGCGAGGATCACGCCGTACCCGACGACCATGATCAGTACGCCGAGCACGCTGGCGTCGGTGCCCAGCAGGATCGCGCCGATGATGATGAAGATCAGGCCGGCGCCGACCGCGACCAGCGCGTCGATGAGGTACGCCGCCAGCCGGGTGCCCCAGCCGGCGTACGGGCCGAACGGGCTCATGCCGGGCGCGCCGTACCCGGGCTGGCCGTAGCCGCCTAGCCGCCGGGCGGTTGGCCGTAGCCCTGCGGCGGCTGCCCGAAGCCCGGCTGTCCGTAGCCCGGAGGCGGCGGGACCTGGCCGGGGTTCGGCGGCGGCGGGTACTGCCCCGGAGGCGGCGGGGGCTGCTGCGGCGGCTGCTGGCCGTAGGGGTTCGGCTGGTTCGGGTCGCCGGGGGGCGGCGGTGGGGGCGGGTAGTTCGACATTCCGAGTTACTCCCTCGAGTTGCGGGTTCAGCGGGATGGAGCGGGGACCGCGAGCTGGATCAGTAGAGGCTCGCCCCGACCGCCAGCAGGATGATGTTGAGCAGGATCCCGACGGCGGAGAGAGCGGTGCCGATGATCCCGCAGATGTAGCCGGCCTTCACGGAGCCGCGGTTGCTGTAGTGGTAGGGCTGCGCGTCGATCTCGGCCAGGGCGCTGCGGCCCATGATGATCGCGGGGATGCCGGTGAACAGCCCGCAGCACACGAGGCTGACGATGCCCAGGATCAGGATCGTCGTGCCCTTGGGGTGGTCGACCGTGCCGCCAGGCTGCCCGCCGTAAGGGTTCGGTTGGCCGTAGGGGTTCGGCTCGCCGGGAGGCGGTGGGGGCGGGTAGTTCGACATCGAGTTCCCCTCCAAGGGGTCGGGGTCGGGAGCATTCCTGCGGGAGCGTAGCCGGGTCCCGGCTGCAGGGCGAGACAACTTAAAGTCAGGCTTGACTGTTTGTTGTGAGGCCTGCATCCTGACCGGGTGGCCACGACTACCCGCACGCCCCAGGGCGAGCGCACGCGAGCGATGCGGGCCCGTCTCCTCGAGGCCACCGTCGACTGCCTGGTCGAGCGCGGCTTCGCCGGTACGTCGACCACGCTGGTCTCCGAGCGGGCCGGGGTGAGCCGCGGCGCCCAGCTGCACCACTTCCCGACAAAGAACGACCTGGTGGTGGCCGCCGTCGAGCACCTCAGCGAGGCGCGCGGCAACGAGCTGCGGGCCGCAGCGGCCGACCTGCCCCGCGGCGAGCACCGCACCCGGGCCGTGCTCCAGATGCTGGCCGACCACTTCACGTCCCCGGTCTTCAACGCCGCACTCGAGCTCTGGGTCGCAGCGCGCACCGACCCGGCCCTGCTGGAGGCCGTGGAGCCGCTGGAGCGCCGCGTCGGCCGTGAGGCGCACCTGCTCACCGTCGACGCGCTGGGCGCCGACGAGACGCGGGACGGCGTACGCGAGCTCGTGCAGGCCACCCTCGACCTGGTCCGCGGGCTCGGGCTCGCCAACACCATCTCCGACGACGCCCGCCGGCGCCGCCGCATCCTCGACCAGTGGGCTCTGACCCTCGACGACGCCCTGGAGCCCCAGTGAGCAACGACCTTCTCGAGAACCTGCTCGCCGATCTCAAGGCCGAGGGTGACCAGCTCTTCGCGGCGGTCTCCGGGCTCGACGACAACGCCTGGGCCACGCCCACGCCGGCGGCCGGCTGGACCGTCGCGACCCAGGTCGCCCACCTGCTCTGGACCGACGAGACAGCGGCGACCGCGGCGACCGACAAGGAGAAGTGGGACGCCATCGTGCTGGAGGCGATCGCCGACCCGATGGGGTACGTCGACACCTACGCCCACGAGATCGCCCGGCTGCAGCCGCAGGCGCTGCTCGCCCGGTGGGGTGCCGCCCGGACCGCGCTGACCGAGGCGCTGCGCGGCTACCCCGACGGTCAGAAGATGCCCTGGTTCGGGCCACCGATGTCGCCCGCGTCGATGGTGACCGCGCGGTTCATGGAGACCTGGGCGCACGCGCTCGACGTCTACGAGGCTCTCGGCATGGACCCCGAGCCCACCGACCGGATCCGCAACGTCGCGCACCTCGGCATCCGCACCCGCGACTTCTCGTTCGGCGTGCACGAGCTCACGCCGCCCGCCGAGGAGTTCCGGATCGAGCTGACCGCGCCCTCGGGCGAGCTCTGGATCTGGGGATCGGACGACGCCGGGCAGCGGGTCGCCGGGTCGGCGTACGAGTTCTGCCTGCTGGTCACCCAGCGCATCCACCGCGACGACACCGACCTGGTCGCCCAAGGTCCTGACGCAGAGAAGTGGCTCACCATCGCGCAGGCGTTCGCCGGCCCTCCGGGCGAGGGGCGGGCGCCCAAGTGAGCACCCTCCGCGTCGGCAACTGCTCCGGCTTCTACGGCGACCGGCTCTCCGCGATGCGCGAGATGCTGGACGGCGGCGACCTGGACGTGCTCACCGGCGACTACCTCGCCGAGCTGACCATGCTGATCCTCGGCAAGGACACGATGAAGGACGCGTCGCTCGGCTACGCGCGCACCTACGTCACCCAGGTCGAGGAGTGCCTCGGGCTGGCCCTGGAGAAGGGCGTCCGGCTGGTCAGCAATGCCGGAGGCCTCAACCCGGCCGGTCTCGCCGACCGGCTGCGCGAGGTGGCCAAGGGCCTGGGCCTGGACGCGAAGATCGCGCACGTCGAGGGCGACGACCTCAGGTCCCTCGCCAAAGAAATGGGACTGGGCGAGAACGCGCTGACCGCCAACGCCTACCTCGGCGGCTTCGGCATCGCCAGCGCGCTCCGCGAGGGCGCCGACGTGGTGGTCACCGGCCGGGTCACCGACGCCTCCGTGGTGGTCGGCGCGGCTGTCGCGCACCACGGCTGGGACCCGACGTCGTACGACGCACTCGCCGGCGCGGTGGTGGCGGGCCACATCCTCGAGTGCGGCACCCAGGCCACCGGCGGCAACTTCTCCGGCTTCAAGGAGCTGCTCGCCTCCGGCGCGGGCGACGCTCCGCTCGGCTTCCCGCTCGCCGAGCTCGCCGAGGACGGCAGCTGCGTGGTGACGAAGCACGCCGGCACGGGTGGCCTCGTCAGCGTCGACACCGTGACCGCCCAGCTGGTCTACGAGATCCAGACCAGCCGCTACCTCAACCCCGACGTCACCACGCTGCTCGACTCGATCATGCTCACCCAGGACGGCGACGACCGGGTCGCGATCGCCGGCGTGCGCGGCGAGGCACCGCCGGAGCGGCTCAAGGTCTGCGTCAACGAGCTGGGCGGGTTCCGCAACTCGATGGAGTTCGTGCTGACCGGCCTCGACCTGGACCTCAAGGCCGACTGGCTGCGCCGGCAGCTCGAGCCGAGGCTGACCGCGGCGTCGGTCACCTGGACCCAGACCGCCGCACCACTCGCCGACGCCGACACCGAGGAGGGCGCGTCCTGCCTCCTGCGGGTCACGGTGATGGACCCGGAGGCCGGGCCCGCGGGCAAGGCGTTCACGGGTCCCGCCGTCGAGCTGGCGCTCGGCACCTACCCCGGGTTCACGATGACCGCGCCGCCCGGGCCGCCCACGCCGTACGGCATCTACCGGCCGGAGTACGTCGACCGCTCGGCCGTCGAGCACACCGTCGTCCACCACGACGGCCGGCGCGAGGTGATCGCCGACCCGCAGGAGTTCGCGGAGAGCGACCCCGATGCCGGCCTGCGCCCCTCGCCGTACCCCGCCCCGCAGGACTCGGTCAACCGCCGGGTGCCGCTCGGCACGTTCGTGCACGCCCGCTCGGGTGACAAGGGCGGCGACGCCAACCTCGGGCTGTGGGTCGCCCACGACGGCTCGCCGAAGTACGACGAGCGGGTGACCTGGCTGACCAAGCTGATCACCCCGAAGAAGATCAAAGAGCTGGTGCCGGAGGCCAAGGACCTCGAGGTGGAGGTCTACTCGCTGCCCAACCTCGGCGGCGTCAACATCCTGATCCGCGGCCTCCTCGGCGCCGGGGTGGCCGCCTCGACCCGCTTCGACCCGCAGGCCAAGGGCCTCGGCGAGTGGGTCCGCTCGCGCGTCATCCACGTCCAGGAGGAGCTGCTATGACCACCCCACAGCGTTCTTCGTCTCCTCCGCTTCGCTCCCCCGACGAACAACGCCGCGGGGACCCCGGTATCAATCCTCTTCGCGCCCTTGGTTCAGAGTTCACGCGCCGCGAGATCGCGCCCCACCTTCAGGAGTGGGAGGACGCGGGCACCCTGCCGCGCGAGCTGCACCTCGCCGCCGCGAAGCAGGGGTTGCTCGGCGTGGCCTTCCCCGAGGAGGTCGGCGGTCAGGGTGGTGACCTCCTCGACTCGGTCGACCTGCAGGAGGGCATGTTCGAGGCCGGCGCCTCGAGTGGGCTGATGGCCGGGCTCTTCACCAGCGGGATCGCACTGCCGCACATCGCCGCCTCAGGCAACGCCGACCTGGTCGACCGTTTCGTCCGGCCGACGCTGGCCGGCGAGAAGATCGGGTCGCTCGCGGTCACCGAGCCGGGCGGCGGCTCCGACGTCGCCGGCATCCGCACCACCGCCGTCCGCGAGGGCGACGAGTACGTCCTCAACGGCGCCAAGACGTTCATCACCAGCGGCGTGCGCGCCGACTTCGTGACCACCGCGGTGCGCACCGGCGGGCCGGGCCACGCGGGCGTCAGCCTGATCGTGGTCGAGGCGGGCACACCCGGGTTCACCGTGGACCGGTCACTGCGCAAGATGGGCTGGCACTGCTCCGACACCGCCGAGCTGTCGTACGTCGACGTGCGGGTGCCCGCAGCCAACCTCGTCGCCGAGGAGAACACCGGCTTCTACCAGATAGCCGAGCAGTTCGTCGTGGAGCGGATCGGCCTCGCGGTGCACGCCTACGGCATCGCCGCCCGGTCGCTCGCGCTCACCGCCGACTACTGCCGTGACCGCGAGACCTTCGGCAAGCCGCTGGTCGCCAACCAGGTGGTGCGGCACAAGCTCGTCGAGATGCGGCGGCAGGTCGAGGTCGCCCGCACCTACGCCCGCGAGGTCGCCCGCCGGCACGTCGCGGGGGAGAACGTCATCGCCGAGGCCTGCCTGGCCAAGCAGACCGCCTGTGACGCCGCGACGTACGTCTGTGACCAGGCGGTGCAGCTGCACGGCGGCACCGGCTACATGCACGGGACCGAGGTGGAGCGGCACTACCGCGACGCCCGGATCCTGCCCATCGGAGGAGGAGCAACCGAGGTGCTGACCGATCTTGCCGCGCGACTGCTGGGGTACACCGCATGAGCATCATCAAGCCGCTCCAGGGCGAGGTGTCGGTCCACATGGCCGCGCCGCCCGAGAAGGTGTGGGCGCTGGTCAGCGACGTGACCCGGATCGGTGAGTTCTCGCCGGAGACCTTCGAGGCCAAGTGGACCCGGGGCTCGACCGGCCCCGAGGTCGGCGCGTCGTTCAAGGGACACGTGAAGCGCAACGGCGTCGGGCCCATCTACTGGGCGCCCTGCCAGGTGACCGAATGCGTCCCCAACGAGGTGTTCGAGTTCGCGGTCGGCACCGACGACGTGACCCTCAACAACTGGGGCTACCGGCTGCAGGCGGAGAACGGAGGTACCCGGGTCACCGAGTACTTCCGACTCGAGCCGAAGCTGCCGATGCGGCTCTACTGGCTGGCGCTCGGCCGGCTGCGCGGGCGGACCAACGAGCGCGGCATGCAGACCACTCTCGAGCGGATGAAGGCAGTGGTGGAGAAATGAGCAACCGCGCATCGATGCTCGAGAAGCTCGAGGCCCTGGACTCCGAGCACGCCAAGGCGGTCGCCGGCGGCGGTGAGAAGTACGTCGCCCGCCACCACGAGCGCGGCAAGCTGATGCCCCGCGAGCGGATCGAGCTGCTCATCGACGAGGGCTCGGCGTTCCTCGAGCTCAGCCCGCTCGCCGGCTGGGGCTCCGACTTCGCGGTCGGCGCGAGCGTGGTCACCGGCATCGGCGTGATCGAGGGCGTCGAGTGCCTGATCACCGCCAACGACCCGTCGGTGAAGGGCGGCGCCAGCAACCCGTGGACCGTCAAGAAGATCTTCCGGGCCTCCCAGATCGCCGAGGAGAACGGCCTTCCGACGGTGGCGCTCGTGGAGTCGGGCGGCGCCGACCTGCCGACCCAGAAGGAGATCTTCATCCCGGGCGGCAAGCTGTTCCGCGACATCACCCGCAGCAGCGCCGCCAAGCAGCCGACGATCGCGCTGGTGTTCGGCAACTCGACGGCCGGCGGCGCCTACGTCCCCGGCATGAGCGACTACACGGTGATGGTCCGGCAGCAGGCCAAGGTGTTCCTCGGCGGTCCGCCGCTGGTGAAGATGGCGACCGGCGAGGAGTCCGACGACGAGTCGCTGGGTGGCGCCGAGATGCACGCCCGCACCAGCGGTCTGGCCGACTACCTGGCCGAGGACGAGCACGACGCGATCCGGATCGGGCGGCGGATCGTCGCCCGGCTGAACTGGCGCAAGGCCAGCGGCGACCGCGGGCCGTTCGCCGAGCCGGACGCCGATGCGGACGAGCTGCTCGACCTGATCCCCACCGACCTCAAGGAGCCGTTCGACCCGCGCGAGGTGATCTCGCGGATCTGCGACGGCGTCTCCGCCACCAACGGGCAGGTCTTCGACGAGTTCAAGCCGCTCTACGGCGCCTCGCTGGTCACCGGCTGGGCCCGGCTCCACGGCCGGCAGATCGGCATCCTCGCCAACGCCCAGGGCGTGCTTTTCAGCGAGGAGGCCCAGAAGGCGACGCAGTTCATCCAGCTGGCCAACCAGATCGACGTACCGCTGCTGTTCCTGCACAACACCACCGGCTACATGGTCGGCAAGGAGTACGAGCAGGGCGGGATCATCAAGCACGGCGCGATGATGATCAACGCGGTCTCCAACAGCACCGTCCCGCACCTGAGCGTGATCATGGGGGCGTCCTACGGCGCCGGCAACTACGGCATGAACGGCCGCGGCTACGACCCTCGGTTCTTGTTCACCTGGCCGAGCGCGAAGTCCGCGGTCATGGGCCCGGCCCAGCTCGCAGGCGTGCTCGAGATCGTCGCCCAGCAGTCCGCCGAAGCCAAGGGCGAGGTGTTCGACAAGGAGGGCTTCGCCGGGATCAAGGAGGTCGTCGAGGGGCAGATCGAGGAGCAGTCGCTCCCGTTCTTCCTGTCCGGGATGCTCTACGACGACGGCGTGATCGACCCACGCGACACCCGCACCATCCTCGCCATCTGCCTGTCCGTCATCGACAACAAGGCCTACGAGGGCACCGACCGGTTCGGGGTGTTCCGCCCATGACCCAGAACAAGACGCAGCCGATCCGCCGCATCCTCGTCGCCAACCGGGCCGAGATCGCCAGCCGGGTGTTCCGCACCTGCCGCCGGCTCGGCATCGAGACCGTCGCGGTGCACTCCGACGCCGACGCCGACCTCCCCTATGTGCGTGAGGCCGACACCGCCGTACGACTGCCAGGCCTCGCGCCCGCCGATACCTATCTGCGCGGCGACCTGCTGGTCGATGCCGCGCGCCGGGCCGGTGCCGACGCGATCCACCCGGGCTACGGGTTCCTGTCGGAGAACGCCGAGTTCGCGCGCACCGTGATCGACGCCGACCTCGTCTGGATCGGCCCGGCACCCGAGTCGATCGACACGATGGGCTCGAAGATCGAGGCCAAGCGGCTGATGGCCGCGGCCGGCGTACCGATCCTGGAGAGCGTCCACGTCGAGGACGCCAAGCCCGAGCACCTGCCGCTGCTGGTCAAGGCCTCCGCGGGTGGTGGCGGCCGCGGCATGCGGATCGTCCGCGACCTCGCGGACCTGTCGACCGAGGTGGAGAAGGCCGAGGCGGAGGCGCTGTCGGCCTTCGGCGACGGCACGGTGTTCATCGAGCACTACGTCGAGCGCGGCCGGCACGTGGAGGTCCAGGTGTGGGGCGACGCGGAGGGCAACATCGCCGTGCTCGGCGAGCGCGACTGCTCCCTGCAGCGCCGGCACCAGAAGGTCGTCGAGGAGGCCCCGGCGCCGGGCAAGCTGAGCCGCGGCACCCGGGAGCGCCTCCACGCGGCGGCGCGCAAGGCCGCCGAGGCGATCTCCTACCGCGGCGCCGGCACCGTCGAGTTCCTCTACGAGGAGGAGCGGGCGGAGTTCTGGTTCCTGGAGATGAACACCCGGCTCCAGGTCGAGCACCCGGTCACCGAGATGGTGTTCCACACCGACCTGGTCGAGCTGCAGATCCGCGCTGCCGAGGGAGCCGTCTCGGACGTCCGGTATCCCGACAAGCCCGACGGGCACGCGATCGAGGTCCGGCTCTACGCCGAGGACCCCGCTCAGGACTACCAGCCGCAGAGCGGGCTGCTCAGGACCTTCGAGATCCCGACCAGCAAGCACGTGCGGGTCGACACCGGCTTCGGCTCCGGCAACGAGGTCACCACCCACTACGACGCGATGCTCGCCAAGGTCGTCGCCTACGGCAGCGACCGGGCCACCGCAGCGCGCCGGCTCGGCGACGCGCTGCGGCGCGCCCGGATCCACGGTCTCGTGACCAACCGCGACCTGCTCGTCGCGATCCTCGACGACCCGGACTTCCTGGCCGGCAAGGTCAGCACGGCCTTCCTCGACACCTTCGAGATGCCGACCAGGGAGACCGACCCGGGCGCGCCGGTGGCCGCAGCCCTCGCCCTGGCCGAGCGGGCCGGCCGAGCCCGCACCGTCCAGGCCCGGGTCCCGGTGGCCTGGCGCAACGTCGTCGCCCAGCCGCAGCGCACCGAGTTCGAGGGTGAGATCGCCGTCGAGTGGTTCGGCGGTCGCGACGGCTACACCGTCGACGGCCACACGGTGGTTGAGGCGAGCCCGGCGGAGGTGACCCTCGAGACCGACGGCGTGCGGACGACGTACGACGTGGTCGTGAGCGGTGACGCGGTCGACGTGGACAGCCCGCGCGGTCACGTACGGCTGAACCGGGTCCCCCGGTTCGTCGACCCCGCCGACGCGGTGGCCAGCGGCAGCCTGTTGGCGCCGATGCCCGGGACGGTGATCCGGGTCGCCGTCGAGCAGGGCGCCGAGGTGGCCGCAGGCGACGTGGTCCTGGTCCTCGAGGCCATGAAGATGCAGCACACGGTGACCGCCCCAGGTGCGGGCACGGTCACCGAGATCAACGTCCAGCCCGGCGCTCAGGTGGCGTCCGGCGAGGTTCTGGCAGTAGTGACAGGAGAAGACGAATGACGACGTTCACGGAATCCGACGAGCGCCAGGAGCTGCGCAAGCAGGTGGCGAAGCTGGCATCCAAGTACGGCCGCGACTACTTCATCGGGAAAGGCCGCGCCGGCGAGAAGACCACCGACCTGTGGCTCGAGATCGGCAAGAACGGCTACCTCGGCATCAACATCCCCGAGGAGTACGGCGGCGGGGGTGGCGGCATCGGCGACGTCGCCGCGGTCTGCGAGGAGCTCGCGGCCCAGGGCTGCCCGCTGCTGCTGATGGTCGTCTCGCCGGCGATCTGCGGCACGATCATCACCCGCTACGGCACCGAGGAGCAGAAGCAGCGCTGGCTGCCGGGCATCTGCGACGGCACCAGCACCATGTGCTTCGCGATCACCGAGCCCGACGCCGGGACCAACACCCACAACATCACCACGACCGCCCGCAAGGACGGCGACGAGTGGGTGCTCAACGGCCGCAAGATCTTCATCTCGGGCGTCGACGAGTCCGACAACATGCTCGTGGTCGCCCGTACCGAGGACGCCAAGACCGGCAAGGTGAAGCCGGTGTTGTTCGTGGTGCCGACCGACGCCAAGGGGGTCGAGGCCAAGGCCATCCCGATGGAGTGGGTCAGCCCCGAGCTGCAGTTCCAGGTGTTCATCGACGACGTCCGCCTGCCCGGCGACGCGCTGATCGGCGACGAGGACGGCGGGCTGGTGCAGCTCTTCGCGGGCCTCAACCCGGAGCGGATCATGGCCGCGTCGTTCTCGAACGGCATGGCCCGGTTCGCGCTCGACAAGGCGACGGCGTACGCCAAGGAGCGAGTGGTCTTCCAGGGCCCGATCGGCTCGCACCAGGCGATCGCGCACCCGCTGGCCGAGAGCCACATCGAGATCGAGATGGCCCGGCTGATGACCCAGAAGGCAGCGGCGCTCTACGACGCCGGCGACGACATGGCGTCCGGTGAGGCCGCCAACATGGCCAAGTACGCCGCTGCCGAGGCCGCCTGCAACGCCGCCGACCGCGCCGTACAGACTCACGGCGGCAACGGCGCCACCCAGGAGTACGGCGTCGCCGGACTGCTGGTCGCCACCAGGGTCGGCCGGATCGCGCCGGTCTCGCGGGAGATGATCCTCAACTTCGTGGCCATGCACTCCCTGGGGCTGCCGAAGTCCTACTGATCGGGGTCGGTGCGCGTCAGTAATATGCCGCGCATGCCCGAGCGTCCGCTGGTTCCGGAGGAGTGGGTGCTCCGGATCAGCGAGATCCTCACCGCGCTGCCGGAGTGTGTGGAGGAGCCGTCCTGGGCCGGCACCGCCTGGCAGGTGGGCAAGGCGACCGTCGCGCACGTGTTCGGGGGCGAGGACCAGCTGTTCCGGATCACCTTCCGGGGTGAGGTCGACGAGGTGATCGCGTTCGAGCACCTCGGCGATCCCTACTTCCGGGCGGGCTGGGGCGGCAACGTGATCGGCCTGCTCCTCGACGACGACACCGACTGGACCGAGCTGGCCGAGCTGCTCACCGACTCCTACTGCCTCCAGGCCCCCGATCGACTGTCTTCCCTGGTCGACCGACCTACGGGGTAGTCCCGACGGTAGTTTTGCCGGATGGGCGTTGTGGGGAAGGTCGACCGCGCGCAGCGGCGAATCCCCGTGCTCGGGTTTCCCCTCGCGGTCATCTACAAGTTCTTCGACGACCAGGGCAACTACCTGGCGGCGGTGATCACGTACTACATGTTCGTCGCGATCTTCCCGCTGCTGCTGATGTCGGCCTCGATCCTGGGCTTCGTCCTCCAGGACCGGCCGGACCTGGAACGCGAGGTGCTGGACTCGGCGCTCAGCAACTTCCCGATCATCGGCACCCAGCTCGCCGCGCCCGAAGGACTGCAGGGCTCCACCGGCGCCGTCGTGTTCGGGTCGCTCGCCGCGTTCTACGGCTGCATCGGCCTCGGCGTCGCCCTGCAGAACGTGATCAACGCGGCCTGGGCGGTGCCGCGCAACAGCCGGCCCAACCCGCTCGCGATCCGGCTGAACAGCCTGGGCCTGCTGTTCACGGCCGGTGTCGCCGTACTGCTGGTCACCGTGTTCTCGGCGGTCGTGGGCAACACCGAGGTGTTCGGCGGTGAGGTCAACACCGCGCTCCGCTGGCTGATCCGGATCGGCAACGTGCTGATCGTGGGCCTGGTGCTGACGGCGCTGTTCCGGATGGCGGCTGCGAGCCGGCACATCACGCTGATGCGGGCCGCGCCCGGCGCGTTCGCGCTGGCAGTGATGTGGCAGGGCCTGCAGTACCTCGGCACGGTGTACGTCACGAGCGTCTTCCCGGCCGCCAACAAGGTGAACGAGACGTTCGCGCTGGTCCTCGGCCTGATCGGCATCATCTACATCGCCGCCGTGATGGGCGTGCTCGGCATCGAGGTCAACGTCGTACTCGCCCGGCGGCTGTGGCCGCGGGCGCTGCTGACGCCGTTCACCGATCGCGTCGACCTCACCGAGGCTGACCGCCGCGCCTACGCGATGTACGCGCAGACCCAGCGGCACAAGGGCTTCGAGACCGTCGTGGTCCGCTTCGACGGGCGCGACGGCGACACCCACGAGATCGTCCTCGACCCCAAGACCGGCAAGACCGAGACCTACCGCAACGGCGCGACACCCGGCGGCTGAACCGTCGAATCGGGCCTTGTGGCCCCGTGAGTCCGGGCTTGTGGCCCCACGAATAGGGCCAGAACTCCGAACTCGAGGGGCCGGAACCTGTGATTCAACTCGTACGCCGTCTCGACCCGGGCCTGGCCCTCGTCGCCGATGAAGTTGAGGTAGACCTGCCCGGTCGTCCACGGCTTCATCGAAAGGTCGCCAGCGTAGCGGGTGAAGTCGATGTTGACCTAGGTACCTGACCGGGGTCCGGTGGCCACATCGACAGGTAGTGCAGGTTCCACGGCGACTCGCGAGTTGCCGAACGCCATCGCGTCCTCGGAGTACGTCGGCGATGGCGCCGCCTCCGGCCACCACGATGATCTGCGTCAGCGGTGAGACCGGCGGCTGGGCGTTCTCGAGGTAGAACGTCGATCGCCTCGTCGGGGAAGCCCGTGAGGAAGTCGCCGCTCCAGTAGTTGTGCATGCCCTTCTGGTTGGGCGGGTCGAGCAGCTGCTGGAACGCGACGTACGGCATCGGCTGCACGAGGTTGACGACCGGTGGCCCGAAGCTAGAGCAGCGGTTCGAGCACGCCCCGCCCCTGGTCGGGATCGCCCGCGTAGACCACGATCACGCCGACGGCGGGCATACCCGCGCGCCTCTGGGGGCACGAACTCCTCGGGCGGTGCGGTGATCAGGGCGACGCCGCTGCCCACCTCACGAGGGGCGTCGGCCATGAAGTCGCGCCAGTGCCGCAGCACGTCGCGAGGCCATGAACGCCGGGGTACAAGCAGCATGCCGCCGAGGACGATCGGCCCGACCTCGTGGAGCGCGAACGTAGAACTCGGTGACGACGCCGAAGTTCCCGCCACCACCACGCAGGAGCCCAGAACAGGTCGGGGTTCTCGCTGCTCGGAGGCCGTCACGACCTGCGTGACGTCGGCGGTGACCACCTCGGCGGAGACCAGGCTGTCGCAGGTGAAACCGATGGCGCGCTCGAGCCAGCCGCTGCCGCTGCCGAGGGAGAGCCCGCCCACGCCGGTGCCGGAGACCCGGCCGCCGGTGACCGCGAGGCCGTGCTCCTGGGTGGCGGCGTCGACCGCACCCCACGTGGCGCCACCTCCGACTCGCGACGGTGCGGGCCTCCGGGTCGACCATCCAGAACTCCGAACTCGAGGGGCCAGAACCCCCGATTCAACCTCTAGCGGAGCGGGACGAAGCGGTACAGGCCGTGGTGGGTGATCTCCAGGTCGTCGCCGCGGCGTACGACGAGCACCATGGTGCCGTCGACGGGGATGACCATGCGCCCGCCGTCGGCGATCTGGGCGACCAGCTCGTCGGGCAGGGTGCGTGGCTGCGCGGAGACCAGGATCCGGTCGTACGGCGCCGCGTCCGGCAGGCCGAGCACGCCGTCAGTCGCCTGCACGATCGACGCCCAGGGCTGGTGGGTGCGAGCCAGGTTCTTCCTTCCGAAACGGACCAGGTCCGGCTCGAGCTCCACGCCGAGCACCTCGCCTTCTGGTCCCACCAGGTGCGCCAGCAGCGCCGTGCTCCAGCCAGATCCGGTGCCGACGTCGAGCACCCGCTGCCCCGGCTCGACCGCGAGCAGCCGGAGCATGGCGTGGACCGTGCGCGGCTGGGAGTTGGTCTGGCCGCGCCCGATCTCGATCGGACCGTCGTACGACGCCCGCCCGCGGGCGAGCCGCGGCAGGAAGCCGGTCCGGGGGACCGCCTCGAAGGCCGCGGACACGGCGTCCATCAGGCCTCGTCCGGGGATCCCCGGCCTATTACGCGCCGCGCTGGACGCGCGCTGCCTTCGTTGTCGTCACTCGCAGGAGTGTCCACTACAACTTCGCTCCTCCGCCTCGCCATCACACGCCCATCGCGACGCTCGCTACGGCCCTGGATCCCCGGACGAGGCCAGCGCTATTCGACCAGCCGGGACCGTACGGCGTCGAGGGAGGCGTCGTCGAGGCCGAGACCCGAGCGCAGGTAGTCGTCGACGGAGCCGTAGTCGGCCTGGACGGCGGACAGCCCGGCGTCCAGGTAGCGCTCGTCGGCGACCAGGACCTTGTCGTAGACCGCCACCTTGTCCTCGCCCATGTGCTCGCGCACGAGGCCGAGGTACTTGTCCCGAGTGGCGCTCGAGACCCGGTTGGTGGCCAGGTAGTCGTCGCGTACGACGTCGTCGGGGACCCCGCAGATCCCGAGCGCCAGCATCGCCGCCCAACCGGTGCGGTCCTTGCCGGCCGTGCAGTGGAAGACCAGCGGGGACTCCGCGTTCGCGATCCGGCCGAGCAGGCTCGCGAACGCGGCGCGGGCACCGGGGTGCCGCACGAAGCCCTCGTAGACCTCGTGCATCACCGCCTCGGCACGCGCCGGGTCGTCGAGGGTGGCGACCTCGTCCATCGGGATCCCGGGGATCTCCAGGTGCTCCCAGGCTGCTCCGGCGACCTCCGTGTCCGGATGCACGTCGATCTCGAAGCGCTGCCGCAGGTCGAGGATCGAGGTCACGCCGAGGCCGGCCACCAGGACCGCGTCCTCGTCGCTCAGCGCGAGCTCGTTGGACCTGTACACGAGCCCGGCGCGCAGCCGCCCGCCGGACGCCGTACGCATGCCGGGACCGGTGAGGTCGCGGAAGTTGTCGGCGGAGGCCAGCCGGAGCAGTTCCTCGCCCAGCCCGGGCTCGTCGGTCACGCTCAGGAGCGTAGGCCAGCGCCGGTCACGTCGACCGACATCTCACCGGTGCTGTTACCGCGCAGCAGTCCGAGCGACACGAGGGGGAAGATCAGCACCGAGATCACCCCAGCCGATACGAGCGCCGCAGCGTTCACCCCCGACATCAGTCCGGTCTCCACACCGATCATCGTGGCGGTGACCAGGAACGGCAGCGACGTGGCCTGCAGGAGTCCAGCGGCGACGGTCTCGCGACCCGAGAGCTCCCGACGGAACACCAGGGCCGGCAACCCGCGCACGACGAGCAGCGCCACCACGAACACGGGCATCCGAGCCAGGGCGGAGGGCTCCGAGACGAGGCCTGAGATGTCCAGTCGGATGCCGCTGGACACGAAGAAGACCGGGATCAAGAACCCGAACCCGATCGCGTCCAGCTTGGTCCGGAAGTGGGGATGCGTGCTGGTGTCCTTGTCGACCGCACCGATCACCGCACCGGCCAGCAGCGCGCCGAGGATCGTCTCCAGGCCGAAGTTCTCGGCGAGCACGACGAAGCCGAGCAGCAGCACCACCGCGGCCCGGACCCGGATCTCCGCGCTGGTGTCCTGCAGGCGCAGCACCACGTCGGTGAGCCGGCGCCAGCGCCCGGTCACGAGCACGCCGACGCCCGTCAGTGCCACCAGGCCCACGAAGGTGATCAGGAGCACCACTCGGGCTCCGATGCTGGAGGTCCCCTCCGAGAACAACAACGTCAGCAGGAGCACGGCCGCCACGTCGGCGAGCGTCGCCGCGGCGACAGTCAATCTGCCCATGGAGGAGTCGGCGACGCCGGCGTCCTTGAGTACTGGCACCACGAGACCGAGCGAGGTCGCTGACAGCGCAACGGCGAGGAGCACTGGGCTGTCCACCCAGCCGGCGGCGTCGGCTGCGACACCGACGCCCACCCCGAGGGCCAGGCTCACCAGGTAGCCGAGCGCGGCCAGCCGCAGCACCCGCCCCCTCAGGGTCGCGACGTCGAGCTCGAGCCCGACCATGAACAGCAGGAAGGCCAGGCCGATCACTCCCAGGACACCCACGACCAGGTCCGCCTCGACGAGACCGAGCACGGAGGGGCCGAGCACCACTCCGGCCACGATCTCCAGCACCACCGCGGGCAGCCGCAGCCGGGGTACCAGGCCGACGACCACGGGCGCGAGCACCGCCACGAGCGCGACGATGAACAGGTTCTCGAATCCGACTTCGTGCATGACTACCCGCCTTCCGGCTCAGCGCGGTGCCGACCGGCGAACTCGTCCAGCAGCCGGCGCCGCGCGGGCGTCGCCAGCGTCTCGTCCGGGAGCTCGCCGAGCAGCGCGATCGTCCACCGGAACTGGTCGAGGAAGCGGTCGCAGCCGGGGCATTCCTCCAGGTGACCCTCGAAGGCCGTCCGCTGGTCCGCCGGCAGGCTGCCCTCGAGGTAGGCGGTCACCAGCTCCACGAGCTCGTCGCAGTCCATCAGTCCACCTCGCTCACGGCCAGGGACGAGGGAGCGAAGTACCGCTCCAGGTGCTCGCGTACGACGGCCCGGCCGCGGTGCAGCAGTACCCGCTGGTTGCCGGCGGAGATGTCCAACAGGTCCCTGACCTCCTCGGCAGTGTGTCCCTCCAGGTCGCGCAGCGTCACGACGATCCGCTGTCGGGCGGGCAGACCGGCCAGCGCCTCGGCCACCACCTCGTGCACCTCGCGGGTCAGGGTGACCTGCTCGGGCCACGGATCCGGAGACTCCCGCCAGTGCCCCGGGTACTCGTCGCCGGCCCCCCGGAACCGGGCCGGGTCGACGGTCGGCCCGGCGTCCTCGGACGTCAGGATCCCGAACGGCACCGTGCGGCTGTCCTTGACCCCGCGGCGCTTCGCCTGGTTCACGAGGATCCGGTAGACCCAGGTCCGGAGCGACGCCTCGCCCCGGAACCCGTCCAGCCCACGGATCACGGCGAGCCAGGTCTCCTGGACCACGTCCTCGGCTGCGGCGCCCGTCGACACGTGCTCGCGCGCAAGCCGCAGCATCCAGCCGGACCAGCCGTCGACCAGGCCCCCGAACGCGCTCTCGTCCCCCGCGCGCAGCGCGGCCAGGAGGTCCTGGTCTCCGGACATGCGCCGAACGTACGGCGCGGTCAGGCTCCACGTCCTCCATGTCGTGGGCTGGTCCAGAGCGGTGGCGGTCAGCGGTACTCCGGGTTCTCGAAGTCGAACCGGGTGCCGGCGTTCCACTCGGAGCGCTGATTCCCGTAGCCCGGTACGCCGCCGGCGTCCTTGAGCATCTTGGCGAGGTGCATGAGGTTCCAGGTCATGAACGTCGTGTTGCGGTTGGTGAAGTCGTTCTCGGGGCCACCGCTGCCCGGGTCGAGGTACGACGGACCCGGGCCGGCCTCGCCGATCCAGCCGGCGTCGGCGTTCGGCGGCACCGTGTACCCGACGTGCTGGAGGGAGTAGAGGACGTTCTGGGCGCAGTGCTTGATCCCGTCCTCGTTTCCGGTGATCAGGCAGCCGGCCACGCGGCCGTAGAAGAGGTACTGACCCTTGTCGTTGAGCATGCTGCTCAGGGCGTAGATGCGCTCGATCACCTGCTTGGTGATCGAGGAGTTGTCGCCCAGCCAGATCGGGCCGGCGATGACCAGGATGTCGCTAGCAAGGATCCGCGGGTAGATGTCCGGCCACGCGTCCTCCTCCCAGCCGTGCTCGCGCATGTCGGGGTAGACCCCGGTGGCGATGGGGTGGTCGAGCGCGCGGATCACCTCGACCTCGACCCCGTGCTTGGTCATGATGGCCGCGCTGGCGTCCACGAGCCCCTGCGTGTGGCTGGGCTCGGGGCTCCTCTTCAGCGTGCAGTTGATGAACATGGCCCGCAGGCCGGTGAAGTCGTACGTCGCCTCGCTCATGGTCGGCTCGTCTCTCTGTGGGATGTGTCGGCTCAGATGAGCTCGCCGTCCTGCTCGATGTGCAGGAGGGCGGGTCCGGGGGTGGCGAACAGCTCGGCCATCGCGGCGTCGAGCTCGGAGGTGCTGCGCACTGTCAGGCCGGTCGCGCCGCACAGGCGGGCGAACTCGGCCCAGTCCGGGTTGACCAGCGAGGTCTGCCAGACGGGAAAGTCGCCGGCGATCTGCTCCTTGCTGATCTTGCCGAGGCCGTGGTTGTCGAGGAGCACGTGCTTGACCGGGATGCCGTACTTCACGGCCGTGGTGATCTCCATGGCGTACTGCCCGAAGCCGCCGTCGCCGGTCACCGCGACCACCGGACGGCTCGGGTCGGCCGCCCAGGCGCCCAGGGCTGCGGGGTAGCCGAAGCCGATCGAGCCGAGGTAGCCCGACATCAGGACCGGCTGGCCGGCCGACTCGAGGTAGCGGCCCAGTGAGTAGGCGTGGTTGCCGACGTCGACCGCGATCACCGCATCGTCGGGCAGGTGTCGCGCCAAGCTGTCGAACACCGCGGCCGCATTGACACCGAGTCCGCGGTCCTCGCCGGTGCGACGGGCCTTCTCCTCGCGCCAGATCTCCCAACGCGCGCTCACGTCTCGTCGTTGGCCGCCCTGGGAGTCGGCGTCGGTGCCCTCCCTCAGCAGGGAAAGGGTCAGGGCAGCGTCCCCCAGCACCGGCACAGTGACCGGGTGGAACCGGCCGAGGGCGTCAGGGGAGTCGTCGACCTGGACGATCGGCTTGTAGTCGGCGACGCCGGTGTGGTTGGAGAACGAGACGCCGACGGCGATGACGAGGTCGGACTCGTTCATCAGCCAGCTCGCGACCGGCGTGCCGCTGCGGCCGAGCACACCTGCCCCCAGCGGGTGGTTGTCCGGCACCAGCCCCTTGGCCTTGAACGTGGTGAGCACCGGGGCGCCGAGGTGCTCGGCCAGCGCCGCGACCTCGTCCCGAGCGTCGCGAGCGCCGTGTCCCGCGATGATCACCGGGCGCCGCGCGCCCGCTATCAGCCGCAGCGCCGCGGCCAGCTCGCTCGGCTCGGGTGGCTGGCGACGGATCCCCAGCCGTCCGTCCGGTGCCTTCGCGGGAGCATCCGAGGCCTGCACCTGGACCTCGTCGGGCAGTACCAGGTGGGCGACGCCCCTGCGGTCCAGGGCGTGCTTCACCGCGATCGCGGCCAGCTCCGCGTGGTCGCTGCCGGAGTGCAGGGTGGCGGACGAGACCGCGACGTCGCCGAAGACGGCGGACAGCGGCAGGTCCTGAAAGGCCCCCCGTCCGAGCGCGCTCGATGGCACCTGTCCCGAGATCGCGATCACCGGGGCACCGTCGAGCTTGGCGTCGTACAGGCCGGTGACGAGGTTGGTGGAGCCCGGGCCGGCGATCGCCACGCAGGCCGCTGGGCGACCGGTCAGCTTGCCGTAGGCGCTGGCGGCGAACGCTGCGGCGCCCTCGTGGCGGATGCCGATGAAGCGCAGGTCACCGCGCTCCTCACCGCGACGGAGTGCCTCGGCGAACCCCAGGTTGGAGTGGCCCACCATGCCGAAGTACGTGGTCACGCCCCAGGCGACCAGCGTCTCGACCAGCGTGTCGGCGACGGTGCGCACCGGTTCCTCACGGTCGGGCAACGCCACGTACACGCCGTCGTCGCGCACGTCCACGCCGTACGCCGGGACCCCGTCGGCGAACCCCTCCGGGGGCTCGCCGGAACCCGGTCGGTAGTCGTAGCCGTGCCACGGGCAGCGCAGCCAGCCCTGCTCGATGGAGCCCTCCCCCAGCGGTCCGCCCTGGTGCGGGCACTTGTTCTCCAGGGCGCCGAGCACGCCACCGCACCGGCTGATCGCGACACTGCGACCGTCGACGACGACGCTCCGAACCCGTCCTTCGGCGGGGAGGTCGCGCTGCTCCACCCGGTGCCAGTCGCTGCGGTCCAACTGCTCGGTCATGTAACGCCTCCTGCGGCTCGACCCACTGTGGGGGTAGCAATGAGTGCCGGCGGCCCCGCCGGGCGTTACACGAGGAGACCGCCATGGACGACCGGACCTTTGCCGAGACCCGCCGCAGCGTGCACGGACTGGCGGAGCTGGTGCTGGCCGGACCGCGCTACCGGGCCACCGGCCAGCTCAGGCTGCGGGTGCTGCCGGACGGGATCGGGGTCTGGGACCAGCCCGGCCCCAGGTTCGTGGGCGGGGAGCTGGTCGACGCGAAGACCCGCGTCCGGGTCGACGGCCTGACTTTCGAGGAGGCGGCCCACCACCTCGGTGTCGAGGCCAGCGCCCTCGATGACGTCTACCACGACGGGCCGGGCGTGGCGCCCAGCGAGACGATCCGACTCGACGCCTCGGCGCTGCGGGTGATCGAGCAGGCATTCTCTGTGGGCAACGGGGCGCTCGCGGCGTTTCGTCCTGACATCGAACGGGTGCTCTGGCCCGAGCACTTCGACGTCGCCATCACCGCTGATGGGGTCAACTACGGCGTCTCGCCTGGCGACTCGTTCCATGCGCTCCCGTACGCCTACGTGGGCCCGCACGAGCCACGCACCGGCGACTTCTGGAACGCCCCGTTCGGTGCCGCGCGCGCACTTTCGGACCTGGGCGGTGTGGGCGCGATCACAGGGTTCTTCCACGAGGGCGAGCGCCTCGTCTAAGCCGCCTAAATCACGCCTAGGACCGGTCTAAGGCACCCGTTCGCGAAACTTAGGGACTCTTCCCGATGTGGGTGCCTGCCTTAGCCGAGCAGATTAATCCTCACCAGCAGCACTCAACCGAGGAGATCACCATCATGTCGCTTTACGGAGACTTCGAGTTCGTCAAGGCCGAGACCGAGTACCGCCTCGAGCGGGGCCGTCCCAACGGTTGGATCGCCGGCCGCTCGCGCGGCGTCCGCCGCCGGATCGCCACACGCCGTAGCACCGATTCCGGAGGCAGCCGCCACAACGACGCCGCCTGAAAGCGGGCGGCGTCATGTCGGTAGCCACCGGCATACTTGACTGTGTGCCACTGAATCCGGCGGGCCTCAGGCCCATCGTCGGGCGAGACCAGGACCTCGAGCGCCTCATATCTGCAGCAGGAATCGTTCCTGCTGGCGGGTTTGAGGCGCTCGGGGGCCTTGTCGTTTTGTCCGGAGACGCCGGCATGGGCAAGACCCGACTGCTCGCCGAGCTGGCCGAGCGCGCCGGGGAGCGCGGCTTCCGGGTCGTGGTCGGCCACTGTCTGGGTGAGGCCGGCAGCACGCTGCCCTACCTCCCGTTCGTCGAGCTGCTGGGCCGGCTGCTCTCCGACGAGCCCGAGGTCGCCAACGAGATCATCGCCACCCACCCCTCCCTCGGCCCGCTGCTGCAGGCCCACCTCCGCGGCCCGGCCGACGAGCAGTCCGAGTCCCACCGCGGCGACCTGTTCGAGAGCCTGCACGCCGCGCTCGAACAGCTCGGCTCCGATCAGCCCCTCCTCGTGCTGATCGAAGACGTGCACTGGGCCGACCAGTCCTCGCGCGAGCTGCTCAGCCTGCTGCTGACCCGGGGCTTCATCGGCCCCGTCTCCCTGGTGATCTCCTTCCGCAGCGACGACCTGCACCGCCGGCACCCGCTGCGCGCGACGCTGGCCAACTGGTCCCGGCTCGCGCAAGTCCGCCGCATCGACCTCGCCCCCCTCGACCGCCCGGCGATGCGTCAGCTGGTGCGCGGGCTCGAGACCGGCGGCCCCGAGGCGGGCGGGCTCGCCGACCGCGAGGTCGACGCGGTCGTGGAGCGGGCCGAGGGCAACGCGTTCTTCGCCGAGGAGATCGCGGCCGCGAGCATGTGGGGCCAGGCCGGCGTCGGGGCTGACCTCTCCCGGCTGCTGCTGGTCCGCTTCGAACAGCTCGACACCACCGCCCAGACGGTGGTCCGGCTGGCCTCCGCCGCGGGCCGGCACGTCTCCCACGAGCTGCTGGCGCGGGTGGTCCAGGACGCCGCGGCGATCGACCCGGCCGCCCTCGACCTGGCGCTCCGCGACGCCGTCGAGCGGCACATCCTGATCCCCACCGACACCGGCTACGCCTTCCGGCACGCGCTGCTCGCCGAGACGGTCTACGACGACATGCTGCCCGGCGAGCGGGTCCGCGCCCACGCGACGTACGCCCGCGTCATCGACTCCGACGACACGCTCGGCAAGTCCGCCGACCTCGCGAGGCACGCGGCCGAGGCAGGCGAGCGGGCACTGGCACTCCGGGCCAGCGTGAGCGCTGGCACCAGCGCGATGTCGATGGGTGGTCCCGACGAGGCGCTTCGTCACTACGAGCGGGCCCTGGGGCTCGGCCCCGACGAGCCCGAGGAGGCCACCGCGATCGCGGGCATGGCCGCCTCCGCCGCGATGGCTGCCGGTCACCCGACCCGGGCGGTGGGGCTGCTGCGCGAGCGCCTCGACCGCGGCGAGCTGACCCCGTTGCTGCGCGCCGAGCTGCTCGCCGAGCTGGCCCAGGCCGCCCGCATCACCGAGCTCGACATCAACGCCTTGGAGCTGACCGAGGAAGCACTGAGCCTGGTCCCCGACGACGACGAGACCAAGCTCCGGGCGCGGGTCCTGGCCGCCCACGCCCAGGCGCTGGCCGACCGGCTGCGCAACGAGGAAGCGGTGAAATTCAGCCGCAAGGCCACCGAGCTCGCCGAGAGGCTCGACCTTCCCGACATCACCGCCGAGGTCGAGACGTTCGTAGCCCGCATCTCCGAGCGCAGCGGTGACGTGGTCGCCTCTCAGGAGACGCTGGAGCGGATCATCGCCGAGTCGTCCTCGGGCCTCACCCGGATCCGGGCCATGCACCACCTCGGTTCCCTGCACCACCGGGCCGGACGGCTCAAGGAAGCGCTCGACGTCTACCAGGCGGGCATCGACAAGGCTCGCCGGATCGGGCGCTCGTGGGCGCCCTACGGCTTCGACTGCCGCGTGCTCGCGGCCATCGCCTCCTACGAGTACGGCGACTGGGACCGGTCCCTCGCGACCACCGACTTCACCGGCGAGACCCCGCCCCCGGGGGCCGAGGCGATGCTGCGGGCCGTCGAGCTGATGGTCCGCGCCAACCGGGGCGAGCACGAGCGGGTGCCCGAGGCCCAGCGGCTGCGCGACCAGTGGGCGCTCGACGGGCTGATCGCGATCTCAGCGACGACAGCGTTGGTCGAGATGCACGGCGACGCCGGCGAGATCGACCTGGCGGAGACAGCACTCAGCGAGGCCGTGGAGTTCCTCAGCGACCTGTGGCAGATCAAGACCATCCAGCCCGAGCTGCGTCTCAACACCGTGATGCTCGCCCACCTCTCCCGCCGGGCCCCCTCGGTCAGCGCGGCCGAGCGCCGCGTGCTGCGTGATCGCGGCGAGGCGTTCGCCGCGCGCAGCGAGCTGGTCTGGGCCGACAACGAGGCCAAGGGCGCGACCGGGCTCGAGGCCCGGGCCTGGCGGACCCGCGCCCACGCCGAGCTGCTCCGGCTCCGGTGGATGACCGGTGACTCCTCCGCCGACCTCGACGAGATCGTCGAGGCGTGGCGTGCGTCGGTCGACTGCTTCCGCGACTACGGCCATCGGTTCGAGGTGGCCCGCTCCCAGGCCCGGCTCGCGGCGGTCCTCGACGCGGCCGGCGACCCCGAGGCGACGACCTACCGGGACGCCGCGCTGGCCACCGCCCGCGAGCTCGGTGCCCGCCCGCTCATCGCCGAGCTCGGCTTCGGCACCGCGCCGACCGCAGCCGCGGCGCCGGGCACCGTCTCGCTCACCCGGCGCGAGCTCGAGATCCTCCAGCTCGTCGACCGGGGGCTGAGCAACCGCGACATCGGCGAGAGGCTCTTCATCAGCGCCAAGACCGTGAGCGTCCACGTCTCCAACATCATCGGCAAGCTCGACGCCTCCGGTCGCGGCGAGGCCGCCGCCATCGCCCGCGACCGCGGACTGCTCTAGGCCTGGTCGAACGAGATCAGGCTTACCGGCGGGCGGGTGGGCTTCTCGGAGCCACCAGCAGGCTCGCTGGTGATGCCGAAGGCCTCGGCGGACGCGGGCTCCCCTTGGAGCAGCACGCTGCCGTCCGCAACCGGCGGCATCAGGCCGGCGGAGACCATCTGGCCGTCCTGCTGCAGCCAGAGCTGCCAGACGCGGCCGGGCCCGGCGGACGCCATGCCCCGGACTCGGACGACGGCCTGGTTGAGCGAGTTCGAGCGAACGACGCTGACGGTGCCGCCGTTGGCGAGCCGGTCGGAGGGCAGGTTCTCGGCGTCCGGTGCGGTCAGCACCCGATCGACGGCGGAGATCTCCGGCGCCTGGGAGGTGTCGTCCGACCACGGGTGCCAGACCGTTGCACCCACGCCGCCGATCGCGATGAAGGCCGCTGCGGCCGCGATGAGTGCTGCTCCGCGACGTCGGCGCGAGGGGGCCGAGGAAACAGCCACGACGGGAGGACGGGGGCGCACCTCGCCGATGGCGTCCAGCACGCTGGCCCGTAGTGAGACCGGGGCATCGAACGCGGTCATCTCCGGCAGCATCGCTGCGGCTTCGCGGAGGCTGCCGATCTCTGCCTGACAGTCGGCGCAGTCCGCGAGATGACGTGCGAAGCGTGCGCGCTCGACGTCGTCGAGTGCGTCAATGGCGTAGGCCCCCGAGAGCGCGTGAATGTCGCTCATGTTGCTACTCCAATGGTGTCTCGAAGCCGGATCAGGCCGTCTCGGATGCGGGTCTTGGCGGTGCCCAGAGGTAGGTCCAGCATGGTCGCCACCTCGGTGTGCGTATACCCGCCGAAGTAGGCGAGCTCGAGAGCTTGCCGTTGTACGTCGGTGAGGCTGGTGAGTGCGCCGCGCACTCGGTGCGCCTCCATTGAGGCGTGCGCAGCTTCGGCGGTCGTGTCGTGCTCGATCGCCTGGTTCTGCTGGTGGAACGACGTGTCCCTGCGGCTGGAGGCCTCGGCCGAGCGGACCCGGTCGACAGCCTTGCGGTGCACGATCGTGAGGATCCAGGAGATCGCGCTACCCCGGTCCGGGTCGAACCGGGCCGAGCCCCGCCACAGCTCGAGGTAGGACTCCTGCGCCACTTCCTCGGCCTGGGCCGGGTCGCGGACCACTCGGACGGCGAGCCCGTAGACCCGCGCCGAGGTGGCGTCGTACAGCTCGGCGAACGCGTCCTTGTCGCCTCGGCCGGCCCGCTTGAGCAGGCTGGCCAGGACGTTCGCCTGGTCAGTGGCAGGCACCGGCGCCTCGCCGGAGGGTGAGGCGCCGGTGCCTGCCGGCCTGATGTGTGTCACAGGTTGATCCTCGTCATCCTGACCGGGATTGGGAAGCGACTCAGCCGTCGGCGGGGTTCAGGACCCCGTCGATGACGTACACCGTGGCGTTGGCGGTCGGGATGTTGCCGCACAGCACGTTGGCGCCGTTCACGGTCATGCCGGACTCGTCACCCTCGACGGTCAGGGTGCCGCCCTGGAGGGAGGCCTGGTCGCCGACCACGGACGCGGGGTCGAGCTGACCCGCGATGACGTGGTAGGTCAGCGTGGTCGCGAGGTCGCTCTCCATGCCGTCCTTGGCAGCGCCCTCGATCAGCGCGTTCAGGTCGGCCGGGGGGATCTCGGCGAAGGCCGGGTCGGCCGGCGCGAAGACAGTCAGGCCCTCGGCGCTGTTGAGCGTGTCACCGAGGCCTTCGACCGCGCCCACGGCGGCGGTCAGGGTCTTGAGCAGCGGGTTGGTGCTCGCGGCGGTGCCGACCGGGTCCTGGACCATGCCGGAGAAGGAGCCGTCACCCGAGGTCGGGATCTGCGAGCAGCCGTCGCCGAAGGTCTGCGAGGCCGGGTCCGCGCCCTCGGCACCCGAGTTGTCGGCCGGGGCCGACGAGGGGGTGTCGCCGTTGGCGTCGCTGCCGCTGTCGTCGTCGTTGCCACAGGCAGCGAGGCCCAGGGAGAGCGCGAGCACGGCGGTCGCGATGCCGGCGTTGCGGCGGAAAGTGTGGAGCTTCATGGGTGGTGCCTTCCGTAGAGGGGTGCTGATGTGAGTGCTTCGGTGCCGCCCGCACTCCGGATGGCCCGGATCGCGAGAAGTTTTTGGGGGTCAGGCGACGGTCACGGCGTACTGGTGGATGCCGCTGGAGCCGTCGGGGAACGGGTTGGCCCGAGCCGGGCTCTGGACCTGGCCGTCGGCGGTGGTCACGCGCGCGGAGATGCTGCGCGGGCCGGGCTTCGCGTCCCACTTGTAGTACCACTGTCGCCAGTAGTCGTTGCCGCCGTCGGGCCCGAGCGTGGCCTCCTGCCAGCCGGCGCCGTCGATCTGCACCTCGACCTTGCCGACGCCGCCCGCCTGCTGGCACCACGCGACACCACCGATGAGCGTCTCGCCCGCGTCGACGGTCGACAACGAACGTGGGGTGTCGATCCGCGCGGAGATCTTGATCGGGGCGTCGGTGGCCCAGTCGCGCTCGGTCCAGTACGCCTCGGCGTCGTCGTACGTCGTCAGGGTGAGCTTCGTCAGCCACTTGGTCGCGCTGATGAACCCGTAGAGCCCCGGAATCACCATCCGCACCGGGAAGCCGTGCTCGCGGGGGAGCTGCTCACCGTTCATGCCGACGCAGATCATCGCGTCGCGACCGTCGGTCGCCAGGTCGAGCGGCGTGCTGATCATCATCCCGTCGAAGTCGGTGCTGAGGAGCTGGTTCGCCTTGTCGCCAACGCCTGCCCGGTCGAGCAGGTCCTGGAGGGGTACGCCGAGCCACCGGGCGCCGCCGACGAACTCGCCGCCGACGCTGTTCGAGACGCAGGTCAGGGTGATGTCGCGCTCGATCATCGGCATCTCGAGCAGCTCGTCGAAGGAGATCGTGAGCTCGTTCTCGACGTCGCCGTCGATCGTCAGGGTCCAGTCGTCGGAGCTGATGACGGGAGTGTCGAGGCGAGTGTCGACCCGGTAGAAGTCGTTGTTCGCGGTGACCCATTCGCTGATCCCCGGAACCTGCTTGTCGAGCCCGCGCGGAAGTGCCGGGGCGGGGTCCGCGGCAGCGGGCAGGGCGATGTCCTCGGCCCGGGCCCGCAGGTGCTGGATCCAGCGACCGGTCCCGCCGAGTGCTGCAGCCAGGCCGGCGAGCACGCCCATCGCGACGACCACCCCGCGGCGGCTCGGCCCGGCGACGTCGTCCGGCAGCGGGTCCGCCTCGGGCCAGGCGCGGCGATCCAGGAGCCACAGCGCGGCCACTCCGGTGATGGCGGTGACCAGGCTCGGGACCACATCGACGGGCTCCACCGTGGGCCGGGTGAGTACGGCGAGGGCGGCCACGGCCACCAGGCCGACGAGCAGCGCCGCGCCGTACCGGAAGTGCCGGCGCGCGATCAGGCCCGCGACCGCCGCCAGCGTCAGGACCCCGAGGAACACCGAGCCGATCAGAATCGGCTTGTCCTTGGTGCCGAACTGCGCGATCGCCCACTCCTTGACCGGCGTGGGCGTCAGGTCGATGACCGCCGACCCGACTGCCAGCACCGGCGACGACGCGGGGTCGAGGAGCGAGGCGACGAAGTGTCCGGCCGCCGTCCCGACCAGCGCCGCGAGTAGACCAAACAGGGCGTAGAGAGGTCGGGATCGCATGACGGTGGTTCGGCGCCGACGACCCGACGGATGGGTACGGTGACGCCCATGCCTGACACCACCGAGCTCGTCCACCTCGCGGTCGCCGACGGGGTCGCGACGATCACCCTGGACTCCCCGCACAACCGCAACGCCCTGTCGCGGCAGCTGGTCACCGAGCTGTTCGGTCACCTGGAGGCGGCGGACACCGACGAGCAGGTCAAGGTCGTGGTGCTCCGCGCCGAGGGCAAGGTCTTCTGCTCCGGCGCGGATCTCTCCGAGGCGTCCGGCGAGGGCATGGAGGAGGGCGCCCGGGCGATGGTCCGGATGCAGCGTCAGATCGTGGCGCTGAGCAAGCCCGTGGTGACCCGGCTGCACGGCGCCGTGCGAGCGGGCGGCATCGGCATCGTGGCCGCCTCCGACATCGCCATCTCGGCCGACACCACGACGTACGCGCTGACCGAGGTGAAGCTCGGGCTCGCGCCCGCGGTCATCTCGCTCACGGTCCTTCCCCGCCTCACCTCCCGGGCGGCCGCGCTCACCTGCCTGACCGGTGACGTGTTCGACGGCACCCAGGCCGCCGAGATGGGCCTGGTCACCCGCGCGGTGCCGGAGGCCGAGCTCGACGACGCGGTCGACGCCGTCGTCGCGTCGCTACTGACCGGAGCGGCTCAGGGTCTGCGCGAGACCAAGGCGCTGCTGTCCCGCGACCTGCTCGACCGCATCGACGGGCGCGGCGACGAAGTCGCCGCGCTCAGCGCGCGGCTGTTCGGCTCGGACGAGGCGCGCGAGGCGATGCTCGCGTTCCTCTCCCGCAAGAAGTAGCGGTTAGTAGGCGCCGACGTCGTACAGCGGTCCGCTCGGCTTGCGCTTGGCGGCGTAGACGAGGCCACCACCGGAACCGACGAGCATCAGGCCGAGGATCAGCCACAGCAGGTTGGGACCACCCGTGTCGGGGAGCAGACCGTCGGGGTTGTCGATCCCCGGGTCGGGGCCCGGGCCCGGGCCGGGTCCGTCGCCCTTGCGGACGTCGAAGGCAGTGTTGTTGTGGCAGTCCTTGAACGTGCTGCCGTCCGCGGCGTGGAAGCGCGCGTGCACGACGTAGTGGCCGGGTGCGGTGATCACCGGTCCGGTGACGGTGACCGGCTTGCCGTTGTAGGCGACAGTCCTGGAGAAGATGCTGGTGCCGGCCTTGGTGATGCTGACGTCGACCGTGCCCTTCGGAACCTCGGCGCGGGAACCCTGGGAGGGGGCGTTCGGCCGGACGGTGATCCGGATACGCGGAGCGTGGTTGATCTGAGTGACGGCAGGGACCGAGATGTGACACGACGTCCGGACCCCGTTGGTGTACGGGTCATCTGCCGCATTCGACGGCGCCACCAAACCGGGGGCGACCGCAAATGACGTCAGAACCAGAGCCAGCACCGCTGCAAGCTTTTTCACGCTTCCTCCTCCAAGTACCCAGCCAACGACAGGGTGTCGGAGGAGTCACGCGCCTACAGGTTGGATCGCCGAGGCGACAGTGCTGGACTAGACCAGATAGGGATTCTTGCTTCGATCACGCGCCGCAACGACCAGGCCGGCTCCGGCGGCCACAAGAGCCAGGCCGAGGACCAACCAGAGCGAGCTGGGACCACCCGTGTCGGGCAGGAGCCCGTCGGGGTTGTCGATCCCCGGGTCGGGACCCGGGCCGGGGCCAGGGCCGTCGCCATCACGCACGTCGAACGCCGCGTTGTTGTGGCAGTCCTTGAAGGTGCTGCCGTCCGCGGCGTGGAACCTCGCGTGCACCACGTAGTGGCCGGGTTGGTTGATCACCGGGCCGACGACGGTGACCGGGGACCCGTTGTAGGCGACGGTCCGGGAGAAAATGGTGCTCCCTGCACGCGTGATGCTGACGTCGACGGTGCCCTTGGGGCGCTCGGCACGCTGAGCGGCGCGGGTGCCTGCGGCCGGGGCGGGCGCGTTCGGGCGGACGGTGATCCGGATCCTGGGAGCACCACCGATCCGCACCACAGCGGGGACCGTCAGGTGGCAGGAGGTGCGGACGCCGTTGGTGTACGGGTCGTCGGCAGCGTTGGCGGACCCGGCGAGGCCGGGTGCCACGACGAAGGACGCCAGCACCAGCGCCAGCAGCCCTGCGAATTTCCTGATCACCGAGACCCCCATGAGTTCACTCGACTCGACGGGAGAAGAGTACCGCTCCGGAGGCGAGTTGCGCCCATCGTGTTCAGGGAAGCTTCGGGACCGTCTCGACCAGGTGACCGAAGACGACGCTGCGGTTGTCGGTGTGGAAGATCTCCGAGCAGGTGACCAGGGTGATGATCTGGTCACCGGGCTGGCCCGGCGCGGTCACGCCGCCGGCGTCCGGATTGACCGGGAACAACGGGTCGAGGACCCAGTCCGCAGTGAACGGGACGATCAGGTCCGTGCCGCCGTTGTCGAGCTGGTAGGTGTACGTCGCGTTCACCGTCTCGATCTCCACGAGGTCGCCCTCGCGCAACTCGGGAAAGTCGGCGAACGGCTCGCCGTGGGTGACGCGGTGCGCGGCGAGCGCGAAGTTGCCGTGCTCACCCACCCCGGCCGTGTCCTCGTCGTGCCCGACTCCCGCGGCCAGCACCTCGTCGGTGGTGCCCTCCAGGATCGGGACCTCGTAGTCCGCACCGAAGCGGGGGACGCGCAGGATCCCGGTGGCCTTGCCGAAGTCGGTGTCGGCGGTCCCGCGACCGTCGCGCCACTCCTCCTGCAGCTCCGAGACCACGTCGGCCTGGCGACCTTTAGAGACCCAGTTGGTCCCCCAGAACTGCCACGCCAGCCAACCGAGCACGATCGCACCCACGGTGATGAGGGCGATGCCGCCGACCAGCATCGCGCGACGCCGTTTCTTGTTCGAAGTCCCGCGTCGGCGTCGTACGACCGTGGGCGCTTTGCCCGGGTCGGGCCGGGCGCTCTCGGTGTCGGTGGAGGTGGTCACGATCTTTCAACGGACTGAGCCCGGAACCGTCACGCGAGATAGACTGACGAACTTGTCCGCGCCCGCTCCCGGGCCCGGACATCGTGCTGAGGGGACGCATCGTTGAGTGAGCCAGTGGTCGAGCGGGAAGTCGCTCGCGAGCAGGCGTTCGTGGACCGGGTCCACCAGCAGCTCCAGGTGTCGGCGAAGGCCGCGGGGCAGCTGGCCAAGGAGGGTCACGAGCGTGGCCGGCTCGGTCACGAGGGTGGCCTGGTCGAGCGGGACGCGATGGTCTTCCAGGCCGCGAAGCGGATCGCCCAGCTCGACGCCGCCCACGAGGGCCTGGTCTTCGGCCGGCTCGACCTCGACCGCGGCGTCGACCCGGAGCCGCGCTACATCGGCCGGATCGGGCTGCGCGACACCAACCGCGACTCCCTGCTGATCGACTGGCGCGCTCCGGCAGCGGCGGTCTTCTATCAAGCAACGGCCGCCGAGCCGCAGAGCGTCGTACGCCGCCGGGTGCTGCGCTGCTCCGGCGCCACCGTCCTCGGCGTCGAGGACGAGCTGCTCGACCCTGACAACCCCGCGGCCGAGTCGCTCCCGGTGATCGGCGACGGCGCGCTGATGGCGCAGCTGTCCCGGGCCCGCGACCGGTCGATGCACTCGATCGTGGCGACCATCCAGGCCGAGCAGGACCTCGCGATCCGGGCGCCCGGCAAGGGCGTCGTCTCGATCTCTGGCGGCCCGGGCACCGGCAAGACCGTGGTGGCGCTGCACCGGGCGGCGTACCTCCTCTACACCGACCGGCGCCGCTACGAGGGAGGCGGCGTGCTGATCGTCGGTCCCAGCGGTGTGTTCATGCGCTATATCGAGCGGGTGCTGCCCAGCCTCGGTGAGACCGCGGTCGCCCTGCGCTCCGTCGGCGAGGTGGTCGACGGCGTCCGCGCCAGCCGCCACGACGAGCCGGCCGTCGCCGACGTCAAGGGCTCGGTCCGGATGGCCGAGCTGATGCGCCGCACGTCGCGACAGCATGCGCCCGGCAGCCCGAGCGAGTTCCGGATCTTCTGGCGCGACGACCGCATCGTCCTCGACCGAGGCGCGCTCGGCCGGCTCCGGCGGCAGCTGATGTCGCAGGGCCGACGCAACCGCCAGCTGCCGCGGATCGCGCCCATGCTGCTCGACGCGATGTGGCGGCAGGTGCGCGGCGAGCGGGGCCGGGAGCGCGGTCGCGAGGCGTTCGACGAGGACATGCTGGCCGACCAGTCGTTCCTCGACTTCGCGCTGGCCTGGTGGCCGCCGCTCGACGCGCCCACCGTGCTGGGCTGGCTGCGGGACCCCGAGTTCCTGGCCCGGGTCGGCGAGGGCGTCGTGACCAGCGAGGAGCAGGCGCTGCTCACAAAGTCGTGGGATGCCGCCACCGGGCTGTCCGTCGAGGACATCCCGCTGCTCGACGAGCTGCGCTACGCGCTGGGCGACGTCCCTGCTCGCACCGAGGACGAGCGGGACGACCCGTTCAGCCTGGTCGAGGGTTCGGTCGACATCCAGGAGCTGATGACCGCCGCGGACCGCGAGTACGCGCCGACCGGCCGGGCCTGGACGCCGCCGACCTACAGCATCGAGGACGACGGCTTCGCGCACGTGCTGATCGACGAGGCGCAGGACCTCACGCCCATGCAGTGGCGGATGGTCGGCCGGCGCGGTCGCGGCGCCTCGTGGACGATCGTCGGTGACCCGGCCCAGTCGTCGTGGCCCGCACCCGAGGAGTCGGCCACCGCCCGGGCGGCGGCCCTCGAGGGCAAGCCCGTCCACGAGTTCCACCTGTCGAAGAACTACCGCAACTCCGCGGAGATCTACGACTACGCCGCGGCGTACGCCCAGCGGGTCGGGCTCGAGGCCGACCTCCCAGAGGCGGTCCGCGCAACAGGGGTGGGCCCCGTCGAACGGACCGCCTCGCCCGACCTCGAGACCGCCACCCGGGAGGCAGTGCTCGAGGTAGCCGGGCAGGTGCCCGGCACCGTCGGGATCGTGGTGCCCTCGGCCCGCCGCTCGGAGGTCAACTCCTGGCTGGCGTCCTGGCCGGAGCTGGAGGCCGACGCCCCGGGCGCTCGCGCCGCCGCTGCGGATGCCGCCGTCGCCCCCTCGGGCGACGACCGGGTCGTCGTCCTGACCGGCCTCGACACCAAGGGCCTGGAGTTCGACGGGATCATCGTCGTCCGGCCCTCGGAGATCGAGGCCGAGTCGGTCACCGGCGCCGCCACGCTGTACGTCGTACTCACTCGTGCGACGCAGCTGCTGACGACCGTCGGGTAACCACCGACTAGGCGACCGGCGACAGCGTGGCCGACTTCGCGGGGACCACGACGAACTTGTCGAGGATGCGCAGCACCGCGGCGTGGTCGTTCATCAGCTTCCGGTGCCGCTCCTGGATCTCCTCGTCGGAGAGGTGCGCCTCGAGCTGGGCCTCGCAGGTGCGCTGCCAGCGCTGCCGCAGCGCGGCGACGAGGCCCTCGGGGGTGCCGAACGACGCGGCGTACTCGACGCGCCAGGGGAGGGTGCCGGTCGGGTCGGCCTCGGCGGCCGCCACGACCTCGCGGATGATGCGGTAACGCTCGTGGGTCTCGGTCCAGGTCATCGTTCTGTCCTCTCGGTGGCGGCGGTGATGCCGCGGTTGCCAGGACAGAGGGGCCGGAACGTTCCGCAGATACATCTGAATTCGATGTATCTCGGTGCTTGGTGAGCGCTCTGTACTACGAGACCATTGCTGCGTTCCGGCGGCCGATCCGCCGGGAGGAGGAGGTCGGCGATGGACCCGTCGTACTCCCTCCAGGCTTTGGTCTCCGCAGCAAGAGAGGGAGACCAACGTGCGTGGAACGCGATCGTCGAGCGTTTCCTACCGCTGGTGTGTGCGCTGGTGCGCAGGCATCGGCTGTCGGAGACCGACGGCGACGACGTCTGTCAGACAGTGTGGCTGCGGCTCGTCGAGCACCTCGACGACCTCCGGGAGCCGGCTGCTCTGCCGGGCTGGATCTCGACCACCACCCGCAACGAATGCTTGCGGCTCATCGCGGCGCGCAAGCGGATGACCCCCGTCGACCCTCTCGACTCCCGCTCCCTCGAGGGCGTGGCCGAGGACGTGTCCGACGTGGATCTGGTTGCTCTCGAGGAGCGTCAGGCGCTGCGCGACGGACTGGCCGAGCTGCCGTCCGGGCGCCGCGAGCTGCTGATCCTGCTGTGCGCTGACCCGCCGATCCCGTACGCCGACATCAGCGAGCAGCTCAACATCCCGGTCGGCAGCATCGGACCGACCCGGGCTCGCGCGCTCGAACAGCTGCGCAACACGAACGCACTGCGGGCGATGCTCGCATCCGAGCTGGAGAAGGGAGGGGAGCTGCGATGACTGACTTCTCTGATGACGACGAGCTGATGTCGATGCTGGCCGAGGCCGTGGCGGAGGCCGACGCGGTCACCGACCGCCGCCGCGAGGCCGCGCAGGCCGCCTTCAGCTGGCGCACGATCGACGCCGAGCTGATGGAGCTGCTGCACGACTCGGCGCTGGAGGCCGGTGCCGCCGTGCGCGGCGCAGGCGACCCCGGCCGGATGCTCTCCTTCGGCCGCGGCGATCTCTCGATCGAGGTCGAGGTGGGCGCCGGCGTGATCACCGGTCAGGTGCTCCCCGCCCAGGACGCCACCGTGATGCTGCAGCACAACGGCGCCGACGACCGCACCGTCGCCGCCGACGGTGCTGGGTTCTTCCGGATCGAGGAGGTCGGCTCCGGGCCGGTCCGGTTCGTGGTGACGACGTCGTCGGCAACGCTGACGACGGCGTGGGTGACGCTCTAGCCCGACTACTGCACGAACGGCGGGCCCAGCGCCTTGAGGTCGCCCACATTCGGATCGGTGACGGAGTATGCATGGCCGATCAGGTGGTCTCTAGCCTGTCGCGCAGTGCTCCCCGGGTTCTCGCTCATGAACGCCGCGATCGCGCCGGTCACGACGGGGGTGGAGAACGACGTGCCGCTCCACTGGGCGAGGCCGGTGAAGTCCTGCGTCGTGCCCAACAGCGGCCCGCTGATGGGTTCGACGTACTTGTAGGTCCCGGTCGGGAACGCATTCACCAGGTCGCGGCCGTGCGCGTATACGTTGACCCACTCTCCGAAGTTGGAGAAGTCGGACATCGCGCCATCGCGATCCAGCGACCCGACGCCCAACACCCAGTCGAAGGCGGCAGGGTAGAAACGCTTGTCCTTGCCCTCGTTGCCTGCGGCCGCGACGACCAGGGGCCCGCCGTCCTCGGTCCACCGGTACAGCAGCGCCAGGATCTCGAACCCGAGGAGGCCGGCGTCATTGCGGGTGTGGGTGCCAGCCGAGATTGAGATCAGGTCCGGCAGACGTGGATCGACCCTGCGTGTTCGTGGGTCGTCCTCGTAGTCCGTCATCGCTTCGTTGAGCTCCCGGGTGATGTCGGACTCCCAGATCGCCCCGCCCTGGGTCAGGAAACCCTCGATCTCGATGTCCGCCGCCGGTGCCATGCACTTGAGTACGCCGGCAACGAACGTGCCGTGCCCGGCGTACTCGTGGATGACGGTTAGGTCCCCGACCTTCGCGAGCTGCTCCTCGTCACCCTCGACGCCGGTGGCCACCCACGGCGTGTCGCGATCCTTGGCCGCGGGCGAGTGCCAGCCGGTGTCCACCACGGAGACGCGGACATTCCTTCCCGCATTGGCGTTCTGGTTCAGCTTGGGCACCGGGTCGCCTGACGGCGGCTTCAGCGGCTCGGTCGCGGGGCACGGCTTCCCAGGACCCGCGACGACGTAGAGGATGTGGTCCGGGGTGGCGATGCCTGGCCGAACGTCCCTATCCAGTTCGTCGAGCGTGACCAACACGTCACCATCCCCGTCGACACGTCGGGGAACTTGATAGAGGCTGAGACCTCCGATGACCTCGTCAGCGGAGCCGGTGCCGTCGTAGTTGTCCGAGTCGCCGAAGAACCTCTCCAGCTCCCCGACGTCCTCCGTCCTTACTAAGGCGCGTGTCGGGTGGTAGATGTATTCGAACTCGCCATCCGCGTTGTAGGCGACGCCCATCTCCCCGTCGAACGCTCTGCGAATGATGTCGATCTGAACCTCAAGAGTCTCGGCCTCGAGATCTCGAAAGGGGGGATCCAAGGGACGCCGGGGCGTCCTCGGACGAAAGATGTTGCGGAGCCATGACAGCAGTCCGTGAGGTCGCTCATTGCCTTGATCATTCATGGGAGCACTCCTGGCTTGAGTGGCCGGGCACGCCCGAGCGCCCTCGCTACGGTAGTGCTGAGCGAGGGAGCCCGTAAAGGCGTGAGGCGACGATGACAGCGGACTTGCTGGAACTGGCCATGGCCGATCCCGACGCTGCGTGGGAAGCGTCCGAAAGCGTGCTCGCGTCGGTGGCTGATCCATGTGCTTGGTCGTTCGCCCACCACGCACGAGGCATCGCGTTGCGAGACTGGGGCCGCGCAACCGAAGCTCTGACCGAGTTGCGCACGGCTCTTCGCTACGCCCGGAAGGTTGGTGACGCGCGCGAGGCTGATGTGCGCGCGACGTACGGGATCACCCTCTTCCTGGCGGGTCAGACTCGAGCAGGGTTGCGCGCCCTGGACCGCGCCGCGGCGCAGGCAACGGGTGAGCTCTGGGCCAAGGTCTTGATGCGGCGCGCGTGGGTGCTCATGGTCGTCGGCCGCTACGAGGCGGCCCTGGCGGATCTCGCGCCTGCGCTCGCGGGTATCCGAGGACACGATCGGCCCTGGGAGGCACGCACCCTCAACAACATCGGCTACGCCCAACTCGCGCTGGGTCGGGCAGCCGATGCCGAGGAATCGTTTGCGGAGGCGGAGCGATTGTTCCGGGCAGAGGACCTGACGCAGGAAGCGGTCCATGCATTGGCCAACCTGGGCTCGGCAGTCCTTGCCCGCGGTGACCTGCCACGAGCCTTGGAAGTCTTCTCTCGCGCCCACCCGGAATCCGTGAGCGACGGTCGCCTGCGCCTGACTTTGGTCACGGACAAGTGCGAGGCCTTCGTGGCCGCGGGACTCGTTCCCGAGGCTGTCAGCACCTTCGAAGAGTCCCTTGCGGCAGTCGATCTGCCCGAAGGGGCGCGTTCGGACATGCAGTACTCGCTGGCGAGCCTGCGGTTGGCCTCGGGAGACGCTGCCGCTGCACTGCCGGCGGCCGCGGAGGCGTGCGAAGCGTTTCGCCGGCAAGGTCGGGACTGGTTCGAGCTGCGCGCACGGCTGCTACTCGTTCGAGCGCGCCATGAAACGGGGCAACGACGCGGGCTTGCGGTGGCTGCGCGCGAGGTGGCCCGCCGTCTGGATGAGGAAAGAGCTGTCGAGGCGCCGGCAGCGCTGATCCTTGCCGCGCGTCTCGCGACCGGCCCCGAACGTTCGGCTCTCTGGAGGGCTGGTGGGGCCTATCGGGACCACCCCGGTGCATTGGTCCGCGCCACTGCTCTGCTCGCGGCCGCGTTTGCGTACGAGGAGGAGAACGATCGCCGAGGCGTCCTCCGCGCTTGCGCGCGCGGTCTCGATGCGCTGGATGAACACCGCCGCACGCTGGGAAGTTCTGAGCTCCGCGCGCTCGCGACGTCGCACGGTCGTGGATTGGCAGAACTTGCGCACCGGCACGCCGCGACGGACGGTCGCACCCTGCTTCGATGGAGTGAGCGGTGGCGCGCGACGGCATTGGCCGAGCCACCGGCTCGAGGCGGTGATGAGGTGTCGCCCGAGCTGGCCGCGCTACGCGAGAACGGACGCCGGCTGGCGGAGGCACGCATCGACGGCGACCCCACCGAGCAACTCGAGGCCGAAAGGGAACGGCTGGAGCGAGCGGTGCGCTCCGAGCATCACCGGCGGGTCGGACTTGGCGTCAACGACGAGGGTCGGTTCGAAGTCGACCGGCTGGTTGTCGAGATCGGCGACGGTTGCCTGGTCGAGCTGGTCGACGTCGACGGGGTGCTCCATGTGCTGGTTGTCCACGGCGGCCAAGTGCGGCGGCGAGTCGCCGGGTTGACGGAGGACGCGCTCCAGCTCGCGGCGAATGCGCGGTCCGCGCTGCGTCGCGCGGCCCACGGCCGACCGTACGATCCGGGTGATCTTGGCGCGCGCCTACAAGAAACCTTGTTGGGCTCCGCCGTCGACTTGCTGCCGGATGGGCCGGTGGTGCTGTCTCCCACCGGACGCCTGCACGCGGTGCCATGGTCGCTGCTCCCCACCCTCACTGACCGCCCCTTCTCGATCGTGCCGTCGGCGGCGCAGTGGCAGCGGGCTCGCGCAGTGTCGAAGCCAAGGCGAAGGAAGGTGCTGCTGCTCGCTGCGCCCGGCCTTGGAAGCGGCGGGTCGGAGGTGCCGAAGCTCGCCAAACAGAATCAGGGAGCGACGGTGCTGCGGGGCAAGGAGGCGACGGTCGAGGCCGCGATGTCCAGGCTCGACGGCGCGAGCCTCGCGCACGTCGCGGCGCACGGCCATTTCCGTCAGGACAGCCCACTTTTCTCGTCGCTCGACATGGCGGATGGGCCGCTGAGTGTGTACGAGCTGGAGCGGCTGAAGAAGGCGCCGTACCGACTGATCCTCTCGGCCTGCGAGTCCGGTGTGCTGGCGCCGGTGGGTGCCGACGAGCTGCTCGGGTTGGCGTCGGCGTTGTTCTCGATGGGCACCGCCGGCCTGGTGTGCAGCATCGCCGAGGTCAACGACGACGCGACCGCGGCGCTGATGCTCGACCTGCACGAGCACCTCGACGACGGTCTGGCGGAGGCGCTGCTCGCTGCCCGTCGGGCAGCCAAGGGAGACCCGACGCGGGAGGCGACCGCGGCCGCGTTCCTGGCGCTCGGGGTCTAGGCGTCCACGCGGCGCTCGGCGCCGACGGTCACGGGCAGGTGCTCGTAGCCGCGCAGCACTCGGGTGCCGCGGCGGGTCGGGGGGCCGGCAGGGGTGAGGTCGGGGAAGCGGTCGTAGAGCGCCTGCAGCCCGACCGTCGCCTCCATCCGGGCCAGGCTGGCGCCGAGGCAGAAGTGGATGCCGGAGGAGAAGGCGAGGTGGGCGTTCGCGTTCGGGCGTCGTACGTCGAAGACGTCCGGGTTCTCGAAGACCGCCGGGTCGCGGTTGGCGCCGCCGAGCATGAGGAGCGTCGCCTCCTCGCGCTTGATCGGGAAGCCGGCGACCTCGGTGTCGCGCAGCGGCATCCGGACCGTCACCTGGACGGGTGAGTCGTAGCGGAGCACCTCCTCGACGGCGTTGCCCCAGAGCGACGGGTCCTCGCGCAGGAGGTCGAGCTGGTCGGGGTGCTGGCCGAACTGGTGGACTGCGTTGCCGATCAGGTTGACGGTGGTCTCGAAGCCGGCGGCGAGCACGAGCAGCGCGGTGGAGTGCAGCTCCACGTCGGTGAGCTTGTCGTCGCCCTCGAGGTGGACGAGCTTGCTGAACAGGTCTTCGCCGGGGTTCCGCCGCAGCTCCGCGACATGTTCGTCGAACCATCGGTGCAGGGCGCGCACGTTGCGCTCGGCCGCGCGGTACTGCCGGAAGGTCAGGGCCGGGTCGAGGGTGACCGCTGCGCCGTTGCCCCACTCGAGCAGCTGCTGGTGCATGTGGCGGGGTACGCCGAGGATCTCGGCGATCACCACGACCGGCAGCTGGGCGGCGTACGCCTCGACGATCTCCACCCGGTCGCGGCCGCTGGCCGCGATGGAGTCGAGCAGCTCGTCGGCGGTCTCGCGAGCCTTGTCCTCGAGCCCCTTGATCGCCTTCGCGGTGAAGGCCCGGGACACCAGCTTGCGGTAGCGGGTGTGCGCGGGCGGGTCCACCGACAGCATCGAGGGCGGGTCGACAGGACCGCGGGCCTCGTCGTCGTAGACCTTGGCGAGCAGTCGGCGCAGCGGCCGCGGCAGCTCGCCGTGGCCACCGGCCACACCGAAGTCGTCGCTGCGCAGGATCTCGGTGCAGGCCGCGTGGTCGACCGTGGCGAGGATGAACTTGTGCTTGGAGATCGGCCCGTCGCCGCGCAGCTCCTCGTAGCCCGGGAACGGGTCGTCGCGGAGCACGGGGTCGAGCTCGAGCCGGCCGACGATGTCGCCGCGGCGGTGGGCTTGCTTGATCACCGTGCGGCCGAGACCGAACGCCAGCGCCCAGGTCACCCAGGAGCGTGCAGTCTGAGAGGGGCCACCCTCACGAGGCATGCGCGAGGGCCTCCTGCGACTTCTCGGCGTCGTGCCGTTCGAGGATCCGGAGCACACCGGCGTCGCGTGCCTGCAGGTCGCAGAGCCGCTCCTCCAGGACCGGTTCGGTGAGGAACATGTCGAGCTGGGCGCGCTGGGCGTTGGTCCACCGATAGCGGAGCGCGGCCACCAGGGACTCGCGGTCGCCGAACACCTCGGCGTACTCGTCGTTCCACGGCAGCTCGCCGGTCGCGTCCTGCTGCGACGTCTCGGCGATCTCCCGCAGGATCTGCCAGCGGGCGCGGGTCTCGTGCCAGGTCATCGCGATCCTCCTGCTCTCGTACCAGTGAAGCTCGGTGACTTCACGCTAGGCAACGGGACGGTGGGAAACATCGCGCCAGGGAGTGAATGCGGCGTACGACCCTGGTAGGAGAAAGAAACCCCGGTCCTCAAGCAGAGGACCAGGGTTCCATCGGGAATCTGCTGGTCGGGCTGACAGGATTTGAACCTGCGGCCTCCTCGTCCCGAACGAGGCGCGCTACCAAGCTGCGCCACAGCCCGTTGGCCACCGGAGCGGCCAGCGGTGGGGAACATTACCCCAGCCCGCGGCGCGTTCCCCAATCGGTATCGGGCAGGCGGGGCAGCTCCCATGTAACACGCCGTCCACCCCCCAAATCAGGCCCTGAAGCGGCCGATTCGGGGGGCTAACAGCGTGTTACATGGGCGTTGGCCTCGGAGCTCAGGCGGGCTCGGAGTCCCTGGGAACCAGCGTCAGCAGGGTCGCCTCGGGGCGGCAGTTCAGCCGGATCCGGGTGTACGGATTGGTGCCCAGACCGGCTGAGACGTGCAGCCACGACGAGCCCGGATCGCCGGGCCGCGAGTCCGCCGGGTGCCGGTGCAGGCCGCGCGCCCGAGCGGGCTCGAGGTCGCAGTTGGTGGCGATCGCCCGGCCTCCCGGCAGGCACACCTGGCCGCCGTGGGTGTGGCCGGCGAGCACCGCGTCGTACCCGTCGGCGGCGTACTGATCCAGCACCCGGAGGTACGGCGCGTGCGCGACGCCCAGCCGGATGTCCGCCGTCGGATCGGCCGGGCCCTGCACCTCCTCGAGCTTGTCGTAGCCCAGGTGCGGATCGTCGACGCCGGCGAACGCGAACGTGGTCTCGCCGACGGTCAACGACTGCCGGCGGTTGGTGAGGTCGAGCCAGCCGGCGCCGGTGAGGGTGCGGGTCAGGTCGGCCCAGGGCAGCTGCGGGGAGTGCACGTGCCGGTTGCCGCTGTCGGGCAGCACGTAGCGCAGCGGGTTGCGCAGCGTCGGCTCGAAGTAGTCGTTGGAGCCGTGCACGAAGACCCCGGGACGGTCGAGCAGCTGTCCGAGGCTGTCGCGCACGATGGGTACGGCGTCCCGGTGCGCGAGGTTGTCACCGGTGTCGATCACCAGGTCGGGGGCCAGCAGCCCGAGTCCGGCCAGCCACTCCTGCTTGGCGCGCTGGCCGGGCGTCATGTGGATGTCGCTGAGGTGCAGCACCCGCAGCGGCCGCTGTCCCGGCGGCAGGATCGGCACCTCGACCCGGCGCATCCGGAACTGCCTGGTCTCGCGCACGGCGTACGCCGTCAGCGCGACGCCGGAGACTGCGCCGGCGCCGAACAGGGCACGGAGAACGGGCAGCGGGCGCACGACGCCAGGCTGCCACAATGACCCACATGAGCACTCTCAAGGACCGCCTGCGGGCCGACCTGACCGCCGCGATCAAGTCCCGCGACGAGCTCAGGTCCTCGACCCTGCGGATGGTTCTCACCGCCGTCACCAACGCCGAGGTCGCGGGCAAGGAGGCCAAGGTGCTCTCCGACGAGGAGGTCGTGGCGGTGCTGTCGACCGAGGCCAAGAAGCGCCGCGAGGCCGCGATCGCCTTCGACGATGGCGGTCGGGTCGACATGGCCGCCAAGGAGCGCGCCGAGGCCGTGGTGCTCGCCGACTACCTACCCGAGCAGCTCGGACCGGAGGAGATCTCGAAGGTGGTGACCGAGGCGGTCGAGAAGCTCGGCGTCGCCGGGGCCGGCCCGAAGGCGATGGGCCAGGTGATGGGCGTCGTGCAGCCGCAGGTCAAGGGCCGTGCGGACGGTGCTGCGGTGGCAGCGGAGGTACGCCGCCAGCTCGGCTAGTCGCGGCCTCGGCCGTTGCCGTTCCCATTGCCGTTGCCATTGCCGTTGCCGTTCCCGTTGTCGCCGCCCCCGCCACCGTTGGTGTCGGGGATGCCGAAGCCGTCGCCGTCATCGTCGTCGTTCTTCTTCGGCGGCTTGGGCTGCGGAACGGACGTCTGGCCGGCACCCTGCACGGTGGCCGGATAGACGAAGTCCTCGTACTCGAGGTGGTCGTCGATCGCCTTCATCGCGTCACCCCAGATCGGCGCCGCGAAGGCGGAGCCCGAAGAGCCGAAGCGCTGGAAGCCACCGATGATGAGCCCGTCGAGGGGGATGGCCACACCGAACTCGTTGGCACCGGCGATCATCGCCGCGGCCGCGCGCTGCGGGGTGTAGCCGACGAACCAGACCGCCTTGCCCGCTTGGGTGGTGCCGGTCTTGCCGGCGGCCGGCTGGTCGAGCGCCTGAGCCGAGGCGAAGCCACTATCGATCACGCCGCGCAGGATGTCGTTGACCGCGTCGGCGGTGGACTCCTCCATCACGCGGTTGCAGTTGCTGGGGTACTCCTTGAGCACGTTCTTGTTGGCGTCCATGATCGCGGTCACCGGGCGCGAGGCGCAGTGCATGCCGCGGGCGGCGAAGGTCGCGTAGGCCTCGGACATCTCCAGCGGGCTGGCATCGGCGATGCCGAGCGGGAAGGTCGGGACCCGCTCCGGCAGACCCACCTTCTGGCCGGTCGGGTTGGTGAGCCGCACGCCCATCTGCCGGGCCAGCTCGAAGGGCTCGCAGAGGCCGGTCTCCTGCTCGAGCTGTGCGAAGAACGTGTTGATCGAGAGTCGCGTGCCCGTGTAGAGGTTGGCCCGGTGCGTGGTGAAGTCGTAGTTGTCGAGCTCCCAGGTGCCGTAGCCGTAGGGGGCGCCGCCGCAGTCCTCGTACTCCTCCTCCGGGATTGCCATGCTGCCCGGCGAGGTGATCACCTTGTTGAGCGGAATGCCCTGCTCGATGGCTGCCGCGAGCACGAAGACCTTGAACGTCGAGCCGCCCTGGAAGCCGTTGGAGTCGCCGAACTCCTTGGGGACCGTGTAGTTGAGGAACGTCTGACCGGCATCACGGTCCCGGCCCATCGGCCGGGACTGGGCCAGCGCCTTGACCTCGCCGGTGCCCGGTTCGACGACCGCGAGACCCCCGATGGCCTGTTCCCTCGGGAACACGTGAGCAGCCACCGCCCGGTCGGCCGCCTTCTGCTCACGCAGGTCGATCGTGGTCTTGATGACCAAGCCGCCCGACTTGATCAGCTGCAGCCGGTCCTCGGGGGTCTTGCCCAGCTCGGGGTCCTTCTTCAGGTACTCCACGAGGTAGTCGCAGAAGAAGGGGGCGCGCGAATAGACACAGCCGTTCTCGCTCGGCTGCACGTCGAGCTGGAGTCCCTTGCCCTTGACCTGCTCGGCCTTGTCACGAGTGATCACGTTGAGCTCGGCCATCCGGTCGAGCACGATGTCACGACGGTCGATGGTTCGGTCGGGATAGTTGGTGGGGTCGAAGGCCGACGGGTTCTGCACCAGCCCGGCGAGGATCGCCGACTGGTTGAGGTCGAGATCCTTGGCGTTGACCCCGAAGTAGTGCTGGGCCGCCGCCTGAACGCCGTAGGCGCCGTCGCCGAAGAACGCGATGTTGAGGTAGCGCTCCAGGATCCAGTCCTTGGAGTACTTCTGCTCGAGCGCGATCGCGTAGCGCAGCTCCTTGAGCTTGCGCGCGTACGTGTCGTCGGTCGCTGCCTCCTCCTCCTCGTCGCTGTCGGCCTGGTCGATCAGCGTCAGCTTGACCATCTGCTGGGTGATCGACGAGCCGCCTTGTACGACGTCGGCGTTGGCCTGGTTGGTGAGCAGCGCGCGGATCGTGCCGCGCAGGTCGAGGGCGCCGTGCTCGTAGAAGCGGTAGTCCTCGATCGAGACGATCGCCTTGACCATGGTGCGCGAGACCTGGTTGAGCGCGACGTTGATCCGGTTCTCGTCGTAGATCGTCGCGATGACGTTGCCGGCCGCGTCGACGACCGTGCTCTTCTCGGCGAGCGCCTCGGTCTCGAGCTCGGTCGGCAGGTCGTCCATGGCGTCCGCGACCTCCTGGGTCGTGAACCCGATGAGGCCCGCGAACGGGATCGCCAGCCCGGAGACCACCACGCCCAGCACCGCGGCCACCGCAAGCATCACGGCCAGGTGGGAAAACACCTTGGGCGCGGACGGACGCTCGGACACGGGGCGAGTCACGGGGCAAATGTACGTGAGCGTCCCTGTGGAGCACATTTTCGGCGTTTCCGCCGGAACTAGGGATGGATGGTCGAACCCGTCTAGTCATTTGGGACTAGGGAAGTTGGGCCTAATGAGCCTGTTACTCACACCACCCTTGTCTTTACCTTTAACCCCGAGAAGACGGAGTGGGGCGTCATGGGGACGCGAACCTTCTCAGACTGGGGACAGAGACATGTGGGTTGAGGATTGGGCGCCGCGGGCTGCCTGCCGTTCGGAAGCACCGGACCAGCTGTTCGTGCGTGGGGCCGAGCAGAACAAGGCCAAGCAGCTGTGTTCGGGATGTCCGGTGCGGACCGAGTGCCTCGCAGAGGCGCTCGACCACCAGATCGAATGGGGCGTCTGGGGCGGGATGACCGAGCGCGAGCGCCGGGCGCTGCTTCGGCGGCACCCGAACGCCTCGTGGCGTGCGGTTCTCGAGAAGGCTCGCGAGAAGAGCGGCCAGGCCGAGCCTGTGACCGTCAACGCCTGATCCTCAGCTCACTGGCTCAAATCGTCACTGGCCACCCAGTAGCTCGCCTACGCGGCGCAGACCTCCGAGGTCATGCACGTCGCCGGCGAGCGCCGGCACCACGGCGGTGGCCACCTGCGGGTGCGCAGTCGCGAACCGGTCGCGAAGTCCTGCCTCCCGCTCGACCAGGCGGCTGCGGTCGGCGTGCAGCCGGAGCAGGCCCGCGGCGAGCGAGCCAGGCTCACGCTTGCGCAGCCGCGCGGCGGCCGCCATCGACTCGTCGGCCTCGAGCTCGCCGAGCGGGTTCGGACTGGCCCGGTTGATGATCAGTCCGGCCAGCGGCATCTGATCCTCGCTGAGCCGCTCGACGAAGTACGCCGCCTCGCGCAGCGCGTCCGGCTCGGGCGCGGCGACCACGAGGAACGCCGTCCCCTCCGCCTGCAGCAGCGCGTAGGTCTTCTGGGCCCGCTGCCGGAACCCGCCGAACACGGTGTCCAGCGCGGAGACGAACATCTGCAGGTCGCGCAGCACCTGGCCGCCCAGGATCTTGTTGAGCGCGTTGGTGATCATGCTGAACCCGGCGGTCATCAGCTTGGCCGGGCCACGTGCGGGGGCCAGCATCAGCCGGATGAACCGTCCGTCCAGGAAGCTCGACAGCCGCTCGGGGGCGTCGAGGAAGTCCAGGGCCGAGCGAGACGGCGGGGTGTCCACGACGATCAGGTCGTAGCCGCCGTTCTCGCGGGCGTCGGCGTGGATCTGGCCGAGCTTCTCCATCGCCATGTACTCCTGGGTGCCGGCGAACGAGCTGGAGAGCGCGATGTAGAAGGGGTTCTCCAGGATCTGCTTCGCCTTCTCCGGGGTGGCCTGACTCTCGACCACCTCGTCGAAGGTGCGCTTCATGTCGAGCATCATCGCGTCGAGGGACCCACCCGCCGAGGGGTCGACGTCGGACACCGGACGAGGCGTGTTGTCGAGCTCCTCGATGCCCATCGACTGGGCCAGCCGGCGGGCCGGGTCGATGGTGAGGACGACGACCTTGCGGCCGCGCTCGGCCGCGCGGAGCGCGAGGGCAGCCGACGTGGTCGTCTTGCCGACTCCTCCGGAGCCACAGCAGACGATGATCCCGGTGGCGGGGTCGTCGATCAGCGCGTCGACGTCGAGCATCGGCGCCTTGCCGGTCGACAGCGGGCCGACCCTTGCGCGGGCCTTCATGCCATCCCCTGTTCGCGCAGCATCCCGGCGATCTCGTAGAGCGCGCCGAGGTCGATGCCCTGCGGCAGCCGGGGGAGCTCGTAGGCCGGTACCTCGAGCTTCTCGACCAGCGCCCGCTGCGAGTCCTCGAGCGCGCGGCGCTCGGCGTGGTCCTGGGCCTCGGCGAGCAGGCCGTCGACCAGAGCGGCGTTGGCCTCGATCCCGCCGGCCTTCAGCTGCTTCTGGATCGCGCGCCGGTCCAGCTTGCCCGCGCGGGCGGCGGCGAGGTCGTCGGCGGACAGGTCCTGTGGGCGGACCAGGTTGACGATCACGCCCCCGACCGGAAGTCCGATCCGGCGCAGCTCGGCGATGCCGTCGGCGGTCTCCTGCACCGGCATCTCCTCGAGCACGGTCACCAGGTGCACGGCGGTCTCGGGCGAGCGGAACAGCGTCATCATCGTGTCCGACTGGGCTTTGATCGGGCCCATCTTGGCCAGCCCGGCGAGCTCGTTGCTGACATTGAGGAACTGGCTGATCCGGCCGGTCGGCGGAGCGTCGAGCACCACCGCGTCGTACTGGATCGCGCGCTTGTTGCGGCTGTTGCGGCGTACCGCCTCGAAGACCTTGCCGGTCAGCAGCACGTCGCGCACGCCCGGAGCGATCGTGGTGGCGAACTCGATGACGCCGAACCGGTCGAGCGCCCGGCCCGCGCGGCCGAGCTTGTAGTACATCGAGAGGTACTCGAGCAGCGCCGACTCCGGGTCGATGTGAAGGGCGTGCACGACTCCGGTCTGGCCGCTCTCGTCGGGCAGGCCGGTGGTGAGCCGGCGCTCCTCGTACGGCAGCGGGTCGACGTCGAACATCCGGGCGATGCCCTGGCGGCCCTCCACCTCGCACAGCAGGACCTTCTTGCCGTGACTCGCGAGCGCCAGTGCGAGCGCGGCGGCAACCGTCGACTTGCCGGTGCCGCCCTTGCCGGTGACGACGTGCAGTCGCACCTTGGGCCAGTCGCTCATCCCCCGAACAGTAGTGGTGGGTCGCGAGGCTAAGGTGCCGAGCATGGACAAGGTGGTCGCTTCTGCCGCTGAGGCTGTGGCAGATATCGCATCGGGGTCGACGTTGTCGGTGGGCGGATTCGGGCTCTGCGGGATCCCGTCCGTGCTGATCACCGCGCTGCTGGAGGCCGAGGTCACCGACCTCGAAGCGGTCTCCAACAACTGCGGCGTGGACGAGTGGGGACTCGGCATGCTCCTCGGCGCCAAGCGGATCCGCCGGATGATCTCCTCCTATGTGGGGGAGAACAAGGAGTTCGCGCGGCAGTACCTCTCCGGCGAGCTCGAGGTCGAGCTCACGCCGCAGGGCACGCTCGCCGAGCGGATGCGCGCCGGCGGCTCGGGGATCGCGGCGTTCTACACCGCGACCGGCGGAGGCACCCAGGTGGCGGAGGGCGGGCTGCCGTGGAAGTACGACGACGCCGGCAACGTCATCGTCTCGTCGCCGCCGAAGGACACCCGGACGTTCGAGACCGCCGATGGCCCGAAGGAGTTCGTGCTCGAGGAGGCGATCGTCGCCGACTTCGGGCTGGTCCGCGCATCGATCGGCGACCGGCACGGCAACCTCGTCTACCGAGACTCCGCGCGCAACTTCAACCCGCTGGCCGCGATGTGCGGACGGGTGACGATCGCCGAGGTCGAGCAGCTCGTCGAGCCGGGTGAGATCGACCCCAACCACGTGCACACCCCGGGCGTCTTCGTGCAGCGGGTGGTCCCGCTGACGCCGGAGCAGGCGGCCGACAAGCGGATCGAGAAGCGGACGGTGACCCCCCGATGAGCTGGACGCGTGAGGAGATGGCGGCCCGAGCGGCCTCCGAGCTGAAGGACGGCTCCTACGTCAACCTCGGCATCGGGCTCCCGACGCTTGGTGCCCAACTACGTCGCCGACGACGTCGAGCTGGTGCTCCAGTCGGAGAACGGCATCCTCGGGGTCGGGGCCTACCCGCTGGAGGGCGAGGAGGACCCCGACCTGATCAACGCGGGCAAGGAGACGGTCACGGTGCGCCGGGGTGCGTCGTACTTCGACTCCGCGACGTCGTTCGGGATGATCCGCGGCGGCAAGATCGACGCCGCCATCCTCGGCGCCATGCAGGTCTCGGCCTCGGGCGACATCGCGAACTGGATGATCCCCGGGAAGATGGTCAAGGGCATGGGCGGCGCGATGGACCTGGTCCACGGCGCCAAGCGGGTGATCGTGCTGATGGAGCACGTCGCCAAGGACGGCACCTACAAGATCGTCAACGAGTGCTCGCTGCCCTACACCGGCCGCGGCGTCGTACAGCGGATCATCACCGACCTGTGCGTGCTCGACGTGACGCCGGAGGGGCTGAAGCTCGTCGAGCTCGCGCCCGACGTCACCGAGGACGAGGTCCGGGAGAAGACCGAGCCCGAGCTCGTCTAGTGCCGTTACGCGGTTGGGGCATTTCACCGCCTAAGCGGTGAAATGCCCGCTTCTGTCGAGAAGTTTCTTGCCATAACCGTCCAATTCACCGCCTAGGCGGTGAATCTTCCCTCCAGCCACAGCGCACCTAGTGCCGTTCCTCAAGACCGACGGCGTCGCGGAGCCGACGAGCGGCGTCCGCTAGCTCCGGGTCGCCTTGATGCGCCTGCGCCGCCATCAGGTCGGACAGCGCCTCGGCGATCACGTTCAGCTTCTCCTGCGCCGCCTCTTCGCTGCGACGGCCCGCGTTCTCCAGCAGCACCAGCAGGAGGAGCGCGATCACGCTGCTGACCGTGTGGATGGCCGCCTGCCACTCCTTGAGGTCCTTCCACAGGGGCACGCTGATCAGCCACGCGAACACGATGGCCACGCAGACGTAGAAGAACGGCGCCCGGCTGACGACGCCGTTGACCTGCTCGACGAAGCGCTCGAACCAGCTCTGCCCGCTCTGGTCGCGACGGGTGTCCGCTGCGTCGCTGCGCTCCACGTGATCAGCCCTTCGTCGGCAGTGCCTTCGCGGTGGCCGCGCCGCGGCCCACCCAGTACCCCAGGTCGTCGTCGGTACGCAGCGCGGCCGGGTCGACGCGTAGCCAGGTGCGCGACGAGCGGCCGCCCATGACCATCGGCTCGACGTGCTCCCGGGCGAGGAGGTCGTCGGCGTCGCTGCCGTCGGTGCGCACCAGCAGGCCGCCGTCGTGGCTGGCGCACACGGCCAGGTTGCCGCCGAGGAGGAAGCCCAGCCCGCCGAACATCTTCTTCTCCTCGGTCACGCCGTGCTTGGCCACCAGGTCGCGGATCCGAGCCGCAAGCTCATCGTCGTACGTCACAGGTGCAGTCTGGCCCAATGTCACAACCCGTCGCGCTACCTCGTCCACCGGGCATGAGCACCCGAACCACGACGGCACTCCTGGCCGTCCTCACCGCGTCCGCGGTGTACGTCGGCGGCTGGGCCGCGGCGTTCCCAAGATCGTTCTACGACAGCTTCCCCGGCCTCCATCGGGTCTGGGTGGCTGTCGACGGGCCGTACAACGAGCACCTGGTCCGCGATGTGGGCGCGTTCTACCTCGCCTTCGCCATCGCCGGAGTGCTCGCGATGATGTGGCGGGATCGCCGGGTGACGCTGGCCCTCGCTGCGGCGTGGACGACGTTCAGCCTGCCGCACCTCGGCTATCACCTGCACCACCTCGGCGACCTCCCGACGGCTGACGCGGTCGGCCAGGTGGCCGCGCTCGGTGGGACCCTGGTGCTGTCCGCTGCGCTCATCGTGGGCAACGCTCGCCGTACGGAGGTGACCCGATGAGGATCGCGGTAGCCGGGGGCACCGGCGTGCTCGGTCGGCACGTCGTCGAGGTCGCGCGACAGCGTGGTCACGAGGTCGTCGTCCTGACTCGCTCCGAGGGCGTCGACCTCACCAGCGGCGAGGGGCTCGCGGAGCGGCTCGCCGGAGTGGATGCCGTCGTCGACGCCACCAGCACGCAGACCCAGCGCAAGTCCAAGGCCGAGGAGTTCTTCGGGTCGATCACGCGCAACCTGCTCGAGGCCGAGCAGGCGGCCGGCGTCGGTCATCACGTAGTGGTGTCGATCGTCGGCATCGACGAGGTCCCGTCCGGCTACTACCAGGGCAAGCTGCTCCAGGAGCGCCTCGTCGCCGAGGGTCCGGTGCCGTGGAGCATCCTGCGCGCGACGCAGTTCCACGAGTTCGCCGAGCAGGCGCTGGGGTTCGTGCGGGTGGGTCCCTTCTCGCTCGTGCCGAAGATGCTCAGCCAGCCGGTCGCGGCGGTCGAGGTGGCCGAAGCGCTCATCGACCTGGCCGAGAGCGGACCTGCGGGCCGAGTGCCCGACCTGGCCGGCCCCGAGCCGCTCCAGATGGTCGAGCTCGCGCGTCGCGTGTCCAAGGCTCGCGGGCTGGGCCGGCGAGTGGTCGGGTTGTGGGTGCCGGGCGCGATGGGCAAGGGGCTGCGATCCGGCGGCCTCATCCCGAGCACCGACGGGCCGCGCGGACGGATCAGCTTCACCGACTGGCTGGGCGTGTGACCGACGACCGCCAGTCCTTGCTAGCAGCGGACTTCCACGACGCCCGACCCCGCCTGGTGCGGGTGGCGTACTCGATCCTCGGCAGCCGGGCCGAGGCCGAGGACGCGGTGGCCGACTGCTGGCTGCGGCTGGTGAAGGCCGACGAACGCGAGCCGGTGGAGGACGTCCTGGCCTGGTCGACGGTCGCGGTCGCAAGGATCTCCCTCGACGTCCTGAGGTCCGCGCGCGTCCGCCGCGAGTCGTACGTCGGCCCGTGGCTGCCGGAGCCCGACGTGGCGGACGACCCCGCCGACCGGGTCACGCTCGACGACTCCGTGCGCTACGCGCTGCTGGTCGTGCTGGAGCAGCTGAGCCCGGCGGAGCGCACGGCGTGGGTGCTGCACGACCTGTTCGACATGCCATTTCCGGAGATCGCGGCCACGGTCGGACGCACGCCGGCCGCCGTACGACAGCTGGCCTCGCGGGCCCGTCGGCACGTGGCCGCCAGCACGCCGCGGGTGGACGCGGACCAGACCGAGCACGACGAGGTGGTGGCCGCCTTCCTCGCCGCGGCGGCCGGGGGCGACCTCACCGCACTGGTGCAGACCCTGGATCCGTCGGTCGTCCTGACGAGTGACGGCGGCGGCGTGGTGAGCGCGGCCCGGCGCCCGGTCGAGGGCCCGGACCGGGTCGGCCGCTTCGTGCTGGGGGTGCTCCGCAAGCTGCAGGGCGACGTCGCGACCGCCCAGGTCAACGGCCGCACGGGGGTCGTGGTCCACGAGGAGGATCGGCTCACGACAGTCATCTCGATCACCGTGCACGACGGCGTGGTACGCCGGGTCGACGTCGTACTGGCGCCCGACAAGCTCGCCTAGCGGTATCGCGAAGGTCCCGTTCGGGGTACTAGGTTCGATGCCCATGAACTTGTCTCGGACCAAGTCCATCGAACAGTCGATCCGCGACACCGAGGATCCTGACCACAGTCTCCGCAAGGAGCTCGGGGCGCTCGACCTCGTCGTCTTCGGCGTCGGCGTGATCATCGGTGCTGGCATCTTCGTGCTCACCGGTCAGGTGGCGGCCTCCAACGCTGGCCCCGCGATCGCGCTGAGCTTCCTGATCGCGGCGGTCGCGTGCGGGCTGGCCGGGCTCTGCTACGCCGAGTTCGCATCGACGGTGCCGGTGGCGGGCAGTGCCTACACGTTCAGCTACGCCACGCTCGGCGAACTGGTCGCGTGGATCATCGGCTGGGACCTGGTGCTGGAGTTCACCATTGGCTCCGCGGCGCTGGCCTCTGGCTTCTCCGGCTACCTCAAGGAGGTGCTCGAGATGGTCGACATCACGCTCCCGACGGCGATCTCGTCGGCGTCCGAGGGGACCGTGGACCTGCCGGCGATGCTGATCTCGCTGCTGGTGATGTGGGTGCTGATCCGGGGCACCAAGTTCTCCAGCCGGTTCAACCAGGTCGTAGTGGCGATCAAGCTCACCGTCGTCGCTGCCGTGATCGTGGTCGGCATCGGGTACATCAGCACGAAGAACTGGACGCCGTTCATCCCCGACTCGCAGCCGGTCCCCGACGCAGAAGGTGGTTTCGGTGACCTGCCGCTGATCACGAGCCTGCTCGGCTACGAGCCGGCGGTGTACGGCCTCGGCGGCGTCATCGCCGGCGCCGCGGTGGTGTTCTTCGCGTTCATCGGCTTCGACATCGTGGCGACCACCGCCGAGGAGGCGAAGAACCCTCAGCGCGACGTGCCGATCGGGATCCTCGGTTCGCTCCTCATCGTGACCGGGTTGTACGCCGCGGTCAGCCTCGTGGTGACCGGCATGCAGAACTACCAGGACATCGACCCCGCGCACCAGGCGCCACTGGCGCAGGCGTTCGACGCGCGTGGAGTCGACTGGATGGGCAACCTGATCTCGATCGGCGCCTGCATCGGCCTGGTCGTGGTCGCGATGATCCTGATGCTGGGCCAGTGCCGGGTTGCGTTCGCGATGGCTCGCGACGGACTGCTTCCGCGGAAGCTCGCCAAGGTGCACCCGACCCACGGGACCCCGCACCGGATCACCCTGATCGCTGGTACGGCGATCGCTGTCATCAGCGGCTTCGTCGACCTGGAGACCCTCGCCCACCTGGTCAACATCGGCACGCTGTTCGCGTTCGTGCTGGTCAGCATCGCGGTCGTGGTGCTCCGGCGGACCCGCCCCGACCTGCCCCGTGCGTTCCGGGTGCGGTTCGTCCCGCTCGTGGCGGGCCTCGCCGTGCTGATGTGCGTCTACCTGATGCTCAACCTCACCGGCGACACCTGGATCCGGTTCGGCATCTGGATGGCGCTCGGCGTCGTCGTGTACTTCCTCTACGGGCGCACGCACAGCCGGCTCGGGCAGGAGGAGGCACCCCAGGAGGCTGTGGAGTCCCGCGAGTAGGGTGCGGACCCATGACCAAGTGGGAGTACCTCACCGCGCCGATCCTCACGCACTCGGCCAAGCAGATCCTCGACAACTTCGGCTCCGAGGGCTGGGAGCTGGTGCAGATCGCCCCGGGCATGAACCCCGAGAACCTGGTGGGCTACTTCAAACGCCCGCTCGCCGGCTGATGGGTGCGGTCGAGGACCGGCTGTCCGGTCTCGGGCTGTCGGTGCCCGACGTGGCCAAGCCGGTCGCCGTCTACGTGCCGGCGGTGCGCAGCGGCAACCACGTCTTCACCTCGGGCCAGCTGCCGATGAAGTCCGGTGAGCTGATGGCTACCGGCAAGGTGGGCGCCGAGATCGACGCCGACACGGCGTACTCCTGTGCGGAGCAGTGCGGCCTCAACGCGCTCGCGGCCGTCAAGGCCGAGCTCGGCGACCTCGACCTGGTCAAGCGCGTGGTCAAGGTCGTGGTGTACGTCGCCTCGACGCCGGACTTCACCGGCCAGCCGGGCGTCGCCAACGGCGTCTCCGAGCTGCTCGGCAACGCGTTCGGTGACGCAGGCGTGCACGCGCGAGCCGCCGTCGGCGTAGCGGCACTGCCGCTGGACGCGCCGGTCGAGGTCGAGCTCGTCGTCGAGGTCTGAGTCCTTGTTGATGAAGCGGCTGCCGCTGCCCGAGTCGCTGGCCGAGCACGCTGCTCGCTTTGCGGACGGCACCGAGACGCCGGCCGAGCCGCGCGACGCCGCGACCGTGGTGCTGATGCGCGGCGGTGCGTCGTCGCCCGAGGTCTACCTGCTCCAGCGGCAGACCTCGATGGAGTTCGCCGCCGGGATGTGTGTCTTCCCCGGGGGCAGCGTGGACCCGCGCGACTTCGACCACGCGGTGGCCTGGGCAGGTCCTTCGCCGGCCAGGTGGGCGCAGCGGCTCGGGGTGGGCGAGGAGCAGGCACGGGCGCTGGTGTGCGCTGCGGTCCGCGAGACGTTCGAGGAGTCCGGCGTGCTGCTGGCCGGGGAGTCGGCGACCTCGGTGGTCGCGGACACGACCGGCGACGACTGGGAGGCCGACCGGATTGCCCTCGAGGCGCGCGAGTTGGCGATGACCGAGTTCCTCGACCGGCGCGGACTGGTGCTGCGCTCCGATCTGTTGGGGACGTGGAGCGGCTGGCTCACGCCGATCTTCGAGCCGCGGCGCTACCGGACCTGGTTCTTCGTCGCCGACCTGCCCGAAGGGCAGCGAACGCGGGACGTCTCGACCGAGTCGTCGAAGGTGACGTGGCTGCCCGCCGGGGATGCGGTGGCGGCAGTCGATGACGGATCGATGTTCATGCTGCCGCCGACGTACCTCACGTGCCTGGAGGTGTCGCGGTTCGGCTCGCCGTCGGACGTGCTGGCGACGTGCGCCGAGCGGGACGTGGACATGTTCATGCCGGAGGTCATCGACGACGGCGAGGGGTTCACTCTGTCGCGGCCGGCTCGACTGGACCCGCTGATCGAGGAGCACTTCTCGGCATGACCTGGGCGGGCGGGTCGTTCGGCTCCCGGGGCGAGTGCGTGCTCGCGCCCAACGCCAACATGATGACGCTCGACGGAACCAACACCTGGGTGTTGAAGGAGCCCGACGGCGCTCGGTCGGTAGTGGTCGATCCGGGGCCGTCGATCCTCTCGCACCTGGACTCGGTGGCGTCTGTGGCGGGCGACGTGGCCGTCGTACTGCTCACGCATCACCACTTCGACCACGCGGAGGCGGCGAAGGAGTTCGCCGAGCGGGTCGGTTGCGGGGTGCGCGCCCTCGACCCGGAGTACCGGCTGGGCTCCGAGGGGCTGGGCGACGGTGACGTCGTCGAGGTCGACGGGCTGGAGATCCGGGTCGTGGGCACTCCCGGCCACACGGCCGACTCGCTGTCGTTCCTGGTGCCTGCCGAGCGCGCTGTCCTGACGGGGGACACGGTTCTCGGCCGCGGCACGACGGTCGTGGCGCACCCCGACGGCCAGCTCGGCGCCTATCTCGACTCGCTGGACCGGCTGCACGCGCTGGCGGAGGCGCACGAGCTTTCTGCGATCTGGCCCGGCCACGGCCCGGTGATCGAGGACGCCCTCGGGGCGCTCGACTACTACCGCGCGCACCGCAAGGAGCGGCTCGAGCAGGTCGAAGCCGCCGTGGCCCAGCTCCGAGACGCGCCGCACCCGGAGGGCATCGCCGCCGACGAGCTACCCCGCCGGGTCGTGGAGATCGTCTACACCGACGTCGACCCAGTCCTCTGGGGCGCCGCCGAGCTCTCCGTCCGGGCGCAGCTTCAGTACCTCGCCGACCGTTGAATCGGGGGTTGTGGCCCGTCGAATCCGGGGTTCTGGCCCCTTGAGTCGGGTGTTGTGGCCGTCTTCGGATGGACAACTTCTGTCCACCGTCGCTCGCCGCGGAGGGCCTGTCCACAGGTCTGGTCGCTGACAGCCCATTGACGCCGGGCTGGTGCGCATTCTCCCGGCATGACTAACGAACTCGAGCTCCCGAACGGCCCATTCACCTACGCCGATCTCGACGCGCTCGGCTTGACCCGCAAGAAGCTGCGTCTGCTGCTGGAGCAGAAGGCGGTGCTACGACTGTTGCGGGGTGTCTACGCTCGCGCCGGTCTCGACCTGACCGTCGAACTGCGGGCGAAGACCGTGGCGGCGGTGATCGCGCCGCAGCACGTCCTTCGAGATCGCACCGCCGCGTGGATCCACGGGATCGACACGTTCACCTACGCAGAGCAAGACACCCCGCCACCGATCGAGGTCTGTGCGCTCCGGGACAGCGAACCGTGCGAGCGCGAGGGTGTGGAGGGCCGCACGAGAGACCTGGCGCGAGCCGACGTGATGACGGTCGAGGGGGTCCGGGTGACGACGCCTCTGCGCACCGCCCTCGACCTGGGCTGCCTGCTGCGTCGCCGGGAGGCCATGGCTGCCCTCGACGCATTCGCACGGACCCACGGCCTGGGCAAGGCCCAGTTGGCGTCGGAGGCGCCTCGGTTCCGCCGTAGGCGGGGAGTGATCCAGATGCGTGAGCTGATCGCTTTGGTCGATCCGCGCGCAGAGTCGGCTCGGGAGTCGTGGACCAGGCTCGCGATCCACGATGCCGGCATCGTCGCGCCCGAGCCCCAGGTGTGGATCGAGATCGATGGGAACCCGACGTACCGACTCGACCTCGCCTACCGCCGCGCCCGCGTCGCAGTCGAGTACGACGGTTGGGACACGCATGAGCGAACGCCCGAGCAGAGGGAACGTGACCGGGCCCGGCGCAAGTGGTTGAGGGACAACGGGTGGACGATCATCATTGTCCGGCGCGGCGACTTCACCGGACCCGCGCTCGACCGTTGGCTGGCCGAGTTGCGGGAGGCTCTGCGTCCGATGTACTCGAACGTACGGCGGATGGAGCGCGGGTCGCGGCTGGCAGGCCACAACTGACGACTCAAGGGGCCACTACCCCCAGATTCGAGGGGCCACAACCCCCGATTCAACGGGCGCGGCGGGCCATCCGCTCGACGTCCATGATCACGACCGAGCGGGGCTCGAGGCGGAGCCAGCCGCGGGAGGCGAAGTCGGCGAGCGCCTTGTTGACCGTCTCGCGGGAGGCGCCGACCAGCTGGGCGAGCTCCTCCTGGGTGAGGTCGTGGTGGACGTGGACGCCGTCGTCGGCGGTGCGGCCGAAGCGGTCGGCGAGGTCGAGCAGCGCCTTCGCCACCCGCCCGGGTACGTCGGAGAACACCAGGTCCGCGACCACGTCATTGGCCTTGCGCAGCCGGCCGGCGAGCTGGGTGAGCAGCCCGCGGGCAACGGTCGGGCGGCCCTCGAGCCAGCGCAGCAGGTCCTCGTGCGAGAGCGAGGCGAAGTTGGCGTCGGTGACGGCCGTGACGGTGGCCGAGCGGGGGCCGGGGTCGAAGAGCGAGAGCTCGCCGAACATCTGACCGGGCCCGAGGATCGCCAGCAGGTTCTCGCGGCCGTCGGAGGAGGTGCGGCCGAGCTTCACCTTGCCGTCGAGCACGATGAAGAGCTTGTCGCCGGAGTCACCCTCGTGGAACAGCACGTCGCCGCGGCGGACGCGGGTCTCGGACATCGACGCGCGCAGCGCCGTGGCCGCCTCGTCGTCGAGCGCGCTGAACAGCGGAGCTTGACGGAGTACGTCGTTGTCCACAGAACCCTCCAAGTCATGGTCGCCGCCGTGATCCTATCCAGTGGTTCAGGTCACATGTAACGGCAACCCCAGACTCACGCCCCGAGTCGACCCGCCCGCGACGAGTACGCCGACGTCGAGACCGAGCGGATCACCGGACGACGGCCCTGCTCAGAGGTAGCGCAGCGCGATGTAGGGCACCGTCAGACCGACCGTCACGAGCGTGACCACGAGGCCGTACTTCGTGAACTCCCAGAAGCCGATCCGGTGACCGGCCCGCTCGGCCAGGCCAAGCATCACGACGTTGGCGGACGCTCCGATGGCGGTCGCGTTGCCGCCGAGGTCGGCCCCGAAGGCGAGCGACCACCAGAGCCCCTGTCCCGAGGACCCATGGCCCGCCACGAGGTCGCTGACGACCGGGCTCATCGTGGCGACGTAAGGGATGTTGTCGACGATCGCCGACAACACCGCCGAACCCCCCAGCAGGAGCATCGCCGCAGGTGCGAGCTCTCCGCCCGTGGCGTCGGCGATCGCCTTGGAGAGGTCACCGATCACGCCGGTCTCGACCAGGCTGCCCACCATCACGAAGAGGCCGGCGAAGAACACCAAGGTCGGCCACTCGACGTCGGCGAGAGCGTCTTGCGTGGGAACCCTGGTGATCAGGACCAGCAGGCCAGCGCCCAGGAGCGCGACCACGGAGGGTTCGTAGTGCAGGACCGGGTGCAGGACGAACGCCGCGACCACGAGTCCCAGCACTGCCAGCGACTTGATCAGGAGGGGCTTGTCCTTGATCGCCTCTCGCTCGTTGAGGGCCATCACCGCCTCGGCCCGGTCCGGGTCGTATACGAACGCTGAGCGGAAAAGCCATCGACACATCAGGCAGAAGACGACCATCAAGACGACCACCCAGGGCGCCATGTGCACCAGGAAGTCGTTGAACGTGAGATCGGCGCGGCTGGCGATGATGATGTTGGGCGGGTCGCCGACCAGCGTGGCGGCACCACCGATGTTGGAGGCCAGCACCTCGGCGATGAGGAAGGGAACCGGCCGCAACCCGAGCCGTTCACAGACCAAGAAGGTGACCGGGGCGACGAGCAGCACCGTGGTGACGTTGTCGAGCACTGCCGAGGCAAGGGCCGTGAGCACGCACAGCATCACCATCAGTCGGTAGGGCATCCCCCGTGACCGCTTGGCGCACCAGATGGCGATGTACTCGAAGACCCCGGTGCGCCGGAGGACCGACACGATCATCATCATGCCGAGCAGCAGGAAGATGACGTTCCACTCGATGCTGGTCTCTTCGTGGAAGAACGCCTTGTCCGCGTCGGTGATGCGAAGCAGCAGCATCAGCCCGGCGCCGACCAGGACGACCTTCGTGCGGTGGATCTTGTCGGCGGCCAGCAGCACGTACGCGCCGACGAAGATCAGCAGCGCGGCGATCGCGGCGGTGGTCACAAGGGCTCCAAGGGTCGCTGGGACGTCGCCGACCAGGCTTCCCGGCACACCGCCGAACACCCTAGTCCAACGCTCGTCGCGGCAAGCACTAGCCTCGAAGGATGCAAGCAGGTGAGCTCGCGGCCCCCTATCCCACGGTGCGCGTCGACGCCGACGGGCTGACGGCGGCTCGACTCCTCACCGAGCACAACCGACCCGGGCTGATCGTCGTCGACGAGAATGACCACCCGATCGCGGTGCTGCCCGGCTCGCAGGTGCTGAGGATGATGATCCCGAGCTATGTCCAAGACGACCCGGCACTGGCCCGGGTGCTCGACGAGGAGTCCGCGGACAAGCTGCACGAAGTGCTCGCTGAGAAGACGGTGCGAGACCTGATCCCGAAGGACCGCGTTCCGTTGCCCGTCGTGACCGCGGACGACACCGTGCTGGAGATCGCGGCGATCATGGCTGCCAACCGATGCCCGTTGGTGGCGGTGGTCGCGGACGACAGCAAGACCGCACCACTGCTCGGGGCCATCAGTGCCAGCGACCTGCTGGGGCGCGTTCTTCCGCCTGCCTGATCCGCGCGCGGAGCAGGTGGGTGGGTCCATCTAGTCTGGACGGGTGCCAGCCGACGAGACCTCGACGCAGCTGGTCCGACGTGCCCGCAAGATCGACCGGATGCTGGCGGAGACCTATCCCGATGCGGAGTGCGAGCTCGACTTCGACAACCCCTTCGAGCTCCTGGTCGTCACCGTGCTCAGCGCCCAGACCACCGACCGCCGGGTCAACGCGACCCGGCCGACGCTGTTCGCCGCTTACCCCGACCCGGTCGCGATGGCTGCCGCCGACCGCGACAAGCTGGAGCAGATCCTCGGCCCCCTCGGGTTCTTCCGCGCGAAGACCGAGAGCCTCCTCAAGCTGAGCGCCGCGCTCGTCGAGCGCTTCGACGGTGAGGTGCCGGCCACGCTCGACGACCTGGTCACGCTGCCCGGCGTCGGCCGCAAGACCGCCAACGTGGTGCTCGGCAACGCCTTCGACGTCCCCGGCATCACCGTCGACACCCACTTCGGCCGGCTGGTCCGCCGGTTCGGCTGGACCGAGGAGACTGACCCGGTCAAGGTCGAGCACGCGGTCGGCGCACTGTTCCCGAAGCGGGACTGGACGATGCTCAGCCACCACGTCATCTGGCACGGCCGCCGGCGCTGCCACGCCAAGAAGCCTGCCTGCGGCGCCTGCCCTCTGGTCCGCTGGTGCCCTTCCTACGGCGCCGGGCCGACCGACCCCGACGAGGCCGCGAAGCTAGTCCGGACCGAGGGCCCCGCATGATCCGAGCCCTGACGGCCCTGCTGGCCGTTGTCACGCTGCTGGCTGGGTGCGACGAGGTCCCCCCGCCCGGCAGGACCGACGTCGACGTCGACACCGCCGAGCTACGCCAGATCAAGGACCAGGCCCGCATCGAGGACTGCGTTCCCGGCTCCGGCAGCGGCGGGCTTCCCGAGCTGACGCTGCCCTGCCTGGGCGGCGGCACGAGCGTCGACCTGTCCACGCTCCGCGGGCCCATGGTGATCAACACCTGGTCCTCCAACTGCACTCCCTGCCGCACCGAGATGCCCGCGCTCCAGGAGTTCTACGCCGAGTACGGCGACCAGGTCGCGGTCCTCGGCATCGACTTCCTCGACGTGCAGCCCGATGCCGCGCTCGCCCTGGCGCGCGACACCGGCGCCCGCTACCCGTCGCTGGCCGACCCGGAGGGGCTGCTGCTGGAGCAGGACGACCTGCGGATCGCCAACGGCAACCCGCAGTTCCTGCTCCTCGACGCCGACGGCGAGGTCGCGCACCAGCAGGCCGGTGGCCTGGACTCCGTCGACGAGATCCTGGAGATGGTCAACGAGCACCTGGGGCTGGACCTGTGACCGACCAGACGCTTCCGGACTGGCTGCTTCCCGTCGAGGCGGGGACCAGATCGATCACCGTCCACGACCTGACCAGGTTCATGCCGCCCGAGGACTCCGACCCGCGTCGCGGCGCGGTCCTGATGCTGTTCGGTGAAGGACCCGAGGGTCCCGACCTGCTGCTCACCGAGCGCGCCCACCACATGCGTTCGCACCCCGGCCAGGTGTCCTTCCCCGGCGGCACGATCGACGAGGGCGAGACACCGAAGCAGGCAGCGCTCCGCGAGGCCGAGGAGGAGACCGGCCTCGACCCCAGTGGCGTGGTGGTGTTCGCCGAGCTGCCCGAGCTGTGGCTGCCGCCGAGCAATTTCGCGGTCACCCCTGTGCTCGCCTGGTGGCGCGATCCCTCGCCCGTGTCGGTGATGTCGCCCGACGAGGTGCACGAGGTCTACCGGGTGCCGCTCAAGGAGCTGCTGGCCCCGGAGCACCAGATCAGCGTCCGGGCGCCCAACGGCTGGGTCAGCCCGGGCTTCCTGATCGGCGACGACAAGGACGTCATCTGCTGGGGGTTCACCGCCGGCATCATCACCCGGCTCTTCGACTTCCTCGGGTGGGGCGAGCAGGTGGACGACCCACCGATGCACGAGCTGCCGACCTACATGTTGCCCAAGAACCCGATCACCACGACCTTCAAGCCCAACACGGAGTTCGAGCAGAGGAACCCGCCACGGTGAACCTCCTCGACTGGCTCCTGCTCCTGCTCGTGGCGGCGTACGCGCTCTCGGGCTACTGGCAGGGCTTCGTCACCGGGGCGTTCGCCACGGCGGGGCTGCTGCTCGGCGGCCTGCTCGGCATCTGGCTGGCGCCCATCGTGCTGGGCAACGCCGACCCATCGATCTGGGTCTCGCTCGGCGCCCTGTTCATCGTGATCCTGGCGGCCTCGCTCGGGCAGGCACTGCTGCAGTACGCCGGCGCCCAGCTCCGCGACAAGATCACCTGGCAGCCGGCCCGCGCCGTCGACGCGGTGGGTGGCGCGGCGCTCAGCGCGCTCGCCGTACTCATCGTCGCGTGGGCTCTCGGCGTCGCCATCTCCGGCTCCCGCATCGGGCAGGTCACCCCGATGGTCCGGGAGTCCGCGGTGCTGGAGAAGGTCAACGCGGCGCTGCCGAAGTCCGCTTCCAACGTGCTGCAGAAGTTCAACAACGTCGTCGGCACCACTTTCTTCCCGCGCTACCTCGAGCCGTTCGCGCCCGAGCGGATCGTCGAGGTCGAGCCCGGACCGCAGCGCCTGCTCCGCGACCCCGACGTCCTGCGGGCCGAGGCGAGCGTGCTCAAGGTGCGCGGCAGCAACGACTGCGGCCGGGGCGTCGAGGGCACCGGCTTCCTCTACGCCCCCGACCGGCTGATGACCAACGCCCACGTGGTGGCCGGCGTCGACAACCCCGAGGTCGAGATCGACGACGAGTCGGTCGACGCCGAGGTCGTCTACTACAACTCCGACCTCGACGTCGCTGTGCTCGACGTCGAGAGCGGCAGCCTGCCGACGCTGCCGTTCGACACCGGAGTCGAGCCCGAGGACGGGGTGGCGATCCTCGGCTACCCGGAGGACGGTCCCTACGACGTACAGGTCGCTCGGATCCGCGCCGAGCAGCGGCTCCGCTCACCCGACATCTACGGCGACGGCACCGTCGTCCGCGAGGTCTTCTCCCTACGCGGGCTGGTCCGGCCGGGCAACTCCGGCGGGCCGATCGTGACCTCAGCCGGCGAGGTCGCCGGCATGGTGTTCGCCGCGTCGGTCACCGACGAGGACACCGGCTACGCGCTCACCGCAGGGCAGGTGGCCGTCAGTGCCGAGGAGGGCCAGGCCAACAGCGCCGAGGTCTCGACCGGGGAGTGCGCGGGCTAGGACTTGCCGCGGAGGGCCTTGGGGATCTCCCGGCCCTGCTCCATCGCCTTCTCCGGCGCCTTGACCTTCTTGAAGCTCCGAATCGCGATGAACGCCATCAGCAGCGCGATGAGCAGGTAGAAGCCGAAGACGATCAGGAACGCCCAGTGCAGCGAGAGACCCTCGCCGTTCCAGTTGATGAAGTAGGCAATCGCCACCGAGAACATGATCACGGCGAGCACCAGCACGAACGCCGCCGCCGCGAGCAGACCGATTCCGACGCCGCCGGCGGTGACGCTGACCTTCAGCTCTGACTTGGCGAGCTCGATCTCCTTGCTGATCAGCGTGCGGAGGTCGCGCTGGGCGTCGGTGACGAGTCGCCCGATGGTGGGCTCGTCGGCCGGGGCCGGGTCCGTTGCCATGGTTCCGCTCCTGGTGGCTGTCGCTTGCTCGTGAGGTCAGACCCTACCGACCGGGGCTGGTGTTGCTAGCGCTGGTCGCGAAGGAAGGCATCCGGTCCCCCGTCGTCATCGAGGTCCCGCTCCTCCGCCTCGCACATCCGCCGATAGACCCGGTTGCGCAGCCGCAGCACCACCGCCGCGAGGCAGGCGGCCGCGATCGAGCCGACGAGAACGCCGACCTTCGCGAGGTCGTCCTGCTCCGATCCGGGGCCGAAGGCGAGCTCGCCGATCAGGAGCGAAACGGTGAAGCCGACGCCGGCCAGCATCGCCATCCCCACGACGTCCACCCAGGACAGCTCGTCATCGAGCGTGGCATGGGTGAATCTGGCGACCAGCCACGCCGCACCCGCCGTACCCAGCGTCTTACCCACGACCAGACCGGTGATCACACCGAGTGTGATCGGATCGGTCATCGCATCGACCAAACCAGACCAGCCGCCGACGGACACGCCGGCCGCGAAGAACGCGAACACCGGGACGGCCACACCGGCGGACAGCGGGCGTACCAGGTGCTCGAAGTGTTCGGCGAGGCCGCGTCCGTCCCGACCGTCAGCACGTAGCACGGGCACGGCGAAGGCGAGCATGACACCGGCCACCGTTGCGTGGACTCCCGACTCGTGCACCAGGACCCACGTGAGCAGCGCGAGCGGCAGCAGCAGGAACGGAGTCCGGATCCGTCGCTGGACAAGGACCGCGAAAGCAGCGAGCGGGAGCGCCGCCAGCGCTAGGTACTCCGGGCTGAGCTCGTCGGTGTAGAAGATCGCGATGATCGTGATCGCCAGCAGGTCGTCGACAACGGCGAGCGTGAGCAAAAAGGTGCGGAGGCCCGAAGGTAAGTGGGTGCTGATCAGGGCCAGGATCGCCACTGCGAATGCGATATCGGTCGCTGTCGGGATCGCCCACCCCTGGAGGGCGTCCGAGCTGCCGAGGTTCCACAGCGCGAACAGGCCCGCAGGGACCACCATGCCGCCCACGGCGGCGACGACCGGAAGGGCCGCCTTCCGTGGGTCGCGCAGGTCACCGGCGACGAACTCGCGCTTGAGCTCGAGGCCGGCCACGAAGAAGAATATCGCCAGCAGGCCATCCGCTGCCCACGTCGCCAGCGACAGGTCGAGGTGCAGGGACCCTGGACCGATCCTGATGTCCCGCAGGTCGGCGTACCCGCCGGACCAGGGGCTGTTGGCCCAGACAACCGCCGTGACGGCGGCCAGGAGGAGCAGCAACCCGCCCGTGGTCTCGGCCCGCAGGATTCCTGTGATTCGCGAGCTCTCGAATACCGATCCGGGAGCGAAGAGGGGCTGGCGCTGCGGTGTCTCGGGCACGGGCGTTCCTTCAGGGGTCGGCGACGATGTATGCCGACCAGGCTTCCCGGCGCTCCGCCCCCACCCTATCGGGCGGTCAGTCCTCGCCCTTGCCGGAGTCGATGCCGTCGGAGATCAGGTCCATCACTGAGGAGTCGGCGAGCGTGGTCACGTCACCGATCTCGCGGTGCTCGGCGACGTCGCGCAGCAGGCGGCGCATGATCTTGCCGGAGCGGGTCTTCGGCAGCTCGGCGACGATCATGATCTGGCGCGGGGTGGCGATCGGCCCGATCTCCTTGCGCACGTGCTTGCGCAGCTCGGCCACGATGTCCTCTCCGCCGTCGCCGGCCTCATCGCGAAGGATCACGAACGCGACCACGGCCTGGCCGGTGTCCTCGTCCTTGGCGCCCACGACCGCCGCCTCGGCGACCTTCGGGTGCGAGACCAGCGCCGACTCGATCTCGGTCGTCGACAGCCGGTGCCCGGACACGTTCATGACGTCGTCGACCCGGCCGAGGACCCAGAGGTCACCGTCGGAGTCCTTCTTCGCGCCGTCGCCGGCGAAGTACCAGCCCTGCTTGGCGTACTTCGACCAGTAGGTCTCCCTGAACCGCTCGTCGTCGCCCCAGATGGTGCGCAGCATCGACGGCCACGGCTCGGTGAGCACGAGGTATCCGCCGGACCCGTTGGGCACCGACTCGCCCTCCTCGGTCACCACGTCGGCGGAGACGCCGGGGATCGGGATCATCGCCGACCCGGGCTTGCCGTGGGTGACACCGGGCAGCGGGCTGATCATGATCGAGCCGGTCTCGGTCTGCCACCAGGTGTCGACCACCGGGGTGCGGTCGCCACCGATGACGTGCCGGTACCAGATGTAGGCCTCAGGGTTGATCGGCTCACCGACCGAGCCGAGCAGTCGCAGCGACGACATGTCGAACTTGTCGGGGATCTCCTGGCCCTGCTTCATGAACGACCGGATCGCGGTCGGAGCCGTGTAGAACAGCGAGACCTTGTGGTCCTGGATGATCTTCCACCAGCGGCCGCGCTCGGGGCTGTCGGGCGTGCCCTCGTAGAGCACCTGCGTGGTGCCGTTGGCCAGCGGCCCGTAGACGATGTAGCTGTGGCCGGTGACCCAGCCGATGTCGGCGGTGCACCAGTAGACGTCAGTCTCGGGCTTCAGGTCGAACACCGCCCAGTGCGTGTACGCCGCCCCCACGAGGTAGCCGCCGGTCGTGTGCAGGATCCCCTTGGGCTTGCCGGTGCTGCCGGAGGTGTACATGACGTAGAGCGGATGCTCGGAGTCGAAGGCCTCGGGGGTGTGCTCGGCGGACGCGCTGTCGACGGCGTCGTGCCACCAGACGTCGTGCTCGTCGTCCCAGGCCACATCCTGACCGGTGCGGCGCACGACCAGCACCTTCTCGACCGTGTGCCCCTCGCCGGCGGTCTTCTCCCGCGCCTCGTCGACGGCTGGCTTCAGCGCCGATGCCGAGCCGCGCCGGTAGCCGCCGTCGGCGGTGACCACGAGCTTGACCTGGCAGTCGACCAGCCGGGTTGCGAGCGCGTCGGAGGAGAACCCGCCGAAGACCACGGTGTGCGGTGCGCCGATCCGGGCGCAGGCCAGCATCGCGACGATCGCCTCGGGGATCATCGGCATGTAGATCGCAACCCGGTCGCCGGCCTCGACGCCGAGGTCGATGAGCGCGTTGGCCGCCTTGCAGACCTCGTCCTTCAGCTCGGAGTAGGTGAGGTCGCGGGTGTCGTCCTCGGGCTCGCCGATCCAGTGGAAGGCCACCCGGTCGCCGTTGCCCTCCTCGACATGCCGGTCGACGCAGTTGTACGCCGCGTTGAGCTTGCCGCCGACGTACCACTTCGCGAACGGGGCGTCGTCCCAGTCGAGCACCCGGTCCCACTTGGTGTCCCAGCTCAGCCGCTCGGCCTGCTCAGCCCAGAAGGCCTCGCGATCCTGGTCGGCCCGCGCGTACGCCTCCTCCTTGAGGTTGGCGTCGGCCGCGAGGTCCTCGGGAGGCTCGAAGCGCCGGTCCTCCTTGAGCAGGTTCGACAAGGTCTCTTCGGTCACGATGTCTCCCGGTGTGTCGAATGGCTGGCAAGCCTCACAGTAGAACTCCCAGCGTGGTTATCAAGACGACCGCTCGCCCGCCCCGGGCCTCTGGCTCCGGGACGGGCTAGCTGGTCCCCCGGCTAGACGCCGGTGGCCTGCTCGGAACCCGCTCCGCTGAGGGAGCGCACCTCGAGCTCGACGTAGGCCTCCTCGTCGCCGTCCTCACGGGACGTCAGCGTCCCGAGGATGCCGAACAGGAAGCCGGCCGGGATCGAGATGATGCCCGGGTTGGCCAACGGGAACCACGAGAAGTCGACGCTGGTCCAGAAGACACCCAGAGGGCCGGACACGGTGGGCGAGAAGAACACGAGCCCCACACAGGTGACCAGACCTCCGTAGATCGCCCAGGTTGCGCCGCGGGTGTTGAACCGCTTCCAGAACAGGTTCATCACCAGCGCCGGCAGGTTGGCGGACGCCGCGACCGCGAAGGCCAACGCCACCAGGAACGCGATGTTCAGGTCCTGGGCGAAGATCGACAAGAGGATGGCGACGCCGCCGATGGCGAAGGCGGCGTACCGGGCGACCCTCACCTCGTCCTGTTCGGTCGCCTTCCCCTTCTTCCACACGTTGGCGTAGAGATCGTGGGCCACCGAGGACGCCGAGGTGAGTGTCAGTCCGGCCACCACGGCAAGGATCGTCGCGAACGCCACCGCCGCGATGAACGCCAGCAGAATCGCGCCGCCGCCCGAGCCCGGCCCGCCACCGACCTCTTCTGCGAGTAATGGCGAGGCCAGGTTGCCGTTCGAGGTTGCCACGTCGCTCGTCGGACCCGTGTTCAACAGCGCGGCCGCCCCGAAGCCCAGGACGAGGGTCATCAGGTAGAACGAGCCGATCAGCCCGATCGCCCAGTTCACCGAGGTCCGCGCGTCCTTGGCGGTCGGCACCGTGTAGAACCGGATCAGGATGTGTGGCAGGCCCGCGGTGCCGAGCACCAGAGCCAGGCCGAGCGAGAGGAAGTCGATCTGGCTGGTCGTGCTCACGCCGTACTTCAGACCGGGCTCGAGGAACGCGTCGCCCTTCTCGGTGTTGCTGGCCGCCGCACCCAACAGGTCGCTGAGGTTGAAGTCGAACTTCGCGAGCACCAGCACGGTGATCAGGATCGTGCCGGTCATCAGCAGCACGGCCTTGACGATCTGGACCCAGGTGGTGCCCTTCATGCCGCCGACGACGACGTAGAAGATCATCAACAGCCCGACGGCGATGATCGTGAACCGGATCGCCCAGTCGCCCTCGATGCCGAGCAGCAGCGTGACCAGAGCGCCCGCGCCGACCATCTGTGCGAGCAGGTAGAAGATCGACACCACGACCGTCGAGGTCGCCGCCGCGGTCCGCACCGGGCGCTGCCGCATCCGGAAGGCCAGCTGGTCGGCCATCGTGAACCGGCCGGAGTTGCGCAGCAGCTCGGCCACCAGCAGCAGGGCGATCAGCCAGGCGACCAGGAAGCCGATGGAGTAGAGGAACCCGTCGTAGCCGGACAACGCGATCGCGCCCGAGATGCCGAGGAAGGACGCGGCGCTCATGTAGTCACCGGAGATGGCCAGGCCGTTCTGGAAGCCGCTGAAGTTGCGGCCGCCGGCGTAGTAGTCGGCTGCGCTCTTGGTGTTCCTGCTGGCCCAGAAGGTGATGCCGATCGTGATCGCGACAATCACGATGAACAGGATCGTGGAGAGGGTCTCGGAGCTCATCGGGTCACGCTCCGAACCTCGTCGTCGTACCGCTTCTCGATCCCGCGGGCAAGGGGGTCGACGTTCTTCTCCATGTACTTGCCGTAGAGGTAGGCGATCACGAACGTGGAGACGAACTGGAGGATGCCGAACACGAGGGCGACGTTGATGTGGCCGGCGACCTCGGTGCTCATGAATCCGGTGGCCCAGTTCGACATCACGACGTACAGCAGGTACCAGGTCATGAAGGCGAGGGTTGCTGGGAAGACGAACCGGCGGAACTTGCTCCGCAGCTCGGCGAACTCGGGAGTCTGGTGCAGCTCGACGTAGATGGGGTGGTCGGAGCGCAGGTGCGCTTCGCCGTCCCCGCCGCTTTCAGGCGCTGATGTCACGGGCTTGCCTCCCTGAGAAGTGATGTGATCACGGTCACCGTAGGGAGGGCAGTACCCCTTCGGTCAGGGGTGAGTACGCCGGATGCGGCGGGCGGAGCGGCCGATTCGGCGAGCGGTCGATTTCGTACGACGAGCGGTTGTGAGGCCGTGAGGACAAGTTGACGTTTCCGGCGTCCTTCTCTGAACCGACCCGAAACCTGCGTCGCATTCCATAGCGGCATGACGCAGACCACCACCCCGCCTGCTGTCCGGCGAACCGGCCGCTGGATCGACGACTGGCGCCCCGAAGAGCCGGAGTTCTGGGAGACGACCGGGCGGAAGGTGGCCCGGCGCAACCTGATCTGGTCGATCTTCGCCGAGCACCTCGGCTTCTCGGTCTGGCTGATCTGGAGCGTCTCCTCTGCCTTCCTGCTGGCGCAGGGCTTCTCGTTCACGCCGCAGCAGCTGTTCTTCCTGATCGCGCTGCCGAACCTGGTCGGCTCGCTGCTGCGGCTGCCCTACACGTTCGCGGTACCGAAGTTCGGCGGCCGCAACTGGACCATGGCCAGCGCGGCGCTGCTTTTGATCCCGACGCTGCTGTTCGCCTGGGCGGTGCAGAACCCGGACACGCCGTACTGGGCGTTCTGCCTGATCGCGGCGACTGCGGGCTTCGGCGGTGGCAACTTCGCGTCGTCGATGGCCAACATCAACTTCTTCTACCCCTCGTCGAAGAAGGGGACAGCGCTCGGCCTCAACGCAGCAGGCGGCAACCTGGGCGTCTCGCTGATCCAGCTGTTGCTGCCGGTGATCGTCGGCGGCGCGGGCATCTTCGGGCTGGTCAAAGCGGCCGAGGACGGGATCAACCTGCAGCGCGCTGCGTTCGTGTACGCCGGCCTGGCGATCATCGCGACCGTCGCGGCGTACTTCTTCATGGACAACCTCACCGACGCGCATTCCTCACCGCGCGAGCAGCTCCAGGTCGTGAAGAACAAGCAGACGTGGGTGATGTCGTTCCTCTACATCGGCACGTTCGGCTCGTTCATCGGCTACTCCGCTGCGATGCCGCTGCTGATCAAGCTCAACTTCTGGGTGCCGGACCCGGCTCCGCTCGGCACCGGCATCTTCTTCGCCTACTACGCGTTCCTGGGCGCCGGTATCGGCTCGCTGACGCGTCCGTTCGGCGGCTGGCTCGCCGACAAGTACGGCGGCGCGAAGGTCACCCTCGGCGCCTTCTGCGCGATGATCGTGTTCACCCTCGCGGTGCTGTGGACGCTGACGCAGTTGACCCCGAACCCGACCGCCGACGTCGCGATCGCGACCGACAACAAGTCCTGGTTCCCCTGGTTCCTCGGCTTCTTCCTGTGCATCTTCGCGGCGACCGGCATCGGCAACGGCTCGACGTACAAGATGATCCCGGCGATCTTCCGCACCGAGGCGGAGCGGGCCACCACGCCCAACACCGCGGAGCGTGTGGCGGCCATGGCCACGGCCACCAAGCAGTCGTCGGCGGCGATCGGTGTGATCGGCGCAGTGGGTGCGATCGGCGGGTTCCTGATCCCGATCGCGTTCTCATCGCCGTGGGTGGACAACCCGTTGTCCGCGACCAAGGGCGCATTCGTCGTCTTCGCGTGCTTCTACGTCGCCTGCGCCGTCGTCACGTACGCCGTGTACCTGCGCCGGACGGTCAGCGCCACGAGCCTGGCGAGGGCGGGCATCTGAGTGACCCAGACGCATTGCCCCTACTGCTCCCTCCAGTGCGGGATGACGCTGACGAAGCGTGGTCCGGCACTGGAGGTGCAGTCCTGGCCGGAGTTCCCCGTCAACGAGGGGGCGCTGTGCCGTAAGGGCTGGAGCGCGGCTGGTCTCCGGGGCAGTCGCGAACGGCTCACCTCTCCGCTGGTCCGGGACCGGGCCAGCGGGGAGCTGCGGGCCGCCTCGTGGGACGAGGCGCTGGACCTGGTCGCCGCACGACTGGCGCAGTTGCGGGCTGCTGAGGGCGCGGACTCGGTCGCGGTGTTCGGCGGCGGTGGGTTGACCAACGAGAAGGCCTACCAGCTCGGCAAGTTCGCGCGGGTCGCGCTGGGCACCTCGCAGATCGACTACAACGGCCGGTGGTGCATGTCGTCGGCCGCGTCGGCCGGCAACCAGGCCTTCGGTGTCGACCGGGGCCTGCCGTTCCCGCTGGCTGACATCGAGCAGACCGACGTACTCGTGCTGGTCGGGTCCAACCTTGCCGAGACGATGCCGCCGGCCGCGCGGCACCTCGACCGGCTTCGCGAGCGCGGCGGGCACGTCGTGGTCATCGACCCGCGACAGACCCCGACGGCGAACCGCGCCGACACCTTCCTCCAGCCGGTGCCGGGCACCGACCTGGCCCTCGCGCTGGGAGTGCTGCACCTGCTGGTCGCGGCCGGCCAGGTCGACGAGGAGTACGTCGCCGCCCGGACCACCGGCTTCGACGACGTACGCCGCGAGGTCGCCGCGTGGTGGCCGGAGCGGGTCGAGCGGGTCACCGGCATCGCGGCGACGGACGTGCGCGCACTCGCGGACCGGCTCGGCCGGGCCGAACGGGTGATGGTGCTGACCGCCCGAGGCGCCGAGCAGCACAGCCAGGGCACCGCGATCGTGCTGGGCTGGATCAACGTTGCCCTCGCGTTGGGCATGCCCGGCACCCCGGCCGCGGGCTACGGCTGCCTCACCGGTCAGGGCAATGGGCAGGGCGGACGCGAGCACGGCCAGAAGGCCGACCAGCTGCCCGGCTACCGGATGATCGACGACCCCGAGGCGCGCGCCCACGTCGCCGCGGTGTGGGGGGTGGACGCCGAGGATCTCCCGGGTCGCGGCCGCTCGGCCTACGAGCTGCTCGACTCGCTGGGCACCGACGACGGCGCCAAGGCGCTGCTGGTCTTCGGTAGCAACATCGTCGTCTCGGCACCGAACGCGACGCACGTGGCCGAGCGGCTGGCCGCCCTGGACCTGCTCGTGGTCTGCGACCTGGTGCTGTCGGAGACGGCCGCGATCGCCGACGTCGTACTGCCGGTGACGCAGTGGGCCGAGGAGACCGGGACCATGACGAACCTCGAGGGACGGGTGATCCTGCGCGAGCAGGCCGTCGCCGCTCCCGACGGGGTGCGCTCGGACCTCGACGTGATCACCGGGCTCGCCCTACGACTCGACTCGCCGGTCGCGTTCTCAACCGACCCCGAGGAGATCTTCGCCGAGCTCGGCCGGGCGTCGGCCGGAGGCAAGGCGGACTACGCCGGCATCGACTACGCGCGGATCCGCGCCGAGCACGGGGTGTTCTGGCCCTGCCCCACGCCCGAACACCCGGGAACGCCGCGACTGTTCGCCGACGCGTTCGCGCACGCCGACGGGCGGGCAAGGTTCGTGCCGGTCTCGTACGTCGGTGCGGCTGAGCTGCCCTGCGACGACTTCCCCGTGCACCTCACCACCGGGCGGGTGCTCGCGCAGTACCAGTCCGGCGCCCAGACCCGCCGGATCCGGGACCTGCCCGACACCGGCGCCTTCGTCGAGCTGCACCCGTCGCTGGCCGACCGGATCGGTGCGGTCGACGGCGAGCTGGTGGCGGTCACCACCCGCCGCGGCGAGCTGAAGGCGCCGTGCCGGGTCGTCGGCACGATCCGCCCGGACACCGTCTTCGTGCCGTTCCACTGGGTCGGCGCCAACCGACTGACCAACGACGCGCTCGACCCGTCGAGCCGGATGCCCGAGTTCAAGGTATGCGCCGCGGCGGTGACCGCATGAAGATCGTGATCATCGGGGCCGGCATGGCCGCAGCGCGCCTGGCCGACGGGCTCCACGGGCACGACGTGACGCTGCTCGGCGACGAGCCGCACCTGCCCTACAACCGGATCCTGCTCTCCGCCGTCCTCGAGGGGACGCACGCTCCGGACAGCCTGACCCTGCCCATGCGCGACGTCGACGTCCGGGTCGCCACCCGCGTGGTCGAGATCCACCGGGACGAACACGAGGTCGAGCTGGCCGACAAGTCGCGGGTCGCGTACGACGTACTCGTCCTCGCCACGGGCAGCATCCCGGCCCTCCCGCCCATCCGCGGGATCGTCCAGCTGGACGGCCGGCTCGACGAGAGGGTGCACGCGTTCCGCAGCCTCGACGACTGCCTGCGCCTCGACGACGCGGTCCGCTCGGCCCGACGCGCGGTGGTCGTCGGCGGCGGGCTGCTCGGTCTTCAAGTTGCCCGGGCGCTCGGAGTGCGCGGCCTGGAGACCGAGATGGTCGAGGGCGGCGACCACCTGCTGCGCAGCCAGGTCGACGCGAAGGCGGGGGCGATCCTGGCCCGCGACCTGAAGCGGTTCGGCACCGCCGTCTACACCGGAGCCCGGGCGACCCGACTGACCGAGGACGGCCTCGTCCTCGACAACGGCTTCACCCTCGACACCGACCTCGTCGTCCTCACCGCGGGGGGCCGTCCCTCGACCGCACTTGCTCGCCGCGCCGATCTCGAGGTCCGCCGCGGCGTCGTGGTGGACCACCTGCTCCGCACCAGCGACCCGGCGATCCACGCGATCGGCGACTGCGCCCAGCACGGCAGCCAGGTCACCGGGTTCGTGCCACCCGCCTGGGAGCAGGCCACCCTGCTCGCCCGCCACCTCAACGGCGAGCAGGTCCGGTACGACGGTGCCCGCACCGTGGCGCGGCTGCGCGCAACCGGCCTGGACGTCGCCGTGCTCGGCGATCCGGAGCGCACCGCGGGCGAGGTGGTCGAGGTGACCAACCCGATCGCCGGCTCGCACCGCAAGCTCGTCGTCCGCGACGGCGTGATCGTCGCCGGCACGCTCGTCGGCGACCTGTCCCGGATCGGGCTGATCACGCAGTACTACGACCGCGGCAGCATCCTCGCGCCCAGCGAGCCGGGGTCGCTGCTGATGGGTGACCGGAAGCCGCCGCCCACCGCGCTGCCCGACGAGGCCGAGATCTGCGCCTGCGCGGGCGTCAGCGCCGGCGCGATCCGGGCCTGCGCCTCCCTCGACGAAGCGCGGGAGAACACCCGCGCCACCACCGGCTGCGGCGGCTGCGAGCCGGTCGTCCGCAGCCTCCTCGACAACCGTCCCGCCCTTACCGGCACCCGCTGAAGGAGACAGATCGATGAGCCCCCACCTGCGCAAGCAACTGGTCGTGGTCGGCCACGGCATGGTCGGCCACCGCTTTGTCCAGGCCGCCATCCAGCGCGGCCTCACCGAGACCTTCGACGTCGTGGTGGTCGGCGAGGAGCCGCGGCCGGCGTACGACCGGGTCGGTCTCACCTCGTTCTTCGAGGTCGGCGCCGATGAGCTCTCGCTGCTGCCCGAGGGTGAGTACGACGACCCGCGGGTGCGGCTGGTCCTCGACTCCGAGGTGACGGGCGTCGACCGCGAGGCGCGCGTGGTCACCGTCGCCGACGGCACCACGCTGGCGTACGACGCCCTCGTGCTGGCGACCGGTGCGGCGCCGTTCGTCCCGCCGGTGCCGGGGCGCGACCTGCCGGGCTGCTTCGTCTACCGCACCATCGAGGACCTCGAGGCGATCCGCGATGCCGCCGCCGAGGCCACGACCGGTGCCGTGATCGGCGGGGGCCTGCTCGGGCTCGAAGCCGCGAATGCGCTGGTCCAGCTCGGCCTCGAGACCCACGTGGTCGAGATGGCGCCGCGGCTGATGCCGGTGCAGGTGGACGACGCCGGCGGCGCGATGCTGGGCCGCCACATCGAGCAGCTCGGTCTGTCCATCCACACCGGCGCGGCCACCGCGGCCGTGCTCGGTGACGCCCACGTGACCGGGCTGGCGCTCGACGGTGCTGACGACGTACCGGCCGACCTGGTGGTGTTCTCCGCCGGCATCCGGCCGCGCGACGGCCTGGCCCGCGACGCCGGCCTCGACCTGGCCGAGCGCGGCGGCGTCCTCGTCGACGAGCGCTGCCGCACCTCCGACCCGCACATCTGGGCGGTCGGCGAGTGCGCGGCTCCGGCAGGCCGGATGTACGGCCTGGTCGCTCCGGGCTACGCGATGGCCGAGGTCGTCGTTGACACCCTGCTCGACGGACCGGGGGAGTTCACCGGCGCCGACATGAGCACCAAGCTCAAGCTGCTCGGCGTCGACGTGGCCAGCTTCGGCGACGCGTTCGCGACTACCGAGGGCGCGCTCGAGCTGGTGCTGGCCGACTCGGTGGCCGGGCACTACAAGAAGCTCGTCGTGTCTCCCGACGGCAAACGGCTGCTCGGGGGGATCCTGGTCGGCGACGCCACGGCGTACGGATCGCTGCGGGCGATGGTCTCTGTGGACGGGATCGGCGGCATCGAGCTCCCCGAGAACCCCGAGGAGCTGCTGCTCCCGCCGCGCACCGGCTCCGCCGGCGTCGAGCTCCCCGACGAGGCGGTCGTGTGCTCGTGCAACAACGTCAGCAAGGGTGAGATCCTCGCGGCCGCTGAGGACGACACGACCACGACTGCCGGCACCACGTGCGGCTCGTGCAAGTCGTCGGTCAAGAAGATGGTCGAGGACTACTTCGCGTCCCAGGGCAGGACGATCGACCGCAGCCTGTGCGAGCACTTCCCGCTCACCCGGCAGGAGCTGTTCGACGTGGTCGCGGTGCACGGGTACCGCCGGTTCGACGACATCGTCGAGGCCCACGGCACCGGCCGCGGCTGCGACGTCTGCAAGCCGGCGATCGCCTCGATCCTGGCCAGCCTGCTCGGCGAGCACGTGCTCGACAGCGGCAACCGCACGCTGCAGGACACCAACGACGCCTACCTCGCCAACATCCAGAAGAACGGCACCTACTCCGTCGTACCCCGGATCCCGGGCGGCGAGATCACGCCCGAGAAGCTGATCGTGATCGGCGAGGTGGCCCGCGACTTCGGGCTGTACACGAAGATCACCGGCGGCCAGCGGGTCGACCTGTTCGGCGCCCGGATGGAGCAGCTGCCCGACATCTGGCGCCGGCTGGTCGACGCGGGCTTCGAGTCCGGGCACGCGTACGGCAAAGCGCTGCGCACGGTGAAGTCGTGCGTCGGCTCGACCTGGTGCCGGTACGGCGTGCAGGACTCGGTCGCCCTGGCGATCGCGCTCGAGCTCCGCTACCGGGGGCTGCGGTCACCGCACAAGCTCAAGGGCGGGGTCAGCGGTTGCGCCCGCGAGTGCGCCGAGGCCCGGTCGAAGGACTTCGGCGTCATCGCCACCGAGAAGGGGTGGAACCTGTACGTCGGCGGCAACGGCGGCGCGACCCCGGTGCACGCGCGGCTGCTGGCCGGCGACCTCGACACCGACACCCTCATCCGCTACCTCGATCGGTACCTCATGTACTACATCCGCACCGCCGACCGGCTGCAGCGCACGGCGCCCTGGGTGGACAGCCTCGAGGGCGGGCTCGACCGGGTGAAGGCCGTCGTCGTCGACGACGAGCTCGGCCTCGGCTCGGAGCTCGAGGCCGCGATGTCCGCACACGTGGACAACTACGAGGACGAATGGAAGGCGACGCTCGAGGATCCCGAGAAGCTGTCCCGGTTCGTCTCGTTCGTCAACGCGCCCGACGTGCCCGACCCGAACATCAGCTTCCGCGAGGAGCGGGGCCAGATCCTCGCCGGCGACGCGTCCGGGCCGGTCTCGCTGGGCGCCTCGATCCCGGTCGGTGCGCCGTGACGCCCATCTGTCGGCTCGACGCGATCGAGGTCGAGGGCGGGGTGACCGCCCTCGTGGACGGCGAGGCGGTCGCGGTCTTCCGGACGTACGACGGCGAGATCTTCGCGCTCTCGAACTTCGATCCCTACTCGCAGGCCTCCGTCCTGGCCCGCGGGATCATCGGTAGTCGGCGCGGCACGCCGTTCGTGGCCAGTCCGATCCACAAGCAGGCGTTCGACCTGCGCACCGGCGAGTGCCTGGACGACCCGGGCGTCCGGGTGCCGACGTACGACGTCCATGTGGCCGCAGACGGAACGGTCGTGGTGGGTGACAAGCGACAATGACACCATGCAGCCGCTCGCCGGGTACCGGATCGGGGTGACGGCTGCCCGCAAGGTCGAGGAGCAGACGCAGCTCCTCGAGCGGCGCGGGGCCACCGTGGTCTGGGCACCAGCCCTCTCCACCGACCCCAACCAGGTCGACGACGCGTCGCTACGCGCGGCAACCGACGAGGTGCTCGAGCGGCCGATCGACCTGTTCCTGGCGACCACGGGGATCGGCATGAAGACGTGGTTCGCGGCCGCGGAGTCGTGGGGGATCCTCGACAAGCTGCTCGAGGCGCTGGGCGGCGCCGAGATCCTGGCGCGCGGGCCGAAGAGCGTCGGTGCCTTGCGACGGCGCGGCCTGCGCGAGCTGTGGGCGCCGGAGTCGGAGGAGTTCGACGACGTGCTCGAGCACCTGCGCGGGCGCGACCTGTCCGGCAAGCGCATCGTCGTGCAGGAGCACGGCCAGTCGCTGTCGATGGCCGCCCATGCGCTGCGCCGGCGCGGTGCCGATGTCACCACCGTCGCGATCTACCGGGTGGCCGGCGCCGAGGATCCCGAGCCGATGTTCCACCTCATCGACGAGATCGCCGACCGCACGCTGCACGCGGTGACGTTCACGTCGGCGCCGGCCGTTGCCGCGCTGATGGACGCGGCCGGCTCGACCGGTCGTCGTGACGAGGTGATCGGCGCGTTCCAGGCCGACGTACTCGCGTCCTGCGTGGGGCCGGTGACGGCGGCGGCGTTCGAGATGTGGGGGGTCCCGTCCATCTGGCCCGAGCGCTCGCGGCTGGCCGCGATGGTCAAGCAGCTCGAGCTGGAGCTGCCGTCGCGCTCGGACGGGCTGACGCTGACCGTGGCCGGCCACACGCTGCTGCTGCATGGCGACGAGGTGCTGCTCGACGGCGCGGAGGTCCGGCTGACCCCGGCGCCGCTCGCGGTGCTGCAGGCGCTGCTCGTCAACCCCGGGCACGTGGTGTCGCGGCGCGAGCTGCTCGCCGCGCTGCCGTCCGGGACGGCAGCGTCGGAGCACGCTGTCGAGATGGCGGTCGCCCGGCTGCGATCGTCCCTCGGCACCCGGCTGGTGCAGACCGTCGTCAAGCGCGGCTACCGGCTCGCGGTCGCAACGTGACCCTCTTGGTCACGGTTGCTCACGGCACCCGGCACCCCACCGGCAACGACGTCGCGCGGGCGCTGACCGAGGCCGCCGGCGCTCGGCTCGGGATGGCCGCGGTGACGTCGTACGTCGAGCTGTCCGAGCCGCTGTTCGCCGACGTGATGGCCACGCTGACCGAGCCCGCGGTCGTGGTGCCGCTGCTGCTGTCGACCGGTTACCACGTCACCGTGGACCTGCCGCGGGCCGCGGAGGCGGCCTCGAACAGGGTGCGGATGGGACCGGCGCTCGGTCCGGACCCGCAGCTCGCGCTGGCGCAGGCCGAGCGGCTGCGGGAGGCGGGTGCGATCCCGGGCCAGCGGGTGGTGATGGTCGCCGCCGGCTCCCAGGACCCCGCCGCGATGCCCGACCTGGAGGCCGCAGCCGGGTTGCTGGCCGAGGAATGGGGAGGCGAGGTCGCGCTGGCCACGCTCGGTGGCGGCGGGCAGCGCCCGGCGGAGGTGGTGCGGCCCGGCGACGCGGTCTCGCCGTACCTCCTGGCGCCCGGGCAGTTCGCCGAGCGCGCTCGCGAGGAGTCCCTCGGGGCGGGAGTGATCGCTGACGTGATCGGCGTGCACGACGCGGTGGTCGACCTCATCGTCGCGCGCGCCGCCCACTTGTAACGCACCGTTACAGCGTCCACCACACCCGTTGAACGGTGTGATGGTGAACGTAACGGTGCGTTACACGTGCGATCAGCCGCGGTCGAGCTTGACGGTCTCCGGCGTGTGCAGCCGGACCATGAAGCGGCGGGTGTGCGCCGGGACCCGCGATGCGGTGAGCAGCGAGACGCCGATCATCGTCAGGAACGCGAGCGGCACGCTCCAGGCCGCCGGCTGAGAGAGCAGTACGGCGCCGAACCCGTCGCCCGAGCCGTCGGCCAGCACCCACACCACGGCCGAGCCGGAGCCGACGCCGCCGGCCAGGAGCCCGGCAACGGCGCCGACGTCGGTCAGGCGACGCCACCAGATGCCGAGCACCAGCAGCGGACAGAACGTCGACGCGGCGACCGCGAACGCCAGCCCGACCGCCCGGGCGACGCCGACGTTGGGGAGCGCGAGGGCGACGAACAGCGGCACCACGACCGCGATGACCGCACCGATCCTGAACGCCGTGATGCCGTCGATGCGGCGCCCCCACCACGGCCGCGCGGTGACGTCCTGGGTGAGCACGCCCGCGACCGCGATCGCCAGACCCGACGACGTCGACAGGAACGCCGCGAACGCGCCGGCAGTCACCAATCCGGTCAGCAGCTCACCGCCGAGACCGGGCACCATCAGCCGCGGCAGCTCGAGCACCAGCACGTCGGAGCGTCCGGCGGCGACCAGCTCGTCGCCGTAGACCCGGCCGAGCGCGCCGTAGATCGGTGGCAGCAGGTAGAAGACACCGAGCAGGGTCAGCACGACCAGGGTGGTCCGTCGGGCGGCGCGGCCGTCGGGGTTCGTGTAGAAGCGCACGACGACGTGCGGCAGGCCCATGGTGCCGAGGAACGTCGCGATGATGAGCGAGTACGTCGTGTACAGGCCCTCGCCGCCACCGTCGGCCAGCGGCATCGACCAGCCGCCCCCGCCACCGCTGCTGCCCGGCGTACCGTCCCCGGCCCACACGACCAGCAGCACCGCGGCGGGGATCAGCAGGGCGGTGAGCTTGAGCCAGTACTGGAACGCCTGGACGAACGTGATGCTGCGCATCCCGCCCGAGGTGACGTTGGCGAGCACGACCAGCCCGACGATCACCGGACCGACCCACTCGGGTGCGTCGATCGCGGCGCTGAGGGTGATCCCGGCGCCCTGGAACTGGGGCAGCAGGTAGAGCCACCCGATGGCCACCACCAGCACCGAGCACACCGCGCGGACGCCCGGGCCGAGGCGGGCCTCGGCGAAGTCGGGCAGCGTGTAGGCGCCGGAGCGCCGCAGGGGAGCGGCCACGAACACCAGCAGCATGAGGTAGCCGGCGGTCCAGCCGATCGGGTACCAGAGCATGTCCGCGCCGAACGTCAGCACCAGGCCGGCCACGCCGAGGAAGCTGGCCGCCGAGAGGTACTCCCCGCCGATCGCGGAGGCGTTCAGCCCCGGTCGCACGGACCGCGACGCGACGAAGAAGTCGCTGGTGGTCCGCGAGAACCGCAGCCCCCAGGTGCCGATCGCCAGCGTCGCGATCGTGACGACCGCGACCGCGACGATGCCCGGGGCGATGTCGTGGCTCACTGGTCCGCCTCGTCCAGCAGCTCGGCGAAGTCCCTCTCGTTGCGCTCCGCGCTGCGGACGTACCGCCAGCCCAGCAGCACGAGCATCGGGTAGACCACGATCCCGAGCAGCAGCCAGGGCAGCGGCATCCCGATCACCTCGACGTCGGTGAGTCCGGGCGCCAGGTGGAAGATCAGCGGCCACGACCCGATCCCCACGGCCAGGAGCGAGACGATCCGCAGCGCCAGGAACAGCTGCTCACGCAGCAGCGAACCGAGGTAGACCCCGCCCAGCCGGGTCTCCTCGTCGATGTCGCCGGTCCGCGAGCGCGGACCTTGTCGACGCGGCGGCCCGGTGACCCGCACCCGCTGCGGCCGCTGGTCGCTCATCGTGGGGTGGTCATGGGCTCAGGCCCCGCCGCGCTTCAGCAGCAGGTCGCGCAGCTCGCGGGTGTGCCGCCGGCTGACTCCGAGCTCCGTGCCACCCACGAGCACGCTGCACCGGCCGGCGTCCATCCGGACCTCCTTGACGTGCGCCAGCGCGACCAGCAGCGAGCGGTGGATCCGGACGAAGCCGGCCGGACCCCACTCCTCCTCCAGCGACGAGAGGGGAGTGCGGATCAGGTAGGAGTCGCCGGTGGTGTGCAGCCGGGCGTAGTCGCCGTGCGCCTCCACGTGCGTCACATCGTCACGGTCCACGAACCTGGTCACGCCCGAGCGCTCGACCGGGATCTGCAGGCTCTGCTCGTCGGTCGTAGTCCGCTCGCCGCCGTGGACCACGCGGCGTACCGCCTCGGCCAGCCGGTCGGCGCGGACCGGCTTGAGGACGTAGTCGACGGCCTGCAGGTCGAACGCCTCGACCGCGTGACCCTCGTGCGCGGTCACGAACACGACCGGGGGCGGCGACCGGAACCGGGAGAGCACCTGGGCGAGCTCGAGCCCGGTCAGTCCCGGCATCTGGATGTCGAGGAAGACGCAGTCGACCTCCCGCTCGCGCAGGAGGCGTAGTGCGTCGGTCGCCGAGTCGCAGGTGAGTACGTCGCCGACCCGGTCGTCCTCGCGCAGCAGGAACGACAGCTCGTCGAGCGCCGGGCGCTCGTCGTCGATGACCAGCACCCGCAGGCCCGCGGCGTTCAAGTGGCCACCCCCGGCGCGAACTTCGGCACCCGGACGATCACCTTGGTGCCGGCGCCCTTCGCGGTCTCCACGACCAGTCCGTAGTCGTCGCCGAACGTCGTGCGCAGCCGCGCGTCCACGTTGCCGAGCCCGACCGAGTCGAGGGCGTGATCGCCGGCGAGCGCGCGGCGTACCTTCTCGGGGTCCTCGCCGGCACCGTCGTCCTCGACCTCGATCAGGCACTCGTTGCCGCGGTCCAGCGCGACGATCCGGATGTGCCCCTCGCCGGCGTCACCTTCCAAGCCGTGCCGGACAGCGTTCTCGACCAGCGGCTGGATGCACAGGAACGGGACGGCGACCGGCAGCACCTCCGGCGCGATGCTCAGCGTCACCTTGAGCCGGTCGCCGAACCGGGCCTGCTCGAGCAGCAGGTAGCGCTCGACCGACCGGAGCTCCTCGGCGAGCGTCGTGTAGTCGCCGTGGCGGCGGAAGGAGTAGCGGGTGAAGTCCGCGAACTCCAGCAGCAGGTCGCGCGCCCGGTCGGGGTCGGTGCGCACGAAGCTCGCGATCGCGCCGAGGCTGTTGTAGATGAAGTGCGGGCTGATCTGGGCGCGCAGCGCACGCACCTCGGCCTCCATCAGCCGGGTCCGGCTGGCGTCCAGCTCGGCCAGCTCGAGCTGCCCGGACACCCACTGCGCCACCTCATCGGCGGCCCGGGCCAGCCCCGCGGTCTGGAACGGCGCGAACGCGGCCAGCGTCCCCACGACCCGCTCGTCGACGACCAGCGGGCTCACGACGGCGGTGCGGATCGGGCAGCCTGGCTCCCCGCACTGCAGGTCGCTGCGGTCGAAGCTGCGGGTGTGGCCGCGGTCCAGGGTGCCGCTGACCAGCGCGGGCAGCTGCGCGGCGTGGTGGTCGCCGAGGCCGTCCCAGGCGAGCAGGCCGGAGGTGTCGCTGAGCGCCATCGCCGGGGTACCGAGCAGCACCCGCAGGTGCCGCACCGACTTCTCCGCGCTCTCCTCGGTGAGACCGGCGCGCAGGGCGGGCGAGGCGAGGGAGGCGCGGTGCAGCGTCCGGAACGTCGCCCGATCGGCTTCCGTCCCGAGATGCGTTCTGCGCCATGGCCGCGCCATGCGACGTACCCTCGCAGATATCTCGGGCTGGGGGAGGTCCCGTGTTACGTCGCATCGCGGTGTGCGGGCTGGTGGTGCCGTTCGTGTTGCTGCCTGTCGAGGGGGCGAGCTCGTCCGCTCCGAGCTGTCAGGGTCAGCCGGCCACGATCGTGGGCGAGCCCGGGGAGCAGGTGGTCGGGACTGACGGGCCCGACGTGATCGTCAGCAACGGCGCGAAGTACGTCTTCGGTGAGGACGGCGACGACCTTCTCTGCATGACGAAGCAACTTGGGCGGGAGAGATTCCACGCGATCGGCGGTTCAGGCGACGACAGCATCCTCGTCACCGGCGACCGCTACACCCATGTCTCTCCTGGCTCCGGAGATGACACGGTGACCGGCGGCCCTGGTCGCGAGAAGGTCTACCTGGGTGCGGAAGACGCGTCATCGACGGAGCCGGGAGTCGACACGATCCACACGGGCGGCGGGCCTGATCTCGTGGTCGCTTACCACCACGAAGTCATCCGTGACCTCGTCGAGCTCGGCAGCGGGGACGACGCCGTACGCCTCGAGAACGGCAACCAGTTGGCCCCGAATGCAGAGCTCGACGGTGGAAGGGGCAGCAACTACTTGGCGATCAACCACGATGGCGAGATCCCGGGTGATTCGATCGTGATTGACAACGATCTTCAACGCGCCAGTGTTGACGGGACCGTGACGCAGCACTGGGCCCGGTTCGACCGCTTCGCCGTGGCGAACACCGGCTTCGGGTCGGTGCGCTTTGTGGGGAGCGGTGCAGACGAGGAGTTCAACGTCGAACCCCTGGCCGCTTCGGTCGAGGCCGTCATGGGGCTCGGAGATGACCAGGTGTTCGTGGACGGGCCGGCACCTGGTGGAACGACCGTTGATGGTCAGCAAGGTCAGGACAAGCTGATACTCCAATACCAGGGACACATCCAGGTCACCCTCGATGTCGGCCCGGGCACGGCCGTCACCTCGGCGGCCGATCAGGGTGGCGTGACCTTCGCCGGGCTCGAGCAGTACTACCTGAGCGCCGGACGCGTGACCATGATCGGCGACCGGCACGCCAACATCCTCGCGGCGACTGCGAAGGGCGCGGTGATCCGTGGTGGAGCGGGCGGCGACAGTATTTCGTGCTGGAACGACCAGTACTACGGCCACGGGTGCGGCCGAGTTGTCCTTGAGGGCAACGGCGGCAACGACGACCTGATCGGTGGGGCCGCCAATGACCTGATCAACGGTGGACCCGGTCGCGATCGCGCCAACGGACGGAAGGGCACCGACCGCTGTGTCGCTGTCGAGGATCGCAACGACTGCGAGAAGTCTTGACTCAGCGGAAGTCGATGAGCAGGGTGCCGCTGTCGTCGTCGGTGGGGGGCTCGGTCGGCGAGTCCGGGTCGTCGGCGGCTGACTTCTCCTCGGCGCGGGTCTTGACCACCTTGGCCCGGAAGCAGCGGGTGACGTAGGGCAGCTTCATGCCGTCCATGCCCCGGCCGAACTCGTCGTAGAACGCCAGCAGCTCCTCGAGCTTCTCGGCGCGCGCTGTGTCGTCGAGCACGGCGACGTTGGAGCGCGAGCGGACCAGGTCCTGGATTGAGCTCCGGTCGACGGTCTGCCAGTTCTTGAACGTCTCGGCCTCGACGTGGAGGAAGCGGAGCGTCTTCTTGAGGACCTCGGTCGGGTCGGTGTCCTGGTCCTGGTTACCGATGATCCTGCCGAGTCGCTTCACCCACGGGATCCGCTCGTCGCGGGTGTTCCAGGTCAGCGCCAGCGAGCCTCCGGGCTTGAGTACCCGCACGATCTCCGGGATCGCCCGGTCGATGTCGAACCAGTGGAAGCACTGGGCGCCGACCACGACGTCGTAGGCGTTGTCGGGTCCCGGGATCTCCTCCGCGACCGCCTCCGCGGCTCGGACGCCGGGCAGCCGGGCCTTCAGGATCTTCAGCATCGCGGGGTCTGGATCGGTCGCGTGCACGTCGTGGCCGAGCGCGACCAGCTGCTCGGTGAGCTTGCCGGTGCCGGCCCCGAGCTCGAGCACGGAGAGGGGCTCCGCGGAGGTCAGCCACACCGCTGCATCGCGGGTGTACGCCGGCCGGCCGCGGTCGTAGGCGTCGGCCACCGAACCGAAAGAGAGGGCCTGTCGCTGGTGGTCGTCCATCACCGCGAGGTTACCCGCTGCCTCCGGTCGTTAAGGTTCCGCCATGCCCGCGGATCCCCTTGCCTGGTTGGTATCTCTCGAGGGTGTGCCGTCGGCGTACGCCGCCGCGCGGGACGGCATCGACGTCATGTTGCGGGACCGAGGACTGCGTCGTACCGCGCCCGAGCTGACGGCCGAGTCGCTGCTCCGCGGCGCCTACGCGAGCGCGGTGCTCGAGGGTTCGTCGTCCTCGCTCGAGGAGGTCCGCGGCGGCACCGGAGACGAGATCGCCCAGGCCGCGCTGCGGGTCTCGACCGAGGTGCTCGGGCTGGTGCCGGTCGTCAACCGGTCACCGCTCCAGGCGCTGGCTCGGCTGCACTCGCTGGCCGGGGCGGGATCGGTGCCCGACGATCAGCTCGGGCGCCCTCGCGGCGAGGAGGCCGCCGAACGGGTCCAGGGCGTGGCCCAGCTGCTCACCCTCTCCACCGACACCCCGGCACTGCTCATCGCCGCGATGGTGCACGCCGAGCTGCTCACCGCGGTGCCGTTCGCCTCCCACAACGGGATCGTGGCGCGGGCCGCGGAGCGGCTGGTGCTCGCCGCCCGAGGCGTCGACGAGAAGTCGCTCGTGGTGCCGGAGGCAGGGCACCTGGCCAACCGGGCGGCGTACGAGTCCAACCTGCAGGGGTACGCCGAGGGCGGCCGGCCGGGTGTGCACGCCTGGGCGCTGTACGCCGCGGAGGCGTTCGCCGCGGGCGCCGAAGCCAGCCCGCTGCGCTCGGACGCCGGCTGAGGTTTCGGAATCTCCGCCGGGCCGTGCCCCTCCTCCCATACGCTCGTTGACCGGGCGATGTCCGACCCACACTCGACCGAACGGGCGATCTAGACGATGAGCACCACGCGCACCGCGCTCATCACCGGTGTCTCCGGCCAGGACGGCATGTTCCTGGCCCGGTTGCTGCTGTCCCGTGACTGGAAAGTGGTCGGCACGATCCGGCCCGGTATCTCGTCGATCGCCCGGATGGCGCCGTACCTCGAGGGCGTCAAGCTCGTCGAGCACGACATCACCGACAGCCTCGGCTTCGCCGACCTGCTCAGCTGGCACGCGCCCGAGGCGGTCTTCAACCTCGCGGCGTTCAGCTCGGTCGGGCGGAGCTGGAGCGACCCCGAGCTGGTGATGCGCACCAACGGGATGGCCGTGGTGCAGATGCTCGACAGCATCCTCCGCTACCGCGACAAGAACGCCCGCGAGATCAGGTTCTTCCAGGCCTCGACCGCCGAGATCTTCGGCAGCGACGTCGCGGGCCACCTCGACGAGGACACCGCGCACCGGCCGCGTACGCCGTACGCCATCGCCAAGAGCGCGGCGCACGACGCCGTCATCAGCTACCGCGAGCACTACGGCATGCACGCCTCCAACGGCATCCTGTTCAACCACGAGAGCCCGTTCCGGGGCCAGCAGTTCGTGGCCGGCAAGATCGCGCGGGCCGCGGCCGAGGCGGCCTCCGGCAACGCCGACGCGAGCGTCACGCTCGGCGACATCGACATCGAGCGCGACTGGGGCTCGGCCCGCGACTACGTCCAGTGCATGGCGGCCGCCGTCGAACACCCGCGCAGCGGCGACTACGTCGTCGCGACCGGGACCAGCCACACGCTGCGCGACATGCTGGTCGCCGCGTTCGCTGCCGCCGGCCTCGACGACCCGATGAAGCACGTCCGGCTCGACCCCGGCATGTGGAGCTCCACCCAGGCGGACTCACTGACCGGTGACCCGACCCGCGCCCGGTCGGAGCTCAACTGGAAGGCGTCGGCGACGTTCGAGGAGGTCATCGCAGAGATGGTCAGCGTGGACATGCGACGGATCTCGACCGGCGTGGACGAGTCCACCGACTACCTGCCATGACCCGACTGCCCAGCTCGCTCCAACCGCTCTGGCCGTTGGTGAAGGTGGCGCACCGCTGGACGTCGTACGGCAACGGTCTGGTGATGCGCCGGGCCGGCCCGCTGCAGGGCGAACGGGCGCTCCCGCGACGCGCGGCCGCGACCCCCGCCGACACCGCGGCGCGCGAGCCGGAGAACGTCACCGTCCACCGCGTCGACCAGGTGCAGGAGGGCGACCGCCGGCTCCCGCCCGGCACCCCGGAGCGGCACTGGATCTTCGAGAAGGCCAGCCACTACCGGGTGCCGGACCGCTACGCGGTGGAGATCAAGGACGGGACCGTCGTCGGCGACTACGGCGCCAACGTCACTCCCGGCGGCACCCTGGAGTACGAGACCAGCCACTACTTCGGCATCAAGCGCTGGCGCGAGCACCCGATCTACCTGCGCCGCCGGCTCCCTCCGGTCGAGAAGGTCGACGGGACGGTCGTCGCGATGGCGACGCGCGGCGGGCACAACAACTACTACCACTTCATCACCGACGTGCTGCCCCGCTTCGGGGTGTTCGAGGACGCGCTTCCGGGGGTCGAGCCCGACGGGCTCTACGTGCCGGCAGCGGCCAAGTGGCAGCAGAACCTGCTCGAGCTCGCCGGCCTGTCGAAGTACCCGGTCATCGAGGCCGGGAAGCACCGCGCGGTCCGCGCCGACCGGCTGATCGTCCCCAGCATCGCCAACCCCTACGAGGTCGCCCCGCGCGCCACCATCGACTGGTTGCGCGCCCGTCTGCCTGCGGTCGACACCGCGGACAAGCCGAAGCGCATCTACGTCACCCGCGGCACCGAGCCCCGCACCCGGCGGCTGACCAACGAGGACGCCGCCTGGCCGTTGCTGGAGGAGCGCGGGTTCGTGAAGGTCTCGCCGGAGAAGACCTCGATCCAGGATCAGGTCGACGCGTTCGCGGCGGCCGAGGTGATCGTCGCGCCGCACGGCGCCGCGCTCACCAACCTGGTGTTCTGCAGCCCCGGGGTGAGGGTGCTGGAGATGTTCGCGCCGAGCTACGTCAACGCGGCGTACTGGGCGATCCTGCAGAGCATCCCGGACACGCACTACCGCTACCTGATCGCGGGAGACACCTCGCGCTACGGACCCGAGCGCTACACCCGGGGCAGGGTCATGAACGACATCATGGCCGACATCGACCTGACGCCCCAGCAGGTCGCCGACACGGTCGATCAGCTGCTCGCGGACTAGCTCCACATGCAGGTGGCACCCGAGATCTCACAGGATTCTCGAGTGCCACCGCTGACACGTGAACCGATGGCTACCAAGCGTGCATTCTCTTAGTTGCTGCCCCGGGCAGTTCCCGGTGTGCTAGCTCCCTGTAGGAAGGGTGGATCGCCGCGTGGGTACCCGGATCACGTGCTGACTTTGGAGTTGTGCTCTCGTTTGTACGCCGGTCCGGTGGCGGGAACAAGGGTTGACTTTTGGCCGGGCGAAGGGGAGGTCAGGCTCCCAGGCGGCGGCGGCGAGCATTGGCCCAGAGAACGCCTCCGACGGCCACCACTCCACCCACGGCGAGGGCGGCGAGGGCCGGTTTCGCAGGGGGTAGCGGCACCCTGCTCCGCAGTGCGACCGGCTTGGTGAAGACCAGCACCGGCCAGCCGCGCGACGCCGCGATCCGGCGTAGCTCGCGGTCGGGGTTGACCGCGTGCGGGAACCCGACGACCTCCAGCATGGGGACGTCGGTGACCGAGTCGCTGTAGCCGTAGCACTCGGCGAGGTCGTACCCCCGCGTCTCGGCGAGGTCGAGGATCGCGCGGGCCTTCTCCTCGGCGTACGCGTAGTAGCTGATCTCGCCGGTGTACTTGCCGTCCTCGATCTCGAGCCGGGAGGCGACCACGTCGTCGACGCCGAGCAGGTGACCGATCGGCTCGACGATCTCGGTGCCGGACGCGGACACGATCACCACGTCGCGGCCGGCGAGCCGGTGCTCCTCCATCAGCGAGACGGCCTCGTCGTAGACGAGCGGGTCGACGATGTTGAAGAGGGTCTCGGCGACGATCTCGCGCACCGTGGCGACGTCCCAGCCGGCGCACAGCTGTGACATGAACTGCCGCATCTTCTCCATCTGGTCGTGGTCGGCGCCGCCGACGGCGTACACGAACTGCGCGTACGCGGAGCGGAGGACGGCGCGCCGCGAGATCAGCCCTCCGGCCTGGAACGGCCTGGAGAAGGCGAAGGTGCTCGACTTGGCGATGATCGTCTTGTCGAGGTCGAAGAAGGCCGCGGTCGGCGCCATGCCCGCAATCGTAGGTGCCCGGGAAGCGTGCACAGGCGGGCCTCGCCAAAGAGATGTCCACAGACTTTGGCCTTGCCAGATGGGGCATCTGACGATCCGGCGACTCTTCTCGCATGACCCCGCCGCTCTTCGTCACCGCCGACCCGACCCTTCTCGACGAGCTGTTGCGACTGGCCGCGGCCGCTGGTGTGACACCCGAGATCGCACCCGATCCGCCCACCGCGCTGCGATCGTGGAGTGCCGCGCCGATGGTGCTGGTCGGTGCCGACCAGGCCCCAGGCATGGCCAGGATCGACCCGGGACGGCGAGCACGCGTGCACATCGTGGCGCTCGGCTCGGTGGCCGACGAGGTGTTCCGAACGGCGATCGCGATCGGTGCGCAGGCGGTCGACGAGCTCCCGTTGTCGGAGGCCTGGCTCGTCGAGACGCTCACCGATCTCGGTGACACCGGCGCCCGCCACGGACTGGTGATCGGGGTCGTCGGCGGGTCTGGTGGTGCCGGGGCGACCACCCTGGCGTGCGCGATCGGTCAGACCGCGGCTCGATCCGGAGAGGCCGTCGTCATCGACTGCGATCCACTCGGCCCCGGCATCGACCGGGTGCTCGGCCTCGAGACGCAGGACGGGTTCCGCTGGGACGCGCTGTGCCAGACGACCGGCCGGCTGAGTGCCCGCTCGCTGAGGGAGGCGCTGCCGCGGCGCGGACCGCTCGGCGTGCTGTCGTGGTACGCCGGCGCCTCGGGCAGCCTCCAGGCTTTCGCGGTCCGCGAGGCGCTGTCGGCGGCCCGTCGCGGGCACGACGTGGTCGTGGTCGACCTGCCGCGGTCGACCGACGCGCTGGTGGACGAGGTGGCGTCGCGCTGCGACCTCCTGCTGGTTGTCGTCGTCCCGACGGTGGCGGGGGTCGCGTCGGCGACCCGGCTGTGCGCCCGGTTCACCGACCATCGCGGGCTGCGACTCCTGCTCCGCGGCGAAGGGCTCGAGCCGCGCGAGGTCTCGCGGGTGAGCGGCGTCGGGGTGGTGGCCGTGATGCCCGACCAGCGCCGCCTCGCCGAGGCGATCGACCTCGGCCTCGGGCCGGTGCGCTCGCCCAGGGGACCGCTGGGCCGGGCCAGCCTCGAGGTGCTCGCGCAGGCACGGGCCGTGACCCTCGACGTCGCGGCATGACCGTGCCGCCGGACGAGGCTCCGTCCGCGCTCGTCGACGCGGTCCGCGACCGGCTGGCCGGCGATCCAGGCGAGCTGACGCCGCACCGAGTGGCACTCGCGCTGCGTGAGGCCGGCCGCCCGGTGGGCGATGCCACGGTGCTCGCGGTGCACGAGGCGCTGCGGCGCGACGTACTCGGCGCGGGGCCGCTCGAGCCGCTGCTGCGGACGCCGGGCGTCACCGACGTACTCGTCAACGGCGCGGAGCGGGTCTACCTCGATCGGGGCAGCGGCCTCGAGCGGAGCGAGGTCAGGTTCCCGGACGAGGAGGCGGTGCGCCGGCTGGCCCAGCGGCTCGCCGCCCTTGGCGGACGCCGTCTCGACGACGCCACTCCCTACGTCGACCTCCGGATGGCCGACGGCACCAGGTTCCATGCGGTCCTCGCGCCGGTGGCCCGGCCCGGCACCGTGATCTCGCTGCGGGTCCCGCGTCGCGCCGCCTTCACGCTCGACGAGCTGGCGGCCACCGGCACCGTCGCCGGCGAGGTCGCCGTGGTGGTGCGCCGGATCATCGAGGCGCGGCTGGCGTTTCTGGTCAGCGGCGGCACCGGCTCCGGCAAGACCACCCTGCTCGCGGCGCTGCTCGGGATGGTGGATGCCGACGAGCGTCTGGTCCTCGTCGAGGACTCCTCCGAGCTCCGGCCGGCCCATCCACACGTGGTCGCTCTCGAGGCACGCCCGCCCAACATCGAGGGCGCCGGCGAGATCACCCTGCGCACGCTGGTGCGACAAGCCCTCCGGATGCGTCCCGATCGACTCGTGGTGGGTGAGGTGCGGGGCGGCGAGGTCGTCGAGATGCTGGCCGCGATGAACACCGGCCACGAGGGTGGCTGCGGGACCCTGCACGCGAACTCCGCGATCGACGTGCCGGCCAGGGTCGAGGCGTTGGCCGTCGCAGCGGGTCTCGACCGGGCGGCGGCGCACAGCCAGTTCGCCTCGGCCGTGCACGTCGTCCTCCATCTCACCCGCGGACCGGACGGACGGCGCCGGCTGGCGCAGGTGGCCGTCCCGGAGCGCAAGGCCTCCGGCCTGGTGGCGATGACGAGCGCGCTCGAGGTCGACGCCGCTGGCGTCGTACGCACCGGCCCGGCGGCGTCGAGCCTGCGCCGGATTCTCGACGTGGGTCAGCCGCAATGACGGTCGTGGCGATGGCGTGCGCGGTCGTTGCGGTGCTGGTGCTCCTTCCCGCATCTCCACGGCTTCCCGCGCCGTCCCGCTCGTTCGGGCCTCGCTGGCTGCTCGGTCCGCTCATAGGTGCGGGCGCGGTGCTCGGTGTGACGGGCGGATCGGTCCAGCTGGTGCTGTTGGCGGCGCTGACTGTCGCGACGGGATGGGCGGCCGCAGTGTTCCTGCGACATCGGACCCAGCGAGGCGAGGAGCGCGGCACCGCTGCGCGGGTGCTTGAGGGGTGCGAGCTGCTCGCGGCCGAGCTCGGCACCGGCCGCCCGCCCGGACCCGCCCTCGACCGCGCCGCCGCCGACTGGCCGCACCTGGCCGGAGTAGCCGAGGCATTCCGGATCGGGGCCGATGTGCCCGAGGCCTTCCGCGTCGCCGCGGCCCGGCCCGGGGCGGGCGACCTGCGGATCGTCGCCGCCGCATGGCAGGTCGCGCACCGCACCGGCGCGGGTCTGGGGGTCGCAGTCGACCGGGTGACCCGCGATCTCCGAGACGCGCGCGCCACCCGGCGGATCGTCGAGGGTGAGCTGGCCTCGGCCCGGGCCACCGCCCGGCTCCTCGCCGGGCTGCCGGTGCTCGCGCTGGTGATGGGGTCGGGGACCGGCGGCGATCCCTGGGGCTTCCTCTTCGGCCACCCGGTCGGGCTGGCCTGCCTCGCGACGGGGTTGGCGTTCGGGTTGGCCGGGCTCTGGTGGATCGAGGCCATCGCCCGCGACGTCGACCGACCCGCGTGAGCGCGTGGCTGCCGGTCGTCGCCTCGGCTGCGGCGGCCGCCTTGCTCTGGCCGCCGCGCCCTCGCCTGCCCGCGACGGCGGCTCCGACCACGCCGGCGCAGCATCCCGGGTGGCTGCTGCGACATCGGCTGCTGTGGTCCCTGCTCTCTGGCGCGGGCGCGACGGTCCTGATCGGCGGCGTCCCCGGCCTGGTCGGCGCGGTGGCCGCAGGCGTCGCGACCTGGGTGGGCATCGGTCGGGCCGAACCGCCCGAGGTGCGTCGCCGGCGCGAGTCCGTACGCCGCGACCTCCCGCACGTGGTGACGCTGCTCGGCTCGGCACTCTCGGGCGGGGCGGCGCCCGGTGCCGCGATCGGCCTGGTCTGCCACGCCCTACCCGGTGCGGCGGCGGCTCGCCTCGAGCCGTTGGCCGCCCGCCTCGACCTGGGGGCCGACCCTGCGCAGGTCTGGGCGGACCTCGCCCGCGACAGCGAGCTCGGCGGCTTGGGGCGCACCCTTGCCCGAGCCCACGAGAGCGGCACACCGGTGGTCGCCGCCGTCCAACGACTCGCCGAGGATCTCGCCGCCGAGGCCCGCGCCGACGTGGAGGACCGAGCCCGGGCGGTCGGGGTCAAGGCGGCGCTGCCACTGGGCCTCTGCCTGCTCCCGGCCTTCGTGCTGATCGGCATCGTTCCCCTGGTCGCGGGACTTCTCGGTGAGCTGCGCCTCGGCTAGCCGAACCGTCCACAGCCGCGACTGTGACCGGGCTTTCCACAGCGCCCGAACGCGACATTCGCGAGTGACGGGCGGCGGCCGCAGATTGCTGGCGACGGGTCGCACCCCGCGGCCCCGGACCAGGAGGTTCCCCTTGCCCATCACCCGACACATCTCTCATGACGAGCGCGGCATCACCACTGCGGAGTACGCCGTCGGCACGGCGGCCGGCGCCGGTCTCGCCGGCCTGCTCTACAAGCTGCTCACCGGGGGTTTCGGCGACCGGCTGCTGAAGACCCTGTTCGACCACGTCCTCGGTCTCCTCGGCATCGGATGAGATCCAGACCGGCCACCGAGCGCGGCGCCGTGACCGCCGAGCTGGCGTTGGGTCTGCCGTTGCTGGTCGCGGTCACGATCGGACTGGTCTGGCTGCTCTCGGTCGGGGCCGCCCAGATCCGCACGGTCGACGCCGCCCGGGAGACCGCTCGGGCCGTGGCTCGTGGCGACGACGTGGGGGCCGCGGTCGCCAGAGGCAGAAGGGTGGCGCCGGACGGGGCCGAGGTGGCCGTGACCCGCGCCGGCGGCCAGGTCGTCGCCACCAGCAGCGCCCGGGTCGAGGGGCCGGGCGGCCTCTTCGAGTTCCTGCCGGCGGTCACCGTGCAGGCCGAGGCGGTAGCCGCCGACGAGGCGCCGGAGTGAAGCGTCCGGAAGCGGAGAGGGGCGCGGCCACCGTTCTGGTGGTCGCGTTCCTCGGGCTCCTTCTCCTCGTCGGGGCGGCGCTGGGAGTCGTCGGCGCGTTGGTGCGGGCGCACCGGGCCGCCCAGTCCGCCGCCGACCTGGCGGCCCTCTCCGGCGCGGCGGCCACCGCTCGAGGTGAGGACCCGTGCGTCGCGGCCGCGCGGGTGGCAGAGGCCAATGGCGCGACGCTCGTGAGCTGCGCTCCGGACGGGTTCGAGGTCCGGGTCATCGCCGAGGTCGACGGCCCTCGGTGGCTTGGGCAGTCCGCCGACCTGGTCGGGGAGGCTCGTGCCGGGCCCGTTGCGGCTGCATCGCCCGTCACCGGGTCTCGACACGCCGGTCGCGACCTCGCAAGCTCGGTCGCGCGGCTCGCTCGACCACCAACAGCGAGTCCGCTGGCGCGTCCTCGCTAGATGTGGTCGTGGCGCGAGTGGTCGTCGTCGGGTTCACCGCGGCGGCTGAGCTCGACCTTGTCCAGCTTCTGCGAGAGCTCCTCGAGCTTGTTGTTCTCGCGGCGCTGGCGCAGGGACCGACGTGCACCGAACTTGCCGATCGAGAAGCCCCACCAGATCGCGACCGCGGCTGCCACGCCCAGCACGAACAACGTGGTCGCACCGACCTCGATGCCGATGATCTCGATCTGGCTTCCGGTCACCTCGACGGTGAACACGGCCGCGACGATGACGGCGGCGCCGGCGGCCACCAGGAGCAGCCCCAGGATCAACATGGACGCAGGCTACTCCTCGGTGGCGTCGGCGTCGGCGTACCCGAGCAACACGTCGAGCAGCCGGACCGCCGGCTCCTTGTCGAGCGGGTGGTTCTGGTTGCCGCACTTCGGCGACTGGATGCACGACGGGCAGCCGTCGGCGCACTCGCACGCGCTGATCGCCTCGCGGGTCGCGGTCAGCCACTCGCGCGCGGCCCGGTAGCCGCGCTCGGCGAAGCCGGCGCCGCCGGGGTGCCCGTCGTGGACGAACACGGTGAGCCGCCCGGTGTCAGCGTGCCGGGCCGTCGACACCCCGCCGATGTCCCAGCGGTCACAGGTGGCGAACAGGGGGAGCAGTCCGATCGCGCAGTGCTCGGCGGCGTGCGCCGCCCCGGGCAGCACCTCGGGACCGAGTCCGGCCTCGGCCAGGGCGTCGTCAGGGACCGTCCACCAGACCGCGGTGGTGCGGAGACTGCGGACCGGCAGGTCCAGGGGCTCCTCGGAGATCACCTCGCCGCTCGGCTGGCGGCGCTTGAGGTAGGACACGACCTGCTGGGAGACGTCGACCTCGCCGCACGACAGCCGACACTCGCCCCAGGTCCGGTGGCTGCGTTCCTGCACCACGGTGATGTCGGTGATCTCCCGGGCCGAGGTGGAGTAGTTGGGATCCGCCCGCGCGATGACGGCCACGTGCTCCTCGAGGTCGAGGGACTCCACGAGGTAGGTCTCGCCGCGGTGGACGTAGACCGCACCCTGGTGGGCGCTGCTGTGCGACCGCCCGCCGTCGACGGTGCCCACGACCCGGCCGGTCTCCGACTCGACGAGCTGCACCTGCCGCCCGCCCGTGGAGCGGATGTCGGCGAGGTCGGCGGCGCGCCGGCGGTCGGTCCAGTACCAACCCGAGGGCCGCCGACGGAGCAGCCCCGCCTCGGTGAGCGAGTCGACGACGGCGCGGGCGCCAGGGCCGAAGAGATCGAGCTCGGCGGCGACCAGCGGGCGCTCCTGGGCCGCGGCACACAGGTGCGGCCCCAGCACGTAGGGGTTGGAGGGGTCGAACACGGTCGCCTCGACCGGCCGGCCCAGCAGCGCCTCGGGGTGGTGCACGAGATAGGTGTCGAGAGGGTCGTCGCGGGCGATCAGGACGCCTGCCGCATCCTGCGCGCCGCGGCCGGCGCGACCGAGCTGCTGCCACATCGCGGCCCGGGTGCCCGGGAACCCGGCCATGAGTACGGCGTCCAGCCCGGACACGTCGATGCCGAGCTCGAGCGCGTTGGTCGCGGCCAGCCCGAGGAGCTCGCCGCTGCGCAGCGCCTGCTCGAGCTCGCGCCGCTCCTCGGGGAGGTAGCCGCCCCGATAGGCCGCGACCCTCTGCGGCAGCGACTGGTCGACCTCGGCGAGCAGGTCGGCGACGGTCAGCGCGACCTGCTCGACGCCGCGGCGGGACCTGACGAACGCCAGCGTGCGCACCCCCTCGGCCACCAGGTCGGCGAGGAGGTCGGCGGTCTCGGAGGAGGCGGCGCGACGGACGGGCGCGCCGTTCTCTCCGACGTACGACGTCAGCGGCGGCTCCCACAGCGCGAGCGCCACCCGGCCCCGTGGCGCGCCGTCGGCGGTGACGGGCAGCACCTCCAGGCCGGTCAGCCGACCAGCCGCCGTCTCCGGCTCGGCGACCGTGGCCGAGGCGAGCACGAACGTCGGGTAGCTGCCGTAGGACGCGCACACCCGCCGCAGCCGGCGCAGCACGTGGGAGACGTGTGCCCCGAACACGCCGCGGTAGTGGTGGCACTCGTCGATCACGACGTAGCGGAGGGTGCGCAGGAACCCGGCCCAGCGCACGTGGCCGGGAAGGATCGACCGATGCAGCATGTCGGGGTTGGTGAGCACGTAGTCGGCGTGGTCGCGGACCCAGTCGCGCTGGTCGAGAGGGCTGTCGCCGTCGTAGGTGCCGGCCCGAAGTTCCGGGCCCAGGCCCACCAGCGAGGTCAGCTGGTCCTGGGCGAGCGCCTTGGTGGGCGCGACATAGAGGACCGTCGCCCCGCGCTGGCCCCGGGGACCGCGGCCCTCCTCGATCGCGGTGAGGGCGGGCAGCTGGTAGGCGAGCGACTTGCCGGAAGCCGTGCCGGTGGAGAGCACGACGTGGGTGCCGGAGTGCGCCGCGTCCGCCGCCGCGGCCTGGTGCGACCACGGTCTGGTCACCCCACGCGCCGCGAACCCGGCCACCACCTGGGGCGCCGACCAGGCCGGCCAGTCGGCGTACCGCGCCGGGCGCGCAGGCAGCATCTCGAGGTGCGTCAGCCGGTCCTCGCGTCCGGGGACGGAGGCGAGTCGGAGCACGGCGTCGGCAACCCGGGATCCCGGTTGCTGGGCCACCTGAGTCACGCTCCGATCCTTGCCGGGACCGCCGACGTTCCCACCCGTCGAGATTGTTCACGGCTTTACTTCTTGTGCTTTGTGCGGGGCGGCGTGGTTACATATTCCAGGCCGGGTGTCGGGGTTCAGTATGTGTTTCCGGCGACCCGGTCCTCGCCGGCAAATCCTTACGGGAGAGAGCACGTGGACTTGACGCTTGATACGCGCGATGTCGATGGGCGCACCATCGTCTCGGTCGGCGGCGAGATCGACGTCTACACCGCGCCCAAGCTGCGCGACATGATCACCGAGCTCGTGGGTGGTGGCACCTACCACCTCGTGATCGACATGGCCGGGGTCGAGTTCCTCGACTCCACCGGTCTGGGTGTCCTCGTGGGTGGACTCAAGAAGGTCCGCGCGCATGACGGTTCGCTCGAGCTGGTCTGCAACCAGGACCGACTGCTCAAGATCTTCCGGATCACGGGCCTGGCGAAGGTCTTCGTCATCCACGAGACGACGGACGCGGCCTTCGCCTCTTAGCACTCTGCTGAGAGGTGTCTCACACCTGCCGTGTCACCTACGTCACGCCGTGCGTAGACTGCCGCGCGTTCATGACCTGAGCCGCGCGCACTCCCACGCGCGGCATCCCTGAATCGCAGGAGGAAGACATGACCGGGATTTATCCCGCTGTCGTGGAAGTCTCCGGTGGCAACCTCATCCTGGTCATCGTCGTCGCAGTGATCGCCCTTGGCGCGCTCGCGATGGGTCTGATGTTCCGCCAGGAAGTACTTGCTGCCGGTGAAGGCACCGACAACATGAAGGCAATCGCCCAAGCGGTGCAGGAGGGCGCCAACGCCTACCTCACCCGGCAGTTCCGGACCCTCGCCATCTTCGCGGCGATCGCGTTCGTGGCCCTCCTGGCTCTGCCCGCCGACGACGGCTGGGTGCGCATCGGACGCTCCCTGTTCTTCCTCGCCGGTGCCGGCTTCTCGGGTGCCGTCGGCTACCTGGGCATGGGCCTGGCCGTCCGCGCCAACCTCCGCGTGGCCGCTGCGGCCAACGAGCAGGGCCGCGACCCCGCCATGCACATCGGCTTCCGCACCGGTGCCACGGTCGGCATGCTGACCGTCGGCCTGGGCCTGCTCGGCGCCAGCGTCGTGGTGATCCTCTTCCAGGACCAGGCGCCCGATGTGCTCGAGGGCTTCGGCTTCGGTGCCGCGCTGCTCGCGATGTTCATGCGTGTCGGTGGCGGCATCTTCACCAAGGCGGCCGATGTCGGTGCCGACCTGGTGGGCAAGGTCGAGAACAACATCCCCGAGGACGACCCGCGCAACGCCGCGACCATCGCCGACAACGTCGGCGACAACGTCGGCGACTGCGCCGGTATGGCCGCCGACCTGTTCGAGTCCTACGCCGTGACCCTGGTCGCCGCGCTGATCCTCGGCTCGCAGGCCTTCGGTGACGCCGGCCTGGTCTTCCCGCTCCTCGTGCCGGCCATCGGCGCGCTGTCCGCTGTCGCGGGCGTCTACCTCACCCGGCCGCGCGCCGGCGAGAGTGGCCTCACGACGATCAACCGGGCGTTCTACATCTCCGCTGCCGCCGGCGCGGTCGCCAGCATCATCCTCGCGTTCGTCTACCTCCCCTCGGAGTGGAGCGAACTCGACGGGGCCGGCGCAGGCATCGGCGCGGTGCTCTCCAGCAGCGTTCCCGACCTCGGTCCGGCCGCCTTCGCAGCCGGCGCTGTCGTCATCGGCATCGTGCTGGCCTGCGCGATCCTGGCGCTGACCGGCTACTTCACCGGCACCGAGTACAAGCCGGTCAAGGACGTCGGCCGTACCTCGCTGACCGGTCCTGCGACCGTCATCCTGTCCGGCCTCGCCGTCGGCTTCGAGTCGGCCGTCTACACGGCGATCGTGATCGGTGCGGCCGTCTTCGGTGCCGCGCTGCTCGCCGGCGCGGGTGGCATCTACGCACTGTTCGCGGTGGCGCTGGCCGGTTGTGGTCTGCTCACCACCGTCGGCGTGATCGTGGCCATGGACACCTTCGGCCCGGTCTCCGACAACGCACAGGGCATCGCTGAGATGTCCGGCGACGTCAGCCCGGAGGGCGCTCAGATCCTCACCGAGCTCGACGCGGTCGGCAACACGACCAAGGCGATCACCAAGGGCATCGCGATCGCGACCGCTGTGCTGGCGGCGTGCGCTCTGTTCGCGTCGTACGTCACCTCGGCGTTCGAGAAGCTCGCCGAGTCCGGCGCCAGCGACAGTGCTGCGCTCGACGTCTTCGGCGGCTTCCAGGTCTACGACGCCAAGCTGCTCGTGGGTGCCCTGCTGGGCGCCGGCGTGGTGTTCCTCTTCTCCGGTCTGGCGATCAACGCCGTCGGCCGGGCCGCTGGCGCGGTCGTGTTCGAGGTACGCCGGCAGTTCCGCGAGATCCCCGGGATCATGGAGGGCACCGGCCGTCCGGAGTACGGCAAGGTCGTCGACATCGTCACCAAGGACTCGCTGCGCGAGCTGGCGACGCCCGGCATCCTGGCCATCCTGGCGCCGATCGCCGTCGGCTTCGGTCTCGGTGTCGGTCCGCTCGCCGGGTTCCTGGTGGGCGCGATCGCGACCGGCACGCTGATGGCGGTCTTCCTGGCCAACTCGGGTGGTGCCTGGGACAACGCCAAGAAGCTGGTCGAGGACGGCAACCACGGCGGCAAGGGCTCGCCGGCACACGAGGCCACCATCATCGGTGACACCGTGGGCGACCCGTTCAAGGACACCGCCGGCCCGGCCATCAACCCGCTGCTCAAGGTGATGAACCTGGTCTCGCTGCTGATCGTGGGCGCGATCGTGTCGCTGTCCTACGGCGACGACGAGAACGACGTCGTCCGCATCCTGATCGCGGTGGTCGCTGCCCTGATCATCGCGGGCGCGGTCTACATCTCGAAGCAGCGTTCCGTGGTCATCGGTGGCGACGAGGCCCCGGCCCCGGCCGCTCCGACGAAGCCTGTGGAAACCCCCACGGCGTAGCTTTTCCGCCGACCCGGCTCTTGTTGCCCACAACAAGAGCCGGGTCGACGCATTTTTCCGGCAACAAGAGCCGGGTCGGCGTCAGCGGTAGGTGAGGCGGAGGACCTTGGACGTGGAGCGCTTCAGCGCCGAGCTGCCCAGGTAGACCGCGCGGATCTTGTGCGTCCCCTTGCCGAGCTTCGGCAGCCGGACCGTACGCCGGCCGTTGTCAGCGGCCTTCAGCTTGTAGGTCTTCAGCGCCTTCTTGCCCTTCATCAGCCGGACCTTGCCGGTCGGGTGCGCTGCTCCGGGGGTGACCCGGAACGAGACCAGTCGACCGCCGGCCTTGCTCAGCTTCGTCTTGCTCCCCGCCTTCGCGACCCGCACCACGTTCGTGATGCCCAGACCGTCCAGGAAGCCGGTCAGGGTGGCGGTCACGGTCGCGGCCAACGGCTTGCCGGCGTCGGACAGCCTGGGCACGTACTCCCGCGAGGTGGCACCCGGGATCGCGCCCGAGGTGTTGTACCACTGGTAGTCGAACCCCGGAAGGACGGCCAGTACGCCGCCCAGCCAGGTGCCGGGATCGATCGCGAGGAGCCCGCCGACCTTCTTGGCACCGGAGATGCTGGGCGCCTCGCTGGCGGTGAGCTGCCCCTGCTCGTCATCGAGGTTGATGATGTTGGTGAGCAGGTCGAGGGGCAGCAGGTTGAGAAGCGTCGTGACCGTCTCCACGGCGATGGCGCAGCCCGCCTGCACCTCGGTCGGCACGTACTGGGTCACGTTCCCGACGCCGGGGATCGGCACTCCGTCGCACAGCCACGTCACGTCCGTGTCCAGCAGTAGCTGCAGCGCCGGCACGAGGTCGAAGACGGGCTTCGCCAGGGTGAGCGGGGCGCCGATGTTGCCGGAGCCGGACAGGACCGGGTTCGAGGTCAGCACGGAGGCGAGGCTCGCCGGTAGGTCCGGGTCCTCGCCGTCGCCGGTGATGCCGATCAGATCGGTCACCAGGGTCAGTGGCAGGAAGCCGAGCAGCGTGGTCACCGTCTGTACGGCGACCTCGCAGCCCTCCAGTGCCTCGGTCGGCACGAGCTCGGTGAGCCCCTCGGTTCCTGGGATCTCGGTCCCGCTGCACAGCCAGGTGATGTCGGTGGAGATCAGGCCGAGCAGGTTGGCGGGCAGGAAGCCGAACACCGGCTCGACCACCGAGAGTGGCGAGCCGACCGCTCCGGTGCCGAGGAGATCGGAGTCGCCGGTGAGGCAGTTGGCCAGGTCCAGAGACAGGACGCACGAAAGCACGTCCTTCTCCTCGGGTGGATGCGAGTCGGCTCGGGCGCTGGTGGTGGCGCCGGCCAAGAGGCCGGCGCTGATCAGGACGGTGACGACGGCAGCGCTGAAAGCGCGCGCCAAAGGACGCTTCATGGTTTCCCTCCCAGGAACGCGCAATCCCTCAATCACGCGGTCTTTCGAGGCTAGGGCGGGTGCACCGTCTACCGAGGGGTACGAGACATAAACACGCCGTGGTCCATACCAGTGGTGGTATCCCGACCCGTACGCTCCTCGCGTGCAAGGCGCCGACCTCCCCGCCCGGTTCCGCGCGGCGCTGGTGGCCTCGGGGTTCACCTACGCCGCCGTGGCCGACCTGCTCGGGCCGCGGGCGCACGAGGCGCTGAGCCGCAACGAGACCACGCCCGCCCGCCGACGTACGACGGGTGGGTCGCCGCTCGAGACGTTGGTGCGGCTGTTCCTGCTGCAGACGCCGGTGCCGGTCGACGCGGCCGAGCAGGCCCTGCCTGACCTCGTGGACCGGTTGGCCGCGGAAGGGTTTCTCGAGCGCAGCGTCGGGGAGGTCGCCGCCCGCCTCGACTGCCGGCCGTACGCCGCGGACGACACCGAGTTCTGGGTGGTCAGCGACCTCACCCCGGGGCTCGACGGCGGCCCGCAGCGGGTCGGGCCCGACCACGTCCTCGGCATCAGTGCGGCCTCGAGCTCACTCGCCCAGCTGACGATCCGCGAGCCGGTCGGCTCGGCGCTCGACCTCGGCACCGGATGTGGCGTGCAGGCGCTGCACCTGGCCGAGCACGCCGACCGGGTGGTGGCCACCGACGTGAACCGGCGAGCTCTCGAGATCGCCCGGTTCAACGCGGAGCTCAACGAGCTCCCGCGGATCGAGGTCCGCGACGGCTCCTACTTCGAGCCGGTCGTGGGGGAGCGCTTCGACCTGATCGCGACGAACCCGCCGTTCGTGATCTCGCCGGCAACCGGCGAGCGACTGGTCTACCGCGACTCGGGCCTGCCCGGCGACCGGGTGGTCGAGCACATCGTGCGGGAAGCGCCGCGACACCTCACCGACGGCGGCTGGTGCCAGGTGCTGGCGAACTGGGCGATCGAGACCGATCGTCCTTGGGACGAGCGGCTGGCGGGTTGGCTGGACCCCGACTGCGACGCGCTGGTGGTGCAGCGTGAGGTCATCGACCCCGCGGCGTACGTCGAGCTGTGGCTGAAGGACTCCGGCCACCACGGCGGCGGCGACTACTGGGAGCGCTACGACACCTGGCTCGGCTGGTTCGAGGAGCAGGGCATCGAGGGGATCGGCTTCGGCTGGGTCAACCTGCGGCGTGGCGGCTCGACCCATCGACTGCTCGACTGGCCCTACGACGTCGAGCAGCCGATCGCCCCCGCGATCGCGGAGTGGGGCGCCTCGATCGGCCTCGAGGTCGGTCTCGACACGCGGCTGGTGGCCCGCGTGGACCTGCGTCAGGAGACCGTCGGTCCGGTCGGCGCCGAGCATCCTGAGACGCTTGTGCTCCGCCAGCAGCGCGGTTTCCGCCGGGCCCGCACCGCCGACACCGTCGTCGCCGGCCTGGTCGGCGCCTGCGACGGGGAGCTGACGGTCGGGCAGATCCTGGCCGCTCTCGCCGACCTGCTCGAGCTCGACACCGACGACGCCCGGAGCACCTATCTACCGGTGGTCCGGGAGCTCGTCGAGGAGGGCTTCCTGCTGCCCACGAGATGACGAGCATGACCTGCCAGGTCATGGGCACGGCTACCCGCGCTCGCTACGTTCGGCGGCATGAGCCAGAACGCGGGAGTCCTGTTGCGCGAGTGGCGACGGCGGCGCAACCTGTCCCAGCTCGAGCTCGCCTCGCGGGCCGGCGTCTCCACCCGGCACGTGAGCTTCGTGGAGACCGGCCGGTCCCGGCCGACGCCGGGCATGATCGTGCGGCTCTGCGACGAGCTCGCCGTACCGCTGCGCGAGCAGAACCGGGTGCTGCTGGCCGGCGGCTTCGCGCCCGCGCATCCCGAGCACCGGCTTACCGAGCCGCCGATGGCCGACGTCGCCGAGGCGATCGAGGCGATCCTGTCGGCGCACCTGCCCTACCCGGCACTGGTGATCGACCCGGGCTGGGACCTGGTCTCGGCCAACGACGCGGTCTACTCGATCCTCGGCGGAGTGGCGCCGCGGCTCCTGGAGCCACCGGTCAACGTCATCCGGCTGAGCCTCGACCCCGACGGCCTGGCCCCGATGATCCGCAACCTCGACGAGTGGCGCGGCCACCTGATCGCCCGCCTGCGTCATGAGTACGACGTCAGCCGGGACGAGCGGCTCGCGGCGATCATCGACGAGTACGCGACCGACGCGACGACGACCGAGCAGACCCCCGGCGTGGTGGTGCCGCTGCGGCTGATGGTCGGCGGCGACGAGCTCCGGCTCTGGTCGACGACGACGGTCTTCGGCACCCCGCGCGAGGTGACCGTCTCGGAGCTGGCGATCGAGGCTTTCTATCCCGCCGACGCGGCGACCCGGCAACTCCTGAGCCGCGTGGCATCGGGTTAATCTTCGGTGTGGCCACTCCAGGTTGGTATCCAGACCCGTCCGGTCAGCCCCAGATGTTCCGCTACTGGGACGGACAGTCCTGGAGCGAGCAGACGACGTCCGACCCGTCCACCCCGGCTCCCGGCGCGCCCGTCCCGCCACCGGCGGCTGCCCCGCCGACCCAGGTGACGCCGAGTGCGTACCCGCAGCAGCCCGTCGACCCCTACCAACAGCAGTACGCCGCGCAGCCGCAGCCCGGCCAGTACGGCGGCCCGGGCTACCCCGGTGCGCCCGGTGGGCCCGGCGGCTCGAACAAGGGTCCGCTGCTGATCGCGCTCGCCGTACTCCTCATCATCGGTCTGGCGGTCGGCGGCTTCTTCGGCGTCCGTGCGCTCACCGACGACGACGGCGACGACTCGGCCGACGACTCCTCGCAGACGGAGGAGACCGAGGACGAGACCGACGACACCGATGACCCCACCGACGAGACGGAGGACCCGACCGCCTCGCCCGCAACGCCGACCGAGTCGCCGACCGACACCGGTCCTACCGGCCGGGAGTGCTCGGGCGGCCTGCCCGGCGCCGGCGGCGAGGTGTCCGGCGACGGCTCGATCCACGGCGGCGACCTGACGCTGCCGCCGGTGCGGGGCTACGACCCGCTCGAGCCGCAGATCACGACCACGTTCACGTTCGCCGACGGGGTGGCCGGGGTCGGCAGGTCGGTCGAGGAGCAGTGGATCTCGCTGTACACCGTCGGCGGGCTCCCCAAGGCCAGCGGCTACTTCGACCTGGAGGCCTCGGTCGACCAGGTCATCACCTGCATGACGGACTCGCCGAACTTCTACCGCAACTTCAGTGGTCGCGAGGACCTCGAGCGCGAGGCGATCCAGGTCGACGGGCACGACGCCTACGCGGTCACCAGCGAGATCCGGGTCGACGATCCGGAGATCACAGTCGACGGCGACTACTCCAAGGTGATCGTCGTCGACATCGGCGACGACGAGGAGTTCGGGCTCTACGTCGCCGTGGTCCCGATCGGCAACCAGAAGCTGATCGACCAGCTGGAAGCGGCCACCTCGCAGCTCCAGGTGGACGACTGAGCGGACGCTCACGACCGGCCCACCGAAAGCGGCGGACTGGACAACACGCGCTACCGTGTTCGGCCGTGACCCCCGAGAGACGGGGTTCGCGAGCAACTTTGCGGTAGGAGACAGCAGTTCGTGGCGCACAAATTGGTGATCGTCGAGTCCCCGGCCAAGGCCCGCACCATCGGCGGGTACCTCGGCGACGGGTACGTCGTCGAGTCCTCCATCGGCCACATCCGCGACCTTCCGCAGAGCGCCGCCGACACCCCGGCGAAGATCAAGGACAAGCCCTGGGGCCGGCTGGCCGTCGACGTCGAGAACGGCTTCGAGCCCTACTACGTCGTGCCCCGCGACAAGAAGGCGCACATCTCCAAGCTCAAGGGTCTGCTCAAGGAAGCCGACGAGCTCTTCCTCGCCACCGATGAGGACCGCGAGGGCGAGGCGATCGCCTGGCACCTGCTCGACGAGCTGAAGCCGAAGGACATCCCGGTCAAGCGGATGGTCTTCCACGAGATCACCAAGCAGGCGATCCAGGAGGCGGCGGACAACCCGCGCGAGCTCGACATGGACCTGGTCGAGGCCCAGGAGGCGCGCCGGATCCTGGACCGGCTCTACGGCTACGAGGTCTCCCCGGTGCTGTGGAAGAAGGTCATGTCCGGCCTCTCCGCGGGCCGCGTGCAGTCGGTGGCGACGCGGCTCGTGGTCGACCGCGAGCGCGACCGGATCAGGTTCCGGGTGGCGTCGTACTGGGACCTCGAGGGCACCTTCGACGCCGGTGACAAGCACGATCAGCGGATGTTCCCGGGCAAGCTGCACTCGATCGACGGCAAGCGCGTCGCCCAGGGCGGCAGCTTCGGCGAGGACGGCCAGCTCAAGCCCGGCGTCGACGTCGTCCACCTCGACCGGACCCGGGCCGAGGCCCTCGTCACCGCGCTCGCCGACACGACGTACGACGTCCGCTCGGTCGAGTCGAAGCCCTACCGCCGTTCGCCGTACGCCCCGTTCCGCACCACGACGATGCAGCAGGAGGCCGGACGCAAGCTCGGCATGACCGCGTCGGTGGCGATGTCGGTGGCGCAGCGGCTGTACGAGAACGGCTACATCACCTATATGCGTACCGACTCCACCACGCTGTCCGGCTCCGCGGTCAACGCGGCGCGGTCCCAGGTGCGGGAGCTGTACGGCGCGGAGTACCTCCCCGACGCACCCCGCACCTACGCCTCCAAGGTCAAGAACGCCCAGGAGGCGCACGAGGCGATCCGGCCCGCCGGCGAGTCGTTCCGCACCCCGGCGCAGACCGGCCTGACCGGCGAGCAGTTCCGGCTCTACGAGCTGATCTGGATGCGCACCGTCGCCTCGCAGATGAAGGACGCCACCGGCCAGAGCGTCTCGATCCGGCTCGGCGGCGCCGCGACCACCGGTGAGGACGTCGTGTTCGGCGCGTCCGGCCGGGTGATCACGTTCCACGGCTTCCTGCGGGCCTACGTCGAGGGCACCGACGAGGGGGCCGCCAAGGACGACGCGGAGACCCGGCTGCCGGCGCTCGCCGAGGGCGATGCGGTCTCGGCCGCGGCGCTGTCCGCCAACGGACACGAGACCAAGCCGCCTGCGCGCTACACCGAGGCGACGCTGATCAAGGAGCTCGAGGAGCGGGAGATCGGCCGCCCGTCGACGTACGCCTCGATCCTCGGCACCATCCAGAACCGCGGCTACGTCTACAAGAAGGGCACCGCGCTGGTGCCGGCCTGGCTGGCGTTCTCGGTGATCCGGCTGCTGGAGGAGCACTTCCCGCGCCAGGTCTCATACGAGTTCACCGCTGTCATGGAGGACGTGCTCGACGAGATCGCCAACGGTCGCAAGGACCGGGTCACCGAGCTCAGCGAGTTCTACTACGGCTCCGACAACGTGCAGGGTCTGCACACGCTGGTCACCGAGCTCGGCGAGATCGACGCGCGCGAGCTCGCGACCTTCCCGGTCGGTAACCCGGAGTCGGGCATCAACCTGCGGGTCGGTCGCTACGGCCCCTACCTCGAGGGCCCCGACGACGAGGGCAACCCCACGGGCAAGCGGGCCAACGTGCCGGAGGACCTGCCGCCGGACGAGCTGACGCTCGAGAAGGCGCAGGAGCTCTTCCTGAACCCGGCCGGCGAGGAGATCGAGCTCGGCAGCCACCCGGACACCGGCTTGCCGGTGGTCGCGAAGAACGGCCGGTTCGGGCCCTACGTCACCGAGGCGCTGCCCGAGGACGCCCCCAAGAGCGCGAAGCCGCGCACGGGCTCGTTGTTCAAGTCGATGTCGCTCGACACGATCACGATCGACGACGCCGTGAAGCTGCTGTCCCTGCCGCGAGTGGTCGGCACCGACCCGGAGAGCGGCGACGAGATCACCGCGCAGAACGGTCGCTACGGGCCCTACCTCAAGAAGGGCACCGACTCGCGCTCGCTGACCACCGAGGACCAGATCTTCTCGACCACCCTCGACGAGGCGCTGAAGATCTACGCGCAGCCGAAGCAGCGGGGGCGGGCAGCGGCCGCCCCGCCGCTGAAGGAGCTCGGCAACGACCCGGTCTCGGGCCAGCCGGTCGTGGTGAAGTCGGGCCGGTTCGGCGAGTACGTCACCGACGGCGAGTACAACGCCACCCTGCGCAAGGACGACACCGTCGAGGGCATCACCATCGAGCGGGCCGCCGAGCTGCTGGCCGAGCGTCGCGAGCGGGGGCCTGCGAAGAAGGCCGCCAAGAAGGGCGCCAAGAAGTCGACGGCCAAGAAGTCCACGAAGAAGACCGCGAAGAAGACGACCAAGAAGGCCGCCAAGAAGTAGCGACGCTGGTTGAGGTGCGAAGGCCGTCAAGGCCTGAGCCTCGAAACCAACGTCGCTCCTCGGTGGTTTCGAGGCTCGTCGCTGACGCTCCTCACACCTCAACCACCGATGGGCCCCATGTGGCGAGGGTCGGCGCTGTCTCGTAGGTTCTCCCGCGTGAGCACACCCGGTCAGTACTCCGCCACCGGCGTCTTCGTGTGCTTCGAGGGCGGCGAGGGGTCGGGCAAGTCCACGCAGGCCAAGCTGCTCGCCGACGCGCTGGGCGAGTCCGGGCGCGACGTGCTGCTCACGTTCGAGCCGGGTGACACCCCGGTCGGCAAGGAGATCCGCCGGATCGTGCTCGACCCGGCGACCGGTCATCTCACCGACCACACCGAGGCCCTGCTGTACGCCGCCGACAAGGCCGAGCACGTCGAGAAGGTCGTCGCTCCGGCGCTGGAGCGCGGCGCGGTGGTGATCACCGACCGCTACGTCGACACCGCCCTCGCCTACCAAGGCGTCGGCCGCGGCCTCGACAGCGCCGAGCTCGAGCACGTCCTGCGCTGGGCCACGAGCGACCTGCGACCGCACCTGACCGTCGTGCTCGACGTCGACCCGGAGGCCGGGCTCGGGCGGTTCGAGGAACGCGACCGGATCGAGGCGGAGTCCGTCGAGTTCCACCGCCGCGCGCGCGACGCTTTCCTCGCGATCGCCGCAGCCGACCCCGACCACTACCTCGTCCTCGACTCCTCCGGCACCGTCGAGGAGATTGCGGCGGCGGTGCGCGAGCGGGTCGACCAGCTGCTATGACCGTCTGGGACAGCCTGGTGGGCCAAGGCCGAGCGATTGTGGCGCTCCGTGCCGCGGCCGAGGGTCACGGCATGAGCCACGCCTGGCTGTTCACCGGTCCGCCGGGATCCGGCCGGTCCAACGCGGCGGTGGCGTTCGCAGCTGCTCTTCAGTGCGAGCGCGGGCCGAGCGAGGCCGGCTGCGGCGAGTGCCATTCCTGCCACACGGTGTTGGCCGGCAGCCATGCCGACGTCGACGTGATCCGCACCGAGAAGCTGTCGATCGGCGTCGACGAGGTCCGCGACCTGGTCCGCCGCTCGGCGCTGGCGCCGGTCGGCCGGCACTGGCAGATCCTGATCGTCGAGGACGCCGACCGGCTCACCGAGCAGGCCTGCAACGCGCTGCTCAAGGCGATCGAGGAGCCGACCCCCCGCACCGTGTGGATGCTCTGCGCGCCGACCGTCGAGGATGTGCTGCCCACGATCCGGTCTCGGTGTCGGCTGCTCACCCTGGCCACCCCCACCCCCGAGGAAGTCGCGGCTTTCCTGGTGCGCAGCCACGGGGTCGACGAGGCGCTGGCGTCGTACGCCGCCCGCGCCAGCCAGGGCCACATCGGCCGGGCCCGGGCGCTGGCCCGTGACGAGGAGACCCGCAACCGGCGCCGCGAGGTGGTGTCCATCCCCGCGCGGCTGACCACTCTCGGTGCCTGCATGAATGCCGCGTCCAACCTCGCCGAGGTCACCAAGGAGGAGGCCGACCTGATCACCAGCGAGCTCGACGCCCGCGAGAAGGCCGACCTCGACACCGCCTACGGCGTCGTGGAGCGAGGGCGCAGGCCGCGCGAGTACTCGCCCGCCCTGTCGGCGATGGAGCGGGCCCAGAAGACCCGGGCCAAGCGGCGGCAGCTCGACATGGTCGACCGGGGGCTGATGGACCTGGCGTCGGTCTACCGCGACGCGATCGCGCTCGCCAAGGGTGCGGCCGGACCGCTCGTCAACGAGGAGATCCGCGGCGACATCCAGCGCGTGGTCAGCGCCTCGACGCCCGAGCTCAACCTGCGGCGGATCGGCTGGATCTTCGAGGCCCGTGAGCAGATGCTCGAGTTCAACGTCCCGGTCGCCTTGGCGCTGGAGTCCATGATGGTGGCACTGAAGGTGCCCGAGGGGAGCGGTCGATGAGTCCGAAGGCAGTCGTTGTCTGGGTGTTGGTGGCTCTGCTCGCCCTGAGCGTCGGGGGCGGGCTCGCCCTGGTCATCGGAAGCGACGACGACGACGGCGGCGACGACGACTCGAGCCGGCCCACGACACCGGTCCCCTCGTCGGTCACCGCGCCGCCGAAGAGCGACCTGGCCGAGTTCTACTCCCAGGAGCTCGAGTGGACCGACTGCGAGAGCGGCAAGGAGTGCTCGACGCTGACCGTGCCGATCGACTACAAGGACCCTGCCGCCGGCTCGATCGAGCTCGCGCTGCTCAGGGCGCCGGCCGAGGACCCCGATGCTCGGGTCGGGTCGCTCGTGGTCAATCCCGGCGGTCCCGGAGCGCCCGGCACCCAGACGGCCAACGACGCCGAGAGCTACTTCGGTGACCCGCTGCGCGAGTCGTTCGACATCGTCGGCTTCGACCCGCGCGGCACCGGCTCCTCCGACCCGGTCGACTGCCTGTCCGACGAGGAGCTCGACGCGTTCATCGCCGCCGACCCGGCTCCCGACGACCCGGGCGAGGACGAGGCGTACGCCGACTCGCTCGAGAACTTCTTCGAGGGCTGCGCCGAGAACTCCGACGCCCTGGTCGGTCATGTCTCCACCAACGAGGCCGCCCGCGACATGGATGTGCTGCGCGCCGCCCTCGGCGAGGACAAGCTCACCTACCTCGGCTTCTCCTACGGCACCCGGCTCGGCTCGACGTACGCCGAGCTGTTCCCCGACAAGGTCGGCAAGTTCGTGCTGGACGGCGCCACCGACCCGGCCCTCACCCTGCGGCAGAGCGTGCTCAACCAGGCCGGCGGTTTCCAGGTGGCGCTGGACTCCTACATCCAGGACTGCATCGACGGCGGCGACTGCTTCCTCGGCGACACCGTGCAGGAAGGGCTCGACCGGATCGCCGGACTGCTGGACGAGATCGACGATGCCCCGCTGCCGACCGGCGAGGAGCGCGACCTGCAGATCGGCAACGCGTTCTACGGGATCGTGACGCCGCTCTACAGCGAGAGCAACTGGTACATCCTCGACCAGGCTCTGGAGGAGGCCTTCGACGGCGACGGCTCCACGCTGCTGCTGCTCTCCGACTTCTACGGCTCCCGCGAGAACGGCGAGTACGCCGACAACAGCCTCGAGGCGATCTACGCGATCAACTGCCTCGACGACCCCATCTCGATCGAGCCGGGCCAGGTGCGCTCCAACTACAAGGACTTCAAGGAGGTCTCGCCGACCTTCGGCGAGGTCTTCGCGTGGGGGCTGGTCAACTGCCGCGGCCTCCAGGTCGAGCCGCCCTACGAGGCGCTGGACATCCGGGCCGAGGGCGCAGCGCCCATCGTGGTGATCGGCACCACGCGCGACCCGGCAACGCCGTACGAAGAGGCGGTGGCGCTGGCCGGCAAGCTGGAGTCGGGCGTGCTGGTCAGCCGCGACGGCGACGGACACACGGCCTACAACAAGGGCAACGACTGCATCGACGTGGCCGTCGAGGACTACCTGATCGAGGGGACGGTTCCCGAAGACGGGCTCGAGTGCTGATCCGACGCTGCGTCGGTTTCGTCCGAGCCAGGACCGTTCCCTATACTTCCGCGGGTTGTCCGCGTACGGACGGCACGCCGCCTTAGCTCAGTCGGTAGAGCGTCTCACTCGTAATGAGAAGGTCGTCGGTTCGATTCCGACAGGCGGCTCACTTCAGCTGTGTGCCTTCGGGTGACACCGGACATTTTGTCTTCGGTTGAGGGCGGACGGTGTTCCGGCTGATGGCGGACACCTACTTCGGTTGATACCGGACACTCCCGATTCATGCGGGAGATGAGTGTGGCTGAGCAGCGGTATCAGGCCGTGTTGGCAGTGATCGGCGACGGCGAGACGGTCACGGATGTGGCGGCGCGCTTCGGGGTGCGTCGGCAGACCGTGCATGAGTGGCTGGCCAAGTACGAGGCCGGCGGCTTGGAGGGCCTCGGCAACGGTTCGCACCGTCCGAGGTCGTGTCCTCATCAGATGCCAGCCGAGGTCGAGGTCGCGGTGGCCGACCTGCGTCGGAGCCATCCGACCTGGGGGCCGCGGCGGCTGGTCTTTGAGCTGGGCAAGCGGGGTGTGGATCCGGTGCCCTCTGAGTCGGCGGTCTATCGGGCGCTGGTCCGGTTGAGCCTGATCGACCCTGATGCGAGGCGACCACGCGAGCGGAGGTGGAAGCGCTGGGAGCGCGGGACCCCGATGGAGCTGTGGCAGATGGACGTGGTCGGCGGGTTCGCGTTGGCCGACGGGCGCCGGGTCAAGGCATTGACCGGGGTCGATGACCACTCGAGGTTCTGTGTGTCGGCGTTCTTGATGCTGCGGGAGTCCTCCCAGCGGGTGTGCGAGGGGCTGGCGCTGGCGTTGCGGACCTACGGGGTGCCCGGGCAGATCCTGACCGACAACGGGAAGGTGTTCACCGGCAGGTTCAACCGGCCACCGGTCGAGGTGCTCTTTGACCGGGTCTGCCGGGAGAACGGGATCGAGCATCTGTTGACCAAGCCTCGGTCACCGACCACGACCGGGAAGGTGGAGCGGTTCCACCGGGCGATCCGGACCGAGTTCCGTACCGACCGGATCTTCGAGTCCCTGGCTGCTGCGCAGGCTGAGCTGAATGAGTGGGTGGCCGACTACAACACCCAGCGGCCGCACCAGTCCATGGGGATGGCCACCCCGGCCGAACGGTTCTACCAAGAACAACCGCGGCCGTGACCCCGCTGCGGGCACTGGTCGAGCCGCCACGCCGTCCCGAGGCCGCTCGCGGTGACGGTTGGGTCGCAGACGAGCCAGCGCGGTCGGTGTGGTCAGCGTGTCGTGGCAGCAGGTGTGCCTGGGCCAGGCCGCGGCCGGACGCAACATCGACGTATGGGTCACCGACCAGGTCATCCAGTGCTTCGACGGCGATGAACTGCTCCGCACCCAGACGCGCGAGCACCCCGGGGAGGTGAGGAAGAAGCGAGCATCGGTCCCAGGAGGACGTCGTAAAGTCCAGACGAGTGTCAGGGATCAACCGAAGTAGATCTGTCACCCATCAACCGAAGTAGTTCAGCGGCTCACTTCAGCCGTTCCACTCCTCGCGGAGCAGCGACCAGACCTCGCTGTCGAGGCGCTCGCCGTTGTGCAGGAACTCCTTGCGGAGTACGCCGTCCAGGCTCATGCCCAGCCGACGGGCGACTGCGCTGCTCCGGGCGTTGCGGGTCGAGGTGACCCACTCGATCCGCTGCATGCCGCGCTCGCCGAAGGCGTACTCGACCAGCAGCCGGGCGGCGGTGGTGATCAGCCCGTGCCCCTCGCCCGCCGGTTCCGTCCACACGCCGATCTCGCAGTTGCCGGTCGCGGCGTCGAAGCGGGGGAACATCACCCCGCCGACGAGGGTGCCCTCGAGCCAGATGCCGTGGATGCGCCCGGCGTCGGCGGCCTGCTTGTCGGCGTACCGCTGGAGGGTGCCGCGGGCCGAGTCGAGGTCCGTCGAGAACGCGGCCCAGGGGATCCACGGGTCGATCGTGGCCCGGCCTCGTTCGATGTGAGCGAAGAACTCCTCGGCCATCCAGGGCTCGAGCGGACGCAGCTCGGCGGCAGGCGAGGTGGAGAGAGTGACGGCATACACGCCCCCATCCTGTCTGACCGCGTCTACCCTCAGCCCATGAGCGCAGGGCGTGAGGCACAGGTTGGCCGGTTCACCTGCGACCTGGAAAGCGGCACATGGGAGTGGGACGACGAGGTGTTCCGCATCCATGGGCTCGAACCCGGGTCGATCACCCCGACGACCGACTACGTCCTGAAGGGCAACCACCCCGAGGACCGAGACCCTGTCGCCGCAGTGCTGATGCAGGCGGCGCAGACCGGAGAGTCGTTCAGCATCTCGTACCGACTGCTCGGAGCTGACGAGGTCGAGCGTCGCGTGGTGCTGGTCTGCGAGGGCGGCATGTGCGAGGACGACAGCGTCACCTCGATCGACGGCTATTACGTGGATCTCACGGCGGACTTTCGCGCCGTGGGCGTAGAGGTCGCCAACGAGGCGGTCGCCGCCTCCGTGGAGAGCCGGGCCATCATCGAGCAGGCCAAGGGCAGCCTGATGCTCGCCTACGGCCTGGACGCCGACCAGGCGTTCGCGATGTTGAACTGGTGGTCCAGCCACCGCAACGTGAAGGTCCGTGAGCTGGCGGCCCGACTGGTGGAGACGTGGGAGTCCGGCACTGCGACCAGCGACGACCTGCGCAAGCGGTTCGACGGGCTGCTCCACGACATCGCCAGTGGGGAGCGGCCGACCGACCCGCAGGCAGTGCTCGACTAGCTCATTTGCGATCGGCTGGTATTCAAGAAGGAGCGACTCCGGTCGGCCGTGCCTGGGGAGGTCTCGGCCGGCCGGAGCCCGTTTTGCGCCTGCCTTTCGTTCGCGTCTCCCGACACGGCGCGCCAATCCCGGGCCGGTGGGCGTGCGCCGGTTAGCGTCGCGGTGCGTCCCGAATTCAGCCCGACCGAGAGGGAGAGTCGACCGTGGGCTCAGCCGTGCGCCGACGGCGGTGGGCCGGGCCTCCGCCGCTGCTGGTGCTGGCGACCGTGTTGGCCTTCGTGATCGTGCCGGTCTTCAGCGGCTCGGACTCCGGCTATGCCAGCGATGGCAAGCGCGATGGTGGCGAACAGGCTTCCCTGGCCTCGGGCGAGGTCGAGGCCGAGGACGAGATCCCGCCGGTCGGCTCGAAGCCTCCGACCAGCGCCGGGAAGACGATCGAGCTGCGCGACCAGATCGGCCTCGTGACGATGAACGAGTTCAGCCAGCTCTCCGTCGCCCAGGCCACCGCGGACGCCCGTTCACTGACCTCTCGGCCCGCGGTCGATGTCGTGGGCTGGCAGGAAGCGCAGCACTTCGCGCCGGTGTTCACGGCACTGAAGGACCGCGGCTGGGAGACCAAGCGGTTCCCCTCCGGGGCCAAGGAGCTGGCCGTCTCGTGGCGACGCTCGGAGTTCGAGTACGTCACGGCCACGTCGCGACTGGTCGCGTTCGGCGTGGACGAGGTGACCGGTCGCTATCCGTTCGGGAACCGCTACATCATCCGGGTGACGCTGCGGCACCGGGCGACCGGACGACTGCTGTCGGTGATCAACACCCACCTCCCGCACAAGAGCGAGGACCGCGACCGCCCCGGCCACTGGACCCAGACCAGCAACGCCGCCCGGGCCCGGTTCCAGCTCGAGCGGATGCGCCGCGAGTGGGAGACGGCGCCGGGGCGCTGGGTCGTGGGCACCGGCGACTACAACTTCGACGCACGCGCCGATGCCCGGGTCGCGCTGCCGGGGGCGCCGGGCAAGGCGCTCGCCTCGGTGGCCCGCTCGTCGTACGACGTGCTCGGCGGCAAGGACCTGCTGCCGACCCACCCGCCCACTGGCCGCTACATCGACTACGTGCACGCCGCCCGGAGTGACCTCGAGTCCGGCGACCTGAAGTTCCTCAGCCAGCGCACGCTGTTCGGGTTCAACAGCGACCACCGGCCGCTGCTGGTCCGGATCGCGCTGCGGTAGGCGTCACGAGCCGATCGGCACCAGGTCCGGGCTGTCGGAGGTCTGTCCCTCTGTGAGCGTCGTCTCGACCACGTCCTCGAGCCGGGACGCCGGGTCGGTGGAGAGCGGAACCAGGGGATCGGACTCGAGGAAGCGGTGCCAGGTGCCGTCGTCCGCGACCGCGAAGACGTACAACGTGCCCAGGTCGCTCGGCTCGGTCACGACACAAGCGCCCGGTTCGACGGTTGCGTCCACGCCCGTGCCGTCGGTCGTGTCGTCGAAGGCCTCGGCGGTGAAGGCCTCGCCGGCATACGTGCCGGTGAGGATCGGGGCACCGTCGGCATGGCTCAGCCGGACGATCCGCGCGAAGGCGACGGGCGCATCCGCGTTGAAGCTCTCCGCGCACGTCTCGGTGGCCGCGCTCGTCGAGTCGTCCGGGGTCGGAGCCGCCGTGTCGTCGTCACCGTCGTCCGAGCCGCAGGACGTCAGCGCGATGGCCGCTAGGAGCGTGGCCACGCTCGTCGCAACACGCTTCATGGCTGGCCTCCTGAGGGTCTTCCGGGATTCTCGCACCAACTTCTGAGAACCAACCGGCGTTCGCGAGCATCAGTTGGGGCATGAAGGACTCCTCGACGCGCCTGCAGTGGCCCGACGTCGCCAAAGGCATCTGCATCCTGCTGGTGGTGCTGCACCACGTCGCCGGCAAGCAGTACGGCATGGTCGTACCGGCCGGACTCGACCAGGCCGAGGACGCCTGGCTGTGGATCACCGCGGCGCTCAAGCCGATCCGGATGCCGCTGTTCTTCGCCGTGAGCGGCTTCTTCGCGGCCTCCTCGATCGCCCGCCCGTGGGCTGCGTCGCGCAAGCGGATCCTCAATCCCTACTACCTGTACGTCGTCTGGCTGGTCGTGTACGCCGGGATCTACACCTTCGAGCGGACCCTCCCCGCGAACCGCACCGAAGGGCCACTGGACTTCCTCACCGAGCTGGTGTGGGCCGCCACCAGCATGTGGTTCCTGTTCGCGCTGGCCGCCTACTTCGTGCTCGCCAAGGCGCTGCGCGGGCTCCCGGCCCCACTGGTGCTGGCTGGCGCCGCTGGCGTCGCGCTCTCGACGTCGTGGCTGGGGCTCGAGGAGACCAACCGGGTCGCGGTGCTGGCGCACTTCGGCTACTTCGCGTTCGGTGCCTACTACCCCCACCTGCTACGCCGGATCGCCGGTCTGCGGCTGCCGCTGCTCGTGATGCTCGCGACGTACGTCGCGTTGACCGTCGGGCTGGAGGAGGCCGGCGCACGGCACAGCGTGACGATCGTGCTGCTCAGCCTGATCGGCGTACCGATGGGCGTGGTTGCAGCGGTCCGGCTCTCCGGGACGGCCTGCTCCCGGCCGCTGGCCTGGCTCGGTCAGCGGACGCTGCCGGTCTACGTGATGCACCTGGCGGTGCTGGCCGTCGTCGCGCACCTGTCGTTCCGCACCGAGGTCGGATGGCTCCCGGCCACGAGCGTGCTGACCGTCGCCTACCCGCTGCTGATGACCGTCCTGGTGGCGCTGGTCTGCCTGGGGCTGCATCGGGTGCTGGTCGCGCGCGGCCTCGGGTTCATGTTCGCGGCCCCGGCGGCCCTCCTGGACGGGGTCCGGTCCGTCGACCATGATCCGTCGGGTGACAGTGCTCGAGCTTCTCGGGATCGAGGTCCCGATCATCCAGGCGCCGATGGCGGGGGCCAACGGGAGCGCGCTGGCCATCGCGGTCTCGGCGGCCGGCGGGCTGGGCTCGCAGCCCTGCGCGCTCCTGACCCCCGACCAGGCCCGGTCCGAAGTCGCCGCGATCCGCGCCGGGACCGACCGGCCGTTCAACCTGAACTTCTTCTGCCACGCTGACACCCTGCCGGCCGACTCCGACGGGTCGGTGTGGTTCGACCGGCTCGCTCCGTACTACGCGGAGCTCGGGGTGGACCGGCCCGAGGCATTGACCTCGGGCCGAGCGCCCTTCGACGAGCAGGCCTGCGAGCTCGTCGAAGAGCTGCGGCCACCGGTGGTGAGCTTCCACTTCGGGCTACCGGCGGTGCCGCTGGTGGACCGGGTCCGCGGCACCGGCGCGAAGGTGCTCTCGTCGGCGACCACCGTCGCTGAGGCGCGGTGGCTCGCCCAGCACGGCTGCGACGCGGTGATCGCCCAAGGCTGTGAGGCCGGTGGCCACCGCGGGATGTTCCTCGGCACCGACCCGGCCCATCAGGTCGGGACGATGGCGCTGGTGCCCCAGGTGGTCGACGCGGTCGACGTACCCGTGATCGCCGCAGGCGGTATCGCCGACCACCGCGGGGTGGCCGCGGCGCTGGCGCTGGGTGCCGAGGCCGTGCAGGTGGGCACGGCGTTCCTGCGCACCCCCGAGGCATCGACCTCCGAGCCGCACCGCCGGGCGCTCGCCGAGGCAGCAGACGACGCGACCGTCCTCACCAACGTGGTGACCGGCCGACCGGCCCGTGGCATCGAGAACCGGCTGATCCGCGAGGTCGGGCCGCTCTCGGAGGATGCGCCGGCGTTCCCCTACGCCACCGCGGGCACCGCCCCGCTACGCGCGGCGGCAGAGGCGTCGGGGTCGGGGGAGTTCTCGCCGCTCTGGGCGGGACAGGCCGCGCGGCTGGCGCGCGAGGAGCCCGCCGCCGCGGTGGTACGACGCCTGGCCGCCACCAACGCTGGTTGAAGCGCCACCTCCCCGGTCGAATCCGGGGTTGTGGCCCGTTGAGTCAGGGCCTGTGGCCCCTTGAGTCGGGCTTTGTGGCAGCGATGGCACTTCCCACCAATCCCGATTCGAGGGGCCAGAACTCCAGATTCGAGGGGCCAGAACTCCCGATTCGAGGGGCCGGGACCCCCGATTCGACGTCAGTCGTTGGGCAGGTCGCGCTTGACGACCTTGCCGCTCGCGTTGCGGGGGAGGGTCTCCATCACCACGATCTCGCGCGGCACCTTGTAGTTGGCCAGCTGCTCGCGCACGTGCTGGCGGAGCACGTCGGTGTCGCCCTCGACCCCGGCCTCGAAGACCACGAACCCCTTGAGCCGCTGGCCGAACTTCTCGTCCTCGACACCGATGACGGCCGCCTCGAGCACCGACGGGTGCGTGGAGAGCACCGCCTCGACCTCGGCGGGATAGACGTTCTCGCCGCCCGAGATGATCATGTCGTCGACGCGACCCTCGACGGTGAGCCGGCCCGACGAGTCGAGACGGCCGAGGTCGCCGGTGAGCATGTAGCCGTCGAGGCTGTCCTTGCCGCCGCCGTGGGTATAGCCGTCGAACGGCGTGCCGTTCAGCACCGCGATCTGACCGACCTCGCCCGGCCCCAGCTTGGTGCCGTGATCGTCGAGGATCCGGATGTCGCAGCCGCGCACCGGCCGGCCGGCGGATCGCGGGTCGGCCCGCAGGTCGTCGGGGACGGCGGTGGCGATCATGCCCGCCTCGGTGGCGTTGTAGTGGCTGTAGACGACGTCGCCGAACCGGTCCATGAACCGGATCAGGGCCGACGGCTCCATCGCCGAGCCGCTGGCGGTGACGTAGCGCAGCGCGGGCAGCGGGTAGCGATCCTGGACGACCTCGGGCAGCGCCATCATCCGCTCGATCATGACCGGCACCAGGCCGATGCCGCCGGCGCGGTGCCGGGCCGCCATCGCCAGGGTCTGCTCGGGGTCGAAGTGCCGGCGCATCACCAGCGTGTTGGCCATCGTGGCGCCGAGCACCAGGCAGCCGAACCCCCAGGCGTGGAACATCGGCGCGGCCACGACGAGCGTGTCCTCGGTGCGCCACGGCACGCGCTCGATCGAGGCGACCAGGTCGTTGACGCCCCCGCTGGCGCCGCGCCGGGCGCCCTTCGGCGTGCCGGTGGTGCCGCTGGTGAGCAGGATGACGCCCGGCGTCTGGGTCGGCGGTGGCGGTCGCTGGCCCAGGTGGGCCTCGATCAGGCCGTCGATGGTGAGGCCGCCCGCGGGCTCTTCCTCCCAGGCGATGACGTGCACCGGGCCTGCGGGCCCAGCCGACAGGGAGGCCAGCGCCTCGGCGTACTCCTGGTCGTAGATGAGTACGTCGACCTCTTCGCGGCTCAGCACCTCGACCAGCTGAGGGCCGGCGAAGGCGGTGTTGAGCAGCACCAGCGACGCACCGAGCTTGCCGGAGGCGACGAGGGCCTCGACAAAGCCGCGGTGGTTGCGGGCCAGCAGGCCGATCCGGCGGTTGCCCTCGGGCAGGTGCGGGAGGAGCGCGGCCGCGAGCGCGTCGGTGCGCTGCTCGAGCTCGCGCCAGGTGAGCGCCCCGCGCTCGTCGATGATGGCCGGACGGTTCGGGCACCGCTTCGCGGCCAGGCTGGCACCGACGAGGGCGTGCACGCCCTGGCGCCGCGCGACGGCGCCGATGCGGAGGTACTTGTCGGGGCGGAGCGGACCCATCAACCCCGAGCGTGCGATGACCCGCGCCGGATACAGACGGTCGGCCAGGCTCATGGCGCCGAACTCTAGTGGCGAACGGGGCAGCCCGGGGGCGGAGTGAACGTGCCGAGATCCTCCAGCCGGTAGCCGCCCGGGTAGCTGCGGATCCGTGGCGTGTCGATGGCGCGCCGCGGCTTCCGCCGGGACGGGGCGTGGGCCAGCAGTCGCGCACGGAGCTTCAACAGGCCTCGGGACACCCGACGAGCGAGTGGTCCCGGGTCGTCGTACCGGAAGGCCGCGAGCAGCGGTGGGTCCATCAGGGCCCGGCTGAACACGTCGACGGCCCGGGCCGCCGGCCGCACGTAGAACGTCGTCATCAGCGCCAGCGTGGCATCGGCAACGCGGCGGGCGCCGGCGTCGTAGGCGAAGTGCTCGGCCTCGTAGTCGTCCATCAGCCGCGCGAACTCGTCGTACGTCGTGGGGATGTCGGGGATCGCGAGGTGCTTGCCGAGCTCGCGGTAGTAGTTGACGGTCGCGCGCAGCTCGCCCGCCGTGAGCGATCGCCACCCGAAGTCCGCGATCCAGCGGACCGGCACCACCACGAACGTCGCGAGCACGTAACGGAAGTCGTCGTCGGAGATGTCGTACATCCGATGCATCTGGTTGATCCGCCGGATGCCGGCCCGGCCCTCCGGCGCCTCGAAGCCGTGCTCCAGCGGGGCTTCGAGCAGCAACCCGGTGTCGTCGTACCGCTTCTGGCAGGCGCCGGTGAACTCGCCGGTCTGGTCGAGCAGCCGGCCGACCGAGGGCACGGCGTAGGTGCGGAACAGCGCGAAGCCGAGTGCCTGGTTGAAGTCCCAGGGGAACTCGTAGAACGTCAGGTTGCGGTAGATCTCGGCGAAATCGCACTCGGGGTCAAGCTGCTCGTTGCGATCCCGCCAGAGCGTCTTGGCCATGACCGAACTTTAGAGGCCGGGCAGGAGCATGCCGGTCTCGAGCCGGAGGCCGCCGTTGTCGGGGACCACCCCTGTGCCGACGGTGTACGGCGCCTGCTTCATCGCGATCTGCGCGGGCAGGCCGGTGCGCCGGGTCTGCCAGAGCCGCTTGCCCTTGTCGCGGTCGCGGATGTCGTAGTCGCGGAGGGTGACGTAGATGTAGTCGTCGTAGAAGTCGAGCAGCAAGGCGTTCGTGAGGCCGAACGCGAACAGCCCGCCGTGCGTGATCTGGGTGACGCCACCGTGGTTGAGCACGGTCACGTCGTGCGCCTCGCCGGAGAGGTAGAGGTCGACGCCGTACCTCTCGAACAGCTGCCAGACCTTGGAGTCGGGGCCGCCGGGGACGTAGAGCCCGCTGGAGCCCCGGGTGCGCACCGGGCCGAGGATCGGCAGGTGGCCCTGGACGATGGTCCAGCGCACCCCGTCGCGCTCCGCCCGCCGCAGGACACCGCGCAACCAGGACCTCTGCTGCGGGTCCAGCCCGCGCCGGGCCCGTTCCGCGGTGATGTCGAACCAGTCGAGGGTGATCACCTGGACGTCGGGCAGCGGCCGGCCGGCGTACGCCGTCCATGCGTGCGGCCCGCTCGGGCGGTCGGGGAACCTCGGCTTACCGCTGGGCATGCGCGTGAAGTAGTCGGCGAACTCGTCACGGAAGGCCGGGATCCGGGCCCGCTTGCTGGCCGGCCACGGGTTGTCGCCGTACTCGTGGTCACCGGCGGCCGGGAACAGCGTGAGGTCGTGCTGGGCGAACCGCTTGAGGTACTGCGGGTAGTAGGTGCCGGCCGCCCGGTGCAGGGCGTCGAGCTGTTCGGGGAGGGTCCGGACCGGCCCGAAGTTGCCGGTCTTCGTGTCGTCGGTGCCCCAGTGCCCCTCGACCAGGTCGCCGGCGACGAGTACGCCGTCCGGTCCGGTCGACTGCCAGTCGTCGAGCACCGCGTCGAGGGTCCTGCGGTAGTCACCGTTGATGCTGTTGGTCGATCGCTTGGGGTTCCAGAAGCCGGGTCCGCGGCGTAGGTCGCCGATGTCGGCGTTGAGGAAGTCGGGGCTGGAGAGCAGCCGCAGCCGTGGGGAGAGGCTGGCCGGTGCCTCGTTGATGACGAGGGCCGGCAGGTCCTTCTCGGAGCCGTCGGCCTCGTTGCGGATCGTGCCACCCATCTCGTCGCCCTCCGAGCCTGCGGCCACGGCGTCGAAGTTGATCGTGCGAGCGCCGCCGCCCTCCAGGAGGGTGCAGAGCAGCCGGGCGTTGCCGTCGACGATCCGCGACTTGCGGCGAACCACGGTGCTGGGCTCGCACGCCTTGGGCACGGCGGTGAAGCGGGCGTTGCGCAAGGTGATCGACACGACGGTCGCATCGGACCCGGGGATGCCGACCCGGCCCCTCAGGCTGCCGGGGAACGGGGCGTCCGGGCTGGGCTCCCACGATCCGGTGATGACGGCGGCCGCGCAGCTTCGTGGCGTCCGGGTCCTGCTGGGGGGAGGCGTCGCAGGCGGTCGGCACCAGGGCGAGACCGAGAGCGACGACGAGCGGGGCGGCGAGGCGAGACAAGGAAGACCTTCCGTGGGAGCGCTCGCAGGATATCTGTGCTGACGTCAGGAATCCGTCAGGTTTCCCTCGACCGCGGTCGCGCCGATGCCCGGATCACTGACGATCCGGGGCGCGAGGCCGCCCGACCTCATCAACGCGGCCGTCGTGTCCGCCTGGCTGCGCCCGGTCTCGATCACGAGGGTGCCGCCCGGCTCGAGCCACTCGGCGGCACCGGCGCAGACCCCTCGCTGCACGTCGAGCCCGTCGGCGCCGCCGTCGAGCGCGACGCGGTGCTCGTGGTCACGGGCCTCGGGCGGCATCATCGCGATCGCGTCGGTGGGGACGTACGGCGCGTTGACGAGGAGTACGCCGACCCGGCCGCGCAGGTCGCCGGGCAGGGCGTCGTACAGGTCGCCCTCGTGGACGCGCTCGGGTGGCAGGTTCCGGCGGGCGCAGGCGACCGCGGCCGGGTCGACGTCGGCGGCGTACACCTCGAGATCCGGGCGGACGGCTGTTAGAGCGGCACCGAGCGCGCCGCTGCCGCAGCACAGGTCGACCACAACGGCGCCGGGTCCGGCGGCCTGCGCCGCCAGCAGCACCACGAGCTCGCTGCGCCGGCGCGGGACGAAGACTCCGGGCTCCACGGCAATGCGGATCCCGCCGAACTCGGCCCACCCGAGGATCTGCTCCAGCGGCCGGCCGTCCACGCGCTCGCGCACCATCCGCTCCAGCTCGTCCGGAGTCGCGGCGGCCTCGACCAGCAGCGCCGCCTCGTCCTCGGCGAACACGCAGCCGGCGGCCCGAAGCCGGCCCACGATCCGCTCCTCGCTCACCCCCGAATCCTTCCAGTAGAACGCGTTACAGTTCGGGCGTGGCCGGCCCCGACGTCTTCGCCCCCGCTCAGCTCGGTCCGGTCACGCTGCGCAACCGCACGGTGAAGGCGGCGACGTTCGAGGGACGCACACCGAACGGGCAGGTGACCGACGACCTCATCGAGTTCCACACCGGCTTCGCGCGCGGTGGGATCGGGCTGACCACGGTGGCCTACCTGGCGGTGGCGCCGGAGGGTCGGACGCACGCCGAGCAGATGGTGGTCGGGGAGCCGACGCTCGCGGGGCTGTCCCGGCTCGCCGACGCGATCCACGAGGCCGGGGCAGGGATCGCCGGACAGGTGGGGCACGCCGGACCGGTGGCGAACGGTCGGTCCAACGGTGCGCGGGCGCTGAGCGCCAGCCGGATGCCGAGCCCGCTGTCGATGCAGATGATCGGGTCGGCGAGCGAGCGCGACCTGACCCGGATCACCCGGGCGTACGTCGCCACGGCTCGGACTCTCGTCCGCGCCGGCTTCGACGTGCTCGAGCTGCACATGGCGCACAGCTACCTGATCTCCTCCTTCCTCGCGCCCGGCCTCAACCGGCGCCGCGACCGGTGGGGCGGCTCCATGGAGAACCGGGCCCGGCTCGGCCGACAGGTCGCCCGGGCGGTGCGCGAGGAGGTCGGGTCGGAGGCCGCGGTCACCGCGAAGGTGAGCCTCGGGGACGGCTTCAAGGGTGGCGTGACGACCGACGAGGGGATCGAGCTCGCCCGGCTCCTGGAGGCCGACGGCCACCTCGACGCGCTGCAGATGAGCGGCGGCAGCTCGCTGATGAACCCGATGTACCTGTTCCGCGGCGACGTACCGCTCAAGGAGTTCGCGGCGGCGATGCCGCTCCCGGTCCGGATCGGGATGAAGACGCCGGTGGGTCGCTCGTTCATGAAGGAGTACCCCTTCGAGGAGGCCTTCTTCTGGGAGCGGGCCTCGCGGTTCCGGGCCGAGCTCGCGATGCCGCTGATGCTGCTCGGCGGGATCAACCGGGCGGACACGATGCGCAACGCGATGGACGCCGGGTTCGACTTCGTCGCGATGGGCCGCGCGCTGCTGCGAGAGCCGGACCTGGTGTCCCGGCTGCAGTCGGGTGCCGCGGACGCCGGCATCTGCATCCACTGCAACCAGTGCATGCCGACGATCTACACCGGCACCCGCTGTCCGGTGCGGGTGGGCGAGAAGTAGTAACGCACCGTTCGGACGTCCACCACACCGTTCAAACGGTTCGATGGACGCTCGAACGGTGCGTTACACGCGCCACGCCGCACTCTTCCTGAAAACTGGAACGTGTTCTAGTCTGGCGGGCATGAGTCAGGTCATCCCCGAGAAGCCGCTGCGCGTCGTCGTCTGGTCGACGGGCACCATCGGCCGGCACGCGATCGCCGGCATCGATGCCCACCCCGACCTCGAGCTGGTCGGGGTCTGGGTGTCCAACCCGGAGAAGGACGGCAAGGACGCCGGCATTCTGGCCGAGCTGGGCAGGGAGCTCGGCATCCCGGCGACCACCGACCGCGACGCCCTGATCGCCCTGGCGCCCGACGCGATCGTGCACACGGCGATGGCGGACGACCGGGTGTTCGAGTGCATCGCGGACCTGATCTCGTTCGTGGAGGCCGGAATCAACGTGACGTCGTCGGGGCCGGTGCTGCTGCAGTGGCCGGAGAAGATCCTGCCGCCGGAGTTCCTGACCCGGATCGACGATGCCTGCAAGGCCGGCAACGCGAGCATGCACATCAACGGCATCGACCCCGGCTTCGCCAATGACATCCTTCCGCTGGTGATGACCAGCCTCTCGCAGCGGATCGACGAGGTCCGAGTGGCGGAGATCTGCGACTACTCGACCTATTACCAGCCGGTCGTGATGGGTGACATGTTCGGCTTCGGCAAGCCGATGGACTTCAAGGCGTTCCTCTGGGAGCCGGGCATCCTGACCATGGCGTGGGGCAGTGTGGTGCGCCAGATCGCGGCCGGCCTCGACATCACCCTCGACGAGCCGCTGACCGAGGAGGTCGACCGACGCGCAGCCGAGGTGGACACTCCCTCGGTCTCCGGCGACGTCGCCGCCGGCACCATGGGCGCGGTCCGCTTCCAACTGATCGGCAAGGTCGACGGCGTGCCGCGGGTCGTGCTCGAGCACATCACTCGCACCGACCCCGAGCAGGTGCCCGAGTGGGAGAAGCCGCCCGAAGGTGCAGACGGTTGCTACCGGATCACCATCACTGGCGAGCCGATGATGAAGGTCGACTTCACCCACCACGGCGAGCACGGCGACCACAATGTCTCCGGCATGATCACCACCGCCCAGCGCATCATCAACACGCTGCCGGCCGTCGTTGCCGCCGAGCCCGGCCTGGTGACCGCGCTCGACCTGCCGCTGGTCACCGGCCGCGGACTGGTCAGCAAGTGAAGATCCTCGAGCGGTTCGCCGTCACCGACCAGGTCGCCATCGTCACCGGCGCGGGTCGCGGTCTCGGTGCCGCAACCGCCGTCGCGCTCGCCGAGGCCGGTGCCGACGTACTCATCTCGGCGCGCACGGAGAAGCACCTCGAGCGGGTTGCCGAGCAGATCCGGGCCACCGGCCGCCGGGTGCTCGTGGTGCCCGCCGACCTCAGCAACCTCGACTCCGTCGCGGGCCTGGCCCAGGCGGCGTACGACGAGTTCGGTCGGCTCGACACCATCGTCAACAACGTGGGTGGCACCTTCCCGACCGAGTTCCTGAAGACGACCAACGAGTTCCTCAACGAGGCGTTCAGCTTCAACGTCACCACCGCCCACGCGCTCAGCGTCGCCGCGGTGCCGCTGATGCTCGACGGTGACATCTCTGGGCACCCCGAAGCGCAGAAGAGCATCGTCACGATCAGCTCGATGATGGGCCGGACCGCCGACCGCGGCTTCATCGCCTACGGCACGGCCAAGGCCGCGCTCGCGCACTGGACCAAGATGGCCGCCCGCGACCTGTCGCCGAAGATCCGGGTCAACGGCATCTACGTCGGCTCGATCATGACCAGCGCCCTCGAGTACGTCGCCGGCCAGCCCGAGATGATGAACCAGCTCGAGACGAAGACCCCGCTGGGTCGGGTCGGCGAGCCGGAGGACATCGCGGCGGCGGTGCTCTACCTCAGCTCCAAGGCCGGCCAGTACGTCACCGGCAAGATGCTCGAGGTCGACGGCGGCATCCAGCAGCCGACACTCGATCTCGGGTTCCCCGACGTGACGCCGTAAGGTCCGGCCGGTGACCTCTGGAGGCGTCGACACCGCCCACTCGGTGTCCCCCGACTCGGGGGAGCACTGGGCGGCCGAGGGCGCCTGGGAGGTCACCGAGGGGATCTACCGGATCCCGCTGCCGCTGCCCATGGACGGGCTGAAGGCGATCAACGTCTACGTCATCCAGAGCGACGACGGCCTCACGCTGGTCGACGGCGGCTGGTCGATCCCGCTGGCCCGCGACCTGCTGGACCGGTGCCTGCGCGACATCGGCAGCGGCTTCGGCGACATCCGCCGGTTCCTGGTGACCCACATCCATCGCGACCACTACACGATGGCCACCGTCCTCGGTCACGAGTTCGGCGCCGACATCTCGCTCGGGATCGGTGAGCGCCCCGGGCTCGAGCTGCTGAACGACATCGAGGCCCTCGAGGGCCATCCGTTCGCGCAGATCCTGGTGTCGGCCGGAGCGACCGACGTCGCCGAGGAGTGGATCGCCGGCACCAAGCACATGGAGAAGCCCGATCCCGCGCAGTGGGCGTTCCCCACGACCTGGCTCGACGGCGACCACGAGATCGAGGTCGGCAGGCGCACCGTCGACGCCGTGCACACCCCGGGCCACACACCTGGCCACTTCGTGTTCGCCGAGCGGGCCGACCGACTGCTGTTCGCGGGCGACCACGTGCTACCGACGATCACCCCGTCGATCGGGTTCACCGTGCCCGAGGTGGAGCAGCCGCTCGGCGACTTCCTCGCGTCCCTGGTCAAGGTGCGGTCGCTTCCCGACCTGCGGATCCTGCCCGCGCACGGGCCGGTGGCGCCGTCGTCGCACGACCGGGTCGACGAGCTGCTCCGGCACCACGACGTACGCCTCGACCTGTGCGTGAAGGCGTTGGCGGAGGGCCCACAGAACGCCCAACAGGTCGCTCGCCACCTGCCCTGGACCCGCCACGAGCACGACTACACCGAGCTCGACGTCTTCAACCGCGGGATGGCGTCGATGGAGACCAAGGCGCACCTCGAGCTGCTGGTGGCGCGCGGCGTGGCCGTCCGCGCCGATGCCCCGGACGGGTTCGCCTTCAGCCTCGCGTGAGCCGCATCGGCAGGTGCAGGATCCCGTCCTCGAGGAACTCCTCGCCGGTGATCTCGAACCCGAACTTCTCGTACCACGGTGCCAGCGGCGTCTGCGCGTCGAGCACGATGTCGCGGTCGGGGCAGACATCGAGCGCCGTCTGCATCAGCGTGTCGGCGAGGCCGCGGCCGCGCGCCTCCTCGGCCAGCACCACCCGGCCGATCCGCCAGGTCGCGCCGTCGTCGAGCACCCGGGCGTAGCCGACCAGCCGGACGCCGTCGCGCAGCAGCACGTGCCGGGTCCCGGGCTCGTCGTCCCGGCCGTCGAGGTCGGGGTAGGGACAGGCCTGCTCGACGACGAAGACCTGCTGCCGCAGCCGCCACACCTCGTACGCCGCCGAGATGTCGAGCGCCTCGAACGGGACCGCCTCGATGTTCATTGTGGGTTCACCGCAGGAACTCCAACGTGTGCCTGTGCGCGCGCCGCGCCTCCGGGATGAACGGAAGGATCGGGAAGACGTGGAGCAGGCCGGGCGCCTCCAGGTAGGTGAGGTCCCAGTCGGAGGACACCGCGCGGTCGACGAGCAGCCGGCAACCGGGCAGCAGCAGGTCGCGGGTGCCGCAGAACATCAGCGCCGGCGGCAGCCCGTCCAGCCGGCCCAGCGCCGGAGAGACCTCGGGCCGGCCCAGGTCCTCGGGGTCGCCGGCCCACCAGTCGGCGTACGCGTACATCTTCCCGATGAACAGCCACGGGTCGACGGCGTCCAGCGCCTTGGTCTCGGGTGTGCTGGTGGTCAGGTCGACCCAGGGCGAGAGCAGCAACAGCTGCGAGGGCTGCGGCCCGCCACGGTCGCGGAGCGTCTCGGCGAGGGCCAGCGCGATGCCGCCACCGGCCGACTCACCTGACAGCACCACCCGGCCGCGCTCGGCCCAGGAGACGAGCTCGTCGGCGAGCATCTCGTGCGAGTCCCGCCACGAGTGCTCCGGCGTGAGCGGGTACGTCGGGAGCACGATCCGCGCCCGCAGGTCGCGGGCCAGCCGGGCGGTGTAGCGCACGTGGAACGGGTCGAGCGGCGCGGTGAAACCCCCTCCGTGGACATGGAAGATGGTGAGCTCGGGGTCGACACCGCGTGGCGTGAAGACGTAGCAGGGTGACGGGCCCGCCGGGCCGGTCAGCACCTTGTCCTCCACGTCGAACCGGTGGCCGAACAGCGGCACCAGCTCGGCGGGGAACCGTGGCTCGAGCGTCGCGTGCATGCGCTCCAGCCGACGTCGTTCCTTCTCGGGATCGTGGAGGTCGCGCGACCCGCGAACCCGGGGCAGCGCCCAGGCGATCAGCTCGTGGCGCAGGCTCGGCATGGGCCGGAGCCTACGGGGGCGCGGGTCATGAGTAGGGTTGCCCGTAAGAACAGACAGGGGAGCACGCCTACCAGCGTGCTGAGAGTGCAGAGAGCTGCAGACCCTCCGAACCTGCTCCGGTTAGCACCGGCGAAGGGAGTCCAGATGAGGTCCACTGTTGTGCTCGCGGCAGCGCTCGCGCTGAGCGCCAGCTCCTGCTCGCTGATCGGCGCCGGAGACGACGACGACGCGAAGGATGGCGGCAAGGGCACCGTGGTGCTGGTGACGCACGACTCGTTCTCGCTGCCGAAGAAGCTGGTGGCGAAGTTCGAGGACGAGTCCGGCTACCAGCTCGAGATCCAGCAGGCCGGTGACGGCGGTGCGATGACCAACCAGCTGGTGCTCACCAAGGACTCGCCGATGGGCGACGTCGCGTTCGGCGTCGACAACACGTTCGCGTCGCGGGCGCTCGAGGAGGGCGTGTTCGCGCCTTACGACTTCGATGCGCCGGCAGGCGTCGACGACCACGCACTGCCCGGCGACGACGAGCACGCGCTCACCGCGGTCGACAACGCCAACGTCTGCGTCAACGTCGACGACACGTGGTTCGACGAAGAGGGCATCGCGCCGCCGGAGAGCCTCGACGACCTGACCGACCCGACCTACCGCGACCTCTTCGTCACGCCTGCGGCGACGACGAGCACGCCGGGCATGGCGTTCCTGCTCACCACCATCGCGGCGTACGGCGTCAACTGGCTGGACTACTGGGAAGACCTGATGGCCAACGGCGCCACCCTCACCAAGGGCTGGGAGGACGCGTACTACGTGGACTTCACCCAGGGCGAGGGCGAGCGGCCGATCGTGCTGTCCTACGACTCCTCGCCCGCGTTCACCGTCGCCGACGGAGAGTCCTCGACCAGCGCGCTGCTCGACACCTGCTTCGAGCAGGTCGAGTACGCCGGTGTGATCGAGGGCGCGGACAACGTCGAGGGCGGGCAGGAGCTCATCGAGTTCCTGGTCAGCCCGGAGGTGCAGGCCGCGCTGCCCGAGAGCATGTACGTCTTCCCCGTGGTCGACGGCATCGAGCTCCCGACCGAGTGGGCGAGGTTCGCCGAGCAGCCGACCGACCCGTACGCCGTCGACCCGGCCGAGGTGGCCGCCAACCGCGAGACCTGGTTGCGCGAGTGGAGCGACGTCACCTCCCGATGAGGCGACCGCTCACGCTGCTGGGCCTGGCGGCGCTGCCGCTGCTGGTCCTCGGTGTGTTCTTCGTGCTGCCCGTCGCCGGGATGCTCGGCCGCGGCTTCTGGCCCGACGGGGTGTTCGACCCGGGTGCCGTCGTCGAGGTGCTCGGCCGTCCGCGCGTGGGCCGGGTGGTGTGGTTCACGGTCTGGACATCGGCGCTGGCGACGGCGCTGTCGGTGCTGCTCGGACTGCCGGCGGCGTACGCGCTGCACCGGCTGGCGTTCCCCCTGCGGTCGGTCGTGCGGGCCGCGCTGCTGGTCCCGTTCGTGCTGCCGACCGTCGTGGTCGGGGTGGCGTTCCGCCAGCTGCTCGGCGAGTCTGGGCCGCTCGGCTTCCTCGGCTTCGACGGCACGCCGGTGGCGATCCTGGCCGGGCTGGTGTTCTTCAACGTGGCGGTGGTGATCCGCACTGTCGGCGCGGCCTGGGAGACCCTCGACCGCCGGCCCGGTGACGCGGCCGCGGCCCTGGGTGCGTCCCCGGCCCAGGTGTTCCGGACGGTCACCCTGCCGGCGCTCCGGCCGACGATCGTCTCGGCGGCGAGCGTGGTGTTCCTGTTCTGCGCGACCGCGTTCGGCGTCGTACTCACGCTCGGCGGGACGCGCTACTCCTCGGTCGAGACGGAGATCTACCTGCTCACCAAGGACCTGCTCGACCTACCGGCTGCGGCGGCGCTGTCGATCCTCCAGTTGGTGGCCGTCATCGGGCTGCTCGTGGTCGCCGGGCGGCTGCGCGCGGTGCCGGACCCGACCGTGTCCCGCGTCGTCTCGCGGCCGGTGCGACCACGGCGTGGCGACCTCCCTCACCTCGCGGCGACCGGGCTGCTCCTTGTCCTGGTGGCGACGCCGATCGTGACGCTCGTGGTCGGCTCGCTGCGCGTCGACGGCGCGTGGAGCCTCGAGTTCTACCGCGCGCTGCAGACCGAGGGCTCCGACCAGGCGCTGGCGGTGCCTGCCACCACCGCGTTGCTCAACTCGCTGCGGATCGCGGTCGACGCGACCTGGATGTCGCTGCTGCTCGGGCTTCTCGTGGCGGTCGCGGTGACCCGGCGCTCACACACTCGCCCGGAGCGCCGGATCCGTAGCGTGCTCGACGGGGTCTTCATGCTGCCGTTGGGCGTCTCCGCGGTGACACTCGGCTTCGGCTTCCTGATCACACTCGACCGGCCGCCGCTGGACCTGCGCGACTCCGCGCTCCTCGTCCCGATCGCCCAGGCACTGGTCGCGCTGCCGCTGGTCGTGCGCACGTTGGTGCCGGTGCTGGCCGGCGTCGACGACCGGCAGCGGCAGGCGGCCGCATCACTGGGCGCTGGCCCGCTGCGCGCCGTACTCACCGTGGACCTGCCGGCCGTGCGGACGCCGCTGCTGGCCGCGGCCGGGTTCGCGTTCGCGGTCTCGCTCGGCGAGTTCGGCGCCACGTCGTTCCTCGCTCGCGCGGAGCGACCCACGCTGCCGGTCGTGATCTTCCGGCTGATCGGCCAGCCGGGCGAGCTGAACTACGGCATGGCACTGGCCGCTTCGGTGCTGCTCGCCACCACGACCGCACTGGTAATGCTCGCGGTCGAGCGGCTCCGGGTTCCGGCGATCGGAGCCTGGTGATGCTGCGCCTCTCCGATGTGACGGTGCTGTTCGACGGCAAGCCCGCCGTACTCGACGCCAGCCTCGAGGTGCCCGACGGCGCGGTGCTCGCGGTGCTCGGTCCGTCGGGCTCCGGCAAGTCGACCCTGCTGCGCGCGATCGCGGGCCTCGAGCCGAGCGCGACCGGCACGGTGAGCTGGGACGAGCAGGACCTCACCCGGGTGCCGACGCATCGCCGCGGGTTCGCGCTGATGTTCCAGGACGGCCAGCTGTTCGCGCACCTGACCGTCGCCCGCAACGTCGGCTACGCCCTGCGGCTGCGTCGGGCCACCGGCATCGACGTCAGGGTGGCCGAGCTGCTCGACCTGGTGGGCCTCACGGGGTACGGCGACCGGCTGCCCGCCACGCTGTCCGGCGGCGAGCGACAGCGGGTCGCGCTGGCACGTTCGCTGGCCGCAGAGCCGCGGCTGCTGCTGCTCGACGAGCCGCTGTCCGCGCTGGATGCCGGCCTGCGGGAACGGCTGGCGGGAGATCTCCGGGACATCCTGCGCCGCGCCGGGACCACCGCGCTGATGGTGACGCACGACCACGACGAGGCGTACACGGTGGCCGACCGGCTCGCGGTGATGCGCGCCGGCCGGGTGGTCCAGCAAGGCGACATCGCCGAGGTCTGGGCGGCACCGGCCGACCCGGAGACGGCTCTCTTCCTGGGCTATGCGGGCGTGCTGCGCGGCGATGCTGCCGCCCGGGTGCTGGCCGCCGGAGGTCTGCCTGCCGGCCCGGCTGTCGCCGTACGACGGTCCGCACTGACCGCCGATCCGGACGGGTCCCTGGCCGGCGAGGTGGTCTCGGCGCACGCCACTCCCGACCAGGTGCGGCTGGTCGTCGATGTCGACGGCGTGGGCCGGGTGGACGCGGTGGCGCCGTCCGACCGGCACCCCGGACCGGGCGAACGGGTGCGGCTCGCCGTCGACCCGGCTCGACTCGCGGCCATCCCGAGGACGGCAGCAGAGGACCCGTCCTTAGACTGACCCGCGTGTATCGCCGTGCCTACACCCTGCTCGTCGGCGTCGCGGCCGTCATGGGCGGTCTGGCGCTGGTGGTCTCGATCCGCTACGACCAGCCGCTGCTCGACCCGGAGGGCAAGTTTCTCGGACCTTCCTGGGCGCGGCTGCCGATCCTCCTCGCGCTCGCGATCGGGATCGACCTGCTGCCGAAGGCGCTCTGGCAGTCGCGGGGCCGACCGGGCTCGTTGATGCCCGCCGTCCGGGAGCGGCTGCGCACGCACTGGACCCGTGAGCGGATCGCTCTCGTGGTGCTGGGCGTCGTCTGCTTCTACATCACCTACGTCAGCTACCGGAACCTCAAGTCCGCGCTGCCGTTCGTCATGGACTCGATGTACGACCGCGAGCTGCACCTGCTCGACAAGGCGCTGTTCTTCGGCAACGACCCGTCGACCGTGCTGCACTCGATGCTTGGCACCAACATCGCCGCGCACTTCCTGTCCTACATCTACCTGTGGTTCCTGCCGCTGGTGCCGCTCGCGCTGATGGCGTGGCTGGTCTGGTCGCGGAACATGTCGCACGGCTACTGGTTCGCCACGTCGCAGTGCCTGGCCTGGGCGCTGGGCACGGCGTCGTACTACGCGCTGCCGACCCTCGGGCCGGGCCTCGAGTACACCCCGCTCTACACCGACCTCGCGCACACGCCGACGAACGACCTCATGGACTCGCTCGTGAAGGCCCGACAACAGATCCGCGTCGGCGGGTACGACGGCTCCGGCGTCGAGGGCATCGTCAACTCCGTCGCGGGCTTCGCCAGCCTGCACTGCGCGATCACCCTGCTGGTCGCGCTGATGGTGCAGTACACGTTGCAGTCGAAGGTGCTCAAGGTCGTCTTCTGGGCCAACTTCGGCTTCACCGTGCTGGCGACCGTCTACTTCGGCTGGCACTACCTCGCCGACGACATCGCGGGCGTGATGATCGCGTTCATCTCCTTCTACCTCGGCGGCATCGCCAGCGGGCAGAAGTTCGAGAAACGAAGTCTGCGCTCGCACTCGACGACGACGACCTCCCAGGTCCCCGTCGACGTCGACTGACGAACTACATCTCTGTAGTTCGCAAGCCGACACGCCGGGAACTCCTGAGAAAGTTGAGAAAACTGTTCCCAATGTGACTCGTGCGCACTAACGTGCCGCAAGTTGCCTCGGGTGGAGGGGAAGTCTTTCCGGGGCGGCGACCACAGTCGTCGACCGTCAGGAGCTGATCCGTGCGCCCCCAGGGACGTGGATCCCGCACCGCCGCTGTGCTCGCGTTCGCGCTGGTGCTGGGCGGCGTCTCGGCCCAGGTGGCGATCGCGGACGACGACACCGACGTCCCGACCCGCGGCCAGGTCCGCGAGGCCCGCCAGGCGGTGGATGCCGCCGAGCTGGACATCGACGGGGTCCAGGCGGCCCTGGATGCGGCCAACCAGCGCCTCGAGGATGCAGGCATCAGGGCGGCGCAGGCGGCCGAGGCGTTCAACGGCGCCAGGTACGAGGCCAAGCTGGCCAGGGCAGACGCCCGCCGGGCAGAGGCGGTCGCCGTCGACGCGGCCGAGGACGCCGATCGGCAGCGGGAGGCCTACCAGGACACGCTCGTGTCGTCGTACACCCACGGCTCGAGCCTGGGCGCCCTCTCGTCGGTCGTGGAGTCCGACGGCCTCTCCGAGCTGGTGCAGCGCACCGCGACGATGCGCAACTCCGAGTCCGCCATGGATGCCCGGTACGACGACCTGCGGGACGCGCAGTCGAAGGCGGAGGACGCGCAGGAAGACGCGGACGACGCACTCGAGGTGGCCAACGACGCCCAGGAGCAGGCCCGCGATGCGCGGGACGCGGCGCAGGTTGCGGCCGATGCCGCAGCGGCGATGGCGCAGGACATCGCGGTGGAGAGGACCGACCTGATCGCCCGGATGGCCGAGCTCCAGGGGATCAGCATCGAGCTGGCCCGGCAGCGGCGCTCCGGTCTCGAGGCCAGGGCCGCGCAGCTGGCGGCCCAGCAGGCCGAGGAGGCCGCGCCCGAGCCGGCTGCGGATCCCGAGCCGCAGGACGAGCCGACCGAGCAGCCCAGCACGCCGGAGCCTCCCCCAGAGGAAGAGGAGGAGCCGACCGGGCCGCCCCCGGCACCGGGCGGTGGTGCCCAGGCCGCGATCGCCTTCGCCCGGGAGCAGCTGGGCGAGCCCTACCGGTGGGCTGCCGCAGGCCCGAGCGCCTGGGACTGCTCCGGGCTGACGATGGGTGCCTGGTCCGCAGGTGGCAAGGCGCTCCCGCACTACTCCGTGGCGCAGTACCAGCAGTCGACGCCGATCAGCGCCTCCGAGCTGCAGCCCGGCGACCTGGTGTTCTGGGGATCCTCGAGCAGCTCCTCGTCGATCTACCACGTCGCGCTGTACGTCGGCGACGGCCGGATCATCCACGCGCCCCGCACCGGGCGGCCGGTGACCGAGGAGTCCATGTACTACTGGATCACCCCGAACTTCTACGCGCGCCCCTGAGTAGTTTGGGCGCATGGCCACGGACACGACCGACCCTGCCGCCGAAGCGAGCCCCCTCGCCTACGTCCAGCCGGACGTCGACGTCAAGGCGCTGGAGACGCTGCTCGACGGCAAGTACGCCGAGGTCCGCGACCTCGTGCGCACCAACCTGGCGGCGTACGCCTCGATCCTGGAGGAGGCCGAGACCCTCACCCGGTCCGAGTTCCGGGAGCGGGTGAAGAAGGTCGTCGTGGAGATGGCCGCGACCGGCCAGACCGGGATGGGCTTCCCCAAGGAGTTCGGCGGCGGTGGCGACATCGGCGCGTCCGTCGCCGCGTTCGAGACGCTGGCGTTCGGCGACCTGTCCGTGCTGGTGAAGGTGGGGGTGCAGTTCGGGTTGTTCGGCGGCGCGATCCTGCAGCTCGGCACCAAGGAGCACCACGACGCCTACCTCCCCGACCTGATCACTGCGAAGACCATGGGTTGCTTCGCCATGACCGAGACGGGACACGGCAGCAACGTGCAGGCGCTCGGCACGTTCGCGACGTACGACGTCGCGACCCAGGAGTTCGTGATCGAGACCCGTGGCGAGGAGTCCAACAAGGACTACATCGGCAACGCGGCCGAGCACGCCGAGCTCGCCGTGGTCTTCGCCCAGCTCGAGGTCGGCGAGACATCAGAGGGCGTGCACGCGTTCGTCGTACCGATCCGGCGCAAGGGCAAGGTGCTGCCCGGCATCCGGATCGAGGACGACGGCCCGAAGATGGGCCTCAACGGCGTCGACAACGGCCGGATCTGGTTCGACGGCGTGCGGGTGCCGCGGACCGCGTTGCTCAACCAGTTCGCCGACGTCACGCCGGAGGGCGTCTACGAGAGCGAGATCGAGAACGCCAACAAGCGGTTCTTCACGATGCTCGGCACCCTCGTCCAGGGCCGGGTGTGCGTGGGCGGCGCCGGCATCAACGCGGCCAAGGTCGCCTTGACCATCGCCATCAAGTACGGCCTGCGCCGCCGCCAGTTCGAGGCGAGCAGCGAGGACCAGGAAGAGCTGCTCCTCGACTACGGCATGCACCAGCGCCGGCTCTTCCCGCTCCTCGCGCGCACCTACGGCATGCACTTCGCGCAGGAGGTCGTCGCCACCCAGCTCCACGACGTCTTCTCCGGCACCCTCAGCGACGAGAAGACGCGGCGCGAGCTCGAGTCGCGGGCTGCGGGCACCAAGGCGCTCGGCACCTGGCACGCGACCCGGACCATCCAGGAGTGCCGCGAGGCGTGCGGGGGCGCGGGCTATCTCTCGATCAACCGGTTCACCGCGCTGAAGGCCGACACCGACGTCTTCACGACGTTCGAGGGCGACAACACCGTCCTGCTGCAGCTGGTCGCGAAGGGCCTGCTCACCGACTATGCCAGCGACTTCGAGGACCTCGACCAGTTCGGCATGGTCCGGTACGTCGCCGGGCTGGCCGTCGAGACCGTGCTGGAGAAGACCAACGTCCACAAGCTGCTCGAGCGGATCAAGGACGTCCTCCCGGGCGGCGACGAGGGGTGGGACCAGGAGGCCGGACTGCTGGACCCGGAGTACCAGCTGGCGATGTACCGCTTCCGCGAGGACCACATGCTCGGCGGCGTCGCGCGACGCCTGAAGCGCGGCATCGACAACAAGATGAACCCCGGCGAGGTCTTCTCGCTGGTCCAGGACCACGTCATCGGCGCCGCGCGAGCTCACGTGGAGCGGCTGGTGCTCGAGGCGTTCATCGAGAAGACGCGGGCGCTGGAGGACGGCGACCTCAAGGTGGCGCTGAACCTGCTGTGCGACCTGCACGCGCTCTCCGGCATCGAGAGCGACCGCGCCTGGTTCATGGAGCACGGCCGGCTCACCTCCCAGCGCTCCAAGTCGATCAGCCGCGAGGTGGGGGACCTGTGCCGGAAGATCCGCCCGCTCGCCGGCGACCTGGTCGACGGGTTCGGCGTACCCGTCGAGATGCTGCGCTCGCCGGACCTGATCGGCGGATGAGCGGTCCGTTCGGCGGGCTGTCGGCCCGGACCGAGCCCGACGGCGAGCCACGCGGGCTCGGCCTCGTGCTGCCGGGTCGCGCCTACTCGCCGTCCGCGCCGCTCCTGGAGTTCGCCCGGCTGACCCTGCTCCAGCACGGGTACGCCGTGCAGCAGGTGTGGTGGGACTCCGGGAGCAGGCCCGAGGACGCCGACCCCGGCGACTGGGTGCGCGACCAGGCGGCCGCCGCGTTGGCGCAGGAGGCGGTCCCTCCGCGGCGCGTGGTCGTGGTCGGGAAGTCACTCGGGACCCGGGCCGCGTCGTACGCAGCCGAGAGCGGGTTCGACGCGATCTGGCTGACGCCGCTGCTGGTCGAGCCGACGATCGTGGCGGGCATCCGGGCGAACCCCGGTAGGCAGCTGCTCGTCGGCGGCACCGGGGACGAGTTCTGGGACGGCGCGGTGGCGGCCGGTCTGGTGCGGGAAGGTTGCGAGGTGATCGAGATCCCCGACGCCGACCACGGCATGTGCGTGACGGGCGACGCCGTACGCAGCGCCGAGATCCATGCCGAGGTGACCCGAGGCATGGACGGGTTCCTGTCCGCGACGGGGTCGGCGTGAAGGTCCCTGGCCTCGGCGGCTGGAGCGAGGACCCGGCCTGGGCGCACTTCTACGACTGGACGGTCGAGCACCGACGGGTCGGTGGCGCGATCTGGCGGCTCGGCATGCAGAGCGACCTGGGCCTGCTCTACACCGCGGCCGAGGAGATCGGCCGGCAGCCGAAGGGATCGCGGATCCTCGACATCCCTTGCGGAGGCGGCGTCGCGCTGCGCGGCCTGCGGCCCGGGCAAGGGGTCACCTACGTCGCGGCGGACATCTCCCAGGCGATGCTCGACCGCACTACGGCGGCCGCCCGTGAGCGTGGCCTCGACGACCAGGTGGAGCCGAGGATCGCCGACGTCGGCGACCTGCCGTTCGAGGACGACTCGTTCGACCTCGTGGTCTCGTTCACCGGCCTGCACTGCTTCCCCGACCCGGCCCGGGCCGTGGTGGAGATGGTGCGAGTGCTCCGACCAGGAGGCGTGATCACCGGCAGCGCACTGCTCAACGACACCGGCATCCGGCACGAGCCGATCCGGCGAGCCGGGCGGCTCGCCGGGCTGCTCGGTCCGGGGTGCACCGGCGACGAGGTCGTGCACTGGCTGTCGGCGCAGGGCGTCACCGATCCGACGCTGGAGCGCAGCGGCGGGATCGGCTACTTCCGCGGGGTCAAGCGCTGACCTCGGCTCAGTGCTCCTGCTCGCCCTGGTCCTTGAGCCGCTGGAACGACGCGCGCACCTCGTTCTCGGCCTCGGTGCGGCCGACCCAGTCGGCGCCCTCGACGGACTTGCCGGGCTCGAGGTCCTTGTAGACCTCGAAGAAGTGCTGGATCTCCAGCCGGTCGAACTTCGGCAGGTGGTTGATGTCGCGCATGTGCTCGAGGCGAGGGTCGGTCGAGGGGACGCAGAGGACCTTGTCGTCGCCGCCGGCCTCGTCGGTCATCCGGAACATCCCGATCGCGCGGCAGCGGATCAGGCAGCCGGGGAACGTGGGCTGCTGCAGCAGCACGAGCGCGTCGAGGGGGTCGCCGTCGAGGCCGAGGGTGTTCTCGATGTACCCGTAGTCGGCGGGGTACTGCGTCGAGGTGAACAGCATCCGGTCCAGCCGCATCCGGCCGCTCTCGTGGTCCACCTCGTACTTGTTCCGCTCCCCCTTGGGGATCTCCACGAGTACGTCGAACTCCAGCACCGTCACCCTCCGCTTGCCCTAGCGAATCCGCCCCCGGTCGGGGTCGGCCTCCAGTGTCCCGCAGAATGACTGCCTCTGCGTAATGAGGAAGGGGCAGCGGGTGGCTGGACGTGACCGAGAGCACTCCCGGCACCCGTTCCTGCGCGCCCTGGCGGTCCTGCTCGTCGCGGCCCTGGTCGCCGGCGGAGTAGCCGTCTGGCGCCTCGACCTGCTCGATGAGGACCTCGACTTCGACGCCGGTGTGATGCCCGAACCGCCCGTCGTCGCGCCTCCCCCCGGCCTCGAGCTGCCACCGGTCGAGGTGCCCGACGCGGTCGCCGACCCGCTCCCGGAGCGACCCCGCCTCGACCCCGAAGCCGTACGCCGGGCGGTGCAGCAAGACCTGCGCGACCCGGACCTCGGCCGGCACGTGCTGGCGCTGGTCGCGCCGCTGGGCGGCGGGGCGCCGGCGTACACCTTGGGGCAGGGGCTGGCGACGCCGGCTTCGACGACGAAGATCGTCACCTCGGCGGCCGCCCTCTACGCGCTCGGCGGCGACCACGTCTTCGAGACCACCGTCGTGCGGGACGGCCGGGACCGCGTGGTGCTGGTCGGCGGCGGGGACCCTCTCCTGGCCAGCACGAAGGACGACGAGGACACGGCGTACCCACCGCGAGCCGACGTGGTCACCCTGGCCGAGCGGACCGCGAAGTCGCTGAAGCGCAGGGGGGTCCGCTCGGTGCGGCTCGGCTACGACGCCGGCCTGTTCACCGGGCCGGCGGTCAACCCGCACTGGCGCGCGGACTACATCCCCGACGCCGTGGTGTCGCCGACGAGCGCGCTGTGGGTCGACGAGGGCCGACCGGCATCGGGCTTCGGCCGGGTCGCGGACCCGGCGGCGTCTGCGGCCGGCACGTTCGCTGCTGCGCTTGCCCGGTCCGGGATCAAGGTGCTGGGCGCACCGGAGGAGACGACCGCGCCCGACATCCGGCCGATCGCGCGGGTCACCAGCGCGCCGCTCGGCGAGATCGTCGAGCGGGTGCTGACCGTCAGCGACAACGAGGCCGCGGAGGTGCTCCTCCACCACGTCGGGATCGCCGAGGAGGGCGAGGGGTCGATCGAGGCCGGTCGCCGCGGCGTACGCCGGATCCTCGACTCGCAGGGCATCCCGCTCCGCTCCAGTGCGCTGTACGACGGCAGCGGGCTGTCCCGCGACAACGTGCTCGATCCCGCGGTGCTGGTCGACGTGCTGCGGCTCGCGCTGGACCCGGCGCACCCCGAGCTGGCGCCGGTGCTCACCGGGCTGCCGGTCGCCGGGTTCACCGGCTCGCTGGCCAACCGGATGGACCTTGGACCACCTGCGGGTCGGGGCCGGGTGCGTGCCAAGACCGGCACCCTCACCGGCGTCACCTCGCTCGCGGGCATCGCGGTCGACCTCGACGGCAACGCCATGGTGTTCGTCCTGATGGCCGACCGGGTGCGCAAGAACAAGGACCTCCTGGCCCGGGTCGCGATGGACAACGCGGCCGCATCGCTGGGGGCCTGTCACTGCGGTGGGTAGGTGCCTCCTGCGGGCGGCGCGGGACATGTAACGCACCGTTTGTGCGTCCACCTCACCCGTCAACGGGTGTGATGGACGACGTAACGGTGCGTTACACGAGTCGGCGAGCCGTGGACGCGGTAGGTAGGTTCTAGGCCATGGCGAGCTCACCCGACATGGTCGACTGGGACCTCGCGGTCCGGATCGGGTCGCGGCTCGCTGGCGACGGCCCTGAGATCGGCCGCGACGAGGCCGACGAGGTGATCGCCGAGCTCCGCGACGACGCCAACCGCTCCACCGGGCTGGTGCGCGACTTCACCGGGCTGGTCGCCGCCGACCACCAGGCACCGGTCCTGGTCGTCGATCGCGGCGGTTGGGTTCAGGCCAACGCCGACGGCTTCCGGGTCGCGATCTCGCCGATGGTGGACAAGCTGTCGTCGAAGAAGGCGCCGACCGGGCTGAGCCTCGCGATCGGGTCGCGGATCACCGGCGCGGAGGTCGGCGGGCTGCTGGGCTTCCTCGCGGGCAAGGTGCTCGGCCAGTTCGACCCGTTCCACGCGCCCGACGGCCGGCTGCTGCTGGTCGCGCCCAACATCGTGCACGTGGAGCGCGAGCTCGACGTCGACCCCCACGACTTCCGGCTCTGGGTGTGCTTGCACGAGGAGACCCACCGCGTGCAGTTCACCGCGGTGCCGTGGATGCGCGAGCACCTGTTCTCGGAGATCGCAGCGATCGCCGAGACCATGGAGCCCTCGAAGGTCCTCGACGACGGCCTGCAGCGGGTTACCGAGGCGCTCAAGGGTGGGCTGCGAGGCGGCAGCCTGATCGACCTGATGGGCACGCCCGAGCAGAAGCAGATCCTCGACCGGGTCACCGGGATGATGTCGCTGCTCGAGGGGCACGCCGACGTGGTCATGGACGGCGTCGGCCCCACGGTGATCCCGTCCGTGCAGGCGATCCGCAAGAAGTTCGACCGTCGGCGCAAGGGCGTCGGCACCCTCGACAAGCTGCTGCGCCGGCTGCTCGGGCTGGACGCCAAGATGGCGCAGTACCGCGACGGCGCGGCGTTCGTCCGCGGCGTCGTCGACAAGGTCGGGATGACCGAGTTCAACGCGGTCTGGGAGAAGGCGGACAACCTGCCCTCCAAGACCGAGCTGGGCGACCACGACGCGTGGATCACCCGCGTCCTGGGGTGACCTCCGGATGACCCTGCACCCTGCCGTCGCCGCCGTACGGCGGGGCGTGCGCGGTGACCTGGCCGACCTCGAGCCGGGCGACACGGTGGTGGTGGCGTGCTCGGGCGGCGCCGACTCGCTCGCGCTGCTCGCCGCGACGGTGTTCGAGGGACAGAAGCAGGCGCTGCGCGTGATCGGGGCGACGGTCGACCACGGGCTGCAGGACGGTTCCGCTGAGCGCGCCATCCGCGTCGTCGAGCAGATGGCCCGGCTCGGCGTGGACGAGACGGTGAGCGCGCGGATCCAGGTGGAGGGCCCCGGGCTCGGTCCCGAGGCTGCCGCGCGCCAGGGTCGGTACGCCGTCCTCGACCAGATCGGCGAGCGTTTCGGGGCGGTGGCCGTGCTGCTCGGCCACACCCGTGACGACCAGGCCGAGACCGTGCTGCTCGGGCTGACCCGAGGGTCGGGCGGGCGCAGCCTCGCCGGGATGCGCCGTCGCTTCGAGCGCTACCGGCGGCCGCTCCTCGACGTCGCGCGCGACGACACGGTCACCGCCTGCCAGGTCGAGGGCATCGAGTTCTGGACCGACCCGCACAACGCCGACCCGGCGTACACCCGCAGCCGGGTGCGCGAGCGGGTGCTGCCGATGCTCGAGGACGAGCTCGGCCCGGGAGTCGCCCAGACGCTGGCGCGCACCGCCGACCAGCTGCGGCTGGACATGGAGTACCTCGACGACCTCGCCGGCGAGGTCGCCGACGGCCTGCCGGACCCGGTGCCGCTGGACGCGCTGATCGGCCTGCCCACCGCCGTACGACGTCGGGTGCTGCGCCTGGTGGCGCTGCGGGCCGGCGCCCCGGCCGCGGACCTGTTCCACGAGCACGTGCTCGCGGTGGACGCCCTCGTCACCGGCTGGCACGGTCAGAAGTGGGTCGACCTGCCCGGTCGGATCCGGGCGGCCCGCCGGGCCGAGGCACTCCATTTCGAGGGGGCGGACGCATGAGGCATCGGTTCGTCGGACTGGTGCTGGGCCTCGCGCTGGTCGCGACAGGTTGCTCGGACGACGAGCCCGAGGCGGACACCGAGGCAGCGACCGAGCCCACCGACTCGGCGGCCGCGCCGGTGCTCGGCGCCTGGCACGTGCTGGTGACCGACCCGCAGGGCGGCGTGCTGCTGGTCAACGGCCACCCCGAGGGCGCGACCGACCCCGGGCCTCTCGAGCTCTGGCGGTGGGACGGCGAGCAGTGGCTCGCGGTCGAGATGGACGGTCGGAACCCGTCGGGGCGCAACTTCGCCGCGGTCGCGATGGACACCGACCGCGACGTGCTCGTGCTGCACGGCGGCCTCACGCCACAAGGCGCCTCCGACGAGACCTGGACCTGGGACGGGGAAGCGTGGTCGCTCGCGGCCGACGGCTCCGACGGACCGGGGCCTCGCTCCTCGTCCTCGATGGCCTACGACGCCGCCTCCGGGCGAGCGCTGTTGTACGGCGGGGACGACGGCACCGACCAGTACAACGACACCTGGGCCTGGGACGGCGAAGCGTGGGCGCAGCGTGGCCGATGGCGGCCCCGACCCGGTGCGCTGGCCCGCGTTCTTCGCGTTCGACCCGGCCACCGAGACCGTCGTCATGTACGGCGGCCACCAGGTCGTCGACGAGGACGCGCCCCTGGACCTCGGCGACACCTGGGTGTGGGACGACGACCAGTGGCGGGCAGTGTCCGGGGCCGACCAGCCGGGATCCCTCGTCAACGCCAACGGCGTGGTCCATCCCACCCTGGGCCTGCTTCTCGTGGGTGGTGCGAGCGCGGAGAGCGGTGAGACCGGCAGCGCGTGGACGTGGACCGGCTCCTCGTGGGAGGCGCTTCCCGACGACGTGGTGCCAGAGCGCCAGGCCTTCGGCCTCGCCTACGACGCGGATAGGGAGGTCGTCGTACTCACCGGCGGGGTCGTCGAGCCGGGCAGCACCGAGAGGCACCAGGACGTGTGGGAATGGTCCGGCGACCCGGCCACCCCGGCGGTGCGGGTGCCCGCGGGCGAGTAGCTCGGGGCACGCCCTACGCTGCACCCATGGACACCGCAGATGTCGACAAGGACCTCGTCAACGTCCTCTTCACCGAAGCCGAGATCCAGGCCCGGATCGCCGAGCTCGCCGGTGAGATCGAGAAGGACTACGAGGGCAAGGACCTGCTCATCGTCGGCATCCTCCGCGGCGCCGTCATGGTGATGGCCGACATGGCTCGCGCCTTCCACCGGCACCTCGAGATGGACTGGATGGCGGTCTCGTCGTACGGCTCCGGCACCAAGTCGTCGGGCGTGGTGCGGATCCTCAAGGACCTCGACACCGACATCTCCGGGCGGCACGTGGTGATCGTCGACGAGATCATCGACACCGGCCTGACCCTGTCCTGGCTGACCTCGAACCTCTCCTCGCGCCAGCCGGCCAGCGTCGAGATCTGCACCCTGCTGCGCAAGCCCGAGGCGCTGCAGATGCCCGTCGACGTGCGCTACGTCGGCTGGGACATCCCCAACGAGTTCGTCGTCGGCTACGGGCTCGACTACCGCGAGCGGTATCGCAACCTGCGCGACATCGGCACGCTCGCGCCCCACGTCTACAGCTAACGACCGCCGGGGCGGGCGGCGAACCTGCCCGCTCGGATGAGCGTTTCCACCATCAGCCTGAGAGAATGAATCCGGGCCGATGGCGTGTACCGTCGTCCATTCCGTTCTTGAGCTCTGAAAGAAGTCTGTAGAAGTCCGTGAAGCGCATTTTCAAGGGCCCCTGGGTCTGGATCATCCTGGCCGTCGTGGGCGTCCTTCTGGCCCTCCAGTACCTCGCCCCCGGTGGTGGGTACGACGAGGTGCCGACCTCGAAAATGGAGTCCTACATCACCGAGGGCCAGGTCAAGGAGATCACCTTCATCGATGGTGACCAGACCATCGAGGCCACCCTCGACGACGGTGTTCGCGACAGCGGCTCGAAGGTGATGACCCACTACGTCATGGGTCAGCAGCAGGGGATCATCAACCTGGTCAACGACCAGGTCACCGCGGGCTCGATCGAGGAGTCCAACTCCGAGAACCCGCAGCCCAGCGTCTTCGGCCAGATCCTCTTCACGTTCCTGCCGATCATCCTGATCGTGTTCCTGTTCCTGTTCCTCATGAACAACATGCAGGGCGGCGGCCGCGGCGTCATGCAGTTCGCCAAGTCCAAGGCCAAGCTGATCTCCAAGGACATGCCCAAGACCACGTTCAACGACGTGGCCGGCTGCGACGAGGCGATCGAGGAGCTCGGCGAGATCAAGGAGTTCCTCGAGGAGCCCGCGAAGTTCCAGGCCGTCGGGGCCAAGATCCCCAAGGGCGTGCTGCTCTACGGCCAGCCCGGCACCGGCAAGACCCTGCTGGCGCGTGCGGTCGCCGGCGAGGCGGGCGTGCCGTTCTACTCCATCTCGGGCTCCGACTTCGTCGAGATGTTCGTCGGCGTCGGCGCCTCCCGCGTGCGCGACCTGTTCGAGCAGGCCAAGGAGAACGCTCCCGCCATCGTCTTCATCGACGAGATCGACGCCGTCGGTCGGCACCGCGGTGCGGGCATGGGCGGCGGCCACGACGAGCGCGAGCAGACCCTCAACCAGCTGCTGGTCGAGATGGACGGCTTCGACGTCCGCGGCGGCGTGATCCTGATCGCCGCGACCAACCGTCCCGACGTGCTCGACCCCGCGCTGCTCCGGCCGGGCCGGTTCGACCGGCAGATCCAGGTTGACGCCCCCGACCTCCAGGGCCGCCACAAGATCCTGCAGGTCCACGCTCGCGGCAAGCCGCTCGCCGAGGGCATCGACCTGGTGAGCGTCGCGCGTCGTACGCCCGGCTTCACCGGTGCAGACCTGGCCAACGTCCTCAACGAGGCCGCGCTGCTGACTGCTCGCGGCAACGAGAAGATGATCACCAACTTCACCCTCGACGAGGCCATCGACCGGGTCATCGCCGGCCCGCAGCGGCGCACTCGCCTGATGAGCGAGAAGGAGAAGCTGATCACGGCCTACCACGAGGGCGGCCATGCCCTGGTGGCCGCGGCGCTGCCGGGCACCGACCCGGTCCACAAGATCACGATCCTGCCTCGCGGCCGGGCGCTCGGCTACACGATGGTGCTGCCCGACGAGGACAAGTACTCCCAGACCCGCAGCGAGATGCTCGACAAGCTGGCCTACATGCTCGGCGGCCGTGCGGCCGAGGAGATGGTCTTCCACGACCCGACCACCGGCGCCGGCAACGACATCGAGAAGGCCACCAGCCTGGCCCGCGCGATGGTCACGCAGTACGGCATGACCGAGCGCCTCGGCGCGATCAAGCTCGGCGACGACAACTCCGAGCCGTTCCTCGGTCGCGACATCGGGCACACCCGCAACTACTCCGAGGACGTCGCCGCGATCGTCGACGAGGAGACCAAGAAGCTGCTCGCCGTCGCGCACCAGGAGGCGTTCGACATCCTCGAGGAGAACCGCGACGTCCTCGACGCGCTGGTGCTGGCGCTCCTCGATCGGGAGACCCTCGACAAGGCCGAGGTCGCCGAGGTCTTCGAGGACCTGCGGCTGCGTCCTGCGCGTCCCGCGTGGACCGGCTCCCCGACCCGCAACCCGTCCGAGATCCCTCCGGTGGAGATCCCGCAGGAGATCAAGGACCGCGCGTCCTCCAACGGCTCGATCTACGACAAGAAGGAGAGCGCCGGCGCGATCGTCACCCCGCCCGGCGCCGGTGGCGACGTCCACGACACCCCGCCCGTCGGTCCTCCGGGACCCGACCCGACGCCACCGTCCCCGGCCAGCTGACGCCGACACCGTGACCGATCCCATCCACCCGCCCGAGCGGGCGCCGGAGGACGTGCCGCCGTTCGACCAGGCGCGCGCGGAGGCTGCCGTGCGTGAGCTGCTCGCGGCGATCGGCGAGGATCCCGAGCGGGACGGACTGCTCGACACCCCGGCCCGGGTCGCGCGGATGTACGCCGAGATCACCGGCGGGATGCGGATGACGCCCGAGGACGTGCTTACCACGACCTTCGACATCGGCCACGACGAGATGGTCATGGTGCGCGACATCGAGCTCTGGTCGATGTGCGAGCACCATCTGGTGCCGTTCACCGGTGTCGCCCACGTCGGCTACATCCCCGCCGAGTCGGGCAAGATCACCGGGCTGTCCAAGCTGGCCCGCCTGGTCGACGTCTACGCCAAGCGCCCTCAGGTGCAGGAGCGGCTGACCACCCAGGTCGCCGATGCCCTGATGGAGATCCTCGAGGCGCGCGGCGTGATCGTCGTGATCGAGGCAGAGCACCTGTGCATGACCATGCGCGGGGTCAAGAAGGCAGGAGCCCGCACCATCACCTCGGCCGTGCGCGGGATCATGCACAACGCAGCCACTCGTTCCGAGGCGATGGCGCTCATCCACAGAGCCCGATGAAGCGCCCCACATGAACCGCCGTCGCTCGGGACGGCTGCTCCTGGTCTCGGCCCTGGCCGTGGCCTTGATGATCACGTCCTGCCAGGACCCCCGTCCGGTCGAGTCCGGCCAGGTGGAGTCCCCGATCACCACCGGCAACGACGGCCCCAACATCGTCTTCATCACCACCGACGACCAGGCCGTGGTCGACCTGCGGTGGATGCCCCTCACCCGACAGCTGCTCGGCGACCGGGGCGTGACGTTCGAGAACTTCGTCGCGCCGCACCCGCTGTGCTGCCCGGCGCGCGCCCAGATCCTCACCGGCCAGTACGCGCAGAACAACGGCGTGCGCAGCAACCACGGCGACCACGGCGGCTACCGGAGCCTGGCCGATCCCGAGCACACCCTTCCGGTGTGGCTGGAGGACGCCGGCTACCGCACGTCGTTCGTCGGCAAGTACATCAACGGCTACCACCCGGGCCGGGGCATCCCGCCGGGCTGGGAGCGCTGGGACGCCACCGTCCGGCTGGGCTACCACCGGTTCCTGCAGTACAACGGCCGCGCCGTCACCCGCCCGCCGGGCTATCACACCGACTACGTCGCCAAGCACAGCGAGGACGAGATCGCGCAGCTGGCGGCGGAGGACGAGCCGTTCTTCCTCTGGACCTCGTTCTACGCGCCGCACGGCATCTGCTCGGCCGCGCGGGAGATCGGCTGCGCCACCCCGCCGCCGGTGGAGAAGCGGTTCGCCAACAGCTTCGAGGGTGTCCGGGCGCCGTTCCTCGACAAGCCCTCTTTCAACGAGGAGGACGTCAGCGACAAGCCGAAGGCCGTGATCCGGCGCGGCCGGGTCGACGCGGCCGAGGCGCAGCAGCTGTTCCTTCAGCGGATCCGGTCACTGGCCTCCGTCGACCGCGCGGTAGCCCGGATCGTGACTGCCCTGCGCGCGACCGGCGAGCTCGGCGACACCGTGATCGCGTTCACCTCCGACAACGGCTTCCTCTACGGCGAGCACCGCTACCAGGGCAAGACGCTGGCCTACGAGGAGTCCCTGCGGGTGCCGCTGCTGATGCGCGGTCCCGGCATCGAGCCCGGCTCCGTCCGCGACCAGACCTCGGCGATGATCGATCTGGCCCCCACGTTCGCCGACCTCGCCGGCGCCGACCCCGACATCGCGGTCGACGGCGAGAGCCTGGTCGGCCTGGCCCGCAGCCCCGAGCCGGACATCGATCGCACGCTGCTGGTGCAGGCGGGCATCCGCGGACCCGATCCCTACGGGCTGGACTGGGAGTACCGAGGGGTCCGCACCGACCGCTACACGTTCGTCTACTGGCCGAAGACCGGGTTCGTCGAGCTCTACGACCGCGAGCTCGACCCCTACCAGCTGGCCAACGTGGCCGAGGATCCCGCCTACGCGAACATCCTCGACGAGCTCACCGAGCGGACCCGGGTCCTGGGCAGCTGCTCGGCGGACTCCTGCCGCACGGACTTCGGGCCGTTGCCCGCACCGCTCCTCCGATAGCGTCCGGCGCATGGTGCTGACCGTGCCCGGCCGTCCGGTCGTGATGGGCGTCGTCAACGTCACCCCGGACTCCTTCTCCGACGGCGGGCTGTACGCCGACACGGCCGCGGCGATCGCGCACGCGCGTCGGCTGCTGGCCGACGGGGCCGACGTACTCGACATCGGCGGTGAGTCCACCCGGCCGGGGGCGACCCGGCCGCTGGTCTCGGAGGAGCTGGACCGTGTGGTCCCCGTGATCTCGGCGCTCGCCGCCGACGGCGCGTTGCTGTCGGTGGACACGATGCGCAGCGAGGTCGCCGAGGCAGCCCTCGCGGCGGGCGCGCGGCTCGTCAACGACGTCTCCGGCGGGCTCTCCGACCCCCGGATCCTGGACGTGGTCGCCGGGTCCGACGCGACGTACGTCGCGATGCACTGGCGCGCGCACAGCGACCGGATGCAGGACCTCGCCGTCTACGACGAGCCCGGCGGCGTGGTCGCGGCCGTACGACGCGAGCTCGGCGAGCGGGTCGATGCGATCCGGGCCGCCGGCATCCCTGACGAGCGGGTCGTCCTCGACCCCGGTCTCGGCTTCGCCAAGCGCGGCGAGCACAACTGGACGGTGCTCCGCGGCTTCGCGGACCTGACCTCGCTGGGCTTCCCCCTCCTCGTGGGGGCGAGCCGCAAGTCGTTCCTGGGCACGCTGCTGGCCGGCTCGGACGGCGTACCGCGGCCGGTCGACGAGCGCGAGGAGGCCGGTCACGCGATCACGGTCCTGCTGGCCCGGCAGGGCGTCTGGGGGGTCCGGGTGCACGATGTCCGCGGCACTCGTGATGTGCTGCGGGTTCTCGAGCGGATGGAGGTGCAGGAGTGACTGACGAGCTGGCGATCAGCGGCATCGAGTGCTTCGGGCACCACGGCGTCTTCGAGGCGGAGCGTCGGGACGGCCAGACCTTCGTGATCGATCTCGCACTCGGGATCGACTCCACGCCTGCGGCGGCTTCCGATGACTTGCGGGACACCGTTGACTACGGAAGCCTCGTGGCTCAGGTGAAAGCCGCAGTGGAGAAAGATCCGGTCGACCTGATCGAGACCTTGGCCCAGAGGATCGCGGACATCTGCCTTTTGGATGGCCGTGTTCAATGGGCACGGGTCACGGTGCACAAGCCGGACGCCCCCATCGACGCGAATTTCTCGGATGTCGCGTTGACGATCACCCGGAAGAGGCAGGGCAACCAGTGACTGAGACCCCCAACCCGAACATCCCGGACGCGGACACGCTGACCGGCGAGATGCGCCCGATCCGACGCGTCGTGCTGGCGCTGGGATCCAACCTGGGTGAGCGGTTGGCCAGCCTGCAGGGCGCCGTCGACGCGATTGCGGACACCCCGGACGTGTGGGTCACGGGCGTATCCCCGGTCTACGAGACCGAGCCGATCGACTGCCCGGACGGCTCGAAGAACTTCCTCAACGCCGTGGTCCTGGCCGACACCACCCTCGCCGCCAACCGGTTGCTCGAACGCGCCCTGGCCATCGAGGAGGCGTTCGAGCGCGAGCGCACCGACATCGTCAACGCCCCGCGCACCCTCGACGTCGACCTGATCGTGGTGGGAGACCGTCGCAGCGACACCGACGCACTCCGACTGCCGCACCCGCGGGCCGCCGAGCGAGCCTTCGTCCTCAAGCCGTGGCACGACCTCGAGCCCGATGCGGAGTTCCCTGACCAGGGTCCGATCGCCGAGCTGCTCGAGAAGGTCGGCGACCAGGGCGTGACCCGGCGCGACGACCTGACCCTGGAGGTCAACTGACCTCGCCCGCGGGGCCGTCCGACGACGGGCCGCGGGGTTCACTCCAGCCCACCTCGGTCGCCGTACTGGCGGTCTGGGCGATCGTCGGTCTGGTGGGCGGCTGGCTGCTGCACCCGCTGTCCGACCGAGCCGGCACCCCGCCTGTCGTCTCCTGGCTCCAGCCGCTCGCGCTGCTCCTCGTCGCGGGCATCCTCGGCTACACGGCGTACGCCACCCACCGGCAGGTGCGGCTCCGCCGTGACCTGCTGCTGCCGCACCAGGCGGTCAACCGGCTCGTGCTGGCCCGCGCCTGCGCCTTCGTCGGTGCCTTGGTGCTCGGTGGCTACCTCGGCTACGCGCTGAGCTGGGTCGGCGACGACGCCGAGCTGGCCGACGAGCGGATCTGGCGATCCGGGGCGGCGTCGTTCGCCGGCCTGATGATCGTGATCACGGCGCTGCTCCTCGAGCGTGCGTGTCGCGTCGGTTCTGATGGGTCCGAGTCTTAACCTTTAGTTATGTCTTCCCCCACCCGCGGGCCAGTCCGGCGCCGCCAGCGATCCGCCCGTGCGGCGGTCGCCTGCCTGCTGCTGACCATCGGCGTCCTCGCCGTGGTCGGCGCAACCCTCAGCGGCTCGTGGCCGCTGCTCACCGCCGGTGCGGGACTCGGAGTCGCCCTCGGCACCGTGGCCACCCGGATCACCTACCTCGAGGTCCTGCAGTCTCGGCGTGAGGCCGCAATCGACCGTGCCGAGCTGGCCCAGGAGTACAGCGCGCTCACCGCTGAGCGCACCGACGAGAATGCCCTGTTCGTCGCCGACATGACGGGCCGCATCACCCGGCACGAGGCGTCGATCGAGCGGCTCGAGAAGCGGCTCGCCGAGGCGACAGCCGAGCTGACCGAGGCGCAGCGCCTGCTCGACGAGGCGATCGACAAGACTCAGCGGATCGAGGAGGAGAACGGCCGTCTCGTCGTCCGCCTCTCCGACGCGGAGGAGCGCGCCGCGGTGGCCATCGTCCGGCTCGCAGAGCTCGAGCAGGAACGTGACGTACTAGTCGCCGAATGGCAGGCCGCGGACGCCAGCAAGCGCTTCCAGGCGGGCTAACGGCAGAATCGGGCAGCGTGATCCCCGACGAGTCCCGTTTCGAGAGCGACCCCGACGAGCTGGTCGATCCGCCCCCCGGTCTTCCGGAGGGCTGGGAGATCGGTACGCCGGACCCCGCCGACCGGTTCGACGTCGCGCGGCTGACCCAGCTGCTGCGCGCCCACGAGAGCCACGGCCGTGGGTGGGCGGGCTCGGGCGTCGACGACGTACTCGTCGAGGTGTCCGAGCAGGGGCTGCGCACCAGGGAGAACGTCGTCGTCCGCGACGGCGAGGGCGAGATCAGGGCCTGGGGGAGCGTCCACGACCGGGCCGGCGGCCGGATGCTGTTCGTGCACATCGTCGAGCGCGACCTGGCGGCAGCCGTGGGCCGGGCCTGCTCGGACGTCCTGGTCGACTGGGCTGTGGGCCAGGCCAAGGCGGTGGGCGCGGCGCGTGGGCTCGACCTGCAGCAGATCGACACCGGCGCCTTCGCCGACGACGACCGCCAGCACGCCTGGCTCGCGGCCAGCGGGTTCGAGAAGGTGCGGACCTGGTGGCAGATGAAGCGACCCGTGACGCCCGACGAGGCCGACCTGGTCCCGTCGTCGGATCACTGGGAGTCCGACCAGGCCACGTTCCGGCTGGTACGACGCGGCAGTGACGGGATGCCCGACGAGACCGACCTGCGCGAGGTGCACGAGGTGCTCGAGGGTGCGTTCGTCGACCACTTCAACTCCCGCGAGGAGACCTTCGAGGAGTTCCTGCACCGGCTCCGCGAGGACCCGGGGCACCGATGGGACCACTGGTGGCTCGCCGAGATCGCCGGCGACGACGGCACGGTCACGCCAGTGGGCGCGCTGATCGGCACCGTCTCGGAGAGCACCTCAGGACCGGACGGCTCCTACGTCGATTACCTCGGCGTCCTGGAGGCGGCGCGTGGCCGCGGTGTCGCCAAGGGGCTGCTGAACACGATCATCGCGGACGCCGCCGCACGCGACCGGGACCGCGTCGGTCTCGAGGTGGACGCCGACTCACCCACCGGCGCCGCGGAGCTGTACGTCGGCATGGGCTGGGTGACGTCGTACGTCACCGAGTCGTGGCACCGGGACGTGTCGGTGGAGTAGCCGCTCAGCGAGAGAGGCTGGCCCGCAGCGCCTGGTGCACGCCGTTGGGCGTGAGCACGCCGATGAATTCCGCGCCTCGCTTGACCCCGACCATCGGCTTGTCGTCCCGCAGCATCACCGCGAGCGCCTCCTCCAGGGTGGCGCCGACGTCGATGGCCGCCGCGAGGTCGCCCACGGCGATCCCGTCGAGCGGCTCGAGGTGCGCCGCGTCGATCTCGGTGACCGTCAACCGCCGCAGCCCGCGGGTGGCCCCCACGAAGTCCTCCACGAAGTCGTCGGACGGATGGCCGAGGAGCTCTGCGGGTGTGCCGAACTGGGCGAGTCGACCGCCGACCGCGAACACCGCCACCCGGTCGCCCATCTTGACCGCCTCGTCGATGTCGTGGGTCACGAACACCACGGTCTTGCCCAGCTCGCGCTGGACCCGCAGGAACTCGTCCTGCAACCGCACCCGCACGACTGGGTCGACCGCGCCGAACGGCTCGTCCATCAGCAGCACCGGCGGGTCCGCCGCCAAGGCCCTGGCCACGCCGACGCGCTGACGCTGGCCGCCGGAGAGCTGGTGCGGGTAGCGGTCGCCGTAGGTCGCGGGGGCCAGGCCGACCATGTCGAGCAGCTCGGATGCACGCTCGCGGGCGGTGGCCTTGGACTCTCCGTAGAGCAGCGGCACGGTCATCACGTTGGTGATGATCTTCTGGTGGGGGAACAGGCCGATCTGCTGGATCACGTAGCCGATCCCGCGACGCAGCTTGACGGGGTCCTCGCCGGTGACGTCGCGGCCGTTGATCTCGATCGTGCCGGTGGTCGGCTCGATCAGCCGGTTGATCATCTTCAGGGTCGTCGACTTGCCGCAGCCGGAAGGGCCGACAAGGACGACGATCTCGCCCTTGTCGACCTCCAGATCGAGCTCCTGCACCGCGACCGTGCCGTCGGGGTAGGTCTTGCCCACGCCCGAGAGCCGGATCATCGGCGAGTCAGCGGTCATGTCGGCGGCGAACCTCAGAGGAGGCCCTCGTCCTCCAGGAACTCCCTGGCCACGTCCTCGGGCTTCTGCCGCTCGAGATCGACCTTTGCGTTCATCTCGGCGAGGTCCTCGGTCGCGAGGGCCTCCGAGAGCTGGTTGAAGAGGTCCTCGAGGTCGGGGTTGTCGGCCAGGAACTCGGAGTTGACGGCCGGGGTGAGGTTCTGCGCGGGCTGGATGCCCTTGTCGTCCTCGAGGAGGACGAGGCCGAGGTCCTCGAGAGTGCCGTCCGTGGTGCCGGTCTCTCCGAGTTGCACCTCACCGTTGGCGACGGCGTCCTTCACCTGGGCGCTGGCGAAGTCGAGCGGCACGATCTCGCTGATCTCGAGCCCGTAGACGTCGGTGAGCCCGCCTTCGCAGTCAGGGCGGCCCTCGCAGTCCGGGGGCGCGCCCAGCTTGATCGGCTCGCCCAGAGCGGCCAGGTCGGAGAGCGTCTCGAGGTCGTTCTCGTCGGCGAACTCCTGGGACACGAAGAAGGCGTTCTGGTCCGTGGCCTCCGACGGGGGAAGGATCGAGATGCCCTTGGCCTCGGCAAGCGGCTCGAGTGCCGCGAGGGTCGCGTCGGCGTCGTTGCTCGACACCGGCGCAGCCTCCGGGCCGTTGGCCTCGGTGTTGAGGTAGTCGGTGAGCCCCGCCAGGTAGTCGGGCACGACGTCCACGTTGCCGTCGGCCAGCTCGGGCAGGTAGACGTCCCGGGTGGTGACCAGCTTGGTCTGGACCGAGTAGCCCTGGTCCTCGAGCAGCTGCTGGTAGATGGCGGCGAGCACCTGGCTCTCCGTGAAGTCCTGGCCGCCGACGACGACCGAGCCCTTGTTGCCACCGCCGTCGTCGTCGTTGCCGCCCTCGAGGTCGTCGTCACCGCAGCCTGCGGCGAGCAGAAGCATCAGGGCGGCGGCGCTGGCGCCGAGCGTGCGTTTGATTCGCATTGGGGTACCACCTTCTGTGTCCCGCGAGCTGGCGCTCGCGCGTGTCCGATGGGTACCTCCCGGCACCCGCACGAACACAGTAGACCCAGCCGCCGACAGCGTCTCGTCAGTTGGTCCGCGCCACGGCTCACACGGGTGAAAGTGGGGTCTTCGTCGGGCCTCGGTTGGCGCGCCGCATCGGGTCGAGGGAACGGGTCGCCAGCACCGCGACCAGCTCGAGGAGCAGGGCGCCTGCGGCGACCAGCACCGCGCCGGCCACCACCTCAGGTGTGCTCTGGTTGGCGAACCCTCGGGTGATGATGCGACCCAGTCCGGGGCCGGCGACCAGAGCGGCGATCGTCGCGGTCGCCCATACCTGCACCAGGGCCAGTCGCACTCCGGTCAGCACGACGGGTACGGCGAGCGGCAGCTCGACCGAGGTGAAGACCTTGAAGCTGCTCATCCCCATGCCCCGGGCTGCCTCCACGACGTCGCGATCGACCTCGGTGATTCCGACGTAGGCGTTGGTGATCAGCGGTGGCAGTGCGAAGAGCACCAGAGCGATGAGCGTGGCCAGGCCGGCTCGGCCGTAGGGGCCGAGCTCGCCGGCCCCGATCGGGCCGAGCGAGAGGACCAGTAGGACGGCGAAGACAGGAACGGCGCGGCCGACGTTGGAGATGTTGACCGTCAGGAAGCCGCCGCGGCGAACGTGGCCGAGCCAGAGGGCTACCGGCAGCCCGAGCAGCATGGCCGCGGCGAGCGCCGTGACCGTGAGCAGGAACTGCTGGATCGCGAAGGCGCCGATCCCGGTCTCGCCCGACCAGTTCGAGGCGCTCGTGAGGTAGTCGTAGACGTCACCCAGCATGGCGCGTCCAAGGGGTCAGCAGCCGCTGGATCAGGACGAGAACCACGTCGAGGACGATGGCAAGCGCGACGCATAGCAGGCTGGCGGCCAGGATCTGCGCCTTGAACTGGTTGCCCACGGCCCGGAGGAGAAGGTTGCCCAGCCCGCCGTAGGAGACGATCGAGCCGATCGTGGTCAACGCGACGGTCGACACCGTGGCCACCCTCAGACCCGCCATGAGGACCGGCAGCGCGAGTGGGAGCTCGACGCGTGCGAACAGCCGGCCCGGCCCGTACCCCACTCCGATGGCCGACTCGCGCACCTCGTCGGGAACGGCCTGCAGCCCGGCCAGCACGTTGCGGACCAGGATGGTCAGCGAGTAGAGCGCCAGACCGATCACGACGGTGGTGGCGGAGAGCCCAGTGAACGGCAGCAGCAAGGAAAAGAGCGCCAGCGACGGGATCGTGTAGATGATCGTGGTCGCCCCTACGACGACGGTCTCGAACCTGGCGCTGCGACGGGCCAGCAGGGCCAGTGGCACCGCAACGGCGAAACCGACGAGCACCGAGACCACGGTGATCCAGAGGTGCTCGACGGTCGCGTCGACCAGCTCGGGGCGGTAGTCACTCCAGTACTGGCCGCACCACCAGCTGTTGTCGATGTAGCACTGAGCCACATCGGTGTCGGCCGAGGGGGTCACGGCGAGGACGCTACCGGGAACCGCCCTCATGGTCGCGAACCGCAAGGGCGGCGGGGTCGACCGTGGCCGGGTCGATACCGGGTACGTCGATCCGCAGGCCCCCCTCGTCGGTGCGCACCCGCGGTGCGGGCTCGCCGGCCAGCCCGGCGACGTACGTCATCACGGTGGCGGCGTCCTCGCGGCGGCCCTGCTCGACCAGCCACCCGGTGAGCCGGTGCACGGGCGGCAGCCCGCTGTGCACCAGCGACCGGTCGCCCCACAGCTCGCGCACCCCCGACTCCAGCAGCGTCCACCACTCGTCGGAGCAGCCGGGGATCAGCAGGAAGTAGCGGTGCAGGTCACCGGCGAGCACCCGGTCCAGGAAGTACGGCCGGATCGCGGCCGCGTCCGCTGAGGCGTCCACGCTGGCCAGCGATATCCGCTTGGTCTGCAGCCGGTCCGAGAGATCGGCGACCGAGTCGCGCTGCTGGGTGATCGAGGAGCCGTCGCCGCGGATCCGCCAGTGGTAGACGACGTCGGGGAGGACGTCGAACCGGCCGGCGAGGTAGGCGCGGGTGGTGGTCGGCTGGTCCTCGTAGCGGACCCCCTCGGGCCAGGACAGCCCGGCCGACTCCCAGAACGACCGCCGGAACAGCTTGTTCCAGGCGAAGACGTCGCCCAGGATCTCCGGATGCTCCGCGGCGGTGACGCCGGTGCGCGCCGGGTTGTGCAGCCGGTGCATCCACGGCGGCTCGCGGAGCCCGTCGCGCTCCCACCAGACGATCGAGCCGGTGACGAAGTCGGAGCTCGACCGCTCCAGGGACTGCACCATCGCGGCGTACGCCGTCGGCGGTACGACGTCGTCGGAGTCCGCGAAGCCGACGTACTCGCCGTGCACGTGCCGCATCCCCTCGTTGCGGGCGGCGCCCAGGCCGTGGTTGTCGGTGTGCACGACCCGGACCCGGGCCTCCTCGGCGGCGTACCTGTCGGCGATCGCTCCGGAGTCGTCGGTCGACCCGTCGTCGACGACCACGATGTCCAGCTCCACGCGACCGGCGGCCAGGAGGCTCTCCAGGCAGTGCGGGAGGTAGGCGGCGACGTTGTAGACGGGGACCACGACGCTCACCACCGGCCGTGAGCGTCCCCTCAACTTCATGGCTGCACGCTAGTGCCCGTTAGGCTCAGGCACCGTGAGTGACCCGAGCGCCGTCGACCCCGCCGAGTACCCGCGCAAGGTGCTCTTCGTCGCCGGCGCCGGCCGCAGCGGGACCAGCACGCTCGCCGGGCTGATGCAGATCCTCGGCCTGCACGTGCCGAAGCCCGAGGTCGCGGCCGACGAGACCAACCCCAAGGGCTTCGGGGAGCCGCGCTGGGTGGTCGAGCACCACGACCGGCTGCTCAAGGAGGCGGTGGTCCAGGTCAGCGACTCGCGCCCGGAGGCGTGGTTCGAGACCGGCCGGGTGTGCACCCGCGAGGCCGAGCGGATCACCACGGCCGAGTGGCTCGACGGGCACTTCGCGGTCAACCGCGAGCTCGTCGTGAAGGACCCGCGGCTGAGCTGGTTCCTGTCGCTGTGGCGGGTCGCGGCGATCCGGACCGGTGCGGAGCCGGTGTTCGCGACGATGCTGCGGCCGCCGGCCGAGGTCGTGGGCAGCAAGCAGACCTACTACGCCAACCGGCTCGGCTCGGCCCACCTCGCGGCCTCGTGGCTCAACATGCTGCTGCACACCGAGCGCGGCACCCGCGAGTCCGGGCGGGTGTTCGTCCGCTACTCCGACCTGCTCGACGACTGGACCAAGACCGTGATGCAGGTGGGCGAGCAGCTGCAGCTCCAGCACGTCCTGCACGCCAACAGCGAGGCGATCCGCGACGGCCACCGGTTCGTGGACCCGTCGCTGCGCCGGATGTCCCAGAGCCTCGACGACCTCGCGCTGCCGCCGAAACTGCACGAGCTGACCGCCGAGACCTGGACCGAGCTCAACAAGCTGGCCGACCCGGGCGGCGACACCGCCGAGGCCCAGGCCACGCTCGACCAGCTGCGTGAGTCCTACGTCGACCTCTACGCCGAGGCCGAGGCGATCTCCCGCTCGTCGGTGGTGGCGGCCGAGCAGCGCACCAAGCGGCAGGGTGGCGGCCCCGGCCCGGCGCCGGCGTACGCCGCCGACAAGCTGCCCGAGGGGATGCGCAAGATGGTGCCGCCCAAGGTGCGCCGCGGTCTGCGGAAGATGGCGGGCAAGGAGCGCGAGTGAGCGCCCACGCCGGCGGCACCGGCATCCAGAACCTCGAGGGCCACACCGAGTTCGACATCGTCTGGCCCTGGACCCGCCCGGGCGGCCTCCGCGCCGGCACGACCGCGGTGCTCCGGGTCAAGAACGAGGCCCCGTCGCTGCCGTTCGTGCTGCCGCCGCTGCTGCGCGCGTGCGACCACGTGCTGGTCGTCGACAACGGGTCCGACGACGGCACTCCCGACGTGGCTCGGGAGACCGCAGAGAAGGCCGGACTGGCCGGCAAGCTCGCGCTGGCGGCGTACCCCTTCGCGGTCGCGCGGGCCGGCGCGGAGCACCTCGCCGTCCACGAGCTGTCCGTTCACTCGCTGGCCTACTTCTACAACTGGTGCTTCGCCCAGGTCGGTACCCGCTACTCCTGGAAGTGGGACGGCGACATGGTGCTCACCACGGAAGGTGAAGCCTCGATCGCCGACCTCGGGTGGCAGGTGGGCGACGTGCAGTCGATCATCCGGGTGCCGCGGCACGGGCTCTACCTCGACGGCGACAGCCACGGCTACCTCGACCTCGGCCTGCGGAACGCCGAGGAGTGGGGCTTCCCGATCGGCCCGGACTTCGTCTACACGAAGGCGTTCGAGTGGGAGGTGCGCACGACTCCGGAGCGGGTCCGCTCGATCGGGCTGCCGCACGGACTGTGCGTGGAGCTGAAGTACCTCGACGGTGACGAGTTCGCGCACTGGACCGACCCCGCGTCGTTCGCGACCAGCTACCGCAACAAGCGCAAGCGGCGTGAGTGGGCGGTGTTCAACGCGTTGCAGGAGGGGACCGTGGTGCCCGGCGTACACGAGATCCACGCTCCGCCGGGCGTCCACATCGTCGACCACGTCACCCAGGACTGGCTCCCGCGCGCCCCCCGCCCGCTCGAGGTGGGCACCGTGGTCGCCTCTGACGACCGCCGCTGAGCCGCCGCGCGAAATTTCGGTAACGCACCGTTTGTGCGTCCATCACACCGTTCGAACGGTGTGGTGGACGACGTAACGGTGCGTTACACGTGCCTAACCCCCAGGTGGGCCGCATCACATAACGGGTACCGAGGGATGACTTACGCGTACCGTGGACGTTGATCAATCACTAGGACACACCGTCCGGTACCCACACCGGCCCGCACCTGCGGGTGGTCGGAGGGACTGGAACGAAAGGTTCGAACGGATGACCAAGCGCTTGAGCGTGGGCGTAGTCGGCGCAGGACGCGTCGGTGCCGTCCTTTCTGCTCGCCTCCGGGCCGCAGGCCACGAGATCGTGGCCGCCGCCGGTGAGTCCGACGCCTCCCGGCACCGGATCGCCGAGCTGCTCCCGGGCGTCCGCATCGACAAGCCCAGCGCCGTTGCGCGGGCCTGCGACCTCCTGCTGCTGACCGTCCCCGACGACATGCTCCCCAACGTCGTCACCGTGCTGGCCGCCAGCGGCGCGCTGCACGAGGGCCAGTACGTCGTACACACCTCCGGCCGGCACGGGCTCGCCGTGCTCGAGCCGGCCCGCGCCGTGGGCGCGCTCACCGTCGCCATGCACCCGGCGATGACCTTCACCGGCACCGCCATCGACCTTGACCGGCTCGACGGCTGCGTGTTCGGCCTGACCGCCGACGCGGCGGAGCGGGAGTTCGCGCAGCAGCTCGTCGACGACCTCGGCGGCCGCCCGATGTGGGTGCCCGAGGAGAGCCGCACGCTCTACCACGCGGGTCTGGCCCACGGCGCCAACCACCTGGTCACGCTGGTCACCGAGGCGATGGAGATGCTGGCCGCCGCCGGTGCCGACGACCCCTCCGGCACCCTCCGGCCGCTGCTCACCGCTGCCCTCGACAACGCCCTCGAGCACGGTGACGCGGCGCTGACCGGCCCCATCGTGCGCGGGGACCTCAACACCATCCGCGCCCACCTCGACGAGATCGCGCTGCGCTCGCCCCAGGTCATGGACTCCTACATCGCGCTGGCCCGGGCCACGCTGGCCCGCTCGGTCACCGACGGCCGGCTCGTGCCGATCCACGCGCTCAAGATCAACCAGCTCCTCGATGCGGCCCAGGCCGACGCCGCGGTCCGGCGCGGATCCCTGGACTTCTCATGAACTCACCCCACGACGTTCTTCGCCTCCCCCGCTTCGCTCCTCCGTCGAACAACGCCGCGGGGACCCCGAGATGACCACGCCGTACGTCGCCCGCACCCGCGGCGAGCTCGACGAGCGACTCGCCGATCGGCGGGCCGCCGGCGAGCGCGTCGGCTTCGTGCCCACGATGGGCGCCCTCCACGAGGGTCACGCCAGCCTGCTGCGGGTGGCTCGCGAGCGCGTCGGCACCGGGCCGGTGGTGGCCTCGATCTTCGTCAACCCGCTGCAGTTCGGCGCGGGGGAGGACCTCGACCGCTACCCGCGGACCTTCGAGGCCGACCTCAAGCTGTGCGAGCGCGAGGGCGTCGACATCGTGTTCGCACCGGACGTCGCCGAGGTCTACCCGGGCGGTGCGGTCACCGAGGCCAGCGTGACGGTCGAGCCCGGCGAGCTCGCGACGATCCTCGAGGGCCGGATCCGACCCGGTCACTTCCGCGGCGTACTCACCGTGGTGGCCAAGCTGTTCGGCCTGGTGCGCCCCGACCTCGCGGTGTTCGGGCAGAAGGACTACCAGCAGCTGGTGCTGATCCGGCGGATGGTCGCCGACCTGTGCCTCGGCGTCGAGATCGTCGGCGCCGAGACCGAGCGCGACTCGGACGGCCTGGCGCTGTCCAGCCGCAACGCCTACCTCGACGAGGACCAGCGCCAGGAGGCGACGGTCCTCAACCGGACGTTGCGCGCGGCCCAGCGGGCCGGCACGCACGGACTCGCCGCCGCGCTGGACGCGGCCCGAGCCGAGCTCCTTACGGCCGAGAAGGTCGACCTCGACTATCTCGAGGTGACCACACCGGAGCTGGGCGAGCTGCCCGACGAACCCGGCGCCGGGCACCGAGGCTCGCATCCTGATCGCCGCTCGGGTGGGCAGCACCCGCCTGATCGACAACCTGCCCCTGGTCATCGGGGACCCCACACAAGGAGGCAGCTGATGCTGCGCACCATGATGAAGAGCAAGATCCACCGGGCCACCGTGACCCAGGCGGACCTGCACTACGTCGGCTCGGTCACCGTCGACGAGGATCTGCTCGACGCGGCCGACCTGCTGGCCGGCGAGCTCGTCCACATCGTCGATGTGACCAACGGCGCCCGGCTGGAGACCTACACGATCGCCGGCGAGCGAGGCAGCGGCGTGATCGGCATCAACGGCGCCGCCGCGCGCCTGGTCCACCCCGGAGACATCGTGATCCTGATCGGCTACGGCCAGATGGAGACCGCCGAGGCCAAGGAGTTCCAGCCGCACGTCGTCTTCGTCGACGCCGACAACAAGATCCTGGCCACCGGGTACGACCCGGCCGAGACGTTCGAGGGCGACGGCCTCGTTCGCGGTGATCTGACCGCGCACTAGGCTGCGCGAATGGCATCGGTACGCCGAGTGCCCGGCCGTCTCACGGCGCCGGAGCCCGGCTGGTCCACCCGCGCCGACGTCGTCATCGTCGGCTCCGGGATCGCGGGCCTGACCGCCGCGCTCCGGCTCAGGGAGCACGTCGACAAGGTCCTCGTCGTGACCAAGGACGTGCTCTCGGCGGGCTCCACCCAGTGGGCGCAGGGCGGCATCGCCGCGGCACTCGGCCCGGGTGACACCCCCGAGGAGCACGAGGTCGACACGCTCGTTGCCGGTGCGGGCGCGTGCGACCCGGCCGCCGTACGCGTGCTGGTCAACGAAGGACCCGAGGCGGTCCGCGAGCTGATCGCGCTGGGTGCCAACTTCGACCTCGACGACGATGGCGTGATCTCGCTGACCCGCGAGGGCGGCCACCACCGCGACCGGATCGCGCACGCCGGCGGCGACGCCACCGGGGCGGAGATCCAGCGGGCCCTGATCGCCGCCGTGGCCAACGCACCCGACATCGAGGTCATCCAGCACGCCCTGGCCGTCGACCTGCTCCTCGACGAGGCCGGCGGGGTGGCCGGCGTGACGCTGCACGTGATCGGTGAGGGCGTGCGCGACGGTGTCGGTGCGGTGCACTGCCGCGCGGTGCTGCTGGCGAGTGGCGGGCTGGGCCAGGTGTTCGCCCAGACCACGAACCCGGCCGTGGCGACCGGCGACGGCATGGCGCTGGCGCTCCGGGCGGGGGCGACGCTCCGCGACCTGGAGTTCGTGCAGTTCCACCCGACCGTGATGTACCTCGGTGCTGAGTCGATGGGCCAGCAGCCGCTGATCTCCGAGGCGGTGCGCGGTGAGGGCGCGTTCCTCGTCGACTTCGAGGGCAACCGCTTCATGCAGGGCGTGCACGAGCTTGCGGACCTGGCGCCGCGGGACGTGGTCGCCAAGGCGATCACCCGCCGCATGAACGAGACCGGCCACCCGCACATGTGGCTCGACGCCCGGCACCTCGGTGCGGAGTTCTGGGAGCGCCGGTTCCCGACGATCCTCGCCACCACCCGGTCGCACGGCGTCGACCCGGTGACCGACCTGATCCCGGTCGCTCCCGCGTGCCACTATGCCTCTGGCGGCGTGCGCACCGACCTCGAGGGGCGCTGCGACGTACCCGGTCTCTATGCAACCGGCGAGGTGGCCTGCTCGGGCGTCCATGGCGCCAACCGGCTGGCCTCCAACTCGCTGCTCGAAGGACTGGTCTTCTCCCGCCGGATCGCGGCGGTGCTGCCCGACGAGCTCCGGCCGTGGTCGGAGCCGGCTCCCGACGTACGCACGGCCGGGCTGGTCTCCGGCACCATGCGCGCCGAGCTCCAGGATGTGATGACCTCCCGGGCGGGGGTGCTGCGCACCGCCGAGGGCCTCGCGGAGGCGGCCGAGCTGCTCGACAAGCTGGGCGCCAGCCAGACCGACACCGTCGACCTCGAGTCGTGGGAGACCACCAACCTGCTCACGGTGAGCACCGCACTCGCTGCCGCCGCCGCGCTGCGCGAGGAGACCCGCGGGTCGCACTGGCGCGAGGACTTCCCCGAGCGCGACGACGTACGGTTCGCCGGTCACTTCGACGCCGCCATGACCGACGGTGCGACCGAGATCGCGTTCCAGTCGGCTCCGCCGTCGGACGGGGTCGCCGCATGATCGCCCTCGACGAGCTGCTGACCGAGCTGAGCGATGCCGGGCTGGAGCCGCACGCGATCCAGGAGTCGATCGCCAGGGCCATCGACGAGGACCTTCCCGGCCACGACGACGAGGATCGGACCAGCGTGTCCACCATTCCGGCGGAGGCCCGGGGAATCGCCGAGTTCGCTGCCCGCGAACCAGGTGTGGTGGCCGGGCTGGGCGTGGCGGAGCTGGTGTTCCGCGTCGTCATGGGGGAGACCGTCGAGATCACCGACCGGGTCCCGGACGGCACGCGAGTCGAGCGCGGCGACGTCGTGATGCGCGTGACTGGCCCGACCCGCGGCCTGCTGACCGCGGAGCGCACCGCCCTCAACTTCGCCTGCCACCTCAGCGGGGTGGCCACCGCGACCGCGGCGTGGGTCGACGCCCTCGACGGCACCGGCGCGCGGGTGCTGGACACCCGCAAGACGCTGCCCGGACTCCGGATGCTGCAGAAGTACGCCGTCCGCTGCGGCGGCGGCACCAACCACCGGATGAGTCTGACGGACCGGGCAATGGTGAAGGACAACCACGTGATCGCCGCCGGTGGTGTGGTGCCGGCGCTGGAGGCCGTGCGGTCGGCGTACCCCGGGCTGCGGGTGGAGGTCGAGGTGACCGACCTCGACCAGCTCCGCGAGCTCCTCGACGCCGGCTGCGAGGAGATCCTGCTCGACAACATGTCGACCGAGATGATGGCCGAGGCGGTGCGGATCAACGCCGGCCGGGCCAGCCTCGAGGCCTCCGGCGGGCTGACGATCGAACGCGCCCGCGAGGTCGGTGAGACCGGAGTCGACTTCATCTCGGTGGGAGCGCTCACGCACTCGGTGAAGGTGTTCGACATCGGCATGGATCTCCGCGAGGGCTGACGGATGACCCTGCTCGCGGCCGACATCGGCAACGCCCACACCGTCCTCGGCCTGGTGACCGACGGAGAGGTCACCGCCGACTGGCGGGTGGCCACCGTCGACACCCGCACGGCCGACGAGTGGTCAGTCCTGATCCGTGGCTTGCTCGGCGGGCTGGTCGACGAGATCGACGGCATCGCTGTGTGCTCGACGGTCCCCGCCGTGCTGCACGAGTGGCGCGACATGCTCACCCGGCACTTCGGTGATGTGCCCCAGGTGGTGGTCGAGCCGGGCGTGCGGACCGGCGTGCCCGTGCTCATGGACAACCCGCGCGAGGTCGGTACCGACCGGATCATCAACGCGCTCGCCGCGGCCACGTTGTACGGCGGCCCGGCGATCGTCGTCGACTTCGGTGGCACCGCAACCACGTTCGACGTCATCAGCGACAAGGGTCAGTACGTCGGAGGCGCCATCGCACCGGGCATCGAGATCTCATTGGAGGCGCTCGGTCGTCGTGGCGCCCAGTTGCGCAAGGTCGAGCTGCTTCGGCCCCGGTCGGTGATCGCGAAGAACACCGTCGAGGCCCTGCAGTCGGGCATGGTCTTCGGGGTCGCGGCGCAGGTCGAGGGGATCGTCGCGCGGATGACCGCCGAGCTCGGGGCCGACCCGGGAGACGTCACCGTCATCGCGACCGGATATCTGGCGCCGCTGGTGATAGGTGAATGCGCGGTTTTCACCGAGCATTCTCCGTGGCTCACGCTCAAGGGCTTGGAGCTGGTATTCGCCCGCAACACCTGAATTGCCTTATCCGGGGAATTCCGATATTCATGTCCGTGGCACAATTCCAATTGCCGTGATATTCCCCGACAACAGATGAGGTGCCTTCCGTGGCGCAAAAGGTCAACATTGTCCTGATCGACGACATCGACGGCTCCGACGCTGTCGAGACGGTTTCGTTCGGGCTCGACGGCACGTCGTACGAGATCGACCTCAACAAGAAGAACGCCGCCGCCCTTCGTGACGCCCTGGCCGGATACGTCGGCAACGGCCGCAAGGTCACCGGCGCCCGCCGGGCCGGCCGCCGCGCCGCCTCCACCTCGCTCGGCCCCAGCGCTCGCGAGGTCCGCGACTGGGCCCGCTCCAACGGCTTCAAGGTCCCCGACCGGGGCCGTATCCCCGCCGAGATCCGCGAGGCCTTCGACAAGGCCAACTGACCCGTCACATAAGCGCTGACCCGTCGCGAACTTCGCGACGGGTCGGTGCGTTGTTCGCTCTGGGCGTACCTACTTTCAGCCAACCGTGGAACGCGTAGGGTGGTGCGAGGGGTTGAGACACGTGTAGACCCCACGAAGCTTCAGGAGCGATGCGCATGTTCGAGCGGTTCACAGACCGAGCCCGGCGGGTAGTCGTGCTGGCCCAAGAAGAGGCCCGCATGCTCTCGCACAACTACATCGGCACCGAGCACATCCTGCTCGGCCTCATCCACGAGGGTGAGGGCGTCGCGGCCAAGGCGCTCGAGAGCCTCGACATCTCGCTCGAGGCGGTCCGCGCACAGGTCGAGGAGATCATCGGCCAGGGCCAGCAGGCCCCCAGCGGCCACATCCCGTTCACGCCGCGCGCCAAGAAGGTCCTCGAGCTCTCGCTGCGCGAGGCGCTCCAGCTCGGCCACTCCTACATCGGCACCGAGCACATCCTGCTCGGCCTGATCCGCGAGGGTGAGGGCGTCGCCGCCCAGGTGCTGCAGAAGCTCGGCGCCGACCTCAACCGGGTCCGCCAGCAGGTCATCCAGCTGCTCTCCGGGTTCCAGGGCAAGGAGTCCACGCAGGCCGCCGCTGCCCAGGGTGGCGGCGACGCGCCGTCGTCCTCGCTGGTCCTCGACCAGTTCGGCCGCAACCTGACCCAGGACGCCCGCGAGGGCAAGCTCGACCCGGTCATCGGTCGCGAGCAGGAGATCGAGCGGGTCATGCAGATCCTTTCCCGCCGTACCAAGAACAACCCGGTCCTTATCGGTGAGCCCGGCGTCGGAAAGACCACGATTGTCGAGGGCCTCGCCCAGGACATCGTCAAGGGCAATGTCCCGGAGACGCTGAAGGACAAGCAGATCTACACCCTCGATCTCGGCGCGCTGGTTGCCGGTAGCCGTTATCGCGGTGACTTCGAGGAGCGCCTCAAGAAGGTCCTCAAGGAGATTCGCACCCGCGGTGACATCGTGCTGTTCATCGACGAGATCCACACGCTCGTCGGCGCCGGTGCGGCCGAGGGCGCGATCGACGCGGCCTCGATCCTCAAGCCGATGCTGGCGCGCGGCGAGCTCCAGACGATCGGTGCCACCACCCTCGACGAGTACCGCAAGTACCTCGAGAAGGACGCCGCCCTCGAGCGCCGGTTCCAGCCGATCCAGGTCGCCGAGCCCTCGATCGCGCACACGATCGAGATGCTCAAGGGACTGCGCGACCGCTACGAAGCGCACCACCGGGTCACCATCACCGACGAGGCGCTGGTCTCGGCGGCGACGCTGGCCGACCGCTACATCTCCGACCGCTTCCTGCCCGACAAGGCCATCGACCTGATCGACGAGGCCGGCTCGCGGCTGCGGATCCGCCGGATGACGGCACCCGCCGACCTGCGCGAGTACGACGACAAGATCGCCGAGGTCAGGCAGCGCAAGGAGGCCGCGATCGACGGCCAGGACTTCGAGGCCGCCGCGCGCCTGCGCGACGAGGAGAAGCAGCTGATCCTGCGCAAGTCCGAGCGCGAGAAGCAGTGGCGCGCGGGCGACATGGACGAGGTCGCGGAGGTCGACGAGGAGCTGATCGCCGAGGTGCTCGCGGTCGCCACCGGGATCCCGATCGTCAAGCTCTCCGAGGAGGAGTCCACGCGGCTGCTCAAGATGGAGGACGAGCTGCACAAGCGCGTCATCGGCCAGGAGCAGGCCGTCGCGGCGCTCTCCCGCGCCATCCGGCGTACCCGTGCCGGTCTGAAGGACCCGAAGCGTCCCGGCGGCTCGTTCATCTTCGCCGGCCCCTCCGGTGTCGGTAAGACCTGGCTCTCGAAGTCGCTCGCCGAGTTCCTCTTCGGTGACGAGGACGCGCTGATCCAGCTCGACATGAGCGAGTACGGCGAGAAGCACACCGTCTCGCGGCTCTTCGGCTCGCCTCCGGGCTACGTCGGCTACGAAGAGGGCGGCCAGCTCACCGAGAAGGTGCGCCGCAAGCCGTTCTCCGTGGTCCTGTTCGACGAGGTCGAGAAGGCCCACCCCGACATCTTCAACAGCCTGCTGCAGATCCTCGAGGAAGGTCGCCTGACCGACTCGCAGGGCCGGGTGGTCGACTTCAAGAACTGCGTCATCATCATGACCACCAACCTCGGCACCCGCGACATCGCCAAGGGCCAGAACCTCGGGTTCGCGCAGTCCGGCGACGCCGCCGGCTCCTACGAGCGGATGAAGAACAAGGTGGAGGAGGAGCTCAAGCAGCACTTCCGCCCCGAGTTCCTCAACCGTGTCGACGAGATCATCGTGTTCCCGCCGCTGACCGAGGAGCAGATCGTCGCCATGGTCGACAACATGATCGCCTCGGTCGAGCTGCGGATGCGCGACCGCGACATGCAGATCGAGCTGACCCAGGCCGCGAAGCAGCTGCTCGCCGAGCGCGGCTTCGACCCGGTGCTCGGTGCCCGACCGCTGCGGCGCACGATCCAGCGCGACATCGAGGACAACCTCGCCGAGAAGATGCTCTACGGCGAGGTCGGCCCCGGCCAGATCGTGCTCGTCGACGTGGAGGGCGAAGGTCCGACGGCGAAGTTCACGTTCCACGGTCAGAAGGTGGGCGCGCTGCCGGACCTGCCGCCGTTCGAGACCGCCGAGGTGGGTGCGGGCGAGCCGTCCGACGAGACCGAGGGACCCACGGACGTGCCGAAGGCCAAGGGCGTCGAGGGCGAGGGCCAGGCCGGCGCGTCCGGCTGAGCCCCCGCCGCTCTACCCTGCACCCATGCTGATCACGGCCAGCACGGTCAAGGACACCCTGCCCAACATGCAGCGGTTCGTCCGCGGCAACCTGGCCTGCGGCGTCGACCACATGGTGGTGTTCCTCGACGCGGCTGGTGCCGAGGGGCAGGCCGAGGTGCGCGAGTGGCTCGAGCAGGAGCCGCACGTCACCGCGGTCCGCACCGGCAAGGAGTGGTGGCTGGGCGACCGGCCGGCCCAGCTCAACGTCCGCCAGCGGATCAACGTCAACCTGCTGAAGCACCTGCTCAGCGGGTTCGACTGGGCCGAGTGGCTGTTCCACATCGACGGTGACGAGATCGTGCAGATCGACCGGGGTCTGCTCGACACGGTCCCGGCCGACGTACCGGCCGTCCGGCTGGCGCCGCTGGAGGCGGTCAGTCAGATGCACTGGGACGGCGACCCGACCTGGTTCAAGACGCTGCTCGAGGACGACGACCTGGCATTGCTGCACACACTCGGCGTGGTCGAGAAGGCCAACAACGGTGCCTACTTCCACGGCCATGTCGACGGCAAGAGCGGCATCCGGCCGCGGGCTGACGGCTGGCTGACGCTGCACAAGGCGGTCGACGACGACCGTGAGGAGCTCGAGGTCTTCCGCGACCCTGCGCTGACCGTGCTGCACTACGAGTCCTACTCCGGCGAGGACTTCGTGCGGAAGTGGATCGCCATGGTCGGGTCCGGCCCCTCCCCGAACTTCCGGCCGGCCCGCGGCAGCACCGCCGCAGGTCTGTACGCGCTGATCAACAAGGGCCTGGACGAGGAGCGCACCCGCGCCTACCTGATCAAGCTGTTCGAGCGCACCACCGAGGACGACCTCGAGACCCTGCGCGACCTCAGCATGCTCGTGGAGGCCGACCCGCGCGACGGCACCCACACCCCGGCCGGCTTCCCGGCCGGTGGCAAGGAGGCGTTGCTCGCCGGCCTCGACCGCCTGCGCGGCGAGCCCAAGCGTCAGTTCCATCCCTCCATCGGCAAGGAGACCGGCGAGGGCAAGGTCAAGGCAGCGCGTAGTCTCCTGCGCCGGTCCTGACCAGCAGCCGGTCCTCGAGCAGGCTGGCTACGCACCGCTCTCGCTGGGCTGCGTCCGACCAGGCCGCGTCCAGCCGATGAGCCGGCACGACGCCCGACGCGTCCCGCACCACCCCGAGCAGCCGTCCCCGGCACTGCCGGTCGGTGCCGGCCCAGGCCTGCACCGGCCGGGGCGGACCGTCGTACGCCGGGTAGCCGGCTGCCCGCCACGCGCACGACGAATTGATCGGGCAGGCGTCGCACTTCGGCGCTCCGGCAGTGCACACGAGGGCACCGAGCTCCATCAGCGCCACCGACCAGGTCGCCGCGGTCGCGTCGTCCGGCAACAGCCCGGCGGCCTGGTCGCGCTCGGCCCGCGTCGGCGACCGCCCCGGGAACTCCACCCCCGCCACCGAGCGCGCCAGCACCCGGCGGACGTTCGTGTCGAGGACCACGTGCCGCTGCCCGTAGGCGAACGACGCGATCGCGGCCGCGGTGTAGTCGCCTACGCCGGGCAGCGCCAGCAGGTCGTCGTACGACGCGGGCACCCGGCCGTCGTGCCGCTCCACGATCGCGACGGCTGCGGCGTGCAGTCTCAGCGCCCGCCGCGGGTAGCCGAGCCGGCCCCAGGCGCGGACCGCCTCACCGGTGCTCTCGGCCGCGAGGTCGGCGGGCGTCGGCCAGCGGCGTAGCCACTCCTCGTGCACCGGCAGCACCCGCGCGACCGGGGTCTGCTGGAGCATGAACTCCGAGACCATGACCGACCACGGGCTCGCCGACTGCCCACGCCACGGCAGCTCGCGGGCGTGACCGGCGTACCAGTCCAGGATCTCGTCGTGCATTGCCGCAGATGATGCCCGGTGTGGCTCCGTCATCCGAGGCGTCCCCGCAACTAGCGTGCGAGCCATGACCTCGCTGACCCGAGGGCCGCTGCCCGCCAGCACCTACTGGCGGCGTCGGGCACTCCTGTTGGCACTCGGGCTCGTGCTGGTGCTCCTGGTCAGCCGTCTGTTCGGCGGCGACGACGGCGACCCCAAGGGTGGTGTGGTCGCCGAGCAGGTCTCCGGTGACCCGACCGGGTCCACCACGGGCGACAAGAACACGAACCGCAAGCCGAAGAAGCCCAAGAAGACGACCACCCCGCAGGAGCCGGTCCTCGCGCAGCCGGACGGACCGTGCGAGGACTCCGACATCCTGATCACGCCCACAGTCGACGAGGCGGTCGCGGGACAGCCGGTCGCGGTGACGCTCCAGCTGCAGACGGCGACGGCGGAGGCCTGCACCTGGCGGGTGTCGGCGAACCACGTGACCATGAAGATCACCTCGGGCAGCGACGAGATCTGGACCAGCCGCGAATGCCCGGGCGCGGTCCCGACGCAGGACGTCGTCGTCCGAAGCGCGGTGACGACGTTCGTCGACGTGACCTGGAAGGCGCGGCGGTCCGACGTCGGCTGCCCGATCCCGACTCCGTGGTCGCTGCCGGGCACCTATCACGTGCACGCAGCGGCGCTCGGTGGTGAGCCGGCAGAAGCGACGTTCCAGCTCGAGAAGCCGGCAGCGCCGATCATCCCGCCGGAGAGCAACCCCGCCCAGCCCAAGCAGAACCAGCCCAAGCAGAACCAGCCGAAGACTCGCTAGACGTAGCGCTCGAGGATTGTCGACTCGGCGAGTCGGGACAGCCCCTCGCGCACGCTGCGGGCGCGCAGCTCGCCGACACCCTCGACGGCCTGCAGGTCGTCGATGCCGGCCGAGAGCAGCTTCTGCAGGGTGCCGAAGTGCTCGACCAGCCGGTCGACCACCGAGGACGGCAGCCGTGGGACCTTGGCGAGCAACCGGTAGCCGCGCGGCGCGACTGCACCGTCGAGGTGCTCCCCGGTGCCGAGGCCGAGCACGCGTGCGGCCGCGGCCGGGTCGACGAGCTCGGTCGCCGAGAGCGCCTCGAGCCGGGCCAGCAGCCGCTCGGGCTTCACGCGACGGCCGCTGGGGACGTAGTCGCGGATGACCAGCTCACGCTCGATCTCGACGCCCGTGATCAGCTCTTCGAGCTGGAGCGAGAGCAGGCGACCGTCGGTGCCCAGCTCGAGGACGTAGTCCTCGATCTCACTGGCGATCCGGGTGACCATCTCCAGCCGCTGGGCGACCACGGCCACGTCGCGCACGGTGACCAGGTCCTCGATCTCCAGGGCTGAGAGCGTGCTGGAGACCTCGTCGAGCCGCAGCTTGTAGCGCTCGAGCGTGGCCAGCGCCTGGTTGGCCCGGGACAGGATCTGGCCGGAGTCCTCGAGGACGTGGCGGGTCGCGCCGACGTACGCCGCGATGATCTGCATCGACTGCGACACCGAGATCACCGGGAACCCGGTCTGCCGGGCGACCCGGTCGGCGGTGCGGTGTCGGGTGCCGGTCTCGTCGGAGGGGATGGTGTGGTCGGGCATCAGGTGCACCGCGGCCCGGATGATCCGGGTGATGTCCTTGTCGATGATGATGCCGCCGTCCATCTTGGCCAGCTCGCGCAGGCCGGTGGCGGTGAACGGGACGTCGAGCTCGAAGCCACCGGTGGAGATCTGCTCGACGACCCGGTCGTGGCCGAGCACGATCAGCGCGCCGGTGCGGCCGCGCAGGATCCGCTCGAGGCCGTCGCGCAACGCGGTGCCCGGCGCGATCGACGCCAGCGTCTCGCGCAGGCGCAGCACCTCTTCGCTGCGTTCGGCTGGCATTCCTCACCCCGGTTGTCGAGCCTGTCGAGACACTTGTTGTCGGCCGGGGGAGTCTAACTGTCGTTGACGGCTTCGAGCGCCGGCTTTGACCGCCGGGCCAGATCGAGGACCTGGAGCGCCGACGCCACATTGCGCGCCGGGACCACCAGCATGCCCTCGACCTTGCGCTCCCGGACGACGTTCCATTGGTCGACGTCGCCCGGCTCTGCCGGGACCACCGCCATCTCGAACCCCAGCCGCGCGGCCTCGGCGAGCCGCTGCGGCAGGTCGCGCACCTTGCGCAGCTCGCCGGCCAGTCCGAGCTCGCCCATCGCCACGACGCCGGGCGGGGGTGGGATGTCGAAGGTGGCCGAGGCCAGCGCGACCGCGACCGCCAGGTCGCTCGCCGGGTCGGTGAGCTTGGCGCCGCCGACGGTGGAGCAGAACACGTCGTGGCTGACGAGCCGGATCCCGGCGTGCTGCTGGAGCACCGCGAGCACCATCGCGATCCGGGACGAGTCGAGCCCCGAGGTGGTACGGCGTGGTCTCTCGAGCGCCGATCGTGTGACCAGCGCCTGCACCTCGGCGAGCATCGGACGTCGGCCCTCCATGGTCACCGCGACGCAGGTGCCGGCCACCCGGCCGTGGTGGTGCTCGACGAACAGGCCGGTGGGATCGGTGACCTGGGTGATGCCGTCGGCGGTGAGGTCGAAGCAGCCGACCTCGTCGACCGGGCCGAACCGGTTCTTGATCGCGCGCAGCATCCGGAAGCGGGAGTTGCGATCGCCCTCGAAGTGGAGCACGACGTCGACGAGGTGCTCGAGCACCCGCGGACCGGCGATCGAGCCCTCCTTGGTGACGTGGCCGACGATGATCGTGGTGATGTTGCGGGTCTTGGCGACCCGGACCAGCGCGGCCGCGACCTCCTTGACCTGGGTGATGCCGCCGGGCACGCCCTCGACACCCGAGGCGCCGATCGTCTGGACCGAGTCGACGACCAGCAACGTGGGCCGGGTCTGCTCGATGTGGGTGAGCACGGCGCCGAGGTCGGTCTCGGCCGCGAGGTAGAGCTCGTCGTGGACGCCGCCGGTGCGGTCGGCGCGCAGCCGCACCTGGCTCGCCGACTCCTCACCGGTGACGTAGAGCGTCCGGTGCTTGAGCCGCGCGGTCTGGGCGGCCACTTCGAGCAGCAGCGTGCTCTTGCCGACGCCCGGTTCGCCCGCGAGCAGCACCGCCGCGCCCGGCACCAGGCCGCCGCCGAGCACGCGGTCGAGCTCGGGGACCCCGCTGCTGCGGGATCGAGACTCCTCGACGGAGACCTGAGCGATCGGGACGGCGGCAGTGGTGACCGGCGCCGCCGACGTACGCATCGTGGGGGCCGCAGCCTCCGCGACCGAGCCCCACGCCTGGCACTCACCGCACCGGCCGACCCACTTGCCGGTCTCCCACCCGCACTCGCTGCAGCGGTAGCCGGGCCGCGGTGTCTTCGCCATGAGGCGCACGCTAGGCGACCGCACCGACAGCACCCCTGCGCCACCCCGACGGCGCGGATATGCTGCGATTGGAACGTTCAAGGAACCGGTGAAGGCGAGGCGACTGTGGGCAGGATCCCGGGACGCGTGCCCTCCGCCGCCCCCACCCTCGCCGACGTCGCCGAGCGCGCCGGCGTCTCCCGGCAGACCGTGTCGAACGCCGTCAACAACCCGGACCTGCTGCGCGCGGACACCCTGGCCCGGGTGCAGGAGGCGATCGCCGCCCTCGGCTACCTGCCCAACCGTGCTGCCCGCAACCTGCGCACCCGTGCCTCGCACCTGATCGGGCTGCGGATGAGCCCGGTCCAGGAGGGCACGGCCAACGCCGCGATGGACCGGTTCGTGCACTCCCTCGTCGAGACGTCGCGCGAGGCTGGCTACCACGTGCTCCTGTTCGCCGGCGACCCGCTGAACGCCACGGTGGGGTACGACGACCTGCTCCGCTCCACGGCCGTGGACGCGTTCGTCGTCACCGACACCTACCTCGGCAACCCGCAGGCCTCCTGGCTCCGCGACCGGCGGGCGCCGTTCGTCGCGTTCGGCCGGCCGTGGGACGACCCCGGCGCCCGGCACCCCTGGGTCGACGTCGACGGCGCCGTCGGCACCGAGCTCGCCACCCGGCACCTGCTCGACCGCGGCCACGAGCGGATCGCCTGGATCGGCTGGCGCAAGGACTCCTGGATCGGCGAGGACCGGCGGCACGGCTGGAGCCGGGCCTTGAAGTCGCGGGGTGTCTCCACGACCGGCATGGCCTCGCGGGTCGAGGACACCGTGCACAGCGGCCGGGAAGCGAGTGCCGTGCTGCTCGACGAAGCGCACCCCTCGGCGTTCGTGTGCGCCTCCGACACCCTCGCGATGGGCGTGCTGCACACCCTCGCCGAGCGCGGCCTGCATCCGGGCCGCGACATTGCCGTGGTCGGCTTCGACGACTCCCAGGTCGCGCAGGTGGTGCACCCGGGGCTGACGTCGGTGCGGCAGCCGCTCGAGGTGGCCGCGGTCGAGATCGTGAAGGCCCTCGAGGGGCTGCTCGCGCACCCGCCGGCGATCGGCCCGGGCGTGCTGCTGCCGCCCACGCTGGCCGTGCGCGGGTCGAGCTAGAAGGTCTTCGACCAGAGGTTGACCGCGTAGTCGACCTCGACGCCCTCGTGGTGGGCGAGGATCGACTCCGCGACGTCCGGCTTGAACTCGATCCGCACCACCGCCTCCAGGTCGGCGCGCGACGAGAACCGCCAGCCCATGTCGATGGGTGTCCGGGTCCAGCCACGCATCGACCAGAAGCGCTCGATCACCTCGGGCGGGTCCAGGTGCGGGTAGCCACGCCGGAACCACGCACCGAACGTCGAGCGCGAGCCGTCGTTGTCGATCACGAAGGCGGTGCCGCCGCGGCGTACGACGCGGTCCAGCTCGGCGAGTCCGGGCTCGCACCCGGGGCCGAAGAAGTAGGCCCACCGCGCGTGGGCGACGTCCACCGAGTCCGCCTGGAGGGGGAGCGTCTGCGCCGTCCCCTGCACCACGCGCACCTGCGCGAGCGACCGAGTACGCCGCCGGGCCAGGGCGACCAGGTCGGCGTGCGGCTCGACACCGATCACCGACGAAGCGGTCGCGGCGAACCCCGGGAGGTGATAGCCGGTGCCGCAGCCGACGTCGAGGACGGTGCGCCCCTCCCAGGACGCGATCGAGGCCATCGCCGTGTCGATCAGACCGTCCGGGTCCGCCGCCCGGTTCTCGATCTCGTAGGTGGCGGTGTGCTCCCAGATGTTGGGGCTCGGGACCGCGCCCGGCAGGTGCTTGCTCAGCGCGCTGCCACTAGATGCGGACGAGGCCCTGGGGGGTCTGGACCTGGGCGGCGATGATGCCGGGGGTGCCGTGCGGGGCGACCCACTCGACCTTGACGTCCTCGAGCGGAGCCTCGACGGGCTCGCCGAGCCACTCGCTGACCCGCTGCGGGTCACCGGCGATCTCGAGGCAGGCGAGGGAGAGGGTGCCGTCGGAACCGGCGGACGGGTGCAGGTCGTCGGAGACGCCCCACTGCACGAAGAACGGCAGCTGCGGGTCGGCGATCAGGCCGTTGACGCCGATCTGCTTCCAGAGCAGCTCGGTGCCGTCGGGACGGTGCCGGTTGCCGGCTGCCGCCGCGCGACCCAGTCGCTCCTCGACCACGGTGATGTCGTCGACCGAGACGACCCAGCCGAGCCAGCCACCGCCGAGGGCGGAGCGGGCCCGCACGGCCTGACCGAAGGGGGCCTTGTCGGAGGCCGGGTGGTCGAGCACCTCGACGACCTCGAGGTAGGTGCGGTCGGCCAGCGGCATGATCATGTTGCGGGTGCCGAAGCGGGGGTGCACTCCACCGTCGGTGAACGAGCGACCTAGCAGTGAGCCGATGCGCTCGGCCGTACCGAGGAGACCGTCAGGACCGGCTGCGAAGGAGAGATGGTCGAGGCGCATGTCGATCATTCTCGGTAATCCCGATCCCCCCTCGGACATCGGGGTCCGGATCTCTCGACGTCGAGATGTCGGGGAGGTCAGTGGGGGTCGGCGGGGTGCAGCGCGAGCGCCGAACGTGACCTGACGTGGGCCTCACAGTGCCGCACCAGCTCGTCGTACGCCGACCGTCCCATCAGCGCGACCAGCTCGGCCTCGTGGGTGACGTAGACCGGCTCGACGGCGACGTGCGCCTCGGTGTTGCCCGAGCAGTACCAGTCGAGATCGTGGCCGCCGGGGCCCCAACCGCGACGGTCGTACTCGCCGATCGAGATCTCGGTGTACGTCGTGCCGTCCTGGCGCTCGACCTCGCGGAACTTGCGCCGGATCGGCAGCTGCCAGCACACGTCCGGCTTGGTCTCCAGAGGGTTGCGGCCCTGCTCGAGGGCCAGGCCGTGCAGCGCGCAGCCGGCGCCGGTGGGGAAGTCGCTGCGGTTGTGGAAGATGCACGCGGACTGGCCGTCGACCTCGATGGTCAGCGTCTTGCGCTCACCCTCTTCGTCGGTCTCGATCCAGTCGCCCTTGCGGACCTTGCGGCCCGGGTGGAACTGCCACTGGTCCTCGTCGAGCTGTTCGACGAACTTCTTCACGCGCTTCTCGTCGTCCTTGTCGGCGAAGTGGGCGCCGAGCGTGCAGCAGCCGGTGTCGGGGGCGTCCTTGTAGATGCCGTGGCAGCCCTGCCCGAAGATGCACATGTAGCTCGACGTCAGCCAGGTCAGATCGCAGCGCATCATCTCCGACTCGTCGGCGGGGTTCACGAATTCCACGTAGGCACGTGGAAAGTCCAGGTCGACCTCGGGCATGCCGCCCAGCCTACGGCGGTACGTTTGACGCATGCGCCTTGGCGTTCTCGACATCGGCTCCAACACCGGCCACCTCCTGGTCGTCGACGCCCACGACGGGTCGGCGCCGCTGCCGGCGTTCTCGCACAAGCGACCCCTCCGCCTCGCCGAGCACCTCGACGAGAGCGGCGCGGTGGGCGAGTCGGGCGTCAACGCGCTGATCGACTTCGTGGCGGAGGCGCTCGTGGTCGCCGACGACAAGGGCTGCGAGGAGATGCTGTCGTTCGCCACCTCGGCGGTGCGCGACGCGGTCAACTCCGACGCCGTGCTCGACCTGGTGCGAGAGCGCACCGACGTCGACATCGAGGTGCTCTCGGGCGAGGACGAGGCCCGGCTGACGTTCCTCGCCGTACGACGCTGGTTCGGGTGGTCCGCGGGCCGGCTCGCGGTGTTCGACATCGGCGGCGGCTCGCTGGAGATCGCCGGTGGGGTCGACGAGCGACCCGACGTCGCCTGGTCGCTGCCGCTGGGAGCGGCTCGCCTGGCCCGGTACTTCGACCACACGCCGAGCGACGACGAGCTGCGCCGGCTGCGCAAGAAGATCCGTACCGAGATCGCCCGCGACGCCGGCAACCTGCTCCGCAGCGGCACCCCTCATCGAGCCGCGGCGACGTCCAAGACGTTCCGCTCGCTGGCCCGGATCTGCGGTGCTGCGCCCTCCGACGAGGGCGCGCTGGTGCCGCGGACCCTGCACGTCGACGCCCTCACCGACTGGATCCCCAAGCTGGTGGCCATGTCGGCCGAGGAGCTCGCCGACCTGCCGGGTGTCTCGCAGAGCCGCACCCACCAGATCGTGCCGGGCGCGCTGGTCGCCGAGGCGTGCATGGACATCTTCGACCTGGAGGAGCTCGAGATCTGCCCGTGGGCGCTGCGCGAGGGCGTGATCCTCGAACGCATCGACAAGCTCTCGGTGCGCGACGAGTGAGCGCATGAGCACCCCACGACGTTCTTCGTCTCCCCCGCTGCGCTCCTCCGTCGAACAACGTCGCGGGGACCCCGCATGACCCGCGTCGGCCTGTCCACGTCCTCGGTCTACCCCGAGTCGACCGCCCATGCCTTCACGTACGCCGCCGCCATCGGGTACGACGCGGTCGAGGTGATGGTCGGCATCGACGCCCTCTCCCAGCAGGTCTCGGCGGTCAAGCAGCTCTCGGACCATCACGCGATGCCGGTGTGCGCGATCCACGCTCCCTGCCTGCTGTTCACGCAGCGGGTCTGGGGCACCGAGCCCTGGGGCAAGCTGCAGCGGTCCGCGGAGATGGCGCAGGAGGTGGGCGCCGAGGTCGTCGTCGTACACCCGCCGTTCCGGTGGCAGCGCGAGTACGCCCGCGACTTCGTCAACGGCATCGCGTCCCTGGAGAACTCGACCGGCATCGCCTTCGCGGTCGAGAACATGTATCCCTGGCGGGCCTCGTCGCGGCGCGGCGTGGAGATGTACCTACCGGGCTGGGACCCCTCCGCCGAGCCCTACGCCAACACCACGATCGACCTCTCGCACGCCGCGATCGCGCACTCCGACCCGATCGAGATGGCGAAGCGGCTCGGCGACCGGCTCCGGCACATCCACCTCACCGACGGAAGCGGGTCGGCGAAGGACGAGCACCTGGTGCCGGGTCGCGGCGAGACGGGCGCGGCGGCGTTCCTGGGTCACCTCGCCGAGACCGGCTTCGGTGGCGAGATCGTGGTGGAGATCAACACCCGGCGGTGCAGCTCCAGGGAGGAACGCGAGCTCGACCTGCGCGAGTCGCTGGACTTCGCGCGCGACCACTTCGCCGTCAGTACGACCTGACGCTACTGCGGCCCGAGCACCGGTTCGCCCGAGGCCGCCGGTCCCGGCTCCTTGAGCTCCACGAAGATCGTGTGGGTCGGCGTGGAGCCGCAGTTCTCACCGGCATGTGTCTGGGCGCCGACCCAGACGGCCTGCCCCGCCGTCAGCGAAACTTCTCGCTCCTGGTCGCCCATGATCAGCTTCCGGTCGAAGTCGGAAAGGGTCACCATGACGCTGTCCGGGTGACTGTGCGGCGTGGTGCGGACGCCGGGGGTGTCCCGGTACTCCAGCACGCGGACGCGATCGTTCTCGAAGACCACCTTGTAGTGGTCGGGATTGGTCTCGGTCGGGTCGCCTGACATGCAGAGCAGTGTCCCTCGCGGCGTACCGTTTGCGCCATGTCGCTGCCCCGGGAGACTCCTGCGCCCCGGGGCCGGCGTCCGGGCGCGCCGGACACCAAGGCGGCGATCCTGGTCGCGGCCCGGCACGGCTTCGCCGCCTCTGGATTCGCCCGTACGTCGGTGCGCGCGATCGCCGCGGAGGCCGGTGTGGATCCGGCGCTGGTGCACCATTACTTCGGCACGAAGGACGAGCTTTTCCTGGCTGCGCTAGAGCTGCCTGTCGACCCGCGCAAGGTATTGCTGCCGGCGATCGCCGCGGGCGGGATCGACGGCGCAGCAGAGCGCATGCTGCGGGCCTTCCTGTCGGTGTGGGACGACCCGGAGATCCGGGTCCGGTTGGTCGCGGTGTTCCGAGGCGTGCTCGATGCGGACGGGGAGCGGTTGCTGCGCGAGGGCTTCCTGCCCGTCGTGCTCGAACCGGTGGGCGTGGCCCTCGGCATCGACCAGCCTGAGCTGCGGATGCCGATCGTGGCCAGCCAGATGGTCGGGCTGATCATGCTGCGCTACGTGATCGGGGTGGAGCCCCTGGCCTCGCTGTCGGGGGACGAGGTGGTGGCGATCTACGCACCCACGATCCAGCGCTACTTGACCGGGGATCTCGACTGACGCAGAATTCATCACATGATGAAATCTGCGGTGGAGGTCACCGGGCTGACCGTGGTGCGGGGCGGACGGCCGGTGCTGACCGACCTGGACCTGCGGATCGAGGGCGGCGTGACCGGGCTGCTGGGGCCGTCAGGGTGCGGCAAGTCGACACTCATGCGCACGCTGGTCGGCGTACAGCAGATCGCCGGAGGCGACATCACGATCTTCGGCGAGCAGGCCGGCAGCCGTCCGCTGCGGGACCGGGTCGGCTACGTCACCCAGGCGGCCAGCGTCTACGACGACCTGACCGTCACCGAGAACCTGCGCTTCTTCGCCCGCGTCCTCGGGGCCGACGAGGCCCAAGTCCGGAGGGCAGTCGAGGCGGTCGACCTCGACAGCCACGCCGACGCGGTGGTGGGCCGGCTCAGCGGCGGCCAGCGCTCCAGAGCCAGCCTCGCGGTGGCCCTGCTCAACGAGCCCGACATGCTCGTGCTCGACGAGCCGACGGTCGGCCTCGACCCGGTGCTCCGGCGGGACCTGTGGCAGCTGTTCCACCGGCTTGCCGACGCCGGCGCCGTGGTGCTGGTCTCGAGCCACGTGATGGACGAGGCCGAGCGCTGCGACCGGCTGCTGCTGATGCGCGAGGGCGCGATCATCGCCGACGACACCCCGGACGCGATCAAGGCGAAGGCCGGCACCGACGACGTCGAGGCCGCGTTCCTCTCCCTCGTCGAGGCCGTGGCATGAACTCACCCCACGGAGTTCTTCGCCTCCCCCGCTTCGCTCCTCCGTCGAACAACTCCGCGGGGACCCCGAGATGAGCCCGCGGATCGTCGCCGCGGTCACGGTGCGCGTCCTGACCCAGCTGCGCCGCGACCACCGCACGCTGGCAATGCTGCTCGTGGTGCCGACGCTGCTGGTGGCGCTGCTCTGGTGGATGTTCGAGGACGCGGGTCCGGTGTTCGACCGGATCGGCCCGGCGCTGCTCGCGCTGTTCCCGTTCATCATCATGTTCCTCGTCACCAGCGTGACCACGCTGCGCGAGCGGTCGAGCGGCACCCTCGAACGACTGCTCGCGATGCCGATGGGCAAGCTCGACTTCCTCCTCGGTTATGCGCTGGCCTTCGGGCTGGTGGCCGCCGTGCAGTCCGGTCTGGCGGTCGCGGTCGGTGTGGGTCTGCTGGACCTCGACATCCGCGGGCCGGTGTGGCTGCTCGGCGTGGTCGCGGTGGTCGACGCGGTGCTGGGCACCGCGCTCGGGTTGTTCGTCTCCGCGTTCGCGCAGACCGAGTTCCAGGCGGTGCAGTTCATGCCCGTGGTGGTGATCCCGCAGATCCTGCTGTGCGGCCTGCTGATCGCCCGCGACCAGCTGCCCGACGTGCTGAACGCGATCTCCGACGCGCTACCCCTTTCGTACGCCGTCGACGCGATGCAGGAGCTCACCCGGACCACCCGGACCGGCGACGTCTGGGCCGACCTGGCCGTGGTCACCGCGTTCGTGGTCGGCGGGCTGGCACTGGGTGCCGCGACGCTGCGGCGACGTACTCCCTGAGTGAACGGCGGCCGACCTCTCGGCGTACCGTTTGTGCCATGTCGTTGCTCCGGGAACCGCTTCTGCTCCTCTCCCGCAGCGGCACCGTCAAGAAGCTCGTCAGCACCCTCCCCGTCTCGGCGGGCATCGTCCGGAGCTACGTCCCCGGAGAGACCACCGAGACGGCCGTCGAGGCGACCGGCCGGCTGGTCGGCGACGGCCTCACCGTCACCCTCGACTTCCTCGGCGAGGACACGCTCGACGCCGACCAGGCCGAGGCCACGGTGTCGGCGTACGTCGCCCTGCTCAAGCAACTCTCGGCCGCCGGGCTCCAGGGCCAGGCAGAGGTGTCGGTGAAGCTGTCGGCGATCGGTCAGGCGCTGCCGGACGTCGGGCACAAGATCGCCCTCGAGAACGCCCGCTCCATCTGCCGGGCGGCGCGCAACGCCGGCACCACGGTCACTCTGGACATGGAGGACCACACCACCACCGACTCGACGCTGGCGATCCTGCAGGACCTGCGCAAGGACTTCCCCGAGACCGGCGCGGTGCTGCAGGCCTACCTGCACCGCACCGAGGCCGACTGTCGCGCGCTCGCCCACGAGGGGTCGCGGGTGCGGCTCTGCAAGGGCGCCTACAACGAGCCGGACTCGGTCGCCTTCCAGGGCCGCATCGACGTCGACAAGTCCTACGTGCGCTGCCTCAAGGTGCTGCTCGGCGGGCAGGGCTACCCGATGATCGCCACCCACGACCCACGGATGGTCGAGATCGCGTCGTCCCTGGCCAGCCGCTACGGCCGGGCCCAGGGGACCTACGAGTTCCAGATGCTCTACGGCATCCGGCCGGAGGAGCAGAAGCGCCTCGCCTCCAGCGGCGAGACGGTGCGCGTCTACCTGCCCTATGGCGAGGAGTGGTACGGCTACCTGATGCGCCGGCTCGCTGAGCGTCCGCAGAACCTGGCGTTCTTCCTGAGGTCCCTGATCTCCAAGAAGTAGGGCTCAGGAGTTCGCGATCAACCGCCACTCCTCCAGCTTCTCGGCGATCATCGCCGCGCGACCCTGGAGGTCGCTGCCGTCCATGAGCTCGGCGTCGTCGGGTGCGGCGCGCAGGTAGACCCCCGACGTCCGGATGTTCAGGGTGGGGTCGGTCTGCGAGCGGGTGATCCAGTAGCCGCTGGCCCGGTCGACGGACTCGAGTCGGATCTCCCCGGTGCCCTCGAGCTGCGGTGCGTCCGGGTGCCGAGGCCGCTCCCCGTTCCAGAAGTAGAAGATGCCGGAGGGGTCGCGCTGCTCCTTGGCCGCCTCGCTCCGGTAGCGCGCGGACAGGGTGCCGTCCTCCTGCCAGGCGGAGCCGCTCACCTGCAGCGCGCCGAAGCGGTCGCGGTCGATGCGCAGCAGGCTGACCGCCGACGGCTCGCTCTCGCTGCGCATCGTCAGCGAGTGCTGCCACCACAGTCCCTCGATCTTCGCCAGGTGGCCCTCGGCCTCGATCGCGTTGCGGAGCTTCTGGATGATCTCCTCGACCTCCGCTGAGGTGGTCTCGGCGTACCGGACGCAGGTCAGCCCGAGCAGGTCGCTCGGCAGCTTGGCGCCGTTGGCGTGCAGGATGAACGTCCGCTTCATGCCGATCACGCCGCCGAACAGCCCTGCCTCGAACACCACGTTGTCGCGCGGCGACGCCTGGCCGGGCGCCTCGCCGTGGGAGGTCCAGTCGTCCTGGGCGAAGATGAACGCCGCGAAGTCGACCTCGTGGGTCAGGTCGACGAGGCGCTGGAGCGTCGAGGTGCCTGGGTTGAACGTGGTGGTCCACGGCTCGACGTCGGCGATGTCCTCGAGGCCGCGGGTGAGCGAGTCGAGCAGGTCCGCCTGCTGTCCCGACGAACCGAGGAAGATCCGAGGCTTGGTCACCCCGGAATCCTAGAGCGCGAATCGACCACCACCTGTCATGCTTTCGGGGTGAAGCAGACCGCGATCCTTGGTGCTGGAGTGATGGGGGAGACCCTGCTCTCCGGGCTGGTGCGCGCCGGCCGCCGGGTCGACCAGCTGCTGGTCGGCGAGAAGCGCGCCGACCGGGCCGCCGAGCTCGAGGAGCGGTACGGCGTGGCCGTCGTCTCCAACGTCGAGGCCGCCACCAAGGCAGACACCCTGGCCCTGGTCGTGAAGCCCCAGGACATGGGCGACCTTCTCGACGAGATCTCCGGCGTGCTCCGTCCCGGCCAGCTGGTCGTGTCGCTGGCCGCCGGCATCACCACTGCGTTCATCGAGTCGCGTGCTCCCGAGGGCGTGGCCGTGGTGCGGGTGATGCCCAACACCCCCGCCCTGGTCGACGAGGGCATGGCCGCCATCTCGCCCGGCTCCCACTGCGACGAGGAGCACCTGGTCGAGGCCGAGGAGCTGATGGCCTCGGTCGGCCGGGTGCTGCGGATCCCCGAGAGGCAGCAGGATGCGGTCACCGCGATCTCCGGCTCCGGGCCGGCGTACATCTTCTTCGTGGTCGAGTCGATGATCGAAGCGGGCGTCCACCTCGGCCTGCCCCGGGCCACGTCGAGCGACCTGGTCATCCAGACGCTGTTCGGCTCGGCCAAGATGCTCCGCGAGACCGGCACCCACCCGACCGTGCTGCGCGAGCAGGTCACCTCGCCCGGCGGCACCACCGCCTCGGCGCTGCGCGAGCTCGAGATCCACAAGGTGCGGGCTGCGTTCCTGGCCGCGATGGAGGCTGCGCGGGACCGCTCCCGCGAGCTGGCCGAAGGCAGCTGAGCGGCCTCGTGTCGCTCCCGCTGGTGTGGGGCGCGACGGACGCCGAGGCGCGGCAGCCGTACTCGGCGGACACCGTCCTCGACGGGACGGTCGTTGCGATGACCAGGGCCGTCACCGTTCGAGCCGCGCCCGACGTCACCTGGCGCTGGGTCTGCCAGCTCGCGGAGGCGCCGTACTCCTATGACCTGGTCGACAACTTCGGCCGCCGGTCCCCGCGCGAGCTGACGCCGGGCGCTGACGAGCTGCGCGTGGGTCAGTCGATGATGAGCATCTTCGAGCTCGTCTCCGTCGACCCGGGCCGGCAGTGGACCGGCGTCATCCGCGACCGCCGGTCGAAGCGACTTTTCGGCGAGGTGGCCGTCACCTACGCCGTCGAGCCCGACCCCGCCGGCTCGCGGCTGGTCTGCCGGATCGTGGTGGCGAGCCGCTCCCGCCTGGCCCGGCTCCGCGTCCGCGCCCTCGCCTGGGGAGACCTGGTGATGATGCGCAAGCAGCTGCTCACCCTCAAGGACCTCGCTGAGCGGTCGAAATCGGGATAGTCCGGCACGTACGGCACCATTCCGAGCCCCATTGTGGTGCTCCACGTGCCGGACTATCCCTTCAGAGGCCCATGGCTGCGTGGGCGGCGGCGAGGACGGGCTCGGTGACCTCGCGGCAGCGGGCGGCGCCGGACTCGTAGACGCCGGTGACGTACGCCGGGTCCTGGGCCAGCTCGGCGTACCGCTTCTGCAGCGGCTCCAGCTCAGCAAGGACCGCGTCGGTGACGGCTCGCTTGAGGGCGCCGTACGTGGTGATGCCCGAGGCCGACCCACCGCAGGCGGCCAGGATGTCGAGCAGGTTGCTCACGCCCGGCTTGCTCTCGGCGGCGCGGACCGCGTCCGGCCCGGTGTCGCTGTCGGTCACCGCCCGCGCGATCTTGCGTCGTACGACGTCGGGCGGGTCGAGCAGCCGGACCACTCCGGGCCCATCGCCGGACTTCGACATCTTGCGGGTCGGGTCGGCGAGGTCACGAACCCGGGCGCCGGCGGGCGGCGTGGTGATCTCGGGGACCGTGAACACCTGGCCGTACGTCGTGTTGAACCGGAGTGCGAGGTCCCGGGCCAGCTCGACGTGCTGCCGCTGGTCGTCGCCGACCGGCACCCGCGCCGGGCGGTAGAGCAGGATGTCGGCGGCCATCAGCACGGGATAGGTGAGCAGCGACGCGCGAGTGGACTCGCCGGCTCGCGACTTCTCCTTGAACTGGATCATCCGGCTCAGCTCACCGGTGGTGGCCACGCACTCGAGCAGGTAGCCGAGCCGGCTGTGCGTCGGCACCCGGCTCTGCACGAACAGCGTGCTGTCGTCGAGGCCGGCGGCGAGCAGCAGCGTGGCCTGCTCGCGGATCCGGTCGCGCAGCGCGGCAGGGTCGTGCGGGGTCGTGAGCGCGTGCAGGTCGGAGATGCCGTAGAAGCAGTCGGCTCGCTGCTGCTCGGCAGCCATCGGACGCAGCGCGCCGAGCAGGTTGCCGAGGGTGAGGTGACCGCTCGGCGTCAGCAGCGACAGCCGGCGGTCGGTGGAGGTCGAGACGGAGGTGGTGGTCAAGTGGTGCTCCTGAGTGAGGGCCCACGGGACGACGTACCGACCGAAATGCCGAACGGCCGCCCATGGGCGGCCGAATGAGTGCGTGCTGCATCAGGTGGTCCGCCGGTCAGGCGGGCCACCACTGGGTCGAGCGAGTCGTCAGCACGGGTCCAGTCTGGCATGGCAGGCGGCCTAGTAGGTTGCCGCACATGAGCGCGGCGGCCTGCGACGGTACGGCGAGCGTGGTGTTCGACCCGACGCTGACGCAGTACAACTTCGGGCCGCAGCACCCGCTGGCACCGGTGCGGGTCGACCTGACCATGCGGCTGGCCGAGGAGCTCGGCGTGCTGAAGGGCCTGCGCAGCGTCCCCGCGCCGATGGCCGACGAGGACCTGATCGCCACCGTGCACGAGCCGGCGCTGATCGAGGCGGTGCAGCGGATGAGCGCGCGGCCCGGACCGGGCGAGGAGCTGCGCGGGCTCGGCACCGGCGACAACCCGGTGTTCGCGGGCATGCACCAGGCGGCGGCGCACGTCGTGGGCGCCAGCGTCGAGGCGTTCCGCCAGGTGTGGACGGGGGAGAGCCAGCACAGCGCCAACATCGCGGGCGGGCTGCATCACGCGATGCGCGACCGGGCCAGCGGGTTCTGCATCTACAACGACGTCGCCGTCGGTATCCAGTGGCTGCTCGACCAGGGCGCCGAGCGGGTCGCCTACGTCGACGTCGACGTGCACCACGGCGACGGCGTCGAGGCGATCTTCTGGGACGACCCCCGGGTGCTCACCATCTCGCTTCACGAGTCGGGGCAGTTCCTGTTCCCCGGCACCGGCTTCGCGGAGGACACCGGCGGCGCCGAGGCGGAGGGTACGGCGGTCAACGTCGCGCTCCCGCCGGGCACCGGGGACGCGGGCTGGCTGCGGGCGTTCCATGCGGTCGTGCCGCCGCTGGTGCGCGAGTTCGCGCCGGAGATCCTGGTGACCCAGCACGGCTGCGACTCCCACGCCGAGGACCCCCTGGCGGACCTGATGCTCAGCGTCGACGGCCAGCGGGCGGCGTACCTCGCACTGCACGAGCTCGCGCACGAGGTGAGCGGCGGTCGGTGGGTGGCGACCGGTGGCGGCGGCTACGCGCTCGTGCAGGTGGTGCCGCGCGCCTGGACGCACCTCCTGGCGACCGTCGCGGGGAGCCCGCTCGACCCGGAGACGGCGATCCCGGGAGCGTGGACCGAGCACGTCCGCGAGCTCCTCGGTGTGGACGGCCCCAGCAGGCTCACCGACGGCCGGGAGCCGGCGTACCGCCCCTGGGAGGAGGGCTACGACCCCGGCTCCTGGCTGGATCGGCAGGTGCACAGCACCCGGAGCGCGGTTTTCCCGCTGCACGGGCTCGACCCGCTGCCCTGACTGGGCCACTGCAAGCCGACACGCCGGGTCCCCATAGTTAACTTTTGGCCGCCCCTTCCCCACGAGTCACTCCAGGCCCTATTCTCACCAACGACGTGCGCGTGTGACACCGGTGGGGAAGCCGGTGCCGCGCGCCGAGGAAAGTGTGGTGCGCGATGGCTACGAACTCATCCGGAGACCTCTCGGACCCGAAGTTCCTCACTGTTGCCGAGGTGGCCGCCATGATGCGGGTCTCCAAGATGACCGTCTACCGCCTGGTGCACGGGGGAGAACTGCCGGCCGTCCGCGTCGGTCGCTCCTTCCGCGTCAAGGAGGACGACGTGGACGAGTACCTCCGCAAGAGCTTCTACAACGCCGGTTGATCCTTCAATAGTCGACCCAAGTGGTGGACTACACAGTGCTCGATTCCTCGCCGGGTACATACCGCCGTTAGGCTGGGCCGCGTCTTCCGGACGTCTCCGGAGGCGTCCAGTTGTTCGGAGAGGTAAGCCCTGTGGGTTCAGTCATCAAGAAGCGGCGCAAGCGCATGGCCAAGAAGAAGCACCGCAAGCTTCTGAAGAAGACGCGCGTCCAGCGTCGCAAGCTCGGCAAGTAGAGCCGGCCCCGGCGCCTCCCCACCGACATGGTCAGCCGCAGCGGCAAGGTCGTCCTGGTCACCGGGGTCTCCCGGGACCTCGGGCGCCGTTTCGCGCGCGCCCTCGCCTCCCACCCGGGAGTCGGTCGGGTCATCGGGGTCGACGTCGTACCCCCACGGGGTGACATCGGCGACGTGTCGTTCGTCCGCGCCGACATCCGCAACCCCGTCATCGCGAAGGTCCTCGCCAAGGAGGACGTCGACACCGTCGTCCACATGAGCGTGATCGCGACCCCCGGCAGCGCCGGCGGCCGCACCACGATGAAAGAGCTCAACGTCATCGGGACGATGCAGCTCCTCGCCGCGTGCCAGAAGGCGCCGGGGGTCGAGCACCTCATCGTCAAGTCCACGACGACGGTCTACGGCGCCAGCAACCGCGACCCCGCGATGTTCACCGAGGACATGGATCCCCGTGGCGCCCCGCGCGCGGGCTATGCCAAGGATGTCGCCGAGATCGAGGGCTACGTGCGCGGCTTCGCGCGGCGGCGTCCCGACTGCCGGGTCACCCTGCTGCGCTGCGCCAACGTGATCGGCCCGCACGTCACCAGCCCGATCACGTCCTACTTCCGGCTCCCGATCATCCCGAGGGTGCTCGGCTTCGATGCCCGGCTCCAGTTCCTGCACCAGAACGACCTGTTCTCGGTGCTCCAGCACGCCGTGGTCAACGAGGTTCCCGGAACCTTCAACATCTCCGGTGACGGCATCCTGATGCTCTCCCAGGCAATCCGTCGCCTGCAGCGGCCGTCGATCCCGCTGCCGGGCTTCGCGGTCGGCGGCGTCGGCTCCGGGCTGCGCTCGGCCCGGCTGGCCGACTTCTCCCCGGAGCAGATGGCCTTCCTGACCTACGGGCGCGGCGTCGACACCACCCGGATGCGTACCGACCTCGGCTTCGAGCCGTCGTACACCACCGCCGAGGCGTTCGCCGACTTCGCTGCGCTGCTGCCGCCGACCGGTGGCCGCACCGAGCGGGCGCTCGCGGCGCTCGAGGCGCAGCTCGTCGGACCCGAGATGCTGGGAGGTGGCACCCGTGGGTGACGCCGAGATCATCCCGATCGGCACCCGTGGCCGCCCGGGCCGAGGGACCGGCAAGCAGCCGTCGTCCGCCGCACGAGGGCTGGCGCCCAACGCGAAGGCCAAGCCGCGCACTCCGGCGAAGGAGCAGCCGGCCGACACCGCCGTGGAGACCCCGGAGCCCGCAGCGGCAGAGCCGACACCGGTGACGCCCGAGCGCGCCCCTACGACCACGCGTGAGCGGCACCCGCTGGCCGGCATCCCCACCGGCGACTGGCTGGCCGCGTTCCAGTACGCCTCCAAGGAGGTCTTCGGCGAGCAGTGGGAGCCGCAGCTGGCGGCCTTCCTCGCGTTCCTGCGCCGTCGGGTGACCGGCGACTACGTCGTCGACGAGTACGGCTTCGACGCCGAGGTCACCGAGAAGTTCTTCATCGCGGCCCTGCGCCCGATCGCCGACAAGTGGTTCCGCGTCGAGGTGATCGGCGCCGAGAACATCCCGGCCGAGGGCGGCGCGCTGGTCGTCTCCAACCACTCCGGCACCATCCCGGTCGACGGCCTGATGACGATCGCCGCCATCCACGACAAGACCGGCCGGCACCTGCGCCCGTTGGGCGCGGACCTGGTGTTCCGGATGCCCATCGTGTCCGCGCTGGCCCGCAAGGGCGGCGCCACGATGGCGTGCAACGAGGACGCCGAGCGGATGCTCACCGGCGGCGAGCTCGTCGGCGTCTGGCCCGAGGGCTTCAAGGGCATCGGCAAGCCCTACTCCGACCGCTACAAGCTCCAGCGCTTCGGCCGCGGCGGCTTCGTGTCGGCGGCGCTGCGGACCGGCGTACCCATCATCCCGTTGGCGGTCGTCGGCGCCGAGGAGATCTACCCGCTCGTCGGCAACATCCCCGCGCTGGCGCGGCTGATCGGCGTGCCCTACATCCCGATCACGCCGTTCTTCCCGCTGCTCGGCCCGCTCGGCCTGGTGCCGCTGCCGTCGAAGTGGCTGCTGGAGTTCGGGGAGCCGATCCGCACCGACGAGTACGACGAGGTCGCCTCGGACGACCCGATGCTCGTCTTCAACGTCACCGACCAGGTGCGAGAGACGATCCAGCAGACGCTCTACTCGCTGCTGATGAAGCGGCAGTCGGTGTTCCGCTGAGGTTCTGAGCCTTGGCTCAGTTTCCGAGTAGTCCGCCGGTCAGGCCGCTGATGCCGTCGGTGAGACCCTCGAGCAGACCTGGGTCGTCATTGTTGTCGTCGTCGCCCTTGCCGGTGAGGCCCTTGATGGTGTCGTCGATCAGGCCGCCCTTGTCGGTGTTCTTGCCGGGCTTGCCGGAAGGGCCTTCCGTGGTGGGAGCGACCGGGGTGTCGCCGCCCTGGTCGTCGCCCTGATCGTTCTGCTTGGACGGCTGGGTGTGCTTCCCCTGCTCGGAGGGGGTGGCCGCGACCACCTCGGTGACCGACGTGAGCAGCTCGTCGAGCGCGACGTTGGTGAACGACGGGATCTCGGTGATCAGGGCGGGGCCGCAGGTCGGGCAGGCCTGCAGGGCCTGCTGGTCGATCTGGGTCAGCGTCTGCGCGGCCCGGATCAGCGCCGCCCGTGCGTCCTCGGGAACAAGGGCCTCTAGCGCGGTCAGGGCGGCCATGCTGTCGGCGGTGAAGTCGCGCAGCTCCTCGACGGAGTCCTGCGAACCGGTCTCGGCGTAGTCGTTGAGCAGGAGCTCGGACGCCTCGCTGGCCTGCTCGGTGAAGGTCTGCAGGGTCGCGGAGATGGTCTCGGCGTCGTCGCTCTCGCGGCTGAGCTGGTTGACCTCGTCGAGCCGGCCGGACGCGTTCTCGAGCAGCGTCTTGCCCTTGGCGTCCTCGTCGGACTGGACGCTGGTCTGGGCGTTCTCAATGGCCCGCTTGAGCGGGTACAGCGGGTCGCCGGGCAGGGCACTCTGCGAGGCCACGGCCATGCCGGTGCTCGCGCCGACCAGAGCCAGACCACCGACTGCGGCGGCCAGGCGGCGCTCGCGGCGCCGGTCAGTGGTGGACCGGACGACGGTGAGCCGGGCGGCGGCCTCGACGCCCTTGCCGGTGCGCGCGATCGTGCGGGCCTCGTCGAGCAGCTGCTCACGGAGGTCGAGGACGAACTCGGACCGGGCGGTGATCTGCGGCGTCTCCCGGAGGGTCTCGACCAGCTCAAGGAACTCGGCCAGCCGCGCGTCGGAGCCGCGATCGGTCGAGTTGCCCTCGACCATCGACTGGAACTCCTCGGCGCGTCGTCGCGCCGTGAACACGGGGCTCATCGCTTCCGTCCTGTGCTGGTTGCTGCTCTCACGAGGTGCAACGAGGCGCCCGGGGCGGAGGTTACGGCGCTGGAGCGGGCTGCGAGCATGGCGCCGGTCACCCCCTGAGTCCTTCTGGCATCAGCTTCGCCAGATTGCGTACGCCGCGGAGCTGGAGCTGCTTGACCGCGCCATCGCTGCGTTCCAGGACGCTCGCGGTCTCGGAGATGCTCATCCCTTGCAGGAAGCGCATCACCAGGCAGTCGCGCTGCTCGTCGGGAAGCTGCGTCAACGCGGTGAGCAGGACCTCGTTGGTGAGGGTCGCCAGCACCTGGGTCTCAGGACCTTCGGTCGAGTCGTCGTGCTGACCCATGTCCTCGGTGGTCATCTCCAGACGGGTGCGGCCCGCCTTGAAGTGGTCGGTCGCGAGGTTGCGCGCGATGGTCATCAGCCAGGCGCCGAAGTCCTTGCCCTGCCAGCGGAAGTTGGTCATGCTCCGCAGCGCCCGGAAGAAGGTCTCCGAGGTCAGGTCCTCGGCGAGCGTGCTCGAGCGGGTCCGGTAGAAGAGGAACCGGTAGACCGAGGACTGGTAGTGGTCGTAGAGCATCCCGAACGCGTCGGCGTCGCCCTTGCGGGCCAGCTCGACCAGCGCGATCAGCCGGTTGCGCTCGGCTTCGGACTCCTCCGAGGAGGTGGCCAGGTCGGCGTCGTTGAACCCGTCTGGACCACCGACCTGTGTCGCGCCGGCGTCTCGGACCGGCTTGCTGGGGAGCATTTCGGGGCCGATGTTCGCGGCCACGGCGAGCAGGGGCTGGGGGCCGATCTCGGCGAGGAGAAGGCGTGCCACAGCGTCGCGGAGACCATGCAGTCCCTGCGTCACCTCACGCGGATCCCAAGCCATGTGATCAGTGCCCTCCCTCGGGCTCTCCCCCTCCGAGCCAAGCCAGAATCGTATGCGCGATCCAGGCGCCTCGGAACAGGTTCCCTTATTTGATACTCCCCCGGGTAAATGGTCTGGACCACCGGAGTGCTAGCGCCTAGCGCCTACGCCCTCTGAGCGCGACTCCGGCAGCCACCGTCCCGCTGACCGCTCCCGCTGTTGCTCCCACGAGCAACCCTAGCCGGGCCGCCTTGCGGCCGGTGCGGTAGTCGCGGATCCGCCAGCCCTCGGCACGCGCGTGGGCCCGGAGCTTGGTGTCGGGATTGATGGCGCACGGGTCGCCGACGAGCTCGAGCATCGGCAGGTCGTTGGCCGAGTCGGAGTACGCCGAGCACTTGCTGAGGTCTAGCCCCTCCCGGGCGGCCAGCGCCTTGATCGCCTCGGCCTTCGCCGGGCCGTGCAGCATGTCGCCGACGAGGTGGCCGGTATAGACCCCGTCGACATGCTCGGAGACGGTGCCCATCGCGCCGGTCAACCCGAGCCGGCGGGCGATGATCCGGGCGATCTCGATCGGCGCCGCCGTGACCAGCCACACCCGCTGTCCCTGGTCGAGGTGCATCTGGGCCAGCGCCCGGGTGCCTGGCCAGATCCGGTGTGCCATCCCCTCGTCGAAGATCTCCTCGCCGAGCTCCTCGAGCTCGCGGACGGTGTGGCCCTCGATGAAGCTCAGGGCCGACGCACGCGTCTCCGCGATGTGCTCGGGATCCTCGACACCGACGACTCGGAAGTAGGCCTGCTTCCACACCGCACCCAGGATGTCGCGGGTCGTGAAGAAGTTGCGGCGGTGCAGTCCCCTGGCCAGGTGGAAGATGCTCGCGCCCTGCATCACCGTGTTGTCCACGTCGAAGAAGGCTGCGGAGGTGTCGTCCGCCGGAGTGTCGAGTGCCCGCTCGACCTCGGCCGCAGCGGCCGCCGCCTCGCCCGCGAGGGTCGAACGCTGGCGCAGGTTGGGGGGCCGGCGCGGGCGGTCGGGCGGGGCGTTCACCCGGTCAGCGTACGGCTCTCCCGATGCCGCCACCTCGAGCGCGGCCGCTGCGTAGGATGCCCCCCATGCCATCGGCGCACGACCTCACCGCACTGGTCCGTGAAGCCGCGGCCGAGCAGTCCGACAAGCTCGCACTCGTCGAGTCCGAAGGACGCAGCCTGACGTGGTCGCAGCTCGAGGACGACGTACGCCGGATCGCCACCGGGCTTGGGGAAACCGGCATCGTCGCGGGTTACCGAGTGATGATCGCGACCAGCAACCGGATCGAGTTCGTCACCACCTACCTGGGGGTGTTGCGCGCCCAGGCCGTCGCCGTACCGGTCAATCCTGGTGCCAGCACTTTCGAGCTGGCGCGGATGATCGCGGACTCCGGGTCCCGCCTGGTCGTGGTCGACGAGACCACGGTCGAGCCGGTCCGCGAGGCGCTGCGGATGCTCAAGGAGGCGCTGGAGGGGATCGAGGAGGGCTGGGATCCGGACGTGCTGGCCCGGGCGGCGCAGGCCCGCGTGGTCACCGTGGGAGTGCCGCCGGCCGAGGGTGAGCTCGCCCACGACGCACTGCGCTCCGAGTCGCCTCGCGAGATCCCGCCGCTGCCCGATCCCGAGAAGCTGGCGTGCCTGCTCTACACCAGCGGCACCACCGGCCGGCCGCGCGCCGCGATGCTCAGCCACCGCGCGCTGCTGGCCAACATCGAGCAGGTCGCCGCGGTCGAGCCGCCGATGATGCACGGCGACGACGTCGTGCTGTGCGTGCTGCCGCTGTTCCACGTCTACGGGCTCAACGCCGTGCTCGGCGGCGTGCTCCGGCACCGGGCCAAGCTGGTGCTGGCCGAGCGCTTCGACCCGCAGGGCACCCTCGACCTGATCGAGGACGAGGCCTGCAGCGTGGTGCCCGTCGCGCCGCCGGTGTTCGGCTACTGGCGCGAGATCGACGGCCTCGAGGAGCGGCTCGGCCCGGTCCGGCTGATCCTGTCCGGTTCGGCGCCGCTGTCCACCGACGTGATCGAGGAGTTCACGGCCCGGACCGGGATCCCGATCCACCAGGGCTTCGGGCTCACCGAGGCCTCACCCGTCGTCACCAGCACGCTGCGTTCGAAGAAGCTGCAGAACGGCTCCGTCGGTGCCGCGCTCGACGGCGTCGAGATCCGGCTGGTCGGTGAGACCGGCCGGCCACTCACCGGCGAGGCCGCCGACGACCCGGGCGAGATCCAGATCAGGGGCGCCAACCTGTTCAGCGGCTACTGGCCCGACGGCTCGGACGGTCCGGACGCCGAGGGATGGTGGCCCACCGGCGACGTCGGGTTCCTCGACCCCTCGGGCGATCTGTTCCTGGTGGACCGGATCAAGGAGCTGGTCATCGTCTCCGGGTTCAACGTCTACCCGACCGAGATCGAGGACGTGATCCGCGAGGTCCCCGGTGTCGAGGAGACCGCGGTCATCGGCGTCGACGACGACGAGACGGGCGAGGCCGTGGTCGCGTACGTCGTGGCCAACGGTGACGGCGACGCGGTGGCGGACGCCGTACGCGCCCGCTGCGACGAGCGGCTGGCCAGGTTCAAGCGGCCGACTCGGATCAACGTCGTCGACGAGCTGCCGCTGACGGTCACCGGCAAGGTGCAGAAGGGCCGGCTGCGCAGCGCCGAGCGGCGCCGGGCCCTCGGCCTGATCGACTGAGCCCGTCATGACCGCGCGTGTCACCCTCTACACCCGGCCGGGCTGCCACCTGTGCGAGGTGGCTCGGGAGGTGGTCGAGCGCGTCTGCGCTGACCTCGACGAGCAGTACGACGAGATCTCCATCGACGACGACCCCGAGCTCACCAGCCGGTTCGGCGAGGAGATCCCGGTCACGTTCGTCGACGGCCGCCAGCACGACTTCTGGCGGGTCTCCGAGGACCGCCTGCGCGCCGCCCTCTCCCGCTGATTGATGGTGGCCGCGCCGTTTTGTTCTCGCGTTCACAAACTCTTACAGTGAACGGGCCGCATGCCGGTGCCGAGCATGGGGCTGGAAAGAAGATCCGCCGTGACCGCACGCCAGTCGAGCGAGACCGCCCGGGAGATTCCCGAGGCTACGGTCGCCCGCCTGCCCGTCTACCTCCGGGCTCTGACGACGCTCTCCGACGCGGGCACGAGCACCTGCTCGAGCGAGGACCTCGCGTTGGCGGCGGGGGTCAACAGCGCCAAGCTGCGCAAGGACCTCTCCTACCTCGGCAGCTACGGCACCCGCGGCGTCGGGTACGACGTCGAGTACCTCAGCTACCAGATCGCCCGTGAGATCGGCGTGACCCAGGACTGGCCCGTCGTGATCGTCGGGATCGGCAACCTCGGGCACGCCCTGGCCAACTACTCCGGCTTCCGCAGCCGCGGCTTCCGGGTCGTGGCGCTGCTCGACGCCGACCCGGCGCGCGAGGGCGAGGCGGTGGCCGGCGTGGAGGTCCGCCCCTTCGATGACCTCGAGAAGATCGTCAGCGAGCGCGACGTCGCGATCGGCGTGATCGCCACCCCCGCGATCGCCGCGCAGGACGTCGCCGACCGGATGGTCGCGTGCGGGATCACCAGCATCCTCAACTTCGCGCCGAGCGTGATCGCGGTGCCCGACGGCGTCGACGTACGCAAGGTCGACCTGTCGATCGAGCTGCAGATCCTCGCGTTCCACGAGCAGCGCAAGGCGCAGGTCCTGGGTGGTGCGTCGTGAGCATCCTCGTGGTCGGCATCTCCCACAACTCCGCGCCGGTGGCCCTGCTCGAGCGGGTCGCCCTCGACGACGACGGCGTCCACAAGCTGATCACCAACGCGTCGGCCTGTGAGCACGTCACCGAGGCGACCGTGATCGCGACCTGCAACCGGGTGGAGATCTACACCGACGTCGACCGCTTCCACGGCAGCGTCGAGTCCTTGTCGCGGCTCCTCGTCGAGGGCGCCGGTGCGGTGACCGAGGCGATGCTTCCGCATCTCTACGTCCACTACGACGACGCGGCCGTCTCCCACCTGTTCCACGTCGCCGCCGGGCTCGACTCGATGGCCGTCGGCGAGGGCCAGATCCTCGGCCAGACCCGCGAGGCGCTCCGGCTCGGCCAGGAGCTCGGCACCGTCGGTCCGGCTCTCAACGTGCTGTTCCAGCAGGCCCTGCGGGTCGGCAAGCGCTCGCGCGCCGAGACCGGCATCGACCAGGTCGCGCCGTCACTGGTGAGCGCCGCGCTCGAGCGCTCCGACGAGGCCGTCGGCACCGTCGAGGGCAAGTACGTCGTCGTGGTCGGCGCCGGCGCGATGGCCGGGCTCGCCACCGCGACCGTGGCTCGCCTCGGTGCCGGGCAGGTCACCGTCGTCAACCGCACTCCCGGCCGGGCCGACCGGCTGGCGACCGAGTACGGCGCCCGCGCCGTCGCTCTCGCCGACCTGCGTGCCGAGCTGAGCGCCGCCGACATCCTGATCACCTGCACCGGGGCCAGCGGCACCCTGATCAGCCGCGACATGCTCTCCGAGTCGCGCACCGACGACCGCCAGCTGGCCGTCATCGACATCGCGCTGCCGCACGACGTCGACCCCGGCGTCGCCTCCCTGCCCGGCGTCACTCTGATCGGGCTTGCCCAGCTCGCCGACGCGCTGCACCAGAGCGAGGCCGGCCGCGAGGTGCTCGAGGTGCGCCGGATCGTCGGCGAAGAGGTCACCTCCTTCCTCGCCGCCCGCCGCCAGGCCAGCGTCACCCCGACGGTGGTCGCGCTGCGCTCGATGGCCACCGCGGTCGTCGACGCCGAGATGGCCCGGCTCGAGGGCCGGCTGCCCGAGCTCGACGACGCCGACCTGGCCGAGATCCGGCACGCCGTACGCCGGGTCGCCGACAAGCTGCTCCACGAGCCCACCGTCCGGGTCAAGGAGCTCGCCAACGAGCACGGCGCCGTCTCCTACGCCGCCGCGCTGGCCGAGCTGTTCGCCCTCGACCCGGAGGCCGTCGACGCGGTCACCCGTCCGGAGGGTCTCGGATGAGTACTCGGATCCGCATCGGCACCCGCCGCTCCCTGCTCGCGACCACTCAGGCCGAGCAGGTGGCCGCGCTCATCCGCGACCGGCTCGGCCGCGAGACCGAGCTCGTCGAGATCACCACCGAGGGCGACCTGAGCCAGGACTCCGGCGCCTCGCTGGTCGGCGTCACCAGCACCGGCGTGTTCGTCAACGCCCTGCGTGACGCGCTGCTCGACGACCGCATCGACGTGGCCGTGCACTCCCTCAAGGACCTGCCGACGTACCCCGCCGACGGCATCGCGCTGGTCGCGGTGCCCCCGCGCGAGGATCCCCGCGACGTGGTCGTCGCCCGCGACGGCCTGACCCTGGGCGAGCTCCCCAACGGCAGCCGGGTCGGCACGGGGTCCCCACGCCGGGCGGCCCAGCTGCATGCCCTCGGCCTCGGTTTGGACGTGGTGCCGGTTCGTGGGAACGTCGACACCAGGATCGGGAAGGTCCGTTCCGGTGAGTACGACGCCGTCGTGCTCGCTCGGGCCGGACTGGCCCGGATCGATCGACTCGATGAGGTCACCGAGGTGCTCGACCCGCTGCAGATGCTGCCCGCTCCCGGGCAGGGTGCGCTCGCGGTGGAGTGCCGCGCCGGCGCCGAGCTGGCGGACGATCTCGCTCGGCTCGACGACCCGAGCTCCCGGGCCACGACCGACGCGGAACGGGCCGTGCTGGCCACCCTCGAAGGTGGGTGCTCGGCCCCGGTCGGGGCGATGGCCGAAGTAGCAGAGGGCGAAGACGGAGAAGAGATCTGGGTGCGGGCAGTGGCGCTCTCACCCGACGGGACGCTCTCGGTGCGGATGTCCGCATCAGGGGACCCAGCCGACGCGGTCGACGTCGGAACCCGGTTGGCGAAGGAAATGCTCGCCGACGGGGCAGGACAGCTCGACAGCGTGGAACCAGCACAACCAGCAAAGGTGCAGAACGCATGACGCGAGGCAAGACCATCAAGGCATCCGACCGGCTCGCAATGGCCTGGGTGTCGTTCGTGGGCAGCGGCCCCGGAGACCCCGACCTGCTGACGGTGCGCGCCGTCGACCTGCTCCGGCAGGCCGACGTGGTCGTCACCGAGGCGCCGGAGCACGCGCAGCTCGTCCGCACCCTGCTCGGTCTTCCCGAGCCGGTCGAGGACGAGGGCGACGCCGAGGTCGAGAGCGAGGAGCCGGCAGAGGTTGCCGGTCCCGAGTTCGTCGACGGCGGCTTCGGCGAGGACGGCCAGCCGCTCACGCACGCGGCCCGGGCCAAGGTCGTCGTCCGGCACGCCAAGCGCGGCCTGCGGGTGGTCCGGCTGATGGCCGGCGACCCGTTCCTCTACGCCTCCGGGCCCGAGGAGGCCCAGGCGGTGGCCAAGGCCGGCATCGGCTTCGAGATCGTCCCCGGCGTCTCGTCGGTCGCCTCCGTGCCGGCGTACGCCGGGATCCCGCTGACCACCAAGGACAACCGCGAGGTGTCCGTGGTGACCTGCGGCGACCGCATCGACTGGAGCCAGTACGCCGACGACCGCACCCTGGTGCTGCTCTCGGCCGTCGGCCAGATCGGCGAGATCGCCAAGGCGCTGGTCGCGGCCGGCCGTTCCGTCGACACCCCCGTCGCGATGACCCGGGTGGGCACCACCACCGAGCAGTCGACCGTCACCTCCACGCTCGAGCACATCGCAGCCGACGCCCGCGCGGCCCGGATGGCGCCCCCGGCGATCACCGTCGTCGGCAAGGTCGTCGACCTGCGCGAGACGCTCTCGTGGTTCGAGACCAAGCCGCTGTTCGGCTGGCGGGTCCTGGTGCCTCGCACCAAGGAGCAGGCCGCCTCGCTGTCCACCCGCCTGCGCGGCTACGGCGCGGTGCCCGAGGAGGTGCCGACCATCTCGGTCGAGCCGCCCCGCAACCCGCTCCAGATGGACAAGGCCGTCCGCGGTCTCGTCGAGGGCCGCTACGAGTGGATCGCGTTCACCTCGGTCAACGCGGTCAAGGCGGTCCGCGAGAAGTTCGAGGAGTACGGCCTCGACGCGCGTGCCTTCTCCGGCCTGAAGATCGCTGCCGTCGGTGACAAGACCGCCGCCGCGATCGGCGACTGGGGCCTGCGTGCCGACCTGGTGCCCTCCGGCGAGCAGTCCGCTGCCGGGCTGCTGGCCGACTGGCCCGAGTACGACGAGCTGCTCGACCCCATCAACCGGGTGTTCCTGCCGCGCGCCGACATCGCCACCGAGAACCTCGTGGCCGGGCTGATCGACCTCGGCTGGGAGTGCGACGACGTGACGGCGTACCGCACCGTGCGGGCCACGCCGCCGCCGGCGCCGACCCGCGACGCGATCAAGACCGGCCGGTTCGACGCGGTCGTGTTCACCTCGTCCTCGACGGTGCGCAACCTGGTCGGCATCGCCGGCAAGCCGCACGCCTCGACGATCATCGCGGTGATCGGGCCGGCCACGGCGAAGACCGCCGAGGAGCACGGCCTCCGGGTCGACGTACTCGCTCCGAAGCCCGACGTCGACCTGCTCGTCGACGCCCTCGCCGACTTCGGTGGAGCCCGGCGGCTGGCGATGATCGAGGCCGGCGAGCCGGTCACGAAGCCGTCGGCCCGCAAGTCCACCGGACGCCGGAAGTCAGCCTCTTCGCGATGAACGACGAGCGGGTGGGTCCCACCGTGCGGCCACGCCGGCTGCGGACCACGCCCGCGCTCCGGCGGATGGTCGCGGAGACCTCCGTCGAGGCCCGCCAGCTGGTGCTGCCGCTGTTCGTCCGTGAGGGCATCGCCGAGCCGCAGCCGGTCAACTCGATGCCCGGCGTCGTCCAGCACACCCGCGACACCCTGGTGAAGGCGGCCGCCGAGGCCGCCGAGGCCGGGCTGGGCGGGGTGATGCTGTTCGGCATCCCGGAGACCAAGGACGCCGTCGGGTCGGGCGGCATCGACCCGGCCGGCATCCTCAACGTCGCGATCGCCGATGTGGTCGCCGAGGTCGGCGACGCGCTCACCGTGATGAGCGACCTGTGCATCGACGAGTTCACCGACCACGGTCACTGCGGCGTGCTCGACGCCCAAGGACGGGTCGACAACGACGCCACGCTCGAGGTCTACGCCGAGATGGCTCTCGCGCATGCTGCGGCCGGGGTCCACATGGTCGGGCCGAGCGGGATGATGGACGGCCAGGTCGGCGCGGTCAGGTCCGCCCTCGACGGCGCGGGGCGCGCCGACATCTCGATCCTCGCCTACTCCGCGAAGTACGCCTCGGCCTTCTTCGGCCCGTTCCGCGAGGCCGTCGACTCCTCACTCACCGGTGACCGCCGGACCTACCAGCAGGACCCCGCCAACGGCCGCGAGGGAGTGCGTGAGGCCCTGCTCGACGTGGCCGAGGGTGCCGACATCGTGATGGTGAAGCCGGCGCTGGCCTACCTCGACGTGCTGCGCCGGGTGCGCGACGCGGTCGACGTACCGGTGGCGGCGTACAACGTCTCCGGCGAGTACGCCATGGTCGAGGCCGCGGCCGCCAACGGCTGGATCGACCGCGAGCCCGCGATCCTCGAAACCCTCGGCGCCTTCCGGCGCGCGGGCGCCGACGTGATCCTCACCTACTGGGCCACCGAAGCCGCCACCCTCCTCCGCTGACCCGTCAGAAAAGCGCTGACCCGTCGCGAACTTCGCGACGGGTCAGCATTTTCAAGACGGGTCAGCGGATTATCCGCCGGTGTAGTCCTTGATGCACTGGTTCCAAGCCTTGAGGTCGAGCGAGCTGATGCCGTCGAGGGTGCACTGGACGATGGCCTGGGCCAGGGTCAGCACCTCGTCGAGCGGCTCGACCTCGGTGGAGGGCAGCGGCGGCACGGTCACCGGCGGCAGCGAGTTGTCGCCGTCGTCGCCGCCGTCATCTCCACCGTTGTCGCCGCCGTTGTCGTCTCCGCCGTCGTCGCCGGTGTCGTCCTCGCCGCCATCAGGGGTGTTGTTCGGCGGGGCAGCGATCGTGGAGTCGTCGTCCTGGCCGTTGCCGGTGTTGTACGGCGGGTTGGCGGCCAGCGGCGGCTCGGGCACGAGGTAGCCGGCGGCGGTGGTGCCGTCGGGGACGCTCATGAAGTCGCCGGCGAGGTAGTTGTCCATGATCCGCAGCACGAGGTTCACGTACGACGTCGAGTGGTTGTAGCGGTAGACCGAGGCCCGCTGGCCGGACACGGTCGAGAGGTCGTTGTCACCCGAGCACAGGTAGACCGCGGTCGCGAGAGCGGCGTCGTCGATGTCCTGCGGGTTGCGCTGGCCGTCGTTGTCGGCGTCCACGCCCACGACCGACCAGGTCGAGGGGATGAACTGCATCGGGCCGACCGCGCGGTCGTAGGCCGTGTCGTTGTCGAGCAGGCCGGCGTCGGTGTCACGGATGACCGAGGTCGCCTTGGTGCCGTCGAGCGCCAGCCCGTAGATGCCGGGCTGGGCGACGCCCTGGGCGTCGAGCGCGTTGCCGCCGAACCGGCCGTGGTTGGACTCCACGCGGCCGATCGCTGCGACCAGCTGCCAGGTCAGGTTGCACGCCTTGTCGGCGGAGTTGATGACCGTCTCGGCGCGCTGGTAGGCGGCCAGCGCCGAGGAGGGAATGCCGTTCGCGGAGGAGGTGGCGAGGATCTGCTCGGCGTTGCCGTGGTCGCCGTCGCCGGCCTCGTTGGGGTCGGACACCGACGCAGGGGCCTCGATGGCCTCGCTGGGGACGCTGCTGCCGTCGGGCAGCTGCTCGTCGCCGCCGCCCTCCTGGCTGGACACGACCGCCGGCGCTGCGCCGACACCGGCGAGACTCGCGGTCCAGGCGGCCGACAGCAGGGCCAGCGGCACTACTGCCGCGGCCTTCTGAATGCGACCGAATCGCTTCGTGGACATCTCTCCCCTTGTACTGCGCTCGGGCTGGCTCCCCGACTCCCCATAGCCGTCGCGCTTGGTATGCGCATCAGGACCAACGAGCCGCGCCGCGCCGAGGTTACGGGCGGCCGACCTGGTGGTCAGGCTGACAAATTACCCCGTTCCGTGTCTCTTTACCCAACGATCCCGCCCGGTGGCAGCCCGGTTCCGCCCCCGCTGCACCCCTCGGAGACAATGATTCGGTGGCCCCCCGACCCGACGAGCAGTCGCGCGCGCTCTTCGACCGAGCCCGCGCCGTCACGCCTGGAGGGGTCAACTCCCCGGTGCGTGCGTTCGCTGCTGTGGGCGGCACTCCTCGCTTCATCAGGTCCGCCTCGGGAGCCTGGCTGACCGACGTCGACGGCAACGAGTACGTCGACCTGATCTGCTCCTGGGGGCCGATGCTGCTCGGCCACGCGCACCCCGAGGTGCAGCGCCAGGTAGCCGACGCCGTGGCGCGCGGGACGTCGTACGGCACGCCCACGGTGCCCGAGGTGGAGCTCGCCGAGGAGATCGTTGCCCGGGCGCCGGTCGAGAAGGTTCGCTTCGTCTCGTCCGGCACCGAGGCCACCATGTCGGCGATCCGGCTGGCGCGAGGCGCCACCGGTCGGGACGTCGTGGTGAAGTTCGCCGGCTGCTACCACGGTCACGTCGACGCGCTGCTGGCCGCTGCTGGCTCCGGGCTGGCCACCTTCGCCGTCCCGGGAACGCCCGGCGTCCCCGAGTCGTCGACCGCGCTGACGCTGGTGCTGCCCTACAACGACCGGGCGGCCGTGGAGAAGGTGTTCGCCGAGCACGGCGACCGGATCGCCTGCCTGATCACCGAGGCCGCTCCCGGCAACATGGGCGTGGTCCCGCCCGAGCCCGGTTTCAACGGCTTCCTGGCCGCCACCTGCGCCGCGCACGGCGCGCTGTTCGTGAGCGACGAGGTGATGACCGGCTTCCGGGCCAGCCGTACCGGCCAGTGGGGGCTCGACGGCGCCGCCGAGGGCTGGCGCCCCGACCTGGTGACGTTCGGGAAGGTGATGGGCGGTGGGTTCCCCGCCGCGGCGTTCGGCGGCCGCGCCGACCTGATGTCGCTGCTCAGCCCCGAGGGTCCGGTCTACCAGGCCGGCACGCTGTCCGGGAACCCGATCGCGACCACCGCCGGGCTGGCCACGCTGCGCCTGGCCACCGACGAGGTCTACGCCCACCTGACGGCCGCGGGCGAGACGATCAAGACCGCTGCCGCCGCAGCGCTCACCGAGGCCGGCGTCCCGCACCTGATCCAGTCGGCCGGGACGATGTTCTCGGTCTTCCTCACCGAGGGTCCGGTGCGCGACTTCGACGACGCCTCGCGCACCGACCTGGCGGCGTACGCCGCGTTCTTCCACGCCATGCTCGAGGCGGGCGTCTACCTCCCGCCCTCGGCGTACGAGGCGTGGTTCCTGTCCTCGGCCCACGACGACCGCGCGGTGCAGACCGTGATCGACGCGCTGCCCGGGGCCGCGCGCGCTGCTGGAAAGGCGATGGCATGAGCACGCCCGACACGATCGTCCACCTGCTGCGGCACGGTGAGGTGCACAACCCGGAGGGGGTCCTCTACGGCCGCCGCGACGGGTTCCACCTCTCCGAGCTCGGCCGGCAGATGGCGGAGCGCGTCGCCGACGCGATCCAGCGACCGCGACATCGTCCACCTGCGGTCCTCGCCGCTCGAGCGCGCGCAGGAGACCGCGGCGCCACTCGCGCTGGCGCGCGGTCTCGAGGTCACCCTCGACGAGCGGGTGCTCGAGTCCACCAACGTGTTCGAGGGCGTCTCGTTCGCCGGGGGCAGCAGGGCGCTGCGCAACCCTCGGCTCTGGCGGCACCTCTGGAACCCCTTCAAGCCGTCCTGGGGCGAGCCCTACAAGGACATCGTGAGCCGGATGATGGCCGCGGTGCACGACGCCCGCGAGGCCGCGGCCGGCCACGAGGCAGTGATCGTGTCGCACCAGCTGCCGATCTGGACCACGCGGCTGCATGTCGAGAAGCGCTCGTTCCTCCACGACCCGCGCAAGCGTCAATGCACGCTCTGTTCCCTCACGTCGTTCCACTTCGTCGGCGACCAGCTCACGCAGGTCTCCTACAGCGAGCCCGCGGGTGACCTGATCCCGCGTGGTGACAAGAGCGCGCCGTTCTCGGCCGGCGGCGCGCCCGAGGAGAAACGACCCTGAGCCTCGTCCGTCGCCTCCTTCCCCTCCTGCTCGCCGGCGTGCTGCTGTCGGGCTGCAGTGGGCTGTCCGGGACCGGCGACCTCGAGTACATCGAGGGCGACGGCACCGTGACCCAGGTGTCGATCGGCGACCGGGAGGATCCGGTCGAGATCACCGGCACCTCGCTGGAGGGCGACGACATCGACCTCGCCGACTACCGCGGCGGCATCACCGTCGTGAACGTGTGGGCCTCCTGGTGCCCGCCGTGCCGCAGCGAGACTCCGACCTTGGTGGAGGCAGCGGCCGAGATCGACGCGACGTTCATCGGCATCAACATCCGGGAGTCGTCGGACACCGCCGCCGCGTTCGAGCGGACCCACGAAGTGCCGTACCCGTCGATCTCCGACGAGGGCGGCGAGACGCTGCTGCAGTTCGGCAAGTACCGCCCGCGGCTGCCTCCCACGACGCTCGTCCTCGACCGCGAGGGCCGAGTGGCCGCCGTGGTGAGCGGACGGGTCCCGTCGAAGACGACCCTGGCCGATCTGGTCGAGGAAGTCGCGGCCGAGGATGGGTGAGTGGTTCCAGAGCCAGGCCGCCAACGGCTCGCTGCTGCTCGCACTACCCGTGGCTCTCATCGCCGGGCTGGTGTCGTTCTTCTCCCCGTGCGTGATCCCGCTGCTGCCCGGCTACCTCTCCTACGCCACCGGGCTCTCCGGCGCGGACCTCGCCTCGGGTGAGGCCGGCAACCACCGGGGCCGGATGCTGCTCGGCTCACTGCTGTTCGTGTTCGGCTTCACGGTGATCTTCGTAATCCTGGGCGCCACCACCGGTGAGCTCTCCAGATGGCTGTTCACCTGGCAGGACGAGATCACCCGGGTGATGGGCGCGCTGCTCATCCTGCTCGGCCTGGTGTTCGCGGGGTTCGTGCCACTGCTCCAGCGGGAGTGGCGGATCCACAAGATCCCGGCCGTGGGTCTCGGCGCGGCCCCGTTCATCGGCGCGATCTTCGCGCTGGGCTGGACGCCCTGCATCGGGCCGACGTACGGCGTCATCCTCACGCTCACCATCAGCGACGGCACCGCCGCGCGGGGAGCTTTGCTGTCCGCTGTCTACGCGCTGGGGCTCGGCATCCCGTTCGTGATCGCCGGGCTCGCCTACCGCCGCACCCTCGGTGCCCTGGCCTGGGTACGCCGTCACCAAGCGGCCGTGATGCGCGCCGGCGGGCTGATGCTGGTCGCGGTCGGCGTGCTGCTGGTGACCGGACTGTGGAACGAGATCATCCAGTGGCTCCAGGTGCAGCTGGTCAACGACTTCGAGGTACCGGTGTGAGCGGCGCGGCCGACCGGCAGACCGACCCGCGCGGCCCAGGAGAGCTGCGCCCGCGCGAGCTGCTGCGCTGGGCCTGGCGGCAGCTCACCTCGATGCGCACCGCACTGGTGCTCCTGCTGCTGCTCGCCCTGGCGGCGGTGCCGGGCTCGGTGGTCCCGCAGGAGAGCGTCGACTCGCTCGGCACCAGCCGGTGGAAGGAGCAGCACCCCGACCTGACGCCGGTCTACGAGAAGCTCGACCTGTTCTCGGTCTACGACTCGGCGTGGTTCTCGGCGATCTACATCCTGCTGATGATCTCGTTGGTGGGCTGCTTCATCCCACGGATCCTGGTCTACTGGCGCGGGCTTCGCTCCGAGCCTCCGGCCGCGCCGCGGAACCTGACCCGGCTGCCCGACCACTCGACGTACGCCACCGAGCAGAGCGTGGATGACCACCTCGAGCGGGCGCGGCAGGTGCTGCGCGGTCGCGGCTACCGGCTGCGGGAGTCCCAGGAGGGCGCCGCTGCCGTCAGCGCCGAACGCGGCTACCTGCGCGAGGCCGGCAACCTGGTGTTCCACGTGTCGGTGCTGATCGTGCTGGTCGGCTTCGCTGTCGGTGGGCTGTTCGGCTACAAGGGCGGAGTGATCCTGGTCGAGGGGTCGACGTTCTCCAACAACCTGACGCAGTACGACGACTTCGACCCCGGCAGCCTGTTCAGCGCCGACGAGATGGAGCCGTTCTCGTTCAGCGTCGACAAGTTCGACGTGGAGTGGCTGGAGTCCGGGCCCGGCAAGGGCATGGCGCGGTCGTTCAACGCCAACCTCACCTATCGAGAGACGCCCGACTCGGACCAGAAGACCTACGACCTCCGGGTGAACCACCCGCTGTCGATCGGCGACACCGAGGCCTTCCTGATCGGCCACGGCTACGCGCCGGTGGTCACGGTGCGCGACGGCAACGGCGACATCGCCCGACGCGAGCCGGTGGTCTTCCTGCCGCAGGACGCGAGCTTCCTGTCCTTCGGGGTCATCAAGGCGCCGGACGCCCGACCGGCGCAGCTCGGCTTCGAGGGACTGTTCTTCCCCTACTACGCCAACTTCGACGGCGACCCGATGACCTTGAGCGGCGACGACAAGAACCCGACCCTGTCGCTGCTCGTCTACACCGGCGACCTGGGCCTCGACTCCGGTGCCGCCCAGTCCATCTACGTCCTCGACAAGTCCAGTGCCGAACAGGTCAAGGGCGAGGACGGGAAGCCGTTCCGGGTCGACATCCAGCCCGGGCAGACCGTGAAGCTCCCTGACGGGCTGGGCTCGATCACGTTCGACGGCGTGAAGCCGTGGACCCGGATCCAGATCAGCCAGACCCCCGGCAAGGAGGTCACCCTCGGCGGCGTGGTGCTCGCGCTGATCGGGCTGCTCGCCTCGCTCTTCATCCGGCCGCGTCGGGTCTGGGTCAGAGCCCGCCGGGAGGGTGAGGGCACAATGGTCGAGGTCGCCGCGCTGGACCGTTCCGGCAACGGCGAGATGGCGGAGATTCTCGACGAGATCGTGGCGGAGCTGCGACGAACGGAGAAGGCATGAGCAACGGTGCCTGGGGAGACCTCAGCGACCAGGCGATCGCGGCCGCTGGCGTGGTCTACTTCATCGCCCTGCTGGTCCATCTGGCCGAGTGGGCCGCGCTGCGCGAGCGGGTGACCGAGTCGTCGGTGGCCACGAACGCAGAGGACGGCGGCGGCGTGGCCGTCGCCACCGGCGGCCCCGAGGCCGAGCCCACGCACCGGGTGGAGTTCCTCGGCCGGCTGGGCTTCCTGCTCACCCTGTTCGCGGCCGGCATCCACCTGGTCGCCCTGGTCGGACGCGGCATGGCCGCCGATCCCAACCGGGTGCCCTGGGGCAACATGTACGAGTTCACGATCGCCGGCACCTTCGTGGTGACGCTGCTCTACGTCGGCCTCTACCGGAAGTTCAAGCTCGGCTGGATGGCGCCGATCGTGATCGCCTTCGTGCTCTCCGCGCTGATGGTCGCGGTGATCTGGCTCCACGCGGAGGTCGCCCCGCTCACCGAGGCACTGAACTCCTACTGGCTGGTGATCCACGTGGTCTCCGCGATCATCGCCACCGGAGCGTTCACGCTCGGCGGCATCGTCTCGGCGATGTACCTGATCAAGAGCCGCAAGGGCGACGACGTCACCGGCCCGCTCGCCCGGGTCCCCTCACTCGCCTCGCTGGACCGGCTGTCCTACCGGATCCACGCGTTCGGCTTCCCGGTGTGGACCTTCGCCGTGCTGATCACCGGCCCCATCTGGGCGCACGAGGCCTGGTCGTCGTACTGGAACTGGGACCCGAAGGAGGTCTGGGCGTTCATCACCTGGGTGGTGTACGCCGGCTACCTGCACGCCCGCGCGACCGCGGGCTGGAAGGGCCGGAACGCCGCGCTGCTCGCGCTCCTCGGCCTGGCCACCCTGTGGTTCAACTTCATCGGGATCAACTACTTCAGCTCCAGCAGCCAGCACTCGTACGCCGCCCCTGCGGTGGTTCAGGTGCACGCGCCCGCATCGCTGGTCGAGTAGCGAGCGCCAGCGAGCGTATCGAGACCCCTACGGCTCGTTTGGGTCTTCGGGGTTCAACCGCTTCCGGTCGAGGTCGCGCAGGAAGTCCTCGTCGTCGTCGGGGGCCACGATCTTGGGCGGCTGCGGACGACGCGGCAGTGTGGGCTTGTCCGGCATCAGGCCGCGCTGCTGGATGACCCGGACGGCGAGGTAGGTCGCCACCGCGAAGACAATCACCACCAGCAGGAACTTCAGCACCCCTCCAATGTAGAGCGCCCCTGGTCAGCCCGTACCCTCAACCCCGTGAAGGAGTTCTGGATTTACACGGGCCTTCGGATCCTGCTGTTCCTCGGATCGCTCGCGGTGGTGGCCGGAATCTGGGCTGCCGCGGCCGGAGACGTCGAGATGGTCTGGGCCGTCGTGATCGCGTTTCTGATCAGCGGGGTCGGCTCCTACTTCCTCCTCGCCCGGCAGCGGGAGGCGTTCGCGCAGCGCGTGGACGCCCGCGCCCAGAAGGCCTCGGCGAAGATCGAGGAGATGCGGTCCAAGGAAGACGCGGACTAGCGAGCGAACTCCCGCTCGAGCAGCCCGTACACCCACGAGTCCGACACCTCGCCGTTGACGATGCAGTCCTCTCGCAACGTCCCTTCACGTACGAACCCGAGCTTCTCCAGGACGTGCGCCGACGCGGCGTTGCGGGTGTCGGTCTCGGACTGGACCCGGTTGAGGTCCAGGTCGTCGAACCCCCACTGCAGAAGGGCGCGCGCCGCCTCCGTTGCGTACCCCTGGCCCCACGCCGCCTCGGTGAGGACGTAGCCGAGCGCGGCGCTGCGGTACTCGGGGTTGTAGGCAGTCAGACCGCACCAGCCGAGGAAGGTGCCGTCGGTGCTGCGATCGATGGCCAGTCGCGCTCCGCTGTTCTCCGTCTCGATCTGCCGGCACCTCGCGATGAACTGCTCGGCGCGCGACCGTTCGGTCCAGGGCGGGGAGTCCCAGTAGCGCAGCACCCTGGCGTTGCTGTGCAGTGCGAAGAGCGCGTCGGCGTCCGCGCTGGCGAAGGGGCGCAGGTGCAGGCGAGGGGTGCGCAGCAAGGTGTGCTCGGGCGAGCTAGCGCTTCTTGCGGTTGAGCTGCCGGTCGATCCGGCTCTCGGACTGGCCGAGGACCTTCGCCAACAGCTGGACCCGCATCCGCCACGCCACGACCGCGGCGAGGATCACGGCCACGATGATCAGGAAGGTCATGCTGTTGAGCGTACGTCGACCCGCCTAGCGGCAGGCGAACAACGCGGCCGCGACCAGCACCGCCCAGGCCAGCTCGGCCAGTCCGGTCTGCTGCAGCACCGGGATCAGTGCCGGCCCGCGAGCACTGCCGAGCACCGTCCGCACCGCTGGCCCGGCAACGATGAGGAAGCCGAGCCCGACGAGCACGCACCAGGACGTGGCGACCGCGACCGCGACCACCGCGGCGGCCGCGGCGAGGACCAGAAGGAGGTAGAACGCGCGGGTCCGCGACTCGCCGAGCCGCACCGCGAGGGTGCGCTTGCCGGCCACCGTGTCGGTGGGGATGTCGCGCAGGTTGTTCACGACGAGGATCGCGCAGGCGAGCGCGCCGATGCCGACGCCGGCGTAGAGCGCGGGCCACTCCCAGGTCTCGGTCTGGACGTACGTCGTACCGACCACGGCGACCAGCCCGAAGAACACGAACACCATCACCTCGCCAAGGCCGAGGTAGCCGTAGGGCGAGGAGCCGCCGGTGTAGAACCACGCCGCCAGCACGCAGACCGCGCCGACCGCCAGCAGCCACCACGCGGTCGCGGCCGCGAGCCCGAGCCCGGCCACCGCCGCCACCCCGAAGGCCAGGAACGCGGCGCGCTTCACCGCGCCCGGCTCGGCGGCGCCGGAGCCGACCAGCCGCATCGGGCCGACCCGCTCGTCGTCGGTCCCGCGGATGCCGTCGGAGTAGTCGTTCGCGTAGTTGACGCCGACCTGCAGCGCCAGGCTGACCACGAGCGCGAGGGCGGCCTTCCACCACACCGGCTCGTCGACGTACGCCGCCACACCGGTGCCCGCGAGCACCGGGGCCAGTGCGGCCGGCAGCGTGCGGGGCCGGGCGCCGGCGATCCATTGAGCGGGGGTTGCCACGACCGACGATTCAATCAGCCCACGGAGTCGCTAGCGTTCGGCGGGTGACGACGGTGAGCCCCACGGGATCGGTGGACGACGTGGTCGCCACCCTCCGTGCGTGGCTCGACGGTCCGGACGACGTCCGGTTGGTCGTCGAGACGTCCGGCTCGACAGGCGCTCCGAAACGGGTCCTGCTCTCCCGCGCCGCGGTCGAGGCCTCGATCGCCGCCACCGAGCGCCGACTCGGTGCCGCGGGTCGGTGGGTGCTCGTGCTGCCGCCGACGTACGTCGCGGGCGTGCAGGTGATCTGCCGGTCACTGGTCGCGGGGCACGAGCCGGCGACGGAGTGGCCGGACGCGAGCGACGACGCCTGGTTCACGTCCCTGGTCCCGACCCAGCTGCACCGTCTCCTCGACAGCGAGGACGATGTCGCCGCGCTGCGGACCGCACACACAATCCTGCTCGGAGGTGGGCCGATCGATGCCGACCTCCGGCGCCGCGCCGGCGACGAGGGGCTCCGCATCGTGGCGACCTACGGCTCCGCGGAGACCGCGGGCGGCTGTGTGTACGACGGCATGCCGCTGGACGGGGTCGCCGTGGCGATCGGGACCGAAGGCCGGATCCGGATCGGTGGTCCGACCCTCTTCGACGGGTACGACGGCGACGCCGAGCTGACCGCTGGCGCACTGGTGGACGGCTGGTACCTGACCTCCGATGCAGGTGGCCTGGACGAGGATGGCCGTCTCACCGTCTACGGCCGGATGGACGACATGGTGGTGAGCGGCGGCGTCAACGTGCCCGCGCTGGCTGTCGCCGCCAGCCTTCGGCGGCACCCCGACATCGCCGAGGTCGAGGTGCTCGGCGTCGACGACCCGGAGTGGGGGCAGCGGGTGGTCGCGTTCGTCGTGACCGTCCTCGGCGTGGATCTCGAGCGGTTGCGGGACTGGGTCGCCGAGGAGCACCCCCGGGCCTGGGCGCCGCGCCAGGTCGTGGTGGTCGACGAGATCCCGCGGCTCGAGAACGGCAAGCCGGACCGGGTCTTCGCTGCGAGGCCTGGCGTGATCCACGTCTTCTCGATCCCGATGCGGACCAGGTTCCGCGGGATCACCGTGCGCGAGGGAGTACTGCTGCGCGGCGACGCGGGATGGGGCGAGTGGAGCCCGTTCCTCGAGTACGACGCCGCCACCGCCGAACCCTGGTTGCGCTGTGCCGAGGAGGCAGCGGCCGGCGACTGGCCGGCCGCGCTGCGGGACGTCGTCCCCGTCAACGTGACCGTCCCAGCCGTCGACCCCGAGCAGGCGCACGCGATCGTGAGCGCCGGCGGCTGCCGCACCGCCAAGGTCAAGGTCGCCGAACCCGGCCAGACCCTGGCCGACGACGAGGCCCGGCTCGAGGCGGTCCGGGACGCGATCGGTGCCGACGGCCGGGTCCGGATCGACGCCAACGGTGCCTGGGACGTGTCCGCCGCGGTGGCCGCGATCGCGGTGCTCGACCGCGCCGCCGGTGGCCTCGAGTACGTCGAGCAGCCGTGCATGGAGGTCGAGGACCTCGCCGTCGTACGCCGTCGGGTCGAGGTGCCGATCGCCGCCGACGAGTCGATCCGCCGCGCCGCCGACCCCTATCGGGTGCGCGACCTCGAGGCCGCCGACATCGCGGTGCTGAAGGTGCAGCCGCTCGGCGGCGTCCGGGCCTGCCTGCGGATCGCCGAGGACATCGGGCTGCCGGTCGTGGTGTCGTCGGCTCTGGAGACGTCGGTCGGCATCGCGGCCGGTGTCGCCCTTGCCGCGGCGCTGCCCGAGTTGCCATACGCGTGCGGGCTCGCCACCGTGCAGCTGCTCACCGACGACGTCGTCATCGAGTCGCTGCTGCCGGTCGACGGCGTGCTGCCGGTGCGTCGCCCGGAGGTCGACGAGTCGGCGTTGGCGCGGACGGCCGCGTCGCCCGACCGGGTCGCCCACTGGGAGGCCCGGCTCGCGGAGGTAGGGAAGGATCGGCTCCCGTGAGCTCGACGGACCTGGCCCGTGCGGTGATCCACGCCCTGCTCGAAGGTGGCGTCACCGAGGTCGTCGTCGCGCCCGGGTCCCGCAACGCCCCGCTGTCCTTCGCGGCTCACGACGCCGCGGCCGCCGGGCTGCTGCGGCTGCACACCCGGATCGACGAGAGAACCGCCGGCTTCCTCGCCCTCGGGCTGACGAAGGTGGGCGCGCGCGCCGCGGTGATCTGCACGTCGGGCACCGCTGTCGCCAACCTGCACCCCGCCGTCCTCGAAGCCGCGCACGCCGCCGTGCCGTTGGTCGTCGTCACCGCCGACCGACCGGCCCGGCTCCGCGGCACCGACGCCAACCAGACCACCGACCAGGTCGGCATCTTCGGCGCCTTGGTCGCCACCCACGACCTGGCCGACGCATCTGCGGCTGCCGCAGCTCCCCGACGCCGGCCCGATCCACCTCAACCTCCAGCTCGACGACCCGCTGGTGCCTGGGGATTCTTGGGATACTCCGGCACGTCAGGCACCCCCTCCTGCCACCAAAGTGGTGCCTCACGTGCCGGACTATCCGTCCACCGACGTCCCCACAGGTCCGCGGACGGTGGTCGTAGCGGGGGATGACGCAGGGCCTCCCGCCCGCACGTTCGCCGAGCGCGCGAACTGGCCGTTGCTCGCCGAACCCAGCAGCGGGTCCCGCAACGGCCCGAGCACCATCCGCTGCTACCGGCTGCTCGTGGATGGCGAGCTCGGCCGGGACATCGAACGCGTGGTCGTCTTCGGTCACCCGACGCTGTCCCGTCCGATCACGAGGCTGCTGAACCGACCGGACGTCGAGGTGCTGGCGCTGCCCGCGCCGGGAGTGTGGGCGGAGCGCCCCTATCCCTGCACGGCCATCGACGCGCCGGTCGTGGAACCCGATGACTCGGCGTGGCTCGATCGCTGGCGCGCCGCCGACCAGGACATCTCCCGTCGCCTCGACGCGCTGCTGGCCGCCGAGCCCGAGCTCACGCCGTACGAGGTGGCGGGGGCGGTGAGCCAGGCGCTGCCCGCCGAAGGGCTGCTGCTGGTTGGCGCGTCCAGCCCGATCCGCGACCTGGACCTGATGGCCCGGCCCTACACGGTGGGGGAGCGGCGCAAGGTGATCGCCAACCGCGGGCTCTCCGGCATCGACGGCACCGTCTCCACTGCGATCGGCGCGGCCCTCGGCCGCCCGAGCAGCTCGCGGTCCCTCGCCCTGATGGGCGATGTCACCTTCCTGCACGACAGCAACGGCCTCGTCCTCGGCCCCGGCCAGCCCGAGCCGGACCTGACGATCGTGGTGGTCAACGACGACGGCGGCTCGATCTTCAGCATGCTCGAGCAGGGCGCACCCGAGTACGCCGCGGCGTACGACGACCTCTTCGGCACCCCCCACGGCGTCGACCTGGCCAGCCTGTGCGCGGCCACCCGGACGCCGCACTGGCGGGTCGACTCGCTCGGCGAGCTCGAGCACGCCCTGGCCAGCCCCAACGGCGGCATCGAGGTCATCGAGGCGATGGTGCGGCGCGACAACCGCCGGGACCTCGATCAGCGGATCAGGGCGCTGGCCTGAGGCTCGGAACTCAGACCAGCGCGGCTCTCAGGCGAGCGCGCCCAGGATGGGCTGCGACTCGATCAGGCCCTCGTCACTCGGCGCGGCACCCTCTCCGAAGACCCGCGCTGCCTGGCGGGCACGCAGCTCGAGGTGGGCGTCGCGCGGCTTGTCGTAGCCGTAGCGGGCGCGGGCGTCGGCGGGGGTGACGACCTCGGGGTTGGCCGGCTCGATCCCCAGGACGATGGGTGCGACGACCGGCAGGGTCATCGGCGAGATGAGCCGCAGCACCGTGAGCTTCAGCCGCTTGTTGCTCTCGACCACGCGGAACGAGATCTTGAGGACCGGCGTGACCAGCACGTCGACGATCCGCGGCTGGCGAAGGCCGCCCATCTTGCGCATCCACTGGGGCATCGTCGCGATGGTGCCGTAGCGGAGCACCTTGCTGACCACCCATGCGCCCGGCCGCATCACGAGCGGCATCGGCGGGAGCATCACGTGCGCGTTGAGCAGGTGGTCCATCGCCCGCTGCGCGGCCTCGCTGCCGGCCAGCTTCGGTCGCATGTGCTCGAAGTACTCGCCAACACCCTCGCGGGTCCGGGGCACGTCGGCGGGGTCGCAGGTCTGCAGCTCGGCGCCGATCGCGCACTCCGCCCAGTACTGCGCCTCCTCCTCCGGCGTGAGCTTGCCGGGGCCGTACTTCTCGTAGGCGTAGAGGATCGAGTGCCAGGCCGTCATGTGGATCCACAGCTGGCTGTGCGGGTCGTTGGCGTCGTACTTGTTGCCCGACAGCGGCTCGGTGCCGATGGCCTTGGAGTGGATCTTCACCAGCATGTCGGCGACCTGCGCGGTCGATCGGCTGTCGGCGAAGGCCACCATCGAGAAGTAGCGCAGGGTGCGGTCGTAGCGGGTGCGCGGTCGCTTGAAGATGTCCTGGGTCTTGTCGACCGAGGCGATCAGGGCCGGGTCGAGCTCCTCGACCACGACGGCGCGCTGGAAGCCGATCGTGGCGGAGGTGGAGTAGCCCCACACCTTCCAGGTCATGGAGTCGGGTCCGAAGAACCCGTAGTCCTCGTGCGGCTCGACGGCCTTGGCCCTGCTCGTGCGAATCGCCATGTCACGAAATTACTACACCACTGTAGTAATTGGAAGAGTTGCCGTACCTTGAACCCATGACCAAGCGCCGGCCGTACGCCGCACGGGTGCCCATGGAGGAGCGTCGCGAGCAGCTGCTCGACGCCGCGATCCGGGTGATCGTCCGCGACGGGTACGACGGGATCTCGGTCGAGGCGATCGCCCGCGAGGCGGGCGTCACCAGGCCGGTCGTCTACGGCGCCTTCGACGGACTCGGCCCGCTGCTCGGAGCGCTGCTCGACCGGCAGCAGGCCAGAGCGCTGGAGCAGCTGGCGACCGCGTTCCCGAGTGACGCCGCCGACCCGGGCCAGGCCATCCTCTCGGCGGTCCGCACGATGGCCGAGCGGGTCCGCTCCGACCCCCTGACCTGGCGCCCGATCCTCGCCGCGCCCCAGGCCACGCCCGACGCCGTACGCGTCCGGATCGACGCCGACCGGGAGCTGGTGCGGGGGTACCTGCAGGGATTGCTCGAGGGCGTCGTGCCGCCCGGGGTAGACCTCGAGCTGGCGGCGCATGCGTTGGTCGCGGCGCTGGAGTACTTCGGGCGGATGCTCGTGGAGGAGCCCGACCGGTTCGAGCCGGATCGCCTGGTCGCGTTCGCGGCCGGCATCTTGCGGCTGGAGCAGCAGAGCACGACCTGACCATCCCTCCGGGAGAATGCTGGGGTGGACACCGCAGCGTTCCTGGTCGCACTCGCAGTCAGCGTGCTGGCCGGCACCGCGATCGCCCGCCGGCTCGACCTCCCGCCGCCGCTGTTCCTGGTCGTGGCCGGTGTCGGCGCGTCGTACCTCCCGGGCATGCCGGAGGTGCGCCTCGAGTCCGAGGTGGTGCTGCTCGGACTGTTGCCGCCGCTGCTGTACGCCGCCGCCATCTCCACGTCGCTGGTCGACTTCAACGCCAACCGCAGGCCCATCCTCCTGCTCTCGGTGGGGCTGGTCGTCTTCACGACCGCCGGGGTGGCCCTGCTGGTGCACGCGCTGCTGCCCGGCGTGGGCTGGCCCGCCGCGTTCGCGATCGGTGCGGTCGTCGCGCCGCCGGACGCCGTCGCGGCCACCGCGATCGGGCGACGGATAGGACTGCCCCGACGGATCGTGACGATCCTCGAGGGCGAGTCCCTGCTGAACGACGCGACCGCGCTGGTCGCGCTGCGTACCGCAATCGCGGCGGGCGGCGCCGCGATGACGGCCTCGGCGTCCTTCGACATCGCGTGGGACTTCGTCCGGGCCGCGGGCGGTGGCGTGCTGGTCGGGCTGGTCGCGTTCTTCGTGGTGGGGTGGCTGCGCAAGCACGTCACCGATCCGCTGATGGACACCGCGATCTCCCTGACGGTTCCGTTCGCGGCGTACATCGCCGCCGAGCACGAGCCGATCCATGGCTCCGGGGTGATCGCCGTTGTCGTCGCCGGGCTGCTGCTGGGGCACAAGGCGCCGATCCTGCAGACAGCGCAGTCCCGGATCGCCGAGCGGATCAACTGGCGCACCGTCGCGTTCGTGTTGGAGAACACGGTGTTCCTGCTGATCGGCCTGCAGGCCGAGTGGCTGCTGGACGACGTGGAGGCGAGCGGGCTCTCGACCAGCCGGATCTTCGCGGTGTGCGGTCTCACCCTCGTCGCGGTGATCGTGCTCCGGCTGGCCTGGGTGTTCCCGGTCCGCTATCTGCTGATCAGGCCCGGGCCTGATCCCGTCACCGGCAAGCGGCCGCCCTGGACCTACACGTTCGTGCTCGGTTGGGCGGGCATGCGTGGCGTGGTCACGCTGGCTGCGGCGTTCGTGATCCCGGAGACCACGCCGCACCGGGAGATCCTGCTGCTGATCGCGTTCACGGTGGTGGCGGGCACGCTGCTGATCCAGGGGATGTCGCTGCCCTGGGTGGCGCGGCGGCTCGGGGTGCCGTCACCGGACCCGATGGACGACGCGCTGGCCCGGGCCACGCTCCTGCAGCAGGCCTCGAAGGCGGCGTTCAAGAGGCTCAAGGAGCTGGAGGTCGACGACGATCCGCACGGTGTGATCGCGACGATCAAGCAGCGGGTCGAGCAGCGCAACTTCGCGGCGTGGGAGCGCCTCGGCACGTCGGCCGACGAGGAGCCGCCGAGCGAGATGTACGCGCGGATCCGGATCGCGATGATCGAGGCCGAGCGGGCCCGGGTGCTGGAGATCCGCTCGTCGGGATCGGTGGCCTCCGAGATCGTCAGCGACGTGCTCGCGATGCTCGACGTCGAGGAGTCGATGCTCGACAGCGCCGGCCAGGAGCGCGAGGACCTCAAGCGGGTGACCAGCACGCGGCGCCAGGGTGAGGTGTGCGACGACCTGCGCGCCTACCCCGCGGTGGAGGTCCCTCCCGACCAGGTCTGCGCGCGGTGCCTTGCCGAAGGGCACCGGTGGGTGTCACTGCGCAAGTGCCTCGAGTGCGGCACGATCGGCTGCTGCGACTCGTCTCCCGGACGGCACTCGAGTGCGCACTTCCACGAGACGAACCACCGGGTCATGCAGTCCGCCGAGCCCGGCGAGGACTGGCGGTGGTGCTTCGTGCACCACCTGACCGCCTGACTCGATCAGTCGGTTCCTGCCCGGACCATCCGGAGGTGGAGCCCTTCGGGCTCCTCTTTCGTGGTCCCGTCGAGGCGGAAGCCCTGGCGCTCGTAGAAGCCCAGCGCGCGCTCGTTGCCCTCGACCACCCAGAGGTACGCCGCCCGGTCGCCGACCGACTCCGCGAACAGGGCGTAGCCGAGGCCGGTGCCCCACCAGGCAGCGCGCACGTAGAGCGCCATCAGCTCGAGATCGATGTCGACGTCGTCGTCCCGCGGGGAGCCGGCCACCACGAAGCCAGCCAGCTCGCCGTCGGCCTCGGCGACCAGGGTGGGCGCCGGTTCGGCGAGAATCTCGCGCCAGCGGGCGATCCGCGCGGGGAGCGAGCGACGTCCCTCGTCGATCACCTCTTGCGGCACCAGGCCGGTGTAGGCGTCGTCCCAGCAGTCGAGCTGGAGGCGCGCCACGCGCTCGGCCTCGGCCACCTCGGCGGCACGGATCACCACTCCGGTGGGAAGAACCATGCGATTACTGTGCCAGGCATGCGGATCACGAAGTTCGCGCACTCGTGCGTCCGGCTCGAGCACGACGGCACGGTGGTCGTCATCGACCCAGGTGTGTTCACCCAGCCGGAAGCGCTCGCGGGTGCCGACGCCGTGCTCATCACCCACGAGCACCCCGACCACTATCACCCCGACCTGCTCGCCGGCTGCGACGCCGCCATCCACACCATCGACGCGGTGGCCGCCCGGATCCGCGAGGACGCACCTGACCTCGTCGAGCGCGTCTCCGTGGTTGCGCCCGGTGACCGCTTCGACGTCGGCCTACCGGTGCGGGCGGTCGGTGAGCTGCATGCGGTGATCCACCCGGAGCTGCCGCGCTTCCACAACAGCGGGTACGTCGTCGAGCTGGGCGACACCTCGGTCTACCACCCTGGCGACGCGCTCACGGGTCCGGGCGAGGACGTCGACGTACTCCTCCTGCCGGTCTCGGCGCCGTGGCTGAAGGCGTCCGAGGCGATCGACTTCGCGCGCGAGGTGGCCGCGCCGCGCAGCCTGGCCATCCACGACCGGATCTACTCCGAGGCCGGTCTCGGCATCGTCGACGGCCACCTGCAGCGCTTCCTCGAGCCGGCAGGGCTCGCCTACGCCCGGATCGCCGAGGGCACGGACCTTCAGTTGTAGGCGTAGTCCTCGAGCGGGAACGTCACCGCGGCCTTGTGGTTGTTGAGCGTCGAGCTCGGCCGAAGCAGGGCCGCTTCGCCGTGCTGGTTGTAGTAGTAGCTGCGCGCGGTGGCGCACGAGCCGAGGTGGAAGACGGAGTCGTCGAGACGCTCGGTCACCCAGCCGAGGAACTCCTCGTTGGCGGGGTCCTTCACCTCGAACGTCGTGGCGCCGCGGCTGCGGACCTCCTCCAGGAGCCGGTCCATGTGCTTCATCTGGGCTTCGATCGTCGTGAAGTACGACAGCCCGGAATAGGCGTACGGCGAGGCCAGGCTGAGCAGGTTCGGGAAGCCCGGGATCGCGATGCCCTGGTAGGCCTGGAACCGGGTGTCGCGCCACCACTTGCCGAGGTCCTTGCCCTCGCGGCCGAGGATCTCGATGGCCGGGAAGTTGGCGTCCCACATGTCGAAGCCGGTGGCGAGCACCAGCACGTCGATCTCGGTCTCGCGGCCGTCGGTGGTCACTACGCCGGTGGGCGTGATCCGCTCGATGGACGTGGTCTCGAGGGCGACGTTGTCCTTGGTGAAGGCGCGGTAGTAGTCGTTGGAGAACGTCGGCCGCTTGCAGCCGAACGAGTAGTCGGGCGTGAGCTGGCGGCGCAGCTCGGGGTCTGTGATCTGCTTGCGCAGGTGGCGCTTGGCGATCTGCTCCGCGGCCTTGTTGAAGACCTTCGCCTGCCGGTAGTGGAGCACCCCGGCCACCATGATCGCCTCGAGCAGCGCGGTGTTCGCGGTGCGCGCGACCTGCTGGGTACGCGGCACCTTGGCGAACAGCGTCTGGACGGCCTTCGGCATCTTGAAGTCGAGCTTGGGCGTCACCCAGATCGGCGTCCGCTGGAACACCGTGAGCTGGTCGGCCCGCTTCGCCAGCTTCGGGATCAGCTGGACCGCGGTCGCGCCGGTGCCGATGATCGCGACCCGCTTGCCGTCGAGGTCGGTGGTGTCGTCCCACTTGGCGGTGTGCACGACCGTGCCGGCGAAGTCGCCGACGCCCTCGATGTCCGGGAGCTTCGGCTGGGACAGGAACCCCGTCGCGGTGATGAGGTACGCCGCGCGCACCGGGTCGCTGCCGGCGATCCGGACCTCCCACTCCTGGGTGTCCTCGTCCCAGCGGGCGCCCTCGACCACCGTGTCGAAGCGCATGTGCTTGCGCAGGTCGTACTTGTCGGCGACGTGCTCGGCGTACTTCTTCAGCTCGGGGCCGCGGGCGTACCAGTGGTCCCAGTGCGGGTTCGGCTCGAAGGAGTAGGAGTAGGTGACGCTGGCGATGTCGACCGCGAGGCCGGGGTAGCGGTTGACGTGCCAGGTCCCGCCGAGGTCGTCCTCGCGCTCGAGGATCGTGAAGTCCTGGATGCCCATCCGCTTAAGCTGGATGGCCGCACCCATGCCGCCGAAGCCCGCGCCGACGATGATCGCCTGGTAGGTCATGGCTCTTGAATATCGTTCAATAGCGGCAAGCGCAAGGGACTGTGACGTGCGGGGCATTTCACCGCCTGAGCGGTGAAATGGTCGCTTCTGGCAAGAAGCTTCTCGACAGAACCGGGAGATTCACCGCCTAGGCGGTGAATTGTCCCGAGCCTCAGCCACCGCCGAGCGCGTCGCGCACCGGCACGAACTTCGCCTGGGCCTCGGCCAGCTCGGCCTCGGGGTCGGAGTCGGCGACGATGCCGCACCCCGCGAAGAGCCGGACCGTGTTGCCCTCGATCACGGCCGAGCGGAGCGCGATGCCCCACTCGCCGTCGCCGCTGGCGTCCATCCAGCCGACCGGGCCGGCGTACCGGTCGCGGTCCATGCCCTCGATCTCGGCGATCAGCTCGACCGCGACCGACGTGGGGGTGCCACCGACTGCGGCGGAGGGGTGCAGGGACTCGGCGAGCTGCAGCGACGACACGGTGGCCGCGTCGTGCACGACGCCGTTGACGTCGGTGGCGAGGTGCATGACGTTCGGCAGGTGCAGCACGAACGGCGCCTCGGGGACGTTCATCGACGAGCAGTGCGGCTCGAGCGCGTCGGCGACCGAGCGGACGGCGTACTCGTGCTCCTCGAGGTCCTTCGAGGACCGGGCCAGCGCACCGGCCAGGGCCAGGTCGCGCTCGTCGTCACCGGTAGGCCGGATGGTGCCGGCCAGCACCCGGGAGGTGACCAGGCCGCGCTCGCGGCGTACCAGCATCTCGGGAGTCGCACCGAACAGGCCGTCGACGTGGAAGGTCCAGCACATCGGGTAGGTCTCGGTGAGCCGGCGCAACGGCCAGCGCACGTCGATCGGCTCGTCGGCCGTCGCGACCAGGTCGCGCGCGAGCACGACCTTCTCCAGCTCGCCCTCACCGATCCGGGTCACGGCGTCGGCCACGACGGACATCCACTGGTCACCGTTGAGGGCGCCGTCGACGAACCGGACCCCGGCGGGCGGGTGCGGCGGTTCGACCTTGTCGATCGCCGGGTGCAGCAGGTCGAGGCCCGTCGCCGAGATCGTGGTCAGCCAGGCGCGGTCGCCGCGGCGACCGATGACGTACGACGGCACCACGAGCCCCGAGTCGCCCTGGTCGTCGGCGAAGCTGAACGAGCCGAAGCACACCAGCCCGGTGCCGGGCTCCTCGACGTCGTCGCGGACCACGGCACGGCCGTTGATCTCACGCCACCACTTGTCGGAGTCGGCGAAGCGGGTCGCGCCCGAGGTGGTCACGCGAGCGGCAACGCCCCAGCCCACCAGACCCTCGCCACGGCGTACCCATGCGACCGGGTGCTCGGTCGGGAGTACGTCGACCAGGGCACCGAGATCGCCGGCATCGAGCGATACGGTGCGAACGACCAGTGGCGCCGGGGATGCTCCGAGCTCGTCGGAAGGGGCACCGATCGTCACGTGTCGAGACTAGCCGTAGCCCTCCTGACCCTGGCAGTCGGCAACCGTGGCACGAGAGGAGAAACACATGGGACTTCCGTTCGTCGCGCGCATCGTCGGCGGCATCGTCCTCGTGGCCATGGTCGTCGGCATCGGGTTGTGGGCCGAGCGCCAGACGGATGACGAGTTCGCGCTGCCGGACGAGTTCAACGGCCAGGAGCGCAACGACTCCGACGTGGGTCGGGCCATCGCCGAGGCCAACGACTCCGCGCTCTCCGAGGCGTACGACGGAGCTGACGCGGTCGCTGCCGTCTACGGCGACGACACCAAGACCGGGATGCTCGTCACCGCGGTCCGCGCGGAGTCCGGCCCGCTCGTGCCGCCAGTGTTCAGCGAGAGCGAGCACTGGATCGAGGACGACGACGTGACCTGCCTGGTCACCCCGGCGCCGAAGGGGCCGGGGACCACCCAGTGCCAGCGCGAGGACAGCGACCTCACCGTCCGAGTGGTCGTCCGCGGAAAACCCGACCTCGACCCTCTCGTCGAGGCCACCAACGACCTGTGGGAGGACCTGTCATGAGCGAGCGGAGTGCCGGCCCGATCGGCGTGCTGTTGGGCGTCGGACTGCTCGGCGCGGTCGCGGCGTTCGGGATCGCGCTGCCCGAGGCCACCGGCGACGACGAGTCCGACACCAGCGCCGCCGAGATCGTGCTGCCCGACGAGCTGCCCCACGGGCTGGTCGCCCAGGACAACCTCGACACCGAGGTGGCCCCCCGCTACGCCGCTGCCCAGGAGTCGGGGACGGAGGGGCTCGAGGACATCTTCGGCGTACCTGCTGCAGTGCGCGGGTACGCCGCCAAGGGAGGCCAGGTCCAGGCCACGATCACCGTGCTGGACGCGCCGCCCGGGCTGTTCGACCCACACGGCCCGCCCATCGATCCCGCGCTCGCCGACCTCGAGCGGTCCGTCTACGAGCTGCGTCGCGTCGGCGACGCGGTCTGCGACCTGTTCTGGCAGCAACCCGTGCCGGCCGGCACCGAGATCGACGAGTCCGTCCCGCCGGCCTCGCTGCAGTGCCAGCTGGGCGTCGGCGACCGCACCATCGAGCTCTTCGCCTCCGGGCTGACCCTCGACGACGGGATCGACGTGCTGGAGTCGCTGGCTCAGGACCAGTAGACGATCACCTTGTCGCCGACCCGGACCTGGTCGAACAGCCACGCGATGCCGTCGTAGTCCCGGATATTCGCGCAACCGTGCGAGGCGCCGGCGTAGCCGACCGCCGCGAAGTCCGGGGAGTAGTGCACGGCCTGGCCGCCCGAGAAGAACATCGCGAACGGCATCGGCGTGTCATAGAGGCTCGACACGTGGTCGCTGTTCATGTAGCCCACGCTGAACGCTCCCTCGCGGGTCGGCGTGTACTCCGAGCCGAACCTGACGTCCATCGTCTTCTGCACCTCGCCGTCGACGACCCAGCGCAGGGTCCGGCTGGACTTGTCGATGCACATGACGCGGCCGGTCTCGCACCTCGGGTCCAACGGTCCGGGCACGTTCTCGCCCAGCTGGTTGGTGAGCTCGGCCTGCGTGGGCTCGCTGGTCATGGCGTGCAGCCGGTTGAGGGTCCGCTGGTCGACCTCGCCGGTCACCGGGATGCCGCGCTTGGCCTGGAAGCCACGGACCGCCTCGGTGGTGACGTCGCCGTAGAACCCGGTCACGTCGGCCTCGAACCAGTCGATCTGCCGGAGCCGGGCCTGGAGGTCCTTCACGTCCGGGCCCTCGTCCCCTGGAGCGAGGAGCGCCGCGGGAGGCTCGGGAGCCTCGGGAACCTCGGGAGCCTCGGGGGTGCTCGGCGTCTCGACGTCCGGCACCTCCTCGGGGTCCGTGGTGGCGCCGGCAGGGGACGGGCGATCCGCGCTGGTCGGTGCGTCGGACGGCCGGTGTTCCCACATCGTGCCGATGGCGACGGCGGAGAGCACGGCAGCGATCACGACGGTGAGCGCGAGTCGGCGGACGATCTTCATGGCCTCTTCCAGTTTTCGTTTGATTGGTACCTAGGTGACGCAATAGCCGCCCATTTGGTTGCCGCCGGCTGTGAGCGACGTACGCCACACCCGTAACCTCGGCGCGTGACCCGCGCGGACCTGGACAAGCAACCCACCGACGTACGTCGGATGTTCGACGCGGTCGCGCGCCGGTACGACGTCACCAACGACGTGCTCTCGATGGGCCAGGACCGGCGCTGGCGTCGCGAGGTCACCGACGCCGTCGACGCACAGTACGGCGACCGGGTGCTCGACCTCGCGGCCGGCACCGGGACCTCGAGCGAGCCGTTCGCGGACCGCGGGGCCGTCGTGGTGCCCTGTGACTTCTCGATCGGGATGCTGCAGGTGGGCAAGCAGGCCCGGCCGGCGCTGCCGTTCACGGCCGGAGACGGCACCCAGCTGCCGTTCGCCGACGCGACCTTCGACGCGGTCACGATCTCGTTCGGGCTGCGCAACATCGTCGACCCGCTGGCCGGGCTGCGCGAGATGCGCCGGGTGACCCGCCCCGGCGGCCGGCTCGTGGTCTGCGAGTTCAGCCACCCGACCTGGGCACCGTTCCGCACCGTCTACGTCGAGTACCTGATGCGCGCCCTGCCGTCGGTCGCCCGCGCGGTGTCGTCCTCGCCGGACGCCTACGTCTACCTCGCCGAGTCGATCCGGGCCTGGCCGGACCAGCCCGCGCTGGCCGAGCTGATCGCCGCCGCGGGGTGGCAGCGGCCGGAGTGGCGCAACCTCTCCGGCGGCGTCGTGGCGCTGCATCGCGCGACCGCCTGACCCCGAGAATTAGGCAACGCCGCCGTGCGTTAAATGCCCAGGTGAGAGCGGGTTTTTGAGGCCCGGGGACCGGGTGTGACGGGCGCGCCGAGGAGTGGCAGTATGTGGCCCACGCCATTCGTGATTCTGTTCACAAAGTCACAAACGGACGCCGTAAAGGAAGGCCGCGATGGAGCTCTACACCCCGGTGCTGGCGTTGGCCCTTCTCGCGACGCTGTTCGTGGTCGGCTCGCTCGGCATCAGCCTGCTCGTCGGCCCGAGGCGCTACAACCGAGCGAAGCTCGACTCCTACGAGTGCGGCATCGAGCCCACCCCGCAGCCCGTCGGCGGCGGCCGGTTCCCGGTGAAGTACTACATCACCGCGATGCTGTTCATCGTCTTCGACATCGAGATCATCTTCCTCTACCCGTGGGCCGTTCAGTTCGACGCGATGCAGCTGTTCGGGCTGGTCGAGATGGTCATCTTCATCGCCACCGTGTTCGTCGCCTACGTCTACGTATGGCGTAGAGGCGGCCTCGAGTGGGACTGACAAGGACTTACTGAGCCATGGGTATCGAAGACAAGCTGCCGAGCGGCGTGCTCCTCTCCACCGTCGAGGGGCTGTCCGGCTACATGCGCAAGGCCAGCTTCTGGCCGGCGACGTTCGGGCTGGCCTGCTGCGCGATCGAGATGATGACCACCGGCGGCCCCAAGTACGACCTGGCCCGCTTCGGCATGGAGGTGTTCCGGGCCAGCCCCCGCCAGGCCGACCTGATGATCGTGGCCGGCCGGGTCAGCAACAAGATGGCGCCGGTGCTCCGCCAGATCTACGACCAGATGCCCGAGCCCAAGTGGGTGCTCGCGATGGGTGTCTGCGCGAGCAGCGGCGGCATGTTCAACAACTACGCGATCGTCCAGGGCGTCGACCACGTCGTGCCCGTCGACATGTACCTCCCAGGCTGTCCACCGCGCCCGGAGATGCTGATCGACGCGATCCTCAAGCTGCACGACCAGGTCCAGCACGCGAAGGCCGGCGCCAACCGCGCCGCCCAGATCGAGGAGCTCGAGGGCGCGGCGCTCAAGGCGCTGCCCACCTCGGAGATGAAGGGCCTGCTGCGGTGAGCGAGGACAAGCCCGAAGACGGCAAGGCACCCGAGCAGCCGGCCGTCGAGCAGTCCCCGGAGAACCTGCCCGCCGCACCGGGCGAGATCAGCGAGCGCGGCCGGCGTACCGGCATGTTCGGCGTCGCCGGCACCGGTGACACCAGCGGCTACGGCGGCCTCGTCGCGCCGGTGATCTTCCCCGGCACCGCCCAGCGCCCCTTCGGTGGTTGGTACGACGAGGTGGCCGACGCGCTCGACGCACTGATCGCCGACGTCGTCATCCACCGCGGCGAGATCACGTTCCACGTCTCGCGGGAGAACCTTGTCGAGGTGGCCGGCAAGCTCCGCGACGACCCGGCCCTCCGGTTCGAGCTCTGCTCCGGCGTCAGCGGCGTGCACTACCCCGAGGACGAGGGTCGCGAGCTGCACGCCGTCTACCACCTCACCTCGATGACGTTCAACCGCCGGATCCGGCTCGAGGTCAGCGCTCCCGACGCCGACCCGCACATCCCGTCGATCGTCGCGATCTACCCCACCAACGACTGGCACGAGCGCGAGACCTACGACATGTTCGGCATCATCTTCGACGGCCACCCGGCGCTCACCCGGATCCTGATGCCCGACGACTGGCCCGGCCACCCGCAGCGCAAGGACTACCCCCTCGGCGGCATCCCCGTGGAGTACAAGGGTGGATCCATCCCACCGCCCGACGAGCGGAGGAGCTACTCATGAGCACCACCGATGACATGTATGCCGGCAGCACCGAGACCACCGAGGGCAAGGTCTTCACGGTCAGCGGCCAGGACTGGGACCAGATCGTCTCCGGCCTCGCCGAGGAGGCCGAGGAGCGGGTCGTGGTCAACATGGGGCCGCAGCACCCCTCGACCCACGGTGTGCTCCGGCTGATCCTCGAGCTCGAGGGCGAGACGGTGACCGAGGCCCGGTGCGGCATCGGCTACCTGCACACCGGCATCGAGAAGAACATGGAGTACCGCTCCTGGGTGCAGGGCACCACGTTCTGCACCCGGATGGACTATCTGAGCCCCTTCTTCAACGAGGCGACCTACTCGCTCGGCGTCGAGCGCTTGCTCGACATCGAGGACCAGGTCCCGGAGAAGGCCCAGGTCATGCGGGTGCTCCTGATGGAGCTCAACCGCATCTCCTCCCACCTGGTCTGCATCGCCACCGGCGGCATGGAGATCGGCGCCCTGACCGTGATGACGATCGGCTTCCGCGAGCGTGAGCTGGTCCTCGACCTGTTCGAGCTGATCACCGGGCTCCGGATGAACCACGCGTTCATCCGCCCCGGCGGCGTGGCCCAGGACCTCCCGGTCGGCGCGCTCGACGAGATCCGCGGCTTCGTGGCGCTGATGAAGAAGCGGCTGCCCGAGTACGCCGCCCTGTGCAACGCCAACCCGATCTTCAGGGCCCGCCTCGACGACGTCGGCCACCTCGACCTCGAGGGCTGCATGGCGCTCGGCCTCACCGGCCCGGTGCTCCGCTCCACCGGCTACCCCTGGGACCTGCGCAAGAGCTCGCCGTACTGCGGCTACGAGGACTACGACTTCGACGTGCAGACGTGGGACACCTGCGACTCCTACGGCCGGTTCCGGGTCCGCCTCGCCGAGATGCACGAGTCGCTCAAGATCGTCGAGCAGGCCGCCGACCGGCTGGCCCAGCTCGAGGGAGCGCCGGTCATGGTCGCCGACAAGAAGATCGCCTGGCCCAGCCAGCTCGCGATCGGCAGCGACGGCATGGGCAACAGCCTCGACCACATCCGCCACATCATGGGTGAGTCCATGGAGGCGCTGATCCACCACTTCAAGCTGGTGACCGAGGGCTTCCGGGTCCCGCCGGGCCAGGCCTACGTGCCCATCGAGTCGCCGCGCGGCGAGCTCGGCGCGCACGTCGTCTCCGACGGCGGCACCCGCCCGTTCCGCGCGCACTTCCGCGACCCGTCGTTCACCAACCTGCAGGCGACCAGCGTGATGAGCGAGGGCGGCATGGTCGCCGACGTGATCGTCGCCATCGCCTCCATCGACCCCGTGATGGGAGGCGTCGACAGATGAACACCCCACGCGATTCTTCGCTCCCCCGCTTCGCTCCTCCGCGAACAATCGCGCGGGGACCCCGTTCGCTGTGGTTGCGGCCGCAGGGAGGTAACAGGTCGTGAGTTTGATCGACGACAAGACCCTGGCCGAGCTCGAGGAGATCGCGGGCCGCTACCCCGAGAAGCGCTCCGGGCTGCTGCCGATGCTGCACCTCGTGCAGTCGGTCGAGGGCCGGATCACGCCCGAGGGCATCGAGGCCTGCGCCGACATCCTCGACATCACCGCCGCCGAGGTGAGCGGCGTCGCGACGTTCTACACGATGTACAAGCGCAAGCCGGTCGGCGACTACCACGTCGGCGTCTGCACCAACACGCTCTGCGCGGTGCTCGGCGGCGACGTCATCTTCGAGCGGCTCCAAGAACATCTGGGCATCGGCAACGACGAGACCACTCCCACTTCAGACGACGGCAAGAGCGTGACTCTCGAGCACATCGAGTGCAACGCGGCCTGCGACTACGCCCCGGTGATGATGGTCAACTGGGAGTTCATGGACAACATGACGCCGGCCTCGGCGACCCAGCTGGTCGACGACCTCCGTGCCGGCAAGGAAGTCTCCTCCACTCGCGGACCGCGGCTGTGCACCTGGCGCGAGGCCGAGCGCGTGCTCGCCGGCTTCCCCGACGACCGCGTCAACGAGGGTCCGGGCGCAGGACCGGCCAGCCTGGTCGGTCTCAAGATCGCTCGCGACCGCGGCTGGACCGCGCCCGACTCCGACGCCGACGGCGGCCCCGCCGCGATCGCCGCCACCAAGACCGATGCGGCCGAGCAGGCCGACACCGCCCGCGCCGAGACCGAGACGAAGCAGGAGGAGGGCGAGTGACGGACACCCTCACCCCGGTCCTGACCGACGACTGGGACGCCGAGCGCAGCTGGACGCTGGCGACGTACGAGTCGCGCGGCGGGTACGCCGCCCTGAAGACCGCCCTGGGCAGGAACCCCGACGACCTGATCACCGCGGTCAAGGACTCCGGGCTTCGCGGCCGCGGCGGCGCGGGCTTCCCGACCGGCATGAAGTGGAGCTTCATCCCGCAGGACAACCCGAAGCCGAAGTACCTCGTCGTCAACGCCGACGAGTCCGAGCCGGGCACCTGCAAGGACATCCCGCTGATGATGGCGAGCCCGCACACCCTCCTGGAGGGCGTGATCATCAGCTCGTTCGCGATCCGGGCCAACCACGCATTCATCTACATCCGCGGCGAGGTTCTGCATGTCATCCGCCGGGTCCAGGCCGCGGTCGCCGAGGCCTACGCCGCCGGCCACCTCGGCAAGGACATCCACGGCTCCGGCTACGACCTCGACGTCGTCGTGCACGCCGGCGCCGGCGCCTACATCTGTGGTGAGGAGACCGCCCTGCTCGAAGGGCTCGAGGGCCGACGCGGCCAACCGCGGCTGCGTCCGCCGTTCCCCGCCGTCGCCGGCCTCTACGCCAGCCCGACCGTGATCAACAACGTCGAGTCGATCGCCTCGGTGCCGAGCATCATCGCCAACGGCGCCGACTGGTTCGCCTCGATGGGCACCGAGAAGTCCAAGGGCTACGGCATCTTCTCGCTCTCGGGTCACGTCGTGAACCCGGGCCAGTACGAAGCGCCGCTCGGCATCACCCTGCGCACGCTGATCGACCTGGCGGGCGGCATGCGCAACGGTCACGAGCTGAAGTTCTGGACCCCGGGCGGGTCGAGCACCCCACTCCTGACCGCCGAGCACCTCGACGTACCGCTCGACTTCGAGGCGGTCGGCGCGGCCGGCTCGATGCTCGGCACGCGGGCGCTGCAGATCTTCGACGAGACCACCTGCGTGGTGCGTGCGGTGCTGCGGTGGACCGAGTTCTACAAGCACGAGTCCTGCGGCAAGTGCACGCCGTGCCGCGAGGGCACGTGGTGGCTGGTGCAGGTGCTGAGCCGCCTGGAGCGCGGGGAGGGCAGCGAGGCCGACCTGGACCTGCTGCTGGACCAGTGCGACAACATCATGGGCCGCTCCTTCTGTGCCCTGGCCGACGGCGCGGTCAGCCCGATCGCCAGCTCGATCGAGTACTTCCGCGACGACTACCTCGCGCACCTTCGGCAGGGCGGCTGCCCGATCGACCCGGCCGCCAGCACGGTCTTCGCCGCAGAGGGGGCGAAGGCGTGACCACGACTCCCGAGAAGACCGACCAGGTCAACGTCACCATCGACGGGATCCAGGTCAGCGTCCCCAAGGACACCCTCGTGATCCGGGCGGCCGAGCAGGTCGGCGTCCAGATCCCGCGGTTCTGCGACCACCCGCTGCTCGCGCCGGTCGGTGCCTGCCGGCAGTGCCTCGTCGACGTACCCGACGCCGGCAACGGCCGCGGGTTCCCCAAGCCCCAGGCCTCGTGCACCCTTCCGGTCGCCGAGGGCATGGTCGTCAACACCCAGGCCACCAGCCCCGCCGCCGACAAGGCGCAGCAGGGGATCATGGAGTTCCTGCTCATCAACCACCCGCTCGACTGCCCGGTCTGCGACAAGGGCGGCGAGTGCCCGCTGCAGAACCAGGCGATGTCCAACGGCCGCGGCGAGTCCAGGTTCTCGGCCGGCGGCGGCATCAAGCGCACCTTCCCGAAGCCGATCAACATCTCCGCGCAGGTCCTGCTCGACCGCGAGCGGTGCGTGCTCTGCGCCCGCTGCACCCGGTTCTCCGAGCAGATCGCCGGTGACCCGTTCATCGAGCTGCTCGAGCGCGGCGCGCTGCAGCAGGTCGGCATCTACGAGAAGGAACCGTTCGAGTCCTACTTCTCGGGCAACACCATCCAGATCTGCCCGGTAGGCGCGCTCACCTCGGCGGAGTATCGCTTCCGCTCCCGCCCCTTCGACCTGGTCTCGAGCCCCTCGGTCGCCGAGCACGACGCGTGCGGCTCGGCCATCCGCGTCGACCACCGCCGCGGCAAGGTGATGCGCCGCCTCTCCGGCAACGACCCCGAGGTCAACGAGGAGTGGATCACCGACAAGGACAGGTTCGCGTTCCACTACGCGTCGCAGGACGACCGGCTCGGCTACCCGCAGGTGCGGGACGAGGACGGCTCGCTCCGTCCGGCGTCGTGGACCGAGGCCTTCGCGGTCGCGGCCCGGGGCCTGCAGGCGGCTGGCGCCAGCGCGGTGCTGACCGGCGGACGGCTGACCACCGAGGACGCGTTCGCCTACAGCACCTTCGCCCGGGTGGCGCTCGGGACCAACGACATCGACTTCCGCGCCCGGCCGCACAGCGCCGAGGAGGCCGACTTCCTGGCCGCGCACGTCGTACTCACCGGACCTGAGGGCGGTGCAGTGACGTACGCCGACCTGGAGACCGCCAAGACCGTCGTGCTCGTCGGCTTCGAGCCCGAGGACGAGGCCGGCGCGGTCTTCCTGCGGCTTCGGAAGGCCTCGCGTGAGGGCACCCGCGTGCTCGCGATCGCGCCGTTCAGCACCCGCGGACTGCGCAAGATGAGCGGCACCCTGATCCCCACCGCACCCGGCGACGAGCCCGGCGCGCTCGACGCGATGGTCGGCCACGCCGACTACGGCATCGACGCCACCTCGGTCATCCTGGCCGGCGAGCGTCTCGCCACCGTGCCCGGCGCGTTGTCGGCCGCCGCGGCGCTCGCGAAGAAGACCGGGGCCAAGCTGGCCTGGGTGCCTCGCCGGGCCGGCGACCGCGGCGCGATCGAGGCCGGCTGCCTGCCCCAGCTGCTGCCCGGCGGCCGACCGGTCGCCGACGCCGCGGCTCGGGTCGACGCCGCCGCCTCGTGGGGCGTCGACACCCTGCCCGAGACCCCCGGACGCGACGGCGACGCGATCGTCGCCGCGCTCGCCACAGGCGAGATCGGCGGACTGGTGATCGGCGGAGTGGACCCGGCCGACACGGCCGACCCCGCAGCCACGCGAGCAGCGATCGAGGCCGCAGGCTTCGTGGTCGCTCTCGAGCTCCGCGAGACCGAGGTGACCCGTGCCGCCGACGTCGTGTTCCCGGTTGCCCCGGTGACCGACAAGGCCGGCATGTTCGTCAACTGGGAGGGCCGCCCGCGACCGTTCGAGATGGTGCTCGGCAACCCCGCGTCGCTGCCCGACCTCCGGGTCCTGGCCGGCATCTCCGAGGAGCTCGCCGAGCTCGGCCAGGGCAAGCCGCTGGGCTTCCGCACCGTCGCCGAGGCGCGCGCCGCGATGACCGAGATGGGGCCGTGGGACGGGAGCGGCTCACGACCGGTGGTTCGAGCAGCGAGCGCCAGCGCGCGCCGTCGAGACCCCGGGAGGGCGCAGGGCATTCGGCTCTCCACGTGGAAGCAGATGCTCGACAACGGCTCGATGCAGGACGGCGACAAGCACCTGGCCGCCACGGCGCGGCCGGCGGTCGCCCGCGTCTCGGCCACGATGTACGACGCCCTCGGGCCGGCCGTCACCGTCACCGGTGACCGCGGCTCGGTGACGCTCCCGGCGGAGATCGCCGAGGACCTGGTCGACGGCGTCGTGTGGGTGCCGACGAACTCCTCGGGCCGCGGCGTGCTCAGTGACGTGGCCTCGCCCGGCACTCGGGTCACCGTGAAGGGAGGCGGTCAGTCATGACCACAGCGATCGCCAACCTGATCCCGCTGGCTGCTGACGACCTCAGCGCCTTCGGCCACGACAAGTGGTGGATCATCGTCATCAAGACGGTGCTGATCTTCCTGGTGCTGGTCCTGCTCACGCTGTTCAACATCTGGTTCGAGCGCCGGGTAGTGGCCCGGATGCAGCACCGGATCGGCCCCAACGTGCACGGCCCCTTCGGCCTGCTGCAGTCGCTGGCCGACGGCGCGAAGCTGATGTTCAAGGAAGACATCATCCCGAAGGCGGCCGACAAGGTCGTCTTCGTACTGGCGCCGGTGCTCGCGGCGGTCCCCGCCTTCGTGACGTTCGCGGTCATCCCGTTCGGGCCTGAGGTCAACTTCTTCGGCGAGACGACGCCCCTCCAGCTCACCGACATGCCGGTGGCGGTCCTGTTCGTGATGGCGATCGCCTCGATCGGCATCTACGGCATCGTCCTCGGCGGCTGGTCGAGCGGGTCGACCTACTCCCTGCTCGGCGGGCTGCGCTCCAGCGCGCAGATGATCTCCTACGAGGTCGCGATGGGCCTCGCGCTGGTTGCGGTCTTCCTCTATGCCGGTTCGCTGTCGACGTCCGAGATCGTGGCAGCGCAGGACGAGTTCTGGTTCGGGTTGATCCTGATGCCGTCGTTCGTGATCTACGTGATCTCGATGATCGGCGAGACCAACCGCGCGCCCTTCGACCTCCCGGAGGCCGAGGGCGAGCTCGTCGGCGGCTTCCACACGGAGTACTCGTCGATCAAGTTCGCGATGTTCTTCCTCGCCGAGTACATCAACATGGCCACGGTCTCCGCGCTCGCGACCACGCTGTTCCTCGGTGGCTGGCACGCGCCGTTCTGGATCGACGAGTTCTGGGCCGGCGCCAACTCGGGCTACTGGCCGGTGCTGTGGTTCTTCGGCAAGGTGATGTTCTTCGTCTTCATCTTCATCTGGCTGCGTGGTTCGCTGCCCCGGCTCCGCTACGACCAGTTCATGGCGTTCGGCTGGAAGCGGCTGATCCCGATCTCGCTGCTGTGGATCATCGCCGTCGCCACCGTCTACACGATCTCCAACGACAACTCGGTGTCGATCGACGACGACTACCTGTACGCCGGCTTCGGCGTCCTGCTGGTGCTGTTCCTGCTGCTGTTCTTCTTCGGGGAGGACTCGGAGGAGGACGACGTGCCCCAGGTCTACGCGCCCAACGCCGGCGGCTTCCCGGTGCCCGAGATGCCCGATGGCGGGCCGGTCCGCGGCGCCGCACAGCCACTCACGTTCCGCACCTCGACCCTCGCCGAAGGGAAGTCAGCCGATGGCTGAGTCACAAAGTGGGATTTTCGGGCCAATGAAGGAGCAGTTCTGGGACCCGATCGCCGGGTTCGGGGTCACGTTCCGGACGATGTTCAAGAAGGTCGTCACGGAGTCGTACCCCTTCGAGAAGCTCCCGACCGCACCCAGGTTCCACGGCCGGCACCAGCTCAACCGCTGGCCCGACGGCCTGGAGAAGTGCATCGGCTGCGAGCTGTGCGCCTGGGCCTGCCCGGCCGACGCGATCTACGTCGAGGGCGCGTCCAACACCGAGGACGACCGCTACAGCCCCGGCGAGCGCTACGGCCGCGTCTACCAGATCAACTACCTGCGCTGCATCCTGTGCGGGCTCTGCATCGAGGCCTGCCCCACCCGGGCGCTGACGATGACCAACGAGTACGAGCTGGCCGACGACAACCGCGCCGACCTCATCTACGAGAAGAGCGACCTGCTCGCCCCGCTGCTGCCGGGCATGGAGCAGCCGCCGCACCCGATGCTCCTCGGTGACGACGAGGGTGCCTACTACCGCGGCGAGCACGCCAAGGCCCGGAGCACCGCAGAGGGGGCCGGCACATGAACACCCCATTCAAATGCTCGCTTCGCTCCGCTTTGAACGGGGGCCCCGAATGAGCCCAGCGTTCGTGGTGCTGGCCCCGATCATGGTGCTGGCCGCGCTCGCCATGCTGTTCGTGCGCAAGGCGGTGCACGCGGCCCTGCTGCTCGCGGTCGTGATGATCAGCCTCGCGGTGCTGTACGCCGTGCTCGAGGCGCCGTTCCTCTTCGCCGTGCAGATCATCGTCTACACCGGCGCGATCCTGATGCTGTTCCTCTTCGTGATGATGATCGTCGGTGTCGACGCCGCCGACTCCGTGGTCGAGACGATCCGGGGTCAGCGCGCACTGGCCATCGCCGGCGGACTGCTGCTCGGCATCGTGCTCGTCGTCGCGCTCAGCCAGATCACGCTCGGCAGCACCGTGGGTCTCGAGGAGGCCAACAGCGGCGGCAACATCCAGGGCCTGGCCAACATCCTCTTCTCCCGCTACGTGTTCGCGTTCGAGGTCACCAGCGCGCTGCTGATCACCGCGGCGGTCGGCGCGATGGTGCTGACCCACCGCGAGCGACTCGGCCCCAAGCCCAGCCAGGCCGAGCAGGCCCGGCAGCGGGTCCGCGACTACGCCCAGAAGGGCGCCCACCTCGGGCCGCTGCCGACTCCCGGTGTCTTCGCCCGCGCCAACGCGGTCGACACCCCGGCGCTGCTGCCCGACGGCAGCGTCGCCGAGACGTCGATCTCGCGGGTGCTCGCCGCCCGCGGCACGGTGCGCTCGGCCCCGGCACTGGCCGACGACATCGAGGAGACCCGGCGCCAGCTGGGCCAGGACCCCGACGAGATGCCCGAGACCAGCGGCAAGCAGGGTGCGCCCGGCTCTACCGAGGAGGACGTCAAGTGACCGAGTACGTCGTCCTCTCGGCGATCCTGTTCACCATCGGCAGTGTCGGGGTGCTGACCCGGCGCAACGCGATCGTCGTGTTCATGTGCGTCGAGCTGATGCTCAACGCCTGCAACCTCGCGTTCGTCGCCTTCGCCCGGCAGCACGGCAACCTCGACGGCCAGGTCGCCGCCTTCTTCGTGATGGTGGTGGCCGCGGCCGAGGTCGTCGTCGGGCTGGCCATCATCATGACCATCTTCCGGACCCGTCGCTCGGCCTCGGTCGACGACGCCAGCCTGCTGAAGTTCTGAGAGGCGCGCTGTGTTTGCCCTGACCGAGTCTGTCCACATACCGGTGGTCGAGCCCACCGGCACCGACGGCGTCTTCACGCTGCTGTGGCTGATCGTCGCGCTGCCGCTCGCGGGCGCCGCCATCCTGCTGCTCGGCGGGCGCTTCACCGACAAGTGGGGGCACCTGCTCGGTGCCGCGCTGCCGGTCGTCTCGTTCGTGCTCAGCCTGGTCATGTTCCTCACGCTGCTCGGCCGCGACGAGGACGACCGGCAGATCGGCCAGCACCTCTACGACTGGATCGACGTCGGCGGGTTCCACGTCGGGATGGACCTGCTCTACGACCCGCTGTCCGCGCTGTTCCTGCTGCTGATCACCGGCGTCGGGTCGCTGATCCACATCTACTCGATCGGCTACATGGCGCACGACGTGCGGCGCCGGCGGTTCTTCGGCTACCTCAACCTGTTCGTGGCCTCGATGCTGCTGCTGGTGCTCTCGGAGAACTACCTCGGCCTGTTCCTCGGCTGGGAGGGCGTCGGCCTGGCGTCGTACCTGCTGATCGGCTTCTGGCAGCACAAGCACTCCGCGGCCGCCGCGGCCAAGAAGGCGTTCGTGATCAACCGGGTCGGCGACATGGGCATGTCGCTGGCGATCATGCTGGCGTTCGTCACGTTCGGCTCCACGAGCTTCACGGTGATCAGCGCATCCTCGAGCGGTGCCAGCGAGACGACGATGAACTGGCTCGGCGTGCTGCTCCTCATCGGCGCCTGCGGCAAGTCCGCCCAGGTGCCGCTGCAGGCGTGGCTGCTGGACGCGATGGAGGGCCCGACCCCGGTCTCGGCGCTGATCCACGCGGCCACCATGGTGACCGCCGGCGTCTACCTCATCGTGCGCTCCAACTTCGTCTTCGAGCTCGCGCCCGCCGCGCAAACAGCGGTGGTCACCGTCGCCGTGGTCACGCTGCTCTGGGGCGCGATCATCGGTTGCGCGAAGGACGACATCAAGAAGGCGCTCGCCGGATCGACGATGAGCCAGATCGGCTACATGATGCTGGGCGCCGGGCTCGGCGTCGCCGGCTACGCGTTCGCGATCTTCCACCTGCTGACCCACGGCTTCTTCAAGGCCAACATGTTCCTGGGCGCCGGCTCGGTGATGCACGCGATGGACGACGACGTCGACATGCGGCATTACGGCGCCCTGCGCAAGATGCTGCCGGTCACCTTCCTGACGTTCGCGATGGGCTACCTCGCGATCATCGGCTTCCCGGGCTTCTCCGGGTTCTGGTCCAAGGACAAGATCATCGAGACCGCGTTCACCGAGAACGTCTGGGTCGGCCTCGGTGCCCTGCTCGGCGCCGGCATCACAGCGTTCTACATGACCCGGCTGATGCTGATGACGTTCTTCACCGAGAAGCGGTGGGAACCCGACGTCCATCCGCACGAGTCACCGAAGGTGATGACGATCCCGCTGATCGTCCTGGCCGCGCTGTCCGTGCTGGGCGGCGTACTGCTCGCGGGTGACTGGATCGTCGAGTTCCTCGCGCCGGTGGTGGGCGAGCACGCCCACGAGGACCCGCCGATCCCGGCGTTGCTGATGACCCTGATCGTGGTCGCAGTCGTGGCGTGCGGGGTGACCTTGGCCTGGTTCCTGGTCGGCAAGCGCGACGTGCCCCGCGAGGCGCCGCAGGACGTCTCCTTCGTGACCAAGGCTGCGCGCGCCGACATCTACGGCGACGCGATCAACGAGGGTCTGGTGGTCGAGCCCGGCCGCCAGCTGGTCTCGGGCCTGGTCTCGTTCGACCGGCACGGCGCCGACGGGTTGTTCACCGGCGGCGGTGCCACGGTGGGCGCGCTCGGCAGCGTGCTCCGCCGAGCCCAGAACGGCTTCGTCCGCTCCTACGCGCTCTCGGTGCTCGGCGGGGTCCTCCTCGTCGTGATCGCGCTCCTGGCGGTGAACTTCTCATGACGCTCACCCTGCTCATCGCGCTCCCGCTGCTCGGCGCGATCGTCGTCCCCTTCGTGCCGGTCGCGCTGGCCAAGCAGGTCGGTACCGCCTTCGCGGTCGGCACGCTCGGCATCGCCGTCGCCGTCCTCCTCCAGTACGACACCAGCGGCGGAATGCAGCTGGAGGAGAAGGAGAACTGGATCGAGGCGTTCGGGGTGCACTACGCCCTGGGCGTCGACGGACTGGGCCTGCTGCTCGTGCTCCTGACCGTGGTGCTGGTGCCGATCGTGATGGTCGCGGAGTGGTCCCACGAGGACGTATCGGCCCGGCCGCGCGCGTTCTTCGCCTGGGCGCTCGCGCTCGAGGCGCTGTCGCTCGCGGTGTTCTGCGCCACCGACGTCTTCCTGTTCTACGTCGTCTTCGAGGCGACCCTGATCCCGGCGTACTTCCTGATCGGCGGGTTCGGCCGCGAGGGCCGCGGCGCCGCTGCGCTCAAGTTCCTGATGTTCCAGCTCGCCGGTGGCCTGGTGCTGCTGGCCGCCGTGATCGGCCTGTACGTCGTCTCCGCCCAGCAGGGCGAGCCGTCGTACCTGCTCTCCGACCTGGCCGCGCTGGACATCGACACCGACGCCGGTCGTTGGCTGTTCGCCGGGTTCTTCATCGCGTTCGCGATCAAGGCACCGCTGTTCCCTGTGCACACCTGGCTGGCCGACACCACGGAGAAGGCGACGCCCGGCACTGCGGTGCTGCTCGTGTGCGTGCTCGACAAGATCGGCACGTTCGGGATGCTGCGCTTCTGCCTCGGGATCTTCCCCGAGGCCTCGCAGTGGGCAACGCCGGTCGTCGTGACGCTGGCGCTGATCTCGATCATCTACGGCGCGCTGGTCGCGATCGGCCAGGACGACGTCCTGCGGCTGATCGGTCTGACCTCGCTGAGCCACTTCGGCTTCATCACCCTGGGCATCTTCGCGTTCAGCAGCCAGGGCGGCTCCGGCTCGATCCTCTACATGGTCAACCACGGCATCGGAACCGCCGCGCTGTTCCTGCTCGCCGGCTACCTGATCCGGCGCCGCGGCACCTCGCTGATCAGCGAGATGGGCGGCATCGAGAAGGTCACCCCGGTGCTCGCCGGCCTGCTGCTGGTCGCCGGCCTGGCCACCCTCGGCCTGCCCGGGCTGAGCCCGTTCGTCTCCGAGTTCCTGGTCCTGGTCGCGGCGTTCGACTACCACTGGTGGGTCGGCGCGATCGCGGTCAGCGGCATCGTGCTCGCAGCGGTCTACGTGCTGTGGATGTACCAGCGCACGATGACCGGGCCCACGCCGCCCGAGGTCGAGGGCACCCCTGACCTGAGCGTGCGCGAGGTCGGGGCGGTGGCGCCGCTGATGCTCGCGCTGGTGCTGTTCGGCTTCTTCCCGGGTCCGCTGCTCGACGTGGCCAACCCCGCCATCGACTCGCTGATGGCCCATGTCGGCGTCACGGACGACGCCCCCGACGTACCCCCAGGGTCGGTCGATCCCGACCACGCGACCGAGGAAGACGGTCACTGAGATGGACTTCGTCAAGCCCACCATCGAGTACGCCGAGCTGTGGCCGCTGCTGGCCATCTTCGGTGTCGCCTGCCTCGGCATCCTGGTCGAGGCGTTCCTCCCGCGTGAGCGCCGTTACCTGCCCCAGGTCGCGCTGGCGGGCGGCGGCATCATCGCCGCGTTCGTCGGCACCGTGATGATCGGCACCGGCCTGGAGAAGCACGCCGACGGTTCCGCGCGCGGCCTGGTCGGCGCCGGTGGCACGATCGTGGTCGACGGCCCGACGGTGTTCCTCTGGGGCCTGGTGCTGCTGTTCTCGCTCGCCGGCGTCGCGCTGTTCGCCGAGCGACGGCTGGAGGCGGGCGTCTCGGCGTTCGCCGGTCAGGCCGCCGCCCTGCCGGGCACCGAGGCCGAGCGCGAGGCCTCGACCAAGGGGCTCGACCACACCGAGGTCTACCCGCTGCTGATGTTCGCGGTCGGCGGGATGATGCTCTTCCCCGCCTCCGGTGACCTGCTCACGATGTTCGTGGCCCTCGAGGTGCTGTCGCTGCCGCTCTACCTCCTGTGCGGGCTCGCCCGCCGGCGCCGGCTGCTCAGCCAGGAGGCCGCGCTCAAGTACTTCCTGCTCGGCGCGTTCTCGTCCGGCTTCTTCCTGTACGGCGTCGCGCTGATCTACGGGTACGCCGGCTCGATGCAGCTGGAGCGGATCAGCGAGGCCGTCCGCAACGACGTCGGCAACCAGTCGATGCTGCTGATCGGCATGGGCATGCTCGCGGTCGGGCTGTTCTTCAAGATCGGCGCCGCACCGTTCCAGGCGTGGACCCCCGACGTCTACCAGGGCGCCCCCACCGCGGTCACCGCGTTCATGGCCGCGTGCACCAAGGTGGCCGCGTTCGGCGCGCTGCTGCGGCTGTTCTACGTCGGCTTCGGCGCCGACCGGTGGAGCTGGCAGCCGATGTTCTGGGTCATCGCGATCCTGACCATGCTGGTAGGCGCGCTGGTCGCCATCGTGCAGACCGACATGAAGCGGCTGCTCGCCTACTCCGCGATCGCGCACACCGGCTTCCTGCTCACCGGCATGCTCGGCGTCCAGAGCGCCACCGAGCTCGCCGACGGCCAGGTCACCTCGCTGCAGGCGGTGCTGTTCTACCTGGCGACGTACGGCCTCGCGACGGTGGGCGGCTTCGCGATCCTCACCCTGGTGCGCGACGCGTCCGGCGAGGCCGGGTCCTTCGACAAGTGGGCCGGGCTGGGCAAGCGGTCGCCGCTGGTGGCGGGCACGTTCGCGTTCCTGCTGCTGTCGATGGCGGGCATCCCGCTCACCGCCGGCTTCGTTGGCAAGTGGGCTGTGTTCACGGTCGCGATGTCGGCGGGCGCGTGGCCGGTCGTCCTGGTCGCGATCGCGGCGAGCATCATCTCGGTGTTCTTCTACGTCCGAGTCATCCGGGTGATGTTCTTCAGTGAGGCCGTGGGTGAGCCCGGTGTGGTCACCTCGGCGTCGCCGCTGACCACGATCACCATCGCGGTCTGTACCGCTGGCACGCTCGTGCTGGGCGTCGTACCCGGCCCGGTACTCGATCTCGCCGCGCATGCGGGAGACTTCATCAGGTGAGTCCCGAGTCCGCGTCGTCCCTCGCCCTCCCCGTGGAGGACGACGCCCTCGCCGCCCGGCTGGCCGGGCGGATGGCGGTGGTCGAAGAGGCGCTCTACCGTCACGCCACCAGCCGCGCTCCGTTCGTCACCGAGGCCGCCCAGCACCTGCTGGGTGCCGGCGGCAAGCGGATCCGCCCGCTGCTGGTGCTGCTCGCCGCCGAGACCGGCGATCGTCCCGAGTCCGACGACGTGATCACCGCGGCCTGCGTCGTCGAGATCACCCACGTCGGCTCGCTCTACCACGACGACGTGATGGACGAGGCGGAGCTGCGCCGGGGTGCGGACTCCGCGAACGCGCGCTGGGACAACCACGTCGCGATCCTCACCGGCGACTTCCTGTTCGCGAAGTCCTCCGAGCTGACCGCGCAGCTCGGCGCCGACGCCGTACGCATCCAGGCCGAGACGTTCACCCGGTTGGTCGAGGGGCAGATCCTCGAGACGGTGCCCGCCGGCCCCGGCGAGGACCCGCTGCACCACTACCTCGACGTGGTGGCCGGCAAGACCGGGTCCCTGATCGCCACCTCGGCCCGCTACGGCGCCCGCTTCGGCGGCGCCACGCCCGAGGTGGAGGCGGCGCTGACGGCGTACGGCGAGATCGTCGGCTCGGCCTTCCAGCTCTCCGACGACATCCTCGACATCGCCTCCGAGGCCACCGAGTCCGGCAAGACCCCGGGAACCGACCTCCGCGAGGGCGTCCCGACGCTTCCCTCGTTGATGGCCCTCGCCTCCGGCGACCCGGCCGACGCCCGCCTGCACGAGCTGCTCCGTGCCGACCTCACCGACGACCAGCTGCACGCCGAGGCCCTCGACCTGCTGCGCAAGCACCCGGCCATGGACCAGGCCCGCACCTACGTCGTCGAGCGCGCCGCCGAGGCCAAGGCCCTCCTCTCCGCGCTCCCGCCCAGCTCGGTCCGCACCGCGCTCGAGGCGTTCGCCGACATCGTCGCCGTCCGCTCCAGCTGAGAATGTCGCGCAAGTAGGCAACCAAGCTCGGGGTCACAGCGTCTCCATGGTGTGACGAGGATGCCGAGGCGCGGCAACGGGCCGCGGGTCGCGGCCCTCACTGTGGTGCGCGACGAGTCGGTGATGCTGCGCCGCTGGGTCGCGTACTACGGCGCCCAGCTCGGTCCTGAGAACCTCGTGGTCGTGGACGACCGCTCGACCGACGGCTCGACCGACGACCTGCCGTGCCGGGTGATCCGCCACGACGGGTTTCCCGAGGGCCAGTTCGAGAAGGCCCGGATGGCGTTGGCCAGCCGCCTCGGCGCCGACCTGCTCCGCAATCACGACGCGGTGATCTTCACCGATGCTGACGAGTTCCTGCTCGCCGACCCGGACCGGTACGACGGCCTGCTGGACTTCGTGACGGCCCGGCCCGATTTCGACGTCGCGGCCGGCCTGGGGCTCAACGTCGTGCACCACCTCGACCACGAGGGTGCGCTCCGCTCCGACGAGCCGGTCCTGGGGCAGCGCCGGTTCGCGAAGTTCGTCGGCAAGATCAGCAAGCCCTCGCTCAAGCGGGTCGGCGCGCCCTGGGTCCATGGCTCGCACGGCATCCGGGCGCCGTACGTGCCGGACCGCGGGCTGCTCATGGTCCACCTCAAGTTCGCGGACCTCGACCAGATGCGGCGTACCGCGGACCTCCGCCACGCGGTGCGGGTCTCGTCCGGGCTGACGGAGCGGAGCGCGTGGGCGAAGAGCGGGGACGAGATCGCCGCCGAGTTCCCCTCCTTCCTCAACGGTGGGCCGGAGGTGCCGGAGTTCGACGCCCAGCAGGTCGACCCGCTCCGACTGGTGGCCGAGAGGGACGGCGTCTGGGAGGCCAAAGGCGCGCGGCAGCTGCGCGTGATGGCCCAGGGAGCGCTGCTCCGCGTGCCCCGTCGCTACCACGGCATGGTGTGACTGGAACGGGCCGCCGCGCGGACCGTCCGCTGATGCTCCAGGTCGCGCACAGCCCTACTTTGTGTAGAAGAGTTCGCCACCACCGTGACCGGTCACGGTCATTCTGTCTCCGTCGACGGAGACGTAGAAGTTGCCGGTCGTGGACATGATGGCTTGGCTCTGGGGGTTCTGCTGACAGCCTCCTGTGGCGTGCCCGGAGATGAAGTGCACGGCTCCGGTGGATTCGATCCACTTTCCGGTCAGCTCGAGGCCGCAGCCGCTGGTGACGATGTAGGTGCCATCGCGACGTAGCTGGAAGATTGCATCGCCGATCGCCGACGACTGTGTCTCGCCGTTGCCGACGGCCACAAGGTGCCAGATGGTGTCGATGATCTCTGCTGTCGGGACGGCGGGGAGCCGTGAGAATTTGAGCTCCGTGTCCGTTCCAAGAAGGGTCAGGGTGGTCTCGGTCTGCTCGTAGGAAGTGATCGCCCCCAGGGCCCGGTAGTAGGCGGTCTCCAGTCGGCTGGCATCGGTTGTGAGGCAGCCAGCCATCGTGGTTTCGACACCGCCGATCGTGAGCTCAGTGTCTTCGAGGGTGTAGTCGGCACCGTAGGAGTTGCAGACGGACTGTCCACGGACAATCTGCCTGCCGTCACCGTTGATGGCGACGGCGAGGGTGATGGGGCGGTCGCCTATCAACTGCAACTTTTCACCCTTCGCGGATCCGGCTACGAGCTTCCAATCGCCAGATAGTGGCGGCTGATTCGAGATTGCGGGTTCCCGTTCCAAGTCGGACTCACCCGTGAAGACACCGATAGCCGCAACGAGCACCGCTATCGCCACGACCCCGGCGATCCCGCTGATGGCGGCCTTTCGCCGGCGACTGGCAGTGCGAGCGAGCTGGAGGATGTCCGAGGCCGGCGGGACGGATGACAGGTCGTCGTGGGTACGGGCCGACTCGACCAGGGCTCGGAACTCGGTCTCGTTCATGGGGTCTCTTCTCGGAGGGCGGTCCGGTCAATGGCTGCGAGGGCACGGGCGACCCGGCTCTTGACGGTGCCGATGGGCACCTTGAGTGCGTCCGCGGTCTGCTGCTCGGTGAGGTCACCGACGAAGCGCAGCACCAGCACCGCCTGGTGGTCAGGGGAGAGACGTTCTAGTGCTCGACGTAGGTCGGCGCGTGCGTTGCTATCCGCGGTGGTATCCGGTGTCGGGCCGTCGGGAAGTTCGGACGTGGGGATCTCGCCACGCCATCGCCGGTGGCGGGACTTGGTCAGCGTGTTGACCAGGGTCCGGTGGACGTAGGCGTCGATCCGGTCGGCACGTCGTACGCGTGGCCAAGCGCGGTAGCAGCGCAGCAGGGTCGTCTGGACGAGATCCTCGGCCTCGGCCGGTGAGCAACCGAGGTAGACGCTGACCCGCACCAGCGCCGCCCAGCGGGCAGCGACGAACGTCGAGAAGTCATCGTCGTTCGTCGGCTGCACATCCATTTGATCCCCTGGCACCCACGAAAGGTTCCCACGCGAGCCACGGCTCGCGGAGGCAAGCCGATCACCCCGCCTGGCGCGGCGGGGTGTGGGGCGGGGGCCTCAGTCGGGGGTGAGGTGGCCGAGGTCGCGGGTGCCGGATGGTCCGCGGTGGAACCAGAGTCCGTTGGGGCTGCGCCACAGGTAGTGGCCGGCGTCGAGGGCGAGGCTGGTCCAGCGGTCGTGGGTCTTGGCGCGGTGGTGGCCGCGGCAGGCTGGTGCGGTGTTGCAGCTGCACGTGGGGCCACCGCGACCGAACGGGATGACGTGGTCGCAGTCGCAGGAGGCGGCGGGTCTGGTGCAGAACGGGAACACGCAGGTCACGTCGCGTTCGATCGCCTGGTCCCACATCCGCTCGGGTCGTTCGTAGCGGTCGACGTGGATGTGGTCGGTGAGGTCGATGACCTTGTTGATCACGACCTGGGTGTCGGGGTGGGTGCACCAGCCGGCCACCTGCTCGACCGAGATCGGGGTGCGGGTGGTCTCGCACCGGGCCTGGGTCTGGTCGTGGGTGTGGACGTGGATCACGGTCTGGCGGGGCTTGACCAGCGGTCCCGCCTGTCCGTCGGGGTTCTCGGGGTTGAGGTCGAGCTGGGTCTGCCGTCGCGCCATGGCGCCGAGTGCCAGGGAGCGGCGGACGTCGCGTGATTCCTCGCAGCCGAGGGATTTGAGCTCGGCGGCGCCGTGGTCCAGGGCGGTGTCGAGGTCCAGGGCGTCGGCCAGGTCCATGCCACCGCTGATCTCCACCACCCCGTCCGGGCCGATCTGGTCGGTGTGCACGTCGACGCGCCGGGCCTCCATCGCCTGGCGGCGCTTCTCGACGGCTTCCTCGGGGGCGTAGAGGGCGAGTGCTTCGGCGGTGAGTCGTTCGACCTGCCCGAACGTCACCTTCGTCGCGGTCGATGCGAGCCTGCGGTCGACGTACCGAGCACCGGCCTTGGGGAGGGCGATCGTGTGCTCGGCGACCCGCGCGGCCCGCCACCACGGCAGCCGACCACTGACCACTTCTTCCCAGAACCCGGGCAGTCGGTACCGGACCTCCAGCACCTTGCCCACGTATCGCCTACCGGCGTCGGTGGTCATGCCGAGCGCGGCGGCCAGCTCGACGACTGCGAACTCCGAGACGTACGGCGCGCCGTCACCGGCCAGGGCGAGGCCGGTGTCGCGGCCGAACTCCACATAAGTGCTCGCCTGGTCGGCGTCGACCTCGTGGGCGATGCACCACTCGATGACCAGTTTCAGCTGATCGACCTGCGCGCTCATCTCGGCCTGCTTGGCAGCGCGCATCGCGTCGAGCAGACCCACCGGTGTGGGCTGCTCGAAGGAGTGGGCGGCTGCTGTCATGACATCTATCCAAGCACCGACCACCGACACTCGACTTCAGCAGTTTCGCCTGTGGTTGAGCGGGATTCGTGGCGATTCAGCTAGGGCCCTGCCCAAAGTTGCGGGGTCTCGACGACGCTCGCTGGCGCTCGCTGCTCGACCACCGGAGGGGCACCGTCCACCTGCCGCAAGTCGGCAGCGGTGAGCAACCACGCACCCACCTCGTCCCGTAGCCAGCCTTTCGGTCGTAACCACCAGCAACGCGGGAGGCCCGGCTCGGTGTGCTCAGACGGCAGAGGACTCGACCGCGAGCTGGAGCTGCCGGCGCCGGTGCCGGATCAGCTCGAAGGTGAAGAGGGCGAGGGCGATCCAGACCAGCGTGAAGCCGACCCAACGGCCGGGAGGCATCTCCTCGTCGAAGAGCAGCAGCCCGAGCAGGAACTGGAGGACCGGGGCGAGGTACTGCAGCAGGCCGAGCGAGACCATCGAGACCCGGGTGGCGGCGAACCCGAAGCAGATCAGCGGGATGGCGGTGACGATGCCGGCCGACATCAGCAGCAACGCGTGGCCGACGCCGTCACTGGAGAAATGCGAGTCGCCCGTGGCGCTGAGCCAGATCAGGTAGCCGCCGGCGAAGGGCGTGAGTACGGCGGTCTCGAACGCGAGGCTCTCGATCGCACCGGCGCCGGCCGTCTTCTTGGCCAGGCCGTAGGTGCCGAAGGAGAACGCCAGCACCAGCGCGACCCATGGTGGCCGGCCGTAGTCCCACGTGAGCACCGCGACCGCCGCCGTACCGACCCCCATCGCTACCCACTGCAGTGGTCGCAGCCGCTCCCCGAGGATCAGCACGCCCATCAGCACGGTCACGAGCGGGTTGATGAAGTACCCGAGCGATGTCTCCACGACCCGGCCGTTGTTGACGCCGTAGATGTAGGTGCCCCAGTTGAGCGTGATCACGACGGCGGCCAGCAACAGCAGCCGGACCACCCTCGGGTCCCTGCCGAGGGCTCGCAGCATCGCCCGGCGCCGGAGGACGAAGACCATCAGGGTCAGCGTGATCAGCGACCAGACGATCCGGTGGGCGAGGATCTCGACGGCCCCGCCCGGCTCCAGCAGTGGCCAGTAGAGAGGGAAAGCGCCCCACAGGATGTACGCCGTCGCCCCGAAGAGCAGACCCCGGCGGGCCTCGGCGGAATCCGGCACGTTCGTCAGGATAGGTCCCGATAAGATCTGGGCACCTGGGGGCAGGGTTTGAGGCCGCACGGCAGCGGGCAGGTAGCCCCCGTTACCCCATTCGACCCGAGGAGAGTCACCATGCGGATCACCCGCCTCATCGCCGTCGTCGTCGCCTTTGTGCTGACGGCACTGGCTCCGATTGCCCTGACCAGTCAGGCGAGCTCCGCAGCGACGGCCGCCGAGCAGGCGAAGCCGAAGCACTCGCTGTTCGCGAGCGGCAAGGAGATCCGCAACACCAACAAGTTCATCACCTTCGGGCGCGTCTCGACCTACAAGAACCGCAACGTGACGATCCAGCGCAAGAACTGCGGCACCTGCGCTGGAAGTTCTACAAGAAGACCAAGACCAGCGCAGACGAGGGCAAGTTCCGCACCCGGATCGCGCCGGGCAAGCGCGGCACCCGCATCTGCTACCTGGTGAAGGTTCCGGCCACGGGCAACTACCGGGCCACCTCGCAGAAGGTCGGCTGCATCACCACGAGCTGACTCACCGCTTCGACGACGAAGGGCCTCGCCGATCCGGCGAGGCCCTTCGTCGTACGTTGTGGGGTCAGACCACGGTCCACGTGTCGCCGGAGTTCACCAGCGACGCCAGCCGGGCCGGCCCGGCGGCTGGGTCGTTGTCCGCCGCGCTCTGGATCTGCGCGCGCGCCTGGTCGTCGTACGTCGCCCGCTCGACCTGGCGGAAGATGCCGATCGGCGACTGGTTGAGGTAGCCCGAGTCGGTGAGCCGCGAGATCGCGAACGCCGTGCTGGGGTCGGAGCTGTAGGCGTCGTGGACGAGCACCGCGTCCTCACCGACATCGGCGACCTGGACCACCTTCACGCCACCGGACTCGGTGTCGCGGATCAGCCCCTTGGCGCCCTCGACGCCGAACCGGATCGGCTCGCCGTGGACGAGCGGGATGATCGCGTCGGCCTTGGTGTCGTTGTTCTTGATCGCGTCGAACGCGCCGTCGTTGAAGATCGGGCAGTTCTGGTAGATCTCCACGAACGAGGTGCCCCGGTGCGCGGCGGCGGCCGAGAGCACCGAGGTGAGGTGCTTGCGGTCGGAGTCGATGGTCCGGGCCACGAAGCTGGCCTCGGCGCCGAGCGCCAGCGAGACCGGGTTGAACGGGTGGTCCACGGAGCCCATCGGAGTCGACTTGGTGATCTTGCCGGCCTCGGAGGTGGGGGAGTACTGGCCCTTGGTCAGACCGTAGATCCGGTTGTTGAACAGCAGGATCGTCATGTTGACGTTGCGGCGCAGCGCGTGGATCAGGTGGTTGCCACCGATCGAGAGCGCATCGCCGTCGCCGGTCACCACCCACACCGACAGGTCCGACCGCGCGGTGGCGATGCCGGTGGCGATCGACGGGGCGCGGCCGTGGATGGAGTGCATCCCGTAGGTGTCGAGGTAGTAGGGGAACCGGCTGGAGCAGCCGATCCCGGACACGAACACGATGTTCTCCCGGCGCAGGCCGAGGTCGGGCAGGAAGCCCTGGACGGCCTTGAGCACGGCGTAGTCACCGCACCCAGGGCACCAGCGGACCTCCTGGTCGCTGGTGAACTCCTTCGACGTCTGCGGCCCGTCGGTGGTCGGGACACCTTCGACGCCGGAGCGCAGGCCGGGGAAGGGCAGTTCGGTGGAGGTGGTCACGAGACAGACTCCTCAGCAGAAACGGTCAGATCGACCTCGACGCCCTCGGCCTCGGCGACCAGGCCGCCGATGGCCTCGGCGAGGTCGGCTGCCTTGAGGGGCAGCCCGCGGACGTGGTTGTAGCCGATCGCGTCGACGAGGTACTTCGCGCGCAGCAGCATGCTCAGCTGGCCGAGGTTCATCTCCGGCACCAGCACCTTGTCGTACCGGGCCAGGATCTCGCCCAGGTCCTTGGGCAGCGGGTTGAGGTGGCGCAGGTGCACCTGCGCGACCTTGTAGCCGGCCTTGCGGACCCGGCGGCAGCCGGCGCCGATCGGGCCGTACGTCGAGCCCCAGCCGATCACGACGACTTTGGCCGTGCCCGACGGGTCGTCGACCTCGAGGGGCGGCAGCGAGTCGGCGATCCGGTCGACCTTGGCCTGCCGGGTGCGGACCATCAGGTCGTGGTTGGCCGGGTCGTAGGAGATGTTGCCGTGACCCTCGCCCTTCTCCAGGCCGCCGATCCGGTGCTCGAGACCGGGCGTGCCCGGGATCGCCCACGGCCGGGCGAGGGTCTCCTCGTCACGGAGGTAAGGCCAGAACTCTGACTTCTCAGGGTCGCCACCCTCCGGGACATAGTTGCGCTCGGTTGCGAACGCCGGGTCGATCGTCGGCAGGTCGTCGATGACGGGGATCCGCCACGGCTCGGAGCCGTTGGCGAGGTAGCCGTCGGAGAGCAGCATCACCGGGGTGCGGTAGGTGATCGCGATCCGGGTCGCCTCGACCGCGGCGTCGAAGCAGTCGCCCGGCGACTGGGGAGCCACGATGGGGACCGGCGCCTCGCCGTTGCGGCCGAACATCGCCTGCAGCAGGTCGGCCTGCTCGGTCTTGGTGGGGAGGCCGGTCGAGGGTCCGCCACGTTGCACGTCGATCACGATCAGCGGCAGCTCGGTCATCACCGCGAGGCCGATCGCCTCCGACTTCAGGGCGATACCGGGGCCGGAGGTGGTGGTGACGCCGAGCGAGCCGGCGAACGCCGCGCCGATCGCGGCACCGATGCCGGCGATCTCGTCCTCGGCCTGGAACGTCGTCACTCCGAACGACTTGTGCTTGCTGAGCTCGTGCAGGATGTCGGAGGCAGGCGTGATCGGGTAGGAGCCCAGGAAGATCGGGAGCCCCGACTGGACGCCGCCGGCGAGCAGGCCGTAGGACAGCGCCAGGTTGCCGGTGATGTTGCGGTAGGTGCCGGGCGACATCGGCGCCGGCTTCACCTCGTAGCGGACCACGAAGGTCTCGGTGGTCTCACCGAAGTTCCAGCCCGCCTTGAACGCCGCGATGTTGGCGTCGCGGATGTCCTCGACCCGCGCGAACCGCTTCTGCAGGAAGGCCACGGTCGACTCGGTCGGTCGGCCGTACATCCAGGACAGCAGGCCCAGCGCGAACATGTTCTTGGCCCGGGCGGCGTCCTTGCGGGACAGGCCGAACTCCTTGACCGCCTCGACGGTCATCCCGGTCAGGTCGACGGGGTGCACGCTGAACTCGCCGAGCACCGAGCCGGCGTCGCCGACGGACTCCAGCGGGTTGGCGTCGTACCCGGCCTTGGTCAGGTTGCGGGCGGTGAAGTCATGGGTGTCGACGATGATCGCCGCGCCCTTGGGCAGGTCGCCCAGGTTGGCCCGCAGCGCGGCCGGGTTCATGGCGACCAGGACGTCGGGGGCGTCGCCCGCGGTGAGGATGTCGTGGTCGGCGAAGTGCACCTGGAACGACGAGACGCCCGGGAGCGTGCCCTGAGGGGCCCGGATCTCGGCGGGGAAGTTGGGGAGGGTCACCAGGTCGTTGCCGAAAACGGCGGACTCCTGGGTGAACCGGTCTCCCGTCAGCTGCATCCCGTCGCCGGAGTCACCCGCGAACCGGATGATCACCCGATCCAGCTGCTTGACCTGCTTGGACACCTCGTCCACTCACTTCCTGACGGCCCATCGGGCCGTGTCGACGGCAACCCAGCGATCGTACTCGCGGTACGCGCAAAACCAGAACCTGTTTCAGTTTTTCGCGTAGCGCATTCGCCACCTCCCCACGATAGTCGCCCCGCGCGCTCCACAAAGCCGTTCCTGCCGTGACACGAGACACGCCCACGAGATTCGCATTTGTTCAGTAAAGTTGATTACTCTGCTCGACATTGGTGGGTAACACGCCTTTGGTGTGTTCAGACAGAAGTGAGGAACGATGATCAAGACGATCAAGGCTGCGGCAGTAGGAATGGCCGGGGTGCTTGCCTTGAGCGCCTGCACCTCGGACGGCGCGAGCGGTGACGATGCCAAGACCCTGTCGGTCGTGGCCTTCTCCGTGATGGAGACGGCCAACGAGCCGGTGTTCAAGGCGTTCGAGGACACCGACGCCGGCAAGGACATCGAGTTCGCCCCGTCGTACGGCGCCTCCGGCGACCAGAGCCGCGCCGTCGTGGCCGGTGCTGACGCGGACGTCGTGCACTTCTCCCTCGAGCCCGACGTCACCCGCCTCGTGGGTGAGGGTCTGGTGGCCGAGGACTGGAAGGACAACACCTCCACCAACGGCATCGCGACCTCGTCGGTCGTCGTATTCGTGGTGCGCAAGGGCAACCCCGAGAACATCCAGACGTGGGACGACCTGACCAAGGACGGCATCGAGCTGCTGACGCCGAACCCGGGCTCCTCCGGTTCCGCGAAGTGGAACATCCTCGCCGCGTGGGCCCACATCGTGGGCAACGGCGGTACCGAGGACGAGGCGAAGCAGTTCGTCGGCGACCTGCTCGCGAACGCTCCGGCCCTGCCTGCCAGCGCCCGCGAGGCAACCTCGGCGTTCGTCGAGGGCGACCAGGACGTGCTGCTCTCCTACGAGAACGAGGCGATCCTGGCCAAGCAGAACGGTCAGGACATCGACTACGTCGTCCCGGACGACACGCTGCTCATCGAGAACCCCGCTGCCGTGACCGAGGACGCCGCCGACGGCGCCCAGGACTTCCTGGACTTCATCACCTCGGCCGATGGCCAGGGCATCTACGCGGGCTTCGGCTTCCGGCCGGTCGCCGGCGTCGACGGCGTGGAGGTTCCCGAGGTCGACGGTGCCAACGACCCGGCCGACCCGTTCCCGGCCCCCTCGCTGCTCTTCACCATCGACGGTGACTTCGGTGGCTGGGGCGAGGCCGAGGACAAGTTCTTCGCCGACGGCGAAGACGGTGAGCCGGTCGGGATCATCCCGACGCTCATCGAGCAGTCGGGCACCGACGCCCAGGAGTGACCAAATGACCTCGACACTCACCGAGGCTCCCGCCCGCCCGACGCGTCAGCGTCGGGCAGGCTCGGGCTCCTCCCTGTCCGCGGGCTCCGCCCTCGGCCTCGGCGTCGCGGTCACGTGGTTCAGCCTGTTGGTGCTGATCCCGCTGACCGCCATCGTCGTGGCCGCGAGCGACCGCGGCTTCTCCGGCTACATCGACACGATCACCGGCGCGCAGACCATGGCCGCGATCAGGCTCACCGTGGGCCAGGCCCTCGGTGTCACTCTCCTCAACGTCGTGATGGGCACGCTCATCGCCTGGGTGCTGGTCCGCGACCGGTTCTGGGGCAAGCGGATCCTGGACGTCGTCATCGACATCCCGTTCGCGCTGCCGACCATCGTTGCCGGCCTGGTGCTGCTGGGTCTCTACGGGACCAACAGCCCACTCGGCCTGGACTGGGCCTACACCGACAAGGCGGTCTTCCTCGCCCTGGCGTTCGTGACTCTCCCGTTCGTCGTCCGCACCGTGCAACCGGTGCTCGAGGAGCTCGAGCACGACACCGAGGAGGCGGCCGCCTCGTTGGGTGCCAGCCGGGGGACCATCTTCCGGCGGATCATCCTGCCCAGCCTGACCCCGGCGATCACTGCCGGCGCGGCCCTGTCGTTCGCACGCGCGATCGCGGAGTACGGCTCGCTGGTGCTGCTGAGCGGCAACAAGCCGTTCGACACCGAGGTCGTCTCGGTCCGGGTGCTGACGTACATCGAGAACGGCAGCACCGCCTCCGCGGCGGCCCTGGCCAGCGTGATGCTGGCCGTGGCGCTGGTCGTGATCGTGGTGCTCGACATCGTGCAGAGGCGGGTGGCGAACCGTGCTTGAGGTATCCACCCCGATCAAGTGGACGCTCCGCCTGCTGGCGGTGACGTACGTCTTCCTGCTGGTCGCGTGGCCGGTGAGCACCGTGGTCCAGGAGGCCTTCGCCGACGGACCAGGCACGTTGCTCGACCTGTTCAAGGACGAGCAGGTGGTCAACGCGCTGATCCTCACCGTCCAGGTGGCGGTCCAGGCCGTGCTCATCAACCTGGTGTTCGGCGTCGGGATCTCGATCCTGCTGGTCCGCTACAAGTTCCCGGGCAAGCGGCTGCTGTCCGCGCTCATCGACCTTCCGATGTCGGTGTCGCCGGTCGTCGTCGGACTCTCCCTGCTCCTCGTCTACAACGGCCGGACCGGATGGTTCGGCCCGACGCTCGAGGAGTGGGGCATCAAGATCATCTTCAGCGGCACCGGGATGATCATGGCCACCTGCTTCGTGGCGTTGCCGCTCGTGATCCGCGAGGTCGTGCCGGTGCTCCAGGAGATCGGTGACGAGCAGGAGCAGGCGGCGCGCAGCCTCGGGGCGAATTCGCGTCAGACCTTCTGGCGGATCACCCTGCCGAGCATCAAGTGGGCCGTGGTCTACGGCGTGGTGCTCAGCCTGGCCCGCAGCCTCGGTGAGTTCGGGGCCGTCAAGGTCGTCTCCGGCAACGTCATCAACCAGACCCAGACCGCCACTCTCCTCGTCGAGGAGAAGTACCAGAGCTTCGAGCAGACCTCGGCGTCGACGATCGCGTTCGTACTCGCGTTCGTGAGCGTGATCTGCATCGTCGTGGTCTCCATCCTCCGTCCCAAGGAGTCAAGCAAATGAGTATCGACGTCTCCGGCGTCTCCAAGAGGTTCGGTGACTTCGTCGCGCTCGACGACGTGACCGTCTCACTGCCCACCGGCCAGCTGACCGCCCTGCTGGGGCCGTCGGGTGGCGGCAAGTCCACGCTGCTGCGGATCATCGCGGGCCTCGACAGCGCCGACACCGGTCACGTGTCCATCGAGGGCACCGACGCCACCAAGCTGCCGCCCCAGAAGCGCAACGTCGGCTTCGTGTTCCAGCACTACGCGGTCTTCAAGCACATGACCGTGGCAAAGAACGTCGCATTCGGGCTGCAGATCCGCAAGCGGCCCAAGGACGAGATCGAGGCCCGGGTCGACGAGCTGCTCAAGCTTGTTCACCTGCAGCAGTTCGGCCACCGGCTGCCGTCGCAGCTCTCGGGCGGGCAGCGGCAGCGGATGGCACTGGCGCGCGCGCTCGCCGTGGAGCCCAAGGTGCTGCTGCTCGACGAGCCGTTCGGTGCGTTGGACGCCAAGGTCCGCAAGGAGCTGCGTGAGTGGCTGCGGCGGCTGCACGACGAGGTGCACGTGACCACGGTCTTCGTGACGCACGACCAGGAGGAGGCCATGGAGGTCGCCGACGAGATCGTGGTGATCAACGAGGGCCGGGTCGAGCAGATCGGCACGCCCGACCAGCTCTACGACGAGCCGGCCAACGACTTCGTGATGGGCTTCCTCGGCCAGGTCACCCAGCTCGGCAACGTGCGACTGCGGCCGCACGACATCGAGGTGGCCGTGAACCCCGGCCTGGCAGGCGCGATCTCCGGGCGGATCACCCGCCAGCTGCGGGTCGGCTTCGAGGTCCGGCTCAACGTGGAGACCGACGACGGGCACGACGTGCACGTCGTACTCACCAGGACGCACGCCCAGTCGCTCGAGCTCGACGAGGGTGTCCAGGTGTGGCTGACGCCGGCGGTGGGGGCCACCACAGTGCCCGCCATGATCGCCGTATGAGGTCAGCCGAGGTCGAGCGCGTTGGGCAGCCCGGCCTTGTAGAGCTGCTTGTCGACCTGCTTGAGCAGCTTCATCTCCGGCGGGTCGTACAGCTCGTACATCGCAGCGCGTTCGGCGTTGCTGCCGACCTCGTCGAGGATGGCGTTGACCGCCGAGCGCGCGGACTCGTTGGCGCCCTCCATCGTGGCCAGGTCGATGTTGGTCTGCACGAAGTCGCCGGTCATCAGCAGGTTGGGGATCTTGGTCACCGCCGTCGGGCGGTCGTGCCAAGAGTTGATGGTGTTGACGAGCAGCGGGGTCGCGTTCGCGTTGCGTCGCTTCTGGGGGTTCCACTGGACGCCCGGGTCGAGGAACCAGGAGTCGACGATGCCGTCGGGCAGGTGCTCGGCCGCGGTGTGGTGCTCGCGGATCTGGGCGAGCACCTCCCGCGCGATCTCTCGCGGGTTGGACCGCTTGGCGGTCTTCTTGTGCAGGATCCCGGGCGCGTCCCAGTTCGAGACGTCGACGGAGAGGATGTCCTTGACCGTGCCGTCGCCGTAGTCGCGGGCGATGTCACGGTCCTCCCAGAACTGACCCTGGGTGAGCGCGGTCAGCGACCACGGTGCATCAAGGAACGTGACGTGCCCTTTGACGAAGTCGACCGGCTCCTTGAGGAAGTACTGGATCCCCACCATCCAGTCGGTGTGGAGCTCGTCGAGCCGGCGCAGCGACGGATCGAGGCGGAACACATCGGCGGTGAGTGTCGGTCGGGCCCGCTCGACGGGCATCGCGCTGACGAACCAGTCGGCCTCCACGCGCGTACGCCGGCCGGCGCCGTCGGCGAGCCAGGCTCCGCGGATCCGGCCGCCGCCCACGTCGTAGCGCAGGAGCCGCTGGCCGTGGACGAACTGCACGCCGAGGCCGCGCAGGTGCCGCATCCACGGGTTGATCCAGGCCTCGTTCGTGGGCAGGTCGAGCACCCGGTCCAGGGCGCCGTCGTTGCCCCGGCCCATGATGTTCATGACGAAGGCCTCGCCCATGTTGCCGATCGTCCTGGTGCTCGCGACGGTCTCCTTCGCCGCGACCAGGCTGCGGGTCAGGCCGGCGGCGAGGACCTTCTGGTACTCCTTCGACCTCGACCCCGCGCCCACGAAGTTCCACCAGCTGACCTTCTCCCACTGGCCGAGGCGGCGCTCGTCGCAGCTGGTCAGGAAGACCAGGAGTCGCTCGACGAAGTAGACGAGCTCGTGCGGAGGCACGGTGCGGCCGGCCAGGTTGTCCAGGAGGTAGCGGCGCAACCCGTCGACGGTCAGCAGCTGGATCGGGTCCGGGCCGATCCCGAAGATGAAGCCGTCCGCTCGCTCGCCGGCGCGCAGGAACTTGCCGTTTGTTGCGCTGGCCAGGTGATCGCCCACGGTGCCGCGGCCGAACGGGATCCGGCGCATCGTGTCCGGCACGTGGTGGTAGAAGCCCGGGAAGAACCGGAATCCGTGCTCACCCGGTAGGTCGCGGCGGCCGCCGCGAGCGGTTCCGGCGACGGGGATGCTGCGGGCCTTGCCGCCCCAGGCCGACGGCTCGTAGACGGTGACCTTGAACCCGCGCTCGGCCAGCTCGTGGGCGGCGGTGAGGCCGGCCATCCCGCCTCCGAAGACCGCCACCCGGCGGCCGGGCTTGGCGGCGAAGCTCGGAGCCGCGAGGGCAGTGGATGCGAGAGCGCCGCCGGCAAGTACGCCACGGCGGGAGAGGGGAGTCGTCATGGTGCCTTCCGGGAGGGAGCATCGTGACAGTACTACTGTCACAACGTCGCTGGGAAGGCTGAGTCTCAGGCAGTTGTCGCGAACTTCTCCGCGCGGGCCTTCAGGCCCTCGGCGTGCCGCCGGAACCCGTCCGCGACCCGGCCAGGACCGGCCAGCCGGACCAGCGGCCCGGAGAACTCCTCGACCGTGTCGTACGTCGTCGGCTCACCCGGCCGCTGTGTGAGCCGCTGGTGCCGAGTGGCGCTCAGCAGTTTGAGCCGGCCGGGCAGTCCCTCGTAGACATAGGTCAGCAGCGCCGTCGTCGAACCGTCTGCCGCAGTGCTCGGCGGCTCGATCGCGGTGATCCGCTCCGGTGACCGGGTGGTCTTCCCGTTGCCCCAGCGCACGTGCAGCACGATCGGGTTGCCGACCGCCGGTGGTGTGGGTGTCTCCGCCCGCTCGACGAACGGGTTCCACTCGGCGTACTTCTCCGTGTCGAGCATGACCTGCCAGACGACGTCGAGCGGAGCGTGGATCGTGACCGTCGCTCCTGGGCGCGCGATCATCGGTAGTTCGTGAACTGAACGGCGAAGTCGTAGTCCTGGGCCTTCACCAGCGCCTGGACCGCCTGCAGGTCGTCGCGCTTCTTCGACGACACGCGCAGCTCGTCGCCCTGGATCTGCGCCTTGACGCCCTTGGGGCCCTCGTCGCGGATCAGCTTGGAGACCTTCTTGGCGTCCTCGGAGGAGATGCCCTCCTTCAGCGCGATACCGATCTTCGACTGCTGGCCCGACGGGCGCGGCTCGGAGGCGTCCAGGATCTTGAGGCTCTGGTTGCGCTTGATCAGCTTCTGCTTGAAGACGTCGAGCACCGCGGAGGCGCGGTCGTCGGCGGAGGCGGTGATCTCGATCGCCTGGTCGCCCTGCCACTCGATCGTGGCTCCAGTGCCCTTGAAGTCGAAGCGGGTGGCGATCTCGCGGGCCGTCTGGCCGAGCGCGTTGTCGACCTCCTGGCGGTCGATCTTGCTCACGATGTCGAAGGACGAGTCGGCCATGCGGGGTCTCCTTGTGGGGGTTCAGCGTTTTCAGTCCGCCGGGGCGGCTGCGCTATTGTTTCGCCTCGTTGCCGAGCGGCCAAGCCCACCAGCCTGGACACGGCGACAAACCCCGGCAGGTTGCCCGAGCGGCCAAAGGGAGCTGACTGTAAATCAGCCGGCAACGCCTACAGTGGTTCGAATCCACTACCTGCCACCGAGCCCCGCACCGAAGCTTCCACTAGGTGTGGGGCTCGACTTATTTGCAGCAGTGGTGGGCAGATCCAATCCGACGAGCGCGATGTGGCGAAGCACACCTAGCGTCCGGCTCCGGGCGTCATCGCCCATCGACAGGACACCGTCATGCCCAGAGCTCGTCTCCGTCGTCCGAGTCCCGCCACAGCGCTCTCGATCCTCGCGCTCGTTGTCGCCACCGGCGGCACGTCGTACGCCGCCGCCACGATCGGCACCGCCGACCTCCAGAAGGACGCGGTCACCTCCGCCAAGGTCAAGAACGAGACGCTGCGCTCCGGCGACATCGCCGACGGGACGATCGCCGGACGGGACCTGCGTCCGGGCCTGCTCGACCCGGCCGCCGATCCTCGCGCGTTCACCCGGTGGGCGCTCGTCGACGCGACGGGCGCGATCGTCGCCCAGTCCGGCGGCTTCGAGGTCGTGGCTGCCTATCCGACACTCCCGAACACCGCCCCCGAAGGCCAGCCGTCCAACGCCCTCCGGGCCAACGGCAACGTCTACATCGACGCCAACGAGCCGTTGGGCAACAACGCGATCCTCACCACCGTGGCGCTGCAGAACCGGATCGACCAGAACGCGGACGGTCTGACCAACGGCCGAGCGGCCGGGCCTGACGCGAACCCGGAGTTCTCCGGCGAGATCGCGGTCAGCATGTGCGGTGTCACGGACCAGACCCCGACGAACTGCGCCCCGCCCGGTGCACAGAACGCCTCGTCGTTCGTGGTCAGCCCGCGGCTCAGCGACGGCACCGTGACGAGCGGCGCCGGAACTGCTCTGGACCCCGGGACGCGCAAGCGCTTCTACGTCATCATCACCGGCGACTCGTCGGACTACGTCGCGCCGTAGCCGCACCTGAGAGGGGGTGGCCTCGGCGAGGACGCGTCGGGGTCACTCCTCAGGACACGCTGCGAGGGCCGCCTCCAGCTCGGCGGTCATGTCGAGCCGCCGGGCCGCCCGGCGTACGGCGTCCATCACGTCGTCGGGCACCAGGGGAAGCAGGCGGGCGATGTCCGCGGGGTCGGTGAGAACCGCGAGCAGGGTCTCGCCCATGGCGCGGTCGGCCTCGTCGATCACGGTGATCACGACCTGGCGGCGGTCGGGCTCCATCCGGTGGAAGAGCCCGAGCAGGGTGGCCAGGGTGGCCGGTGCGTCGATGGCCTCGCGCAGCAGCCGGCTCAGCGCCGCGAGGTCGAGCTCCGTCACCAGCGCGGCGACCCGGGTGAGCGCTTCGGCCGTGAGTGCGTCCAGCAGCGGCACCAGGTCCACCCAGAGGCCGTCGGCGTCCACGGACGTCGCGGCCTGCAGGATGTCGGCGAGCACCGCGGTCTCGTGGAACGGCGACATGGCCGCGATCCGGACCCGGGCGTCGTCGGCCATCAACCGCACCACCGGCAGCAGGGTGGACCACAGCCCGTCCGCCGAGACGGCGCCGACCAGGGCGGCGACGGTGTCCTCGGGCAGGTCTGCGACCACCTCGGCGATCGGGCCGAGACGCTCGTCGCTCACGTGCCCGAGCAGGTCGAACGCCTCCGACCACAGCTCGAGCCGGGCCGCGGTGTCGATGATCCCGGGCAGCCGCTCGGGTGGCAGCAGCCCGATCGCGTGGTCGAGCCGATCCTTGTGCTCGAGCACGAACGCCGTGCGCAGCATCGTCTCGTCGTCGAGCGCCCCGATCGCCGCGGCGATCCCACTGTCGGGCACGAACGCCAGGAACCGGCCCATCGTCACGTGCTCGCGGCGCGCGCCGAGCTCCTCGGCGACCGGCACCACGATCTCGGCGGGCACCTCGGCGATGATCGCCGCCGTACGCCGTGGGTCCAGGTGGACGGCCACGTCCGCCAGGAACTCGGTCGGCAGCCGCTTGGCGACGTCGATCGCCTTGCCGGTGTCGGCGCCACCCGCGGCGCGGGCGCAGAGCATCGGGCCGAAGGCTCGCTGGGCGATGGTCGCGACCAGGCCCGACGGGACGAGCTTGGCCGCCGCGGCCGCGCGGGCCAGGCCGGGCGCGGAGGTGAAGAGCCGGTCCGTCGCCCGCTCCCGCAGCTCGCGTACCTCGGTGGACGGCAGTCCCGACAGGTAGGACAGCTCGTCGGCCTTGAGGTCGAGCAGCCGGGCCAGCTTGAGCACCTCGGCGCGTGCGTCGAGTACCTCGCTCATCGGGGGCTCATCCCATCAGGGCCTTGCGCACGATGGTGCGGAGCACCCGGGGGAGGAAGCCGAGGCCGTCGTTGATGGCCGCGTCCGCAGCCTCCAGCTGGGCCGCCCGTCGGCCGGCCAGAGCCGCCGTGAGGTGGCGCAGGTCCTCGGGTGGCAGCGCGGAGACGCCGGGTGGTACGTCGGCGCGGAGCTCGCGCTGCAGCTCGGCCAGCTCGTCGGTCACGGTCGGAGGCTATCGAGCCAGGTACCGCTGGCACAGGGTGGTGACCTCGTCGAGGAAGACGTCGCGCGGGATGTCGGGGGCATCCAGGACGTAGCGCACGGTCAGCGTCTCGGCGGTCAGGACCAGCAGCCATGCGGACGTGGGGTGGTCGGGCGAGCGGAGGAGGTCCGGCCGTGCGGCGAGGTAGGCGACGCACAGCTCGCGGACCCGTCGCTCGAGCGCCAGCAGCCGGTCGCGGTGCCGGGCGGCGGGCAGCTCCTCCATGCTGACCCGCAGCAGCGCGACATCCTTCTCCAGCGCGGAGAGCAGCGCCTCGGCGGTGTCGCGGATCATCCGTGGACCGACGGCGCCGAGCCGGTCGCCGAGGGCGGCGGCCACCTGCTCGGCCAGGTCGTCGGCGTACCGCTCCACGACGGCGTCGATGATCGAGGCCTTGTTGGGGAAGTACTGGTACAGCGATCCGGGGCTGATCCCGGCGCGGTCGGCGATCCGGTTGGTGGAGAACGCGTCGTACCCGTCCTGGAGCAGCACCTCCCGGCCGCTCGCGATGATGCGCTCGACCATCTCGCGGGACCGTCGTTGCTGAGGAACCTTCCGCACAACGCGAATTGTATGCGAGTGATCACTCGCGTCATCATGGAGGTATGACGGTGACGTCCACTCGCTACCCGACGCGCTTCCGAGCGGCCGAGGAGCGCAACCGACGGCTCGGGCGCCCGCTGCGGCTGGCCGCCAGGATCGGCGCTCTCGACGAGGCGCTGATGCAGCGGGTCGGCGAGAAGATGCTGGAGCGCGACGAGCTCGGCGCGCGGCTCGCCGACGCGATGCGGTTGCGAGCGGGTGAGCCGGGGCGGGTCACGATGGCCGACTTCCGGACCGCGCTGAACGAGGGCCTGGAGGCGCTCGAGGCACCGGCGCCGCCGCTCGTGGAGTTCTTCGAAACGGTCAGTGAGGTGCCGGACTGGGTCGACTGGGACCTGGTAGCCGAGGGCGCGAAGGTCTACCGCCGGTTCGGCTCGAACGCCGCGGACATCCTGACCGTGCTTTCGCTGCTCGGCGGCTATCGGTTCGGCGGGCCGCCGGACCTGCTGGTCGCCACGGGCGGGCTATCGGGGGACCAGGTCGCCCTCAGGCTCGCCGAGACCCAGAAGTGGACGGTGTCTCTCTCGAAGCCCGACGCGCTGCGACCCGGCGGTGAGGCCTGGAAGCTCACGCTGCACGTGCGCGCCATGCATGCGCTGGTCAACCAACGGTTCACCGTCGACTGGGACGTCGAACGCTGGGGTCTGCCGATCAACCAGTCCGACCAGGCCGGCACCCTCGGCCTCTTCGACGCGGTCGTGCTGCTCGGCGTACGCGCTCTCGGCGTACCGGTGTCACGTGCCGAGTCACGCGCCGTCATGCACGGCTGGAAGTACATCGGCTGGCTGATGGGCGTCGACGAGGACATGCTCGTCGACTCCGAGCGCGAGCGGCATCGGATCAACTACCACGTGCTGATGGGGCAAGGCGACATCTCCGAGGCGGGCCCGAAGCTCGCCCGGTCGATCGTCGACGCGCAGCGCGACCTGGCGTACGGCCGGTTCGGCCGGATCCGAGGCTGGATCGCGCGGGAGCGCTTGCTCAGCCTGATGACCGTGCTGCTCGGCCCGCCGAGCATGAAGGACTTCAGGTTGCCGATGCGGCCGCCCTGGGTGGTCGGCTACCTGGTGCCGCTCAACATGCTGCGCTACCAGGTGTGGGGACGGCTGCCGGGTGGCAAGGACCGGCTGGAGCGCTGGGGTGTGCGCGCCTCGGAGCGGATCCTGTCCCGGCACTACGGCGACCACGAGCGAAAGCTCGGCGCCCTGCGCTGATTTATACGACACTTTTGCCCAACTCTCACCCACGGAGGGCAGGGCATGACCGAGCACAAGACGATGAACACGATCATTCACGCGGCGCTGCGCCGCGACCTGGCGAGGTTCGATGCCGCGCTCGCTGACTTCCCGGGCACCCAGGCCCGCGCCGACCAGCTGTGGACGGCATGGGAGAACTACGAGCACCAGCTGCACGAGCACCACGAGGGCGAGGAGACGATCTTCTTCCCGGCCCTGCAGGAGGTCGGAGCAGAGGCCACACTCGTCGGTGACCTCGACGGCGAGCACAAGCGGATGGCCGCCGCCCTCGAAGCCGCGACGACGACGATGAAGGCCCTCCACCAGAGCCCTTCGGCGGACAACGCCAGCGCCGCCCGGGAGTCGATGGCCGCGTTCGGGACGATCATGAACGACCACCTCGCCCACGAGGAGCGTGACCTCGAGCCGTTCGCCGCGGCCAACCTCAAGGGCACGCCGCAGGGCAAGGCCGCGCAGGCCGCGGTGCGCAAGTCGATGAAGGGTCAGGCCGGCACGTTCTTCGCCTGGCTGACCGACGGCGCCGGCCCCGACGAGCAGGCGGCCCTCGCCAAAGAGATCCCCGCACCGGTGCTGTTCGTGCTCAAGAGGTTCGGTGGCCGCGACTACCGGCGAAGGATCGCTCCGGTCTGGAACTGACGCCTCAGACGCGGGTGAGGTGGAAGACCGGGATCAGCCGGTCGGTGCGCTCTTCGTACTTCGCGTAGTTGGGCCAGACGTCCAGCATCGCCTGCCAGGCGTCGGCCCGGTCCTGGCCTTCCAGCTCGCGCCAGGAGACGTCGATCTCCTCGCGGGTGAACACGATGTGCGCGCGCTCGGTCGCTCGCAGGTTCCCCACCCAGAGCGGGGTCTTCGGGCCGCCGAAGTAGGAGCCGGCGATCAGCCAGCCGTCGCGATAGGGGACGCAGAGCAGGGGAGTCGTGCGGGGGATCCCGCTCTTCCGGCCCGGCACCGTCAGGGCGAGGCTGGGCAGCCCGGCGATGTCGAGCACGGACCACCGACCCCGGGTGGTCTTCTGCAGCCGCGTGTCCACCCAGACGATCTGGGGGAGCAGCTTCGGCATCCACGGGATCGCCCCGATCCGGACCGCGAGCGGAGTGAACAGACCCATGCGCAGAATCTAGTGCCGGGCCGGTTCGATCCGCCCGGCCACCTCGCCGAGCGAGATCCGGCCGCCGTTGATGCCCGGCGCCGAGTAGCGGAGCACCACCTCGTCGCCGTCCTCGAGGAACGTGCGGCCACCGTCGAACGGCTCGGTGCCGCCCCAGCTCAGCTCGAGGAACGAGCCCCGCTGGTCTCGCGCGGCGCCGCTGATGGTGCCGGAGGCGAACAGATCGCCGGTGCGCAGTGACGCGCCGTTGACGGTCATGTGGGCGAGCATCTGCGCCGGCCCCCAATACATCGCGCGGTACGGCGGCCGGCTGACCACCTCGCCGTTGAGCTCCACCTCGACGTCGATGTCGAGGCCACGGGCCCGGTCGGGCGCGAGGTAGTCGAGCGGTCGTGGGTCCTGCCCGGGCAGCGGGGTCCACGCGTTCTCCAACGCGGCCAGCGGCGTGACCCAGGTCGAGATCGACGTGGCGAAGGACTTGCCGAGGAACGGCCCGAGCGGCACGTACTCCCAAGCCTGGATGTCGCGCGCCGACCAGTCGTTGAGCCCCACCACGCCGAAGACATGGGCGCGGAAGGCGTCGTGGGGGACCGGCTCGCCGAGCTGCGAGCCGACGCCGACCACGAACCCGAGCTCCGCCTCGATGTCCAGCCTCCGGCTGGGGCCGTACGACGGCGCGTCCTCGTCCGGCGCCTTGCGCTGTCCACTCGGCCGCACGATCGGGGTGCCGCTCGGCACCACCGTGCCGGCGCGTCCGTGGTAGCCGACGGGAAGGTGCCGCCAGTTCGGCAGCAGCGGCTCCTGGTCGGGCCGGAAGATCCGCCCGACGTTGGAGGCGTGCTCGAGCGAGGCGTAGAAGTCGACGTAGTCGGCCACCTCGAACGGCTGGTGCAGCACCACCTCGTCGATCGGGTACGACGCGGCCTCGCCGCTCTCGGCCAGCACGGAGACGGCCGCGCGCGTCTCGGCCCACACCTGCGGGCCAAGCGCGAGGAACGGGTTGAGCGAGGTCGCCGCGAACTCCGGTCGCCCGGTGGCCGCGGCGAGGTCGAGCACCGTGTCCTCGAACCTGACACCGACCCGTGGCCGGTCGCCGGCGACCGAGAAGACGCCGTAGGGAAGGTGATCGAGGCCGAAACCGGTCAACGCTGGACCAGCCCGAGATCGCGGAGGTCGGCGAGCGGCTCGTCCACCGAGCAGGACCCGAACGACGCGAACCAGCGACGCGCGCCTGTCCAGTCGGCGGCAGCGAGTGTCGGGCCGTCCCGTTCCTCCAGGGTGGCCACCACGTCGTCCGTGCCGGCGCCCTCGAAGGCGCGGTGGGTGGCCACCAGGACGTTGAGGAAACCGTGGTGCTCGAAGCCCTCGTCGCTCGTGTGCCGAACCGCGCGGTGCAGCCCGGCGGTGCACTTGAACTGCGTCTCGCGGTCGAGCGCGGCGTCGATCCAGCCCGCCAGCGCGCGGGCTGCGGGGAACGCCGAAGCCTCCAGTCCGCCGGTCCGGAACTTGAACCGGAGCTCGGCTGCGGCGACCTCGTCGGCCGCGGCCATCCAGGACGCCGGCGAGGCGGCAGGGGGGAGCTCGACGTAGACCGGCACGTCGTCGGCGAGCACGCCGTCGGCCCGTGCCGCGTCGACCGCGACAACCACCCGCTGGGCGTTGCCGGCCAGGTCGTCGAAGTCGCGCAGCGCGATCTCGACACCCGCGAGCTCCAGTCCCAGCTTCGCGCACAGGCCGGCCGGGCCACCGATCTGGCCGGCGCCGCCGGTCACCACGATGGAGAGCTTCGCCGGCGTACCGCGCAGCAGCGGGATGTCGAGGTCGCGCACCACGAACGTGCCGACCAGGTCGGCCCAGGGCTCCGAGCTCCTCGCCACGAAGGCCGCACTCGCCGCGTGCAGGTCGGCATCCCCGGGCGGAAAGATGGCAGCGTCGTCGATCAGTCCGACGAGCGCGGGTTCCAGCGAAGCGGCCACCCCGCTACTGTAGCCAGAAGTCAGATACCGAACGCATCCGTCCGATAATCGGAGCACCATGGCGCACTACCGACGCGTGGGCGAGGTCCCGCCGAAGCGACACACCCAGCACCGGGCCCCCGACGGCTCCCTCTACTACGAGGAGCTGATGGGCGAGGAGGGGTTCTCCTCGGACTCCTCCCTGCTCTACCACCGCGGGGTGCCGTCGGCGATCGTCGCCTCGGAGGTCTGGGAGCTCGCCGACCAAACCCGCACGCCGAACCATCCGCTGATGCCGCGGCACCTCCGCCTGCACGACCTGGAGACCGATCCCGATCCGGTGACCGGTCGCCGCCTGGTGCTCGGCAACAACGACGTCCGGATCGCGTACGTCGTCACCGGCACCGAGCCCTCACCGCTCTACCGCAACGCGATCGGCGACGAGTGCGTCTACGTCGAGTCCGGCACCGGGACCGTCGAGACGGTGTTCGGCGCGCTGACCTACCGGGCCGGCGACTACGTCATCGTGCCGCGGGCCACCACCCACCGCTGGCTGCCCGCCGAGCCCTGCCAGCTCTATGCGATCGAGGCCAACAGCCACATCGCCCCGCCGAAGCGCTACCTGTCGCGGTACGGACAGCTGCTGGAGCACGCGCCGTACTGCGAGCGCGACCTCTACGGCCCCACCGGCGTCCACCTCGTCGAGGGCACCGACCTCGCGGTACTGGTCAAGCACCGCGCGGGCGGCCAGGTCGTCGGCTCGCGGATCACCTACGCCACGCACCCGTTCGACGTCGTCGGGTGGGACGGCTGCCTCTACCCCTACACGTTCAACATCGACGACTACATGCCGATCACCGGCAAGATCCACCAGCCGCCGCCGGTGCACCAGGTCTTCGAGGCTCACAACTTCGTGGTCTGCAACTTCCTGCCCCGCAAGGTCGACTACCACGAGCTCGCGATCCCGGTGCCCTACTACCACTCGAACGTCGACTCCGACGAGGTCATGTTCTACGTCGGCGGCGACTACGAGGCGCGCAAGGGCTCGGGCATCGGACTCGGCTCGATCTCGCTGCACCCCGGCGGCCACCCGCACGGCCCGCAGCCCAGCGCGATCGAGGCGTCGCTCGGCATCGAGTACTTCGAGGAGTCGGCGGTCATGGTCGACACCTTCGCGCCGCTCGACCTCGGCGAGGGCGGCCTGGCGGTCGAGGACCCGGCGTACGCATGGACGTGGGCCGGCCGGGGACCTGACAACGGCGACGACCCGGCGGTGTTCTCGAACTCCTGACCGTTTCAGGTTCTTGACCCGGGGGACAGGATGGGCGCTATGGGCCGGCGGAAGCGCGACGACATCAACGAGGCCGACCTTGAGGTCGGCGGCGCTGCACACGCGGCCGCGGGTCTCACTGCGGTCGGTGTCGCGATGAAGCGGGCTGTCGAGGAGATGGGTGTCGCTCGCACCGCTCGCACCCTCACCAAGCTCAACCAGGTCGACGGCTTCGACTGCCAGGGCTGCGCATGGCCCGACCCGGATCCCGACCACCGGCACGCGGCGGAGTTCTGCGAGAACGGCGCCAAGGCCGTGGCCGAGGAGGCCACGCGCGACAAGGTCGACCGTAAGTTCTTCGCCCGGCACTCGATCGAGGAGCTCCGGGAGCGCACCGACTACTGGCTGGGTCACCGCGGCCGGCTCACCGAGCCGATGGTGCTGCGCAAGGGCTCCTCCCACTACGAGCCGATCGACTGGGTCGACGCCTTCACCCTCATCGCCGACCGGCTCCGCAGTCTGGACTCGCCGGACGAGGCGATCTTCTACACCTCCGGCAAGACCTCCAACGAGGCCGCGTTCGCCTACCAGCTCTTCGTCCGCGCCTTCGGCACCAACAACCTTCCCGACTGCTCCAACATGTGCCACGAGTCCTCCGGCGTGGCGCTCGCAGAGGTGATCGGGATCGGCAAGGGGTCGGTCAGCCTCGACGACATCCACGAGTCCGAGCTGATCGTGGTCGTGGGCCAGAACCCGGGTACCAACCACCCGCGGATGCTGTCGGCCCTGGAGGTGGCCAAGCGCCGCGGCGCCAAGATCCTCGCGATCAACCCGCTCGAGGAGGCGGGGCTGGTCCGGTTCAAGAACCCGCAGAAGCCGCGCGGTCTCATCGGCCGCGGCACCGGTCTCGCCGACCTGCACCTGCCGGTGCGGGTCAATGGCGACCTCGCGCTGTTCCAGGCGATCGGCTCGCTGTTGGTCGAGTGGGACGCGATCGACCATGACTTCGTCGACCGCCACGGCTACGGGTTCGACGAGTGGGCCGCGCACGTGCGCGACCTCGACTGGGACGCCGTACGACGCTCGACCGGGCTGGAGCGCGACCTCATCGTCCAGGCCGCCGAGATGTTCCGCGACTCCGCGGCCACCGTCACCTGCTGGGCGATGGGCATCACCCAGCACCGCAACGCGGTGGCCACGATCAAGGAGATCGCCAACGTCGCGCTGGCCCAGGGCAACATCGGCAAGCCGGGCGCAGGGCTGTGCCCGGTACGCGGTCACTCCAACGTCCAGGGTGACCGGACGATGGGGATCTGGGAGCGGGTGCCGCCCCAGTTCCTGGACGCGCTGCGCGACGAGTTCGGATTCGACCCGCCGCGCGACGACGGTTTCGACACCGTCGACGCGGTGCGTGCACTGCGCGACGGCCGGGCGCAGTTCTTCATGGGGATGGGCGGCAACTTCGTCTCCGCCGTCTCCGACACGGAGGTGACCGAGGCGGCGATGCGTAACGCCGCCCTCACCGTGCACGTCTCGACCAAGCTCAACCGCTCGCACGTGGTCACCGGCACCGAGGCGCTCATCCTCCCGGTCCTCGGCCGCAGCGAGAAGGACATGACCGGCGGCCACGCGCAGCGGGTCACCGTCGAGGACTCGATGTCTGCGGTGCACGCGTCCCACGGCCCGTTGAAGCCGGCCTCGCGGCACCTGCGCTCCGAGGTCGACATCGTCTGCTCGCTGGCTCTCGCGACCCTCGGCGACGACCACCTGGTGCCGTGGGCCGCGATGAGGGACGACTACACCGAGATCCGCCGCCGGATCGCCCGCGTCGTACCCGGTTGCGAGGCGTACGACGAGAAGGTCGACCGCCCTGGTGGCTTCGTCCTCCCGCACCCGCCCCGCGACTCCCGCACCTTCCCGACGAAGGTGGACAAGGCGGTCTTCACGATCAGTCCCACCGACGTGCTCGAGGTGCCCGAGGGCCGACTGCTGCTGCAGACGCTGCGGTCGCACGACCAGTTCAACACCACGATCTACGGCCTCGACGACCGCTACCGGGGCGTTTCCGGCGGGCGTCGGGTCGTGTTCGTGCACCCCGACGACATCGCCCACCTGGGCTTCGCCGACGGCGACCTCGTCGACCTGGTCAACGAGTGGATCGACGGGTCCGTGCGCACCGCGCCGGCGTTCCGGATCGTCCCCTACGACCAGCCGCGGGGCTGCGCCGCCGCCTACTACCCCGAGACCAACCCGCTGGTGCCGCTCGACCACGTCGCCGAAGGCAGCAACTGTCCGGCCTCGAAGTCGGTGATCATCCGGCTGGTCGCTCCCCCGGGCCGCGGGGCCTCCGTCAACGATGCATCCCGGGCCGGTGGCGCCCCAGGCGAGGGCACCAAGCACAAGGTGGAACCGAAGTACCACGCCTAGTTGACGCGAGCGGGGTCGACACACCGGTGGTCGAGCAGGAGCGTCGTCGAGACCCGGTGAGGGTGGGCGGGAAACGTACACAGCCGGCTGCTCTGGTGGGGTTGTCCACAGAGGATTTCGGGCTGCTCGGGATGTCGGTGGAAGGTGCTGGAATAGAGCCATGGATTTCTCGGGCGAGGCCGCGGACGGGTTGTCAGGGGCACAGCTCCTCGACACCGCTGACGCGCTGGCGCGCGTGATCCTCGAGGCTGAATCCAACCTGCTCCTCGTGGCGGCTCAGTGGGCGGTGGTCAACGGCCCTGACACCGTCGATCCGGAGCAGGCGAATCTGCAGGGACGACAGACCCTGAAGCGCTACGGCGGCTCAGGTACCCCGCAGGTGGCCTCTTTCGCGCCCGCCGAGCTCGGTGCCCGGATGGGTCGTTCGACCTGGGCCGGGGAGCAGCTGGTCGCCGACGCCTTGGACCTGGCCCACCGGCTGCCTCAGCTGTGGGCGCGCGTTCAGGCCGGAGAGGTGCGCGCCTCCTACGCCCGCTTCGCCGCGCGTCGTACCCGCGACCTGGACCTGCCCCAAGCGGCGTATGTCGATGAGCGGGTGGTCGAGTCGGCCGACGGACGGATCAGCTGGGGCCGGTTCACCGACCTGGTCGAGGCCGCGGTCATCGCCGCGGACCCCGCTGCCGCCGAGGCGGCCGAGAAGGCAGCGCGGGCCGAGCAGTTCGCCCGCCGCACCCGCTCGACCGAGCACGGGATGACCGGCTTCTACCTGCTCACCGACGCCGCCGGCATCGCCCGCCTGGACGCCACCGTCGCCTACCTCGCCGACGCACTCGCCGCACTCGGTAGCACCGAGCCCCTCGACACCCGCCGCGCGATGGCGATGGTGATCCTGGCCAACCCCGCCCAAGCCACCCAGCTCCTCGCCGAGTACGCCGCTTGGAAGCAACGCCCCGCCGACCCCGAACCACCGCCGATCCTGACCACCAAGATCCCGAGCCGTCGGGGATCGTCGCCGACGCAGTAGTTCTGTTCGGGCTCGGCGGTGGGGCAGGTCACCGGCGAGCAGCCGACCATCGACTGGGCCGACCTGCTGCCGACCGTGGAGCTGTTCACCCACACCTACCTCGGACCTGATCCCACCGGCATCGCCCGCATCGAAGGAGTGGGCGCGGTGACCGAAGCCTGGGTCCGCGACGTTCTCGGCCCACAGTGCCGGATCATTCATCGACCGGTCATCGACATCGAGGGACAAGCACCCGTCGATGCGTGGGAGATCCCGGACCGACATCGTCGGGCCGTGCGCCTGATGACGCCGGCCGACACCTTCCCTTTCGCCACCGCCACCGTCAACCAACCCGGCGGTTGGACCGGCGAGCAGGTGGACCACACCATCGCCTGGCCGCAAGGCCCCTCAGCGATCGGGAACTACGGACCCCTCACCCAGTCCCACCACAACCTGAAGACCCACGGCGACTGGGAAGTCCGGCAACCCTTCCCCGGTATCTACCTGTGGCGCGATCCCCACGGCGGGTTGTACCTCGTCGACCACACCGGTACCCGCCGACTCCGCAACGACGCTGCGTGAGCGGCCGCGCGCAGTCCGTGGTCGAGTGGGATGTAACGACCGCTCAAGCCGATGAGCGGGCGTCGGTCATAGCAGCGTGGATGGATGAGTTCGTCGGTTGTCTTGTGGCCAATCGGCCGGGCCCGCGGCGCAGCAGCCACAATTCCTCCTGATGCATCAGTGACATACAAGATCGGCAGTTAGGCCGTGCGCCCGCGCTTGGCAGTGAAGATCGCGGCCGTCACCAACGGTGAACGGTCGCCGTCAATGACCGGCTCTGAACGTTGGCATCGGCCTACGCTGCCGGACATGGAAACCGCGCCTTCCCACGACATCGGCCGTTCCGCGCGTTGGCTGGAACGGGTCGAGAGCGCTTTCCGCATCGAGCGGGTTTGGCAGTGGGCGTGGGTCCGTCATGGAACGAGGTATTCGTGGGCGGTCTTCGCGATCACCTTTGTTGTGATCCTTCCGATCTGGGAGATCCTGGCGTTTGTTGTCGTGGGATTTGAGGGTTCGGACCGGTTCGTCTTGACTGCTGCAGCGGCCGCCGCCATCGAGCTGGTGTCGGTCTACGTGCTCGTGCAGCCAGGTTCTAGGTCTTGGCGCCCTATAGAACGGTGGGCGGCGGGCGATCCGATCGATCGGTATGAGGCGCTGGAGGCGACGTACACGTTCGCTCGGGGCGCCCTCGTTCGAGGCGTGGCGTTCTTCGCGGTTATGGGGGGGATCATGTGTGTGGTCGTGGGTGCTATTGCCGGGTCGAGTGTTTCGGGATTAGTCCAATACGGAGTTATCGGCATCACGTTCATTCCGTTGGTTCAGCTGGTTGCGATCCACCACTTCAGCGAGTCCTACTTCCGTCCGGTCAGGATCGCCATTGCGGGCAACTCCGGCATCGGCGACGCGATGCCGCGGTCCCGGCCTAGCTTCGCTGCCTGGTCGAACGTGTCGGTTCTCGCCACCGCATGGACCTTCGGTTTCGGAGGTGCTGCCTTGGCCGTTGTAGTCGACCGCACCAGTGATGATCCGGTGCTCGCCGTGGCCATCGCCACCGGGATCACGCTGGTTTTCGGGGTGCCGATCATGGTCGGCGCTGCCTTTGCGCCCTCGCTTCGACCAATCCGCGATCTCGCCGAAGGCACCGAACGAGTCGCTGCGGGTGACTACGGCAAGCGATTGCCGGTGGTGCAGGACGACGATCTGGGCGCCCTGGCCGCCTCGTTCAACCGGATGCAGGACGGTCTCGCAGAACGCGAACGGCTGCGGGGGGCGTTCGGATCTTACGTCGACCCAGCTCTGGCAACCCGGCTCCTCGAACAGGGTGACGATATCTTCACCGGGGAGCGCCGCGACGTCACCGTGATGTTCGTGGACATCCGCAACTTCACGCCGTTCGCGGAGGCCAACACCGCCGAGGACACCGTGTCCCACCTCAACGCGCTCTTTGAGATCGTCGTCCCCGCCGTTCTCAGTACCGGCGGGCATGTCAACAAGTACCTCGGCGACGGGGCTTTGGCTGTTTTCGGCGCACCCAACAACCTCGCCCATCACGCTGACGCTGCGGTCACTTCCGCGCTCCGGATCTCCCAGCTCGTGGCTGAGCGCTTTGCAGGCGCCCTTCGGATCGGCATCGGGATCAACACCGGCCAGGTCATCGCAGGCACCATCGGTGGGGGCGGGAAACTCGAGTTCACCCTCATCGGAGACACCGTCAACGTGGCTGCACGCATCGAACAGCTGACCAAGACCACCGGCGACACCATCCTCCTCACCCAGCACACGCTCGACGCCTTGGCCCAGCAGCCCGCTGGTCTCACCGACCGGGGAGCGCATGAGGTGCAGGGCAAATCGGCGGCCATTCACGTTCACGCCCTCGACCAATAGGTAGCTTCTACGGCAACGGAGTGAGTCGAACTCCAAAGGTCGCGGTCTGGCGGGCCAAGGGCTTGCCCGGCAACGGGCTCATCTGTCGACACGCACCCGCCAGCGGTTTGCGGGAACGTCCGCTCATGCCGCCGAAGGCACTTACGCTTTCGCGATGGTGAATGCATGAGCGGAGACGGTTGGTTCGCGCACGCGCCCCTCGACAGCGATGACGTCCCGGAGACTCCCATCGAATGGGTCCAGTTGCGCGTGCTCGAGCACGCGGGCCCGTTCTGGTCGCAAGAAGAGTGCCTAGGTGATGACTTCGACGATCTACGCGCTGAACTCGGAGTCTCCCGAGAGCTTTACGACGAAATCATGGAGTGGCACGCTGCCTCGTCAGCCCCTCCTCCCGGACACATCCATCAGGGCCGACTTTTGACGGCTCGGCTTGCTAGGGAACTAGACCTCGAGGTGCGGTCGCTGCAGGAGTAGGCAACCGCATTCATCCGGCGTCAAGCGAGCCGGTCGTGACCCGTGTCCGCGCCTCGGCGGACGCCATCCTCCGAGTACACGTCGTGAATGCAGCGACAGGTTCTAGGCCGGAGGAACTGTGTCGCGCCGCAGAGCACGGGTGCGGCAACGCCCTCCGGTTGCGTCCCAGTATGGGTCAGGCTGGCGCGCACCTTTGTCGCCCCGGAAGCATCCGCTCATGCCGCTGACGGTCCGAATGCTGCTAACCATCCCCGACATGGACAGCAACTGTGCTGCCTTCTGCGACTACCGCCCCTGCAGCGGGTGTGGTGTCCCAGAAGTAGTAGGCCGGCGATGGTGTGGGCGCGTCTGCTTGGAAACCTGCCTTAGTCAGCACGTCCACGGCATCTTCGGTGTCCATGCCCTTGATGATGGGCGGGACCGTGGTGTAGCCGTCCGGTAGCAACATCACTGTCTCGACAATGCTCTGCACGGGAGCTCGATTGCCCTGCGTTGCCGTCACAGTGATGACTAGGTTCTCTGACGGCACGACGAGGCGACGGCCTGGGCCGAGGCAGAGGACCCGGGTCGGGCAGGCGGGACCCACAAGGCCGTCCAGACCGGACGCGCTCTTGAACGTTTCGATTCTGTAGCCGGAGTCGCGGGTCAGGCTTCTTGGGATGAACTCCACGGTGACGTTGCGCCCGGTCGATTCACCAACCTCACCGCGAAGGCGGAGGCATCCTGACGTGATCCTCACATCTTGATGCCGGATGCTGCACCGTGTGACGTCTCTTTCGAGGCCCTCCGGCACCATGACGACTACTCGGCCCAGACCGACGAACTCCAAGCCGTTCGGTGGAACTGGACTGGCTTGGCTGGTGGCTTCAGTGGTTGACGCACGCGCATCTGGCTTGCTCCTGGGCTCGTCGGAGCCGGTGCAACCGCCCACAGCGACCAGTAGTGCCAGACCCACGCCCAGTCGACGCATTACCTCACCCCTTCCGAGGGTAGACGTCTTGGGAGGCCACCAGCGTTCCTTCGGGACTGGTCAGCTGGCCGGCGATAAGCACCTTCCGTAGCCCGCCGAAACGCACTCACCTGCCGCGATCCGCACGGCGAACGTCACTCCTCCGCGCGCGAGTGGGCTCAGCCACTACCGTCTGCCCATGCCCGACCTTCTTGACCCGCACGACGACGGCCCCACGCCCGGTCCGTTCTCCGCCCTTCTCGGGTTCCGCTACATCAGCGTCGACGAGCACGAGGCGGTGGTCGAGGCGGATCCCGGCCCGACCCACTGCAACGGTGGCGGCATCGTGCACGGCGGGTTCCTCGCCTCCCTGCTCGACACCACGACCGGGTGGGCCGTGCACGCCCGGCTGGCGGAGGGTGCCGCCGCACCCCACGTGCACCTCAGCGTCCAGTACGTCCGGGCCGCCGTGCCCGGTGTTCCGCTGGTCTGCCGCGGCCGGTGTGTGGGTGTCGGCCGACGGGTGGGATCGACCGAGGCGGAGATCACCCAGGGCGGGGTCGTCGTCGCCCGCGCCGTCGGCACCCACGCTGTGCTCGCGCCGTCCTGAGGACGCGGAAGTAGCCTCCAGAAGATGAGCAACCTCGAGGAGAAGCCGCCGGAGCTCACGTGCGAGTCCGCCTCGTCCGGGCAGGTGGAGATCATGACTCCGCGGGAGGTGCCGCTCGGCGGGCTCCGGGCGATGACCGTACGGCGTACCCTCCCGCAGCGGCAGCGCTCGCTGATCGGGGCGTGGTGCTTCGTCGACCACTACGGCCCGGACCCGGTGGACGACACCGGCGGGATGAACGTGGCGCCGCATCCGCACACCGGCCTGCAGACCGTGAGCTGGCTCTTCGAGGGGGAGATCGAGCATCGAGACAGCGCCGGCAACCACGCGATGGTCCGGCCCGGCCAGGTCAACCTGATGACCGCCGGCCGGGGGATCAGCCACTCTGAGATCTCGACCCAGGGCACCCGGACCCTGCACGGCGCTCAGCTGTGGGTCGCCCTCCCCGACGCCGACCGGCACGCCGAGCCCGACTTCGCGCACCACGAGCCGCCGCGGCTGACCGGTGACGGCTGGGCCGCGCGGGTGTTCCTCGGCTCGCTGCTCGGCGACACCTCGCCGGTGTCGACGTACACCCCGCTGCTGGGCGCCGAGATCACCCTCGAGCCCGGCACCCGGCTCTCCCTCGACGTCGACCCCGAGTTCGAGCACGGCGTACTGGTCGATGCCGGCCTGCTCACGGTGGGCGAGGTCGAGGCCAAGCCCGCAGACCTGGCGTACGTCCCGGTCGGTTCCGACTGCCTCGAGCTCCGGTCGTACGACGAGCCGGTGCGGCTCCTCCTGCTGGGCGGGCCGCCGTTCGGCGAGCCGATCGTCATGTGGTGGAACTTCGTCGGCCGCACCCACGAGGAGATCGTGGAGTTCCGGGCGGAGTGGCAGGAGCAGATCACCGAGGCGGGCGATGTCGTCGCTGACTCGCAGGAGGTGACCGACGGTCGCTTCGGCGTGGTCGTCGACGACCACCTGCCGCCGATCCCGGCACCCGAGCTGCCGAACGCGCGGCTGAAGGAGCGGCGCTGACGTGGGTCCGGTCATCGGAGACGACGGGGTCGCGCGCTGCCCCTGGGCGGGCACCGCCGCCAGCGTGATGCGCGACTACCACGACCAGGAGTGGGGCCACCGGGTCGAGGGCGAAGCCGCCTACCTCGAGCGGCTGACACTTGAGGCGTTCCAGTCCGGGCTCTCGTGGTCGACGATCCTCAACAAGCGTGAGGCGTTCCGCGAGGTGTTCGCCGGCTTCGACGCGGACACGATCGCGGCCTTCGGCGACGCGGACGTAGCGCGGCTGATGGATGAGCAGAGGATCGTCCGCAACCTGCGCAAGATCGAGGCGGCGATCACCAACGCTCGCGCGACCGTGGCGATGCGGTCCGAAGGCGGCTTGGTCGCGTTCGTCGACGCGTTCGCCCCCGAGCCGCCGCCGGCGCCCACGACCACCGAGGAGATGGCGACCACCTCGCCCGAGTCGCTCGCCCTCTCGAAGGCGCTGAAGAAGCACGGATTCGCGTTCGTGGGGCCGACGACGATGTTCGCGCTGATGGAGGCGATCGGCATCTTTGACCCACATCTGGTCGGCTGCCATCGAAGGGCTGACGCACCGGTAACTTAATTCCATGACGCGTGTTCATGCCTTCAGCGATGACGCCCTCGGATTCCACGACGCGGTTGGCCTCGTCGAGGCGCTGCATCGCGGTGACGTCTCGGTCCGCGAGGCCGTCGAGGCCGCGATCGCCCGCAGCGAGCAGGTCAATCCCGAGCTCAACGCGATCGTGTACGCCGCCTTCGACGCGGCCCGCGCGGAGGCGCGTGAACCCCAGGGCGGCTACTTCAGCGGTGTCCCGTCCTTCATCAAGGACAACGTCGACGTGGCCGGGATGCCCACCCGCGAGGGCACCGACGCCTGGGTCGGTTCACCCAAGCGTCGGGACGGCGACTTCGCCCGGATGTACCGCCTCACCGGGCTGATCCCGCTCGGCAAGACCCAGCTCTCCGAGTACGGCTTCCTGCCCTCGGCGGAGCACCCGCGGCTGGGGCCGGTGCGCAATCCCTGGTCGACCGATCACACCGCCGGTGCTTCTTCGGCGGGCGCGGCCGCGCTGGTCGCTGCCGGCGCCGTACCCATCGCCCACGCCAACGACGGCGGCGGCTCGATCCGGATCCCTGCCTCTGTCAACGGCCTGGTGGGGCTCAAGCCCACCCGCGACCGGATCGCACAGGACAAGATGATGCGCGAGCAGCCGGTGCGCATCGTGGCCGACGGTGTGGTCACCCGCACCGTGCGAGACACCGCCGCGTTCTACCGCGAGGCCGAGAAGATCTACCGCAACGTGGCGCTGCCGCCGATCGGCGACATCACCCGTCCCGGACGCAACCGGTTGCGGGTCTCGGTGATCACCTCGGCGCTGGGCCAGGAGGCCACGCCCGAGGTCGCCGAGCTGACGCTCAAGGTCGCCGGTCTGCTCGAGGAGCTCGGCCACACCGTCGTCGAGAACGATGTGCCGGAGCTGAGCGAGACGTTCAAGGACGACTTCCTGCTCTACTGGGCGAGCCTGGCGCTGTTCCTCATCCGCAACGGCCGCCGGCTGCACGGCAAGACCTGGGACCGGTCCCACCATGACGCGTTCACGACCGGCCTGGCTCGGCACGCCACGCGCAGGATGCACAAGCTGCCCGGCGCGATCAACCGCTTGCGTCGGACCAAGCACCTGTCGGCCGAGTACTTCCAGAAGTACGACGTCGTGCTCGCGCCGACGCTCGGCGCCGAGACCCCGCTGATCGGGCACCTCGATCCGCGGCAACCGTTCGAGGAGGTCATGGAGCGCACCCTCGACTGGATCTCCTTCACGCCGATGCAGAACGCGACCGGGGACCCCGCGATCTCGCTGCCCCTGACCACCACGGCCGGCGGGCTGCCGATGGGGATGATGTTCGGGTCGGGCGCGGGGCGCGAGGCGATGCTGCTGGAGCTGGCCTACGAGCTCGAGGAGGCGTCGCCGTTCGCCTCGATCACCGGCACCTCCACCCTCGCGGGATGAGCAAGGCGCGCTACACGCACGGACACGCCGAGTCGGTCCTCCGATCGCACCGCTGGCGCACTGCCGAGAACTCCTGCGGCTACCTCCTGCCGCACCTGTCGCCGGGACAGAGCCTGCTCGACGTCGGTGCCGGTCCGGGCACGATCACGGCCGACCTCGCCGACCGGGTCGCGCCGGGCCGGGTGACCGCCCTCGAGGCGACCGAGGAGGCGATCGCGCTCAGCCGCGCCGAGCTGGGCGGGCGCGGGATCGAGGCCGACTTCGTCGTGGGTGACGTGCACGCCCTCGACTTCCCCGACGACAGCTTCGACGTCGTTCACGCGCACCAGGTGCTGCAGCACGTCGCCGACCCGGTCAAGGCGCTGACCGAGATGCGGCGCGTGTGCCGGCCGGGTGGCCTGGTGGCCGTCCGCGACAGCGACTACGCGGCGTTCACGTGGTTCCCCGCGGTGCCCGAGCTGGACCGCTGGATGGAGCTCTACCAGGAGGCCGCCCGGGCCAACGGCGGCGAGCCCGACGCCGGTCGACGACTGCTGTCCTGGGCCCGGGCTGCGGGGTTCGCCGAGATCACGCCGTCGGCCTCGGTCTGGTGCTTCGCGGACCCCGAGGACCGCGCCTACTGGGGCGGTATGTGGACCGACCGGATCCTCACCTCCGCGCTCGCCGCCCAGCTGATCGACGAGGGACGGTCCACCAGCGAGGAGCTGCATCGGATCTCGGATGCCTGGGCCGCGTGGCGGGACGATCCGGACGGCTGGCTCACCGTGCTGCACGGCGAGATCCTCGCCCGGCCCTGACGCCGACCCGGCTCGTGTTGCCGCACAGACGTCAGCGGGGCGAGACGAGGAGTGCCTGGGCGGACCGCGCGACCAGGCCGCCCTCGTCGTAGACGTCAGAGGCGGCCATCCCGACCGCGCCACCGCCGAACGTGGTCTTCGCGTCCAGGCACACCCACTCGCCGACGGGCGGCCGGAGCACGTGCACGGTCAGCTCGGTGTTGAGGAAGCCCCACTCGCGGATGTCGAGGGAGGCGCTGGCACCCGACGCTGAGTCCACACAGGCCAGCAGCCGCTGCATGGGCGAGATCGGCTCGCCGTCCACCAGGTCCGGCGGCCGCATCCAGACCACGGCCGGCCCTTGTTCGCTGATGTCGCCCTCGATGCAACGCCACTCGATCGTGTCGAGATAGCCGCCGTGCCAGCCCTCGGGTCGCACCAGAGGCGTCCCCTCGGAGGGGCCGCGGGCGGGCGAGCGGGCGTCGCCGGGCGGGCCGTCGGTGGTGGCCGGGAAGAGCCAGGCCCGCCCGGTCGCCACGACCCGGCGGCGCGCCTCGTCGTACAGCTCCGACTCGGCCAGCGAGACCGAGCGCCCAGGGCGAACCACCCGCGCTCGGGCCACGATCGGCGCGACCGGCACCGGGCCCCAGAGCTCCATCGTGAACCGGCCGATGACCCGATCCTCGGCCTCGTCGAGGCGCTCCACCGCGCGGGCCAGCAACGCTGCGGGCGGCCCTCCGTGCTGCGCATCCGGCGACCAGGGGCCGGTCGTCGTGGGCAACGACTCGAAGCGCTCGGACCCGTCGTCGGAGGTACCCTCCGAACGGTAGAAAGAGGCGCCTCGAACCGATTTCTCGAACACGAGTCCCCCTGTGTATCGTTCTCCGACGTTGCCCCTTTAGCTCAGTCGGCAGAGCGTCTCCATGGTAAGGAGAAGGTCTACGGTTCGATTCCGTAAAGGGGCTCTCCATGGCGGGGTAGCTCAGGTGGTTAGAGCACACGGCTCATAATCGTGGTGTCGCGGGTTCGAGTCCCGCCCCCGCTACGCACAAATCAACGCAACAGAAGGACTTCCCGTGGCCAGCAAGAGCTCCGACGTTCGCCCCAAGATCACGCTCGCGTGCGTGGACTGCAAGGAGCGCAACTACATCACCAAGAAGAACCGCCGCAACGACCCCGACCGGATGTCGCTGCAGAAGTTCTGCCCGCGCTGCCGCAAGCACACCGAGCACCGCGAGACCCGCTGAACTCACGCGTCGTACGACGCCCGGACCCGCCCCTCGTGGGCGGGTTCCGTGCTTTTGCGCTCCAGGAGTGCCCCTAGGCTGCGACCATGCCGGTCGACCAGTCACTCGTGGGGCGGATCTTCCCGCCGACCCCACCTCATGTCGTGACCGAGGACGGACTCCGTGAGTTCGCGGCCGCCACCGGGGGCGAGTACGACGGCCAGGCCCCGGCGACGTACCCGATCGTGCTCGCGTTCGAGGCCATGAACGCGTTCCTCGAGGACGAGGGCGTCGAGCTGTCGCGGATCGTGCACGGCGAGCAGAAGTTCGCCTACGAGCGGGCGATCGTCCCGGGTGACGTGCTCGCCGCGGCCCTGACGGTCGCCGGGCTCCGGCAGATCGCCGGCAACGACATCATCACCACGAGCAGCGAGATCACCGACGGCGACGGCGCGCTGGTGTGCGTCGCCAACGCCACCCTCGTCCACCGGGGTGCGGCATGACCCTGCCCGCCAAGACGTTCACGATCACCCGCGCCGACCTGGTCCGGTACGCCGCCGCGAGCGGCGACCACAACCCGATCCACCAGGACGAGGACGTGGCCCGCAGCGTCGGCCTGCCGGGCGTGATCGCGCACGGCATGTACACGATGGCGCTCGCGGCCCGGGCGGTCGGCGAGTGGTTCCCCGGCGCCGAGGTGATCAGCTTCGGTTGCAAGTTCACCAGCCCGGTCGTGGTGCCCGCCGAAGGCGGCGTCGACCTCGAGGTCGCCGGCGAGGTGAAGGACAGCACCGACGGGCTGACCACGGTCGCCCTCACCGTGACGTGCGACGGACAGAAGGTGCTCGGTATGCCGAAGGCCGTGGTTCGTGGCTGAGCTGCTGCGCTGGCACACCACCTTGCGCGTCGGTGGCGGCGTGAAGCACTGGGTCGAAGCCACCACCGAGGAGGAGCTGATAGCGGCGGTCACGGCGGCCGATGACCGAGACGAGCCAGTGCTGGTGCTGGGCGGTGGAAGCAACCTCCTTGCCTCCGATGAGGGGTTCCCGGGAACCGTCGTCAAGGTGGCCACGGGACGCGTCCTGCGGGACTCGGACTCCGACGCCGCGCAGTGCGGCGGCGTGAGCGTGCGGGTCGACGCAGGAGTCAGGTGGGACGACATCGCTCACGAAGCGATGGAGCTGGGCTGGGTCGGCGTCGAGACGCTGGCCGGGATCCCGGGATCCGTCGGCGCCACCCCGATCCAGAACGTCGGCGCCTACGGGCAGGACGTCTCCCAGACGATCGCCTCGGTCCGGGTCTGGGACCGCACGCTGCGCGGCGTACGCACCTTCGCCAACGCGGACTGCGGGTTCGGCTATCGCCACTCACGTTTCAAGGCCGACCCCGGACGGCACGTCGTCCTCGACGTGACGTTCCAGTTCACCCAGGGCGACCTCGGCAAGCCGATCGCGTACGCCGAGCTGGCGCGCACCTTGGGTGTCGAGATCGGCGCGCGGGTGCCGATGGCCGACGTGCGCGCGGCGGTGCTGGAGCTGCGACGCGGCAAGGGGATGGTGCTCGATGCCGACGACCACGACACCTGGAGCGCCGGATCGTTCTTCACCAATCCGGTCATCGATGCCGCGTCCGTGCCCGACGGTGCGCCGACATATCCGGCCGACGACGGGGTGAAGGTGAGCGCCGCGTGGCTGATCGAGCACGCCGGCTTCGGCAAGGGGTACGGCACCGACCTCACCGGCGGGCGCGCCAGTCTCTCCACCAAGCACACCCTGGCGCTGACCAACCGCGGCGGCGCCTCCTCCGAGGACCTGCTCTCGGTGGCCCGAGCCGTGCGCGACGGTGTGGAGCAGGGCTTCGGCATCCGGCTGGTCAACGAGCCGGTACTGCTCGGCTGCGAACTCTGAGCGCTCAGGCCGACGCGACGATCGCCACCACGGCGACGCCGATCACCAGGACCACCAGCGCGACCAGGCCGGTCGCGATGATGCCCATCACCATCGCAGCGGTCGCCTTCTCGCGGCCCGCGTAGCGTCCCGGCTCGCGGTCGATCTCCCTGCGCACCCGGGCACCCATCGCCCACGCGAACGGCCCGGCGAAGATCGGGAGACCGCAGGCGAACCCACCGACCAGCGAGACCAGGCCCAGCACGAACGCCGTGGACACCTGCGGGTGCTCGGGCAGCGCGGGGCCGGCGTACCCGTAGGGCGTGGGAGGGGGTGGTCCGTAGAGGGGCGGCTGCGGCGAGTACGGCTGGTAGGCCGGCTGCTGCGACGTCGGCGCGACGTACTCGGGCCCGGACGCCTGGTTGGAGGGACCGGAGGGCGACATGAACGGGTTGTCGTCGCGGTCGCCGTAGGCCCGGTGCGTCGGCGGCAGCTGCTCCGGGTCCGGAGGTCCCTGGTCGTTCATGGCTACATGCTCTCAGGCGTCGCGAGCCAGGTGTCGACGTCGGCCAGGATCGCCTGCTTGGTCGCATCCGGGGCGCGGGAGGCCTGCACCGACATCCGGGCCAGGCCGGCGAGCTGCTCGTCGGTCAGCTCGTGGGCAGCGCGCATCGTGGCGTACTGGCCGGCGAGCCGGGTGCCGAACAGCAGCGGGTCGTCGGAGCCCAGCGCCACGGTCGCGCCGGCGGCCATCAGCTCGGGCAGCGGGACCGAGGTCAGGTCGGAGTAGACGCCGAGCGCGACGTTGGAGACCGGGCACACCTCGAGCGCCACCCCGGCGTCGACGACCCGGGCCAGGAGCTCGGGGTCCTCGGCCGACCGCACGCCGTGGCCCAGCCGGTCGGCGTGCAGGTGGTCGAGGCAGGTGCGGATGTGCTCAGGGCCTCGGAGCTCACCACCGTGCGGCGCGAGCATCAGCCCCGCGCGCTCGGCGATCCGGAACGCGGGGGCGAAGTCGGCCGTGCTGCCCCGGCGCTCGTCGTTGGAGAGGCCGAAGCCGACGACGCCGCGGTCGGCGTACTGCGCGGCGAGCCGAGCGAGGGTGCGGGCGTCGAGCGGGTGCCGCGTGCGGTTGGCGGCGATGATGACCGCGATCCCCAGACCCGTGCGCTCACTGGCGTCCCGGACCGCGTCCAGCACCAGGTCGGTGAACGCCGTGATGCCGTCGAACCTGGCGGCGTACCCGCTCGGGTCGACCTGGATCTCCAGCCACCGACCGCCGTCGCGGACATCGTCCTCGGCGGCCTCGAGCACCAGTCGGCGTACGTCTCCCTCGGTGCGGAGCACCGACCGGGCCACGTCGTACAGGCGCTGGAAGCGGAACCAGCCCTTCTCGTCGGCAGCGGACAGCTGCGGCGGCCACTCCTCGACGAGGGAGTCGGGCAGATGGATCCCGTCGCGGGCGGCGAGCTCGAGGAGGGTGTTGTGCCGCATGGATCCCGTGAAGTGCAGGTGCAGGTGCGCCTTGGGGAGCGTCTCGAGGTCGCGCACTCAGCGTCCCGATCGGACCAGGGGGTCGGCCTCGGGAATCATGGCGGCATCCTAGGCGGAGGTTCGGACTTGGCCGTTTTTGGTGGCCCGTGGCCGATGCCCGTAGACTCCCCACTTGGTGGTTTCCACATGCTTCTCCCTGCCCTCGTACCGTTCTAGGCAGGGAAGGGCGGAGCCCCGGAGGGCACTAGCTCAACTGGCAGAGCATCGGTCTCCAAAACCGAAGGTTGGGGGTTCAAGTCCCTCGTGCCCTGCAGCAGCACCCAACTGAGGAACGACGAGAGGTGAGTGGCGTGTCGGACAGCAGCGCGGTCCGCCGGGACAAGAAGGGCGGCCCGGAGCGCGAGAAGCGCACCAGCCTGCCCACGTTCTACCGGCAGGTCGTCGCCGAGCTCCGGAAGGTCGTCTGGCCCACTCAGGAGCAGCTGGTCACCTACTTCTTCGTGGTCATGATTTTCGTGATCGTGATGATCGGGATCGTCTCGGCCCTGGACCTCGGAATCGGAAAGCTTGTCTTCGCGATCTTCACTGGCGGGTCGGACACCTGACCTCCGCGGACCTCGACGCCCACCGGGCGCGAAGGTCCGGATCGAGCAAGACGGACAAGCACTACAGCAATGTGATGGAGCAACACGTGTCGGAGCAGTACGACTCGACCGAGGTCGAGCAGACGCAGCCCGAGTTGGCCGAAGGGGCCGACGAGGCGGTCTCGACGACCCCCGACGTCGAGGAGCCGGCGGCCGAGGACGTCGTCGAAGCGCCCGCCGTCGAGGACGACGTAGAGGAAGCGACCGAGGGCGCCGCTGAAGGTATGGCGCCGGCCGAGGTCGTCGACGACGAGGCCGAGCTCGACACCGACGAGCCCGTCGAAGAGGTCATCGCGGCCGAGGAGACGGTCGTCGACGAGGTCGCCATTGGCGACCCCGCACCCGAGGCCGACGCTGAGGAAGCGGTCGCCGAGGCTGACGACGAGGTTCCCGCCGACGAGAGCGACGAGAGCGTCGAGGCCGAGGTCACCGAGGCTGAGGACCCGCTGGAGGCGTTCCGCCGCGAGCTGTGGGCGAAGCCCGGCGACTGGTTCGTCGTGCACACCTACAGCGGCATGGAGAACCGGGTGAAGTCCAACCTGGAGAACCGCATCATCTCCCTCAACATGGAGGACTACATCCACGAGATCGTGGTCCCCACCGAAGAGGTCGCAGAGATCAAGAACGGCCAGCGCAAGATGGTCAAGCGCACCGTTCTTCCCGGCTACGTGCTGGTCCGGATGGACCTCAACGACGAGTCCTGGGGCGCGGTGCGCCACACCCCGTCGGTCACCGGCTTCGTCGGCCACAGCCACCAGCCCGTGCCGCTGAGCATGGACGAGGTGGAGAACATGCTCGCGCCGGCCGTCGTCGCCACCGCTGAGGCGGAGGCCGCTGCAGCGGGTGGTACGTCGTCGGGTGGCGGCACCGCCGCGAAGAAGCCGGTCGAGGTGGCCGACTTCGACGTCCAGGACTCGGTGATGGTGGTGGACGGACCGTTCGCCACGCTGCACGCGACGATCACCGAGATCAACGCAGAGGCACAGAGGGTCAAGGCCCTCGTCGAGATCTTCGGCCGGGAGACTCCGGTCGAGCTGAGCTTCAGCCAGATCCAGAAGGTCTGACCGAGCTCGAGAAACAGGTGGCAGAGGGCGCTCAGCGTGCCTTCGTCATGACCACGAGAACAGGAAGAAGAAGCAATGCCCCCGAAGAAGAAGATCGCCGCGCTGGTCAAGGTGCAGCTGCAGGCTGCCGCCGCCACGCCGGCGCCGCCGGTCGGTACCGCTCTCGGTCCCCACGGCGTCAACATCATGGACTTCTGCAAGGCGTACAACGCGCAGACGGAGTCCATGCGAGGCAACGTCATCCCCGTAGAGATCACGATCTACGAGGACCGGTCGTTCGACTTCATCACCAAGACCCCGCCGGCCGCTGAGCTGATCAAGAAGGCCGCCGGTCTGCAGAAGGGTTCCGGTGTCCCGCACAAGGAGAAGGTCGGCAAGCTGACCAAGGACCAGGTGCGCGAGATCGCTCAGACCAAGATGCCCGACCTCAACGCCAACGACATCGAAGCAGCGATGAAGATCGTCGAAGGCACCGCCCGCTCCATGGGCGTCACGACCGACTAATAAGTGGGAGGGCCGCGCTGGCCCGCTAACCACGCACTTTCCAGTAGAGAAGAGAAAGCAATGCAGCGCAGCAAGACCTACCGCGCCGCGGCGGAGAAGATCGACCAGGACGAGCTCTACTCCCCGCTGAACGCGATCAAGCTGGCCAAGGCCGGCGCCAAGAAGAAGTTCGACGAGACCGTCGACGTCGTCATGCGTCTGGGCGTCGACCCGCGCAAGGCCGACCAGATGATCCGCGGCACCGTCAGCCTGCCCAACGGCACCGGCAAGACCGCCCGCGTCCTCGTGTTCGCCGTGGGTGACAAGGCCGACGCCGCCCGCGAGGCCGGCGCCGACGAGGTCGGTGGCGACGAGCTGATCGAGAAGGTCAGCGGTGGCTACCTCGACTTCGACGCCGTCGTCTCCACGCCTGACCTGATGGGCAAGGTCGGTCGCCTGGGTCGCGTCCTCGGCCCCCGTGGCCTGATGCCGAACCCCAAGACCGGCACCGTCACCCCCGACCCGGCCAAGGCCGTCTCGGACATCAAGGGCGGCAAGATCGAGTTCCGCATCGATCGCCACTCCAACCTGCACTTCATCATCGGCAAGGCTTCGTTCTCCGAGATGCAGCTCGCCGAGAACTACGCCGCTGCCCTCGAAGAGGTGCTGCGGCTCAAGCCGGCCAGCTCGAAGGGCCGGTACCTCAAGAAGGTCACCCTCTCCACCACCATGGGCCCGGGTGTCCAGATCGACCCCAACCGCGTCAAGGACGTCACGGGCGACGACGACGCCTGACCCGTCTCTTAGTAGCTGACCCGTCGCGAAGTTCGCGACGGGTCAGCGCTTTTGTGACGGGTCAGCTGGTGAGCTGCTCGGCGGCGGCCAGGGCGACGCAGGTGGCGACGCCGGCCATCGCCGTCTCGACCTCGTCGAGCTCGGGGAAGGTCGGGGCCAGCCGGATGTTGCGGTCCCGCGGGTCCTGGCCGAGGGGGTACGACGCCCCGGCGGGCGTCAGCGCGATGCCGGCCTGCTTGGCGAGATCGACGACCCGGGCCGCCGTACCGTCGAGCACGTCGAGGTTGACGAAGTACCCGCCCGTCGGCCGGGTCCACTCGGCGACGCCGAGCCCCTCGAGCTCTGCGGTGAGTGCGGCGTTTACGGCGGCGAACTTCGGCGCGATGATCTCGCGGTGCCGGCGCATGTGCTGCCGGACGCCGTCGGCAGAGCCGAAGAACTCGACGTGCCGCAGGTGGTTGATCTTGTCGGGGCCGATCGAGCCCATCGCCAGGTGGCGCAGGAACCAGGTCTTGTTAGCGGTCGACGCGGCCAGCACCGAGACGCCGGCGCCCGCGAAGGTGATCTTCGACGTGGACGCGAACATGATCGGGCGGTTCGGGTGACCCGAGGCCTGGGCGAGGCTGAGTGCGTCGGCGCTCTTGGCCTCGTGCTCGGTGAGGTGGTGGAACGCGTAGGCGTTGTCCCAGAAGATCCGGAAGTCCGGCGCCGCCGTCGGCATCGCCATCAGCTCGGCTGCGACGTCCTCCGAAACCACGGAGCCAGTCGGGTTCGCGTACGTCGGCACGATCCACATGCCCTTGACGCTCGGGTCGTCGCGCACCAGGTCGGCGACGGCAGCGACGTCCGGGCCGTTGTCGTTCATCGGGACGGTGACCATCTCGATGCCGAAGTCGGCCAGCATCGAGAAGTGCCGGTCGTAGCCCGGCACCGGGCAGACGAACTTGACCGAGGGCTCGTCGCGCCACGGTCGCTCGGAGTCGGGGCCGCCCCAGAGCAACAGATAGGAGAGTGCCTGGTGCATCAGGCTCAGGCTCGAGTTGCCCTGGCAGGTCACCTGGTCGACGTCGACCCACAGCAGCTCGGCGAAGATCTCCCGCAGCTCGGTGAGGCCCTCGAGACCGCCGTAGTTGCGTACGTCGACACCGGCCCGGTCCTTCGCCGTCGTCGGCAGGTTCAGCAGCTCCCCGGACAGGTCGAGCTGGGCGCTCGACGGCTTGCCGCGGGTCAGGTCGAGCTTCAGCCCGCGCGCCTGCAGGTCGGCGTACGCCGCCTGCTTGTCGGCGAGGAACCTGGCGAGCTCGTCGGGTGCCAAAGAGCTGAGCGGGGTCCGAGTGCTGGTCACCCTCCGATCCTTTCACCCCCGCCGCACAGGTCGCGATTTGGCCTCCGGCCCCGGACCGCCGTACTCTTCCGTCTCGTAACCAAAGACCGCCGGTGGTTGGGCTTGCCCGACCTAAGGTTCCGCCGAGAGGCGGACGGCCTGCGCAGGTAACAGAGCAAGACATGGCAGTACGCCGCAATGTCCCCGCCCTGAGCCTGTGCTCAGGGCGTTCGTGATTTTCGGCGGCTCCCCAGCGGTGGTCCTTCGAAGTTCATCCGGAAGGAGCCCCATGGCGCGGGCAGACAAGCAGGCCGCTGTCGCGGAGATCGTTGAGTCGTTCAACGACGCCGCGGGTGCCGTGCTGACTGAGTACCGCGGTCTCACCGTGAAGGAGCTGCAGGATCTGCGCCGCTCCCTTGGTGAGAACGCCAACTACGCCGTGGTCAAGAACACGCTGGCCAAGCTCGCCGCCAAGGAGGCGGGCATCGATGGCTTCGACGACCTGCTCACCGGCCCGACCGCGATCGCCTTCATCAATGGCGACGTTGTCGAGGCGGCCAAGGGTCTGCGTGACTTCGCCAAGGCCAACCCCACCCTGGTCATCAAGGGTGGCATCCTCGACGGACAGCCCCTCGGTGCGAAGGAGATCGCCAAGCTGGCGGATCTCGAGTCGCGCGAGGTGCTCCTGGGCAAGCTGGCGGGCGCGATGCTCGCCTCGCTGAGCCAGGCCGTCTACCTGCTCAACGCCCCCCTCGCCCAGGCTGCCCGGCTCGCCGGCGCGCTGCAGGCGAAGGCCGAGCAGGACCCCACGATCCTCGCAGGTGGGGCTGGTACGCCGGCCGCCGCCGAGGAGGCACCGGTCGAGGCCGCCGCGGAGGAGGTTCCTGCAGAGGAGCCCGCCGTCGCGGAGCCCGAGACCGAGGCCCCCGCTGACGAGGCCGCAGTGGAGGAGGCTCCCGCCGAGGAGCCCGCCGCCGCTGAGGCTTCCGACGAGGGCGAAACCACCGAGGCCTGAGAACGGCCGACGTACACACCACCTGAAACCCGGCTCCTGACCGTCCGGCAGGAGCCAACGAATGGAAGGAAACGCCATCATGGCGAAGCTCAGCACTGGCGAGCTGCTCGACGCGTTCAAGGAGATGACGCTGATCGAGCTCTCGGAGTTCGTGAAGCAGTTCGAAGAGACCTTCGGCGTGACCGCCGCTGCTCCGGTCGCGGTTGCCGCCGCGCCGGCCGCCGGTGGCGCTGCCGCCGGTGGTGGCGACGACGACGCTGCGAGCGACGAGTTCGACGTCATCCTCGAAGCCGCTGGCGAGAAGAAGATCAACGTCATCAAGGAGGTGCGCGCCCTGACCTCCCTCGGCCTGAAGGAGGCCAAGGATCTGGTGGAGTCCGCTCCCAAGCCGATCCTGGAGAAGGTCGCGAAGGACGCCGCCGACAAGGCCAAGGAAGCCCTCGAGGGCGCCGGCGCCACCGTCACTGTCAAGTGACCTGAGCGCCTCGCGCGCTGTCGAGGAGGCAGCCACCCGCAAGGGTGGCTGCCTCCTCTGTATTTCCCCAGGTAGTCGGCGGGACACGACTCGGTCTCGCTCCCTGTCCAAGGCGTGACGCGCGACACGAAACCGCGTAACCTCGCCGCGGTGACAGCGTTGTTACTGGTCAGTGGGGTCGCGTGTGCTCCGACACATGTCCAAACCGGGGTTCAGGTCGACGGGCCTGGTCCGAGGGAGAGAGTCAGCCAATGGGCGTAGAGATCAAGATCGAGAACCTCAGCAAGTCCTTCGGCAAACAGCTGATCTGGGGTGACGTCTCCCTCACCGTTCCCGCTGGCGAGATCTGCGTCATGCTCGGCCCTTCTGGTACCGGCAAGTCCGTGCTCCTCAAGACCCTCATCGGCCTGCTCAAGCCCGACCAGGGCTCGATCATCATCGAGGGCACCGACATCGCCACCTGCTCCGAGAAGGAGCTCTACGAGATCCGCAAGCTGTTCGGCGTGCTGTTCCAGGACGGCGCCATGTTCGGCTCGATGAACCTCTACGACAACGTCGCCTTCCCGCTGCGCGAGCACACCAAGAAGTCCGAGTCCGAGATCCGTGACATCGTCATGGAGAAGATGGACCTGGTGGGTCTGCTCGGCGCCGAGGACAAGCTGCCCGGCGAGATCTCCGGCGGTATGCGCAAGCGCGCCGGCCTGGCCCGTGCCCTGGTCCTCGACCCGGAGATCGTGCTCTTCGACGAGCCGGACTCCGGCCTCGACCCCGTGCGTACCTCGTTCCTCAACCAGCTGATCATCGACCTGAACGCGCAGATCGACGCGACGTTCCTGATCGTGACCCACGACGTCAACACCGCCCGCCGGGTTCCCGACAACATCGGGCTGCTGTACCACCGGCACCTGGCGATGTTCGGTCCCCGCGAGATGTTGCTGAGCTCGGAGGAGCCGGTCGTGCGCCAGTTCCTCAACGCCCAGCGTGTCGGCCCCATCGGCATGTCCGAGGAGAAGGACGCCGACGAGCTCGAGGCCGAGAAGGACCAGGACCTCCCGCCGCTCCCGCCGATCCCGCTGCAGCAGGAGCCGTCCAACGGCATCCCGCGCCGCAGCCAGCGCGAGCCCGGTGCCTGGTGTCGTGAAAATGGCGTCACGCCGCCTCCTGGGTCGTTCCAGGAGAACGTGTCGATGGCGCCCGGGGCCTGACGGACAGATTCGGTGGCATCCTTCACGGCGACGCGGCTTCTCGCCCCCGTCGGAACCGCGGGCAATCTCTTTGCCTTCGGCCTCGACGTAGGGCGGAACCTCTTCAAGCGACCCTTCCAGCTGCGGGAGTTCCTGCAGCAGGCGTGGTTCATCGCGTCCGTCACGATCATCCCGACCGCGCTGGTCGCGATCCCCTTCGGCGCGGTCATCGCGCTGCAGGTCGGTGGCCTCATCAAGCAGTTCGGCGCGCAGTCGTTCACCGGCTCCGCCTCGGTCCTCGCGGTCGTCCGTGAGGCGGGACCCATCGCTACGGCATTGCTGATCGCAGGTGCAGGTGGATCGGCGATCGCGGCCGACCTCGGTGCCCGCAAGATCCGCGAAGAGCTCGACGCGATGATGGTGCTCGGCATCGACCCGATCCAGCGCCTGGTCGTGCCGCGGGTGCTGGCCTGCATGCTCGTCGCGGTCTTCCTCAACGGCTTGGTCAGCGTCGTCGGTGTCGCCGGCGGCTACGTCTTCAACGTGGTGCTGCAGGACGGCACACCAGGAGCCTATTTAGCGAGCTTCACCGCGCTCGCACAGTTACCAGACCTGTGGCAAGGCATGGCCAAGGCACTGGTGTTCGGCCTGCTCGCCGGCATCGTCGCTTCCTACAAGGGCATGAACGCCAAGGGCGGTCCGAAGGGTGTGGGCGACGCGGTCAACGAGTCCGTCGTCATCACGTTCCTTCTGCTGTTCGTCGTCAACTTCGTCATGAGCGCTCTGTACTTCCAGATCGTTCCACCAAAGACGGGTTAGCGCCTTGGCCAATTTGTCCGCCAAGGCGGTCTACGAGAAGCCCCTCAACGCCCTCGACAGGCTGGGTGAGGAGCTCTCCTTCTATGTCCGCGCCCTGGCCTGGACCCCGCGCACGATCCGCCGGTACAAGAAGGAGATCCTCCGACTCCTCGCCGAGGTGACGCTGGGCTCAGGCTCGCTCGCGGTCATCGGCGGCACGGTCGGCGTGATCGTCGCGATGTGCTTCTTCACCGGCACCGAGGTCGGCCTGCAGGGGTACGCCGCCCTCAACCAGCTGGGCACCGAGAACTTCGCCGCCTTCGTCTCGGCGTACTTCAACACGCGCGAGATCGCGCCGCTGGTGGCCGGCATCGCCCTGGCCGCCACCGTGGGTTGCGGCTTCACCGCTCAGCTCGGCGCGATGCGGATCTCCGAGGAGATCGACGCGCTCGAGGTGATGGCGGTCCCCTCGCTGCCCTTCCTGGTCACCACCCGGATCATTGCCGGCCTGATCGCGATCGTCCCGCTCTACGTCGTCGGCCTGTTGTCGTCGTACTTCGCCAGTCGATTAGTGGTCACGCAGTTCTTCGGCCAGAGCAGCGGCACCTACGACACCTATTTCGATCTCTATCTGCCACCTGGTGACGTGCTGTGGTCGTTCGGCAAGGTGCTCATCTTCGCCGTGATGGTGATCCTCGTGCACTGCTACCACGGCTACACCGCGAGTGGCGGACCAGCCGGAGTGGGCGTGGCCGTGGGTCGCGCCGTCCGCACCAGCATCGTGGTCATCAACGTGGTCGACCTGTTCCTGTCGATGGCCATCTGGGGTACCACCACCACCGTGAGACTGGCGGGGTGACGGCGTGAAGCTCATTCACAACCACAAGATCCTGGGCGTGGTGTTCATCGTCCTGCTGCTCGTCGGCGTCTGGTTCACCTACGCCATCTTCAACAAGACGTTCACCGACTACGAGAAGGTCAAGCTGCAGACCTCCAAGATCGGCCTGCAGCTGCCGTCGCGTGCGGACGTGAAGATCCGCGGCGTCATCGTCGGCGAGGTGCTCGAGTTCGAGTCCAACTCGGAAGGCGCCGTGCTCACCCTCGGCATCTACCCGGACGAGATCGACACGATCCCCAAGAACGTCACCGGCAACATCGTCCCGAAGACGTTGTTCGGCGAGAAGTACGTCGCTCTCGAGGTCCCGGAGGACCCCTCCTCCGAGCACATCCGGGCCGGCGACACGGTCGAGCGCACCGTGATCAGCACCGAGGTCGAGCAGGTGCTCTCCGACCTCTACCCGTTGCTGCGCACCGTCCAGCCGGCTGAGCTCAACATGACGCTCAACGCGCTCTCCACGGCGCTCGAGGGCCGCGGCGAGCAGCTCGGCGAGAACCTCGAGACCGTCGACGCCTACCTCAAGCGGATCAACCCGCAGATCCCCGCCCTGGTCGAGGACCTGCGGCTGACCGCCCAGGTCGCCGGCACCTACGCCGACATCCTTCCCGAGGTCGCACAGATCCTGGACGACACGGTGAAGACCACCGGCACCCTCGAGGGCCGGGAGCAGCAGCTCTCCGCGCTGTTCACCGACGTGTCGTCGTTCTCCGCAACCGCGCGCGCCTTCCTCGACAAGAACGGCGACAACCTGGTCCGGCTCGGCGAGGTCAGCGCGGCGCAGCTCCGAGTGCTGTCCCGCTACTCCACCGAGTTCCCGTGCCTGACCGAGGGCATCGTGACGGCCGGCGAGCTCCAGGCCGAGGCGTTCCGCGGCTTCATCCTGCACATCGTTCTCGAGACACTGCCGCGGCAGCCGCGGCACTACGGGCCCGAGGACAAGCCCCGGTTCGACGACGACCGCGGCCCCAGCTGCCTGCACCTGCCCGACCCGCCCTGGAGCCAGTCCAACCCCGTGACCAAGCAGCCCGACTTCAACGACGGCATCGACGAGCCCACCGGCAAGGGCACCTCCCGAGTAGGCCCGCAGTACGCCGGACTCGCCTACGACGCGGGACCGCAGGACGCTGCCTGGCTGCGCCAGTACCTCCGCGCCTCCGGTGCTGACGACTCCGACCTCGGCGTACTCCTCGCGGGTCCGTTCGTCGGGGAGGCGCAACGCTGATGGCCGCCCTCGACAAGCGCACTCTCAACGACCTCATCAAGCTGGTGATCTTCATCGTGGTCACCACGCTGGCCACCAGCGTCCTGGTCGCGACGATCGGCAACCTCTCGTTCTCGGGCAAGAAGGAGTACCACGCGTTGTTCGTCGACGCGACCGGTGTGGTCAAGGGCGACGACGTCCGGATCGCGGGTGTGAAGGTCGGCAGCGTCGAGAGCATCGAGGTCAAGGACCGGACCCGCGCCCTGGTGACCTTCACGGTCGAAGAGGGCACTGAGCTCAATGAATCCACCCACGCCGCGATCCGCTACCGCAACCTCGTCGGGCAGCGCTACATCTCGCTGGCGCAGGACGTGGGCGACTCGAAGGTGCTCGACGACGGCGACACGATCCCCGTGGAGCAGACCTCGCCGGCGCTGGACCTGACCGTGCTGTTCAACGGCTTCAAGCCGCTGTTCCAGGCGCTGTCGCCCGACGACGTCAACAAGCTCTCCTACGAGGTCGTCCAGGTGTTCCAGGGCGAGGGCGGCACTCTGGAGAGCCTGCTCGGGCACACCGCCTCCATCACCCAGACCCTCGCCGACCGGGACCAGGTGATCGGCGACCTGATCGACAACCTCGACTACGTGCTCGACCACGTGGCCGACCGCGACGACCAGCTCTCCAACCTGATCACTAGCTTCCGGACCCTGATCGGCGGCCTCAAGGACGACCGCGAGGCGATCCTGACCTCGCTCGACGGGATCTCGGAGCTGTCCGTGCAGACCGCTCAGCTGATCAAGGGCATCCGCCCGTCCTTCGTCGAGGACGTCAAGCAGCTGCGGCGGTTCGCCGGCAACGTCGACCGCAACAAGGCCGAGCTCGACCGCGCCCTCCAGGTGCTGCCGATCAAGCTGCAGAAGGTCGGCCGGACCGCGATCTACGGTTCCTGGTTCAACTTCTACCTGTGCGAGTTCAAGGCCAGCGTCACGCTCCCCGGCAACATCTCCACGGTCAACATCCCGAGATACTCCACCGGCGCGGAGAGGTGTGATCTCGGATGAGTGTCCCGTTCCGCGAGCGCAACCCCGTGACCATCGGGGCAGCCGGCATTGTCGTGATCTTCCTGCTCCTGTTGGCCGCCTTCAAGGCCGACGACCTCCCGCTGATCGGCGGTGGCGACACCTACTACGCCGAGTTCACCGAGGCCGGGGGCCTGCAGGTCAACGACGAGGTGCGGATCGCCGGCGTCCGCGTCGGCAAGGTCAACGCGATCGAGCTCAAGGGCGACAAGGTGCGGGTCGCCTTCAAGGTCTCCGCCGACTCGCCGTTCGGCGAGGACACCCACGCCGCGATCCGGGTCAAGACCCTGCTCGGCGCCATGTATCTCTCGCTCGAGCCCGCCGGATCGGGTCAGCTTGACGAGGACGAGACGATCCCCGTCGAGCGCACGTCCTCGCCGTTCGACGTCGTCGATGCCTTCTCCGGTCTGGCCGAGACGTCGGCCGACATCGACACCGACCAGCTCGCGGAGTCGCTGACCACGCTGGCGGACCTGAGCCGCAACACCCCGGAGGAGTTCCGCGGAGCCCTGAAGGGCGTCTCGGCGCTCTCCGAGACCATCGCGTCGCGCGACCAGCAGATCAACTCGCTGCTCAACAACCTCCTGCGGGTGTCCACGGTCCTCGATGAGCGGGACACCGACATCATCGACCTGATGCGCGACTCCGATGTGCTGTTCCAGGCCCTGGTGTCCCGCCGCGAGGCGATCCACAACCTGCTGGTCTCGACCGCCTCGCTGTCCGAGGAGCTCACCCTCCTGGTGACCCAGAGCCGCGCTGACCTCGGGCCCGCCCTCGACCACCTCGAGAACGTCGTGGCGGTGCTGAACAAGAACGAGGACAACATCGACAACAGCATCAGGCTGATGGCGCCGTTCTACCGAGTCTTCGCCAACACGCTCGGCACCGGCCCCTGGTTCGACACCTACATCATGAACCTGCCGCCGCTGCCTGGTCCGGGAGGTGGGCTCGATGGCCTGCCCAAGATCCCGGGGGGTGGCGCCTGATGGAGCTCCGACGGGTAGCGATCCCGGCCGTCATCGTCGCACTGGTCATCGCGGCGGCGATCGTCATGTTCACCGACAACTCCGGCCAGCGCACGGTCACGGCGTACTTCCCGCGCACCATCTCGGTCTACGAGGGCAGTGAGGTCCGCGTCCTCGGTGTGACGGTCGGCGCGATCGACAAGGTCGAGCCGGAGGGCACCCGGGTCAAGGTGACCATGCACTACGACGAGGAGGTGAAGATCCCGAGCGATGCCGAGGCGGTGATCATCTCGCCCTCGATCGTCGGCGACCGCTACGTTCAGCTGACCCCGGCCTACACCGAGGGTGCGGTGCTCGAGGACAAAGCTGTGCTCGACGAGAGCCGCACCGCCATCCCGCTCGAGCTCGACCAGATCTACTCCAGCATCGACCAGCTCACCGTCGCGCTCGGGCCGACCGGCGCCAACAAGAACGGCGCGCTGAGCGACCTGCTGGAGACCACCGCCAAGAACTTCGGCGGTGAGGGTGCGAAGTTCAACCAGACCATCCAGGACTTCGGCACCTTCGCCGAGACCCTCGACAACAACAAGGAAGAGCTGTTCGGCTCGGCCGCCGAGCTGGAGGCGTTCATCTCCACGCTGGCCGAGAACGACGGCACCGTCCGCGCGTTCAACAGGTCGCTGGGTGACGTGTCGTCGCTGCTCGCCGGCGAGCGCGAGGAGCTGGCTGCCTCCCTCACCAACCTGGGTGAGGCCCTGGAGCAGGTCGGCGGGTTCGTCGAGGAGAACAAGGCGTCGTTGGGCCGCAACATCAAGGGCCTCAACCGGGTCGCCAAGGTTCTGGTCAAGCAGCGCGTCGCCCTCGACGAGGTGCTCACCAACGCGCCGCTCGCGCTCAACAACCTGGCGCTGACCTACAACCCTGACGCCGGCACCCTCGACACCAACGCCAACCTCGGCAACCTCGCCCACGAGCTCTCGACCAACCCCGGGCTGGTGCTGTGCGCGCTGGCCGACCCAGTCGACGAGAACGGCGCGCTGTGCGACATCTTCAGCCTGCTCAACGCCGGCGGCAAGGGTAAGAACCGGGCGGCTCCGTTCGCGTCCGACGCCAGTGGTGGGCGCTTCGACGCAACCCTCAACGGGCTGGTGGCGCCATGAGACTCCCTCGCAGGATCCGCGCGCTGGTCGTCGTGCTCCTCGGCATGGTGGCGTTCACCGGCTGTGACTTCGACGTCTACAAGCTGCCGTTGCCGGGTGGCACCGATGTCGGCGACGACGCGATGACCATCAAGGTGGAGTTCGAGGATGTCCTGGACCTCGTGCCCAAGACCTCGGTCAAGGTCAACGACGTCAATGTCGGCAACGTGACCGACATCGAGCTCACCGGCCAGACCGCGACGGTGACGCTCGAGCTCAAGAAGGACGTCGACCTCCCCAAGAACACGCTCGCCGAGATCCGGCAGACCAGCCTGCTCGGTGAGAAGTTCGTGTCCCTGAAGCCGCCGGAGGACGAGTCGCCCGAGGGCGAGCTCGGGGACGGCGACACGATCGGGCTCGAGCAGACCGGCCGCAACCCCGAGGTCGAAGAGGTCCTCGGTGCCCTCAGCCTCGTGCTCAACGGCGGCGGCGTCGCGCAGCTCAAGACCATCGCCAGCGAGATCAACCTTGCGCTGGAGGGTCGCGAGGACGCGGCCAAGTCGGTGCTGACGCAGGTCGACGCACTGATGGGCCAACTCGACGAGAACAAGACCGACATCGTCGACGCGATCGAGGCGCTCAACCGCCTGGCGATCACGGCGAAGGAGCAGCAGGGCAGCATCGACCTGGCGCTCGAGGAACTTCCCAGCGCGCTCAACTCGGTCAACCGGCAGCGCGACGACCTCGTCAAGATGCTGCAGGCGCTCAACGAGCTCGGTGACGTGGGCGTCCGCGTGATCAAGGCGTCCAAGGACGTCACCATCCAGACGTTCCGCCAGCTGCAGCCGGTGCTCACCCAGCTCGCCAACTCCGGAGACTCGTTCGTCGACGCGTTCCACGTCTTCCTGACCTACCCGTTCGTCGACGAGGTCGTCGGCCGCGATCCCCAGGTGGCTCGCAACCTGCACATGGGCGACTACACCAACCTGGCGATCGACCTCGACCTCAATCTCAACAAGCTCCCCGGCCTCTGCTTCCCTCTGGACGCGATCCCGCCGCTGGGCGAGCTGCCCCCGCTGGGTGCGCTGTGCCAGGACGTGCAGGACGCCATCCAGGAGTGCATCGACGACATCAACACCAACTTCGGCTTCGCGCAGTGCCTCGCTGGTCTGCTCGACAACCTGACCGACATCACCGACAACCTGCTGTGCAGCCTGATCCCGGCGGCGTGCCGCAACGGCAACCTGCTCAACGGGCTCGACGACCTGATCGGCGGGCTGACAGGTGGGCTGCTGAGCAATACGAGCAGTGGTGGCGGACAGGGCAGCGGCAACAACGGTGGCGTCCTCGGTGGTCTGCTCGACAACCTGGGGCTGGGCCGAGCGCCGTTCGGCGACCTGTCAGCCAGCGACCGAGGAAGGGCCTACAGCGGCATGATGAGTCGCCACGACCGCGCGCTGGTGAGCCTCCTGATGTCCCCGATGGTGGTGGGCCGATGATCACCAGGCGCGTTCGGATCCAGCTGATCTTCTTCGTCGTGATCACCCTCTTGGGCTGCACCTACGTCGGCGCTCGCTACGCCCAGCTCGACAAGGTGTTCATCGACGACAGCTACACCGTTGTCGTGCACTTCGAGGACTCTGGTGGCATCTTCGCCGGTGGTGAGGTGACCTATCGCGGCGTGAGCGTCGGCAAGGTGGACAAGCTCGAGCTCACCGACTCCGGAGTCGACGTCTACCTCGACATCGAGAACGGTTACGACGAGATCCCCTCGGACGCGAAGGCGATCGTCGGCAACCGCTCGGCCGTGGGGGAGCAGTACGTCGAGCTCCAGCCGCAGACCGAGTCCAAGCCGTTCCTGCAGGAAGACGACGAGATCGCGGTCGAGAACACCGAGCTCCCCATCTCGACCAACACGATCCTCACCGACATCTCCAACACCGTGCAGTCGGTCGACCAGGAAGCGCTGCGCACCACGGTCGACGAGCTCGGCACGGCGTTCGCCGGCACCGGCGAGGACCTCCAGAGCATCATCGACGCCGGCAACTCGTTCATCGAGGCGGCCGACGAGAACTTCGACGTCACGACCGCGCTGATCGAGGACAGCAACACCGTGCTGCGCGGCCAGATCGCCTCGGAGAGCGCGCTGCGGACGTTCGCCACCCAGCTCTCGCTGTTCAGCGGCACGCTCGCCGACTCCGACCCCGCTCTGCGTCAGGTGATCGACTCCGGTTCCTTCGCGGCCAACCAGCTGCGCACGTTCCTCGAGGCGAACGACGTCGAGCTGAGCGAGCTGATCCGCGACCTCACGACCACCGGCAACGTGATCGTGAAGCACCTCAAGGGCATCCAGCAGGTGCTGGTCGTCTACCCGTACGTCGTCGAGGGTGGCTTCACGGTCGTCTCCAAGTCGCCGAACGGTCTCTACGACGCCCACTTCGGCCTGATCATCAGCCAGCAGGCGGTCTGCACCAAGGGATACGAGGGCACCGTCAAGAGGCCTCCGCGGGAGGGCGCCAACGTGCCCATGAACGAGGACGCCCGATGCACCGAGCCGGCGACGAAGACCAACGCCCGCGGCGCCCAGCACGCACCCCAGCGGGTGGCCGCGACGTACGACCAGGCCACCGGCAAGCTCACCTGGGGCGGGGACGAGACGTTGAGCCCGGCCGGTAGCCTGGCGCCACGAGCGCTTGGAGAGGAGTCGTGGAAGTGGCTGTACCTCCAGCCCCTGACGGCAAAGCCGTAGGAGATCCGAGCGACAGCACCGCCACGACGCCCACCGAACCTGCTTCCAAGGCCGCACCGGGTGCGCGCGGGCCAGTGAGGTTGCTGGCGGCCGCATTCGCCGTCGCACTGATCTGCGTGCTGGCGTCGGGCGTCTCGCTCGCGACTGGGTGGACCGTCAACGGCGACGATGAAGAACGGAACCCGCAGACTCAGCGCGACCAGGTGATGGCCGTGGCCAAGAGCTTCGTCACGCAGTTCTCGAGCTACGGGCCCGAGGACCTCGACGAGAACAACAAGATGCCGGGATACGTCGAGCGCGTCGAGAAGTTTCTCACCGCCAAGTTCGCGACCACCTTCGAGACGAGCGTGACGTTCGCCGAGCAGACCGTGGCCCAGCAGCAGGCGACCCGGCTGGGTGAGGTCTACGCCGTCGCCGTGAGCCGGCTCGACGAGGACTCCGCCCGCGTCCTGGTGGCCGGCCGTGACTCGATCTCCGTCCCCAACCCCAAGAAGCCCGAGGAGCTGCTGCCCTACAGCGAGCAGCCGTTCCGGTACGAGGTCGAGCTGGTGCTCACCAAGGGTGAGTGGCTGGTCGACAACTTCGGCGTCGTGGGCACCCTCGACGGCGAGCTTCCCGAGGACGTCCCCACCGAGGCGCCGAGCAGCGAGAAGCCCTCACAGGGCGGGGGTGACCAGGAGTGAACCCCAGCCTCTACGACCTGCTGAACGTCGACGAGACGGCGTCCACCGAGGAGATCCGGGCCGCCTGGAAGGCCGCGATCGCCGACCTGGACCCGACCGACCGCAGGTTCCGCGCGTACAACCAGGCGGCGGAGACGCTTCTCGATCCCGAGCGCCGGGCGGCGTACGACGCCGAGCTCGCTGGGACCGAGCCGGAACCGGTCGCGGAGCCCGACCCGGAGCCCGAGCCGGAGGCCGAATCCACCGAGGAGCCGTCTCCCGAGGCGGGGGCCGTCGACGAGCCCGAACCTGATGACGAGCCCGAGCCGGCGCCCGCATCCGCCGACCTCGCGCCACGCAGCGTGCCGCAACGGACGCTGATCATCGCGGGCGTCATCGCGATCGCCGCGATCGTCGGAACCGTACTGATCTGGACCCGGTCGGGCGACGCCGACAAGTACGACGCGCGTGAGGACGCCGCCCAGCAGGCGTCGGAGGTGGCCGAGGAGGCCGTCGCCCCGGTGCTCTCCTACGACTACCGGCACCTCGAGGACGACGTCGCCACGGCCACGCCGTACTTCACCGACGACTACGCCGACGAGTACCGCGGCGTCATCGAGGAGCTCGGCCCGCAGGCCAAGAGCGCCAAGCTGGTGGTGCAGGCCGAGGCGATCGCCACCGGGATCATCCGGTCCGGGGACGACCGAGCCGAGATCCTGGTGTTCGTCAACCAGGCGTCGAGCCGCGACGGCACCGTCAACGAGCCGCTCAAGATGTGGGTGACCATGACCATGGTCCACGAGGGCGACAGCTGGCTGATCGACAAGATGAAGGTCGACACGGCCGTCCCCAACTAGGCGCAAACCGGGCCTAGGTGCTTGACCTCGGGGCTCCGGGGACGGATGATCGTCGTCGACGCTCGTCGATACGGCGCATGCAGCCATTGTGGTGCGCCCTCTTTTCGGGTATTGTAGCGCTTTGCGCCTGCCCTCAAATGCTCTTCGGCCTGCCCGGTGGCCGAGTTTGTGGTGGGTAAGTGCTCCTCACCAGCGTTCCCTCGAAGGACAGCTCCTTGGCCGCGCGTCGCAACATTTCCGGCAGCACCCGCATCTCTTTCGCAAAGATCGCCGAACCTCTCGAGGTTCCTCAGCTTCTCTCTCTCCAGACCTCCAGTTTCGACTGGTTGATCGGCAACGAGAACTGGCAGGAGACCGTCGCCGCCCGCAAGAAGGCCGGCGAGGACGTCTCTGAGAAGTCCGGACTCACCGAGATCTTCGAAGAGATCTCTCCGATCGAGGACTTCTCCGAGACGATGTCTCTCTCGTTCGAGAACCCGGTCTTCTACGACCCGAAGTACACCGTCGACGAGTGCAAAGAGAAGGACTTCACCTACTCCGCACCGCTCTACGTCTCCGCCGAGTTCACCAACAACGACACCGGTGAGATCAAGGGCCAGACCGTGTTCATGGGCGACTTCCCGCTCATGACGCCCAAGGGCACCTTCGTGATCAACGGCACCGAGCGTGTCGTGGTCTCCCAGCTCGTCCGGTCGCCCGGCGTCTACTTCGAGCGCACCGCCGACAAGACGTCCGACAAGGACATCTACACCGCCAAGCTGATCCCGTCGCGGGGCGCCTGGCTGGAGTTCGAGATCGACAAGCGCGACATGGTCGGCGTCCGCCTCGACCGCAAGCGCAAGCAGAACATCACGGTGCTCCTCAAGGCGCTCGTCGCCGTCGCCGAAGACACCGGCGAGGAGTACGACTACGAGGGCGTGATGGCCGAGCTCCGCGAGTTCGAGTCGATCCAGCTCACGGAGGAGAAGGACCACACCCAGGCTCCTGACGACGCGCTGCTCGACATCTACCGCAAGCTGCGCCCGGGCGAACCGCCCACGCGTGAGGCCGCGCTGACGCTGTTGAAGAACTACTACTTCAACCCGAAGCGCTACGACCTGGCCAAGGTCGGCCGCTACAAGATCAACAAGAAGCTCGGCCAGGACCAGGCGTTCGACCAGCAGACGCTGACCATCTCCGACGTCGTCGCCGCGATCCGCTACATCGTCGCGCTCCACGACGGCCGCGAGGAGCTGGCGACGCCGCAGGGCGCGACGGTTGTCGGCGCCGACGACATCGACCACTTCGGCAACCGCCGGATGCGCACCGTCGGTGAGCTGATCCAGAACCAGCTCCGCACGGGCCTGGCCCGCATGGAGCGTGTGGTCCGCGAGCGGATGACGACCCAGGACGTCGAGGCCATCACGCCGCAGTCCCTGATCAACATCCGCCCCGTGGTCGCGGCGCTGAAGGAGTTCTTCGGCACCTCGCAGCTCAGCCAGTTCATGGACCAGACCAACCCGATCGCAGGGCTGACGCACAAGCGCCGGCTCTCCGCTCTGGGTCCCGGTGGTCTGTCCCGTGACCGGGCCGGCATGGAGGTCCGCGACGTCCACCACAGCCACTACGGCCGGATGTGCCCGATCGAGACCCCGGAGGGCCCCAACATCGGCCTGATCGGGTCGCTGGCCTCCTACGGCCGGATCAACCCGTTCGGCTTCGTCGAGACGCCCTACCGCCGCGTCGAGAAGGGCAAGGTCACCGACAAGGTCGACTACCTGACCGCCGACGACGAGGACCGCTTCGTCATCGCCCAGGCCAACGCGCCGCTCGACGACAAGAACAAGTTCGCCGAAGAGCGCGTGCTGGTTCGCCAGAAGCACGGTGAGGTCACCGAGATCCTGGCCGACGAGGTCGACTACATGGACGTCTCGCCGCGCCAGATGGTGTCGGTCGCGACCGCCCTGATCCCGTTCCTCGAGCACGACGACGCCAACCGCGCGCTCATGGGCGCCAACATGCAGCGCCAGGCCGTGCCGCTGATCGTCAGCGACTCGCCCCTGGTCGGCACCGGCATGGAGTACCGCGCCGCGGTCGACGCCGGCGACGTGCTGGTGGCGGAGAAGGCCGGAGTGGTCAAGGAGGTGTCCGCCGACGTCATCGAGACGATGAACGACGACGGCACCTACACGACCTACAAGCTGGCCAAGTTCCGTCGCTCCAACCAGGGCACCTGCATCAACCAGCGGCCGCTGGTCGCCGAGGGCGACAAGCTCAAGGTCGGTGCCCCGATCGCTGACGGTCCGTGCACCGACAAGGCCGAGATGGCGTTGGGCACCAACCTGCTCGTGGCGTTCATGCCGTGGCAGGGCCACAACTACGAGGACGCGATCATCCTCAGCCAGCGCCTGGTGCAGGAGGACATCCTCACCTCGATCCACATCGAGGAGCACGAGGTCGACGCTCGCGACACCAAGCTCGGCCCCGAGGAGATCACCCGGGACATCCCCAACGTCTCCGAGGAGATGCTGGCCGACCTCGACGAGCGCGGGATCATCCGCATCGGCGCCGAGGTCACCACGGGCGACATCCTGGTCGGCAAGGTCACGCCCAAGGGCGAGACCGAGCTGACCCCCGAGGAGCGGCTGCTCCGCGCGATCTTCGGTGAGAAGGCGCGCGAGGTCCGCGACACCTCGATGAAGGTGCCGCACGGTGAGTCCGGCACGGTCATCGGCGTCCGGGTCTTCGACCGCGAGGACGGCGACGAGCTGCCTCCGGGCGTCAACCAGCTGGTCCGGGTCTACGTGGCGCAGAAGCGCAAGATCTCGGTGGGCGACAAGCTCGCCGGCCGCCACGGCAACAAGGGCGTCATCGCGAAGATCCTGCCGATCGAGGACATGCCGTTCATGGAGGACGGCACCCCGGTCGACGTGGTCCTCAACCCGTTGGGTGTCCCGCGCCGGATGAACATCGGCCAGATCCTGGAGCTCCACCTCGGGTGGCTCGCCAAGCAGGGCTGGGACCTCGACCTTCACGAGGACAAGAAGGACGCCGACTGGAAGCAGCGGCTGATCAAGATCCACGCGGACAAGGCCGAGCCCAACACCAAGGTTGCGACCCCGGTGTTCGACGGCGCCCGCGAGGACGAGATCACCGGCCTGCTCGGTGCGACCTTCCCGACCCGTGACGGTCAGCGACTGATCGGCGACAACGGCAAGGCCAACCTGTTCGACGGCCGCTCCGGTGAGCCGTTCACGGACCCGGTCTCGGTGGGCTACATGTACATCCTCAAGCTCCACCACCTGGTCGACGACAAGATCCACGCACGCAGCACCGGCCCCTACTCGATGATCACGCAGCAGCCCCTGGGCGGTAAGGCCCAGTTCGGCGGCCAGCGGTTCGGCGAGATGGAGGTCTGGGCGATGGAGGCGTACGGCGCCGCCTACGCCCTGCAGGAGCTGCTCACGATCAAGTCGGACGACGTGCCGGGCCGCGTGAAGGTCTACGAGGCCATCGTCAAGGGCGAGAACATCCCCGACTCGGGCATCCCCGAGTCGTTCAAGGTGCTCGTCAAGGAGATGCAGTCGCTCTGCCTCAACGTGGAGGTGCTGTCGCAGGACGGCACGGCCATCGAGATGCGCGACGCGGAGGAAGACGTCTTCCGCGCTGCCGAGGAGCTCGGCATCGACCTGTCCCGTCGCGAGCCCAGCTCGGTCGAAGAAGTCTGAGGTGCGGCCGTACGCCCCGGCGTACGGCCTCCCTCGGTCAAACAGCTTGATTCTCAGAACTAACGAAGGACAAAAGCCATCGTGCTCGACGTGAACTTCTTCGACCAGCTTCAGATCGGCCTGGCCACTGCGGATGACATCCGCACCTGGAGCCACGGCGAGGTCAAGAAGCCGGAGACCATCAACTACCGCACGCTCAAGCCTGAGCGTGACGGCCTCTTCTGCGAGAAGATCTTCGGTCCCACCCGGGACTGGGAGTGCTACTGCGGCAAGTACAAGCGGGTGCGCTTCAAGGGCATCATCTGCGAGCGCTGCGGGGTCGAGGTCACTCGGTCCAAGGTCCGCCGTGAGCGGATGGGCCACATCGAGCTCGCCGCCCCCGTGACCCACATCTGGTACTTCAAGGGTGTGCCGTCGCGGCTCGGCTACCTGCTCGACCTGGCGCCGAAGGACCTCGAGAAGGTCATCTACTTCGCCGCCTACATGATCACCTCCGTCGACGAGGACGCTCGCCACCGCGACCTGTCCTCGCTCGAGAGCAAGGTGCAGCTGGAGCGCGACCGGCTCGAGGGCCGGATGAACACCGCGATCGAGGACCGCACCAAGAAGCTCGAGGAGGACCTCGCCACTCTCGAGGCCGAGGGTGCCAAGGCCGATGCGCGCCGCAAGGTGCGCGACGGAGCCGAGCGCGAGATGACGCAGCTGCGCAAGCGCGGCGACGCCGAGATCGCTCGCCTCGACGAGGTGTGGAACACCTTCAAGGCGCTCAAGGTCCAGGACCTGATGGGCGACGAGATCCTCTACCGCGAGATGAAGAACTGGTTCGGCAAGTACTTCGTCGGCCACATGGGCGCCGCGGCGATCCAGAAGCGCCTCGAGGACTTCGACATCGAGGCCGAGGTCGAGTCGCTGCGCGACACGATCGAGAACGGCAAGGGCCAGAAGAAGGTCCGTGCCCTCAAGCGGCTCAAGGTCGTCGACGCGTTCCGCAAGACCGGCAACAAGCCCGAGGGCATGGTGCTCGACGCCGTCCCGGTCATCCCGCCGGACCTGCGGCCGATGGTCCAGCTCGACGGTGGCCGGTTCGCCACCTCGGACCTCAACGACCTCTACCGCCGGGTGATCAACCGGAACAACCGGCTCAAGCGCCTGCTCGACCTGGGTGCCCCGGAGATCATCGTCAACAACGAGAAGCGGATGCTCCAGGAGGCCGTCGACTCGCTGTTCGACAACGGCCGTCGTGGCCGTCCGGTCACCGGCCCGGGCAACCGGCCGCTGAAGTCGCTGTCCGACATGCTCAAGGGCAAGCAGGGCCGGTTCCGTCAGAACCTGCTCGGCAAGCGCGTGGACTACTCCGGTCGTTCGGTGATCGTCTCGGGTCCGCAGCTGAAGCTGCACCAGTGCGGTCTGCCCAAGCAGATGGCGCTGGAGCTCTTCAAGCCGTTCGTGATGAAGCGCCTGGTCGACCTGTCGCACGCTCAGAACATCAAGTCCGCGAAGCGGATGGTCGAGCGCGCCCGCCCGGTCGTGTGGGACGTCCTCGAAGAGGTCATCACCGAGCACCCCGTGCTGCTCAACCGTGCGCCCACGCTGCACCGACTCGGCATCCAGGCCTTCGAGCCCCAGCTGATCGAGGGCAAGGCCATCCAGATCCACCCGCTCGTCTGCACGGCGTTCAACGCCGACTTCGACGGTGACCAGATGGCGGTGCACCTGCCGCTGTCGGCCGAGGCTCAGGCCGAGGCCCGGATCCTGATGCTCTCGACCAACAACATCCTGAAGCCGTCGGACGGCCGTCCGGTGACCATGCCCACCCAGGACATGATCATCGGCCTGTTCTTCCTCACCACCGAGCGGGACAACTCGCCCGGCGAGGGCCGGGTGTTCTCGTCGCCGGCCGAGGCGATCATGGCGTTCGACAAGGGCGAGATCTCGCTGCAGAGCCAGGTCAAGATCCGGTTCAACGACATCGTTCCGCCGCTCGAGCTGGACCTCGGGGACGACTGGGAAGAGGGTCGCTCGCTGATCCTCGAGACCACCCTGGGCCGCTCGATCTTCAACGACACCCTGCCTGCCGACTACCCCTTCGTGAACTACGAAGTGGGCAAGAAGCAGCTCGGCTCGATCGTCAACGACCTGGCCGAGCGCTACACCAAGGTCGAGGTCGCAGCGTCGCTGGACGCACTCAAGGACACCGGCTTCCACTGGGCCACCCGGTCCGGCGTGACGGTCTCGATCGAGGACGTCGTGACGCCCTCGACCAAGAAGGAGATCCTGCACGGCTACGAGGCCCAGGCCGAGAAGGTGCAGAAGCAGTTCGAGCGCGGTCTGGTCACCGACGAGGAGCGCCGCCAGGAGCTCATCGAGATCTGGACCGAGGCGTCCAACGAGGTCGGGAAGGCCATGGAGGCCAACTTCGACCGGTCCAACCCGATCTACATGATGGTCGACTCGGGCGCCTCCGGAAACATGAACCAGATCCGGCAGGTCGCTGCGATGCGAGGCCTCGTGGCCAACCCGCGCGGCGAGATCATCCCGGAGCCGATCAAGTCCAACTTCCGCGAGGGCCTGACGGTGCTGGAGTACTTCATCGCCACCCACGGTGCGCGCAAGGGTCTGGCGGACACCGCGTTGCGGACCGCCGACTCGGGCTACCTGACGCGTCGACTCGTCGACGTCTCGCAGGACGTGATCATCCGCGAGGACGACTGCGGCACCGAGCGTGGTCTGCCCAAGCGGATCGGTGACCGTCGCGAGGACGGCACCGTGGTCAAGGCGGAGAACGCCGAGACTGCGGCGTACGCCCGGACCGCTGCCGTCGACGTCGAGCACCCCGACACCGGCGAGAAGCTGGTTTCCGCGGGTGAGGACCTCGGCGACATCAAGATCGGCGAGATGGTCGCTGCCGGCATCGAGGAGATCAAGGTCCGCTCCGTGCTGACCTGCGACGCCAAGACCGGTACCTGCGCGAAGTGCTACGGCCGGTCGCTCGCGACCGGCAAGCTCGTCGACATCGGCGAGGCGGTCGGCATCATCGCCGCCCAGTCGATCGGTGAGCCCGGCACCCAGCTGACGATGCGTACCTTCCACACCGGTGGTGTGGCTTCGGCCGACGACATCACGCAGGGTCTGCCCCGCGTGGTCGAGCTGTTCGAGGCGCGCCAGCCCAAGGGTCGCTCGCCGATCTCCGAGGCCGCCGGACGGGTGAGCATCGAGGAGACCGACAAGACCCGCAAGGTGCTGGTCACCCCGGACGACGGCTCCGAGGTCCAGGAGTACCCCGTCTCCAAGCGCTCCCGCCTGCTGGTCGCCGAGGGCGACCACATCGAGGTCGGCCAGATGCTGACGGTCGGTACCCCCGACCCCGGCGAGGTGCTGCGCATCCTCGGTGTCCGCAAGGCTCAGGAGCACCTGGTGGACGAGGTCCAGCAGGTCTACCGCAGCCAGGGCGTGTCGATCCACGACAAGCACATCGAGATCATCGTCCGGCAGATGCTGCGCCGAGTCACGGTGATCGAGTCGGGTGACACCAACCTGCTGCCGTCCGACCTGGTCGACCGCGGTCGCTTCGAGGAGGAGAACCGTCGGGTCGTCTCCGAGGGCGGCAAGCCGGCCTCGGGTCGTCCGGTCCTGATGGGCATCACCAAGGCCTCGCTCGCCACCGAGTCGTGGCTCTCGGCGGCCTCCTTCCAGGAGACCACCCGAGTGCTCACCGACGCGGCGATCCACGGACGCTCCGACTCGCTTCGCGGCCTGAAGGAGAACGTGATCATCGGCAAGCTGATCCCGGCCGGTACCGGCCTGGAGCGCTACCGCAACATCCGGGTCGAGCCGACCGAGGAGGCCCGCGCCGCGGCGTACTCCGTCACCGGCTACGACTCCTACGACTACGAGTTCGGCAACGGCTCCGGTCAGGCGGTCGCACTGGACGACTTCGACTTCGGGTCCTACCAGAACTGACGTCGAGCACACGAAGGCCCCGTCCACCTCACGGTGACGGGGTCTTCGTGCTTTGAACCGGTCCTGAGACAATTGGCGGGTGAGCACCCCGACCCGGACCGACGTGCTGGTCGTCGGCGCCGGCCCCGCCGGCTCGGCGGCGGCTGCATGGGCCGCGCGCGCCGGGCTGGACGTCGTGCTCGCGGACGCCGCGGTGTTCCCGCGTGACAAGACCTGTGGCGACGGGCTGACCCCGCGCGCCATCGGAGAGCTGCAGCGCCTGGGCCTGGAGGACTGGCTGCGGGCGCACACGGTGAGCCAGGGCCTGCGCGCCCACGGCTTCGGCCAGACGCTCCTGTTGCCCTGGCCGGGCGGCACGCTGCCGTCATGGGGGAGTGCGGTCGCCCGGACCGAGCTCGACGACCACCTGCGCACCACCGCGATCAAGGCCGGCGCTGTGGCGATCGACGGCGCCCGGGCGGTCGACGTCCGCCGCGATGGCGACCGGGTGGCTGCGGTCGTGTTCCGCTCGGGGTCGGAGACGTTCGAGATCGAGTGCCAGCGACTGGTCGTCGCCGACGGGGTGCGCTCGCCGCTGGGCAAGGTCCTCGGCCGGGTGTGGCACCGGGACACGGTCTACGCGGTCGCTGGCCGGTCCTACATCAACTCGGAGATGTCCGACGACCCCTGGATCAGCTCGCACCTGGAGCTGCGCGGTGAGGACGACGAGATCCTGTCGGGCTACGGCTGGATCTTCCCCCTGGGCAACGGCGAGGTGAACATCGGCGTCGGCAGCCTGGCGACCTCGAAGCGCCCTGCGGAGGTGGCGATCAAGCCGCTGATGCAGCACTACGCCGACGAGCGTCGTGAGGACTTCCAGCTGTCCGGCGAGCTCCGGGCGCCCACCTCGGCGCTGCTGCCGATGGGTGGAGCGGTGTCGAACGTCGCCGGGCCGAACTGGGCGCTGATCGGCGACGCCGCCGCCTGCGTGAACCCGCTGAACGGCGAGGGCATCGACTACGGCCTGGAGTCCGGGCGGCTGCTGGCCGAGGTGCTGGCCGAGGGTCACGACCTGGAGCGGATGTGGCCCGCACTCCTGAGCGACGAGTACGGCGAGTCGTTCTCGATCGCGCGCCGGCTGGCCGGGCTCGTCACCGTGCCCAAGGTCCTGTCCGCCCTCGGCCCGGCCGGCATGCGGTCCGACTGGCTGATGACGCTGGCGCTGCGCTGGATGGGCAACCTGGTCACCGACGAGGACCGCGACCGCGCGGCCCGGGTCTGGCGCTGGGCGGGTCGGCGTTCGCTGGCGCGCGACCACCGGCCGCCGTTCAGCTAGCCGCTAAGTTTGCTGGTCGTGGGCCAACGAGTGCAGCGGGTGGCGGCGTACGCCGTGATCATCCGGGACGAGCAGATCCTGCTCAGCCGCCTCGCCCCGCACATCAGCCGCGAGGGTCTCTGGACCCTGCCCGGCGGCGGCCTCGACCACGGTGAGGACCCGCGGGACGCCGTCGTGCGTGAGGTGCACGAGGAGACCGGCCTGTCGCTGCGGATCGGGGAGACGGCGCACACGTTCTCGCTGCACCTCCCCGACACCTGGCGCAAGGGTCGGCGGGTGGACGCGCACTCGCTGCGGATCGTCTACGAGGGCTGGGTCCCCGCGGACTCGCCGCCGCCGCGGGTGCTCGAGGTCGACGGGTCGACGGTGGAGGCCGCGTGGCACCCGCTGTCGGGCGTCCTGGACGGGAGCGTGCCGACCGTGGCGCTGGTCAAGGAGGCGCTGGCGGCGTACCGGCCGCACCACAAGCAGCGGGTCGCCGCCTACGCGCTCGTCGTGCGCGACGGCTCGGTGCTGCTCACCCGGAACTCGCCGCGGGGGCCGCACCCGGGGCTGTGGAACCTGCCCGGCGGTGGTCTCGAGCATGGAGAGGCGCCCCGTGACGCGGTGGTCCGCGAGGTCGCCGAAGAGACCGGCCTGACCTGTGAGGTCGGCGCGATCGTGACCGTCGACAACGCGGCGCTGCGCGGCACCGCACCGTCGGGCCGTGACGAGGAGCTGCACTCCGTCGGCATCGTCTACGACGCCACGGTGCCGGCCGACGCCGAACCGCGGGTGGTGGAGGTCGACGGCACCACCGACGAGGCGGCGTGGGTGTCGCTCGTCGACGTGGAGTCGGGAGCGGTGGAGGTCTACGACATCGTGCGGGCCTCGCTCGGAGCTAGGTTGCGGGGATGAGCGAGACCGTCTTCACCTACGCGGCCCCGGCGCTGAAGTTCGGCCCCGGCGCCTCGGCAGAGGTGGGTCACGACCTGGCTGCCCTCGGGGCACAGCGGGTGCTCCTGATCACCGATGCCGGCGTGGCCGCTACCGGGCACCCGGCGCGGATCGCCGAGTCGATCACCGCGCGCGGCCTCGAGGTGACGACGTACGACGAAGCGCGTGTGGAGCCGACCGACGAGTCGCTGGAGCGGGCGGTCGCGTTCGGTCGCGACGCGGGTCCGTTCGATGCGATCGTGGCGGTCGGCGGGGGATCGTCGATCGACACGGCGAAGGCGGTCAACCTGCTCGTCACCAACCCCGGCGAGCTGATGGACTACATCAACGCACCGGTCGGCAAGGCGCAGGCGCCGGCCCAGCCGCTGCTGCCGCTGGTCGCGATCCCGACCACCACCGGGACCGGCAGCGAGAGCACCACGATCTGCGTGTTGGACGTGCTGTCGCTGAAGGTGAAGACCGGGATCAGCCACCCGGCGCTGCGACCCCGTCTGGCGGTGGTCGACCCGTCCCTGACGACGACCCAGCCGGCCATGGTCACGGCCGCCGCCGGCATGGACATCCTGTGCCACGCGCTGGAGAGCTACACGGCGCGCTGGTACGCCGACTTCGACGCCAAGCGGCCCGAGGAGCGGGTGCCCTACTGCGGGGCGAACCCGATCGCCGACATGTGGTCGGAGCGGGCGCTCGGCCTGCTCGCGGGCGCGTTCCGGACCGCCGTACGCGATGGCAGTGACACGGTCGCGCGCGAGCAGATGGCGTTGGCGGCGACGTTCGCCGGACTCGGGTTCGGCAACGCCGGCGTGCACATCCCGCACGCCAACGCCTACCCGATCGCCGGCCGGGTGCGCTCGTTCCGGCCCGAGGGGTACCCCGACGACGAGCCGATCGTCCCGCACGGGATGGCGGTGTCGCTGACGGCTCCCGAAGCGTTCCGGTTCACGTTCGATGCAGCGCCCGAGCGGCACCAGCGGGCCGCGGAGCTGCTCGGCGGCAACGGCTCCGGCCCGGACGCGCTCGCCGAGACCCTGGCCGTGCTGATGCGCGACATCGGGCTGCCCAACGGCCTCGCAGAGGTGGGGTACGGCGCGGGGGACGTCGACGACCTGGTCGCCGGCTCGCTGCAGCAGCAGCGCCTGCTCGCCACAGCCCCCAAGCAGGTCACCGACGAGGACCTGGCGGGGATCATCGGCCGGTCCATGGAGCACTGGTGAGCTTCACCCCACGACGTTCTTCGTCTCCCCCGCTTCGCTCCTCCGACGAACAACGCCGCGGGGACCCCGAATGACTCTCAGCGCCGCCATTTCCACGGAACTGCGGCGACGGGGCGTCAGCGACGTCGACGACTCGACCCTGACGCGGGCGCTGTACTCCACCGACGCGTCGCTCTACCGGGTGGTGCCGCAGGTCGTGGTCCGCCCGCAGCACCGTGACGAGCTGGACGCGATCCTCGACACCGCCCGCGAGCTCGGTACGTCGGTCACCATGCGCGGGGCGGGGACCTCGATCGCCGGCAACGCCGTGGGCCCGGGCATCGTCGTCGACACGGTCCGGCACCTGAACCGGATCGTCGCCATCGACCCGGAGGCGCGGACCGCGGTGGTCGAGCCCGGTGTCGTGCACGCGACGCTGCAAAGGGCGGCGGCCGAGCATGGGCTGAGGTTCGGGCCGGACCCGTCCACGCACACCCGCTGCACGATCGGCGGGATGGTGGGCAACAACGCCTGTGGCACGAGGGCGCTCGGCTACGGCCGGACCGCCGACAACGTGGTCGCCCTCGACGCCCTGTTCCCCGACCCGACCGCTGCGGACGCGCTGCCCGGGATCGTCGACGCGCACCTCGCGCACGTGCGCACCCACTTCGGCCGGTTCTCGCGGCAGGTGAGCGGCTACGCGCTCGAGCACCTGCTGCCCGAGCAACGCAGCCTGGACCGGTTCCTGGTGGGCTCCGAGGGCACGCTGGCGCTGGTGCGTGAGGCGACGGTGGCGCTGGTGCCCGACGAGGCCCGGGAGCTCGTGGTGCTCGGCTTCGGCTCCATGGCCGAGGCCGCCGACGCGGTGCCGGGCCTGCTCGCGCTGTCCGCGGCGGATGCTCGGCTGGTCGCGTGCGAAGGCCTCGACTCCCGGATCGTCGACCTCGTGCGCGGCCGTGGCGGCGCGGTGCCGGAACTGCCGGTGGGCTCAGGCTGGCTGTTCGTGGAGGTCGCCGGCCCGGACGCGGAGGCGCTGGCCACGTCGATCGGTGGGCGCCGCGTGACGAACCCGAGGGAGGCCGCGGCGCTGTGGCGGATCCGGGAGGACGGCGCGGGGCTGGCCGCCCGCAGCCTGGGGCGGCCGGCGTACTCGGGCTGGGAGGACGCGGCGGTCCCTCCGGAGCACCTCGGGGCCTGGCTGCGCGACTTCGACGAGCTGCTCTCCGGGCACGGCCTCTCGGGCGTGCCGTACGGCCACTTCGGCGACGGCTGCGTGCACGTCCGGATCGACTTCGAATTCGACGACGGCGGCGGGCGGTTCCGCGACTTCCTGACCGCGAGCGCCCGCCGGCTGGCGCACTACGGCGGCTCACTCTCCGGCGAGCACGGCGACGGGCGGGCCCGGTCCGAGCTGCTGCCGTTGATGTACGACGAGCAGTCGCTCGCCCTGTTCGGCGCGGTGAAGGCGGCCTGCGACCCGGACGGCCTGCTCAACCCGGGGGTGCTGACCGACCCCGCGCCGCTCGACGCGAACCTTCGGGCGGCGCACCCGGTCGCGGTCGTCGAGACCGGCCTGCGGCTCCTCCACGACGGCGGCTCCTTGGGTGCCGCGGTCCACCGCTGCACCGGCGTCGGCAAGTGCGTGGCCCCGGCGGCCACCGGGGTGATGTGCCCGTCGTACCTCGCGACCCGGGAGGAGAAGGACTCGACGCGAGGCCGGGCCCGGGTGCTCCAGGAGGCTCTCGACGGGCGACTCGTCGACGGGCTCGCCGACCCGGCGGTCCACGAGGCGCTGGACCTGTGCCTGTCGTGCAAGGGGTGCGTCAGCGACTGCCCGACCGGCGTCGACATGGCGTCGTACAAGGCGGAGGCGCTGCACCAGAAGTACGCCGGCCGACGCCGGCCGCGCAGCCACTACACCCTCGGTCAGCTGCCCCGTTGGCTTCGGCTGGGGGCTCCGATGGCGCGGATGGCGCGGCTGGGTGCGGTGGCGCGGGTGGCGAAGGCGACCGCCGGGATCGACCAGCGCCGCAGCCTCCCCGAGCTCGCGCCGCGGAGCCTGCGCCGGTCCACTCGGGCCAAGTCCGGCAGCGGTACGCCCGACGTGTGGATCTGGGCGGACTCGTTCACCGACCACCTGGCGCCGGACACCGCGCACGCGGCGATCAAGGTGCTCGAAGCCGCCGGGCTCACGGTCCGGGTGATCGACGAGACGGCCTGCTGCGGGTTGACCTGGGTGAGCACCGGGCAGCTCGACGCCGCACGCAAGATCATGGCCCGCACGGTCGCCACGCTGGCGCCGTACGTCGCCGACGGGACGCCGGTGCTCGGGCTGGAGCCGTCCTGCCTGGCCTCGCTGCGGGCGGACGCGGTCGAGCTGTGTGACGACCCGCGGGCCGCGGAGGTGGCCGCCGGGGTGGTCACGTTCGCCGAGCTGTTGGAGCGGCTGGACTGGGCGCCGCCGGACCTGACCGGTGTGGAGGCAGTCGTGCAGCCGCACTGCCATCACGCCTCGATCCTCGGGTTCGACGCCGACGAGCGGCTGCTGACGGGCGCCGGGGCGAAGGTGACCCGGGTCGCGGGGTGTTGCGGGCTGGCCGGCAACTTCGGGATGGAGCGCGGCCACTACGAGACCTCGGTGGCGGTCGCCGAGACGCACCTGCTCCCCGCCGTGCGGTCGGCTCCGGAGGCAACGGTGCTCGCGGACGGGATGTCCTGCCGGCTCCAGCTGGCCGACCTGGCCGGGGTGCCCGCGATGCACCTGGCCGAGCTGCTGGCTTCTAGACTTCCGGAGTGAACCCGCGCCACCGCCGACTCATCATCCCGGTGGCGCTCGTGGCGCTCCTTGTGGTCGTGGTGATCGCGGCGGTGGCCAAGTGAGCGAGCCCCTCCTCCGCGCGCTCAACCGGATGCGCTCCCACCTGCTCGACCCCGACGCGCTGGTCAAGGCGGTCGCGTCCGGCCGGCAGAAGGGCCAGCAGCCGCGCTGGCGCCGGGCCGAGCTCCGCTACGTCGACCTCAAGGCCGGCCGCCACCTCCAGATCACGACGTACGACGACACCCAGGCGCACACCGCCAACCACGCCGGCGACGCGGCGAGGGACGCAGTCGACGCCCTGCTCGACGAGCCGTTCGGCAACTGGCACGTGGACACGACCACGCAGACCCACCAGGTGCGGGTCACCAAGAAGCTCGAGGCCGTCGTGCACACCAACGACCGGGTCGAGGTGGTCGAGGCCGACCGTGACCACGACCGCGAGAAGGAGCGGCTGCTGCCCGAGGACGACCCGGTCTACCGCGCGCTCGGGCTGGCCGACGCCGAGGGCCGGATCAAGCCGAGCCGCCAGGCGAAGCTGCGCCAGGTGGAGGAGTTCCTGCGGGTCCTCGACGCCACGGTCACGGACGCGATCGCCAAAGGGCACCTGCGCACGCCCACCGCCGAGGACCCGTTGCGGATCGTGGACCTGGGCTGTGGCAACGCCTACCTCACGCTGACCGCACAGCGGTTCCTGGAGACCCGCGACCTCGCGGTCCGGCTGACCGGGGTCGACGTCAAGGAGCAGTCGAGGAAGCACAGCAGCGCGGTGGCCGCCGAGCTCGGGCTGGACGCGGAGTTCGTGGTCGGCACGATCTCCGCGGCCGAGCTCGCCACCGAGCCGGAGGTGGTGCTCGCGCTGCACGCCTGCGACACCGCGACCGACGAGGCGCTGGCCCGCGCGGTCGGGTGGGGCGCGGCTCTCGTGCTCGCCGCACCGTGCTGCCACCACGACGTGGCCGCTCAGCTGCGGCGCACGCCGACGCCCGCGCCGTACGCGATGCTCACCCGGCACGGGATCCTTCGCGAGCGGTTCGCCGACACCCTCACCGACGCGCTGCGAGCCTCGCTGATGCGGCTGCAGGGCTACCGCGTCGACGTCATGCAGTTCGTCGAGAGCAAGCACACGCCGCGGAACACCCTGCTGCGTGCGGTGCGCACCGGTGCGCCGGTCAAGGGCGGCGGCGTCCGCGACGAGTACGACGACCTGGTCGCCACGTGGGGCATCTCCCCCCGGCTGGCCACCCTCCTCGACCAATGAGCTGGATCGAGCGCGGATTCGCGGTCGCGATCGCGGTGCCGTTCGTGATCGGGTTCTCGGTCGCGGACGCCGAGCCGGGAGGCGGCGAGGAGGTGTGCCGGTTCCAGGACCCGCAGATCGTCGAGTCGAGCGGCCTGGTCGCCCGTGACGGCCTGTTCGCCACCGTCAACGACTCGGGCGACTCGGGCCGGGTGTTCGTCGTCGACGCGAGCACCTGTCGCACCGTCGGGATCACGTCGTGGAGCGACGAGGTCGAGGACGTCGAGGCAGTGGCCCCCTATCTCGGCCGGGTCCTGGTCGGTGACATCGGCGACAACCAGGCAGCGCGCGACTCGGTGCGACTGTTCGAGGTGCCGGTGGAGCGCGGTGACCGGGCGGTCACGCCCACGACGTACGAGATCAGCTACCCGGGCGGCCCCCGCGACGCGGAGGCGTTGCTGGTGAATCCGGTCAACCAGAAGGTGTTCATCGCGTCCAAGGGACTGATGAGTGGCGCGCTGTACGTCGTTCCAGATTCTCTCTCCACGTCGGAGCCCAACCGCGTCCGTGACCTGGCCGACGTGCCGGGGCTGGTCACCGACGGCGCGTTCTTCCCCGATGGCCGGCACTTCGTCCTGCGCACGTACTCGCGCGCGGTCTTCTACACGTATCCCGGACTCGAGACGGTCGGCGACGTCACCCTGCCCAGCCAGCAGCAGGGCGAGGGGATCGCGGTCGATCAGCGCGGGCGGGTATTCCTGAGCTCGGAGGGGCAGCAGGCGCCGGTACTCCGGCTCGACCTCCCGCGGCGACTCGAGAAGGACCTGGCACCGGTGTCCCTTCCCCCCGGGAGCCCAGTTGAGCCGGACCATTCGGCCCCGGTGCCCGATCCCGACCGCCCGCTCTGGCCGTGGCTGCTGGGGGGCGCGGCTGGTTTGGTCGTGATCGGGGTACTGCTGCGTGCGCTCCGTCCACACTGACGGGGCTGAGAGGATCCGCCCGTGCCGCGTCTTCGCAGGACCAGACCCGACGAACCCGGCTGGACCCGTCGCCGGGCCGGCGCCGGTTTCGTCTACCTGGACGAGGACGGTGACCGGCTCACTGGCGACGATGCGCAGCGGTGCAAGGACCTGGTGATCCCGCCGGCGTGGGAGGACGTCTGGATCACGCCGTACGACAACGGTCACCTGCAGGCCGTCGGAACCGATGACGCCGGTCGGCGGCAGTACCTGTACCACCCGGACTGGCGGTCCCGCCGGGACGCGGAGAAGTTCGACCGGATGCTCGACTTCGGCCGCGCCCTCGTGCGCGCTCGCGAGCGGGTGCTGGTCGACCTGGGCACCGAGGGGATGCCGCTGGAGCGGGCCTGCGCCGCATCGGTCCGGCTGCTCGACCTGGGCTACTTCCGGATCGGCAACGACGTCTACGCCGACAAGCACGGCAGCTTCGGCCTGACCACGCTGCAAAGGCGGCACGTTCGTCGCCAGCAGGACCGGCTGGTCTTCGCCTTCACCGGCAAGTCCGGCGTCGACCACCGCATCGAGATCGACGATGCCACGGTCATCGAGGCGATCGAGATCATGCGGCGCCGCAAGGGCCGGGACGACCCGCAGCTGCTGGCCTACAAGAACGGCCGTTCGTGGCGGTCGATCCTGCCCGAGCTGGTCAACGAGTACGTGCGCGAGTCGACGCGTCTCGACTCGACCGCGAAGGACTTCCGGACCTGGCACGCCACCGTGCTCGCGGCCGCCGCCCTCGCCGAGACCGACGAGCCCGGGGAGACCAGGGCCTCCCGGAAGCGCGCGATCAGCGGTGCGATGAAGGAAGTCGCAGAGTTCCTGGGCAACACCCCGACGCTGGCCCGGTCGTCGTACGTCGACCCGCGCGTGATCGACGCCTACGAGGAGGGCCGCACGATCGAGCGGGCGACCCGGCGGAAGTTCTCGAACCCCGACGAGCGGCAGGCGGCGCTGGAACGCGCCACGCTCAAGCTGCTGAAGGAGGCCTGATGGAGATCACCGTCGTCCAGGGCGACATCACCGCGCAGCAGGTCGACGCGGTCGTGAACGCCGCGAACAACCGGATGCGCGGCGGTGGCGGGGTCGACGGCGCGATCCACCGCGCCGGCGGCTCGGAGGTGATGGACGACTGCAAGGCCAGGTTCCCCAACGGGCTCGCCACCGGCGACGCCGGCTGGACCACCGCGGGCCGGATGCCGGCCCGCTGGGTGATCCACGTGGTCGGCCCCAACCACAGCATCGGCCAGACCGATCGCAGTCTGCTCACCTCGTGCTACTCCCGCGCCCTGGAGGTCGCCGACGAACTCGGCGCCCGCACCATCGCGTTCCCGCTCGTCAGCGCCGGCGTCTACGGCTGGCCGAAGGACGACGCCATCGCGGCGGCCGTCGAGACCCTGGGCGCCGCCGACACGGAGGTCGAGGAGGCGCGCATCGTGGCGTTCGACGCCGCGACGTACGTGTTGATCGAGACCGCACTGGCGGACTGAGTTTCGAGGACGGCGCGTCGGGTACCAGCGCAGTCCCCGATGCCCCGTGATGAAGGAGCGAACGTGTCCGTTGACGAGAAGGTCGCCAAGGAACTGGTGGAGACGCTGAGGGACGGCGAGCGCGGCTTCGCCACTGCGGCGGAGAAGCTGCGGGACAGCGACCGCACGGAGTGGGCCACGACGTTGGAGCGCCTCTCCGAGCAGCGCGCCGGCTTCCGCCGCGAGATCGTCGAGCTCGGCCATGAGTACGACGACGACGTGAACGAGAGCGGGACCGCTGCCGCAGCGTTGCACCGCGGGTGGATCTCGCTCAAGGACGCGCTGACCGGTGACGACGCAGGCAGTGTCCTGGGAGCAGCCGTCACCGGCGAGGACCACGCGGTCTCCGAGTACGAGAAGGCGCTCGAGGAGGACCTCAGCGAGGGGTTCCGCGAGGTCGTGTCTCGTCAGCACGCCGAAGTGGCAGCAGCACGCGACGAGGTGAAGGCTCTGCAAGCGGCCGACTAGTCCGGCGGGTTGAAGCCCACGTGCACGTGGTCGCTGTGCGTGGCGTCGGAGAAGTACTGAGCGCCGCCGGCGTCCAGGTCTTCGGGGCCACCCACCTGGGAAGAGCCGGTGCTGGCCGCCAGCCGCATCACCTCACTCACCAGCCCGGCCGCAGCGGGGTCGACCACCAGCTGGCCGTCGATGCTCCCGATGTCGTAGGCGAGCCCGTCGGGATGGTTGCTGCGCCGGTCGGTGCCGAAGACCTGCACCGGGTGGGCGGAGATCAGCACGCTGATGCCGATCCGGTGCTGCTCCGCCACCTCGAGCATGGACCGCAGCACCCTGTCGGAGACGAGCCCGGCGGCGACGTCGACGCGACCCGCCCAGGGCAGTGCGATGCGATCGTTGTCCAGCACTCGGCGGATCAAGGGACTCGGATCCGGTACGGGCGGCACCGGCGTGGCGGGGATGACCGAGTCGGTCTGCCACCCCTCTGACGTCTGACTGATCTGCACCTCGTACGTCGTGCCGCCTCCACCCACGAAGTCGGCCTCGACCAGGATGCTGGCGCTCGGCGGCTGGTAGCCGAAGTACTGCGTGTACGTCACCCGCCGTACGTCGGGCAGCGACTCGACGGCGCGTGCGGCGATGCGCTTCGCAGCGCGGTCGATCTCGGAGGGGTGCGGCTGGTAGCGGCTGGGGCTCGGGCGCGGGGTCGTGGGTTCAGTCGAGTGGGCCGTAGATCCGGATTTCGTCGCTGTCTGAGCCGGTGCGGGCGCCTCGTCGGGGTCCGACCACGAGCAACCGACCAGGCTGACGAGCGCCACGACCAGGAGCCTCGAGCCGGCCGTCACTCGGACGGCGCCGGACTCCGATCGCATGCCGTCAGCTCTTCTGCAGTTCCTGGGCGAGCATGACGAGGATGCCGCTGGGCCCGCGGACATAGGTGAGCTTGTAGATGTCCTCATAGGTCGCCACGCCGCGCAGCGGGTGGCAGTCGTGCCTCGCGGCGATCTCGAGGGCCTCGTCGAGGTTGTCGACCGAGAAGGCGACCCGGTGCATGCCGATCTCGTTGGGCAGTGTGGGCTCGGTCTCGATCGCGTCTGGGTGGATGTACTCGAACAGCTCGAGGCGACCGGCACCGTCCGGTGTCTGGAGCACGGCGATCTTGGCGTGGTTGCCATCGAGGCCGACGGCGGTGTCGGCCCACTCTCCGCTGACCGTGTCCTGGCCGAGGACGGTCAGCCCGAGGTCGGTGAAGAAGGCGATCGTCGCTTCGATGTCCCGGACGGCGATCCCGACATTTTCGAGTTTGATGGGCATGCGATGCACGCTACCGAGAGAGCCTGAACGAAACTGTCGGCGCGCACGCCTAGAGTCCGTCACGTGAAGCGACGATGAGCAAGGAAGCGGCCGTGCGGGCGATGCGGGAGGCCCGTTATCGCGAGAGGGCAGCTGCGTCGACCCCGGCCAGACCGCTCGCTCGACCTGCGAAGCCCCAGGTGGACAGCACGCCTGAGCCGGCTGCGCCGCTCGCGCCCACCGACGCGCTGTGTGGACACCGTTCGATGAACGGCCGCACGTGCACACGGGAGCAGGGCCACACGGCAAAGAGCCATCGCTACTCCTAGGGCTCCGCTGCGGCGATAGCGTCTGTCCGTGCAGTACGGCCAGTACCCCCCGCCTCGGTTCACCGTCGCCCATCTCAGCGACGTCCACCTGCTTGCGCACGGCGAGAAGCAGTACGGCGCTGTCGTGCCGGAGAGCGGGCTGGTGGCTGCGCTCGAGCGGCTGAGCCGGCTCGAGCCTGTGCCGCAAGCCTTGGTGTTCACCGGTGACCTCGCGGACAGGGGCCAGCCCGAGGCCTACGCCCGGTTGCGGGCGCTCGTCGAACCTGCTGCGGAGGCGATGGGCGCCGTCGTCGTGTGGGTGATGGGCAACCACGACGAGCGCGCGTCGTACGCGCGGGGGCTGTTCGACGCCGACGACGACGGACCCCAGGACCGGGTGCACGACCTCGGCGGGTTGCGGATCGTCGCGCTCGACACCAGCCTGCCGGACTACCACCACGGCGCCTTGAGCGGCGACCAGCTCGACTGGCTGCGCGATGTGCTCAGCGTGCCGGCCGAGCACGGCACCATCCTCGCGATGCACCATCCGCCGATCCCGGTGCCGACCCTCGAGGCAGCCGCGATCATCGAGCTGCTCGACCAGGACCGGCTCGCTGCCGTGATCGAGGGAAGCGATGTGCGCCAGATCCTCGGCGGCCACTACCACTACACCTCGCACTCGACGTTCGCCGGCATTCCCGTCTCGGTCGCCTCTGCGAGCTGCTACACGACCGACCCCGCTCCGGTGGACCGGCTGGTCTCCGGAGTCGACGGTCACCAGGCGTTCAACACGGTGCACGTCTACGACGACCGCATCGTGCACACGGTGATCCCCATTCCCCAGGCGCCCGAGGTGAGCGGCCAGCCCGAGGAGATGAGGGCCGCACTGGAGGCGCTCTCGGCCGAGGAGCGGCGCGAGATCATCAGCCGCAAGGACTCCGACTTCAACACCCACCCCGGCTCCGAGGAGCCGCGGGACCCGCTGACCGATCTGTGACCCGAGCGCGCGATCAGGACATGGCTCGAGTGACGCTCGAGAAGGTCTGCAGGCTGTGCGCAAAGCGGGCGGGATCCTCGAGCCATGGCAGGTGCCCCGCGCCCTCCCAGACCTCGAGTGTCCCTTGGGGCAGAACGCTGGTGAGTTGACCGCCGACCTCGGTTGCTCCGATGGGGTCGTCGGACCCGACCAGGAGATGAACTGGGACCCGAACGCGACCCAGGTCCGCGGGTGCGAGATCAAGGGAAGGGTCGAAGCCGCCCCGGCGGGTGCCGCACTGGCGGATCATCGAGGCATCGTTGCGAAGAGTGTCGGTGTCGCGTTGCCACGCGCGTTCCCAGTCGAGCATGGCGCCAGGGATCGCGTCTTGGCGGAGTGCCTTCGAATGCCCCATCTGGCGCAGGCCCACGCGCACGCTCGCCCGGGTGGCGGGCAGTCGCACCATGGCCCAGCCCAGCACCGGCGTGCGCAACAGCGTGAAGAAGGGAATCTGGGTCCACCCTGGAACGAACGGCGGGCAACCGGCCAGGAAGACGCCGCGAACTCGGTGCGGCAACGCTGCGGCAGAACGGAGCGCGGCGGAGCCGCCGAGCGACGAGCCCACGATGGTTGCGCGATCGAGCGCGAGCGCGTCGAGCACGTCTCCGGTAAGGGTCTCCAGATAGTCTGGCAGGGTCGTGCTGGTGGGTGTGTGAGGCGGAGGCTCGCTGAGCCCGCAGCCGGGTCGATCAACGAGGATGGCCCGCATCCCCGTCAGCTGCGACACGACGTATGACCACGTCGCCGCGGACATCGGCCCGCCGTGGAGGAACACCAGGGGGGTACCGTCGCCGATCTCGAGCACCCTGGCCCGAGACCCGATGGTGCCTAGCTCGAGCCAATGCTCGCTCGGGGCGATACCGGCGTCGTCGAAGAGTCGTTGCTCTGCCTCTCGATAGCGGTTCTCGTTCATGCCCAACCTTTCGTTATGTGTTACGTAACACGTAACGTAACATGTGCTGTAATCTTGTCAAGGACATGGGACGACCGCGCGAACACGACGAACAGACCCGCGAGGCACTCCGAGCGGCTGCAGAGCGACTCTTCGAGGAACGCGGACCGGCGGCGGTCTCGGTCCGGGCGGTCGCCGAGGAGGTAGGCACCACGACCAGGGCGGTGTACAGCCTCTTCGGGTCTCGCGAAGGGCTGGTCGTCGACGCGCTGGCGCACCGCGCCTACCAGTTGCTCACTGCCGCCGTACTCGCCCATCCGGAGACCGACGATCCAGTCGCCGACCTGGTGGCGATGAGTGCCGAGGTGTTCCGTCCGTTCGTCCTCGAGCACCCCGCGTTGTTCCGGATCACCTTCCAACGCGTGCTTCCCGAGTTCGAACCCGGGCCCGAACTGCTCGAGGAGCGTCAGCGAGCGCTGGTCGCGCTGACCGCCAAGGTCGCGAGACTCCAAGATGGGCCTCGGCTCAGGCGAGGCATCAGCCTGGAGACCGCGGTAGTGGCGTTCCAAGGGATGTGTGAGGGTCTCGCCAACGCCGAGATGCGCGGCGCGATCATGCGGATGCTGCCTCCAGGAGATGAGGACCAGACTTGGCGCACTGCGGTGGGCGCGCTACTGCGCGGCCTGACCGAGCCCTGACCCGCAAGGGCTCGCGCTCCAGGGGAACCAGACCGACAATCGCGCGTTGACCGCGACCGAGCCTGAGCCCACCGGCTGACCCGGGCGCCTGACACGCACCACGGGGTGCCTGCGCGGCGGGCTCCGGCAACTGGAGCGGACGCGAGGATTTGAACCTCGACCCCTTCCCTGGAAGGGAAGCGTGCTGCAACTACACCACGTCCGCGAAGCCAGCCTCTGACGAGCCTGACACGTTCGTAGTATGAACCATCTCCAGACCCGTCTCGCGACGAGGTCGACGTCGTACTCGTCGGTCAGGGCGCGTGCAGGTCGAGGACGCGTGCCGGCTCGACGTCCTGCTTGCCCTTGAGGTCCAGGCTGACGGGGCTGGCGTTCGGCAACGGCGTGGACAGGCGGCCGAACAGTCGCTCCGACATCACGATCTGCCCGGCAGACGCTGCCGACTGGAGGCGTGAGGCCGTGTTGACGACGTCGCCCAGGGCGGTGAAGTCCTTGACGACACCGGAACCGACGTTGCCGACGTACGCCTGTCCGATGTCGATTCCGACTCCCAGCCGCAGCCACGGTCCCTCCGGCGTCCCGTAGCCGACGGCGGTCAGGAGCTCGGCGGCGTCACGGACGATGTCGTCCACCCAGTGATCGCCGATCATGCGCGGGATGTAGAGCGCCATGACCTCGTCGCCGACCATCTTGTCGAGGATGCCCGAGCGGGTCAGGACGTCGGAGGCGGCGGCGTAGAAGCGGTTGAGCAACGTCGCGACCTCCTCGGGCGCCATCTTCTCGGCGAGGGAGGTGAACCCGCGGACGTCGGCGAACAACACACCGATCTCCAGCTCCACCCCGCCCATCGGGGCGTTCTCGAAGCAGATGCTGCACATCGTGGGGTTCTTGCGCGAAGGCCCGCGCCCGAAGCGCTTCATGATCCGCCCGGCACGTCCCCCGAAGGGCGACTTGCAGAGCCGGCAGCGCGGATCCGTGGGCAGCCACCGCATGACCCGGATGAAGCCCCGGGTCCGGTGTGCGTCGAGCAGGTCCTCGAAGAACGCGACGTCGGCAGGCTCGCCCACGAGCTTCTCGGCCGGCCGCTTCGCCATGCTCGAAGACTAGGCCCACTGCACGGAACAGGGAGCGGTGAGCGGGCTGCCGGGATAGTCCGGCACGTGGGGCACCCCATTTCGAGCGAAAGGGGTGCCGTAGGTGCCGGACTATCCCGAAATGCGACTCAGGAGGTCTGCTCCACGACGTAGTCGATGCACTTGGTGAGTGCCTCGATGTCCGAGGGGTCGATGGCGGGGTACATCGCGATTCGGAGCTGGTTGCGGCCGAGCTTGCGGTAGGGCTCGGTGTCGACGATGCCGTTGGCGCGCAGGGTCGCGGCGATGGCGGCGGCGTCGATGTTGTCATCGAAGTCCACGGTGCCGATGACCAACGAGCGGTGGGCGGGGTCGACGACGTACGGCGTGGTGTACGACGTCCGCTCGGCCCAGCCGTAGAGCGCGTCCGAGGAGGCCGTGGTGCGCTCGACCATCCCCTTGAGCCCGCCCTGGCTGTTCATCCAGTCCAGCTGCTCGGCCATCAGGAACAGGGTGGCGACCGAGGGGGTGTTGTAGGTCTGGTTCTTCGCCGAGTTGTCGATCGCGGTCGGCAGGTCGAAGAAGGCCGGGATGTGCCGGTCGGTCGCGGCGATCGCCGCGGCGCGCTCGAGGGCGGCCGGCGACATCAGCGCGATCCAGAGGCCGCCGTCGGACGCGAAGCTCTTCTGCGGGGCGAAGTAGTAGGCGTCGACCTCGGTCAGGTCGACCGGCAGGCCGCCGGCGCCCGACGTGGCGTCGATGAGCACCAGGCCGTCGGCGCCCGCGGGCCGGACCACCGGCGCCATCACGGCGGTCGAGGTCTCGTTGTGCGCCCAGGCGTAGGCGTCGACGCCTTCCTCGGCCACGGCCTCGGGCCGCGAGCCGGGCTCGCTCTTGATGACCGACGGCTCATCGAGCCAAGGCGCCTCCGCGGCAGCCTTGGCGAACTTCGAGGAGAACTCACCGAACGACAGGTGCTGGCTCTTCTTCTCGATCAGCCCGAACGTCGCGATGTCCCAGAAGGCGGTCGCGCCACCGTTGCCGAGCACCACCTCGTAGCCCTCGGGCAGCGAGAACAGCTCCGCGAGACCCTCGCGCACCCGGCCGACCGTGTTCCTGACCGGCGCCTGGCGGTGGGAGGTGCCCATCAACGCCGAGCCGGTCGCCGCAAGCGCGTCGAGGTGGCTGGTCTGGATCTTGGAGGGCCCGGCCCCGAAGCGCCCGTCAGCGGGCAGCAGGTCGGTCGGGATCTTCACGGCGTCGCTCACTGGTGCAACCTTCCGGAGTGGTGACGGTGGATGCTGACGACGCTGTCAGGGACGCCCCTATTGTGACAGCCCTCGCGACGAACCATGAATCCAGGAGGGCCCGGTGGGACTGCAGTTGGTCGCCGTCGGCTACGGCCACCCGGATGCCACGAAGCTGATCGACGACGTCCAGGCCGAGTACGTCGTCCGGTACGGCGGTCCCGACGAGAGCCCCGTCGACCCACTGATGTTCGACCCCCCGCACGGCACGTTCCTGGTCGGGTACGTCGACGACGTGGCGGTCACGACGGGCGCGTGGCGGCGGCGTACCGACCTCGAGTTCCTCGAGCTGGGAGTGGTCGCCGAGATCAAGCGGATGTACGTCGCCCCGGCCGCCCGCGGCGCCGGCCACGCCCGCACCGTGCTCGCCGAGCTGGAGCGCACCGCAGCGGAGGCCGGCATCGAGGCACTCGTCCTCGAGACCGGCCTCCGCCAGCCGGAGGCGATCGAGCTGTACACGTCGTCCGGGTACACGCCGGTCACGCCGTTCGGGCTCTACCGCGACTCTCCGTTGAACCGCTGCTTCGGCAAGACGCTCTAAACCACGTCGCGGCGTCGTACCAGCGCGAGAGCCAGCAACGGCAGCACCACGACGTAGACCAGGACAGTTGCCGTCGCCTGGCCGCCGGACAGCACGTCGAGCACTCCGGGGGTGTCCTCCGCGTTGACCGTCCCCCCCATCAGGGAGCCGACCAGCGAGCCGGCGGCGGTGCCGGGCAGCACCGTCGTGAACGCCTCGACCGGCCCGAGCAGGGTGCCGACCCCGCGGAGCAGGTTCTCGAGGACCAGTGCCCAGGTCAGGCCCAGCCCGACCGAGAGGGCCGGTCCGCGAGCCAGGGTGCCAAGCGCGAACCCAGCCAGCGCCCACATCTCCAGCACCAGGATGCCGCCGCCGACCGACGAGGCGAGCTCGGAGAGCGAGGGCCACACGACGGTCTGGGACTCGCTGGTCGCGAAGAGCAGCGAGACGCCGACGTACAGGGCCAGCGTCACGAGCACCGTCACCACGACGAACAAGGACATCGCGAGGATCGACCCGAGCACCGACTTGGTCCGCGACGGCCCTTGGGTGAAGACCGTCTTCCAGGTGCCCCAGCCGTATCCGTTGCCGGCCACGATCGCGCCCAGCACCATCATCAGCGCGCCCCCGAACATCGGCATCCCCTGCAGGAGCACGTCCGGCACCGAGACCGGCATCAGGTTGTTGAGCAGGGACGCCTGGGTGGCGCCCTCGTCGGAGAAGCTGTTGTCACCGGTCTTGTAGGACAGGTAGCTGAACAGATAGCCGAACATCAGCGCCATGGCGAGCCAGGAACCGAGGGTGACCCAGACCGCCGGCCACTTGCGCATCCGCAGCAGCTCGGCACGAGTGCTGTTCATCAGGTCGTTCATGACACCTTCTCCAGTTCAGTCGTGGTCATCTCGAAGAAGACCTCCTCGAGGGTTCGTTCGGCCGAGGCGATCTCGTGGACGTCGACGCCGGCCGCGACCAGGTCGCGCACCAGCGCCGGCGCGGCCGAGGCGGGCAGGTCGACGTCCATGCCGCTGGCGGAGCGGCGTACGCCGTCGTCGCCGGCCACCCGCATCGCGACCGCGAGCGCCACGTCCTCGGGTGTGGCCCGGATCCGCAGCTTCGCCTCGCCACGCAGCTCGCTGACGGTCGACTCACGCAGCAGCTTGCCGCCGTTGATCACTCCGACGCGGTCGCAGATCTCCTGCACCTCGGCCAGCAGGTGGCTGGAGAGCAGGACGGTCTGGCCACCGCGGGCCAGCGAGACCACCAACGCGCGCATGTCGGCCATGCCGGCGGGGTCGAGCCCGTTGGTGGGCTCGTCCAGCACGATCAGCTCCGGGTCGCCCATCAGCGCCGCGGCCACGCCGAGCCGCTGCTTCATGCCGAGCGAGTAGCGCTTGTACTTGTCGTCGCCACGATCCGTCAGATCCACCCGCTCCAGCGCGCCTTCGACGACGATCTCGTCCAGGCCGCGGGTGCGAGCCAGCACCCGCAGGTTGTCGCGGCCCGAGAGGTACGGGAAGAAGCCCGGACCCTCGATCAGTGCACCGACGCGCTCGGTCACCTCGGAGCGGCCCGCGGGCAGCCCCAGGACGCTCGCCTCTCCGGCGGTGGGCCGGATCAGGCCGAGCATCATCCGCAGCGTGGTCGTCTTGCCCGCCCCGTTGGGGCCGAGGAAGCCGTACACCTCACCGCGTCGCACGGTCATGCTGACACCGTCGACGGCGAGCCGGTCGCCGTACCGCTTGGTCAGCCCGTCTGTCTCCACTACGAGTTCGTTCATGGGCTCCACGCTCGCCGTGGGGCACGCTTTCCGCGTCCGTCCAGGCGCGGTTGCGCGCTACGCAGGACTGCGTACGACGCCCGGTCCCTGGGGCGTACGCCGCCGGCCATCCGGCCGTCTAGCCTCGTCGTCGTGAGCACACACTGGCCCTGGGGACTGGTCATCGTTGTGCTGTTAGGTACCGGTGCTTCCAACCGTCAGGAGTTCGACGAACGCGGCGCGGTGTTGTTCGCCGTCTTCATCGCGTTCATGGCGGTGATACCCGCTGTAGTCGGCGCTGACCACCACATTTCGCTGGCGCTGAGCGGCCTGGCCAGCGCGGGATACTTCGCGGCCGGGCTCGCGGACGGGCCGATCTTCTTGGCCCTGCCCGCGGTGATCCTGGTGTTCGCTCAGCGGGATGCGGTGCGGAAGTGGGCACCTTGGGCCGTGACAGCTGTGGCGCTGACCGCGGGCGCGATCCTCTGGCGCACCCACGCCGACGACGAGGACGCCACACGCGAGGTGTGGCAGGCGTTCGGCGTGATCGCGATGGCACTCGCGGCGGGGGCGCTCGGCACGGTGGCCCGGACGCGCCAGGCCGCCAATCGGGATCGCACCCAGAGAGCCGCCACCGAGGAACGCCTCCGGATGGCCCAGGACCTGCACGACGGCGTCGGCCACGGGCTGGCCGTGATCGCGATGCAGGCGGGTGCCGCGCTGCACGTGCTCGACCAGGACCCGGCCAAGGCCCGGGAGAACCTCGAGGCCATCCGCGTCACCAGCAAGGAGGCGCTGGACGCCCTGCGTGCCGAGCTGGCCCAGATGTCCGGCGACCCGGGCGCCCGGCGCCCGGCTCCTGGCCTCGACGAGCTCGACGGCCTGCTCGACCGGGTCCGTAGCGGCGGTCTGCTCGTGGACCGCACCGGCGCCGTCGGCGGCCTGAGCGAGCAGGTGAGCCAGGCGGCGTACGCCGTGGTCCAGGAGTCACTCACCAACGTGCTGCGGCACGCCGGCGCGACCCGCGCGATCGTCTCGTTCGAGCGCCGCGGCAGCGACGTCGTGGTCACCGTCCGCGACGACGGGCGGGGCGGGCTCAGCAGCAGTCCGAGGCAGGATGGCGGCATGGGCATCAGCGGCATGCGTGGTCGGGTCGAAGCCCTGGGCGGCTCGCTCGACGCCGGCCCGGGACCCAGCGGGTTCCGGATCCGGGCGATCCTCCCGGAGCAGGCATGATCCGCGTTGCCCTCGTCGACGACCAGCCGCTGGTGCGGATGGGCCTGGCGACGCTGATCGCCGCCGAGGACGACCTCGAGCTGGCCGGAGAGGCGGGCGACGGGCGCGAGGCGCTCGCGCTGCTGCGTCGTACGACGCCCGACGTGGTGCTCTGCGACATCCGGATGCCGGTGCTCGACGGCCTCGGGATGCTCCAGGAGGTCGCGGCCGACCCGGCGCTGGCCGACGTGCGCGTGGTGATGCTGACGACGTTCGAGCTGGACGAGTACGTCTTCGAGGCGCTCCGGCACGGCGCCAGCGGCTTCCTGCTCAAGGACGCCGAGCCCGCAGCCCTGCTCGACGCGATCCGGGTGGTCGCCGACGGCGGCTCGCTGCTGGCCCCGTCGGTCACCACGACCGTGATCCAGCACTTCGGCGGCGCCGGACCGCCGGCCCGCCCGCACCCTCGGCTCGGCGACCTGACCGAGCGGGAGCGCGAGATCGTGGCGTGGGTCGCCACCGGCCGGTCCAACCAGGAGATCGCCGAGGAGCTGGTGGTCAGCCCCGACACCGTGCGCACCCACGTGAGCCGGGCGATGGTGAAGCTGCACGCCCGCGACCGCGCCCAGCTCGTGGTGTTCGCGATCGAGTCCGGGGTCACTCTCTAGCGTCGACCCGGCTCTTGTTCACCGTGTAGGCACGCCCACCCGGCCGCTGTTGCCGGAGCCGGGCGGCAACAAGAGCCGGGTCGGCGGGTGGTGCGCGCCAACAAGAGCCGGGTCGGCAGACTGTGTGGATGCTGCTTCCGATCAAGGTCGCGCGCGGCGTGGCCGACGGCTCGATGAGCCTGGCGTTCCGGCGCTGGCGCAGGCAGGACGTGCAGCCGGGTGCTCTGTTCAAGACCGCGGCAGGCGTCGTTCGAGTGGACGCCGTCAAGCGGATCGACCCCGCCAAGATCACCGACCGTGACGCGGTGAAGGCCGGGCACGAGAACGCCGATGCGGTGCGGTCCCGGCTGGCTGGTGACGACAGCATCCCGACGTACAAGGTCACGCTGTCGTGGGCGGGCGAGGATCCTCGGGTCGCGCTGCGAGAGAGCGACAACCTCGACGACGACGAGGTGGCCACGATCGACTCGCGGCTCGAGCGCCTCGACCGGGCCAGCAGCCACGGCGCCTGGACGATGCAGACGCTGGACCTGATCCGCCGGCGTCCGCTCACCCGGGCACCTGACCTGGCAGCGGAGGTCGGCCGCGAGCGCGATCCCTTCAAGATCGACGTCCGCAAGCTGAAGAACCTCGGGCTGACGATCAGCCACCCGGTCGGGTACGAGCTGTCACCCCGGGGGATCGCGTACCTCGCGCGCACCCGTCGTACGGCCTGACTCAGCGCACCTCGGCCAGCACGTGCTCGGTGGTCGTGCCGACTGCGTCGCACAGGTGCGGGCGGAACTTCGGGCGCGGCACGTTGAGATCGACGGTCAGCCAGGCCGGCTCGGCCGCGACGTGCATGTTGCAGAAGCCGTCGCCCTCGCTCTCGACGTAGCCCGTGTGGTCGCCGAGCTTGGTCATGCGCACCGCGTGGTCGGTGAGGACCTTCGGGACCGGCGGCTGCCAAAGCCGCAGCACCAGTCGCTGCGTGGTCTCGGGGACCGTCCACTCGCACTCCGGCCGCCGCGGGTTGTCGATCGAGCGCTCGGCCTCGGCGTCCGGCCCGATCAGCGCGGTCACCTGGTCGGCGTCGACGAGCGCGCAGACGTCGGTCTCGAGCCAGCTCACCGACGTCCGGTCGTCAGCCGCCGGTTCGTCGTCGCCGCAACCCGTGAGGGCGACGAGGACGGCAGCCGCGCACGCCAGTCGAACCGTGGAGGTGTCCACACCCTTCTCCTGCCCCGCGAGCGGCGGCGGGAAACCAGAGACCTGCTCAGCCGGCCCACTCCGACTGCCAGCCGTCGACCTCGTCGGCCTTGCGGGCTGGCGGCCCGGTGTAGATCGCGGAGGGCCGGATCAGCCGGCCGGTGGTCTTCTGCTCGAGGATGTGGGCGGACCAGCCTCCGGTGCGCGCGCAGGTGAACATCGACGTGAACATGTTCGCCGGGACCTCGGCGAAGTCGAGCACGATTGCGGCCCAGAACTCCACGTTGGTCTCGAGCACCCGGTCGGGCCGGCGCTCGCGCAGCTCGGCCAGCGCGGCCTGCTCCAGCGCCTCGGCGACCTCGTAGCGCGGTGCGTCGAGCTCGCGCGCCGTACGCCGCAACACCCTTGCGCGCGGGTCCTCGGCGCGGTAGACGCGGTGCCCGAAGCCCATCAGCCGCTCGCCGGAGTCGAGCAGGCCCTTGACGTACGACGTCGCGTCACCGGTCTTCTCGACCTCCTCGATCATCCCGAGGACGCGCGACGGAGCACCGCCGTGCAGTGGGCCGCTCATCGCACCGATCGCCCCGGAGAACGCGGCGGCCACGTCGGCACCGGTGCTGGTGATGACGCGGGCGGTGAAGGTGGAGGCGTTCATGCCGTGCTCGGCAGCCGAGCTCCAGTAGGCGTCGATCGCCTTCACGTGCTTGGGGTCGGCCTCGCCCTTCCAGCGGATCAGGAACCGCTCGGCCAAGGTGTTGCCCTCGTCGACGAGACGCTGGGGGACGACCGGCTGGTCGAGGCCGCGCGCGGACTGGGCGGCGTACGACAGCACCATCACGGCGACCCGGGCGAGGTCCTCGCGGGCCTGCTCGTCGGAGATGTCGTAGGTCTGGCCGAAGCCGAAAGCCGGGGCGAGCATCGCCACCGCCGCCTGGACGTCGACCCGGACGTCGCCGGTGTGCACGGGCAGGCTGTAGGGCTCGGCGGCGGGCAGGCCGGGCAGGTAGGAGCCGTCGATGAGCAGGCCCCAGACGTTCTCGAACGGGACCCGGCCGACGATGTCCTCGATGTCGACCCCGCGATAGCGCAGGGCCGAACCCTCTTTGTCGGGCTCGGCGATCTGCGTCTCGAACGCGACGACACCTTCGAGTCCGTGGTGTACCTCGGTCATCCCGCCATGACTCCTTCGTCAGCGGCCCACGGTGGTGGGCATCGACCGCATTCTGCCCCACATTGCAGGACGTCCTACTGTCGGCTCATGACGGTACCCACGCCTGGACCAGACCTCGCCGCGCTGCGTGCGGAGTACGCCCGGGCCGGGCTGACGGAGCCCGACCTCGCGCCCGACCCGATCGCGATGTTCCGCCGGTGGTTCGACGAGGCGGTCGCGGCCGGGCTGCACGAGCCGAACGCGATGGTGGTCGCCACCGCGGGCATTGACGCCCGGCCGTCGGCACGCTTCGTGCTGCTCAAGGGCCTGTCGGGCGACGGCTTCGTGTTCTTCACCAACACCCGGTCGCGCAAGGGGGAGGAGCTCGGCAGCAACCCCGCGTGCGCTCTGCTGTTCCCCTGGCACCCGCTGGAGCGCCAGGTCCGGGTCGACGGGGTGGCGGCCCCCCTCGGCGCGGACGCGGTGAAGGCGTACTTCGCGACCCGGCCGCGCGGCTCCCAGCTCGGTGCCTGGGCGTCGCACCAGTCGCGTGAGGTCGCGGACCGGGACGAGCTGACGACGGCGTACGACGAGGCAGCGGCGCGGTATCCCGAGCCCGACCCGGTGCCGGTGCCCGAGGAGTGGGGCGGCTACGTCGTCGCCCCCGACGCCGTCGAGTTCTGGCAGGGCCGCCCCGGCCGAATGCACGACCGGTTGGTCTACCGACGTACCGCCGAGGGCTGGGTCACGGTGCGCCTGGCACCGTGAAGCGGATCAGCCGGCGGCCTCGACCATCAGGCGGAGCAGCTTCTCGCCGGCAGCCACCATCTCGTCCTCGCTGTGGCTTGCGATCTGGGAGATGTTCACCGTGAAGAGGATGCCGTCTGCGAGTACCCCTCCGGCCGCCTGAAGGTGCTCAGTGCCGCCGAAGGCGCCGGTCGTGACGAAGGCCCGCTCGCCCAGGCCCTTGATGTCGTGCACCACGGCGTCCTCGAGCGTCTCCTCGATCCCACCCTTGAAGCCCTCGAAGCCGCCGTTGCCGGCGTCCACCACCACGGCTCCGAGGGAACCGCTGTACTCGTAGACGTCGGACTGGCTGAACTCGCAGGCGTCCAACGGCCCGGTCTCGAGCTGCACCACGGCGCCGCCGAGCGCCTCGCCGACCTGCTCAGGGGTGAGCAGGTCACAGAAGACGGGGAGCTCAACCTCCGGTGCCGCGGACTCGTCGGTGCCGGTATCCCCGGGGGGAGCGTCACTTGACGTTTCACCGCGGCCCGGGTCGGCGTCGGGCTCGTCGTCGTCGCCGCCGCAGCCGGCGACGACCATGCTCAGAACGGCCAGGCCGGCCCACAAGGTCTTACTCATCGCCCTGACACTAGGGTTCCCGCGCCACCAGATCCGGGAGATGCGTCATAAACAGCTTGTGAGTGAGTGCTCACTCACTTAGCCTCGATCGAGATGGACACGAAGAGGGAGCGCGCGCGGCCGTTGTCGCCCGACGAGCGGCGGGCCGCGATCATCACCGCGACCCGGCCGCTGCTGCTGGAGCACGGACGCCGTACGACAGCGCGGCTCGTGGCTGAGGCCGCCGGCATCGCCGAGGGCACGATCTTCCGGGTCTTCCCGACCATGGAGGAGCTCTTCGAGGCGGTCATGGACGCCGAGTTCGATCCCGAACCGGTCCTCGCATCGATCCGCCGGATCGACCTCGACCAGCCGCTGCGCGACCGGATGATCGTGGTGACCACGCTGTTGCAGCGTCGGTTCATCAGCATCTTCCAGCTGATGATCGCCCTCAACGTGCCCAAGCCCCCCGAGCGATTCCGCAACCACGAGCTCCGGCACCGGCTGGCGACCGAGGGCGTCATCACCGTTCTCGCGCCGGATGCCGAGCAGTTCCGCGTTCCCCCCGAAGAGGTGGTCCGGCTGCTCCGGCTACTGACCTTCTCCGCCAGCCATCCCCACATCTCGGAGAACCGCCCGATGAAGCCTGCCGACATCGTCGACGTGATCCTGCACGGCACCCTGGCCCGAGGGGAGGACGACTAGTGCTGCTCCGTCTCCTCCGGACCTACCTCGCGCCGTACCGCCAGTGGTTGAGCGTGATCGTCGTCCTGCAGTTCACCTCGACGGTCGCGATGCTGTTCCTCCCGAGCATCAACGCCGACATCATCGACAACGGCGTCGCGCGCGGCGACACCAGCTACATCGTCAAGGCCGGCGCGGTGATGCTCGGCGTCTCCCTGCTGCAGATCATCTGCTCGGTGGTGGCCGTCTGGTTCTCGGCCCGCACGGCGATGCGCTTCGGCCACGATCTGCGCTCGGCGATCTTCGACCGGGTCGGCACATTCTCGGGACGCGAGGTCGCGCAGTTCGGCGCACCTTCACTGATCACCCGCAACACCAACGACGTGCAGCAGGTGCAGATGCTCGCGCTGATGACGTGCACGATGGCCGTCTCGGTGCCGATCATGATGGTCGGCGGCATCCTGATGGCGATGCGCGAGGACTTCGGGCTCTCGTGGCTGCTGGCGATCGTGGTGCCGGCGCTGTTCCTGGCCGTCGGGCTCGTGGTCTCCCGGATGATCCCCAGCTTCCGCCTGGTGCAGGAGCGGATCGACGAGGTCAACCGGATCCTGCGTGAGCAGATCACCGGCATCCGGGTGGTCCGCGCGTTCGTGCGTGAGCCGCTGGAGACCGAGCGCTTCGCGAAGTCCAACGACGACCTCACCGACGTCTCGGTGCGGGCCGGCCGCTGGATGGCCACGATGTTCCCTCTGGTGATGCTGATCGTGAACGTCTCGAGCGTGGCCGTGATCTGGTACGGCGGCCACCGGGTCAACTCGGGCGAGGTGGAGGTCGGCGCGCTGACCGCGTTCCTCAGCTACCTGATGCAGATCCTGATGTCGATCATGATGGGCACCTTCATGCTGATGCAGGTGCCGAGGTCGTCGGTGTGCGCCGACCGGATCACCGAGGTGCTCGACACCCGCAGCAGCGTGGTGCCGCCGAAGGAGCCCGTGCGCGAGGTGGCGGTGCACGGCCACCTCGACCTCGAGGGCGTCGGGTTCACCTACCCGGGCGCGGAGCAGCCGGTGCTCACCGACGTGAGCTTCCGGGTCCGACCCGGCGAGACGGTTGCCGTGATCGGTTCGACCGGTGCCGGCAAGACCACGCTGGTCAACCTGGTGCCGCGGCTGTTCGACGCGACCGCCGGCACGATCCGGGTCGACGACGTCGACGTCCGCGACCTCGACCCCGAGCTGCTCTGGTCCCGGATCGGGCTGATCCCGCAGAAGGCGTTCCTGTTCACCGGCACGGTCGCGACCAACCTGCGGCACGGCAAGCCGGACGCTACCGACGACGAGCTGTGGCGAGCCCTCGAGATCGCCCAGGCCCGCGACTTCGTCGCCGCGATGCCTGAGGGGCTCGACTCGACGATCGTGCAGGGCGGCACCAACGTCTCCGGCGGCCAGCGCCAGCGCCTGGCGATCGCCCGGGCGCTGGTACGCCGGCCCGAGGTCTACCTGTTCGACGACGCCTTCTCCGCGCTCGACCTGGCCACCGACGCCCGGCTCCGAGCCGCGCTGAAGCCCGTGACCCGCGACGCCGCGATGGTCGTCGTCGCCCAGCGGGTGGCCAGCATCCGCGACGCCGACCAGATCATCGTCCTCGAGGACGGCAGGGTCGTCGGCCGCGGCACCCACGCCGAGCTGCTCGCCGGCAACGCGACGTACCAAGAGATCGTCGCGTCCCAGCTCAGTCCGGAGGAGGCAGCATGAACTTCACCCCAATGACTCAGAACAAGGTGTCTTCCCAGCCCAGGAAGATGAAGGAGACCGAGCGCGTCGTCTCCGCCGGCCCGATGCCCGGACGCGGTCCGATGGGCGGCGGCATGGTCGGGCAGAAGGCGATGACCTTCGGGCCATCGGCGAAGCGGCTGCTGCGACACATGGCGCCGGAGCGGTTCAAGGCCGCGGCCGTCGTGGTCCTGGCGATCGGCAGCGTCACGCTGATGGCGCTCGGGCCGAGGCTGCTCGGCCACGCCACCGACCTGGTGTTCGCAGGCTTCATCGGCCGCCAGCTACCGGACGGGATCTCCAAGGAGCAGGCGATCTCCGCGGCAGAGGCGCGCGGCGACAGCCAGTTCGCCGACCTGTTGGGCGGCATCGACCTGGTGCCCGGGCAGGCCGTCGACTTCGACGCCGTCGGCGGGGTGCTGATGATCGTGCTGCTGGTGTACGTCGGCGCCTCGCTGCTGAGCTGGCTCCAGGGCTACTACCTCAACGACGTGGTCCAGAGCGTCGTACGCCGGATGCGCTCCGACGTCGAGGACAAGGTCAACGCGCTGCCGCTGCCCTACTTCGACCAGCAGCCGCGCGGCGAGCTGCTGAGCCGGGTCACCAATGACATCGACAACGTCAGCCAGACCCTGCAGCAGACGATGAGCCAGCTGATGACGTCGCTGCTCACCGTCGTCGCCGTGCTCTCGATGATGGTCTGGATCTCGCCGGTGCTGGCGCTGATCGCGCTGGTGTCGGTCCCGATCTCGATGTACACCACGGCACAGATCATGAAGCGCTCCCAGGGTCACTTCATCGACCAGTGGCGGCTCACGGGCAGGTTGAACGCCCACATCGAGGAGACCTACTCCGGCCACGAGCTGGTCACCGTCTTCGGCCGTCGCCAGGAGGTGGCCGAGACGTTCGCGAAGCAGAACGGTGGCCTCAACGAGTCGTCGTTCCGGGCTCAGTTCGTCAGCGGCCTGATCATGCCGGTGATGATGTTCATCGGGAACCTCAACTACGTCGTCATCGCCGTGGTCGGCGGGCTCCGGGTCGCCAGCGGATCGCTCTCGCTGGGCGAGGTGCAGGCGTTCATCCAGTACACGCGCCAGTTCACCCAGCCGCTGACCACGGTCGCCTCGATGATGAACCTGCTGCAGTCGGGCGTCGCCTCGGCGGAGCGCGTCTTCGAGCTGCTGGATGCCGACGAGCAGTCCCCCGAGGTCGAGGCGCGCGACGAGCCTGCCGAGCGGCGGGGCGAGGTGGCCTTCGAGAACGTCTCCTTCTCCTACGACCCGGACAAGCCGCTGATCGAGGACCTCTCGCTGGTGGCCCGGCCGGGGCAGACGGTCGCGATTGTCGGGCCGACCGGCGCGGGCAAGACCACGCTGGTCAACCTGGTGATGCGGTTCTACGAGCTGGACGCCGGCCGGATCACTCTGGACGGCATCGACATCACCGAGATGCCGCGGTCCGCGCTGCGCGGGCAGGTCGGAATGGTGCTCCAGGACACCTGGCTGTTCGGGGGCACGATCCGCGACAACATCGCCTACGGCCGTCCGGGTGCTACCGAGGCCGAGATCATGGAGGCCGCGCGGGCGACGTTCGTGGACCGATTCGTGCACTCGCTGCCCGACGGCTACGACACCGTGGTCGACGAGGACGGCGGCAACCTGTCGGCCGGCGAGCGGCAGCTGGTGACGATCGCGCGGGCCTTCCTCGCCGATCCGGCGCTGCTGATCCTCGACGAGGCGACCTCCTCGGTCGACACCCGCACCGAGCTGCTGCTCCAGCACGCGATGGCGGCGCTGCGCTCGGACCGTACGTCGTTCGTGATCGCGCACCGGCTCTCCACGATCCGCGACGCCGACCTGATCCTGGTGATGGAGGACGGGCGGATCGTCGAGCAGGGGGACCACGACGAGCTGCTGGCCGGGGATGGGGCGTACGCGCGGCTCTACAACGCTCAGTTCGCGGCGGCTGTGGCGTGAGGGGGGCAATTCACCGCCTGGGCGGTGAAATGCCCGCTTCTGTCGAGAAGCTTCTTGCCAGGAGCGGCCATATCACCGCTTAGGCGGTGAAATACCCAGTCTGCTGCTGCGTGTTACTCGGAGTAACACAATCTTTGCTGATTCGTTGAGGCGTTCATGGTGCGTCGACGACTGACCGTCCGCGGAACTCTGCTCGCGCTGCTCTGCGGCCTGCTGCTGGTCGCCTCCCCGGACCGGGCCGGCGCGGCCGATCCGGTGGTCGTGGAGCAACGGTTCACCGCGTCCGACGGCGTGGAGCTGCAGACCACGCTCACCAGCCAGGGGCCGGTCCAGGCGAAGCCGACGGTTGTCGAGTTCTCGCCGTACGGCAACAACAGCCAGACGCTCACAGTCGGTCCCGAGTACAACTACCTGCTCGTCCAGATCCGGGGGACCGGTGACAGCGACGGGCGGTTCGACGCGCTCGGACCGAACAGCCAGCGCGACGTCGTCGAGGTGCTGGAGTGGGCGTGCACGCAGCCGTTCAGCGACGGCCGGCTGGCGCTGAACGGGTTCTCGGCGAGCGCGATCGTGGCGTACAACTCCTGGCACCAGGAGCTGCCCTGCGTCGAGGCCGCGATCATGAAGTCCGGCACGCACGAGCTCTACCGCGACCTGCTTGTGCCGGGCGGCATCACCAACCTGGTGCCCGGCGCCGGCGTGATCGCGCTCATCGGCGGGGTGGCGCTGCTGCAGGGTCCGGAGCGCCTGGCCCGCGACCCGCAGTCGTCCCTGGACATCATCCAGGGGCTGTTCGAGTCCGGTCTCAACGCCGGCTTCAGGCACCCGACGCTGGACGGCTACTGGCAGGAGCGCGGCTGGCGCGGCGACGCCAACGACATCCCGGTGCTGATGATCAACGGGTTCTTCGACGTGGAGTCGCGAGGAGCATTCCAGGCGTACCAGGCTCTCGAGGGCGATGGCGCGCACCTCCTGATGGCCGGTGGCCACGACGGCGTACCGGTCGGCACGGACGGTGGCGCCGCCGAGGCGGCCGCGTGGCTCGACCACTTCGTGCGCGGCGTCGACAACGGCGTCGAGACGCACCCCCGCGTGCAGCTGCTGATGTCGAACGGCGACCGCGAGGACTACCTCCGCGGCGACTACTCGCAGGCCAGCGGCGCCTCGTGGCCGATCCCGGGTACGACGTGGACGCCGCTCAACTTCGACCCCAAGCGCAGCAAGTCGGCGCTGTCGCTCAACGACGGCTCGCTGTCCCTGACCCGGCCGGCGGCCTCGCAGCGCCAGGCGTACGTCTCGATCCCGAGCATCCCGTTCATGACCGACGTCCCGAACGCCGCCATCCTGGGCGCGGGCGGGCTCAACGCACTGTTCGACCTGGTGCCCGCGCTCTCCGAGATGAACGTGGCGGAGGCGCTGGGGCTCACGTTCACCACTCCGAAGCTGCAGCAGGACGTCACGGCTGCCGGCCCGCTCTCGCTCGAGCTGCCGATGGGCAGCACCAGCCGCGAGACCGGGATCTGGGCAGTGCTGTCCGACGTGGCGCCCGACGGCACCTCGCACCCGCTGACGGTGGGGCGGCTGAACACGGCGTACCCCAACATCGACGTGTCGAAGTCGCTCGTCGACGGCAACGGCGAGATCGTGCAGCCGTACGGCGACTACTCGACGAAGTCGCCCCAGGCCTTCGGCGAGCGCACCTACCGGGTGGAGTTCTGGCCGGTGGGCAACAAGTTCGAGGCCGGCCACCGGATCCGGGTGCAGCTGGTCGGGGTCTCCGCTGCGTCGCCGCTGAGCCTGCCCGGGATCAACACGGTCCGGGTCGGCGGGCCGAACGGCGCGCGAATCCTGTTCCCGGCCCTGCCCGGCAGCGACCTCACCGCCGCACTCGGTGGCTGACCAATAACCCCTTGGCGGCCTTGAACCCAGGACCTACGCTCGTCCCACACGGGAAAGGAGGTGGTCCGAAGAATGAATTCTTTGAGGACGCGTGAGGTGGCTGCCCGCTAGCAGCCCAGCACGACGTCGGGCAGAAGTGTCCGGCGAGCTGCTGGTGAATCCATAGCAGCTACCCGACCCGCAGGTGTCCGGGAATCACGTCCCCCGGAGTGGCCCGGATCATCGACTCGTTTCGATGGGGCCGCACCTGCGGGTTGTCCCATTTCGGGATAGTCCCGCACGTGAGGCACCACCACCAGACAAATCGTGGTGCTCCACGTGCCGGACTATCCGGCCATGTGCCCTCCCTCACGCTTGGTTGCGAATGGCAACGATCGGGAATATGGTTGTATATCGCAACCTTCTATCCGACGTGAATCGAGAGTCAGTGACCCAGGTCGTGCCCGCCGTACCCGCTGCCGAGCAGAGCGGGGAGATGTCGCACCGCGAGGTGATGGAGGCGCTGAGCGGGCTCCTGCTCGCGATGTTCGTGGCGATGCTGTCGAGCACCGTGGTGTCCAACGCGCTGCCGGCGATCGTCACCGACCTCAACGGCAGCCAGACCGGCTACACCTGGGTCGTCGTCGCCACCCTGCTCACGATGACCGCGACCACCCCGCTGTGGGGGAAGCTCGCCGACCTCTTCAGCAAGAAGGTGCTGGTGCAGAGCGCGCTGGTGATCTTCTCGATCGGCTCGCTGGTCGCCGCGGCCGCGCCCAACATGGGCGTGCTGATCGGCGCCCGGGCCGTCCAGGGCCTCGGCGTCGGCGGCCTGACCGCGCTGGTCCAGGTCGTGATCGCGACCATGGTGAGCCCGCGCGAGCGGGGCCGCTACTCCGGCTACATCGGCGCGGTGTTCGCGGTGGCCACGGTCAGCGGCCCGCTGATCGGCGGCCTGATCGTGGACAGCCCGCTGGGCTGGCGCGGCTGCTTCTTCGTCGGGCTCCCGGTCGCCGCCCTGGCGTTCGTCGTACTCCAGCGCACCCTGCACCTGCCGGTCATCAAGCGGCCGGTGCGCATCGACTACCTCGGCGCCACCCTGATCGTCGCCGGCGTGAGCATCCTGCTGGTCTGGGTGTCGCTGGCCGGCCAGCAGTTCGACTGGCTCTCGTCCACGACCGGCGTCCTGGTCGGCGCGGGCCTCGCGGTGATCGCTGCCGCGCTGTACGTCGAGGCCAGGGTCGCCGCCGACCCGGTCATCCCGCTGCGCCTGTTCCGCGACCGTACGACGGCGCTGGCCACCGTTGCCTCCGCGCTGGTCGGTGTCGCGATGTTCGGCGCGACCGTCTACCTGAGCCAGTACTTCCAGCTGGCCCGGGGCATGAGCCCGACCGAGGCCGGCCTGATGTCGATCGCGATGGTCGGCGGGCTGCTCGTCTCGAGCATCACCACCGGTCGGATCATCACCAACACCGGCCGGTGGAAGCGCTGGCTCGTGAGCGGCATGGTCATGGTCGTCGTCGGCCTGGTCCTGCTCGGCAGCATCGACGCGGACACCCACCTCGGGGTCGTGCTCGCCTACATGGCCGTCGTAGGCGTCGGCATCGGCGCGACCATGCAGAACCTGGTCCTGGCCGTGCAGAACAACGCGTCGCTCGCCGACATGGGCGCCGCCAGCTCGACGGTCGCGTTCTTCCGTTCGATGGGCGGCGCGACCGGCGTCTCGGCGCTCGGCGCGATCCTCGCCCACCAGGTCTCCGGCAGCGTCCGCGACGGCCTGGCCGCGATGGGGATCCACCCGTCGAGCCATGAGAGTCACGCGATCCCGGACCTGGACCAGCTGCCGGCGCCGATCCGGTCGCTGTACGAGCACGCGTTCGGTGACGCGATCGGCCACATCTTCCTGGTGTCGGTACCGTTCGCCGTGCTGGCCCTCATCTGCGTGCTGGCGATCCGGGAGGTCCCGCTTCGGACCACCGTTGACAGTGGAGGGACAAAGGGAGGCGAGGTCCGATGACTCGAGCCGATGCGATTCGCGACCTCGAGCACGAGGTCGGAGTGCTGATCCGCCGGGTACGCCGGGTGATCGGCGTCCGCGCCCGCGAGGTCCACGAGTCCCTGCAGCCGGCGTCGTACCTGATCCTGGCCTACGTGAACTCGAGCGGCCCGGTGCGCGCCTCGTCGATCGTCGAGGTGTTCGACATCGACAAGGGTGCGATCAGCCGCCAGGTCTCCCACCTGATCGAGCTCGGCCTGGTCGAGCGCACTCCGGACCCCGACGACGGCCGGGCGACCCTGCTGTCAGTCACCGATGAAGGGGCACGGCGGATGAGCGACGTCGCCGAGCACCGCCGCAAGTGGCTGGGCGAGCAGCTGGGCGACTGGTCCGAGCGCGAGCTCAGCGACTTCGTCCGCGAGCTGTCCCGCTACAACTCGGCGCTCAGCGACTCCTGAGCCACACAGCGGTGTCCGGCGGGACCTCGTCGTCGAGGGGCCTGCTCGCGATCACCAGCTCCCCGGGAGGCAGCGGGATCGGCGCCTGCCCACAGTTGAGCACCACGGTCAGCGACCCCCGTCGCAGGGTGAGCACGTCATCGGTCACGTCGACCGCGACCTCGTCACCGAGCCCGGCGGCATGCTCGCGCCGCATGGCCAGGGCCCGGCGGTAGAACCCCAGCGTGGAGTCCGGGTCGGTCTCCTGCGTCTCGACAGTGAGCCGGGCCCAGTCGAGTGGCTGCGGGATCCAGGGCTGGTCCGCCCCCGGCCCGAAGCCGTACGGCGGCCGGTCGCCCGCCCACGGGATCGGCACCCGGCAGCCGTCCCGGCCGGGCTTGCCGGTGCGGAACCACGAGGGGTCCTGCCGGTGCTCCGGAGCGACGTCGACGTCCTCGAGGCCGAGCTCCTCGCCTTGGTAGAGGTACGCGGAGCCGGGCAGCGCCAGCGAGACCAGGGTCCCGGCCCGGGCGCGGGCCTGGCCGACGGGACCGCCGCCGTAGCGCGTGGGGTGCCGTGACACGTCGTGGTTGCTCAGCACCCAGGTCGGCTCGCCACCGACCTCGTTGAGCGCCGCCAGGGTCTCCTCTATGACGCGGCCGAGCTCCTTCGACGACCACTCGGCGACCAGCCAGTGGAAGTTGAACGCCTGGTGCAGCTCGTCGTCGCGGACGTAGCGAGCCATCGCCTCCGGAGTGCGGGTCCAGGCCTCCGCGACGGCCATCCGGTCGCCGTCGTACTCGTCGAGGATCCGGCGCCAGCCCCGGTAGATCTCGTGCACGCCGGGCTGGTCCCACATCGGCTCGTCGACGGTGCGCAGCACCACCATCGCGTTGGCGTCCTCGGCGGCAGCCTCCTCCTCGGGAGTGATGACGCGGTCGCGCAGCCCCTCTTCCTTCACCAGGCCATGGGCGACGTCGATCCGGAACCCGTCGACGCCGCGGTCCAGCCAAAACCGCAGCACCCCGTCGAAGAGGTCGGCCACATCGGGGTGCCGCCAGTCCAGGTCGGGCTGCGCCTGGTCGAAGAGGTGGAGGTACCACTGGTCGGTGTCGCCGACCCGGGTCCAGGCGGGTCCGCCGAACACCGAGTCCCAGTTGTTGGGCGGCTCCTCACCTTCCGCGCGGCCGGTGCGGAACAGGTAGCGAGCGCGCGCGTCGCTTCCCGGCTCCGCGGCCATCGCCTCCTGGAACCACGGGTGTTCGCTCGAGGTGTGGTTGGGCACCACGTCGACGATCACTCGGAGCCCCAGCTCGTGGGCCCGGGCGATCAGGGTGTCGGCGTCGTCGAGGACGCCGAACATCGGGTCGACGTCGCGGTAGTCGGCCACGTCGTAGCCGTGGTCGCGCTGCGGCGACCGGTAGAACGGCGTGATCCACACGGCGTCGACGCCCAGGTCGCGCAGGTAGGGCAACCGATCGATGATGCCGGGCAGGTCGCCGTTCCCGTCGCCGTCGGAGTCGGCGAAGCTGCGGACGTAGACCTGGTACACAACGGCCTCGCGCCACCAGGCGCTCACGGAGCGGGTCACCGTCAGCCGAAGTTCGCGGGGTCGACGGTGATCCAGACGTGCTCGGCGGTCGCCACCACCGTGCCGGCCGAGTCGTAGAGCGTGGCCATCGTGAAGGTCTTGCGGCCCTCGTGCCCGCGCATCGCTCCGACCACCACGTGCTCCTCACCGATCCGGGGGAGCGAGTCGAGGCGCAGCGTGATGGTGCCGAGCACCATCGGCCGCTCCTCGATGTCCGTGGACCAGCCACCAACACAGTCGAGCGCCGCCCAGGCGACCGGCACCGAGGCGTCGCGAGCGCTCTCCTGGTAGGCGTGCCAGTCCTCGGCCACGCTCGGGTGCGGCGTCCACGTCGCCGCGACTCGGCGTTGCTCGTCGTCAGGTACGTCGCCGGGGAAGATCCGCAGCCCGTCGCCCTCCTCGCGGCCGGTGCCGCAGGTGAAGCAGGTGGGGAAGGGGTGGGACCCGAAACCGCGATAGGCCGTCGTCGCTGCCCGGGCGACCTCGGCGGACACCGCCGGCACCTCGGTGAGCTCGTGGTCGGCCACCCGCGCCCGGCCGACGATGCTGCCGCCGTACGTCGCCAGGGTCCAGCCGTCTTCGGTGCTCACCGGCAGCTCGGTGTCGAGCGGCGGCGGCTGGTGCAGGGCGACGGTGATCGCGGGCCAGGGCTCGGCGTGGTCGGCTTGCTCGACGGTGACCGCGGCGAGCGCGCCCGCACTCCAGCCCCCGTTGCCGGACGAGGGCGGTCCGCAGAACCGGCGCGGCACCATGATCTCGGTCATCGGATCTCCTCCCATCGCTCCAGCGCTTCGCGGCGCTCCTCCGCATGGTCCACCATCGGGGCCGGGTATCCGCTCCGGACGCGCTCCTCGGGGTCGGGGTCGTGCGGGTCGGCCACGTCGTCGAGCTCCGGGACCCAGCGTCGTACGTAGCCGCCCTGGGGGTCGAACTTGCGGCCCTGCGTGGTCGGGTTGAAGACCCGGAAGTACGGCGCCGCGTCGGTGCCGCTGCCCGCCACCCACTGCCAGTTGTGCTGGTTGGACGCGAGGTCGCCGTCGACCAGCCAGCGCAGGAAGTGCCGGGCTCCGTGCTGCCACTCCACGTGCAGGTCCTTGACCAGGAAGCTGGCGACGATCATCCGGACCCGGTTGTGCATCCAGCCGGTGTGCCGCAGCTGACGCATCCCGGCGTCCACGATCGGGAAGCCGGTGCGGCCGCGGCGCCAGGCGTCGAGGTCCTGCCCGGGCTCGTCGTAGCGCATCCGCGCGTAGTCGGCGCGGTAGTAGTCGCGGGCGGTCTCTGGGCGGGCGTGCAGGACGTCGGCGTAGAACTCCCGCCACGCCAGCTCGGTGCGGAACGTCGCGGCGCCCTTGCTCCGCATTGGCGCCAGGTCGGCGAGCAGCGTGCGCGGGTGGATCTCGCCCCACTTCAGGTGGACGGACATGGCCGAGGTGCCATCGACAGCGGGGAGGTTCCGCGTCTCGTCGTAGTCGGCGACCCGGTCGAGGAACCAGCGCCACCGCTGGTGCGCGGCCTCCTCGCCCGCGTTGGGGAGCTCGAGATCCTTCGGCAGCCCCGGGTCCGGGAGGTCGGTGGTGTCGTCGAGGCCCAGCCACTCGGGGCGGCGTGGCGGCTCGATGGGCTGCTCCCAGCCGCGCTCGCCCCACGCCCGGGAGTACGGCGTGAACACCTTGTAGACCTCGTCCGCGCCCGTGGTGACCGATCCCGGCGGCACGGCGTACGGCGACCCGGTGCGCACCAGCTCGACGCCGTCATCGGCCAGCGCCCGCTCGACGGCCTCGTCGCGGGCCCGGCCGTAAGGCCCGAAGTCGGCGGCGACGTGCACGCGGTCGGCGCCGACCTCCCGCGCGGCCAGCACCACGCGGCGTACGGGATCGCCACGGACCACCGCGAGCGGCACCTCGTCGGCCAGGGCGCGCAGCGAGCGGCAGAGGTAGGCACGGCGGACCGGGCCGGACGGGCCCCAGAGCGCCGGGTCGAGCACGAAGAGCGGCAGCACCGGCCCGTCGGCACCGGCCTCCACGAGAGCCGGGTTGTCCGCCAGGCGCAGGTCCCGGCGGAACCACATCACGGAGACCATCGCGGTCCACTCTGCCAGGGCGACCTGACATGGGTGAGAATGGACGAGTGAGCGACCTGATCGACACCACCGAGATGTACCTCCGCACGATCTACGAGCTGGTCGAGGAGGACATCGTGCCGCTGCGCGCCCGGATCGCCGAGCGCCTGCACCAGAGCGGCCCGACCGTGTCACAGACGGTGGCGCGGATGGAGCGCGACGGCCTGCTGACCGTCGAGGGTGACCGGCACCTCGAGTTCACCGAGGAGGGCCGCAGGCTCGCGACCCGGGTGATGCGCAAGCACCGGCTCGCCGAGCGGCTGCTCACCGACGTGATCGGCCTCGACTGGGAGCTCGTCCACGAAGAGGCGTGCCGCTGGGAACACGTGATGTCCGAGACCGTCGAGCGCCGCCTGGTCGAGCTGCTCGACCACCCGACCGAGTCGCCCTACGGCAACCCGATCCCGGGGCTCAAGGAGCTCGGGGAGACCGAGCTCGGCGAGGAGTTCATGGCCGGCGTCGAGCCGCTCTCGAAGGCGGTCACCGGGGAGGAAGAGACCCGGGTCCTGGTCCGGCGGATCTCCGAGGAGATGCAGAAGGACGAGCTGCTGATGAGCGCGCTGCGCCGGGTCGGGGCGCTGCCCGACAAGACGATCACCGCGGTCGCGACGGCCGAGGGCGTGCTGGTCGGCTCCGGCGGCGAGACCGCCGAGATCGTCGTCGAGGCGGCCGACCACATCTTCGTGCGTAAGCTCTGACCGGGTGCCGATCTGGTTCCAGCGCGTCGAGAACGCGCTGATCGCGGTCGCGGCCGCGGTCGCCTTCGTGCAGCTCGACTTCGCCTGGTGGTGGCTGCCCGCCCTGTTCCTCGCCTTCGACCTGACGATGGCGGGGTACGCCGTATCGCCGAGGCTCGGCGCGTGGACCTACAACCTCGGGCACAGCTACGCCGTTCCTGCCGCGCTGGTGGCCATCGGGTGGGCCTCCGACACGCGAGCGCTGCTGTTCCTGGCGCTGGCCTGGGGCTTCCACATCGGGGTCGACCGGCTCTTCGGCTACGGCCTGAAGTTCACCGACCGCTTCACGCACACGCACCTAGGCGAGATCGGCCACGCCCACGAGGTCGCCGTGGACGAGAAGGTCGCTCAGGAACTCTGAGCACCCCACCTCGAGCTTGCACGTCGCCAGTTCGTCGCCCCGGGTCAAACCGCGGTTGACGATCACGACCGGGATCCCGGCCTTCGCGGCGCGGCGGACGAAGCGGAAGCCGCTCATCACGGCCAGCGACGAGCCGGCCGTGAGCAACGCTCCGCCGGACGCCACCAGGTCGTCGACAGCCGCGTAGCAACGCTCGACTCGGGGCGGCGGGACGTTCTCGCCGAAGAACACCACGTCCGGCTTCAGCACGCCGCCGCAGTCGGTGCACGTCGGCACCGCGAAGCCCGCGGTGTCGTCGAGGTCGACATCGCCGTCCGGCCGGACCTCGGCGGACGCGTGCCGCTCGGCGAAGCCCGGATTGAGGGACTCGAGCCGCTCCTGCAGTGACGCTCGTGAGGAGGTCGTACGGCAGTCGATACAGATCACGTCGGCGATCCGGCCGTGCAGCGCGACCAGCCGCCGGGAGCCGGCGGCCTCGTGCAGGCCGTCGACGTTCTGGGTGATCAGGAGCTCGGGGTCGAGCGCGGCCAGCGCCCGGTGGCCGGCATTCGGCTCGGCCCGCCCCATCCGCGACCAACCGAGGTGGCTGCGCGCCCAGTAGCGCTGCCGCGCGGCCGGGCCCGAGACGAACTCCTGGTAGGTCATCGGGGTCCGGTTCGGTGATCCCGGGCCACGGTAGTCGGGGATGCCGGAGTCGGTGGACAGCCCGGCACCGGTCAGCACCACCAGGGGCCGGCCGGTGAGGAGGTCGAGCGCCTCTGTCACGTGCCGTAGCGGAGCTCGGCGCGGGCCCGCGCCTTCTGGGCCTCGACCTCGCGGTCCTTCGGCGGCGCGTTGGTCACCAGGGCCTCGAGCAGGTGTCGCGTGACGTGTGCGACCTCGTGGACGGCGTGGTCGAACGCCTCCTGGTTGGCCTGCGACGGCTTGGTCGACCCGCTGACCTTGCGGACGTACTGGAGCGCCGCGGCGAAGACCTCGTCCTTGGTCGCGGGCGGCTCGAAGTTGTGGAGCTGACGGATGTTCCGGCACATGCTCCGAGCGTACGCCGCCGCCGCCAACCCACCTGTAACGCACCGTTACGTCGTCCATCACGCCCGTCAACGGGTGAGGTGGACGACGTAACGGTGCGTTACAACTTCCAGCCCCCAGCAGCCCACCCAGCTAGAGGTCGAAGAACTCGACGTCGTCGCCGGTCACCAACACCACCCGTCCGTCGGGCAGCGGGACGGTCCGGATCTCGGCGACGTCGTTGCCGTAGTCGGCCTCGACCATCCGGTTGGTCAGCTTGCCATCGTCGAGGGTGACGACGGAGACGTAGCCGGTGCGGCCGTTCCAGCCCTGAGAGATCACCGTGAGCAGGGTGCGCTCGTCGGGCAGCCAGGTGAACTGGCGCGGGTCCAAGCCGGCCAGGGCCTGGGTGCCCGGCGCGTAGCTCAGCGAGGCGATCCGCTGCGGGTTGGTCAGGTCGGTCACCTTGAACAGGCCGACCTGGGCGCCCCAGCCGCCCCGCTCGCCGGTCGGACCTTGGCCGACGCCGACGAGCCGTCGCGCGCCGAGCGGGTGCAGGTACTCGGAGAAGCCCGGGATCTTCAGCTCGCCCATCAACGTCGGGTCCGCCTGGTCGCTCAGGTCGATCGCGTACAGCGGGTCGATCTGCCGGAACGTCACCACGATCGCGAGCGCGTCGAACCAGCGCACCGACTCGATCTGCTCGTTGACGCCGAGCTTGTCGACCCGGCCGATCTCGACGAGCTCGTCGTCGCGGCGCTCGAGGGTGACCACCGAGTTGAAGTTGCCGGTCGCCTGCGAGGGGCCGAGCGCGAGCCTCAGCACGCCGTCGTACTCGTCCATCGCCCAGCGGTCCTCCACGGCGCCCTCGACCTCGCCGGACCCGACGTACGTCGCCTCGGTGCCGGTGATCTCGAAGTCGAACACCATCGTGGTGCCCGACTCCTCGAGGTCCGGCGAGAACGTGAAGGGGCAGATGTCGAAGCAGCGGCCCCAGGAGGCCCAGGGGCTGGCTGCGAGGTAGAGATGGTCGGGCGACTCGTAGGCGAGCGACGCGCTGCCGGCCAGCCCGATCGCGTTCAGCTCGGCGGGAGCGTCCGCCTCGAAGCCCACGACGTTCATCGTGTCGAGACCGAGCTCCTTCTTCGGGATCGCCATGTCCGCGCAGTCAGCGAGCTGTTCGGACGCGCCGCCGTCGACGGAGTAGCTGGGGATCCAGTCCGCGAGCGTGGTCTCCAGGACGACGCGCTCGTTGGCCTGCCGCGCGGTCTTCACGCCCTTGCGCCCGGTCGGTTGGACGAAGTCGAGCTCGGGGAGACCGGCCTGAGTGACCAGCCGGACGGCCGAGCCGTGCTGGCGGGCGGACACCAGCCCGGTGTCCAGGGCGACCGACTGGGTGACCTCGGGGGTGCCCGGGTCACCGATGTCGACGCTGACGACCTTCGTCGCCTGGGTCGGCTCGGCGTAGTACTCGTACGACTCACGCTGTGGCCGACTGCCGTCGTCACCGAGCGCCACCACGGTGTCGCCGGAGAGCAGGATCTCGCCGTGGCCGAAGTCCTCGAGCTCGATCTGGGAAAGCCGCTCGGTCTGCTCGCCGGTGACGTCGTACGTCGTGAGCGTGGCGCCCTGAATCCGGACCAGCAGGTCCCCGTCGGTCTTGACGACGTCGGGCTCGTCGACCCCGGCCTCCTGGACGTTGGTGCCGGTGTCGCTGTTCACCGAGGTGGAGGTCTGTGGAGACTTGGCAACCGGGGCCGAGGCAACCTCACTCGACAGGCTGTCCAGCGCACCACTGCGAAAACTGAACACGCGCTGGTCGAGATCAGGCCCGTACCCGAACTCCCACCCGTACGGCCCCACGATCTTGAGCGCCTCGTCCTGGTAGTGCTCGAGCAGCTCGTCGCAGGACGCCACCGGCTGCAGCTCGCCGTGGAACGCAGCGGGCGACGCATCCAGGGCTCCGTCGCCAGGCCGCGCGGCCCCCGGGCCGTCGCTCGGCGGCTGGCTGACCACGGTGCCCGCGATGAACGCCGCGCCGACCGCGGTCAGCACGCCGGCGGTCAGGAGTGGGCGGATCGGCCGGCGTCGCGGCTTGCGGGTCTTCTTGCGGCCGGCGCGCAGGATGTCGTCGACCGGTGCCCGGCCGACCGGCAGGTCGTCCCAGAGTCGTTCGAGGTCGCTCATGACGTGGTTCCTTCGGTGAGGTCCGCCAGGTGGTGGTCGGCGGCGAGCTGGGCGAGTGCCCGGGAGAGCCGGCTCTTGACGGTCCCGGTGGGGACCTCGAGAACGTCGGCGGTCTGCTGCTCGGTGAGCTGGACGAAGTAGCGAAGGACGACGACCTCCCGGTTGATCCGGGACAGCCCGTCCAGCGCGCGGTGTACGGCGTCGGCGGTGTCGACGTGGTGCGTGCGATCGGGGGAGGCGGAGTCCGGGAGGTGCTCGGTGGGACGTTCTCCCCACCAGCGGCGCCGTTTGCTGTCGCGCAGGCAGTTGCGCAGCATCCGATAGACGTAGGCCTCGCGGTTGTCGGCGGTGGAGACCTTGTCCCACGCCGTGTAGCAGCGGACCAACGTCGTCTGCGCCAGGTCCTCCGCCTCGTTGACCGAGCAGCCCAAGAACACCGCGGCGCGCACCAGCGTGCCCCAGTTGTCGCGGGCGTACTCCGCGAACTCAGCCTCGTCGTCCAAGGAACCTCTCCTGATTGCCCGTCCTTTGGGTACGACGGGCCCGCACCCGGCGGGGGTTCCATCGTCCTCGGGATGGACCGCGAGTGCGTCCGGCTCGACCGAGTGCCACCATGGCGGAATGCCTGCTCCCGCTGACCGCGACTTCGACGTCGTCATCTTCGGCGCCACCGGCTTCACCGGCGCGCTGACCGCCGAGTACCTCGCCGGGAACGGCCCCGACGCGCTGCGCTGGGCGCTGGCCGGACGCAACCAGGGCAAGCTCGAGAAGGTCCGCGACGACCTCGCCGCGATCGACCCCGCCCTCGCCGAGCTCCCGCTGCTCATCGCCGACGTCGGCGACCCGGCCTCGCTGGCCGATGTCGCCTCCCGCACCCGGGTCGTGATCACGACGGTCGGTCCCTACCTGCAGTTCGGCGAGCCGCTCGTCGCCGCCTGCGCCGAGGCCGGCACCGACTACGTCGACCTCACCGGTGAGCCGGAGTTCGTCGACCGGATGTACCTCGCTCACAACGCGACCGCCGAGCGCAGCGGCGCCCGGCTCGTGCACGCGTGCGGCTTCGACTCGATCCCGCACGACCTCGGCGCCTACTACGCCGTACAGCACCTCGGTGCGAAGGGCCCGATCACCATGCGCGGCGTGGTCCGGGCCGCGGCGCAGTTCTCCGGGGGCACGTTCCACTCCGCGATGACCCAGTTCTCCCGGGCCCGCAAGATGAAGGAGGCCTACGCCAGCCGGCGGCAGGCCGAGCCGAAGCCCGCGGCAGGCCGGTCCTCCCGCGCGGTCACCGGCAAGCCGCACCGCGACAAAGACCTCGGCTACTGGCTCTTGCCACTACCGACGATCGACCCGATCATCGTGGCCCGCAGCGGCGCCGTGCTCCCGCAGTACGGCCCGACGTTCCGCTACTCCCACTTCGCCGGGACCAAGACCCTCGCGTTCGCGGCCGGCGGTATGGCCGGAGTCTCGGCGATCGCGGTGGCGGCGCAGATCAAGCCGGTGCGCAACTTCCTGCTCGGCCGGATCAAGCAGGGCGACGGCCCCAGCCCCGAGCGCAGGGAGAAGTCGTGGTTCCGCGTCGACTTCATCGCCGAGGGCGACGGACGGACCGTGCACACCCGGGTCTCCGGCGGCGACCCCGGCTACACCGAGACCGCGAAGATGCTCGCCGAGTCCGCGCTCTGCCTCGCCTTCGACGACAACCCCCAGACCGCCGGGCAGGTCACCACCGCGCAGGCGATGGGCGACCAGCTGATGGCACGGCTGGAGAAGGCCGGCATCACCTTCGAAGTGGTGGCCTGATCCGCAGCTTCCGCCTGAGGAACTCCTCCACCGAGATCGGATCGCGGCCCAGCAGCTCACGGGCGTCGTCGGGCGGGAAGTCCGTGTCGAGCTTGCCGACCAGGTGTTGCACCGCCAGCAAGTGCGCGGCCGAGGGGCTGAACGGCCGGCTCAGGACGGACAGCGCGCGGAACGGTACGCCGGGCAGTCGCACCTTGCGCACCCGTCGATCGAGCACCCTGCCGTAGACGTCGGCCACCTCGCGCCAGCTCAGCGAGGCAGGCCCGCCCAGGTGCAGCTCGTCCGGGAGGTCGTCCGGAGCGAGCGCGGCAGCCGCGAGGGCGGCCGCGACGTCCTGTGCTGAGATGAACGCATGACGGGCTCGCCCGCCGGCGGGCATCTGGGCGAGGCCGAACCGGTCGAGGGTGCGCTGGGTCGTCGCGCCGACCAGCCGCGCCATCCAGTAACCGCGGTTCAAGGTCGAGTCGGCGCCCCCGCGCAGCGGAAGCCGAGATCCCACCGCGGCCAGCCAGGACTCCATGAACAGGGATGCCCTGGCGATCGTCAGCGGTGGTCCATCGGTCCGCAGCTGCTCCTCGACCCCGGCCCTGATGTCGAACTCCGGCGCACCGCGACCCATGAACGATGCCGGAACGGAGGCCGTGACGATCCGACTGACCCCCGCCTCCCGGGCGAGGCGTCCCAGGTCCTCGTAGCCGCGTCCGATCGCGTGGAGGTTCGGCCGCTCGCCACGTCGCGGCACGATCGCGTTCGCAGTGGTCACGATGGTGTCGACGCCTCGGCAGGCCACTTCGAGTGAGTCGCTGTCCAGCAGGTCACCGCGCCGGATCTCGGCGCCGATGGCGGCGAGCGGGGCCGGGTCGGTCGTGGGGCGCACCATCGCCACGACCTGCGCGTCCTGCTCCAGGAGGCACCGGACGACGCCGGAGCCCACCTCGCCGGTCGCGCCGACGACAAGGATCATGGTGGGACGCTACTCACGGAAGGGGTGATCGGAAATGAGCTTCGACGTTGCGGGGTCCGCGTACGGCGCCTTCATGGGCCGGTTCTCCGAGCCACTCGCTCACGAGTTCGTCGCGGTGGCCAACCTCGAGCCGGGCCAGCGGGTGCTCGACGTCGGCTGCGGGCCGGGTGCCCTGACCGCGGTGCTGGTGGAGAAGCTCGGCACGGCTCACGTGGCCGGGGTGGATCCTTCCGAGCCGTTCGTCGACGCCGTGCGGGAGCGGCTGCCCGGGGTCGACGTCCGCCTGGCACCGGCGGAGGACCTGCCGTTCGAGGACGCGTCGTACGACGTCGCGCTGGCGCAGCTGGTCGTGCACTTCATGGCCGACCCCGTCGCTGGGCTGCGGGAGATGGCCCGAGTGACCCGGCCCGGCGGTTTCGTCGCGGCGTGCGTGTGGGACCACGCGGGCGACCGCGGGCCGCTGTCGACGTTCTGGACGGCGGTGCGCGACCTCGATCCCACCGCGAGGGACGAGTCCACGCTCTCCGGATCGCGTGAGGGACACCTCGGTGAGCTGGCCCGCGAGGCCGGGCTGCGGGACGTCGAGGAGTCGGAGCTGCGCGTCGACGTCGAGTTCGAGAGCCTCGAGGACTGGTGGGCGCCGTACACGCTGGGGGTAGGGCCGTCGGGGGCGTACGTCGCCGGGCTGGACGAGTCGCAGCGGGACGCGTTGCGCGACCGGTGCGCCGAGCTGCTGCCTGCCGCGCCGTTCACGATGCCCGCCGTCGCGTGGTGCGTGCGCGGCCGCAGCTGACCCCGATGCCCCGGTGTTGGGAAGCCCCGGCTACCGTTTCGCCGGTCCGCCCAGCACTCGACGCCCAGGAGATCCACCGATGACGTTGTCCGAGCGCGAGCGCACTCTGCTCGACCTCGAGACTGGCTGGTGGCGGCATGCGGGCGACAAGGAGTCCGCGATCGCGGACACCCTCGGCTGCTCGGCGGGGGACTACTACGCCGAGCTCAACCGGCTGATCGACCGCCCGGAGGCCGAGGCGGCGTACCCCCTCGTCGTACGCCGGCTGCGCCGGCTGCGCGCCCGGCGCCGCACCGCCCGTTCGGCGCGACGCTCGGGCTGACGCGTCCTACTCGCCGGTGACGGGGTCGATCAGCGTCGACACCTGGCTGACCACGTTGGCGGGGAATCCGCCGGCCTCCGCGTGCTCCAGGACGCTCGCCTCGTCCGGGGCCACGTAGACGCAGTAGATCTTGTCGGTGGTGACGTAGCTGTGCTGCCACTGGACGCGGCCGTTCATCCCGGCCAGGACAGCGTTGGACTTGCCAGAGATGGCGTGCAGCTCCTCGCCGGACAGCTGACCAGCACCGGGAAGCTCTCGTTCGATGACGTACTTCGGCATGACGTTCTCCTTGGTTCGAGCGATCCCCTCGGTGGGATCGATGCTGGAAACCTAGGAGTGCGACCGGGCCCGGCTCATCGGGCGTGCGACCCATTTCCACCAGGGTCAGGGATGGGTCGTTCGACCCATCAGCCCGTGGTCGTAGGCGAACGCCGTCGCCGCTGACCGGGAGGTCGCCCCGGTCTTCGCGAAGATGTTGGAGAGGTGACGAGCCACGGTCTTGGGGCTCAGGAAGAGGGCATCGGCGATCTCGCGGTTGCTCATCCCGGACGCAAGCAGCTTGATCACCTCCAGCTCTCGTGCCGTCAGCCCGCCGGCCGTCGCTTCGCCGGTGACCACCATTCCGAGCTTGTCGAAGCACGCCTGCGCCGCCGCTTCCTCACGGGCCGCGCCGTCGGTGTCGCCCAGGTCGTTGAGCGCCCGGGCGAGGAGCTGCCGGGTGCGGGCGGCCTCGAAGGGCACGTCGAGCTCGCGCCACGCGTTGAACGCCATCCGGAGTACGCCGACCGACTCGACCGGCCGTCCAAGAGCCAGGAGCACGGCGCCTCGGCAACGGTGACCTTCGGCGCGCAGCCCCACGCTCTCGAAGGTCTCCGCGGTGTCCGTGAGCTGGTTGGCAGCGGCCTCGGCGGTCACGAGGTCACCGGCGGCGAGCGCGATATCGACCTCTGCGGCGACCAGTGGCGCGCGGCCCAACGGGCTGCCGGTGTCGGCGGCGAGGGCGGCGGCGATGGAAGCGGCGGCCTCCGGGACCCGGCCCTGCCCCAGGCGCAGCAGCGCCATGCCCGGCTGCGGGTCGCGGCCGTAGTCGTGTGCCTGCGTGTAGGCCTGCTCCGCGCCGTCCAGATCGCCACGGAGGCGGCGTACCTCGCCCACCTCGTAGTACGCGTCCGCGACGGCGAACACGTCGATGCCGACCATGTCCTCGCAGGCTCCGAGGGCCTCCTGCTCGGCCTCGTCCCACTCGCCGTGGCGCTGCAGGTTCTGTGCGCGGTGCACCCGGCAGATGCCTGGATAGAGCGAGGCGAGCGGCAACGGGTCCGACCAGCGGCGGGTGGCCTCGGTCCACTCCGAGGCGCGACGCAGGTCGCGCAGCTCGTTGCACGCGTCCATGAGGCCGCAATAGATGGCGCCGGTCCATATCGGCGTGAGGTCATCGGACAGGGCAGCGAGCATGGCCTCGTCGAGCAGAGCCAGACCTTCGGCCACCTTGGCCTGTCGGATCCGGACGCGCCCCTCGAAGTAGACGCCCAGGGCGACGAGCGTCGCGTCGTCGTGTCTACGGCCGAGCTCTTGCAGACGCCGGGCGGACGCCTCGGCACCGGGTAGGTCTCCGCCGAGAAGGGTCGCGGTGCCGAGGTACAGCGGGTACCCGTGCGCTGCACACTCGGTAACTTGCTCGAGCAGCCGCTGCGCCCGGCCGTCCCATCCCGCGCTCTGAGCGAACTCGCCGAGCAGGCGCGTGTGGATGGAGAGCAGCACCGCCACGCGCGCGGCATGGTCCAGGGCCTCGACGTCCTGGTAGGCCCGGTAGGCGTCGGTGTAGAGGGCGATCGACTCCTCCGTGCGGCCCAGCCACCAGGCGGCCTCGGCCTGACCCTCGACGACCTCGGCCGTTCGGTCCGGGATCGTCGCATAGGCGTCGAACGCTGCCGACCAGTCGCGTCGACGGCCGTGTTCCTCAGCCTCGGTGAGAGCGGGCATGGGTCCCCCTTCTCGGCGATTGTCGCATCGCGAGCCGTGCCCCAGGCAGGAGTCGAACCTGCGACCTTTCGCTTAGGAGGCGGCTGCTCTATCCGCTGAGCTACTGGGGCGCCGCCGAGCATTCTTCCACGGGGTGGTAGCGGTCGATTTGTGCCTCTGCTCGGTGGGATCAGTCAGCGGATCATGGCTGGCCAGCATTCGCCCGACTACGCCCCGGAGCGGCTACGGCTCACCGTTTTCTTCTCCGACCTCGTCGGCTTCACGGCAGCGTCCGACGAGATGGATCCGGAGTCCCTTGCGGCGGCCCTCAACAGCTACTTCGCGGAAATGACCGACATCGCGGAGCGGCATGGCGGTACGGTCGACAAGTTCCTGGGCGACGGACTGATGATCTTCTTCGGGGCGCCTGTGGCCGCCGGTGACCGTGACCATGCTCGGGCGGCTGTGGACATGGCATTGGACATGCAACGAGCGATGCCGGCGCTGAACGAGCAATGGATGGACCACGGCGGCCGGCGGAAGCTCGAGGTCCGTATCGGGATCAACACTGGCTATGCGTCGGTAGGGGACTTCGGATCGCCCAGCAGAAAGACGTACTCGGCCATCGGGGTTCAGGTGAACCTTGCCGCGCGGGTCCAGGCGGAGTGTCGCCCGGGAAGGGTGCTCGTCAGCGACTCGACCTGGGCATTGGTACGTCACGACTTCGACGGCGCTGACGAAGGCGAGTTCAACCTCGAGGGACTGCACTACCCCGTTCGTTGCTTCACGATCACAGGTCGTGCCACCACCGGTCCGGTCGAGTGACCTGTCCGAGCCCCGGCATGTGCACGCAGTCCGGAAGGGGGGTGACCCCGCCGTCACCCCGCTGCGGTGGGTCGCCGAGCTCTGGCGGATCCCGGGGTGCGCCGACGGCGGACCTGTTGTCACCGGGAACGGCGGATTTGTGCAAGCACCGCAGGTCGCGCGACAATTTGGGACTTACGGATAGGTTCGCAGGGGTGTGTGGGGCCGCCCCCGACCGATCGACCCGATCCCGAGCACCCAGGTGAGGCATGTCCGACGACGCTGAGAACGCGCCGGCTGAGGCCGACTCGATCTCGGCGACCCCGCACCGGGGTGGCCGCAAGGGCAAGCGGCGCGGCCGGGTCAAGGCGCGGCACACCGTGGCCAAGGCGGTCATCGCCAGTCTCGTCACCGTGGGCATGGCGACCGGGCTCGGGGTTGTCTACCTCTACCGCCACCTCGACAACAGCCTCAACACCGTCAACGTCGACGACCAGCTGAAGGGTCGCCCCGACAAGAAGAAGGTCGACACCGGCCCCAACGAGCCGCTCAACATCCTGGTGATGGGGTCCGACAGCCGTGAGGGCGAGGGCAACAACATCGACAACCTCACCGGCGGCGGCGAGCGGTCCGACACCACGATCATGTTCCACCTCTCGGCTGACCGGGAGACCGCCTACGGCATCAGCATCCCCCGCGACACCCTGGTGGACCGGCCCGACTGCTACGCCAAGGACGGCGAGGTGATCCCGGGCGCGACCGACGCGATGTGGAACGAGGCGTTCTCGGTCGGCGGTCCGGCCTGCACGATGCAGCAGTTCGAGCAGCTCACCGGCATCCGGCTCGACCACTACGTGATGCTCGACTTCTCGGGCTTCCAGGACATGGTCGACGCGATCGACGGCGTCGAGGTGTGCATCCCCGAGGACATCTCCGACCCCGCGCACGGCATCAACATCCCCGCAGGGACCCGCGAGATCCAGGGCAAGGAGGCGCTCAACTACGTGCGCGCCCGCTACACCCTCGGTGACGGCTCCGACATCGGCCGGATCAAGCGCCAGCAGGCGTTCATCGCCGCGATGGCGAGCAAGGTCCTCTCCCGCGGCACCCTGGCCCGGGTCGACCGGCTGGTCGGCTTCCTCGACGCGGCGATCAGCTCGCTGCAGACCGACCTCGAGTCGCCGCTCAAGATCGCGAGGATCGGGGTCGAGTTCAAGAGCATCGGCCTCGACAACATCAAGTTCATCACCGTGCCGTTCCAGTACTCCACCGCGCAGCCGGGCCGGGTCGAGATGCTGCCCGAGGCCGAGGCGCTGTGGCAGCGAGTGATCGACGACGAGCCGTTGACCCGCAGGCTCCAGGACGGCGTGATCACCGCCGGAGACGACGTCGACGGGTCATCGCCCGGGACGGGGTCGCCCAGCGGTACTCCCTCGCAGGGCGAGTCCGAGGCTCCGAGCGCCGACGAGCGCGAGGCCCTGGGACTATGCGCATGAGCACCCCACGGCGTTCTTCGCCTCCCCCGCTTCGCTCCTCCGACGAACAACGCCGCGGGGACCCCGCATGACCAAGAAGCCCGCCGAGACCGCGGACGAGCGCCGTCGGCGGCTGGCGGCGGTGTTCGGCGACGTACTCCCGGACACGACCGACGACGAGCGGGAGCCCGGCGAGGCTCCCGACACGTCGGACGACTGGCTCAAGTCACAGGTGCCGCCGCATCACGGTTGAGGCTCAGGCCGGACGCTGCGTCGCGAGCAGGTCGCGGATCTCCTGCAGCAGCTTGATGTCCTCGGGCGTCCCCGGCTCCGGGCTGGGGAAGAACTTCTCCTTGGCAGTCGTGTACGGCACGACCACGAAGAAGTAGACGACCGCGGCGACGATGACGAACGCGATCAGCGCGTTCATGAAAGCGCCGAACGGCTCCGGCTTGTTGAACACCTCGTCCATCGTGTCGGGCAGCAGGTCGGTCAGCCAAGCTGTGAAGGGGTCGACAACGGTCGCGAACGCGTGGCGATGATGAACGCCACCGCGATCTCGATCAGGTTGCCGCGCAGGATGAAGTTCTTGAACCCGCTCATGAGCTCTCCTCCGGTTCCGAGACAGTGCTTCGAACCTAGTGCGCCGACCACGTGAACGTCACGAACGACCGCACCGCCGCAGCCGCCAGCGGCTCGACCTGGCTGACGTCCGCGCCGACCACGACCAGCCGGCCCGGGAGTCCGGACGCGGCGGCCTGGTCATCGGCGGCCGGGATCGCGAGCACCGGGACGTCGCCGGCGACCATGCCGGCACCGCCCTCCTGCGGATCGGTGGCGACGAGATCGATCCGGTCGCCCACGTCGAGCAGGGCGACCATGCCGGGATCCGGCAGCCGCACGGGTACGGCGACCAGGCCGGGCTGGCCCGTGGTCAGCTCTGGCCCAACCAGGCGTACGTCGGTGACCGGCTCGCCGCTGCGAAGTGGCGCGGCCAGCACCTGCCCGACCGGGTCGGTCACCACGCCGTCAGGCTGGGAGTCGGGGGCGAAACGGACGGTCCGGAAATCGCCTTCGGCGAGCTCGGCACCGGCGGGCAGGTCCCGGGCCGCGACGAGCACCGGCACGGTCTCCGGCGCCGGACCCGCCACCGCCTGCAGCCCGGCGGCGACGGCGATCGCCGTCAGCAGCGCCGCGATCGCTCTGCGCCGGCGGAGCACCAGGCGGCGTACGGATCGCCAGCGGTCAGTGAGAGCGGAGAACTGCATCCCGCGACGCTAGGCGAGCGGTGGGAGAGCGGGATCCGCTCTCCACAGGGTCGTTGCGCTCGGTGGTTTCGAGGCTCGTCGCTGACGCTCCTCGCACCTCAACCACCGATCAGGCAGAGGTAGCGGCGGCCGGCTTCGACTCGGTCTTGGTCTCGGCCTTCTTCTCCGGCTTCTTCTCCGGCTTGGCGTCGGTCTTCGGCTCGGACTTCGGCTCCGAGGCGGACTTGTCGGCCGAGCGGCTGTCGGTGCGGTAGAAGCCGGAGCCCTTGAAGACGACACCGACGGCGTTGAACAGCTTGCGGAGCTTGCCGGAGCACTCCGGGCACTCGGTCAACGAGTCCTCGGAGAAGCTCTGGAACTGCTCGAAGTCGTGCTCGCACTCCGTGCACGCGTACTGATAGGTCGGCATGATGCTCCCGGCTTGCTCCTGGCACTCTCCTGTAACGACTGCTAAATGATACGCGACGTGCAGAATGTCGGCACCATGACAGCGGACACGTCGGAGGCTGCCCCCCGGACGGGCCCTCGCGACGGTTTCCGCGGGCTGCCCCAGCCGCTCCGGGTGACGACGTACGTCGCCATCGGCCTGGTCCTCGTGCTGGTGGGAGCACTGCTGGCCGGAGTGGTGCTGGTACGCCGGCCGTTCCCGCAGACCACCGGCTCGGTCGAGATCGCCGCGCTCGACGGCGAGGTCGAGGTGGTCCGCGACGACCACGGCATCCCGCAGATCTACGCCGACTCGACCCACGACCTGATGGTGGCGCAGGGCTTCGTCGCCGCCCAGGAGCGCTTCTACGAGATGGACGTACGCCGGCACGCGACCGCCGGCCGGCTCGCCGAGCTGTTCGGCGAGGACGCCCTCGAGACCGACATGTACGTGCGCACGATGGGCTGGCGGCTGGTGGCCGAGCGCGAGCTGGCGCTGCTGCAGCCAGACACCCGCGCCGCCCTCGATGCGTACGCCGAGGGGGTGAACGCCTACCTCGAGGACCGGTCGACTTCCGAGATCGCTCTCGAGTACACGGTGCTCAACGCCGGCGGTCTCGACTACCACCCGGACGACTGGACGGCCGTCGACTCGCTGGCCTGGCTGAAGGCGATGGCCTGGGACCTGCGCGGCAACATGCAGGAGGAGATCGACCGGGTGCTGACCGCGGACGCGATCGGCAAGCAGCGCGCTGCGTCGCTGTACCCGCCGTACCCCTATGACGAGCACGCGCCGATCCTCAGCCAGGGCGCCGTTGTCGACGGGGTCTTCGAGCAGGACGCCACGATGGGCGGCACCCGCAACCCCCGGCGACCCCCGTTCGGCCGCCAAGCGTTCGCCGAGCTGTCCGCGTTGCGGGACGGGCTGGATCGGATGCCGGCCTGGCTCGGCCGCGGCGACGGACTGGGCAGCAACTCCTGGGTGGTCGACGGCGCGCACTCCACGACGGGCGCGCCGATCCTCGCCAACGACCCGCACCTCGGCGTCTCGCTCCCCGGCGTGTGGCTGCAGGTCGGGCTGCACTGCCGCACGGTCTCCGACGCCTGCCCGTACGACGTCGCAGGCTTCAGCTTCTCCGGCGTCCCGGGCGTGATCATCGGGCACAACGCCGACATCGCCTGGGGGTTCACGAACCTCGGCCCCGACGTCAGCGACCTCTACGTCGAGCGGATCGAGGGCGACACCTGGCGCTACGGCGGCGAGGACCGGCCGCTGCGCACTCGCACCGAGACGATCAAGGTCGCGGACGGCGACGACGTCGAGATCACCGTGCGCTCGACCGGTCACGGGCCCGTGGTCTCCGACGTCGACGACGACATTGCCGAGGTAGCGCAGGACACGGCGCTGCCCCGGCCCGGCGGCGAGGACGTCGAGGTCGCGGTGTCACTCGCGTGGACCGCCCTCAAGCCGCGGCCCACCGCCGACGCGATCCTCGAGCTCAACCGGGCGCAGGACTGGGACGAGTTCCGCGCCGCCCTCAGCGACTTCGCGGCCCCGGCCCAGAACGTGGTGTACGCCGACCGCGAGGGCCACATCGGCTACCAGGCGCCCGGCCTGATCCCGATCCGCAAGTCCGGCAACGACGGCAGCATGCCGGCGGCGGGCTGGCGGCCGGAGACCGACTGGACCAGCGAGTACGTGCCCTACGACGGGCTGCCCAACGTGCTCGACCCGGAGGAAGGGTTCATCGCCACCGCCAACCAGGCCGTGACCGACCAGGACTACCCCTACCTGCTCACCAACGACTGGGACCGCGGCTACCGCTCCCAGCGGATCCGGGACGTGCTGGAGGACAGCGGCGAGCTGTCCGTGCAGGCGATGCTCGACCTACAGCTCGACACGCTCAGCCCGATGGCGCCGATCCTGGTGCCGCACCTGCTCGATCAGCGCCTGCCGCGCGGCTACTACTCCGCGGGCAAGCGGCTGCTGGCGGACTGGGACTTCCGCATGGACGCCGGTAGTGCCGCGGCGGCGTACTACAACGTGGTGTGGCGCAACCTGCTCGACCTGACCTTCAACGACGAGCTGACCGGCGACCTGCGCCCGGACGGCGGGCAGCGCTGGTTCGCGGTGATGACCGACCTGCTGGAGCGGCCGGAGGACCAGTTCTGGGACGACCCGGAGACCGAGGAGGAGGTCGAACGACGCGACGACGTGCTACGCCAGGCGCTCGCCGATGCCCGCGACGACCTCACCGCGATGCAGTCACCCAACCCCGACGAGTGGACCTGGGGCGGGCTGCACGAGCTCGAGCTGCGCTCGTCGACTCTGGGGGAGTCGGGGATGGACCGGATGGACCCCGTCGAGCGGCTGTTCAACCGCTCCGGCTGGGAGGTGGGCGGTGGCGGCGCGATCGTCAACGCCACCACCTGGGACGCCCGGGAGGGCTTCGAGGTCACCGCGGCCGCATCGATGCGGATGGTGGTGTCGCTCGCCGATCTCGACGACTCCCGCTGGATCAACCTCACCGGCGTCTCCGGTCATGCGTTCAACGACCACTACACCGACCAGACGGACCTGTGGGTCGAGGGCGAGACGCTGCCGTGGGCATTCGGCAGGAAGGCCGTGGAGGCGGCGACGGAGGACACACTCACGCTGGAACCGGCCGAAGCCGGCTCATCGTAGTCAGTCGAGAATCAGTCGTCGGAGAAGCGGCGCCGACGACCACCGGCAGGCTCGCTCAGCTCCGCGCGCATCCGGGCGATGAGGTCGTCGATCTCGTCGTGGTAGCGCTGGTGCTTGATGCCGTTGGTGTAGGCCGCGCCGCAGATGGCGCATTCCCTGAGCTCCCCCATGCTTCCCCCGAGTAGAAGTTTCAACGCCCCACCTTACCGCGCTAGCGGCAGTTAGCGCTGCCCCGAAAAGCGAACGATGCCACGGGGGGTGGCGGCTGCTGTCACCGGCCGGTCGTGGGCCTCGCGAGGTACGTCGATGCCCACCTCAGCGTCGTACAGCAGCACGCAGGTGAACGTGCCCACCGGCACCCGGCCGAGGGCCCGGTCGTACGACCCGCCGCCGCGGCCCAGCCGCATCCCGTCGCTCGCCACCGCCAGGCCCGGCACGAGCACCGCGTCCGGCGTGCCGATGGCGTCGGGGCCGAGGCCGGGGCCCGCCGGCTCGAGGAGCCCGAGGCGAGCGCGGACCAGGTCGCCCTCGCCGGAGTAGACGCCCCAGTCGAGATCGCCGCCCGGCAGCAGGACCGGCAGGATCACCCGCTTGCCGGCTGCCACCAGGCCGTCGAGGAGCGCACTGGTGCCAGGCTCGTTGCCCATCGAGACGTACGCCGCCACGCTCGCCGCCCGGCGTACCTCGGGAGCGGCCAGCAGGACGTCGGCGAGCTCGCGGGCGGCAGCGCCCACCTCGGCCACGGCCATCCGGTTCCGGGCGGTGGTGAGCTGGTCGCGGAGGGCCAGCTTCGCACCGGTTTGGGTAGTGGCCACCCGGCGAGCCTACGATCAGAGGTATGGGTAGTGCAGGCCTTAACCAGGCGCGCAACAAGATGCTCGACGCAGGGGTCGACGAGGTGGCGGTGGAGACGTTCGCCCACTACTACCGACTCCTCGAGCACGGCGAGACCGGGATGATCCCCGAGTCCGCCATCGAGCCGGTCGACATGGAGCGGCTCGTCGACGTGACCGTGGACGACGAGGTCGCCGCGGAGGCGATCCGGCACACGGTCGTGATCAAGCTCAACGGCGGGCTCGGCACCTCGATGGGCATGGACCGCGCCAAGTCGCTGCTGTGCGTGCGACGCGGGCTCTCGTTCCTCGACATCATCGCCCGGCAGACGCTCCACCTCCGCAAGGAGTACGACGCCCCGCTGCCGATGATCCTGATGAACTCCTTCCGCACCTCGGCCGACACGATGGACGCGATCGCGCGCTACGACGAGCTGCCCGTCGACGGTCTGCCGCTGGAGTTCCTGCAGAACAAGGAGCCCAAGCTCCTCGAGAAGGACCTCTCTCCGGTCTCCTACCCCAAGGACCCCGACCTTGAGTGGTGTCCGCCCGGGCACGGCGACGTCTACACCGCGCTCCGCGGCACCGGTCTGCTCGACAAGCTGATCGAGCTCGGCTACCGGCACGTGTTCATCTCCAACTCCGACAACCTCGGCGCGGTCCCCGACCCGCGGGTGGCCGGCTGGTTCGCAGGTTCGGAGGCGCCGTTCGCCATCGAGGCGGTCCGGCGTACTCCCTCCGACCGCAAGGGCGGCTTCTTCGCCCGCCGCAAGATCGACGGTCGGCTGGTGCTGCGGGAGACCGCGCAGACCCCGCCCGAGGACGCCGAGGCCGCGGCCGACCTCGACCGGCACAAGTACTGCTCCACCAACAACGTGTGGTTCGACCTGGCCGCGATGAAGCAGGCCCTCGACGTCCGTCAGGGCATCCTCGGCCTCCCGCTGATCCGCAACGTCAAGAACGTCGACCCCGGCGACCCGTCGACGCCGAAGGTCGTCCAGGTCGAGACCGCGATGGGCGCTGCGATCGAGATCTTCGAGAACTCCCGGCTGATCGAGGTCGACCGCGACCGGTTCGTGCCCGTGAAGACCACCGACGACCTGCTGGTCCTGCGCTCCGACGTCTACGACATCGGTGGCGACTTCGTGCTCGACCAGGTCGCCGAGCAGATCCCCTACGTCGAGCTGGACGACGACTACTACAAGCTCGTCGGCGAGTTCGACAAGCGCTTCCCCGAGGGGGCGCCGTCGATGCAGAAGGCGACGTCACTGCGGATCGAGGGCGACTGGACCTTCGGGCCGGGCGTCCAGATCGTCGGTGACGTCGAGCTGGACGGCTCCTCCGCGGAGCGGGTGCCGGCGAACGCCGTACTCTCAGGCGATGCCTGACGAACTGGTCTCCGTAGAGGAGCACCTCGCGAGGATTCTCGCGGACCTGGCGCCGCTGCCGTTGGCCGAGGTGCCGTTGATGGACGCGCTCGGGCTGACGCTGTCCGTCGACGTGACGTCGCGCGTCTCGCTGCCCGGCTTCGACAACTCGGGCATGGACGGGTACGCCGTCCGCGTCGCCGACCTCGGCGAGACCCCGGTAACGCTCCAGGTCATCGGCGCGATCGGCGCGGGCCAGGCAGGCGTCGACGTGCTCGAACCGGGCTCCGTCGCCAAGATCATGACCGGCGCCCCGATGCCGAAGGGCGCGGACGCCGTGGTGCCCTACGAGTGGACCGATCGCGGCGCCGACGAGGTGCTGATCGAGCGGGCGCCCTCGGTGGCGCAGCACGTCCGGTTCGCGGGCGAGGACGTCCGTGTCGGCGACGGCGTGCTGACGGCAGGCACCGTCCTCGAGCCGCGGCACCTCGGCCTGCTCGCCTCTATCGGGCTGCCGACCGTGACGGCCGGACGCCGGCCTCGCGTGGTGGTCGTCTCGACCGGGTCCGAGCTGAGGGAGCCGGGCACCGAGCTGGCTGCTGACTCGATCTACGAGAGCAACTCCTACCTATTGGCTGGCGCGGCGGTGCGTGCCGGCGTGGACGTGCATCGGCTGGCGAGCATCCCCGACGATCCGGCGGCGTTCCTGGACACGCTGCGCGCGGCCCTGCCCGACGCGGACCTGGTGATCACCAGCGGCGGAGTCTCCCAAGGGGACTTCGACGTGGTGAAGGCCGCGCTGCGCCCGCTGGACACTGTCTGGTTCGGCGGCGTCGCGATGCAGCCGGGCAAGCCGCAGGGCTACGGCCGGGTCGACGGCGTACCCATCTTCACGCTGCCGGGCAACCCGGTGTCGAGCTACATCTCCTTCCAGGTGTTCGTGCTACCGGCCCTGCGCCGGATGCTCGGCCGGGAGCCCGCCGCGCTGCCCTGGCCGACCGCGCGGCTGGGTGAGCCGGTCGAGTCCTCACCCGCCGGGAAGCGACAGTTCTTGCGGGGGGTGCTCCGCGATGGTGAACTGCATCGGGTCGGCGGCCCGGGGTCCCACCTGGTCGCCGCGCTGGCCGCCTCCGACGCGCTGATCGTGGTGCCGGAGGAGGCGACCTCGCTCGCCGCCGGCGACGAGGTGCAGATGCTGAGCCTGGGAGGTGCGCAGTGACCGATCGGCTCACGCACGTCGACGAGTCCGGCGCGGCCCGGATGGTCGACGTGTCCGGCAAGGACGTCACCGCCCGCACCGCCACCGCGTCCGGCCGGGTGCTGGTCTCTGCGGCGGTCGTCGAGCTGCTGCGCGGGGCCGGGGTGCCGAAGGGTGACACGCTGGCGGTCGCCCGGCTCGCCGGGATCATGGGCGCGAAGCAGACCCCGTCGCTGATCCCGCTGTGCCACCCGCTCGCGCTCTCGGCTGTCGAGGTCGACCTGGTCGTCGGCGACGAGTCGGTCGACATCACCGCCTCGGTGCGGACCACCGACCGGACCGGCGTGGAGATGGAGGCGCTGACCGCGGTGTCGGTCGCCGCGCTCACGGTGGTCGACATGGTCAAGGCGGTCGACAAGCGCGCCGTCATCACCGACATCCGGGTCGAGACCAAGACCGGTGGCAAGTCAGGGGACTTCGCACGGTGAGCGGACTGCGGGCCGAGGTGGTCGTCGCGTCCAACCGCGCCGCCGCCGGCGTCTACGAGGACGAGACCGGGCCGATGATCGTCAAGCAGCTCGAGAAGCTCGACTTCGAGGTCGCCGCGCCGGTCGTCGTACCCGATGGTGGGCCGGTGGGCGAGGCGATCCGCTCCGCGCTCGATCGCGGCGCCCGGCTGATCATCACCACCGGCGGGACCGGGCTGACCCCCACAGATCGCACGCCCGAGGTCACCCTCGAGCTCCTCGACTTCCAGGTCCCCGGGATCCCTGAGGCCTTGCGGGCCTACGGCGTGGCCCGGAATGTGCACACCGCCGTGCTGTCCCGTGGTGTGGCCGGTGTCGTCGGCAACTGCCTGGTCATCAACCTCCCCGGCTCGCGCGGGGGAGTGCGCGACGCGTTCGCGGTGCTCCGGCATCTGCTCGTGCACGCGGTCGAGCAGGTCGAAGGGAGCGACCATTGACCTCCCGGGGCTGGCCGGCTCGGCTGACCTCCGGCGAGAACCCGGTCGTCACCCTTCGCCCCCTGCGGATGTCCGACGTGAGCGCCTGGCGCTCGGCCCGGCAGCGGAACGCGGCCTGGCTGGTGAAATGGGACGCGACGGTGCCGCCGGGCACGGAACCGCGAGCCACGACGTTCCGGGCGCTCGTACGCCGGCTCCGCGCCTCCGCCCGCCACGGGACGACGTACCCCTTCGCGCTGGAGGTGAACCGCGCGTTCGCCGGCCAGCTGACGATCAACAACATCGTGCGCGGCTCGGCGCAGTTCGCGTCCGTGGGCTACTGGCTCGACCGTGACTACGCCGGCCTCGGGGTGATGCCGCGGGCCGTGGCGATGGCGATCGACCACTGCTTCACCGCCGGCGGCCTGCACCGGATCGAGGTCTGCATCCGGCCCGAGAACTCCAACTCGCTGCGGGTCGTGGAGAAGCTCGGCATCCGCGAGGTCGGGTTCGCGCCGCGGTTCCTGCACATCGACGGCGACTGGCGCGACCACCGGATCTACGCGATCACCAAGGAGGAGGTCCCGGAGGGCCTGCTCCGGAGGTATGAGGCCTCGTTGACCGCGCGCGAGAACAAGTAACGCACCGTCACGTCGTCCATCGCACTGTTTGAACGGTGTGATGGACGACGTAACGGTGCGTTACACGTGGGGTCGAGTCCCATGAGTCACATCTGCAATTTGCGACACACGGGGGGACGTCCGAGCCCGCCCGCGTCCGCGAACCTAACCTCTGACTCGTGGACTTGAGCGCGCTGATCTTCGTCGCACTGGCGGTGGCATGGGCCGTCTACCTGATCCCCAAGGCGCTCAAGCACCACGAGGACGCCCAACAGTCCCGTGCAGTCGAGGGTTTCTCGGGCTCGATGCGGGTGCTGGCCACCCGCGAGCCGGTCGACGCCAAGACCGCCGCGCTCGTCGTCCCGGGGCGCCCATCGACGGAGGCCGTGGTCCCACCGGTGGCAGCCCGGGCGGCCGCCAAGCGCGCCGCCAAGCGCCGCCTTCGCGTGGTGCTGCTGATCCTCGCCGGCAACGTCGCGGTCGCGGTGCTCGCGTACCTCGGCTACCTCACCTGGAGCTCCCAGGCCATCCCGGCCGGCGTGCTCGTCGCCTGGCTGGTCGCGTGCCGGCTGATGGTGAAGAAGGAGCGCGCCGCGGCGCCCGCCCGCGCCGAGGTCGAGCCGGTCGAGGCCGAGGATGCCGGTCCGGATACCGAGGAGATCGCCGCTGTCCCGGCCGCCGAGCGCGACCCGAACAGCTGGGACCCGGTGCCTGTCACCCTGCCGACGTACGTCGACAAGGCGGAGGCCTCCCGTTCGGTCCGCACCATCGACCTCGACTCCACCGGCGTGTGGAGCTCGGGTCGCAGCGAGTCCGACAGCCGCATCGCCCGCGCGGCCGATGAGGCCGCCCGCGAGGCGAAGCAGGGCGACGCCGACGAGCGTCGCGCAGCCAACGACGGCTGATTGGGAGCCGTCCGGATCCCGGTGCTAACGTTTCCCCTCGCGTCCACCGGACGCACCTGGGGCTGTGGCGCAGTTGGTAGCGCGTCTCGTTCGCAATGAGAAGGTCAGGGGTTCGAATCCCCTCAGCTCCACCCAGCGGTTCTGCTCGGTTTCCTCGTCACTTCATCATGCTGCTGGCGAGCGCGATCCCTCCCACGAGCAGCGCGAGGGCTACGACAGAGACGATCACGATGTAGATCGTGTGGACCCGAAAGCCGTTCCCGCCGCGGTGGCCATGGATGAGGTCGTCGGCGGTGGCGCCCGCGTGGGAGGCGAGCTCGTCGTTGGTCAGCAGGTGCTTGCCTCTGGGCTTCTCGGTGGATGTCATGCGGGTGATTCGTTGCCGAACCCCGATCGGGTGGGCCAAGTGAGGCGCTCGCCAAGTGGACCCGACCAAAGTCAGGGCTCGCGATACCAAGTGTCGATCTCTGGAGCGCGGGCAGACGATCTACTGGACGTGCCGGTGAAAGTGCCGTTCCACCCGACCGATCGGAGACCCGACCATGCGCAGCGAACTGCTCGAGCAGCACCAGGAAGACGAGGCGCAGGAGAGCTTCGCCCTGCAGAACCGGCGGATGCTCCGCGTCCGGCTCGACGGCGACGTCATGGCGCGTCAAGGCGCGATGGTCGCCTACCAGGGTGAGGTCGACTTCGCCTACGAGGGTTCGGGCGGCATGGGGAAGTTCCTGAAGAAGGCCATCACCGGTGAGGGGCTGCCGTTGATGCGGGTCAGCGGCCGCGGGGACGTCTTCTTCGCCGACGACGCCAGCGAGATCCACATCGTGACCCTGGACGGCAACGACGCGCTCACGGTGAACGGCCGCAACGTCCTTGCGTTCGATCCCACCCTCACCTGGGACATCAAGCGGGTCGAGGGCGCGTCGATGATGTCCGGCGGCGTCTTCAACACCGTGTTCAGTGGTGCCGGCAAGGTCGCGCTCACCGCCCGCGGGACGCCCGTCGTGCTGAACGTCGACGGGCCGACGTACGCCGACATCCAGTCCGCGATCGCCTGGTCGGCGTCGCTCACGACGACCGTGCGTCGTACGGCGGGTGCCTCGGCGCTCATCGGCCGCGGCTCGGGTGAGGCGTTCCAGCTCGCCTTCTCGGGCAACGGTTTCGTGGTGGTGCAGGCCAGCGAGGGCGAGACCATCCCGAAGCACTCGCACTGACGCCGGGCTGATCGAAGGTGCCACCATTGCCGAGTGACCGTCGGTACTGACCGCCAGCTTGCCGTCTCGGACGGCAACCTGATGCTCGACCTCTACGTGCTCCAGCAACGGGTGGGCGAGTTCATGGAGGTGGCCATGTCCGGCACGGAGGTCCGGCCCGCCGAGTTCGCCGTCTACAGCCAGCTCGGTCTGAGCCCGATGACGCCACGCGAGATCAGCCTGCGGCTCGGGGTGACCGCGTCGACGCTCTCCGGACTCCTGGCGGCGATGGAGCGGCGTACGGACATCCGTCGTACGAAGAACCCGGACGACGGACGCTCCTACCGGGTCGAGCTGACGACGGCAGGGAAGGCGCGGCTGCGCCGTTGTCGTACGGCGTTCCAGAGGGCGCTGGGTGAGCTGGACGCCGCGCTGCCCCAGGAGGCGGACGAGCTGAGACAGAGCCTGCTCGTCATCGACGAGGCCACCCGGGAGGCCATCACCCGGCTGCGAGCCACCTGAGCACCCGCTCGCCGATCGGGGTGATCGAGCCGTCCATCTCGTTGAGGAGCTCGTACCCGTGGCCCGCCTCCGCGGGCAGGAACTCGCTGCCGCCGGGGGCGTTGTCGACGATGCGCTGCGCGCCAGCGACCTGATCGGTCCCCTCGTCGTCGGCCATCGCGACCAGCACCGGCACCGGCAGCGTCTTGCCTTCGCGGACCGCCTCCATGCCCTGCCACTCCACAGGCCCGGAGAGGTCGACGGCCGAGTCGATCCCCGGCAGGCTCGCGGCCGAGATCAGGGCGACACTGCCGCCCATCGAGGCGCCCATCACGATGATGCGCTCGGCCTTCAGGTCGGCGCGGGCGTAGCCGACCGCCAGCTCCACCGGGTCCACCGGCTCGGCGTCGGCGGTGCACCGCGACTCGCCGTACCCGCAGAGGTCGATCGCCAGGACGGAGAGATCCGGGTCGGTGGCCAGCGTGGTCGCGAACTCGATCCAGCCGCACAGGCCGCCGCCGTCGGTCTGGTGCAGGAGCACGACGACGGTACGTCCGGACCCGGCCGTGATAGCCGGGGTCTGGCCCATGGCCTGGTCGCGGAGCTTCAGGTACTCGAAGCCCGTCTCGGCTGCGGCCACCGGCTGAGGTCCGCACCGGGCGAGCGGGCCCTCGATGACCTGGAACGGGGCGGGGGTCTGGGTGGGCGTGCTCGTCGACGGGCTCTCCGAGGGCGGGCCAACGCCGGAGTCGTCGGTGTCGTCGCCGCACGCCGTCGTGGCCAGGAGAGCGCTCAGCACGACCGCGAAGAGGCAGCTCCGGAGGGGTTTCGGCATGCGCGGAGATTACTTCGAACTCGAACTATATCCAAGGGTGTCACATCCGCGACGCGGTCGGTGTCTTCATGTCGAACGCGAACCCAACGCACGAATGAGGAGCGGACATGACCACCAACGCACGAGTTCCCGCCGCCGAGATCACCGGCCTGTTCGGGGCCACTGTGAAGCGGATGTGCATGAAGCGGCTCGGCCAGGTGCCTGAGTCCCTCGGTGTGATCTGGCATCACAAGCCGGTGCTCAAGGCCTTCTTCGGGTTCTCCGGCAAGGCGGAGAAGTGGAACGAGTGCGACCTGCAGCTGAAGTCGTTCGCGCACATGCTGACCGCGTCGATGGTGGGCTGCAGCTGGTGCCTGGACTACGGGTACTACGAGGCCAACAACCGCGACCTCGACATGGACAAGGCGCGAGAGATCCCCCGGTGGCGTGAGTCGGACCTCTTCACGCCGCTGGAGCGGGACGTCCTGGAGTACACGGAGGCGATGGCGGCCACCCCGACGGCAGTGACCGACGAGCTCTCCGCGCGGCTGCAGGAGCAGATCGGTGTTCCCGCGCTGATCGAGCTGACGGCGTACATCGGCATGGCCAACCTGGTCACCCGCACGAACTCCTCGCTCGGGATCGAGTCGCAGGGCTTCTCGGCGGCGTGCGGACTCCGGCCGCTCGCCGAGCCGGCGCAGAACGTAGATTCGGTCGCATGACCGACGACCCGTTCGTCGTCCACCGCAGCCTGCTGTTCACGGTGGGCTACGAGATCCTCGGATCGGCTGCCGACGCCGAGGACGTCGTCCAAGAGACCTGGCTGCGGTGGTCCGGCGTGGACCAGTCCGAGGTCCGCGACCCACGTGCCTACTTGGTGCGCATCGTCACCCGGCAGGCGATCAACCGGCTGCGGACCTTGGCCCGCCGGCGTGAGGACTACGTAGGCGAGTGGCTCCCCGAGCCGCTGCTGACCTCGCCCGACGTGGCCGAGGACGTCGAGCTCGCCGAGAGCGTCTCGATCGCGATGCTGACCGTGCTCGAGACTCTCGGCCCCGCCGAGCGTGCGGTGTTCGTGCTGCGCGAGGTGTTCGACCTGCCGTACGACGAGATCGCGGAGGCCGTCGGGAAGACCTCGGCCGCGGTGCGCCAGATAGCGCACCGGTCCCGCGAGCACGTCGCCGCCCGTCGGCCACGGATGCAGGTCTCCCAGACGGAGCAGCAGGCGGTGATCGAGCGGTTCCTGAAGGCGGTCAAGACCGGTGACGTGCAGGGACTGCTGGACGTGCTGGCTCCCGACGTGGTGCTGGTTGCCGACGGCGGCGGCATCGCCAACGCGGTGCGGATCCCGATCGACGGGGCCGACGTCGTCGCCCGGTTGCTCGCCAACTTCAAGAAGCGCGGGCCCGTCGGTGCGACCACCGGGCACATGTGGCTCAACGGAGCGCCGGCTGCGCGGATCGACGTCAACGGCGTGCTCGACACCGCGATCAGCGTGGTCGTCGAGGACGGCCGGATCTCCCGGATCTTCGCGATGCGCAACCCGGAGAAGCTGACCCGGCTAGCGGAGGAGTCGGCGCTGAGCCGCTAGTCGCCGGGCAATTCACCGCCTGGGCGGTGAAGTGGACGCATGTGTCGAGAAGCTTCTTGCCAAAAGCGCGCATTTCACCGCCTGGGCGGTGAATCTCCCCGGGTCAGTCGGCCCTGATCCCGATCCGGTCGTGGAGCCGGCGTAGGAACGGCGGCGCCCACCAGTTGGCGCCGCCGAGCAGCCGCATCAGCGACGGGACCAGCAGCGCGCGCACGATCGTCGCGTCGATGAGCACGCCGACGGCCATGCCGACCGCGATCTGCTTCATGAAGAAGACCGGGCTGACCGCCGAGGCGGCGAACACCACCGCGATCATGATCGCCGCGGCGCTGATGATCCGGCCGGTGCGGGAGACGCCCTGCGCCACCGCCTCGTCGTTCGACAGCCCGGCGTCCCGGTGCTCCTTGATCCGGGCGATCACCAGGACGGCGTAGTCCGTGGCGAGGGCGAACGTCACCGCGAACAGGAAGACCAGGCTGGTGACCTCGACGGCGTACGGGCCGGGGTAGTCGAGCGCCCCCACGAGGAACTTGTGCTCGAACACGATCACCAGGATGCCGAGGGTGGCGGCGAGGGTCAGGACGTTCATCAGCAGGGTCTTCAGCGGCAGCAGCACCGATCCGGTGAGCAGGAACAGCAGCACCACCGTGAGCAGCACGATCAGCCCGATGGTCAGCGGAGCGTTGTCGACCAGGCTGGTCTTCTCGTCGATGAACCGGGCGGTGTTGCCGGAGACCAGGAGGTCGGCGTCACCCGGCGGCGACAGGCTGCGGATGTCTCGGACCGCGTCCTGCGAGTTGTCGCCGAGCGCCGGACCGTCGAGAGACGCGGTGGTGAACGCGACCTCCGGGCCGGCACGCGTGAAGGGCGCCACCTGTGCGACGTGCGGAACGGCGGCCGCCTCCTCGGCGATGGCCGCGAGTTGCTCGTCGCTCAGCTCGCCGGTCACGGTCAGGGACACCCCTTCGGTGACCTCCCGCGAGTAGTGGCTGTCCAGGTACTTGTTGGTCTCGTACGACTGCTGCCCGGGTGGCACCGCCTGCGCGCTCGGCCCGGTCAGGTCCGTGCCCAGCAGGGGCGCGGCCAGGGCCAGCAGGATCGCCGTGGTGCCGAGCGCCACGATGACCGGGCGCCGCATCACTCCGCGGGCCAGGCGCAGCCACCGGTCCGAGGCGTCCGACACGGCCGGGCCACGTCGGATCGAGAGCGAGTTGATGCGCGGACCCAGCACGGCCAGCAGGGCCGGTACAACAAAGATCGCCATCAGCGCGCTGAGCACGCCGACCGCGGCGCCGGCGACACCGACGGAGTACAGGAAGCGCTGCGGCATGACGCCGAGGGCGGCCATCGCACCGGCCACGGTCAGCCCGGAGAACAGTGCAGCGCGGCCCGCGGTCGCGACGGTGCGCAGATGCGCCTCCTCGGTGTGCCCGTGCTTCTCGACCTCCTCGCGGTAGCGCGAGACCACGAGCAGTGCGTAGTCCACGGCGAGGCCGAGGCTCAGCGCGGTGGCGATGTTGAGCGCGAACAGCGAGGTGTCCACGAACGCCGACATCACCCGCAGAACGAGGAGCGTGCCGATGGTCGACAGCGCGCCGATCAGCAGTGGGACGAAGGCGGCGACCGCGCTGCGGAACACGATCAGCAGCAGCACGGCCAGGATCGGGAACGCGATCAGCTCCGAGTTCGTGAGGTCCTCGCGGGTCTGGTCGTTGACCTCGTTGAAGCCCGGCGCGAACCCGCCGTAGCTCACGTCGAACTGCTCCGAGCGCACCCGCTCGCGCACCGACTCGTCGGCTATGCCACCGGCGTCCTCGATGTCGGTGCTGGTCAGCTGTGCGCCCAGCACGACCGACTCGCCGTCCTCGGCGGGGATGGTGGTGACGTTGCCGACGTACTCCGCCCCGCGCAGCTCCTCGGCGAGCCGGGCGACCTCCGGGTCCTCCGGATCCACCGGTCCGCCGTCGGGGTCCCTGAGGAGTACGACGAGGCCGGGCTCGGCCGAGAACCCGAGCTGCTCGGTCAGCAGGTCGTTCGCGCGCTCGCTCTCGGACGACGGGTCGGTGAAGCCCGCGGCCTTGAGGTGGTGCTCGACGTCGTGACCGAAGAACGCGGCGACCGCCGCGAAGAGGAAGGCCGCCACCAGGACCTTGCGGGGATGCCGCCAGGTCAGCTTCCCCACGCGCTCGAGCATGGCGGCAACCTAGCAGAGTGAGTTCCCTTTGGGAACGCACCGGGTTATGGTGCGGCCATGGCCAGGTCGTTCGCGGACATGCAGTGCTCGGTAGCCCGCACCCTCGACATCATCGGGGACGCCTGGACCCCGTTGGTGCTGCGCGACATCGCGCTCGGCATCTCACGCTTCGATGCGATCCAGCGCAACCTCGGACTCTCCCGCAAGGTGCTCGCGCAGCGGCTGCGGTCACTCGTCGAGCACGACGTGGTCAGCCGCACGGCGTACCAAGACGCCCCGGTCCGTCACGACTACCGGCTCACCGACAAGGGCAAGGACCTGGCGATGGTGCTGATCGCCATGCAGCGGTTCGGTGACAAGTGGGTCTTCGGACCCGAGAAGGCGCCCGTGGTCTGGCACCACCTGTCCTGTGGGGAGCAGAGCGAGCCGGTCCTCTGCTGCGACAAGTGCGGTCAGCCGGTCGGACCCGACGACGCGCTGCCGGGTCCCGGCCCTGGGTTCGATCCGGCCCTGAACCCGGAGCTGACCGTGCTGCTCTCCGCGCTCGGCTGACCTACTCCGCCGGCTTGGCGTACGCCGCGACCCCGGTGTCCATCAGCACGCACGCCTCGTCGCCCACCGTCCAGGCATCGTGCCCCGGCTCGAGCACGACGACGTCGCCGGCGCCGAACGTGACCTCCTCGCCGCTGTCCATCTTGACGGTCATCTGGCCGGAGACGCAGAAGCCGGTGTGGTGGACCTGGCACGAGTCGGTGCCGGCGATCGGCTTCACGTCCTCGGACCAGCGCCAGCCGGGCTCGAAGACGCCGCGGCCCATCGTGAAGTCACCGAGGGTGACCACATCCATGTGTCCGTGCGCCTTGAACGGGCGGGTCTCGTGCGGGCTGTCGATGTTCTGCTTCTCGGGCATGGCTGCTCCTTGGTTGACCTTCCACCGTCCTCCGGGTCCGGGAAGTTGGCAATGCAGGGCCAGACCGGGGGTGCCGCCCGTCAGTCCTCGGTGAGGTACGGATCCGCCCAGGCGCTGATGATCCGCGCCGCCCTGGTGGTCTGGTCGCGGTCGACGAGCAGGTGGTCGGCGCCCTCGAGCGACACGAAGCTCCGCGGGTGCCGGGCGGCCCGGAAGATCTCGCTGGCGTTCGCGATCCCGACGGTGTTGTCCGTGGGGGAGTGCATCACGAGGAGCGCGCGGTGCAGCGTGTGGATCAGCTCGTGCAGGTCCAGGTCGCGCACCTCCTCGACGAAGTGCCGGCGCAGGGTGAGTGCCTTGCCGCCGATCAGGAACGGCGCCTCGCCCTCGGCGATGACCCGCTCGACCAGGGCGTCGTAGATGTTCTCGACGTGACCTGGCTCGTACGGCGCGCCGATGCTGACGACGGCGCGCACCGACTCGATCCGGTGGGCGGCGGCGATCACCGCGGCGCCGCCGAAGGAGTGTCCGACGAGCAGCCGGACGTGACGGCCGCCGCCCTGCATGAAGTCGACTGCCTGGACGGCGTCCGCGACCCTCTGGGAGAACGACCCGTCGCCCCAGTCGCCCTCCGAGTCGCCGATGCCGAGGGTGTCGTAGCGGAGCATCCCGATGCCGTCGGCGGCCAGCCGCTTGCAGATGCGGCTGGCAGCGGCGGAGTCCTTGCCCAGGGTGAACCCGTGCGCGAACACGCCCCACCCGCGAACCTCGCCCTCGGGGAGCTCGACGACCCCCGCGAGGCGTGGGCCGGTGGTGCTGGAGAACGTCACCCGCTCCGCCACGCCGCCATCGTCGCAGAGTCGCTCGGAACAAACAGCGCGATCGGATTGCTGAAGGAGTGGACGTTCGCAAGCCGAGGAGGACCCATGGCGGACCACAGCAACGACGTCAGAATCTCCGGGCGGGTGATCACGACGAGCCGGCTCCGGCTCCGGCCTTGGAGCGTCGAGGACGCTGACGAGGCGCTGCGCATCTTCGGGAGCGACGAGGTCGCGCGCTGGCTGGCGCCGGCAATGACTCGAGTGGTCGACCTGGCCGAGATGAGAGCGCTGCTCCAGGGCTGGACTCTCGTGGATGCCGCGGATCCGCGCCCGACCGGCCGATGGGCCGTGGAGGAGATCGAGCACGGACGGATCGTGGGAGCGGCCGCCGTACTCCCGCTGCCACCGCACGGCGACGACCTCGAGATCGGCTGGCAGCTCGAGCCGGAGGCGCGCGGTCGGGGCCTGGCCTCGGAGGCCGGGCACGCCCTCGCGCACTTCGCGTTCAGCCGCGGTGAGGACGAGGTCTTCGCAGTCGTCCGCCCGCGCAACACCAAGGGCGTCGCAACCGCGCGCCGGGTCGGGATGGAGTGGGTCGGCGAGACCGAGAAGTACTACGATCTGCGGCTCCAGGTGTTCCGCCTGCGCAAGGGTGAGCTCGACGTCTCCGTGCTACCCGGTGCCGTGGACGCGCTGGAACCGACGGGCTGAAACAGGCCGGGTCTCCTGCAAGGATCTGTCGCATGGGCGCAGCGATCACTGATGAACAGATCCAAGAGCTGGCCGCGACGGCTCGGCCGTTCAGCATCGCGATTCTCTGGTGGGGTCCCCAGCGACACCGGGACGGCGCCGCCGCGATCGAGCGCGAGCACCAGCGCCGCATGGTCGCGTTGCACGCCGAAGGCGTCATCCCGGTTCTCTGTCCTGGCAGCTCCGACGAGCTGGCGGCGGTGGCCATCATGAACCTCCCACCGGAGGAAGCCAGGGAGACCATGGCCGGGGACCCGTGCGTGCAGGCCGAGATGATCCGCGTCGAGGTCTACCCCGGACTCGGGTTCCCGGGCGACGCCCTGCCCGCCTGAAGCGGCCCGCACCCGGACGAGTTTGCGGTCGCGGCCCGGGGGGTACCTCGTCGCAACCGGCGACTCAGGCGCCCTGGCCACGGCAGTCACCTCGACGTCAGACGTCGCCGGCCCAGACCCCTCGGGGCCCGGCGCAGCCCCTCGAGAACAGGCCGCCCCTCCCGCTCCGCGAGAGGGGCGGTCTGCTGCTCAGCCGAGCAGGTCGTCGCGCAGGAACCGCGGGGCCAACGCGGCTCCGACTCCGTCGAGGTGTCCGACCATCGTGGTTGCGTCGGCGTCGACCAGTCCCGAGCGCCAGGCAAGCATCAGCTCCACGAAGCCGCCGATGCCGATGAGCACGGTGATGCGGAACTCCTGCTCGTCGACGTCGGCACGGAGGAACGGGCGGGCCAGCTCGACCAACAGGTCAGTGGTCATCCGCACCGTGTCGCGACGGCGCTGCTCGAGGATCGCGCTGCCGGCGTGCTCGCCGAACAGGATCTGCGCGCGGGCCGGCTCGTCCGCGATGTGGTGGACGACGGCGACGTGCGCGGCGCGCAGCTGGTCGAGCGGGTGGCCGTCGGCGTGCTCCAGGATCGCCGCCAGGATCATCTCGAGGGTCTCGTCGCGGATCTGGTCCCAGATCGTCGCCATCAGCGCGTCGCGGTCGGCGAAGCTCTCGTAGAAGTAGCGGTCGGTCAGGCCCGCGGCCGCGCAGACCCCGCGCATCGTGACCGCGGCCCAACCCTGTTCCTGCCAGATGTCCAGGGCGGCCGAGACCAGGGCCGTACGACGCTCGGCGCGGCGCTCCTCGGCACTCTTGCCGCCGTAGCGGCGCGGAGATGCGGAGGTGGTCGTCACCCGAACATCTTGACGGCAGCCGCCATCAGATGCAATCTGATGGCACACGCCTACAGATTGTCGAGAAGAGGGGGACTGGCGCATGGCACAGCGCACCAGACAGGCTCGCGCGGTCGTCACCGGAGCGGGGAGCGGGATCGGCCAGGCGTTCGCCGTCGAGCTCGCGGCCCGCGGAGGTCGGGTGGTGTGCGCCGACATCGACCTGCCCTCGGCCAAGGAGACCGTCCTCACCATCGAGGAGGCCGGCGGGGACGCGATCCCGGCCCTCTGCGACGTGTCCGTGGAGTACGACGTCCGCGCACTGGCCGAGACCGCCGCCGACTGGCTCGACGAAATGCCCGACCTGGTCGTCAACAACGCCGGCATCGGTGCCGGTGGCCGGCCGGTCGGCGAGACGCCCCTCGACGACTGGCGCCGCACGCTCGGCGTGAACCTCTGGGGCGTGATCCACGGCTGTCACGTGTTCGCGCCGGCGATGCGGGAGGCGGGCCGCGGCGGGATCATCAACGTGGCCTCGGCGGCGGGCTTCACAGCGGCGCCGAGGATGGCGGCGTACAACGTCAGCAAGGCAGGGGTGGTCAGCCTCTCGGAGACGCTCGCGGCCGAGCTGTCCGGCACCGGGGTGGCGGTGACCGTGCTCTGCCCCACGTTCGTGAAGACCAACATCTTCGCCGGCGAGCTGATCGAGCCCGAGTCGGCCCGGCTGGCCGGGAAGATCGCCCGGGTCGCGGGCTTCTCGCCCCGCCGGGTCGCGCGGACGACGCTCGACGCCCACGACCGCGGGCGGTTGTACGTCGTACCCCAGCCGGACGCGCAGCTGCTCTGGCGCAGCAAGCGACTGCTGCCCGGCCCCTACACGCGGATGGCCGGCCTGGTCGGCCGGTTCACCCCGGACCCGGAGGTCTGAGATGGCCGGCTCGACGAGGACGACGTTCGACTTCGACGCGATGCTGCAGACGATCAAGGACAAGCAGTGGTCGCTCGCGGACATCGACTGGAACGCACCGGGCGCGGAGACGATGACCGACGAGCTGCGCGCCAAGATGCAGCCGTTCATGGCGGACCTGGTCTGGATCGAGCACGTCGGCGCCCGCGGCTTCGCGTCGCTGGCGACCAAGGCGCCGACGGAGACGATCCAGGAGATCTACCGCTACTTCCACGCGGAGGAGCAGAAGCACGCCAACGCCGAGCTCGCGCTGATGAAGCGCTGGGGGATGCTCGACGAGGACGGCGCGATGCCGGAGCCGAACATCAACGTGAAGATGGCGATCAAGGTGCTCGACGAGTTCGGCGACGGCTTGCCGCTCACCGGGCTGGCGACGCTGATCCCGCTCCTGGAGTGCGCGCTCGACGGCGCGCTGGTGAAGTTCTTGCTCGAGGAGGTCCACGACCCGGTCTGCCACGAGGTGTTCCGGCACATCAACTCCGACGAGGCGCGGCACATCACGGTCGACTTCCAGGTCCTCGAGCTGATCGGGGCGGGGCCTCTGCACAAGCTCATGATCGAGAGCATCGGCAACCTCAAGCCGCAGGTGATCGTCGGGCTGATCGTGGTGTTCGTGCCGCTCATCAACAAGATGCGCGACAACATCGTGGCGATGGGCCTCCCCGAGCAGAAGCTCTACAACGCCGTGAAGCGGTTCGCCACGATCGGTGGTCGCGGCCACTACACGAAGCGGATCCCGGCGTACCACGTCCTGAAGGCACAGGCCCACATGGTCATCGACCGCAGCCACCCCTACCACCGGCTGCTCGCCGACCCGCTGGTGAAGCTGACCGGGTTCGTGCCGGCGCGATTGCTCGGACGGCCGCAGGCCTGGGTCGACGAGATCACCCACGAACCGGTCGCCTCGTGAGACTGCTGTCCGACGACGACTGGCGCGACCACGACTTCTCCGGTGAGCGCGTCGGCGTGATCGCGGACGGGCACACGGCGGCCCGGATCGTGCCGCGGGTACTGCGGTCCGCGAGCTCGGTCAAGGTCTTCCAGCGGGAGCCGACGTGGGTGCTACCGCTGCGGGTGCCGGTGGCGGGCAAGATGGCGGCCAGGCTGAACCTGCGGATCAACGTCAAGGACCCGTGGACCCGGCGTCGGCTCACCCCCGGCCGCTTCGGCCGCCAGGGCGTCACGCTCAGCCGGCACTACTACGACGCCATCCGTCACCCCGGCGTCACGCTGGTCACCTGGCCGGTCTACGCCGTGACCGACGACGGCGTACGCACCGCTGAGGGCATCGAGCACCGGCTCGACACCCTCGTGATCACCGCAACCGCTCGAGAGGAACTCGCTTCATGACCAGCACCCCCGACCACGAGGTAGCGATCATCGGTGGCGGCTTCTCCGGCATCGGCGCGGCGATCCTGCTCGAACGGGCCGGCTTCGACGACTACCTGATGATCGAGGAGGGTGACGGCGTCGGTGGAGCCTGGCACTGGAACACCTATCCCGGCATCGGCGTCGACATCCCGTCGTTCAGCTACCAGTTCTCCTTCGAGCAGACGTCCCGGTGGTCGCGGGTCTACGCGCCCGGCGCTGAGCTCAAGGCCTACGCCGAGCACTGCATGGACAAGTACGACGTCCGCCGGCGCACCCGGCTGAACACCCGCGTCGTCGGGGCGGCCTTCGACGACGAGTCGCACCTGTGGCGGCTCGACACCTCCGCGGGCGACTCGATCACGGCTCGCTTCGTGGTCGGTGCCACGGGCGTGCTCACCCAGCCGAAGGACCCGGACATCGCGGGCCTGTCCGACTTCGGCGGCACCGTCATGCACACCGCCCGCTGGGACCACGACGTCGACCTGAGCGGCCGGCGGGTCGCCATCATCGGCACCGGCGCCTCTGCGGTGCAGGTGATCCCGACGATCGCGCCCGGGGTCGAGCACCTCACGGTCTTCCAGCGGACGCCGATCTGGTGCCTGCCCAAGGCCGACCGCGAGCTGCCCGCCCCGGTGCGGACGGCGCTGCGCAGGCTGCCGGGCGCGAAGCGGGTGACCCGGCTGATCAGCCAGACCTACGTGGAGCTCACCTTCCCCCTGGCCGCGCACTTCCACGGCCTGGTGCCGGTCGCGGCGTCCGGCGAGCGGCTGGGCAAGGCGCACCTCCGTCGGTCGGTGCAGGACCCCGTCGTGCGCAAGAAGCTGACGCCGCAGTACGCGCTGGGCTGCAAACGGCCGAGCTTCTCGAACGACTACCTGCCGACGTTCAACCGCACCAACGTGACGCTCGAGACGAACCCGATCGACACCATCACGGCCGACGGCGTGCGCACCGAGGACGGCGTCGAGCACCCTGCCGACGTACTGATCCTGGCGACGGGGTTCAAGGTGTTCGAGAAGGGCAACATGCCGCCGTTCACCGTGCGCGGCGCCGACGGTCTCGACCTGGAGAAGTGGTGGGAGGAGAACCGCTTCCAGGCCTACCAGGGCGTCAGCGTCCCGGGCTTCCCGAACTTCTTCACGATCCTCGGGCCCTACGGCTACAACGGCTCGTCGTACTTCAACCTGATCGAGACCCAGATGGCCCACATCGTGCGCTGCCTGAGGCGCGCTCGACGCGGCTCTGCCACCCGGGTCGAGGTCAAGCCCGAGGCCAACACCCGCTACTTCGAGAACATGCTTGCGCGCCGCAAGCACCAGGTCTTCTGGCAGGAGAGCTGCGCGCAGGCCAACAGCTACTACTTCGACGTCAACGGCGATGTCCCGTTCCGTCCCTCTCCGACCCTGGAGACGATGTGGGCGAGCCGCCGCTTCGACCTCGACGACTACCGGTTCCTCACGCTCGCGGAGGGACAAATCACCGCCTAAGCGGTGAAATGCCCGGTTCTGTCGAGAAGTTTCTTGCCATAACCGTCCAATTCACCGCCTAAGCGGTGAATCTTCCCCCTTCTACACCCAGCGCGAGAACCAGATCCGGTCGAGCCACTGGTCGCGGGTGAGGATCTCGTTGCTGAGGATCGGGTAGAACCACGCGAAGTTGAGCAGTGCCAACACGAAGAACGAGCCGGAGACGATCACGCCGACCGTGCGTCTCGTCGACGGATGTCGGGACGGGCCGATCAGGACGCCCATCGCGAGCGTGATCGCCAGCACCAGGAACGGCAGGGTCGCGATCGCGTAGAAGAAGAAGATCGGCCGGTCGTCGTACATCAGCCAGGGCAGCCAGGTGGAGAGCGCGCCGACGAGGATCAGCCCGAACCGCCAGTCGCGGGTGCCGATCCACATCGCTCCGGCGAACAGCAGCGCGATCGCACCACCCCACCAGATGACGGGCGTCCCGATCAGCAGCACCTGGCGGTAGCAGACGCTGCCCTGGACCGCGTCGCACCCCGGCTCGTCCGGTTGGATCTTGGTGTCGGCCGCGACACCGACCGGGCGGTTGATGAACAGCCAGCCCCAGGGGCTCGACGCGTAGTGGTGGTTGCTGCAGTTCAGGAAGTGCGTGTGGAACGTGTAGACGTCCTGGTGGTAGTACCAGAGCGACCGCAGCGACTGGGTCGCCTCGCCCAGCCCGCTCGCATCGGGCTCGGTGGCGGTGGGCCATCGCGACTCGGAGTCGGGGTTGTCGGACACGAAGTGGTCGTCGTCGCAGTGGCCCTCGCCGCTGAACTGGGTGTACTGCGACTGCGAGTAGGCCTTCTCGTAGTCGTCCGCGTGGATCAGCCAGCCGGTCCAGGTGGCGACGTAGACGAAGCCGGCCACCAGGACCAGCTGCACGAACGCGGGTACGCCGTCGGCGAGCACCGCGCGCAGCCGGGCCCAGCGCACCCCGAACGACTTGCGGGCGCCGCCGCTCCAGAAGAAGACCAGCAGGCCGAACGCGGCGAGAGGGTAGATGGCGGTCCACTTGGTGCCGAGCGCCAGCCCGAAGCACACGCCGCCCACGAGCAGCCATGGCCGGAACAGCATTCCCCGGACCGGCCCCCAGCCGCCATGTGGGATCGGTCCGTCGACGAGCTTCGCGAGTCGGGCCCGATGCCAGTCCCGGTCGTTGACCACGCAGGCGACGCCGCACAGCAGGAAGAACGCCAAGAAGATGTCGAGCAGGGCCAGCCGGGACAGCACGAAGTGCAGCCCGTCGAAGCTCAGCAGCAGGCCGGCGACACAGCCGAGGGCCGTCGAGCCGGTCAGCCTCCGGGCCAGCCGGACCATCACCAGCACCATCAGCGCCCCGATGACGGCGGCGGCGATCCGCCAGCCGAACGGGTCCATGCCGAACGCCTTCTCCCCGAGCGCGATCAGCCACTTGCCGACCTCGGGGTGCACGACCATCGACGGGTCGGAGTCCCAGACGCCCGTGGTGTGCCCGTGCAGGATGTCGGCGTTGATGTCGGTCTTGGTGTTGCCGTCCGCGTCGCTCAGGTACTCCTTGACGTACCCGAAGTGCAGCAGCGACCACGCGTCCTTGGCGTAGTACGTCTCGTCGAACGCCACCACGTTCGGGCTGCCGAGCCGGTAGAGCCGCAGGAGGAACGCGAACACCGCGACGCCGAGTGCTGCGGCCCAGCCGATCCGCGGGTCGGAGCCCGCGAGCCGGCTGCGGGCGCGTTCCGCCGCGGTCGGGACCGGGTCGCCTGTAGCGGTGGTCGAAAGGCCCTCGGTATGTCCGTCAGCGGACTCCGTGTCGAGGGCGGTCACGAACCGGAACAATACGGCGATGCCATGATCGACCCGTGCTGGTCCTCGCGGGTACGCCGATCGGTCGGGTGGCGGACGCTTCGTCCCGCTTGGCCGAGGAGCTCGGCACCGCCGACGTGATCGCGGCGGAGGACACCCGGCGGCTTCGCCGGCTGACCTCGGAGCTGGGGGTCACGGTGACCGGCAGGGTCGTCTCGTACTTCGACGGCAACGAGGCCGCACGCACCCCGATCCTCGTCGAGGCCCTGCTCGCCGGAGAGCGAGTGCTGCTGGTGACCGACGCCGGCATGCCGAGCGTCTCCGACCCGGGCTACCGCCTGGTCGCCGCCGCGGTCGAGGCCGGCATCGAGGTGACCGCCGTACCCGGCCCGTCGGCGGTGCTGACCGCGCTCGCCGTCTCCGGGCTGCCGGTGGACCGGTTCTGCTTCGAGGGGTTCCTGCCCCGCAAGGCAGGCGAGCGAGCCCGTCGGCTGGGGGCGCTGACGAACGAGCAGCGGACGATGGTGTTCTTCGAGGCGCCGCACCGCACCGAGGCGACGCTTCAGGCGATGGCGGAGGCCTGGGGCGGCGCCCGGGCGGCGGCCGTGTGCCGGGAGCTCACCAAGACCCACGAGGAGGTACGCCGCGGCGCTCTGGCGGATCTCGCATCGTGGGCGGCAGACGGGGTCCGCGGTGAGGTCACCATCGTGGTGGCAGGGGCCGACGAGTCGGCCGTCGTCGCCGGGGACACCGAAAGCCTCCGTGCGGCGGTGGCGGAGCACGAGGCCGACGGGATGAGTCGGAAGGACGCGATCGTGGAGGTGGCCAGGTTGGCCGGAGTGCCCAAGCGCGAGGTCTACCAGGCGGTGCACGTCGGTGACTGAGCGGATCACGAGCCTCGAGCGCGATGGGCTGACCTTCGACGTCTTCGACGAGGGACCTCTCGACGGTGATGTCGTGGTCCTCCTGCACGGCTTCCCCGAGCGCAGCACGTGCTGGCGGAAGGTCTCCCCGCTGCTGCACGAGCGCGGCTATCGGACCATCTCCATGGACCAGCGCGGCTATTCGCCGGGCGCCCGCCCCCGACGCCGCTGGAACTACCGGATCGCCGCCCTGCTCGAGGACGCGTTCGCGCTGGTCGACGAGATCGGCGACCCGGTCCACCTGGTCGGGCACGACCTTGGCGCAGTGCTGGCGTGGGTCATGGCCACGGAGCGGCCCGAGCTCATCCGCACCCTGACCACGATCTCGGTGCCGCACCCGATGGCCTACCTGCGCGCCGCCGTCACCTCGACGCAGTTCACGAAGGCCTACTACATCGCTCTCTTCCAGCTGCCATTCCTCCCCGAATGGGCTGCGAGCAGGTCCGGCGGGCGTGTCGACACCGCACTGCGCAAGGGCGGCATGACTGCGGCGGACGTCGCTCGGTACCGCCGCGAGATCGTCGACGACGGCGCCCTCCACTACGCCCTCATGTGGTATCGCGCGGCGGTGTTCGCCGATCCGCGCCTGTTCCTGACCCGAAAGGTGCGGGTGCCTACGACGTTCGTGTGGAGCACCAAGGACGTGGCGTTGGACCGGCGCGGCGCCGAGCTGACCGAGCCGTACGTCGACGCGCCCTACGAGTTCGTCGTGCTCGACGGCGTCACCCACTGGGTCCCGACCCAGGCGCCCGAGGCGACGGCGGAGGCGATCATCAAGCGGATCGAGTCCGCGTGAGCGACCGCCCACCGGCCCCCGACCCCCTCCCGCACCCCGTCGTCGACAACCACTGCCACCTCGACATCTCCCGTGACGGCGAGGCGGTCGACGTACCTGCCGCGCTGGCTGCTGCCGCTGCCGTCGGCGTTCCCCGGATCGTGCAGATCGGCTGCGACCTGCCCGGCGCGCGCTGGGCGGTCGAGGCCGCGTCGACGTACGACGCACTGGTCGCAGGCGTCGCGCTGCACCCGAACGAGGCACCCCGGCTCGGTGACCGGCTCGAGGAGGCCCTGGCCGAGATCGAGGCGCTGGCGTCCTCGCACGACCGGGTCCGCGCGGTCGGGGAGACCGGGCTCGACAGCTTCCGGACGGGTGAAGACGGCCGCGCGGCGCAGGTCGCGTCGTTCCGGCGGCACATCGAGCTGGCCAAGCGGCTCGACAAGACGCTGGTCATCCACGACCGCGACGCGCACGAGGAGGTCCTCGACGTCCTCGACGAGGAGGGCACCCCGGAACGGTGGGTGATGCACTGCTTCTCCGGCGATGCCGACTTCGCCCGCCGCTGCCTTGACCGCGGGGCCTTCCTGTCCTTCGCCGGCACCGTCACGTTCAAGAACGCGGAGCCGCTGCGCGACGCGCTGCGGGTGGCGCCGCAGGACCGGATCCTGGTGGAGACCGACGCGCCGTACCTCACCCCGATGCCGTACCGCGGCCGCACCAACGCGTCGTACCTCGTGCCGTTGACGATGCGGACCATGGCAGAGGTGCGCGGTGAGGACCTCGAGGCGCTGTGCGTCGCCGTCGACGCCAACACCGAGACCGCGTTCGGCGGACCGTGGTGAGCATGTAACACGCTGTCCACGCCCAGAATCGGTGCTTTTCGGCTGAGTTTCGGGCGCGAACAGCGTGTTACATGGCGACCGCGTCCGTCGGGGTCAGCGCCACCGCACCAGGGTGGCGATCCGGGGCTGCGGCTCGATCTCTACCGGCATCATGCGGCGGCTCCTCGCACGGTAAAAGGGCGTGGGCTGACTCACAGACCCCGCCTGGGGTGCTTGCTGTTGCTTGCTGGGAGTTTGCATTCTGCTCCGATAGCCTGCTCTGGTGTAGCCGATGGCCGGGATCGGGAACGATCCGCCAGGGCAGCGACAGCCCGTATGAGTGCAGTCGTAGCACCACCCATTCCCCACGTGAGAGCCGCAGGCTGGTTTGCGCGCGGGAAACGCCCTGGCACCCGAGAACCGGAAAGTACGACGTTCGGAGAATCGTGCCCTTCATTGGACACAACGGCAGGCTCGCCCAACTGTTCCTCAGCAAGACGGCTCTGATCGCGCTCGCCGCGGTCGCCGTCCTGGCAGTTGCCGGCACCACCGTCGGCTACGCCGCCCTCAGCACCAGCGTCACCCTCTCGCTCGACGGCAAGGACCAGCAGGTCCGGACCATGGGCGACACGGTGGGCGACGTGCTGGAGGCCGAGGACATCGAGATCGGCGAGCACGACATCGTTGGCCCGGACCTCGACGAGCCCGTCGAGGACGGCGACAAGATCAGCGTCCGCTTCGGTCGCGAGGTCGACCTCACCGTCGACGGCAACACCACGACCCACTGGGTGAACAGCACCGACGTCACCGCCGCGCTGGCGGAGATCGGCCGCAACTTCGGCCGCGCCGAGATCTCGACTAGCCGTGGCATGACGATCAGTCGTGACGGCGCCGAGATCGAGGTCGTCACCCCCAAGGAGCTCACCCTCAGGCTGGCCGGCAAGAAGCCGGTCACCCGCGAGCTGACCGCGCTCACGGTCAAGGACGCGCTCAAGGAGCTGCACGTCGACCTCGACAAGTACGACCGGGTCGAGCCCGGTCGCAACGTCCGACTCGATGACGGTGACCGCATCGTCTACACCGACGTCGAGGTCGAGAAGAAGCGCATCAAGCGCGAGGTCATGGACCCCGGCACCATCGAGCAGGACGACGACTCGATGACCGAGGGCACCACCGAGGTCGTCCGCGACGGCAGCGAGGGGATGCGCAACGTCCTCTACAAGATCTTCTACGTCAACGGGAAGATCGATGTGCGCAAGGTCCTCAAGCAGCACGTGCTGCGCAAGCCGGTCCCCGCGATCGTGAAGGTCGGCACCGCCTCGGCGTACGCCACCGGCAACACCGTGTGGGACGCGCTGGCCCAGTGCGAGTCCGGCGGCAACTGGGCCATCAACACCGGCAACGGTTACTACGGCGGCCTGCAGTTCAACCTCGGCACCTGGCAGGCGTACGGCGGCACCGGGCTGCCCAGCAGCGCCTCCCGCGAGACCCAGATCGCGATCGCGACCAAGCTCCGTGACGCCTCGGGCGGCTACGGCGCCTGGCCGGGCTGCGCGGCCAGCCTCGGTCTGCCGAGGTAACGGCTACTGGATAGCCTCACCAGCATGACTCCATCCGCCGGTCCGAGACTTCTCGGGCCGGCGGAGGTGCGTCTGCTGGCCGAACGCCTGGACCTGCGGCCCACCAAGCAGCGGGGGCAGAACTTCGTCATCGACCCCAACACGGTGCGCCGGATCGTCCGCGACTCCGGCATCACCAGCGCGGACGTCGTCGTCGAGGTCGGGCCCGGGCTCGGCTCGCTGACCCTCGCGCTGCTCGATGTCGCCGACCGTGTGGTCGCGATCGAGGTCGACGAGAAGCTGGCGGGGCTGCTGCCGGAGACGGTCGCGACGTACGCGCCGGACCGGGCGGACCGCTTCGAGGTGGTGGCCGCCGACGCGATGCGGATCACCGAGGTGCCCGGCCCGCCACCGACCGCCCTGGTGGCGAACCTGCCCTACAACGTGTCCGTGCCCGTGCTGCTGCACCTGCTCGCGCTGCTGCCCTCGCTCGAGCACGGGCTGGTGATGGTGCAGTCCGAGGTCGCCGACCGGCTGGCCGCGCCGCCCGGCTCGAAGACCTACGGCATCCCGTCGGTCAAGGCCGCCTGGTACGCCGAGGTACGCCGCGCGGGCGCGATCGGCCGCAACGTCTTCTGGCCGGCACCGAACGTCGACTCCGGCCTGGTCGCCTGGACCCGGCGCGACCCGCCGGCCACCACCGCCACCCGTGAGCAGGTGTTCGCGGTCGTCGACGCCGCGTTCGCGCACCGCCGCAAGGTGCTGCGCGGCGCGCTGCGGGACATCGCGGGCTCGGCCGAGGCGGCCGCCGCGGCGCTCGAGGCAGCCGGCGTCGACCAGCTGGCGCGCGGCGAGTCCCTGACCGTCGAGCAGTTCGCCCGGATCGCGGAGGGACTCCAGTGAGCGTCACGGTGCGGGCCCCGGCCAAGATCAACCTGGTCCTGTCGGTGGGTTCGGCGCGGGCGGACGGCTACCACCCGCTGGACACGATCTACCAGGCCGTCAGCCTCTACGACGACGTCACCGCCACCGAGGCCGACGTCTGGTCGGTGGGCGCCGCGTCGGACGACGTCGACCTCGCCGGCGTACCCCTCGACGACCGCAACATCGCGCTCCGCGCCGGCCGCCTGCTCGCGGAGCACCACGGCATCGACCGGGCCGCCCACCTGCACATCGCGAAGGGCATCCCGGTCGCCGGCGGGATGGCCGGCGGCAGCGCGGACGCGGCCGCGACCCTGGTCGCCCTCGACCGGCTCTGGTCGCTCGACACCGCCGACGACGTCCTGCTGGCTCTCGCTGCGGAGCTCGGCAGCGACGTGCCCTTCGCGCTCCTGGGAGGGACCGCCCGCGGCACCGGCCGGGGCGAGGTGGTCACCCCGCTGGCCGACGACTCGTCGCTGTGGTGGGTCGTGGTTCCGAACGCCGAGGGCCTGTCGACGCCGGCGGTGTACGCCGAGTTCGACGCGGCGCCCGGCATCGGCTCCGGGCGCCCGGCCCCGGACTGGTCGGACCTCGACTACGCGGACATCGGGCGGGTGCTGCGCAACGACCTCCAGGATCCCGCGCTGCGATTGCGTCCCGACCTCGCGCCGACCCGTGACGCGCTCACCGCGGCCGGCGCCGACGCGGTGCTGCTGTCCGGGTCGGGGCCGACGTACCTCGGCCTGGTCCGTGACCGCGAGGCGGCTCACGACGTCGTCGAGCGGCTCGTCGACACCGGTCTGGTCGGTGTCCGGATCGCCACCGGACCCGTCGCCGGAGCCCATGTCGTGGAGTACGTGTAGTGGCGAACCTGCTCAACTTGGAGAAGGTCTCCAAGTCCTACGGCGTGCGCCCGCTGCTCACCGACGTCTCCCTCGGGATCTCGGTGGGGGAGCGGGTCGGGATCGTCGGCCGCAACGGCGACGGCAAGACCACGCTGCTCGAGATCATGACCGGGCTCGAGCCGCCCGACTCCGGCCGGGTCTCGCAGTCGCGCGGCCTGCACATCGGCTACCTGCACCAGGGCGACGAGCTGGTCGACACCCACTCCGTCCGGGAGGCGGTGCTCGGCGGTCGCTCCGACCACGAGTGGGCCGCGGACTCGCAGCTGCGCGAGATCGTCGAGACCCTGCTGGCCGGCGTGGAGCTGGACCGGGCAGTGCTCGGCCTCTCCGGTGGGGAGCGACGGCGCTGCTCGCTGGCCGCGCTGCTGCTGGGCGACCACGACCTCGTCGTACTCGACGAGCCGACGAACCACCTCGACGTCGAGGCGGTCGCGTGGCTGGCCGACCACCTCGCGAAGCGCTCCTCCGCGCTGGTGGTGGTGACCCACGACCGCTGGTTCCTGGACGCCGTCTGCCAGTGGACGTGGGAGGTGCACGACGGGGTCGTCGACGCCTACGAGGGCGGGTACGCCGCCTTCGTGCTGGCCAAGGCCGAGCGGCAGCGGCAGATGGCGTCGTCGGAGCAGCGGCGGCAGCAGCTCGTGCGCAAGGAGCTGGCCTGGCTGCGTCGCGGACCTCCGGCGCGGACAGCGAAGCCGAAGTTCCGGATCGACGCCGCCAACCAGCTGATCGAGGACGTGCCGCCGGCCCGGGACCGGCTGGAGCTGCAGCGCTTCGCGACCCAACGGCTCGGCAAGGACGTCATCGACATCGAGGACGTCGACCTCACCCGCGGGCCGCGCCAGCTGCTCTCGCACGCGACCTGGCGGCTCGGCCCGGGCGACCGGGTGGGGCTCGTCGGCGTCAACGGTGCCGGCAAGACGTCGGTTCTGTCCCTGCTGTCCGGAGAGCTGGCGCCGGACGTCGGCCGCGTACGGCACGGGCGCACGATCGCGATCCAGCACCTCACCCAGGCACTCGACGACCTCGATCCTGACGCGCGGGTGCTCGCCACTGTCGAGGCCCACCAGCGCATCACCCGCACGGCCGACGGCGACATCTCCGCATCGTCGTTGCTGGAGCGGTTCGGCTTCACCGGCGACCGCCTCACCGCGCGCCTGGGGGACCTGTCCGGTGGCGAGCGGCGGCGCTTCCAGCTGCTCCGGCTGCTGCTCACCGAGCCCAACGTGCTGCTGCTCGACGAGCCCACGAACGACCTCGACATCGAGACCCTCAACGTCCTCGAGGACTTCCTCGACGGCTGGCCAGGCACCCTCGTCGTGGTCTCCCACGACCGGTACTTCCTCGAGCGGGTGACCGACTCCGTCTGGGCGCTGCTCGGTGACGGGCAGGTCTCGATGCTGCCGCGCGGGGTGGACGAGTACCTCGAGCGCCGTCGTACCCAGCTGGCCCAGAGCCACGCCGAGAGCGTCGAGGCGGCACCGTCGGTCGCCCCGACGGCCAAGGCCGCAGCCGGCAGCGCCGAGGAGCGTGCCGCCCGCAAGACCCTGGCCCGCCTCGACAAGCAGCTGGAGCGGATCGCTGGGCAGGAGGAGCAGCTCAACGCGGCGATCGCCGAGCACGCTCACGACTACGCGAGGCTGGCCGATCTCAGTGCCGAGCTGAACGCGCTGGCCGCCGAGCGGGACGCGATCGAGGTCGAGTGGCTCGAGGCCGCGGAGATCCTGGAGTAGGCCCGCGCCGGGTGAGCACCATCACCGCCCGGCCCGGTTGTGCGCGCCGCACGGGCGGAGGACCGTGATCCGCATGGAGGCACGCCATCCGCTCTTCGTCTCGCTGGTGGTCGCGAGCGCTCTTCTCGTGTGCGGGTGCGGCGAGGACGACGTGGAGCAGCCGAGCGCGACCAGGTCCCCGGACATTTTCGTGACAACTCAAGCAGGCGAAGGGTTCGCCAGGTCCGTGCAGCAGATCGACATCGGCGGCCGGGCGCTTCACGTGGAGTGCTGGGGGGAACCGGTCGCCGACGAGCCCACCGTGCTCCTCATCTCGGGCGCCCGGCTGACTACCGGATCCTGGGAGGTCATGGCGAGCCGGTTCGCCGCCGAGGACCACCATTTGTGCAGCTACGACCGGGCTGGCGTCGGAGGGAGCGACTTCGCTCCGGAGCCCCGGCGTACCACGGAGGACCAGGTGGCGGACCTGTTGGCGCTGCTCGACGCTGCCGACTTCCAGGAGCCGGTTGTCGTGGCCGCGCACTCGCTGGGTTCGCTCCCTGCCGTCGAGCTGGCGGCTCGCGCTCCAGAACGGGTCGCCGGCCTGGTCCTCGTCGACCCGTGGTCGCCCAGGGTGAGCGTCGCCCAGCGGGCCGCGCTCCCGCCCGAGAAGCCTCACGAGCCCCCGGAGCTGATCGAGGAGCGTCGCTTCCTGAACGAGTTCCTGACCGACCCGTCCCAGAACAGCGAGCACATCGACCACCAGGCGAGCGACGAGGCGATGCTCCGCCTGCTCGACGAGCCCGGCCCGCTCCTCGGTGACCTTCCCGTGGTCGTGCTGAAGGCGCCTCTGCCACCACCTCCGCCTGGCTTGCCTGACAGCTACGACGTGGCGACGCGGATGGCGATGGATGAGGGCGCCCGGGAGTTCGCCGCCGAGTCGACCCAGGGCACCTTGACGCTGGTCAAGGACACGGGTCACAACATCCAGGAGGACCGACCTGGCGTCGTCATCGACGCCATCCGCGAGGTCATGGCGGGATAGTCCGGCACGTGGGGCACCGCATCCGGACGTGAAGTGGTGCCCCACGTGCCGGACTATCCCGATCGCGCGATCAGGAGAAGGGCGAGAGCAGCGTCCGCAGCAACGCGGCGAGCTTCTTCTGCTCGCGCGCCGGCAGGTCCGCGAGCAGCAGCTGCTCGGCGTCCAGCAACGCCTCGAAGGCGCCGTCGACCGCGGTCTTGCCCTCCGGGGTGAGCCGGACGATGACGCCGCGACGATCGGCGGGGTCGGGGTAGCGCTCCACGAAACCGCGGCCGGCCAGCCGGTCGACCCGGTTGGTCATGGTGCCGCTGGTGACCAGCGTCTCGCGCAGCAACCGTCCCGGCGAGAGCTCGTACGGCGATCCGGAGCGACGCAGCGCGGAGAGCACGTCGAACTCCCAGGACTCGATGCCGTGCTCGGTGAACGCCTGGCGCCGGGCCAGGTCGAGGTGTCGGGCCAGGCGCGAGATCCGGCTGAACACCGCCACCGGGCCGAGGTCGAGGTCGTCGCGCTCGCGCTCCCACGCCTCGACCAGCTCGTCGACCTCGTCCCGCATGGAACGATGCTACCCCAGCAGATCGAGAATCTTGACATCAAGATAAAGTCGACGCAGGATGGATCCGTGGCACATACCTGGGATCCCGACCGCTACCTGACCTACGCCGACGAGCGCGGCCGGCCGTTCGTCGAGCTGCTGACCCGCATCGACGCCGACGATCCGGCCACCGTCGTGGACCTCGGCTGCGGCCCCGGCAACCTCACCGCTCTGCTCACCGCCCGCTGGCCCGGAGCCGAGGTGCGCGGAGTCGACAGCAGCCCGGAGATGATCGCCAAGGCCCGCGAAGCCCAGCCCGGGATCGACTTCCAGGTGGGCGACCTCCAGGACTGGCGGCCGGCCGAGCCGGTCGACGTACTCGTCTCCAACGCCACCCTCCAGTGGGTGCCCGGCCACCTCGACCTGCTGCCCGAGCTGTTGGCCGCGGTCCGGCCCGGCGGCTGGCTCGCGTTCCAGGTGCCGCGCAACTTCGACCAGCCGAGCCACACGATCCGTGGCGAGCTCGCCGCGACCCCGCCCTACGACGCCTACACCGCTGACGTCGCCGTGATCTCCTCGCACGACGCCGGCACGTACCTCGACGCTCTCGTCGATCTCGGCTGTCAGGTCGATGCCTGGGAGACGACGTACCTCCATGTGCTCACCGGGGAGGACCCGGTGTTCACCTGGGTGAGTGGCACCGGAGCCCGCCCGACCCTCCAAGCGCTGCCCCCCGAACTTCGGCCCGATTTCGAGGAGAAGCTCAAGGCCGGGCTGCGGGCGGCGTACCCGGGGCGCGGAGGTCAGGTAACCCTTCCCTTCCGCCGGGTGTTCGTGGTGGCTCGGAAGCCCGAATAGCGCTCAACCACGGGGAAAGGACCACTCTGACATCGACGTAGGGCTCCGTCACTCCTTACGTGTTCAGCACCACGCAACTTGTGCGTAACCCGGGGTATCCCCAAGGCGTTGTGTGGACAACAACCCGCCCGGTAGGGAGTCCCACCATGTCAACTGTGGTTACAGCCTCACCGGCCGTGGTCAACCGGCTGAAGCGAGCCCAAGGCCAGCTCTCGGGCGTGCTGCGCATGATTGAAGAGGGTCGTGAGGTCGAGCAGATCGTCCATCAGCTGAAAGCTGTGTCGTCGGCGATCGATCGAGCTGGGTTCGCGATCCTCGTGGTCCAGATGAAGGACGCGATGGACGAAGTGGGCGACGACGGCGAGGCGCACGTCGAACACCTGGAGAAGTTGTTTCTCTCCTTGGCCTGACCCGAAACAGGAAGTTACCCGCTGGTAGCATCGAGACATGCCCCAGTCCCCGGTCCTCTCGATGTGGAAGCGGTTCAACGGGTTCCCCGTGCTCGGACCCGTCGTCGGCTCCCGTGCGTTCTCGTTCGCGTTCAGCCAGCGGGCGCCGTACTTCGGCTCGATCCACCCCCGGTTCACCGACATCCGGCCCAACCACGCCGAGCTGGTGATCCCCAAGCGCCGCGGCGTGAAGAACCACATCGGCACCGTGCACGCGATCGCGCTCTGCAACGGGCTCGAGGCGGCGATGGGCGCCCTCGCCGAGGCGACGATCCCGAGCGACAAGCGCTGGATCCCCAAGGGCATGGAGGTCAGCTACACGGCCAAGGCCACCAGCGACATCACCTGCGTCGCCGAGACCGACCCCGAGCAGTGGACCTCCGACAACCCCGACCTGCCGGTCCGGGTCAAGGGCGTCCGCGACGACGGCACCGTTGTGATCGAGGGCGTCATCAAGCTCTGGGTCACGCCCAAGAAGTAGCTCAGGCGCCGCCCAGGAAGATCGGGTTGGTCATCGCGACCATGGTCAGCGCCGGCACGCCCTCGAGCGGGTTGAGGACCGGAGCGGTGTCCAGGCGTCGTACCTCTGCGCGGACGAACCTCGCGAGCCCCACCGGCACCTTCGCGGTCACCGTCGCCTCACCGCTGGAGCCGATCAGGCAGCCGCCGAGCGGGAGCAGCGGGCCGATGATCTGCGCGACGCAGTTGGGCGCGCCGGACACCTCGAGGCGTACGTCGACACAGTCGACGCCCCGCGCCGGCAGTCGCTCGCCGATGGAGACCGTGGTGCTGCCCAGCGAGGCCTCGAACGTCAGGTCCACGGCCGAGGACTCGGCAAGCCAGGACCGACCTCGGCGCACGCCCTCCATGACCGCGCTGGTCGAGAGGGTGTCGGCGCGCACGACCGTGTGGGCCCGGCCGATCGTCTGACCGGGGTTGTGGGTGTCGGAGTTGCCGACGACCGGCTTGAACCTGCCGGTCAGCAGCATCGTGTGCCAGGCCTTCACGCCGACCTGGTCGTCGAGGGTCCACGGGACCGTTCCAGATCTCGATCGCGTCGACCGTCGGGAACCCGAAGCCGAACTGCCACAGGCTGCCTGGCGTGGGCGCCCAGGGGTGATTGGCGATCACGATGCCGCCGAGCGAGCGCACCAGGTCGGCGTACTGCGCCATCTGCGCCTGGGTCCGGTAGCGCCAGTCGATCCAGGCGCCGGCCGGCACACCCATCGCCTGCCAGTGCCCGACGCGGGTGGTGACCTCCTCGCCGACGATGACCAGGAAGTCCTCGGGCGTGTGCGCGCCCCAGGTCAGTCCCGCGGAGCTGGTGTTGTGCTCCGAGGAGCCGATGAAGTCGAGGCCGGCGGCCTTCGCGAGCGCGACCAGGCCGGCCTGGGTGTGGCTGCCGTCGGAGTGGACCGTGTGGGTGTGCAGGTCGCCGCGGTACCAACCGGCGCCGGTGCCGGCCACCTGCCGGGGCGCGATGTTCGGCACGAACGCCGGACCTTCGGGCGCGCCGTACTCGAGGGTCACGGTGACGGTCCAGGAGACGCCGGGCGGGACGATGGCGACCGGTCCGAGGATGACCCGCCAGGTGCCGGGGTCGATCGGGCCGGCGATGTAGCCAGGTGTTGCGGTGTCGGTGGCCACCCGGAAGCTCTTGCGCGCGCCGCCGGACCAGCCGCGGAAGCCCTCGGCGTTGCCGAGCTCGATGCCCGACGGGTCGAAGATGCCGATGTCGATCACGTTGAGGCTGAACCCGAGGCCGGTGCTCGTGGAGGCGTAGTCGTACGACACCGCGATCGCGCGCACGCCCGCAGGCACCTCGAACGGCAGGTAGTGCCAGTCGGGCGTCCCGATGCCGGTGAACTTGCCGGAGAACTCGATCGTGGTGTCAGCCGCGCTGGCGGGGGCTGCCACGGTGGCGAGCGCAGCGGTGGTCGTGACCCCTGCTCCCGCGATCAGGAGGGAGCGCCGGTCGAGGTGGTGGTGGTCACACATGCCACCCCAACGACGTACGCCGCCGGGGGGCTATGCCGCTCTAGCCCGCGTCGAGCACGCCCTCGACCTGGGCCACCGCCTGCTCGGCGCCTCGGCCCCTGGTCGCAAGGCGCCGCTCCAGCCAGTAGGCGAGAGCGGAGAGGAGGAGTTGATGACGATGAAGATTGCCGCGACAGCAGGAAGACATCAGGTAGCTGCCGGCGAACTGGTCGCGATCCGAGCTTGCCGCTGGACACGAGCTCCGGTGCCGTAGACGACCGGCGAACCCCAGCGAAGTGTCCTTCAGGGCCACGACGCACTGGCTGATGATCGCGGGCAGCATGAACTTCACCGCCTGTGGGGTGAGGATCATCGTCATCACCTGGGTCTTGCGCATCCCGATCGCGTACGCAGCCTCGGACTGGCCCCGCGCATGGCGTTGATGCCGGCGCGGAAGACCTCGGCCAGCACCGCGCCGTTGTACAACGTCAGCCCCATGACAGAGCGAACAACGCATCGGCTCGCGCTCGAAGTCCGGCACTGCTGCTGGATGAAGCCGAAAGATGAAGATGATCAGCAACAACAGTGGAACGGCGCGGAAGAACTCGATGATCGCAACGCATGGCATCGCGACCCAACGAGTGGTCGGAAAGGCGACCCACGGCGAGGAGGAACCCGAACAGCAAGGGCGAGGGCGATGGACAGGGCGGCAGCCTTGAGGGTGCCGATCAGTGCCTTGACGCAACTCCCGACCGAGTATTCCGTCGCCGGTGAGCCGTCTCCCAGATGCTCCGGCTCGAACTGGCCCGCCTCGTCGAACTTGCGGTAGATCCAGAAGAGCGACCGCGACGACGCGAGCAGGAACAGGACCGAGTAGATGCGGTGCCGCAGCCGGGTTCGAGGCCCGGGAGCGTCGAAGAGGACGCAGCCGCTCATTGAACCACCCTGAACTTCCGCTCCATCAGCGCGGCGGTGACGGCGATCAGACCGACGATCGCCATGTAGAACAGTGCGAACCCGATGAAGATGCGCATAGGGTCGCCGGGGTAGTTGTTCGTCAGGGTCTTCATCCGGAACGTCGCCTCGGCGACGCCGACGCCGAAGGCGATGGAGGAGTTCTTGGTCATCGCGATCAGCGCGCTGGCGATCGGGGGGATCACTGCCCGGAAAGCCTGCGGCAGGATGATCGATCGCGCAGCGTCTGGCCGAAGGTCATCCCGATCGACCGGGCCGCCTCGGCCTGCCCGAGCGGGATCGAGTTGATTCCCGACCGGAGCGCCTCGCAGACGAACGCCGCGGTGTAGAAGCCGAGTGCTGCCGTCGCGGAGACGAAGAAGAAGTCGAACTGCAGGAGCTCGGCGTCACCGAACGAGAAGGTTGGTGCGACGCCGAGGTCGGGCACGCCGAACGCGGCGATGACCATGATCACCAGCAGGGGCGTGTTGCGGATCGTGTAGACGTACAGCGCCCCGATGCCACTTGCGAGCGCGATAGGGGACGACGCGCATCGCGGCGAGGACCGCGCCGACGCACCAGTGCCATCACGCCCGCGATCAGCACCATCTCCAGGGTGCGGATCAGCGGTCGCCAGATGATGTCCCAGTTGTCGATGAGGACGTCCATGCCCCTCCTGGCAGTCAGGCGTCCCGTCGGCCGGGCGGACTGAGGCCGCCCGGCCGACGGCGGTCAGATCCTTACGCGCAGGGGTCGAGCGTCGGGCGGCTCGGGCGTCTCCACGCCGGATTCACCGAGCGTGGCCCCGAACGCGTCCTCCCAGGTGCCGTCCTCGTACGAGCCCTCGATGGTCTCGTTGAGGAACTCGCACATGCCCTCGGCGTCGTGCGGGTAACCGATGCCGTACCGCTCCTCGGAGAACGGGTCGCCCACGACCTCGAGGTCGTCGGGCTTCTGCGCGGCGTAGCCCAGCAGGATCGCACCGTCGGTGGTGACCACGTCGACCGTCTCGTTCTCGAGCTGCTCCACGCACTCGGAGTAGGTCGCGAACGGCACCGGCTTCGCGCCGTACTCCTTCTCGACGGTCTCCAGCGAGGTCGAGCCCTCGACCGAGCAGACCTTCACGTCGGCGAGGTCGTCGGGACCGGTGATGGTCTCCTTGTCGTCCTCGCGCACCAGCAGCTGCTGGCCGGTGACGTAGTACGGGACCGGCCTGGCCGACCTCCGCGCGGCGCTCGTCGGTGATCGAGTAGGACGCGAGCACGATGTCGACGGTGCCGTTGGCGAGGAACGGCTCGCGGTTGTCGGAAACCGTCTCGACCCACTCGATATCGCCCTCGTCGATGCCGAGGCGGGCTGCGATGATGCGGCCCATCTCGATGTCGAAGCCGGACGGAGCGTCCGCTGCCGGGCTCGAGGTAGCCGATGCCGGGCTGGTCGTATCTTGACGCCGATCTTGATCGACCCAGCGTCGGAAAGCTCGGCTTGGCGAAGCCGGTGAGGTCCTCGGCCTGCTCGACGTCACTGGTGTCGACGCCCTCGTTCATCGTCGTCGTCTCCGCAGGCCGCGAGGCTCAGCCCGAGGATGGTCGCGGCGGTGACCGCCATGACTTTCTGGAACCGCATGCCATATCTCCTTAGTGCTTGAGGATCTTGCCGAGGAAGTCCTTGGCCCGATCGCTCTGGGGGTTGGTGAAGAAACTCTCCGGATCGTTCTCCTCGACGATCGCGCCGTCGGACATGAACACGACGCGGTCGCCGGCGGTTCGGGCGAAGCCCATCTCGTGGGTGACCACGATCATCGTCATGCCGCCCTTGGCGAGGTCGACCATGACGTCGAGGACTTCCTTGATCATCTCCGGGTCGAGAGCGGAGGTGGGCTCGTCGAAGAGCATCACCTTCGGCTCCATGGCCAGGGCGCGGGCGATCGCCACCCGCTGCTGCTGGCCGCCGGAGAGCTGGGCGGGGTACTTGTCGGCCTGCTCCTCGATGCCTACTCGGGCGAGCAGTTCACGGCCGCGCTTCTGCGCCTCGGCCTTGTTCTTGCCGCGCACCTTGATCGGCCCGAGCGTGACATTTTCCAGAATGGTCTTGTGGGCGAACAGGTTGAAGCTCTGGAACACCATCCCGACCTCGGCCCGCAGCTGCGCGAGGGCCTTGCCCTCCTGCGGCAGCTCCTTGCCGTCGAGCGAGATCGTGCCCTTGTCGATGGTCTCGAGCCGGTTGATCGCCCGGCACAACGTGGACTTGCCCGACCCCGAGGGCCCGATCACCACGACCACCTCGCCGGACTTCACCGACAGGTTGATGTCCTTCAGCACGTGCAGTTCGCCGAACCACTTATCGACCTTGTCGAGCACGACGAGCGGCTGACCGCTGGCGGGCCGCGACTGTTCTTCCTCCAGCACCGTCATGCCCGGACCCTAGCGGCCGGTAGTCCGATCGGGCTACGCCCGACACTCGACTGTGACTAGGCCTTTACCGAGCCTTGCCGATGTCGGCCTAACGTGGAAGGAGGCCGAAGGAGTATCGGATGAGCAGGACGCGCGTCATCAACATCGCGGTCGTTTCACTTGTGTTGCTACTCGTCGGCTGGATCGCGGTCGAGGTGCTCGACGAAGAGGAGGCCTCCACCGATGGTCCCGTGATCGCGAACAAGGATGCCAACGGCTTCGACACCGCACTCGTCACAGGACTACTCGCCCTGACCGAGGGCTGCTTGACGATCGACAACTTCGTCGCGGTCTTTCCGTACGGGACCTCCTGGGACGAGGACGAGCAAGCCGTCGCGTTCGGCGGCGACTTCGAGGACTCCCACTCCGTCCGGGTTGGTGAGACCTTCCGCGGTGGCGGTGGCTACTACGAGGGCAATGTGCGAACGGCGTTCGTCGACGTGGTTCAGGATGCCGTGGACGCGTGCTTGGAGGCGACGGGGTTCAAAGGAGTGGTTCTGGCGCATCCCGAATGACGACGGTGCGTCCTGCGGGCGGGAGTTAGGGGACCTCCACGCGCCCGCCGTAGCCTTGTGCGGTCATGACGCGCACGTACGAGGTCCGCACCTACGGGTGCCAGATGAACGTCCACGACTCCGAGCGGCTCACCGGTCTGCTGGAGGACGCGGGCTACGCCCCGTTCAGCCCAGCCCCCGAGGGCGAGCAGGCTGCGTTTCCTGATGTCGTCGTGTTCAACACCTGCGCGGTGCGGGAGAACGCCGACAACAAGCTCTACGGCAACCTCAGCCACCTCGCCCCCGTCAAGGCCGCCAACCCGGGCATGCAGATCGCGGTCGGTGGCTGCCTGGCGCAGAAGGACCGGTCCACGATCACCGACAAGGCGCCGTACGTCGACGTCGTGTTCGGCACCCACAACATCGGGTCGCTGCCGGTGCTCCTCGAGCGCGCAAGGGTGCAGGAGGAGGCGCAGGTCGAGATCCTCGAGTCGCTGGAGGTGTTCCCCTCGACGCTGCCGACCAAGCGCGAGTCGGCGTACGCCGCGTGGGTCTCGATCTCGGTCGGGTGCAACAACACGTGCACGTTCTGCATCGTCCCGGCGCTGCGCGGCAAGGAGAAGGACCGTCGGGCCGGCGACATCCTGGCCGAGATCCGGGCGCTGGTCGCCGACGGCGTCAGCGAGATCACGTTGCTCGGCCAGAACGTCAACAGCTACGGCGTCGAGTTCGGCGACCGCCAGGCCTTCTCCAAGCTGCTCCGTGCGTGCGGCGAGATCGAGGGGCTGGAGCGGGTGCGGTTCACCTCACCGCACCCCGCGGAGTTCACCGACGACGTCATCGCCGCGATGGCGGAGACGCCGAACGTGATGCCGCAGCTGCACATGCCGCTGCAGTCCGGCTCCGACAAGGTGCTGAAGGCGATGCGCCGGTCCTATCGGCAGAGCAAGTACCTCGGCATCATCGACCGGGTCCGCGCGGCGATGCCGGACGCGGCGATCACGACCGACATCATCGTCGGCTTCCCGGGGGAGACCGAGGAGGACTTCGCCGCCACCCTCGACGTGGTGCGTACGGCCCGCTTCTCCGGAGCCTTCACGTTCCAGTACTCCAAGCGGCCCGGCACGCCCGCGGTCGACCTGCCGGACCAGGTGCCACCCGACGTGGTGAGGGACCGCTACGAGCGGCTGGCCGCCTTGGTCAACGACGTTGCCTGGGAGGAGAACCAGGCGCTCGTCGGCCGCCGGGTCGAGCTGATGGTGAGCGAGGGCGAGGGACGCAAGGACGCCGCCAGCCACCGACTCTCCGGCCGCGGCCCCGACAACCGCCTCGTGCACTTCACTCCTGGTGACGAGCAGGTGCGGCCCGGTGACATGGTCACCGTCGAGATTTCGTACGCCGCCCCGCACCACCTGGTGGCCGACGGCCCGGTGCTCGACGTGCGACGCACCCGGTCCGGCGATGCCTGGGAGACCCGGCAGGCCCAGCCCCCCGGTGTATCGCTCGGGATGCCGACGATCAGGCAGCAGTGATCGACGCCGGGACCGCGACGTCGCACTCAGTGCAGACCCAGGCCTCGGCATCCACGGGCAGGAAGAGGGTCTCGGTCCCACAGTCGGGACAGAGCCGCTCCTCACCCAGCAGCATGAGCTCGTCCATGACTCGACGATGACATGGGCTGTCACCGGGCCGGGCTAACGTTCCCGGCATGTCGCGTTCCTTCCTCGACCTGCACGTCCCCGGCTCTCCGCTGCTGATGCCCAACGCCTGGGATCCGGGCTCCGCCAAGATCCTCGCCACCCTCGGTTACAGCGCCATCGCGACCACCAGCAGCGGCCATGCGGCCACGCTGGGCCGCTTCGACGGCGACGTCCATCGGGAAGAGGCGCTGACCCATGCTGGCGAGCTGGTGCAGGCCGTGCAGATCCCGGTCTCGGCCGACCTGGAGAACGGTTTCGGCGACAAGCCGAAGCGGGTCGCCGAGACCGTCCGCGACGCGGTCGACGTCGGTCTGGCGGGTTGCTCGATCGAGGACTTCCGCCCCGGCGCCGACGACCCGATCTACGACGCCGAGCTGGCAAGGGAGCGCATCGCCGCAGCGGTCGAGGCCTCCGGTGACCTGGTGCTGACCGCGCGCTGTGAGAACTACCTGCACGGCCGCCCCGACCTGGCCGACACGATCGCCCGGCTGCAGGCTTACCAGGAGGCCGGAGCCGACGTCCTCTACGCGCCCGGCCTCACCGACCTCGACGAGATCCGCAGCCTGTGCGCGGAGGTGGACCGACCGGTCAACATCCTGGTGTTGAAAGGCGGCCCGACCCCCGCCGAGCTCGCCGAGGCCGGCGTCGCCCGGATCTCCGTCGGCGGCACCTTCGCCTGGAACGCGTTCTCCGGTCTGGTCGATGCCGCCCGGGAGCTCCTCGCCGGCGACACCGCGTTCTTCGACCGCACGCAGCCAGCGCGCGAGGTCATCGACGAGGCGTTCCGCTGAGGCTGTGGATGAGCTGTCGCTCCGACCGCTCATCAGGGTGATGCTGAACGCGTGTCACCGACCGAGGCGCTCGAGCTGCTGGGTGGCGTCGCCACGCGCGCTCAGCTGATCGACGCTTCGTCCCGCGCTGAGGTCGACGCGGCGCTAGCGTCCGGTCGGGTCGTGCCGGTAGCTCGCGGGCGCTACGCGCTGCCCTTGGCGGACTCTGCACGTCGAGCCGCTCACGCGGTCACTGGGGTGATGTCACATCGCAGCGCCGCCCTATGGCTCGGGTGGGCGGTGAAGACCCAACCGGAACTTCCCGATGTGACGGTGCCGCGCAACCGCAGGATGACACCTCAACAGCGCCGCGGGATCGCACCCCATTGGGCTGATCTCGATGTGGACGAGATCCGCGATGGAGCGACGACTCAGAACCGCACTCTCTTCGACTGCCTCCGCGACTGTTCGTTCGATGAGGCCTTGGCTGTGGCCGACTCCGCGCTGCGGGACGGCTTTCCGCCACGACGCCTGGCTCAGCTCGCCAAGAATGCGCGTGGACCGGGGTCGCGTCAGGTCCGGCGCGTGGCGGCCAAGGCCAATGGCGATGCGGCGAACCCGTTCGAGTCGGCGCTGCGCGCAATCGCCCTCGACGTCCCGGGCCTGAATGTCCGACCGCAGGTCCCGCTGTTCACGCCCTCGGAGTTCCTCGGCCGCCCCGATCTGGTTGATGAGGACCTGCGCATCGTGCTGGAGGCCGACTCGTTCGAGTGGCATGGGGATCGTGCTGCCCTCAGAAGTGATGCCCGGCGCTACGACCTGATGGTCGTCAACGGGTGGCTGGTCCTGCGGTTCGCTTGGGAGGACGTCATGTTCGATCCGGAATGGGTGCGATCGATCATCGAGATGGCCGTAGCCGAACGTGCAGATCGGCGCTGTCAGGCTTGTCGCGCAGCGTGAACGCACCGGCCCGAAGCCCGTTGTGCATGTTGGTCTACGACGAGCGGGGATCCAAAGAGGGATAGCCCGCCTTGGGCGCGATGCCCTCGGGGTTGGTCTCCTCGCCACCCGGCGACTGCTCGGGCGGAGGGTCGGCGTCCGGGTCGAGCGGGGCCTCGCTGGTGTCGCGGACGCCGGTGGGGGCGCTGGGCTGGCCGGGGCCGGCGTGGCCCTCGCGGCCGCTGCTGACGCCGATGTCGCCGGAGACGTCCTGGTCGGACTCGGTGACGTCGTACTCGTCGCGGCCACTCATGCGGGCGACTCCTCCTGGTGCTCGGTGTCGGCCTCGCCCTCGTCGTCCTCGGTGGCCTCGGTGGAGGTGTCCTCCATCTGCTTCATCTCGTCGGGCAGTGCGTCCTCGACGGCGGGGTTGTCCTCGGGGTCCAGGTCGCGTGGGTGCGGGTTGGGATCGGCGCGCTCACCGTCGACGCCGTCCGCCTCGTCGACCGCGTCGACGCCGCCCGGATTGGGCTCACCCGGCTCGATCACCGGTTCGGGCTGGGGCCCGAGGTCCTTGCGTGTCATGCGCTGCCTCTCAGAAGCCGAACGTGGAGTACGCCGTGCTGGTACCCGATCTGAGCCCGCTCAGCACCTCGAGCTCGTGCGGCACCACCGGCTCCGGTAGCGCGTCCAGCAGGCACCAGCGCAGCTCGGCGCACTTCTCCGGCTCGACGATGCGTGGCTCACCCGACCAGTGCCGGGCGGTGAAGAAGAAGTCGATCCGCTCGTCGATCGGGTCCGCGTGCTGGGTGCGCTGCATCGCGGTGACGAACTCCAGCTCCAGCGCGGTCACCGCGATCTCCTCGGCCGCCTCGCGATGCGCGGCGTCGAGCGCAGTCTCCCCGCGCTCCACGTGCCCGGCCGCGGCGGCGGCCCAGTGGTCGTCCATGTAGCCGGTGTTCTGCCGCAGCTGCAGCAGCACCTCCGTGCCGCCGGCGCCGTCGCGCATCAGGAACACGTACGACGCCGGCACGACGACGAAGCGTTCGGTCACTGCGACGGCTGGTCGAGCGACGTCTCGGCGTTCTCCTCCTGGAGGTCGCTCTCGCTCTTGGGCTGGTCGTTCTCGTCGGGCAGCTCGTCCTCGTGCTCGCCGGGCGGGCTGCCCTCAGAACCGTGCGCCGTCACTTGATGTCGTCGTTCTTGCCGTCCAGCTTGTCGAGGGCATCCTTGGCCTTGTCGACGCCGGAGTCGAGCTTGTCGGAATGCTTGCCGCCGGTCTTCTTGTCGACCGCGTCGCGGGCCTTGTCGATCCCGCCGGCGATCTTGTCGCCGTGCTTGTCGACGGCGTCCGTCGCCTTGCCCCTGAGCTTGTCCAAGAATCCCATCGCAACCTCCATCGGTAGGGCCATGCTCGGTGCCCGCCACACTAGTCCCGTGGTTGTGCCCGTGCCGATCGTCGCCGTGGTGGGCTTCACCGCGTCCGGCAAGACCGAGCTCTCCCTCGATCTGGCCGAGCGGCTCGGCGGCGAGATCGTCAACACCGACGCGATGCAGGTCTACCGCGGCATGGACGTCGGTACGGCGAAGCTCGCCCCCACCGACCGCCGCGGCATCCCGCACCACCTGCTCGACCGGCTCGACGTACGCGAGCCCGCGACGGTGGCCGAGTTCCAGGGCTGGGCGCGCGACGTCTCCATGCGACTGCGAGATGTCGGCACGGTCCCGGTGCTCGTCGGCGGCTCCGCGCTCTACACGCGGGCGGTCCTGGACCGGTTCGAGTTTCCGGGCACCGACGAGCAGGTCCGTGCTCGCTGGGAGGCGGAGCTGGAGGCAGTTGGCGCCAACGCCTTGCACCAGCGGCTGGCCGAGGTCGACGCCGAAGCCGCCGGACGGATCCAGCCCGACAACGGCCGCCGGATCGTCCGAGCGCTCGAGGTCATCGAGATCACCGGCCGTCCGTTCAGCGCGTCCCTGCCCCGCCTCGAGTACGTCGACCCGCACACCGTCCAGGTCGGGCTGGCGATCGACCGGCCCACGCTGGACGCCCGCATCGCCGTGCGCGTGGAGGCGATGTTCGCGGCCGGCTTCGTCGCCGAGGTGGAGCGGCTGCTCGGCGAGGGATTGGCCGAGGGCCGGACCGCCTCCAGGGCGATCGGCTACCGCGAGGTGATGGCTCACCTGGCAGGCGAGCTGTCCCTCGACGAGGCTCAGGAGCGCACCGTCATCGCCACCCGTCAGTTCGCCCGCCGGCAGGACTCGTGGTTCCGCAAGGACCCGCGCATCCACTGGATCCCATGGGACGCACCTGATCGGGCGGAGCAGGCCGAAGCGGTGGTGCGCAAGATCGGTCAAGCGGACCCGGGCTGACCGGGTCCAGACTGGATCCATGAGCGAGCAAGGACGCGACCGGCTCCGCGAGCTGCTCGACGCCGTGCTCGACGAGGAGCACCAGAACCTCACCGAGATGGCTGGCGGCGCCTACTCGTCGCCGTACCACTTCACCCGTCGGCTGACCCGTGACGCGGGGGAGCCGCCGGTCGCCATGCGCCGGCGGGTGATGCTCGAGCGGGCGGCCTGGCAGATCCGGCGAGGCACGTCGGTGACCGACGCCGCGTTCGCGGCGGGGTACGAGTCCGTCGAGGGTTTCGGCCGCGCGTTCTCCCGGGCGTTCGGGCACACCCCCAGCGCGCTCCCGACCGAGGCCAGCCACTGGCTGCCCGCCCCGAACGGGATCCACTTCCATCCACCCATGTCGCTGTGGGTGCACAGCAAGGAGCAGCCGATGAGCCCGCTCACCGAACAGCTCGTCCAGCACGACCTCGACGACACCAGGTCGCTGCTCGACCTGGCCAAACAGCTGCCGGACGAGCACTACCGAGCGCAGCGGATGCCGGGTCACCACGTGACCAGCTGGGACGGCGAGGAGGCGTCGGTCGCGACCATCCTGGAGCGGCTGATCTTCACCAAGGAGGTGTGGCTCGCCGCCATCGAGGGTCTGGACTTCCCGAGCCCCGCGGGCAGCGACCCGTCGACGCTGATCGCCCGGCACGACGACGTCGCGCCCCGCTGGCTGGGCACGGTGCGCGACATCGAGCGCCGAGGCGGCTGGGACGACCGGCTGATCGACGCGCTGTGCGACCCACCCGAGAGCTTCGTGATGAGCAGTGTGATCGCGCACGTCATCACGTACGCCGCTCACCGCCGCCAGCTCGCCCGGCACCTGATCCGGGCCGGCGGCCACGAGGTGGACGACGGCGACCCGATCAACTGGCTGCGCCAACTACGAGGAGAGGACACCGGCCCGCAATGACGAAGACCGTCTTCTACAGCGCCACCACGCTCGACGGCTACATCGCCGACGAGAACGACTCACTGGAGTGGTTGTTCGTCCAGGACCAGGACGAGGGTGGCCCGCTCAACTACGACGAGTTCATCAAGGGCATCGGCGCCATCGTGATGGGCCGGACGACGTACGAGTGGGTGCTCGCCCACAACGAGCGAACCGGCGACAACTGGGCGTACTCCCAGCCGTCGTGGGTGTTCACGCACGCCGACCTCGAGCCGACCATCGACAACGTGCAGATCGTCGCGGGCAAGCCGGACGAGCACTACGCGGCGATCGCGGAGGCGGCCGGCGACAAGGACATCTGGATGGTGGGCGGGGGAGACCTGGCCGCGCAGTGGGCAGAGGCCGGACTGCTCCAGGAGCTGATCCTCTACATCGCGCCGGTCACGCTGGGTGCCGGGCGGCCGCTGTTCCCACGACCGTTCGACCTCCGCCTGGTCGAGCTGGCGCAGAACAAGGCGTTCGCCTGCGCGAGATACGAGGTCGTGGGTCCGCGAACCTGAGTAGCTCCCCTGAGTAGATTGCTTGGCATGGCCCTTCCCGCTCCCGCCCCCGACCGCACCGCCGTGGTCACCGGCGCCTCTTCCGGCATCGGGGCCGAGATCGCTCGTGACCTCGCCCGGCGCGGCCAGCGGGTCACCCTGGTGGCCCGCTCCGCCGACAAGCTCGCGGCCCTCGCCGACGAGATCACCGCCGCCGGCGGCACCGCCGACGTGCTCCCCGCCGACCTGATGGACCGCGAGGTGCGCGCCGGGCTCCTCGACCGGGTCACCGCGCTCGGCGTCACGCCAGAGATCCTGATCAACAACGCCGGGCTGTCCACGCTCGGCGCGGTCGCCAAGGCCGACCCCGAGGCCGAGATGGCGATGGTCGAGCTCGACGTGGTCGCCGTCGTCGACCTGTGCACCCGGTTCCTGCCCGGCATGGTCGCCCGCGGCCGTGGTGCCGTGCTCAACGTCGCTTCCACGGCGGCGTTCCAGCCGCTCCCCGGCCAGGCGGCGTACGGCGCCGGCAAGGTGTTCGTGCTCTCCTACACCCACAGCCTGATCGGCGAGCTCCGCGGAACCGGCGTCACCGCCACCACGCTCTGCCCCGGCCCGGTGAAGACCGGGTTCGGCCAGGCGGCTGGGTTCACCGAGGAGCAGGAGGACAACACGCTGCCCAAGATCATGTGGGTGAGCGCCGAGGACGTCGCCAAGGCCGCCGTCGCCGGGCTCGACAAGGGCCGCGCCGTCGTCATCCCGGGCGTGGCCAACAAGGTGGCGGCGTCGTTCGCCCAGGTGGCCCCGCGGTCGCTGCTGGTGCCGATCCTGGCGAAGCAGCACCCAGGCCTCCCGTAAGGTGAGACGACCAGCAACGTAAGGGCTCTTTCTCGGGAGGCCGACCATGCGTCGTCGTACGAACCTGCTCGCCGTCAGCTGCTCGCTCGCGCTCGCCGTCGCCGGTGTCACCGGCCCGGCCACCGGCTCTCCGCCGGGCGCGGCCCTTGATCCCGGACCGCCCAAGAACCCCACCGCCGTGGGCAAGGGCGGCGCGGTCAGCTCCGTCGACCCGAACGCCTCGCGGATCGGGCTCCGGGTGCTCAAGAACGGCGGCAACGCCGTCGATGCGGCGGTGGCCACGGCGGCGGCGCTCGGCGTCTCCGAGCCCTACAGCGCCGGCGTCGGCGGTGGCGGCTACTTCGTCTTCTACAACGCCAAGTCCGGCCGCGTGCACACCCTCGACGGTCGCGAGACCGCGCCGGCCGCCATGCCCAACGACGCGTTCATCGACCCGGAGACCGGGCAGCCCTACCCCTTCACGCCGGACCTGGTCACCAGTGGTGTCTCGGTCGGCGTTCCTGGCACCCCAGCCACCTGGACCACCGCACTGGACAAGTGGGGAAGCAAGCGGCTGCGCGCGGTGCTCGAGCCGGCCGCGAGGCTGGCCGAGCGCGGGTTCGTGGTCGACGAGACGTTCCGGGAGCAGACCGAGGACAACGAGGAGCGGTTCGCCGCGTTCACCTCGACCAAGCGCCTGTTCCTGCGCGGCGGGCTGCCGGAGGTCGGCTCCCGCTTCAAGAACCCCGCGCTGGCTCGCACGTATCGCGCCTTCGCCAAGAACCCCGGCCTCTTCTACCGGGGCCAGCTGCCCGGCGAGATCGTTGACGCGGTCCGCAACCCACCCGTCACCGACGACACCACGCTGCCGGTCCCGCCGGGCTTCATGCGGCGCTCCGACCTGCGCAAGTACGACGTGCGCAGCCAGCGGCCGACCTCCGTCGGCTACCGCGGCTACCGGGTGTTCGGGATGGCGCCCTCGTCCAGCGGCGGCACCACGGTCGGCGAGGCCCTCAACATCCTCGAGGGCTCCGACCTCAAGGGCATGAGCGACGCCGACGCGTTGCACCACTACCTGGAGGCCAGCGCGCTCTCCTTCGCCGACCGCGGCGCCTACCTCGGCGACCCGAAGTACGTCGACGTGCCGACGAGCGACCTGCTCTCGCAGAAGTACGCCGACGAGCGGGCCTGCGAGCTCGACCCCGCGCATGCGGCGACCAAGCCGGTCCCGGCCGGCGACGTGACGTCGTACGACGGCCAGTGCCAGGCGCCCACCGGCGCGGGTGCTGTCGAGACCGACACCGAAGGGGTGTCGACGACCCACCTCACCGTCTCCGACCGCTGGGGCAACGTCGTGGCCTACACACTCACGATCGAGCAGACAGGCGGCTCGGGGATCGTGGTGCCCCGGCGCGGGTTCCTGCTCAACAACGAGCTGACCGACTTCACGACGGTCTACAACGAGGCCGACCCCAACCGGATCCAGCCCGGCAAGCGGCCGCGCAGCTCGATGTCACCGACCATCGTGCTCAAGGACGGCAAGCCGTTCCTCGCGCTCGGCTCGCCCGGCGGCTCGACGATCATCACCACGGTGCTGCAGATCCTGTTCAACCGGATCGACCGGGGGATGACCATCCCGGAGGCGCTCGCGGCGCCGCGAGCCTCGCAGCGCAACACCGCCAACGTGACCTCGGAGCCGGCCTTCATCGACGCCTACGAGGACCTGCTCACGCCGTACGGGCACACGCTGGTGCCGGCGGGCGACGCGTTCACCAGCCAGGCGGAGATCGGGGCCGCGACCGGCATCGAGTTCCGGAAGAACGGGCGGGTGGTCGCGGTCGCCGAGCCGGTACGCCGCGGCGGTGGCTCGGCCCTCGTCGTGCGGCCGAGATAGCCGACGCCGTACCGTTGAGGGGTGACGGAGACCCCGACGCAGTACGCAGAGATCACCACCGACGCCGAGCTCGTCGAGCTGCTCGGCGAGCCTGCCCAGCGGGTACGGGACAAGGAGCGGACCGAGCTGCTGGACGTCGACCGCGACTGGCTCGCGGCGTCGCCGTTCTGCGTGCTCGCCACGTCCGACGCCGAGGGCAACTGCGACGCGTCCCCCAAGGGTGATCCGGCCGGCAGCCTCGCGCACGTCATCGACGACACGACCATCGCGATGGCGGAGCGTCCTGGCAACCGGCGTGCCGACGGCTACCTCAACATCCTGGCCAACCCGCACGTCGGCCTGAACTTCCTGATCCCTGGCCGCGGCGACACGCTCCGCATCAACGGGCGCGCGCGGCTGGTCAGCGATGCGCCGTTCTTCGACGAGATGGTCGTCAAGGGCCATCGGCCGGTGCTGGCCATCGTGGTCGACATCGACCAGATCTTCTTCCACTGCGCGAAGGCGTTCATGCGCTCGCAGCTCTGGAACCCCGAGAGCTGGGCCCCCGAGGGCATCGTCCCGAAGCGCGCGGTGATCGCCAAGGAGGTCGAGCAGGACGGCCGCAGCGACGCCGAGCTCGCGGAGTACTACAAGCCCGAGAACTACGCCAAGGGTCTCTATGGATGAGTACCCCTTCCTCAAGGGCCACGGCACCGAGAACGACTTCGTGCTGCTGCCCGACCACGACGGCTCGATCCACGGCGACCTGAGCCCCGAGCGGGTGCGCGCGCTGTGCGACCGCCGCGCGGGCATCGGCGGCGACGGCGTGCTGCGTGTGGTCCGCGAGGGCGACCAGTGGTTCATGGACTACCGCAACTCCGACGGCTCGCTGTCGGAGATGTGCGGCAACGGCATCCGGGTCTTCGCGCTGCACCTCGCGCAGGAGGGCCTCATCGACCCGACCCAGCCGGTGCCGATCGGCACCCGCGACGGGGTCAAGGTGCTGACGTTCCACGGCGACCAGATCGAGGCCGACCTGGGCGCGCCCAAGGTCCTCGGCGAGACGACCGTCTCTGTCGGGTCGCGCTCCTGGCCGGCTCGGCACGTCGACATGGGCAACCCGCACGCAGTCGCGTTCGTCGACTCGCTCGACGACGTCGGTCCGCTCCACGACCAGCCCGGGTACGACGCCGGGCTCTACCCCGAGGGCGTCAACATCGAGTTCGTGATGCGCGAGGCCGCGAGCCACGTCGCGATGCGGGTCTTCGAGCGCGGCTCGGGCGAGACCCGCTCCTGCGGCACCGGCGCCGCCGCGGTGATGGTGGCGTCCGCGCTCGTCGACAACGCTGGTCGCGACACGACGTACCGGGTCGACGTGCCGGGCGGCACTCTCGCGGTCACCTGGACCGCCGACGACCGGGTGCTGCTCAGCGGCCCCGCCGAGATCGTCGCGCGCGGCACGACCTCGCTCTAGACGCGGGCGGCTGGGGAGCGGTGACCTAGGAACGGTTTGCCGAGCCGAAACGGTTCCTAACTCACCGCTCGACCGCGCCGGGCCGAGGGAGCGGTGACTTAGGAACGGTTTGCCGAGCCGAAACGGTTCATAACTCACCGCCCGACCGCCCCAGCCCGACCATGCGGGCCACCTACTACGCTCCGGCGCATGGAACTCACCGGATCATCTGCCATCGTCACCGGCGGCGCATCGGGCATCGGTGCCGCTGTCGCGCGTCAGCTCGCCGCCCGCGGAGCCACCGTCGTGGTGGCCGACCTGCAGGCCGACAAGGGCGAGGCGCTCGCCGAGGAGATCAAGGGCGTCTTCGCCCAGGTCGACGTGACCAACACCGAGCAGATCGGTGCCGCCGTCAAGGCCGCCGCCGACATCGCGCCGATCCGCGCGGTCGTCAACTCGGCCGGCATCGGCTGGGCGCAGCGGACCATCGGCCGCGACGGGACCGTCGAGTCGGCCCACGACCTCGGTGCGTTCACCAAGGTCATCCAGATCAACCTGATCGGCACCTTCGACATGGTGCGTCAGGCCGCCACAGCGATGAGCCTCAACGACGCTGACGAGGACGGCTGCCGCGGGGCGATCGTCAACCTGGCCAGCGTCGCCGCGTTCGACGGCCAGATCGGCCAGGCGTCGTACTCCGCCTCGAAGGGCGGTGTCGTCGGCATGACCCTGCCGGTGGCCCGCGACCTGTCGGCCGCCGGCATCCGGCTCAACACTGTTGCGCCGGGTCTGATCGACACCCCGATCTACGGCGAGGGCCCGGACTCCGAGGCGTTCAAGGCCAACCTCGGTCAGAACGTGCTGTTCCCCAAGCGCCTCGGTACCGCCGACGAGCTGGCCAGCATGGTGCTGGAATGCCTCACCAATTCGTACATGAACGGTGAGGTCGTCCGGCTCGACGGCGGCATCAGGATGCCTCCCAAGTAGGTCAGCAGCTCAGGGGCGGTTCCGTCGTACGGACAGGCCGACGAACAGCGCGATCCCGGCCAGAGCCAGCAGGCTGCCGCCGATCCTCAGGCTGGTCGTGATCCCGTTGAGCACGGGGACGGTGGCTCCGACGTCGGCGGTGACCTCGACCCCAGCAGCGCCGTCCGGGCTCATGACCACGACGGTCCAGTCGCCCTCGTCGGGCGTCCAGCGCACGCTCTGCGTGCCGGGACCGCTGGCCTGGGCGACCCAGATGTCGGTGGCGGTCGGCGCGACTGCCGGTGCGCCGCCGCTGTGCTGCTCGTAGTCGGTGTCCGCGTCGTCGACGTCGCTCACGGTGGAGTAGTCGACGTCGTTGAGGTACTCGTTCACGTCGTCGGTCCGGGCGATGCCGATGAAGACCGACGTGCTCGGGTCGGTGCTGGTGGCGCGGAGCCGGGCCTTGCCGAGGATCCAGTCACCACTCAGCCCGTCGAGGTCGATCTCCTCGACGGTGAGCGCGTGGCCGGTGGTGCTGAGCTCCCGGGTGTCGGAGGTCAGGTAACCGTCGTGGCGCTCGCGGTCGTCGAGGTCGCCGAGCCAGTTGGCGCCGACCAGCGAGCCGGCCGCCCCGAGCAGCAGGAAGGTCGCCAGCACGAACGCGATGACTCGGCCGGGCGCCCAGCGCGGCTCTGCCAGGGGAGCAGGCAGTTCCGGTCGGTGCTCGGTGGCGATGGATGTGGGGGACGGGGCGGTCATTGCAGGTCTCCTATGAGGCTTCTCGTGGATGCATCCGGCTCGGTCGAGCGGGATGCATCCAGCACACGCCATCCGCGCTCCCCGGCCGATAGGGCTGGACGCACGATCGGGTGCGGTCAACCGCCCGAGTCGAGGCGGTCGCCCAGCGTTAGGCGACACGACACCCGCAGGGCGGTGACCGGACGCCGGCGTTCGCGAGCCTGCGGGCGTGGAGATCGGGCGTCGTACGACGTTGCTGGCGGGGGTCGCGGTCCCGGGTCTGCTGGGCGCGGGGCTGGTGAGTGCACCGGCGCTGGTCCGGCGACGGGACCAGCTGACGGCGGTCCGGACCGGCGAGGTGACCACCGACTCCGCGGTCGTCTGGTCACGGGCGCCGAGCGACGGGCAGCTGCACGTCCAGCTGCACAGCAACGGCCGAGAGCTGCGGATGATCCGCGGGGCGTGGACCGACGCCCGCGTCGACCACACTGCCCGCCTCCACCTGACCGGGCTGGCGCCCGGACGTGAGTACGACGCCACGGTGTGGTTCGGCTCCGTCGACGGCACCGAGTCGGATCGCGAGCACGTCCGGTTCCGCACCGCGCCGATCCACGCCGCCGCCCAGTCGGTCATCTGGTCCGCGGACACCTGCGGCCAGGGGTGGGGGATCGACCGCTCGCGGGGCGGGCTGACGTCGTACCGAACGATGCTGGAGCTGAACCCCGACCTGTTCATCCACGTCGGCGACACCATCTACGGCGACGAGCCGATGCAGGAGTCGGTGCGCGCGGACGACGGATCCATGTGGGTCAACGACCTGACCGAGGAGGTGACCACGGTCGCCGAGACGCTGGCGCAGTTCCGTGGTCGGCACCGCTACCCGTTGCGCGACGACAACGTGCGCGCGTTCTACGCCGAGGTGCCCACGGTCGTGCAGTGGGACGACCACGAGACCTGCAACAACTGGTGGCCCGGCGAGATCATCGACGACGAGCGCTACAGCGAGCGGCGGGCGGACGTGCTCGCGATCCGCGGGCGCCGCGCCTGGCAGGAGTACCAGCCGGTGCCGGTGCGACAGCTGGCGCCGAGCGACGGCGACGGCTTCGTCCCGACCCGGCTCTACCGCAAGGTGCCGCGCGGTCAGCACCTCGACCTGTTCTGCCTCGACATGCGCAGCTACCGCGGCCCGAACCCGGCGACCGACCCGACCCGGGCGCGGAGCCGCGGTGAGGCCGGCATCCTCGGCCGGGCCCAGGAGGAGTGGCTGATCGCGGAGCTGCGTCGCTCGACCGCCACGTGGAAGGTGATCTCGGCCGACCAGCCGCTGTCGGCGCCGTCGACGCGCACGACGGACCTCGACGGACCGGGCAACGGCGACGACGGACGGCCGCTGGGCCGGGAGCCCGAGATGGCCCGGGTGCTCTCGGCGATCAAGCGGTACGGCGTGCGCAACGTCGTCTGGGTCACGACCGACGTGCACTACACGGCCGCCCACCACTACAGCCCGGAGCGCGCGACGTACACCGACTTCGAGCCGTTCTGGGAGTTCGTCTCCGGGCCGCTCGCGGCATCGCCGTTCTGGACCAAGGACGACCAGCTGGACCGGACGTTCGGGCCCGAGGTGGTGTTCTCCAAGGGTGAGGACACCGACCGGCTCGACACGACGCCGCGTCCGGACAACCAGTACTTCGGCCACCTGGCGATCGCGGCCTCCGGCGAGCTGACCGTCACTTTGTACGACGCCGCCGGTACCGCGCTCTGGTCGCACCTGCTCGAGCCCGAGCTCAGCCCAGGTCGCGCCGTTCCTCCTCGGTGAACGCCGGCATCGGCGCGGCCAGGTCGCCGGCGGCCCGCGCGTTGCGGACGGTCGAGACCTTGTCGGAGATGTTGGCGAACACGTCGCGGCTCTTGCCGCGCCCATAGGTGACCGAGTTGGCGGCGGCGACCCCGATGTTCCGGCCGACCTCGATAGCGTCCTGGTCGGCGCCCATGTAGAGGAACTGCCACCCCCACTGGCCGGTCTGCTGCTCCACCAGCGCCTTGATCGCGGGGTGCGTCCACTCCTGGCTGGCGTTCTCGTGGCCGTCGGTCATGATCGCGACGATCACGGTGCGGGGCCGCTGGTCGTCCGGCAGCGAGGCGAGCTTGGCGCCGGAGTCGGTGATCAGCTTGCCCATCGCGTCGAGCAGGGCGGTGCTGCCGCGCGGCTGCAGGTCGAGGGTGGGTACGTCGGCGACCGGCCGGTCGGAGTAGACGATCTCGTAGTGGTTGTCGAACTGTGCGAGCGTCACCCGGCAGGCACCGGGCGTGCGCTTCTGCTCCTCGACGAACGCAGCGAACCCACCCTCGGTGTCGGCCTTGATCGACTGCATGGACCCGGACCGGTCGAGCAGGAGGTAGATGTGGGTGAGGTTCTGGTCGGTCATATGGAACTCCTCGGCTCGTGAATCAGGTGGTGGGTCGGCGCGGCTTGAACCGCATGGGCTTGGCTGCCGGTGCTGGTGCCGGTCGTGGGGACCCGGTCTCGTGGTCGTACTTGGCCCGCTCCACCGCGGCGGCGGTGACGCGGCCGTCGTCGTTGGCGTAGGCGCCGAGCGTCTGGGTGCGGGCCAGGCGTGGGCCGACGGCGTTCTCCGACAGCCCGGCTCGCGCGCCGACCGATCGCAGGTTGGCCTTCCCCGTCAGCACCGCCTGCGCCATCGACTCGTCGATCAGCTCGGTGAGCTGGTCGGCGGCCTCGCGCAGGTGGGGGAGTGCCTCGTCGGGCTCGAGGTCCTCGGCGGCCTCGAGCGATCGGCGTACGGCGGCGAGCTGCTGGGGGTTCGGCTTCATTGAGAGAGTATGCCGCAGAAAGTGCGGGTGCGCAAGTTGTGCGGGTGCGCAGGTTATGCGGTGTCGAGTCGTGTAACGCACCGTTCGTACGTCCACCACACCGTTCAAACGGTTCGATGGACGCACAAACGGTGCGTTACAACTCCACGACGACATCCGCGCGGTGGGCCGCCGCCTCGATCAGCCGGGCATTCGCGTCGTCGACCCGGGCGACCCACGCCTCCGCCTCGGCCGGCGTCTTGCCGAACTCCACGTGCCGGGCCAGCAGCCGCTCGCGGCGTACCGACTCGTCGCAGACCAGGTGCCAGACCAGATCCAGCTCGGCCCGCACCGCCTCCCAGCGCGGCTCGTCGAGCAGCAGGTAGTTGCCCTCGGTCACCACCAGCCCCGCGCCGGCACGCACCCGGATCGCGTCCGGCACCGGCTCCTCCACCGTCCGGTCGAACGCCGGCGCCGACGACATCCTCACGGCGCCGGATCCGGGCGAGCAGGGCGGCGTACCCCTCCGCGTCGAACGTCCCCGGCGCGCCCATCCGGTCCCGCAGCCCGCGCCGCACCAGCTCGGCCTGCGGCAGGTGGAAGCCGTCCATCGGCACCACCACCGCGCCGTCGCGGGCCGCCAGCTCGGCCGCCAGCGTCGACTTGCCCACGCCCGGCGCGCCGCACAGGCCGAGCAGCCGGACGCCGGCGGGAATCGCGGGGAGCAACACGGTCGAACGTTATGCGTTAGCGGCGCTGGGGGACCGAAACGTACGCTGGAGGTCGAATGACGAACGCACCTGACTTCAATCTCGACGACGAGCTCACCGCCACCGATACCTGGGAGGACGAGGAGTTCGAGTCGGGCTATGCCGACGGCCCGGACCCCGAGGACATCCCCGGGGACCGTGTCGACCCCACGACCGGGGCGATGGACCTCGCGGAGCGGCACCTGCTCCGCAGGGTCGCCGGGCTGCGCACCGAGCTCGAGGACATCACCGAGGTCGAGTACCGCCAGCTCCGGCTCGAGCGCGTGCTGCTCGTCGGCGTGTGGACCGAGGGCACCGTCACCGACACCGAGAACTCCATGGCCGAGCTCGCTCTCCTCGCCGAGACGGCGGGGTCCGAGGTGCTCGAGGCGGTCTACCAGCGCCGGCAGAAGCCCGACCCGGCGACGTACGTCGGTCGCGGCAAGGTCGACGAGCTGCTCGAGCTGGTCATCTCCACCGGCGCCGACACGGTGATCTGCGACGGCGAGCTCGCGCCCAGCCAGCTCCGCAACCTCGAGGACCGGCTGAAGGTCAAGGTCGTCGACCGGACCGCGCTGATCCTCGACATCTTCGCCCAGCACGCGAAGTCCAGGGAGGGCCAGGCGCAGGTCGAGCTCGCGCAGCTCAGCTACATGAAGCAGCGGCTCCGCGGCTGGGGCGGCCAGCTGTCCCGCCAGGCCGGTGGCCGGGTCGGCGCCGACGGCGGCGGCATCGGCGGCCGTGGTCCCGGTGAGACCAAGATCGAGACCGACCGGCGCCGGATCAACGACAAGATCGCCAAGCTGCGCCGTGAGCTGAAGGCGATGCGCGGCACCCGCGAGACCAAGCGCAACGAGCGCCGCCGCAACCGGATCCCCTCCGTCGCGATCGCCGGCTACACCAACGCCGGCAAGTCCTCGCTCCTCAACCGGTTCGCCGGCGCGGGCGTCCTCGTCGACGACTCGCTGTTCGCGACGCTGGACCCGACGACGCGTCGTACGACGACCGCCGACGGCCGGGTCTACACGATGAGCGACACCGTCGGGTTCGTGCGGCACCTGCCGCACCAGCTGGTCGAGGCGTTCCGCAGCACCTTGGAGGAGGTCGCCGAGTCCGACCTGATCCTGCACGTCGTCGACGGCTCGCACCCCGACCCCGAGGGCCAGCTCGGCGCGGTGCGCGAAGTGCTGGCCGAGATCGGCGCCGCCGACGTACCCGAGCTGGTCGTGATCAACAAGGCCGACGTGGCCGACCCGATGGTCCTCGCCCGGCTCCGCCAGCGCGAGCCGCACTCGGTGGTCGTCAGCGCCCACACCGGCGAGGGCGTCGAGGAGGCGATCGCGGCGGTCGAGGCCGAGCTGCCGCGGCCGGACGTCGAGTTCCACGCGCTGCTGCCCTACGAACGCGGCGACCTGATCAACCGGCTGCACCAGCAGGGCGAGATCGAGTCGATGGAGCACACCGCCGACGGGACCCTCGTCCACGGTCGCGCGAACGAGGGCCTCGCCGGAGAGCTCGCGGCCTACGCCGTCTGAGCGAGTTCCGCTAAATCGCTACGCCGGACCCGTACGAGGCCGCACACTTCTGCGGTGATCCATCGGGGGAGCGCGGCACGGTTGCCGCTCGTGGCGCTGCTGAGCGCTGTCCTCCTGGTGGGCTCGCTCTTGGTCTTCCACCTGTCGGCGGCCGCGGACTCGGCACGGCACTGCGCCCGGTTCGCCAAGGTCTCCGCCGAGCGCGCGGCCGCGGACACCGGGGCCGGCGCCGAGGTCGTGGTGATCGGCGACTCGTACTCGGTGGGGCTCGGGCTCGACCGTCCCGCTGCTTCGTGGCCGAGCCGGCTGAACGGCCGGGTGCACGTCGCCGGCTTCTCCGGCACGGGCTTCAGCGCGGGCGCCAGTGGTTGTGGCTCGGTGTCCTTCGCGGACCGGGCCGCCGATGCGGTCCAGGGTGGCGCCGACCTGGTGGTCGTCGAGGGCGGGCTCAACGACTTCGACCAGTCGTCGGCCGACATCAGCAAGGGATTCGCGCGGCTGATGCACGTGCTCGACGGGAAACGGGTCGTGGTCGTCGGGCCGGTCCGCGCACCCTCACGCGCTGCAGACGTGCCGCGCGTCGACCGGCTGCTGTCCGGGCTCGCGCGGACAGCCGGAGCGACGTACGTCCGCACGAGCGGGCTCGACCTCGCCTACCTCGAGGACCGGCTGCACCTCACCGATGCCGGCCACCGCGAGCTCGGGGAGTACATCGCAGCGGCGCTGCGCTAGACCCCGAGCTTCCCCCACGGGCCCCAGATCGCGAACGTCAGACCGGCCGAGGCCTGGATGTTCACGAACAGCGTCTTCCCGTTGGGGCTGAACGTCGACCCCGCGAACTCCTCGTTGTAGCGGGGAGTGCCGGAGATCGCGGTGAGCCGGTTCAGCGCGATGTCGAACAGCTGGCCGTGCTTGGTGAGGCCACGGATGAAGTTGTCGTTGGTGCCGTCCTCGCACACGACCAGCGTGCCGCGGCGGGAGGTGGTCACGTTGTCCGGCAGGTCCAGGTGCAGCGGCCCGGTCGACTGGAAGACGCAGGTGAGGGTCTTCTTCCTGGTGTCGTAGGCCCACACCTGGCCCGAGCCGTTGCCGTAGCCGCCGACCGTGTCCGGCCCGGTCTCCGCAGTCCCGCCGCCCTGCGTGGACGTGAAGTAGACGACGCCGTGATGGCAGACCTGACCCTCCAGCCGGGAGAAGTGCGCGGCGCCCAGAGCCCGACCCTGGTCGCCCACGAAGTTCAGGGCGGTGTCGTTGCTCGTCGGTGCCGGCTGACCCGGGGTGTAGGGGAACGTGGGGTCGGGGTCGCCGATGTCGACCCACTTCACGGCGTACGTCGCACCGACCGTCTGCTGCCCCTCCAGGTGCGCGTTCGGCGCACCCTTGATGCTGAGCATCTGGAGCTTCCCACCGTCGGCGAGACGCCGGGTCTCGAGGGCGTTGTTCGGCGGCTTGTAGCGGTAGAAGCCGGACGGGTAGCCGAAGTTGTCCTCGGTGAGGAAGAGGTGTCCGGTCCCCCGGTCGAACGAGACGGCTTCGTGCGCGAACCGACCGGCGCTCTTGATCGGCTGCCGCGTCGACTGGCCCTGGCCCGGGAGGTGGCTGGCCGGCACCTCGTAGACGTACCCGTGCGGCTTCTGCAGCGTGATGTTGGGTGTGCCCGTGAAGTCGGCCCCGACGTCGGGGCCGTTGACCGTCTCCTCGCAGGTGACCCAGGATCCCCACGGCATCTGGCCGCCGGAGCAGTTCATCATCGTGCCGTTCAGGCTGGTGAAGGAACGGATGACCTCACCGGTCTGCGTCACCTGCACGGTCGTGGTGCCGCCGCGCGCCATCGGGTCGTACGGCGCGCCGGGACCGAACGCGGCGCCGGGGCTGTTGACCTCGTGGTTGCGCACCAGCAGCACGGTGCCCTTCGGCCCCCTGAACGCGCCCATGCCGTCGTGCCGGCCGGGCAGCAGCGTGCCGTCGGTCAGCGTCACCGGCGTCTCGGTGTCGTGGAAGGACCGGTACCTGAAGCCCGCCGGCAGGTGCAGGCGCACCTTGCCGTCGCGCTCGTCCGCGATCGGGGTCAGCGCCGCGGCGAGTGGCGCCACGTGTGCTCCGGCCGGCATGGCGACGAGGCCGGCGAACGGCCCTGCGGCCGCAGCGCCGGCGGTGGTCTTCAGAAGGGTGCGACGTTGGATGGACATGCTGGCCTCCGAGCCCGAGATGATCCACTCAACCTAGAACTCCTGGGCCGGTGTGCAACCCCTAGCTAGGGTGGATTTCGTGGCCAGGGCGACGCGGTGGGTGACCGACACCAAGGCGGGGCACTCGGAGTGGTACGTCGAGCGGTTCCGCACGATGGCGGCCGAGGGCGAGGACCTCGGCGGCGAGGCGCGGCTGGTCGACGCGATGCTGCCACCGCGGTCGCGGGTGCTCGACGCCGGCTGCGGCCCCGGTCGGGTCGGGGCGGTGCTGCACGAGCGCGGACACACGGTGGTCGGGGTCGACGTCGACCCGGTGCTGATCGAGGCCGCCGAGGCCGATCATCCCGGTCCGCGCTGGCTGGTGGCCGACCTGGCCGAGCTCGACCTTCCGGATGAAGAGCCGTTCGCCGGCGCCGTACTGGCCGGGAACGTCATGGTCTTCCTCGCGCCCGGCACCGAGGCCGACGTACTCCGCCGGGTGGCCGGGCACGTTGAGCCCGACGGCTTCGTGGTCACCGGCTTCCACGTCAACCGCGAGCTGTCGCTCGACGCCTTCGACCGTGCGGTCGACGACGCCGAGCTCTGGCTCGAGCACCGGTTCGCCACCTGGGACCTGCGCGCCTGGCACGACGACGCCGACTTCGCCGTCACCGTGCTGCGCCGCCCCTAACCGTCGAATCGGGGTTTGTGGCCCCTCGAATCGGGTGTTGTGGCCCCCGAATCAACGGGCCACAAGTCACGAATCGACGGGCCACAAGTCACGAATCGACGGGCCACAAGTCACGAATCAACCTTCCGAACTGAACGCCGCGTCGAAGGACGTTGTCGGCGGCTCGAAGTCGAACCTGCGCAGGAACTCCAGCGCCTCAGGTGCGCCGTGGAGGCGGTCCATGCCGGCGTCCTCCCACTCGACCGAGATCGGCCCGCTGTAACCGATCGCGGCTAGGGCGCGGAAGCAGTCCTCCCAAGGGACGTCGCCGCGGCCGGTGGATACGAAGTCCCAGCCGCGGTGCTGGTCGCCCCAGGGCAGGTGCGACGAGAGCCCACCGTTGCGGCCGCCGCCGGTCCGCATCCGGGTGTCCTTGCAGTCGACGTGGTAGATCCGGTCGGCGAAGTCGGTGATGAACGCGACCGGGTCGAGCTGCTGCCAGACCATGTGCGAGGGGTCCCAGTTCAGCCCGAACTCCGGCCGGTGCTCGATCGCCTCGAGGGTGCGCACCGTGGTCCAGTAGTCGTAGGCGATCTCGGAGGGGTGCACCTCGTGCGCGAACCGCACCCCGCACTCCGCGAACACGTCCAGGATCGGGTGCCAGCGGTCCGCGAAGTCCTGGTAGCCGGCCTCGATCTTGGCCGCCGGAACCGGCGGGAACATCGCGACGTACTGCCAGATGGACGAGCCGGTGAACCCGACCACAGTGTCGATGCCCATCGCCTTGGCGAGCCGTGCGGTCAGCTTCATCTCCTCCGCCGCCCGCTCGCGGACTCCCTCGGCCTTGCCGTCGCCCCAGACCTTCTCGCGCACGATCGCGCGGTGGCGGTCGTCGATCGGGTCGTCGCAGATGGCCTGCCCGGTGAGGTGGTTGCTGATCGCCCAGCAGCCGAGGCCGTGCTTCTTCAGGATCTCCAGCCGGCCCTCGACGTACCCCGGCTCGTCCCACCGCCACGCGTCCAGGTGCTCGCCCGAGACCGCGATCTCCAGGCCGTCGTAGCCCCACCCGGCGGCCAGCCCGGCCACCTCCTCCAGGGTGAGGTCGGCCCACTGGCCGGTGAAGAGCGTGAACCGCTTGCCCATCAGTGCTCCTTCTGTACGACGTCGACGCTGGCCCCCGAGGCTGCCGCACTCTGCTCGATCGCCGCCAGCACCCGCTGCACCGCGAGGCCGTCGGCGAACGACGGCTCCGGCGCGCCTCCGTGGCCGATCGCGGCCAGGAAGTCGGCCGCCTGGGAGATGAACGTGCTGTCCCAGCCGAGCACGTGCCCCGGCGGCCACCACGCGCCCACGTAGGGGTGGTCGGGCTCGGTCACGAGCACCCGCTCGGAGTTCACCTGCAGCTCGTTGAGCCGCTCGAGGTCGAAGGAGAGTGAGCCGCGGCTGCCGTAGACCTCGATGGTCAGCCCGTTCTTGCGGCCGGTCGCCATCCGCGACAGCTCGACGCTGGCGACGGCGCCCGACGGCACCGTCAGCGTCGCCCACGCGGCGTCGTCGACGGTCACCGGCTCCGGTCCGTCGTCCCCGGCCCGCGAGTCCACGAACGTGCGCAGGTGCCCGCTCGCCGAGGTCACCGGCTCGTCGAGCAGGTAGTGCACCTGGTCGACCACGTGCGAGCCCAGGTCACCCAGCGCACCGGACCCGGCGCTCTCCTTGCGCAGCCGCCAGGTCATCGGCGCCGCGTCGTCGGCCAGCCAGTCCTGGAGGTACGCCGCCCGGACCTCGCGCACCGCGCCGATCCGACCGAGGGCGATGATCTCGCGGGCCAGCGCCAGGGCGGGCACGCGGCGGTAGTTGAAGCCGACCATCGACGTCACTCCGCGCGACGCGGCGGTCGCGGCGGCGGCCACCATCGCCTCGCCTTCATTGACCGAGTTGGCCAGCGGCTTCTCGACGAGCACGTGCTTGCCCGCCTCGAGCGCGGCGATCGCGATCTCGGCGTGGCTGTTGCCGGGGGTGCAGATGTCGACGATGTCGATGTCGTCGCGGCCCATCAGCGACTGCCAGTCTGTGGCGGTCTCGGCCCAGCCGTAGCGGCCGGCCGCTTCCTTGACTGCGCTCTCGTCGCGGCCGACCAGCACCCGTTGGGTCACAGGGGGTACGTCGGCGTGGAATGCGCCGACGTTGCGCCATGCGTGGGAATGGGCCTTGCCCATGAACGAGTAGCCGACCACGGCGACACCGAGGGGTCGCGAGGTGGGGTCAGACATCGGTGCCGCCTTGAGTGAGTGTTCGAAGGAACGCCAGGCCGTCCGCCGCGAGGTCGTCGGGCGAGGCCGCGAGCGGACGCCAGATGGAGGCGGCCACTGCAATGGAGGCGTTGTCGGGCGTGAAGCTCTCGATGTTGAGGGGGCCGGCGTACCCGACCTCGTCCAGGGCCGCGAGCAGCGCGACCCAGTCGGTCTGGTCGCCGCCGGGCGCACCGCGGTCGCTGCCGCAGACCTGCAGATGAGCCAGGTGCGACCCGGCGAGCCGGATCGCGTCCGCGCTGGACCGCTCCTCGATATTCAGGTGGTAGGTGTCGAGGGCCAAACCAACACCGCCGACCGGGCCGAGCAGCGTGCCCAGCCCGGTCAGTGCCTGGTCGACGGTGTTGATCAGTGACGTCTCGTAGCGGTTGAGCGGCTCGATCCCGAGCCGCACCCCCCGCTCGCCGGCGTACTCGGCGACGGGAGCGAGGTGCTCCCGCCATTCCTTGTACGCCGACTCCCGCTCCTCGGCGTCCAGCCGCCAGGTCCGGCCCGTCGCGGCGTAGAACGGCCCGCAGACGCTGGCCGCACCCACCGCGGCGGCCAGGTCGACGCACGCTCGCAGGTAGTCCTGCGTCGCGGCGACGGCGTCCGGGTCCGCGGCCACCAGGTCGCGTCCGGGCGCCATCGCGCCGACGACGTACGGCGTCAGGCCGGTCTCGGCGAGCACCGAGGCGGTCGCCTCGTGGTCGAGGTCGCCGGGGTTCTCCAGCGGCAGCTCGACCGCGTCGAACCCGAGCTCGACGATCCGGCGCAACAGCCCGGGCAGGACCTCGTCAGTGAGCGGCGAGGTCCATACCCAGGTGTTGACGCCGAGGAGGGGAGAGATCATTACGGGATCTGACGCTCCTGCCAGACCTCGGGGTAGCCGGGCAGGTCCTCTCCGCCGAACTTGGCGTAGTGACCGTCGGGCATGCCGTCGTTGGCCTCCAGGAACGCGCTGCGCTCGTCCTCGGTGATCGGGATCTGCGGCAGCACCCACTCAGCCGGGACCGGCTCGCCAGCGAAGATCTTCTCCAGCGCCAGCAGCGGGGTGCGCCACTGGAAGTTGGAGTACACGGGCGCGAGGCCGGTCAGCCCGGTCTCCTCCCACTTGCGGAGGAAGGACATCTCGTCCTCGCCGGTCATGACCGGGTAGTCGACGCCCTGGTCCTCGAACGCCTCGATCGCGGCGACGGCGCCGTCGCCGGCGTCCATCCACACTCCGGCGACGTCACCCTTGGTGAGCTCGTCGGTGATGATCTTCTTGATCTCGGTCGGGTCGGCGCCGGTGAAGTAGTCGACTGCCTCGATGCCGTTCTCGTCGAAGATCTTCTCGGCCGCTGCCCAGCGGGTCTCGAGCACGTCGACACCGGGCAGGATCCGCAGCGCGACGACCTTGTCGCCCTCCTCGAGGTTCTCGACCAGGAAGTTGGCCGTGTCGATGCCCCACGCGTAGCCACCGATCGGGTGGATGAACGTCGTGGCGCAGTCGGTCTCGACACCGCGGTCGAAGACCACGACCGGCTTGCCGGTCTCACAGGCCGCCTCGACTGCAGGAGTCATCGCAGCGGTCGAGTTGGGCGAGATGATGAACGCGTCGCAGTTGCCCTCGTCGATGAAGTACTGGATGTCGGAGATCTGGGTGTTGTCGTCGTCCTCGGCGTCGCGGGTCTCCATCTCGGAGATGACGCCGGAGTCCTGCAGCACTTCCAGCTGCTGGTTCATGGTGATCCAGCCGGTCTGACGCCACGGGTTGGAGATCGACGCGTTGGCGAAGCAGACCTTCTTGGCACCCTCGGACTTGAACTCCGCGGTGTCGGTCATCTCGCCGTCGATGTACTGCAGGTACGGCTGCGCCGGGTCACCCTCGAACGTGGCGCCGCGCTGGGCGTCCTGGATGTCGAAGTCCTCCTGCACGAACCACTCTTCGCTGGACTCCGACGTGTCGCCAGCCTTCGGCTCGGTGTCCGGATTGTCGAGCGAGTCGTCGGTGCCGCAGGCGGTGAGCACCACCAGCAGCGCCGCTGTGGACGCCAGGGCGCCCCTGATTTTGCGCATCACTTTTCTCCTGTGTTCTGGCCCGGTTCGGGCGTGGGGGACTGCGGGGAATCTTGGGGAGCGGCGGCGACCCTGCGGCCGCTCCGCCGGGGTCGTCGGCCTACCTGCCAGGCGCGGCCCGCGGCCGCGACGGCGATGATGATGATCAGGCCCTGCACGGTGTCGCGCCACGTGGACTCGACCTCGAGCACGGTGAGCAGCCGGAACAGCAGCTCGAGCGCGAAGGCGCCGGCGGCGGCAGACAGCACCCAGCCGCGGCCGCCGCCGAGCAGTACGCCGCCCAGGACGACCGCCGTGATCGCGATGAACTCGTAGCCCTTGCCGACGGACGGGTGCACGCCGGCGTACCCGACCAGGATGATCCCGGCGACGGTGGCCGACAGCGAGGACAGGATGAACGCCCGGGTCTTCAGCCACCACAGCGGAGTGCCGGAGAGGTGCGCTGCGTCGGGGTTGTCACCCGCGGCGACCAGGCTGCGGCCGAACGGCCGGCGCATCAGCCAGCTCGCGGCCACGGCCAGGACCAGGAAGATGATCAGCGGGTAGGGGATCACCTCGACGACCGGGACGTTCTCGAAGTTGCCGCGGCCGATCTCGCGGAAGCTGTCGACCGGGTTGCCGGTCGCGGCACCGCCGGTCAGATAGCGCACCAGCCCGGTGAGGGCGAGCATCGTGCCGAGCGTGACGATGAAGCTCGGGACCCTGAGCAGCGTGGTCACCAGGCCGTTGACCAGGCCGATCCCGGCACCGACCAGCAGCATCAGGCAGGTGACCGGCACGATCCGGCCCTCGTCCTGGCCGATCAGCTCGCCGGCGATCACCACCTGCATGGTGACGACGGCGCCCATCGACAGGTCGAACTCACCGGAGACGATCACGTAGTACTGGCCCATCGCAGCGATCGCGATCGGCGCGGTGCGGCCGAGGAACCGGATGATGACGCCCGGGTCGCCGAAGTTGGGGTTGGCGACGATGGTGGCGATGAGCAGCCCGATCGCGAGCACGAACACCGCGCCGCCCGGAGTCGCGACGGCAGCGGCGATGCGGGCTCCGAGACCGCCCTGGTGGGCGGCGATCGGCGGCCGGGTCTGGGTGGTCGTCATCGCGCCTCCTGGAGGGCGGCGTCGAGGGTCGAGGGCTTCTCGAACCGCGCTGGGCGCCGTTCGATCTCGCGGCGTGCGTAGACGGCGACAGCGGCCACGATCACCACGCCGCGGATGATGTCCTTGAGGAACGGGTTGACCTCGGTCGCGGCCATCACGTTGTCCATGACCGCGAAGATCGCGACGCCGGCGAGGGTGCCGAGCACGTTGCCCTTGCCGCCGGCGAGCAGGGTGCCGCCGAGCACCACCGCGGCGATCGACATCAGGTCGTAGCCGCCCTGGGAGCCGATGGTGGGGCTGCCGACGCTGAGCCGGGCGAGCAGCAGCAGGCCGGCCAGTGCCGCGAGCAGCGAGCACAGGACGTGTGCCGCGACGACGGGGACCTGGGTGTGGATGCCGGAGAGCCGGGCGACCTCGCGGTTGCCGCCGACGGCGTAGATGTGCAGGCCGAGGCGGGTACGCCGGAGCATCAGGATCGCCAGCACCGCGCAGCCGAGCATGATCAGCGTCGAGACCGGAACCGGCCCGATCTGCTGGGCGCCGATCAGCCGGAAGTCGCGCGGCGCGGAGCCGGTGTTGCCCTGGTAGTTGGTCGCGAGGTAGCCGCTGATCACCAGGCCGGTGCCGAGCGTGGCGACGAAGCCGTGCACCCCGAGGACGCTGACGATGAGGCCGTTGGCGAGTCCGACCGCGGCGGCGACCAGGAGCGCGACGGCGACCGCCATCGGCACGTTGGCCGGGTCGCCGGCCATCCGCTCGGCCGCGAGCACGCTGACCAGGCTGGCCACGAACGGCACCGACAGGTCGAGGCTGCCGATCAGGATCACCAGCGTCTGACCGATCGCGATGAAGCCCAGGATGCTGGTGCCGGTGAGGATCGAGGAGACGTTGCCCTGGCTGAAGAAGTTGCGGTCGGCAGTGGCCGTCAGGATCGCGCCGATGATGATCACCATCAGCAGGACGCCGTAGACGATGCCGGTCGAGGTGAGGGTGCGGCCGCGCAGGAGATTCACTGTGTCACTTCCTGGGCAGGCTCAGTGGAGTTCAGGTCCGTGACGCCGGTCGCGACCTTGATCACGGTCTCCTCGTCGGAGCCGGCGGGCAGCTCGCCCGCGAGCCGGCCGTCGCGCATCACGAGGATCCGGTCGGACATGCCGATCACCTCCGGCAGCTCGCTGGACACCATCAGGACGCACACGCCCTCGGCGGTCATCGCGCGCATCAGCTCGTAGATCGCGTGCTTGGCGCCGACGTCGATGCCACGGGTCGGCTCGTCCATGAGTACAACGCGCGGGTGGGTCGCCAGCCAGCGCGCGAGGACGACCTTCTGCTGGTTGCCGCCGGAGAGGAACTGCGCCTCCTGGTCCATCGCGCGGGCCGAGACGTCGAGCGAGGAGAGGATGCCGGGGACGTCACGGCGGGCGGCCGACGTACGCCGCGGGAAGACCGCGCGGACCACACCGAGGGCGTTGTCGAGGATCGTCTGGTTGAGCGCGAGGCCGGTGGCCTTGCGGTCCTCGGTGATCATCGCGAGACCGGACCGGATCGCCTGGCGGGGCGAGCGCGGGCTGAGCGGCTTGCCGTCGAGCAGCATCTCGCCGCGGGTGAACGGGCGGACGCCGAAGATGGCCTCGAGGAGCTCGGTGCGACCGGATCCCTGGAGGCCGGAGATGCCGACGATCTCTCCGGCGCGGAGGGTGAGGTCGACGCCGTCGACGTACCCGTTGCCGGCGTTGCGGAGCTCGAGGCGGGGCTCGCCAGGCTCGACGCCCTCGACCTTGTCGGGGAAGAACGACGAGATCGAGCGACCCACCATGAGCCGGACAAGCGACGCGTCGTCGAGCTCGGCGGCCGGCTGGGTGGTGACCTGCTGGCCATCCTTCAGGACGGTGATGGTGTCGCAGAGGTTGAAGACCTCTTTGAGGCGGTGGGAGACGTAGACGATGCCGACGCCGCGCTCGGTGAGGCTCGCGATGATGCCGTAGAGGAGCTCGACCTCGTGGTCGGCGAGCGCGGCGGTGGGCTCGTCCATCTGGATGACGCGGGAGTCGAAGCTGACGGCCTTGGCGATCTCGACGATCTGCTGCTCGGCGACGCTCAGGGAGCGGACCCGCTGGCCGGGCCGGATGTGGGTGACGCCGAGGTCGTTGAGCAGCTCGGCAGTGTCGGCCTGCATCCGGCGGGTGTCGACCAGACCGCGGCGACGCGGCTCACGGCCGAGCCAGACGTTCTCGGCGACCGAGCGGTCGGGCAGCAGGTTGAACTCCTGGAACACCGTCGAGACGCCGGCCTGCTGGGCCTGCAGCGGGTGGGAGAACGAGACCCGCTCGCCGGCCACCTCGATGTCGCCCTCGTCAGGGGAGTAGACCCCGGCGAGCAGCTTCATCAGGGTGCTCTTGCCGGCGCCGTTCTCGCCGACCAGGCCGTGCACCTGGCCGCTACGCAGCTCGAGATCGACGCGCTCCAGCACCCGGTGGCCGGCGAAGCTCTTGGTCAGCCCGGTCGCCTTCAGCAGCACCGGGCCGGTGGTCTCTGGCACGGACGCACTGTGGCACGCGTCACCCACTTCTGTCGAGAGTCTGGCAAAAGTTCTTTGCTGGACATGCAGAACTCTCGATGCCACACTTCCGCTCGTGCGGACCAGCGACGTCTTCGAGCTCTTGCGCGACGGCCAGCCCCGGACCCGCGCCCAGCTGGCCGACGCGTCCGGCCTCGCTCGCTCGACGATCGCGGCCCGGATCGACCTGCTGATGCGGATGGGCCTGGTGGCGCCGTACGGCGGTGGGGTGTCCACGGGCGGCCGCCCGCCGTCGCTGCTGGCCCTGAACCCGTCCGCCCGCGTGGTCGCGGGCGCCGACGTCGGCGCAACGCACGCCCGGATCGCGCTGGCCGACCTGGCCGGGACGATCCTGGTCGAGCGCCGCTCGGACCTCGACGTGGCGACCGGACCCGAGCAGGTGCTCGGCTGGGTCGAGCAGCAGGTCGGGGAGATGCTCGCCGAGCAGAACCGCACCGTGGCCGAGCTGGCGGCCATCGGGATCGGGCTGCCTGGGCCTGTCGAGCACTCGACCGGCCGGGCGATCAACCCGCCGATCATGCCCGGGTGGGACCGGTACGACGTGCCGGCCCACGTGCAGCGCGCGTTCGACGTCCCGGTGCTGATCGACAACGACGTGAACATCATGGCGCTCGGCGAGCGGCACGCTCACCTCGCCGACGTCGACGACCTGGTCTTCATCAAGGTCGCGACCGGTATCGGTTCCGGCATCGTCTCCGGTGGTTCGCTGCAGCGCGGTGCACAAGGAACCGCGGGCGACCTCGGGCACGTGGCGGTGGCCCGGGGTGCCGACGTCGTCTGCCGCTGCGGCAACCGCGGCTGCCTCGAGGCGATCGCCGCCGGACCGGCACTGGCGACCGCGTTGCAGGAGGCCGGTGTCCAGGCGGCCTCGGGTGCGGACGTCGTACAGCTGGTGCGGGGTGGTGACGCGACCGCCGTACAGGTGGTGCGGCAGGCCGGCCGCGACATCGGCGAAGTCGTCGCCACGCTGGTCAACCTGATCAACCCTTCGGCAATCGTGATCGGCGGCTCGATGGCCGAGGCCGGCGAGAGTCTCCTGGCCGGGATCCGCGAGGTCGTCTACTCGCGGTCGCTGCCGTTGGCCACCGAGCACCTGCGGATCGTCACGTCGATGGCCGGTGAGCGGGCGGGTGTGATCGGAGCGGCCGCGCTCGCGATCGGCCACGTGCTGTCCCCGGGCGTGATCGACGAGGCCAGCCTGCGGCTCGTCGGTTCCGGTGGTTGAGGCTGGGCTGGAACATGTAACGCACCGTTACGTCGTCCATCACACCCTTCAAACGGTGCGATGGACGACGTAACGGTGCGTTACACGTACGCCGCCGCCCTACCTACCAGCTGACGAGCTTCCAGATCTCCGGGAGCCGCGCTGCCTCGTCGGCACCGACCTCGCGGAAGATCGTGACCGCCCGCTTGAGGTGCGCCATCGACTCGTCCTCGTGACCGGCTGCGTGGTGCAGGTCGGCGAGGTTGTTCTCGAGCGCGGCCTCGCGGTGCCGGTCGCCGTACCGGGAACAGAGCGCGAGCGCACGTTCGGTCAGCTCGAGCGCGGCCGGCAGCTCGTGAGCGTCCCGCCGGACCAGCGCGAGGTTGTTGAGCGCCGCTGCCTCGGCCGGCGCGTCGTCCAACGCGCGGGCGAGCTCGAGGCTGCGCTCGAGGTGCTCGCGCGCCTGCTCGGCCGCACCTTCGCTGCGAGCGAGTACGCCGAGCATGTTGTGCGCCTGCGTCGCGGCCTGGCGGTCGTGCGCGGTCTCGGCGAGTGCGAGTGCGTCGCGAGCGAGCTCCGTCGCCCGACCCGGGTCGCCGGCGTGGAAGAGGGTCAGTCCCAGGTCGGCCTGCACCCGAGCTCGTAGCCCATCGTCGGTGGCCGCGTCG
>CAWEHX010000003.1:0-362580 GCA_963809015.1 uncultured Actinomycetota bacterium
GCTCACAGCAGAACGAGGTCGTCGCGATGCACGACCTCCCTCTGGCCGCGACTGCCGAGCACCTCGGGGATCTCGGTCGCGTCGTAGTTGACGAGGCCCCTGGCCACGACGATCCCGTCGGGTCCGGTGATGTTGACCGGGTCGCCGGCGACGAAGGTGCCGGTCACGCCGGTCACCCCGGCGGCCAGCAGCGAGGCGCGCCGCTCGACCACTGCGCGGACCGCGCCGGCATCGAGCAGCACCGCGCCCTTCGGCTCGGTCGCGTGCGCCAGCCACAGCTGGCGCGTGGGCCGGCGTCGACCGGTGGCGTGGAACAGCGTGCCGACCTGCTCACCCGCGAGCGCGGCGCCGGCCTGCTCGGCCGAGGTGAGTACGACGGGGATGCCCGCTCCGGTCGCGATCCGGGCGGCCTCCACCTTGGTCTGCATCCCGCCGGTGCCGACCCCAGCGGTTCCGGTGCGCCCGATCCGGACGCCGTCCAGGTCGCTAGCCGAAGCCACGTCCGTGAGCAGGGTGCTGCCCGGGGCGTCGGGCTTGCCGTCGTACAGCCCGTCGACGTCGGAGAGCAGCAACAGGAGGTCGGCGTGCACGATGTGCGCCACCAGCGCGGCCAGCCGGTCGTTGTCGCCGAACCGGATCTCGGTGGTGGCCACCGTGTCGTTCTCGTTGACGATCGGGAGCACGCCGAGGTCGAGCAGCTTGGCGAACGTCTGGTAGGCGTTGCGGTAGTGCGAGCGGCGGGTCACGTCGTCGAGCGTGAGCAGCACCTGCCCCGCGACGACGCCGTGCCGAGCCAGGTCGTCGGTGTAGCGGTGCACGAGCAGGCCCTGCCCGACGGACGCGGCGGCCTGCTGCGCCGCCAGGCCGCGCGGTCGGCGCTTCAGACCGAGCGGCGCCAGGCCGGCCGCGATCGCCCCGGAGGAGACCAGCACCACCTCGGCGCCTCGGGCCCGAGCCGCGGCGAGCACGTCGACCAACGCCCGGACCTGCGTCGGGTCGATCCCGCCGGACGCGGTCGTGAGTGACGACGAGCCCACCTTGACGACAATGCGTCGCGCCGAGGTGACCTCAGTCCTCATCGTCGGCCGCCCAGTCGGGATCGTCCGCCGTCCCGATCTCGTACGTCGTGGGGCCGGGCGCCTCGCCGCGGTCCAGGCGGCGGGCCACATCGGCACGGGTCTCGTTCTCGGCCCGCTCCGGCATCCGCTCCTGGATCTCACGACGGCGGCGCGCAGCCGGGCGCTTCTCGTCGAAGCGCTGGTCCTCGCCGCGACGGGCGAGGTTCTCGGCACCGGCGTCGATGCCGGGCTTGAAGTCGAAGACCACCGAGTCGTCGGGGTGGCCGATCAGCACGGTGTCGCCCTCGACGGCGCCGAGCTCGAGCAGCCGGGACTCGACGCCGAGCCGGTTGAGCCGGTCGGCCAGGAACCCGACGGCCTCGTCGTTGCTGAAGTCGGTCTGGCGCACCCAGCGCTCGGGCTTGGCGCCCTGCACCCGCCAGCCGTCGCCGGTCTGCCGGACCGTGAACTCGTCGCCGCCGTCGGCACTCGGCGGCCGCAGCACGATCCGCTGGGCCACCTCGACCTGACGCTCCGCGCGAGCCGCCTGGACGATCTCGGCCATCGCGAACCGGAGCTCGCGCAGCCCTTCGCCCGACGCGGCGGAGATCGGGAACACCCGGAAGCCGCGGTCACGGAGGTCGTCGACGACCAGGTCCGAGATCCCGCGACCGTCGGGGACGTCGATCTTGTTCAGGGCCACCAGGCGAGGCCGGTCCTCGAGGCCGCCGTACCGCGACAGCTCGCCCTCGATGATGTCGAGGTCGTCGGACGGGTTGCGGCCGGGCTCCATGGTCGCGGTGTCGAGGACGTGGACCAGCGCGGCGCAGCGCTCGATGTGGCGAAGGAACTCGTGCCCGAGCCCGCGCCCCTCGCTGGCGCCCTCGATCAGACCGGGTACGTCGGCGACGGTGTACGTCGTGTCGCCGGCCGAGACCACGCCCAGGTTGGGCACCAGGGTCGTGAACGGGTAGTCCGCGATCTTGGGCCTGGCCCGCGAGATCGCCGCGATCACGCTGGACTTGCCGGCGCTCGGGAAGCCGACCAGGCCGACGTCGGCGACCACTTTCAGCTCGAGGACGATGTCGAGCTCGCCGCCCGGCTCGCCGAGCAGCGCGAAGCCCGGTGCCTTGCGCTTGGCCGAGGCCAGCGCGGCGTTGCCGAGACCGCCGCGGCCGCCCTCGGCGATGATCAGCTCAGTCCCCTGGCCGACCAGGTCGGCGATGACGTTGCCCTCGGTGTCGTTGACGACCGTGCCGTCGGGAACCGGCAGCACCAGGTCGGAGCCGTGCCCGCCGTTCTTGTGGGCGCCGGCACCGTGGCCGCCGTGCTCGGCACGCCGCTGCGGGCTGTGGTGGTAGTCGACCAGCGTGGTCACGTCGGGGTCCACGCGCAGGATCACCGAGCCCCCGGGCCCACCGTTGCCGCCGTCAGGACCGCCGAGCGGCTTGAACTTCTCGCGGTGCACCGAGGCCACGCCGTTGCCGCCCCGGCCCGCTGCGACGTGCAGCTTCACCTGGTCGACGAATGTGGGGACGGCCATGGCTCTCTCTCGCGGATATGTCTGGAAATGGGACGAAGGGCGTCCCGAGTCTATGGACGCCCTTCGTGGTGGTTGGTGCGGTGAGCGTCAGTCACTCACCCGGGACGATGTTGATGACCTTGCGGCCCCGCTTGCGGCCGAACTCGACCGAGCCCGCGACCAGCGCGAACAGGGTGTCGTCACCGCCGCGGCCGACCCCGCTGCCGGGGTGGAAGTGCGTGCCCCGCTGGCGGACGATGATCTCGCCCGCGTTGACGACCTGGCCGCCGTAGCGCTTGACGCCGAGGCGCTGGGAGTTGGAGTCGCGGCCGTTCTTGGTGGACGCGGCGCCCTTCTTGTGAGCCATTGCGGTAGTCCTTCAGTCTGTTGAGCCTCGTCGAGGAGCTCAGAGCTTGATGTCGGTGACCTTGACCTGGGTGTACTTCTGGCGGTGACCCTGGCGCTTCTTGTAGCCGGTCTTGTTCTTGAACTTCTGGATGACGATCTTGGGGCCCTTGATGGCGCCGAGAACCTCGACGGTGACGGCGGCCTTCTCGAGGCCGGTCGAGGTCACCTTCTCGCCGTCGACAGCCAGCACGACCGGGAGGGTCAGCGTCTCGCCCACAGCAGTGGAGATCTTGTCGATCTCGATGACGTCGCCGACAGCGACCTTCTGCTGCTTCGCGCCTGCGCGCACGATCGCGTACACCGCGGTCTCCTTCAGTGGCCAAGAATGAGGTGGATAAATCAGAGGGGTACGCCGTCCGCGCACCGAGGATCAATAGTACGGATCCTCACCGGTGACGGCAATTTGAGGACCCCGTCAGCGCTTGCGCGAGCCCTTCTTCTTGATCGGCACGTGCTCGACGACGTGGGCGTGTTCGGCCTCGGGCTCGGCCACCGCGACCGCGCCGCCATCACCCTCCGGGGACGCCGTGGGCGGGCCGGCCGGACGGCTGGCGGAACGGCGCCGGGTCCGGGTGACCACCTTGGGCGGCTCCGGGGGCGCGGTCTCTGCGACCGGCTCAGGATCGGGCTCGGGTGCGGTCTCAGGCTCCGGGATCTCCACCGCGGCCGGCTCGGGCGCCGCCGCGGGACGGCTGGCCGCACGCTTGCGGGTCCGGGTGACCACCTTGGGGGGCTCGGCAACCTCTGCAGGCTCGGCAGCCTCGGCTGCGGGCTCAGGCTCAGGCTCGGCCGCCCGCTTGCGGGTCCGGGTGACCACCTTGGGCGTCTCGGCCGCCTCGATCGGTTCGGTCTCCTCGACCTGGTCGGGCTCGTCGGACTCGTCGGGTGCCTCGGCCTTCGCCATCGCGGCGACGTCCTTGGGCGTGGGCGGCTTCGACACGGTGGGGACGTCGTCGCCCTGACCGCGGCCCCGGCCACCCCTGCTGCGGCGCCCGCCGCCGCGGCGGTCGGAGTCGTCGCCGCCGCCGCCCTTGGGCGCGACCGGCATGTCGTGGAGCTTGAGGCCACGGCCCTGGCAGTGGTCGCAGGTCTCGCTGAACGCCTCCAGCAGCCCGGTCCCGATCCGCTTGCGGGTCATCTGGACCAGGCCGAGCGAGGTGACCTCGGCGACCTGGTGCCGGGTCCGGTCGCGGCCCAGGCACTCCACCATCCGGCGGAGCACGAGGTCGCGGTTGGACTCGAGGACCATGTCGATGAAGTCGACGACGATGATGCCGCCGATGTCGCGCAGCCGGAGCTGGCGGACGACCTCCTCGGCGGCCTCGAGGTTGTTCTTGGTGACCGTCTCCTCGAGGTTGCCCCCGGAGCCGGTGAACTTGCCGGTGTTGACGTCGACGACCGTCATCGCCTCGGTGCGGTCGATGATCAGCGAGCCGCCCGAGGGCAGCCACACCTTGCGGTCGAGGGCCTTGGCGATCTGCTCGTCGATGCGGTACTGCGCGAACAGGTCGGCCTTGTCGCCGTTGCCCGGCTTGTACTCCTCGAGCCGGTCCTCCAGGTCGGGCGCCACGTGGACGACGTAGTCGCGCACGGTGCTCCAGGCCTCGTCACCCTGGATGACCATCTTGCCGAAGTCCTCGGTGAACAGGTCGCGGACGACCTTCAGGGTGAGGTCGGGCTCGCCATAGAGGAGCTGCGGGGAGTTGCCCTTGGACTTCTTCTCGATGTCCTCCCAGCGCGCCTTGAGCCGCTCGACGTCGCGGGTCAGCTCGTCCTCGGACGCGCCTTCCGCGGCGGTGCGGACGATGACGCCCGCGGTGTCCGGGACGATCTCCTTGAGGAGCGTCTTGAGCCGGTTGCGCTCGGTGTCGGGGAGCTTGCGGGAGATGCCGCTGGTGGTCCCGTCCGGGACGTAGACCAGGAAGCGGCCGGCCAGGCTGACCTGGCTGGTGAGCCGCGCGCCCTTGTGACCGATCGGGTCCTTGGTGACCTGCACCAGGATGCTCTGCCCGGAGGTCAGCACCGACTCGATCTTGCGGGGTGCGCCCTCCTTGTGGCCGAGCGCCGACCAGTTGACCTCGCCGGCGTAGAGCACCGCGTTGCGGCCCTTGCCGATGTCGATGAACGCCGCCTCCATCGAGGGCAGCACGTTCTGCACCCGGCCGATGTAGACGTTGCCGATGAGCGAGGTCTGGGACTCACGGGCGACGTAGTGCTCGACGAGGACCTTGTCCTCGAGGACGCCGATCTGGGTGAGGTCGTCACGCTGCCGGATCACCATGACCCGGTCCACGGCCTCGCGACGGGCCAGGAACTCGGCCTCGCTCACGATCGGCGCGCGGCGCCGTCCGGCCTCGCGGCCCTCGCGGCGGCGCTGCTTCTTGGCCTCGAGCCGGGTCGAGCCCGCGACCGCGGTGATCTCGTCCTCGGCGGAGCGGGGCTTGCGCACCCTGGTGACGGTGTTCTGCGGGTCGTCGTTCGTGCCGTCGCCCTCGTCGCCCTCGCGGCGACGCCGGCGCCGGCGCCGGGTGGAGGAGTCCCCACCCTCGTCGGAGTCGTCCGAGTCGTCGGGACCGGTGCTCTGGTCGTCGGCACCCTCGCCGCCGCCGGCTCCGCGACGGCGTCGGCCACCGCGACGGCGGCGTCGACGCTGGCTCTCGCTGTCGCCGTCATCGGAGTCGCGGTCGGCCTGGGGGTCCTCGGCGGGCTTCTTCGCGGCCGCCTTCTTCGCGGCGGGCTTCTTCTCGGCCGGCTTGTCATCGGCAGTGTCTGCCGACTTCTTGGCTGCAGCCTTCTTCGCGGGCCGCGTCGCGGTGGTCTTCTCCGGCGCCTTGAACAGGACTGCCGCAGCGCCTACGGCGGCGGGTGCCTCGGCCTTCTCGGCCGGCTCGGCCACCTTCTTGGTGGCGGCCTTCTTGGCGGGCGCCTTCTTGGCGGCCGTCTTCTTGGCCGCGGTCTTCTTCGCCGCCGCCTTCTTCGCCGGGGCCTTCTTGGCCGCCTTCTTCGCGGCCGGTGCCGATTCAGCGGATTCGCCGGCGGGTGCGTCAATGCCGGTGTGGTCGTCAGCCATGCTGCTCCTCGACCCGGCGCACCTCGGGTGGCCGGGTGTGTCTGACGCCGCCGACCCGCGCGTTCAGGGCCGTCGGCGTTAAAGCCTTCGTGTCTTGTTCGTCGCCTGCCGCGGTCGGCGGGTTGCCCCACGTCGCGTCTGGCTCCGACGCTGGCGAGTATCGCACACGGTCGAGCGCAAGCGATTATCGCGAAGATTCCAGCGGGTCGCCGACCGAGCCGTCCGCACCGAGCGGCCCCTGCTCCAACCGCGTCAGCAATGGGGCGGCTCCGGTGTCGAGCCCGGTGCTGCTCCGCAGCCCGGTGAGTACGTCGTCCGGCCGGACCGCAGGCACCGCGTGCCGGAGCACCAGGTCGAGCCGACAACCCTCGCCGTGGGCCTGCACGCCCAGCGACACCACGGCCTCACGGCAGTCGAACGCGCGCATCCCCTTCTTGGTCATCCGCTCCACGATCACCGACTCGGTGGCCAGGAAGGCCTCTACCGCTCGCTCGCCCTCCGCCGGCGGCGTCGCCGCGAGGTCGAGCGCCCACCGGCTCGCCACGAGCAGGTCGGCCAGTCCCCCGCCGGGCGACGTGACGACCTCCAGCACGTCCAGCCCGTCGGGCATCGCCTCGTCCAGGGCGCGCTGCACGTCGGCGGGCTCCACGATCTCGGCCAGCGCGATCTCGAGGTACTCGGCCTCGCTCGCGGAGCCGGTCGGTGCCGCGCCGGCGTACGAGATCCGCGGATGGGGGTTGAAGCCGGAGGAGTAAGCCATCGGGACCCTGGCACGGAACACGGCGCGCTCGAACGCTCGGCTGAAGTCGCGGTGACTGGTGAACCGGAGCCGGCCGCGCTTGGCGTAGCGGATCCGGAGTCGCTGCACTGGCGGCGCCTGCTGCTCCGGCTGCTCGCGTGGGCTCATCCGAGTGCTTCCTTCATCGCAGCCGAAGGGTAGACGGTGCCGACCCGGAGCCCGTCCAGCCAGCCCGTCAGCCGCTCGGCCTCCGCCTCGAGGGCTGCTCGCGCGGGATCCGACACCGGCTCGAGCAGGTTCAGGCGGACCACCGCCTCGTCGTCCTGGACCCAGCAGCCCACGATGCGGCCGTCGACCCAGGCGGTCGTACCGGCGTTGCCGTTGCGGTCGAAGAGCGCCGGGCCGTGCCCACCGAGGTAGAAGTCGCGGCTCTTCCAGCCCATGACCGTGGGATCGAGCACCGGCAGCAGGGCCACCCAGGGGCCAGGGTCGGCGACCTCGTCGAGATCGTCGGGCAGCAGCCACCCGCTCCCGCCGCCGTCGAGCGAGACCTCGACGGCTCCTACGTCGGCGAGCGCTGCGCTGGCCGCGGACTTCGTGGACCCGAGCCACCATTGCAGGTCGTCAGCGGTACCCGGGCCGAAGCTGTGGAGCCACCGCCGCACCAGCTCGGCGTACCCCTCCCGGGCCGGCAGCAGTGCCGGTGTCTCGCCCAGCCAGGTCGACATCAGCGTCCAGAGCGGTCGGGAGGTGCGCCAGTGACCGGCGTTGCGCCCGCGCACGATGGCCGCCTCCACGGCGAGCTGTCCCAGGACCCGCGGCGCGATCGGGAACCGGCCGCCGTACGACTTGTCCAGCGAGACCTCCAGGTGCCCGGCGAGCTCGGGCACCTCCTCACGCAGCCGGGTCGCCGCCATCTCTTCGCCACCCTCGAGCCGGGCGAGGGTCGCGCGCATGGCCCGATCGAGCCAGACCTCCCCGTCGTCGGCGAGGCCGGCGGCGACCGCGTCCTTGGCCAGGCGGGCGCGGGACATCGTCGCGGCGCGGGCCGAGGCGCTGCCCCAGGTTGCCGGCAACAGGTCGCGGGGGAACACGAACAGGGTCCGGCGCATCGCCAGCTGCTTCACCAGGCTGCGGTCGACGTACAGCGCCCGGTCGACGTCATCGACAGTCAGGTCGCGCACCCGCGCCCAGAGCGAGAGGTAGACCGTCGCCGGCTCGGTCGAGTGCAGCACGGTCAGCGCTCGTACGGCGGCCTCCGGGTCGCTCGCCCGAGCCGACGGCGCGAGGGCGTGGCGGAGGGCCAACCGCGCTCGGCGCTCGGAGTCCGGGAGGTGACGCACCTGGACATCCTCACCGATGTGCCACACCTTGCCGCGGGGAGGCAATAGAGTCCTGACGTCTCGGTCCCAGTCAGGAGCTTCTTGTGACCACTCCCCCCAATCCTCCCGAAGGTAGCGACAACCCGTACGGCGGCCCGCCGCCGCCTCCGGGTCAGAACCCGTACGGCGCCACTCCCTATACGGGTGGCGACGCGTACGGCGGCGGCCAGCCCGCCCCGGCCAAGACGGACGGCATCTCCATCGCCGCGTTCGTCACCGGCCTGCTCTGCCTCGGCCCGATCAGCCTGATCCTCGGCATCGTCGGCATCACCCGCACCAAGAACAGCCAGCGCAAGGGCCGCTGGGCCGCTGTCATCGGTGTGGTGCTCGGCCTCGTCGGTCTGGTGACGTGGATCGCCGTCGTCGCCGGCGGCGTGTGGCTCTTCAACAACGCGGTCACGCCCGGCAACGCCGAGGTCGGCCAGTGCGTCAACATCGACACCGAGGACAACGAGGTGACGATGCTGAAGAAGGAGTGCAACGAGGACCACGACGGCGAGATCGTCGGCGTCGCCGAGGTCGACGACGACAACCGCGACGCCATCCAGAGCGGCATGGCCGCTTACTGCCTCGAGATCGTGGACGAGGACGACGTGGCGACCCTGGTCTCCAACGACGAGATCGAGCTGCTCGCCGTCACCGAGGACCCGAGCGACGTCAGCAACGGCGACCACCTCGTGTGCTACGCCGAGGCCAAGGAAGGCAAGCTGAAAGAGAAGCTCCTCAAGTAGGGCTCGCTCCCCGAGCTGCTGCCGCTCACATCACGCTGAGCGGCAGCAGCTGCTTGCCCGTCGGACCGATCTGGATGTCGGTGCCCATCTCCGGGCAGACGCCGCAGTCGTAGCAGGGCGTCCAGCGGCAGTCCTCGACCTCGATGTCCGCGCCGTCGGCGACGGCGAGCGCGTCCTCCCAGTCGGCCCACAGCCAGTCCTTGTCGAGCCCGGAGTCCAGGTGGTCCCACGGGAGGACCTCGTCGTACTCGCGCTCGCGGACGGTGTACCAGTCGACGTCGACGCCGGTGTCGGCCAGCGCGGTCTCGGCGGCGGCGACCCAGCGGTCGTAGGAGAAGTGCTCGCTCCAGCCGTCGAACCGGCCGCCGTCGCGCCAGACCTGCTCGATCACGGCACCGACCCGGCGGTCGCCACGGCTGAGCAGTCCTTCGATGACGCCGGGCTTGCCGTCGTGGTAGCGGAACCCGATGGCCCGGCCGTACTTGCGGTCCTCGCGCACCGTGTCGCGGAGCTTCTTCAGCCGGTCGTCGGTCGTCTCGTGGTCGAGCTGGCTCGCCCACTGGAACGGCGTGTGCGGCTTCGGCACGAACCCGCCGATGGACACCGTGCAGCGGATGTCGTTGCGACCGGTGACCTCACGACCCTTGGCGATCACCCGCTTGGCCAGGTCGGCGATCGCCAGGACGTCCTCGTCGGTCTCGGTCGGGAGACCGCACATGAAGTAGAGCTTCACCTGGCGCCAGCCACTGGAGTACGCCGCGGCGACGGTGCGGATCAGGTCCTCCTCCGTCACCATCTTGTTGATCACCGCGCGCATCCGCTCGCTGCCGCCCTCGGGCGCGAACGTCAGCCCGGACCGGCGACCGTTGCGGGAGAACTCGTCGGCGAGGGTGATGTTGAAGGCGTCGACCCGGGTGCTCGGCAGGCTCAGGCTGACGTTGGTGCCCTCGTAGCGGTCGGCGAGCTGCTTGGCCACCTCGCCGATCTCGGTGTGGTCCGCGCTGCTCAGCGAGAGCAGTCCGACCTCCTCGAAGCCCGACTGGCGGATGCCGTTCTCGACCATCGCGCCGATCGTCTCGATCGAGCGCTCCCGCACCGGACGCGTGATCATCCCGGCCTGGCAGAACCGGCACCCGCGGGTGCAGCCCCGGAAGATCTCCACGGAGTACCGCTCGTGGACGGTCTCGGCGAGCGGCACCAGCGGCTTCGCCGGGTAGGGCCAGGCATCCAGGTCCATGAGGGTGTGCTTGCGGACCCGGTGCGGGATGCCGGACCGGTTGGGGACGACGGACGCGATGGCACCGTCGGCGCCGTAGCTCACGTCGTAGAAGCGGGGCACGTAGACGTTGCCGGTGACCGCGAGCCGGCGCAGCAGCTCGTCGCGCCCGCCCGGGCGGCCCTCGGTCTTCCACTCGCGCACCACCTCGGAGATCGCCAGCACGATCTCCTCGCCGTCGCCCAGCACCGCCGCGTCGAGGAAGTCGGCGATCGGCTCAGGGTTGAACGCGGCGTGCCCGCCGGCGAGCACGACCGGGTGCTCGTCGGTGCGGTCGGCCGCGTGCAGCGGGATGCCGGCGAGGTCGAGCGCGTTGAGCATGTTGGTGTAGCCGAGCTCGGTGGAGAAGCTGAGCCCGAACAGGTCGAAGGCGGCGACCGGGCGGTGGCCATCGACGGTGAACTGCGGGATCTCGTCCTCGCGCATCACCGCCTCCATGTCGGGCCACACGGAGTAGGTGCGCTCGGCCAGGATCCAGTCCCGCTCGTTGAGCACTTCGTAGAGGATCTGCACGCCCTGGTTGGGCAGGCCCACCTCGTAGGCGTCGGGGTACATCAAGGCCCACCGGACCTCGACGGAGTCCCAGTCCTTCACGACGGAGTTCAGCTCGCCGCCGACGTACTGGATGGGCTTGGAGACCGACGGCAGGCGCGGCTCGAGGCGGGCGAACAGGGACTCTGGCACGACCGAACTGTACGTACCAGACTGTGCAGATGCACATGCACGCCGTGCGCGCCCCCGTCGCCTTCGACGGCCAGCGGTTCCTCGAGGGCGGTGCCACCGTGCTGGTCGACGGCGACCGGATCGCCGGCGTCGAGGCGTTCGGCTGCGACCTGCCCGAGGGCTGCGAGCTGACGACGTACGACGGCACGGTGCTGCCCGGCCTGATCAACGCGCACACCCATCTCGTGGCCGAGGGCTCGCTCGGCTCGCTGGAGCGGGTCGGCGGGCAGACCGACGACGAGATCGACGCCACGATCGAGCAGTCGCTGCGCAGCCAGGTGCGGGCCGGCGTCACGACCGTCCGCGATCTCGGCGACCGGCACTTCCGGACCCTGGTGGCTCGCGACCGCGCCACGCCGGGACTGCCGCGGATCGTCGCCGCCGGGCCTCCGATCACGACCGAGGGCGGCCACTGCTACTACCTGGGCGGTGAGGTCGCGGGTGTCGAGGGGATCCGGGCCGCGCTGGAGGAACGGCGCGACCGCGGCGTCGACGTGGTCAAGGTGATGGCATCCGGCGGGTTGCTGACCGTCGGCACCGACATCTTCGGCGTGCAGTTCACGCCGGAGGAGCTGCGCGCGCTCGTGGAGCTCGCCCACGAGCTGGGCCTGGACGTCCTCGCGCATGCGCACTCGCTGTCGGGGATCGAGCACGCCTTGGCGGCCGGGGTCGACGGGCTCGAGCACTTCACCGGCCTGACCGAGGAAGGGCTGCGCATACCCGACGAGCTGCTCGAGCGGGTGGCCGCAACGGGCGTGGCCGTGGACCCGACGCTGGGCTTCGACCAGGCCGCGTTCGAGGCGCTGCCCGCGCCACCGCCCGGCATCGTGGAGGCGATGCGGAGGACGGGCCTCGACCCGAGCACGTTCAACGCGGCGCGCATCGAGATCGTCATCCGGATGCGCGAGCACGGCGTTCGCGTCGTCACCGGCGTGGACGACGGTGCGATCGCGACCAAGCCGCACGGCAGCATCGCCCTCGCGATCGAGGACCTGGTCACCGGCGGCTACTCGGTCGCGGAGGCACTCGCTACGGCGACATCGTTCGCCGCCGAAGCCTGCGGCGTCGCCGACCAGACCGGGTCGCTGCGCGCAGGTCTGGCTGCCGACGTACTCGTGGTCGACGGCGACCTGCGTCTGGGTGCCCAGCCGCTACGTGCTGCGAAGGAGGTATGGGCTCGCGGGGTACGGTCCAACGCGTGAGTCTGCACCGAGCCGTCGCCGCAGCTCTTGCCGCAGCGATCGTGCTCGCGAGCTGCAGTGACGACGAGCCCAAGCCCGACGATGGCGTGGTCGTCCTGTCGCCGCCGTCGGACGGCGCACCGAGTCACACCCACGCGAGCGGCGAGAAGGTCACCGGTGACGGCACCCGGTTCAGCGCCGCCGGGCTCTCGCTCGTCGACGTACAGCTCCCGCGCTTCTCGGGGCAGCCGGGCGACCTCAGCTTCCGGATCGTCGACCGCCAGGGCCGGCCGCTCCGAAAGTACGTCGTGGAGCAGACCAAGCTGCTGCACCTGTACGTCGTCCGCAACGACCTGCAGGACTTCCGGCACCTGCACCCGGTGCTCGGCAAGGACGGCACCTGGCGGGCGCGGGTCGCGCTGGCCGGACCCGGCTCGTACCGGGTCCTGACCGAGTTCACGCCGGGCACCGACCCCGACAACGGGCACGTGGTCCTCGGCCGCAACGAGGTGCTGCCCGGCGCCTGGAAGGCGGTCGAGCCGACGGGGGGCCCGGTCGCCAACGACGGCGTGGTCAGGGTCGCCGTCGACGACCCGATCGCATCCGGACCCGATGGCCGGATGCAGATCACGGTCGACGACGGCACCGGCCCGGTGACCCTGGGCAGCTACCTGGGCAGCTATGCCCACGTGACTGGATTCCAGGTCCGGACCGGTGCCTTCGTTCACGTGCACCCGTACGGCGAGCCCGAGACCACCGACGACGGCACCCGGCTCTCGTTCCACACCGAGTTCGAGGAGCCGGGCCGCTACCGCTTCTTCGTGCAGGTCCGGGTCGACGGGTTCCTGCACACCATCCCGGTCACAGGTACTGTCCGGTGACCTTCGCGGCCCGCCAGCGACCGTTCGCCGCCTGCGCGAGGAGTGCCTCGGTCGTCACGTTGTCGACCGTGTGCAGCACCGCCGCGCGGACCAGTTCCTTCAGGTCCGCGCCGGTGGCGCCGTCCGTCGCCCGAGCGACGGCAGCCAGGTCCAGCTCGACGTCGCACCACGCCAGGTAGCGCTCCAGGATGGCGCGCCGCCCCTCGAGGTTCGGCGCCTCCATCCGGATCACGGTGTCGAACCGGGACGAACGCCGCGCGGCCTTGTCGACCTTGCGGTGGTCGTTCGTCGAGGCGATCACCACCACCCCGCTCCGGTCGGCCAGTCCCCCGTCCATCACGTTGAGGAACTCGCGCAGCCGGTGCGGGTTGGTCTGTCCGCGCTCTCCGGCGATCAGGTCCAGGTCGTCCATCAGGATCAGACAAGGCGACAGATCGGCGGCGAGGTCGAACAGCTCCGTCAGGTAGTGCTCGGTGACGTACGTCCCCGGCACCAGCACCGTGGTGGTGCCGAGCAGCTCGTTGGCGACCACGGTGCCGAGCTGGGTCTTGCCGGTGCCGGGCGGACCCACGAGCAGAAGACCGGTACTCGTGCCGAGTCCCCGCGCCTTCAGGTCGTCGGCGAGCTCGAGCACCCGGTGCACGCTGCGGTCCACCGTCTCCCACACCGACGCGTCCAGCTTGAGCACCTCGCGCGACGCCGCGGGCGGCGTCCAACGGCTCAGCGTCAGGCCGCGGTTGTCGTTCAGGACGCGGTAGGCACCCTGGCGGTACGGCGAGTCCGCCGTACGCCGGGCCCGCATGAACGCCGAGAACTCCTCCGGCAGGCCGGCACCGTCCTGAGCGCGCGCGATCAGCTCGATCTCGAAGTCGAACCGGGTCGAGGCGACCCGGAGCACGACCTGCGAGGGGCCGATCACGCCAGCCGGCAGCACCACCATCGCCGAGCGGAACGACCGCACGTCACCCTCCGCGCCCTGCACGGTCTCGGTCGCCGCCGGCAGGCTCGGGTGAGCGCCGACGTGCTCCGCGCCGTGCCGCAGTTGCACGTCGTACAGCCAACGGCCGACCGAGTGACCGATCGGCGGCGCCACGTCCTCGTCGAGGACGAGCAGGTCGTTGACGGCGACGCCCAGCTGGGTGGCGGCGTACTCGTAAGGGGTGGGGTGCGACGGCTCCCGTCGCGCGAACTCGCGGTCGATGGTCGCCGCGAGCAGCTGCAGGGCAGGCTCGCGCCCCTCCGTCACGGTCGTGCGGAGGGTCTCGTCGGTCGCGTTGATGTCGTTCATGGCAGCCGCCTAGTGTGCGGCAGCCGGGTGGTCGGGCGCGACCGATTTCCACAGGGTCAGGCCGGGGCGGCCGCCTTCTGCTCGGCGATCCTTCGGCGCACCTCGGCGTCGTGCGCGGCGAAGTCGTACGGAGGGCTCACCAGGCTCACGAACTCGATTCCGAGGTCCTGCTCGACCGCCAGGAAGATCGGTTGCTGCTCCATCGGCGCTACTCCTGTACTCCGGCCCGGGGTCTGCACCCGGTGAGCGCGGTGGCGGTACCCGCCGCGGCCGAAGTCATGCCGCCGGGCGGTGGCTGAGCGACCGAACAGCCGCCGACATCGGTCGCTGATTCACCGCTGACCGGTTCCCGGGCCAACCGGCGGTGGGTCAGCGACCGTTGCGGCGCGAGAAACGGTCAGTAACTCACCGGCCAATTGCGCATCCCGCACCGCGGCAGAGCCGGTCGTTCAACATGACGGTGTTGAACCGTCGCAGCGCCTCACTCCACCTCGAACGACAGCGTGACGACCGGGTTGTCGAACTCGGTGGCCTTCACGCTGACCTGCACCCGCCACACACCGGCCGACGGGATCACCGCCTCGGCTGCGTAGGTGCCTGCCCCGACCGGGGTGAGAGGTACGACGCCCAGGTCGACCTCGTCGGAGGCCAGCGAGACCTCGGGCGCGGCGTACGCGTCGACCGGGTCGCCGGCCTGGTCCTGGATCTGCACGGTCAGGGTGTTGGGGCCGCGCTCCGCCGGGGTCAGGGTGGCGAGCACCCGCAGGTCGCCGACGACGACGCTCTCGACCCGGCCCGGGCCGGGCGCGGCCGCCTCGGGCTGCTCGCGAGGAGGCTGGTTGACCAGGAAGCCGGTGACACCGAGGACCGCCAGCAGGAGGCAGGCCTCGGCCACCACGGTGCGGCGTACCAGTCCAGCGGCCGCGACACCTTGGTCGTGCCCGACCGAGGACGAGACCCGCGGCAGGAGGCGATATCGGTTCCAGGCGGCGATCGCGACGACGAGGAGCGCAATGCCGACCTTGACGATCAGCAGCCGGCCGTACGTCGTCCCGAACAGCGCGTCCCAGGAGCCGAGGATTCGCCAGCCGGTCAGGGTCCCGCTGGCCACCAGCAGCGCGAGCACACCGGCGGCAACCGTGGAGAAGCGCGAGACGACGGTGGCGGTGTCCTTGCGGCGGCCACGGATCGCGGGAAGGGTCAGCGCCAGCCCGATCAGGCCACCGAGCCAGACCGCGCCGGCAACGAGGTGCAACGCGTCGGTGACCACGAGCAACGGGATGGGCTCGAAGGCCCGGGTGTGGCCGACCAGGGCTGGTGAACAGACCGCGACCGCGACCCCCGCGGTCACGAGCAGCCGTCGTTCGCGCAGCAGCAGCGCGCCGACGAGACCCACGACCTGGAGACCCAGGACCAGTACGTCGTCACCCACCAGGTCGAGGTCGTACGCCGCCGGGTCGGTGAGGCCGGCCATGCCCAGGCCCTGCTGGTAGGAACCCGCGAGCGGGACGCCGATCGCCCCGGCGCCGAGCGCAACGATGGTCGCCGAGCGCTGCCACTTGTGCAGTCGCGCGACAACCGCGGCGGACAGTCGGACACCGCCGAGGCCCCACGCGGTGAAGACGGCCAGACCGGCGGCGACGAGGAGCCCGGCGTACCCGAGGCCCTGGGCGATGCCCAGGTCGGCCTTCGTGCCCGCCGTCTCGTCATCGTCCAGCTGCGGAGCCACCACCGTGTCGCTCGGGGCTCCGATCGAGAAGGTCAGCGACCCACTGATCGGGTGGCCGTCGGACGAGACCACCCGCCAGGCCACGACGTAGGTGCCCTCGGGCAGCTCATCGGGAAGGTCGGCCGTGACGACCTTGTCCTCCCCCTTCGCCGTCGAGTCCACCTGCTCGCCGGCCGCGTCGAAGACCCGGACCGAGTCCTCGATCAGGGAGACGCGTTCATCGAACGTGAACGTGACGACGTCCGGCGTCTCAGCCAGCACCGCCCCCTCGACCGGATCGGTCGAGATCAAGGTGGCGTGCGCGGCGGCGGGAGTCGCCGTCAGGGCGAGCGCGAGCACGGCCAGCCAGCCGACTGTCAGTGCTCGCGCTCCCCACCTCACGACTGGCGCCGAGTCCTGCTCAATGCCACGCCACCGACGACCACACCGACTGCGCCGACCACGAGGCCGGTGATCGCGAGACCGTTGCCGTCATCCGACTCCGAGTCGTCGGCCGCGGCCTCTTCGTGGTCCGCGTCGTCGGCCTCAGGGGCACCGCCGTGGTGGTCACCGGTGGACTCGGTGATCGTCACGGTCGGGGCCGGGTGCTCGAGCTCCTCGGCGTCCTGTCCCTCGGCAGCGATCTCGGTCCAGGCGGTCTCGCCCTGCTCGCACTCCTGGAGGACCGGGAACGCCAGGGTCTCCCCCGCCGCGTCCGGCAGCTGCAGGGAGAGCTCCATCGTGTCGCGCTCGCCGTCGGGCAGTGCCTCCTTGGCGGTGTAGGTCACCTCGCCGACCCGCTCGGTCACGGAGTTGCCGTGGCTGTCCTCGACCGGCTCGTCGAGCTGCAGCATGGTCTTCTTCACGTCGTAGTAGGGGTTGCGGGTCGGGGTCACCGAGAGGATCTCCTCCGGAACCTGGATGGTGATCCCCGTGGTGGCCGACCCGTCGCAGCCGTGCGGGACGCTGAAGGTCAGCACCACGAAGGCGCCGGCGGCGGTGTCGCTCGGGGTGACGGTGACATGGGCGGATGCAGGGGCGGCGAGCCCGAGCGTGAGCAGGCCGGCGGCGCCGGCAGTGGCGCCGAGGCGCGCGAGAGTACGTCGAACATGCATGGGATGAAGATCCTTCGTGGTTGGTCGTGCGGGAACAAGGTCAGGCGTAGGAGCTGAGCCCGACCGGAGGTCCACGAAGGGGTACGACGACGAGCGGGCGCCGCATCGGCAGCAGCGGCGCGTAGCGCGGCACCGAGCGGCGCAGGGTCGGCACCGGGACGATGCCGACGTCCGACCAGGACACGAGGACCTCGACCGCGCGGCGCCGCATTGCCCACACCAGTGCGGTCACGACCCCGCCGGCCACGTGGGCGAGCAGCATCTGCCAGGTCAGGTCGAGATGACCGCTGTGATGCTGATGACCCGGTACTGGTGTCAGTACGGTCATCCACGAATGCAGCAGGAGCTGGGCGCCGATCAGGGCCGGGACCATCACCCGCAGCGGCACCGTGCCGCGCAGCACGATGGTGCCGGCGGCGAACACGAGGACCGCGGTCGCGACCATCCATCCCGCCGCCGGAAGCCGTCCGCCCGCCCAGGTGTGCGCGCCGATCAGCACGATCATGATCTCGACGGTGGCCAGCGCCGAACGCGCCAGGACGCGGCGTCGCGGCAGCACCAGGAGCGAGAGCACGGACACATCCTGCCAAGTCCGACTGGTCAGGCGCGCACTAGGACCCGCTTCTCGGGCGCCAACCGCGCAGCGGGGGCCGACCGGCCGCGCAGGTGGATGTTCTGCAGCAGCCCGACCGCGAGCATGCCCGCGAACATCGAGCTGCCGCCGTACGACACGAACGGGAGGGGTACGCCGGTCACCGGCATGATGCCGAGGCACATCCCGATGTTCTGGAACGCCTGGAACCCGAGCCAGCAGGCGATCCCCGCAGCGGCTACCCGGCCGAACACGTCGTCGGTGCGGGCAGCGATCAGCAGTGCCCGCCAGATCACGACCGCCAGCAGGGCGATCAGCAGGCCGGCGCCCACCAGGCCGAGCTCCTCGCCGGCCACCGTGAAGACGAAGTCGGTGTGCTGCTCGGGCACGAACCCGGACTTGGTCTGGGACCCCTCGAAGAGCCCCTGGCCGAAGAGCCCACCGTTGCCGACGGCGATCCGAGCCTGCTCGACGTTGTAGCCGGCGCCGCGCGGGTCGAGCTCGGGGTTGGTGAACGCGAGGAACCGGTCGAGCTGGTAGTCCTTGAGCCATCCGGCCGCGACACAGGCGTACGCCGCTGCGGCACCGCCCAGCCCGAGCAGTCCGAGCCAGCGGCGCGGGATGCCCGCTGCGGCCAGCACGCCGAAGACGGTGGCCGAGAGGACGAGCATCGTGCCGAGGTCGGGCTGCAGCAGGATCAGCGCGGCCGGCAACGCGGCTACGGCAAGCATCGCGGTCGCGTCGACGACGCCGACCCGGGCCCGCCAGCGACCCTCGGCTCGCTCCGCGACCACCAGCGCCATCCCGATCACGACGGCGAGCTTCGCGAACTCCGACGGCTGGATCGAGAGGCCGCCGAGCATCAGCCACGAGCGCGAGCCGTTGACGGTGCTGCCCATCGTGAGCACGAGGACCAGCCCGGCGATCGACGCGGCGTAGACGAGCGGGGCGAGGATCCGGACCCAGCGGTGGTCGGTCGCCATCACCACGAGCATCAGGACGAGCCCGATCGCGACGTTGACCACCTGCTTCTCCAGGTAGGCCTGGTCGGTCGCCGACCAGACGAGCAGGCTGCCGAGCACGCACAGGAGCAGCACGGCTCCGAGCAGCACCCAGTCCACGCCGTTCACGCGTCGGATCACGTCAGTCCTCCTTCGGCGGCAGGATCGAGCCGTCGTCGCGGAAGGTCGGCAGACCCGCGGGCGGGGTGGTGCCGGGGATCGCGGCCGCGCCGGGGTCGACCTGCTCCCCCTGGATGCCGTAGAGCGACTCCCAGATCGCGCGGACGCCCGGGCCGGACGTGCCGGAGCCGGTGCCGCCCTGGCTGATCATCATCACCACGACGTAGTCGTCGGAGTACGACGCGACCCACGACGTCGACTGCTTGCCGTAGACCTCCGCCGAGCCGGTCTTGGAGCGGATCGGGACCTCGTCGAGCGGGAAGCCGCCCATCTTCCAGGCCATCGTGCCCTGCCGGGTGACCCCCTTGAGCGCCTCGTCGATGTAACCGATGACGTTGTCCGGGACCTCCACCTGGCCGGCGGCCTTGGGCGCGATCCGGCGGACCACGGTGCCGTCGGGTGCGACGACCGCCTTGCCGATCCGCGGCTCGTAGAGAGTGCCGCCGTTGGCGATCGCGGCGTACCCCCTGGCGAGCTGGAGCGGGGTGACGATGGTGTCGCCCTGGCCGATCGCGAAGTTCACCGCGTCGCCGGCGCGGTAGGCGAAGCCCTCGATGCAGAACTCCTCGGCGAACTTGTAGACGAAGTCGCTGGTCTGCGCGTCCTGCGGGCGCTCGGCGAGCCGGCAGTAGTAGTCCTTCTGGGTCTCGAAGTAGGCGCGCTTCCACTTGCGGTCGGCGATCCGGCCCGAGGCCTCACCGGGCAGGTCGATGCCGGTCTCGTCGCCGAAGCCGAACTCCTTGGCCTCCTCGACCAGCGGGTCGCGGGCGTCCACGTCGTCGACGTCGGAGCCGTAGCGCTGCCAGAAGTCGTACCCGACCCGGTAGAAGAACGTGTTGCACGAGACCTCGAGCGCCTTGTCGAAGCCGATCGACCCGTAGGCGCCGGACTCGTAGTTCCTGAACGCCCGGTTGCCGACCTGGAACGACGAGGAGCAGTCGAGCCGGGTGTCGAAGTCGTAGCCGTTGGTGAGCGCGCCCGCGGTCATGAACGGCTTCCAGGTCGAGCCGGGCGCGAACTGCCCCTGGGTGGCCCGGCCGAGCAGCGGGGTGCCGGCCTTGGTGGAGTAGAGCCGCTTGAGCTGACGCTGGGTGATCCCGCCGACCCAGACCGACGGGTCGTACGTCGGCTGGCTGGCCATGGCCACGATCCGGCCGGTGTCCGCCTCCATCACGACAGCAGCACCCGAGTCGGCCTCGTAGTGCCGTCCGGTGACCGGGTCGACGGTCGCGCGCGCGGTCGCGATCATCTCCGCGAGCTGCTGCTCGACGACGCTCTGCACCTTCGCGTCGATCGAGGTGACCAGGGTGTCGCCGGGCTGGCTCTTCAGCTCGCCCTCGTCGTCGAGGACCCGGCCCATCGAGTCGACCTCGACGCTGCGGTAGCCGGGGATGCCGCGCAACCACGCGTCGTACTCCTTCTCGACGCCCGCGCGGCCCACGGACGACGCACCGTTGACCGAGCGGTCCCCGTCGTCCTTGGCCTGGTCGTACTCCTTCTCGGTGATCGGGCTCAGGTAGCCGAGGAGGTGCGCGGCGTTGATGCCGAACGGACGCGGGTAGGCCCGGACGCTCTGCTGGTCCACGAGCACACCCGGGTAGTCCTCGGGCTGCTCGAGGATGAGGAGCGCGCGCTTCTGGCGGACATCCTCGGCCACCGGCACCGGCTGGTACGGCGACCCGTTCCACTCGTCGAGGCGCCGGTTGATCGACCCGGGCGACACCTCCAACGCGGCGGCGACGCGCTTGAGCAACCTGCGCTGCTGCACCGCCTCGAGGTCCTCGAGCATCGCGCGGTCGACGGAGACCACCCACGACATCCGGTTCGCGACCAGCGGCCGGCCCATCGCGTCGACGATCAGGCCCCGCTGCGGCTGGACGACGATGTCGCGCACCGACTGGGCGGCGGCCTTGCCCTGGTACTTCTCGCCGGAGACGACCTGCAGGTAGTAGAGCCGGACGAACAGGGTCGCGAACAGCGAGAACACCAGCGCCTGGATCACGATCAGCCGCAGCCGGCTCTTCTGCGCCGGGGACAGTCTCGGGGCGGTCATCGCGCCAGGGCCCGCTCGGGCTCGAGCCGGGTGAACAGTCCCATCACGAGGGGCAGCACGAGCGGCGTCACCAGCAGGTCCCAGACCAGGGAGCCGCCGACCACCTGCAGCAGGTCGGGGATCGCCACCGCGGGGTCGCGCAGCACCAGACCGCTGAGCGCGAACACCGAGGTGCCGAGGAACGAGGAGGCCGCCACCGTCGCGAGCATCGCGGGCATGGTGGGCCGGACGTCGGTGACGACCCGGCCGGCGACGTAGCCGACCAGCATCAGGGCCAGCGCCCAGCGGCCGGCGACGTGGTCGGCGGGTGGGGCCAGGTCGAGCAGCACGCCGGCCACGAACCCGAGCACCATCGCGAACTGGGCACCGCGGACCAGCGCGGCACCGACGACGACCAGCAGCACGACGTTCGGCACCACGCCGTGCCAGGCGAAGTGGGGGAACACCGAGACCTGGAGCACCAGGGCCAGGGTGAGCGCCACCGTTGCGCCGAGCGCCCGCGTCGTCGTCATCGCTCGAGGCTCCCGTCCGCCTCGATCACGCCGCGGTCGCTCTCGGTGCCCAGTGGTACGACCACGCCGACCAGGTCGAGCGCGGCGAAGTCGACGAACGGCTCGATGACCACCCGCTGCGAGCTGTCGCGCAGGTCGGAGAAGACGTCGGTGACCCGGCCGATCGGTACGCCGGCGACGTACGGCGCGCCGCCATCGCTGCCCCACGTGACCACAGTGGCGTCGCGGGCCGGCACCACGGACTGGTCGACCAGGCGCAGGTCGAGCCCCGCGTCGTCGCCGGTCTCGCCGTGGCCGCTCAGGAAGCCGAGGTCCATGGTGTCGCCGACCCGGCCACCGACCGTGGAGTCGGCGTCGACGATCAGCAGCACGGTCGCGGTGGTGCGGGTGACCCGCAGGACCCGACCCACCAGCCCGTCGTTGTTGATCACCGTCATGTCCGGGTGCAGCCCGGCCTTGGAGCCGGCGTCGATCGTGACCGTGGCGGAGAACGACTGCGACGAGCCGAGCCCGATCACCCGGGCGGGGACCAGGGCGTAGCCGAGACGGTCGGCGGCGGCGGTCAGGCCGTCGTACTCCGCGAGGCGGTTGCGGTCGAACCCGGAGGTACGCACCTGCTCGCGGAGCGCGGCGTTCTCGGCCTCCAGGTCGGTGATCTCGTCGCGCATCGAGTCGTGGTCGCGGAACCAGTCGGGGATCCCCGTGATCGGGCGGATGACCGCCGTGGTGCCGGCCTCGATCGGGCCGAAGACCTCCCCCACCGCCTGACGCGCCGGCTCGAGGGCCGAGCCGTCGTCCGTGCCGGCGTCCAGCGTCATCAGGCTCACGGACGCGAGCACCAACGCCACGACGAGCGCACGGGGTGGGGTGTTCCGGGGAGTCACGTCAGAACCGCCGCTGCTCCGTGACCAGCACCTGCTGCAGGGCCTCGAACTCCTCGACACAGCGACCCGCGCCCATCGCCACCGAGACCAGCGGGTCTTCGGCGACGTGCACCGGCATCCCGGTCTCGTGGCGCAGCCGCTCGTCGAGGCCGCGCAGCAGTGCACCGCCCCCGGTGAGCACCATGCCCCGGTCCATGATGTCGCCGGCCAGCTCGGGCGGGGTCTTGTCGAGGGTCGAGCGAACGGCGTCCACGATCGCGTGCACCGGCTCCTCCATCGCCTGCCGGACATCGGCGCTGGAGACCACGACCGTGCGGGGCAAGCCGGAGACCAGGTCGCGGCCGCGGATCTCGGCCTCGGGCTCGTTGGTCATCGGGAACGCCGAGCCGACGGTCAGCTTGACCTCCTCGGCGGTGCGTTCGCCGAGCAGGAGCGAGTGCTCCTTCTTCATCCAGGCAGTGATCGCCTGGTCGAGGTCATCGCCTGCCGTACGGATCGACAGTGAGGTCACCACGCCGCCGAGCGAGATCACGGCGACCTCGGTGGTGCCGCCGCCGACGTCGACGACCATGTTGCCGGTGGCCTCGTGGACCGGAAGGCCGGCACCGATCGCGGCCGCCATCGGCTCCTCCACGATGTAGACGCGGCGGGCGCCGGCCTGGTAGCCGGCCTCCTTCACCGCGCGCTGCTCGACGGGGGTGATGCCGCTGGGCACGCAGATCACCATCCGCGGCTTGGCGAAGTAGCGACGGCGGTGCACCTGCTGGATGAAGAACCGCAGCATCTGCTCGGTCGCCTCGAAGTCGGCGATCACGCCGTCCTTGAGCGGGCGGATCGCGGTGATGTGCCCGGGCGTGCGGCCGATCATCCGCTTCGCCTCGTGGCCGACGGCCAGCAGCTCACCGGTGGTCTCGTTGATCGCCACCACGCTGGGCTCGTCGAGCAGCACGCCCTTGCCCCGGACGTACACCAGGGTGTTGGCGGTGCCGAGATCGACGGCCATGTCCCGGCCGATGAAGCTGTTCGCCATGAGCAGGCCTCACGTGGCTTCGGCGCGCGCTTTCGGGGAAGCCCCACGCCCCAGGGACCTTCCCTGACCAACGCGGGGTGGGGCGGCGTGCGCGCGCACCCGCCGGACCCGGTCCGAGCGTAAGTTTCTGGGCGCTCCGTTCAGCGGAGCCACGCCGTTAGGGGAACGTGTTCGGAGCGGTCGGCTCGCGGTCGGCCTCCGGGTCCTCGGGGCCGCCCAGCCATGGGTCGTGGACGTGGTCCGCATGGACCACGGCGGCGTAGTCGCCGTTCACGATGCGGGTGATGTTGGCCAGCGACTCGGTGTCGTGGTCGAAGTACCTGGTGTGGTCGAGGAACGGGTTGATGCCTCCACGAGACGTCGACTCGGCCTGGAACCGGTTGGCCCCGAAGTCGTCCTCGACCGGGTCGTCGCCGAGGCCGAGCCCGCCGAAGGTCTCGAGGTGGAACGCGCCGTGGTTGCCGAGATCGGCGACCGGGTCGTTGCTGTTGGCGCCGGCCCAGACGTGGCCGGGGTCGATGCCCAGCTCGTCGGCGTGCTCGGTGTCGCCGCCGAGCCCCGGGCTGCCGACCACCACGATGTCGTCGACGGCAAGACCCTCGTCGTGGGCGCCGTGACCGACGGTGGTGGAGCCGTAGCTGTAGCCGATCGCGGTGAGATGGGCGGGCTCCCCGTCGCGACCGGCGCGCAGCCCGTCGATCGTGTCGGCGAGCCGCGCACCGCCGGCCTCGGCCAGGTCCTCGCGCACCACCTGCGTGAGGTCGGGGGCGTCGTACCCGATCCAGAACAGGGTGGCGTTGGTCTCCCGGTGCTCGAGGGTGCGGGCCGCCTCGTAGAGCGTCGCCGCCCGGTCGGCGTAGAGCGGCGCGCTGGTGGCGTCGGTGCCGAGCCCCGGGACGACGACCGCGACGTTGTCGGCGGTGCCCAGGTCGCCGGCGGCGATCGCGATCCGCCCGTCGCCGTCGAACGCGCCGGGGTCGTAGATGTGGATGTGCGCCGGGATCGGCTCGCCGGTGACCGGGTCGGTGCGGGAGGCGATCTCGCGGCGGGCCTCGTCGGCAGCGCGAGCGTTGTCCGGCCACGGGAACGTCGGGTCGGCGAGGTCGCGGTCGAGGGCGACCGTGTTGGCGGCGTGCCGGTCACGCGCGGGGATCCCGTCGAGGTTGCCGATCGCACCGGGAGCGGCCACGACCACGGCGAGCTGCTGCTCACGGGTCAGCCCGTCCCACCAGTCGTTGACCTGCTCCGGAGTGGCGCCGGTCGGAGGCTTGGACGCGAGTGCCACGTCCGCCGGGTCCACCGCACCGCCGTACCGGAGCTCGACCTGCTCGACCGTCAGCACCCGCCCGAACGCCTCGTTCATGGCTGTCTCCTCGGCGGCCACCGCGCCCGCCCAGGCCGTCAGTTCCTGCTCGAACGCGGTCACCCGACGGGCGACGGCGTCGGCCTCCGCCTGAGTCGTCGGCGCGGTCCGGAGCCGCCCGATCTCCCGCACGAGATCGGCGCGCACGTCGACCAGCTCGCTGCGCCGGGTGTCGAGCTGCGCCATCGCGTCCGCGTGGTCGTCCACGCGACGGGCCACGGCCCGCAGCGCGAGCGACATCGCGTCCGCACGGCGACCGACCGGCGCGATCCCCTGGTGGTACGACGTCGCACCGAGCCCGGACCAGTCGCCGATCCGGGCGCCACCGGCGACGAAGGTGCCGAGGTCGTCGATCTGCGCGGAGGCGGCGCGCAGGTCGGCGCCGCAGTCGCGGATGCTCCCGGGGTCGACGACCAGCGCCGGCACCGACCGAGGCTCGGACGGCACCGTGACCGTGGTCATCCGCGCAGCTCGTGGAACACGAACAGGTCCGTGCGGACGTAGTCCAGGATCGCGGCCCGCAGGGTGTCGGCACGGGTCTCGCACTCGTCGCCGAGATCGGCGGCGGACAGCCTCCAGGCGTCGGTGAACCGCGACGCGGCGCCGGACACGGGACCTGTGAACCCGCTCGTGCCGGCACCGTCGATCTGCCTCGAAGCGGCGGCGAGGTCGGCGTGCTGCTCGCCCCAGGACCGGGCCGCCGCGCCGACCGAGGCGGGCACGACCTCCATCACCGCGTCCTGCGCGTGACCACCCGGGCCAGCGCGTCGACGACGGACTCATCCCAGTCGTCGTCGGGCTCATGCGGCGGCAGCAGCACGATGTCGACATCGGGACGACGGCGTCGTACCTCGGCGAAGAACGGGTCGTCGATCGGTCGGTTCAGCGGCTCCATGACGGGAGGCTGCCCGGACCGGGCGGCACGGAAACCGAGGACGTCGTTGCTGTGGATAGGCTCGCGGCCGTGGCGTTCTGGAACCGGAAAGAGTCAGCAGCGGAGCCGGTCGCGCCGGCCGGACCGTTCGAGCTGACCATCGAGGACGTCTTCTCCATCACCGGTCGCGGCACCGTGGTGACCGGCCGGGTGACCAGCGGCGTGGTCCGGGTCGGCATGCCGGTCACGGTCAATACCGAGCCGCTGCCGATCTCGACGACGGTGACCGGGGTCGAGCAGTTCCGCAAGAAGACGGATCAGGCCGGTGCCGGCGAGAACGTCGGGCTGTTGCTCGACGGCGTGGGCCGGGACGACGTGGCGCCCGGCAACGTGGTCAGCGGCTGAGGCCGGGGAACCAGATCCCGATCTCGCGCTCGGCCGACTCGGGCGAGTCGGAGCCGTGCACGAGGTTCTCGCGGTTCGACAGGGACAGGTCGCCGCGGATCGTGCCGGGTGCGGCCTTGCGGCCGTCAGTCGCGCCGTTGAGGGCGCGCACCACCTCGACCGCTTCGTCCCCCTCGAGCACCATCGCGACGAGCGGACCGCTGGTCACGAACTCGCGCAGCGGCGGGTAGAAGTCGCGCTCCACGTGCTCGGCGTAGTGCCGGTCGGCGAGCTCTCCGTCGATCAGCCGGTGCTCCAGGGCCACGATCGTCAGGCCCTTGGCCTCGAACCGGGACAGCACCTCCCCGACCAGTCCCCGGCGTACGGCGTCGGGCTTGAGGAGGACCAGAGTGCGCTGCGTCATGGCGCGCAGACTACTGAGTCACCCGAGCGCCTCCGCGCGCCGGACCACGTCTGCCGGAGGCGAGCCGTGGGAATCGACGGCCGTGACCGGAGCCGCCGCGACCCTGCGCAGCGGGATGTACCCGCCCCAGATGCCGGCGTCCACGTCCTCCGGCTCGTCGACCGGGTCGCCGTCGCGGGCCTTCATCGACGCGTCGTGGAGAGGTACGGCGAGCACCGCGGTCGCCGCGAGTTCCTTGCGGGTGTGCGCCCGCAGGGTGGCCGAGCGGCCGGGGATCATGTGGTCGACGATCATCGCCAATGCCCGCGCCCGCTCGTCCGGGTCCTCGACCACGCGGGCCTCGCCGATGACCACGGCGGAGCGGTAGTTCATCGAGTGGTGGAACGCCGAGCGCCCGGCCACCAGACCGTCGAGCTCGGTGACGGTCACACACACCGAGGCGCTGCCGGCCCGGCGCACCCAGCCGGCGGCGACCGAGCCGTGCACGTACATCGTGCCGTCCCGGTCCGGCCCGTCGACGTCCACCGCGAACGCGGTGGGGAGCACCACCGGGTGCTCGCCGACGTTCACGCCGATGTGCGCGACCAGCGCGTCGGCGAGGAACGCGTGCAGGGCGGCCCGGTCGTCGACGGCGCGGTTGCGGCCGCGGCTGACCTGGGTCCGTGGTGTTGGGGAGAGCGGAGTCGTGGTCACGCCACTAGTCTGGTGCCCAGGTGGCCTGCGCACACGGGCCAATTCTCAGCAAGATTGGCAGGACACTTTCGTGCCCACGCTCCCCCTCACCCTGGACCGCACCTCGCCCACACCCCTGGGGCTGCAGGTCGCGGCGGGCGTGCGCGAGCAGGTGCTCGCCGGCACCCTGCGCCGCGGCGACCGGCTGCCTAGCAGCCGCGCGCTCGCGGCCGACCTGGGCGTCTCGCGCTCGGTCGCCGAGCAGGCGTACGACCAGCTGCTGGCCGAAGGCTGGCTGGAGGCGCGGCGCGGCTCGGGCACGTACGTCGCCTCGGGCGGGCTCGCCCCGGTCCGGGTCGCCGCATCCCGGACCGACCGCGAGCCGCAGCGCCTGGTCCGGCTCGACACCGGCACGCCTTGGATCGACCCTCGACACGCAGCCGGGTGGCGGCGGGCCTGGCGCGACGTCTCTGCGACCGCCCCTCCTCGTGGGTACGACGACCCGCGCGGCCTCCCGGAGCTGCGGGTCGCGCTCGCCGAGCACCTGGCCCGGACCCGCGGGCTGCGCTGTGATCCGGACGAGATCGTGGTGACCGGCGGCACCACCGACGGGCTGCGGCACCTGCTCGGCGTACTGCCACCAGGACCGGTGCTGGTCGAGGACCCCGGCTACCGCGCCGCCGTGGAGACGGTCCGCGCGGCGGGGCGCGAGGTCCATGACCACCCCGCCCTCGATCCGATCACCGACCTCACCGGCCGGGTCGCGGCCTACGTGACGCCGGCGCACCAGCACCCGCTCGGCCGGGTGCTGCCGGCGGAGGAGCGCCTCGGGCTGCTCGAGGCAGCACGACGTGCGGACGCGGTGGTCGTCGAGGACGACTACGACTCCGAGTTCCGGTACGACGTCGCCCCGGTGCCCGCACTGGCCACGCTCGACCGCACCCGCGTCGCCTACCTGGGCACCGCCTCGAAGAGCGTCGCGCCCAGCCTCCGGCTCGGCTGGATGGTCCCGCCGCCCCAGCTCCTCGACGCGATCAACGCACGGCGCGAGGCGACCCACGAGGCGGCGCCGTGGCCGGTGCAGCGGGCCTTCCTCTCACTACTCCGGGACGGGTACGTCGGCCGGGTCGTCCGCACCGCGCGCCGCGTGTACGCCGAGCGCGCGCCGCGGGTGGCCGCCGTACTCGCGCCGCACGCCGAGCTGGCCGGGCCGCTGGCCGGCATGTACTCGACCTGGCTGATGCCGGAGCGGGTCGCCCGCCGCGCGCATCAGGACGGTCGAGAGGCGGGCTTCGACGTCCCGCTGCTGGCCGACTACTGCCGCTCGGCCCGACTGAGCGGCCTGATCGTCGGGTTCGGCGGGGTCACCGAGGACCAGCTCACCCGAGCGCTCGAGGTGCTAGAGAAATCTCTTACACAATAGTTGTGCAAACTATCTATGCACAGTTAGTGTGCATGCATGCCCGCAGACATCAGGCTCGATGCCGCAGCCGTCAAGGTTCTCGCCCACCCGCTGCGCTCCCGGCTGCTCACCGCGCTGCGGCGCAACGGTCCCGCGACCGCCACGGAGCTCGCCGACCAGCTGGACACCAACACCGGCGCCACCAGCTACCACCTCCGCAAGCTCGAGTCGGTCGGGCTGGTCGAGGACACCGGCGAGGGCGAGGGCAAGCGCCGGGAGTGGCGGGCGGCCAGCCGCTCCCACTCGTGGACCACGAGTGACTTCGCCGGGGACGAGGATGCTGAGACCTCGCTCGGCTGGCTGACCCGCGACTACGTCCGCTCCGCTTCCGAGAACATGCTGCAGTGGCTGGACGCCGAGCACTCGTGGCCCCAGGACTGGCGCGACGCCATGGGCACCAGCGACGACGTGGCCATGGTGACGCCGGCCCAGGCGGAGGCCCTGCTCGAGGAGCTCCTGGCCGTCCTCACCCGCTACCGCACGATCGGCGCCGGGGATCCGGCGGCGAAGCAGGTGTCGCTCTGGCTGATGATGCACCCCGTGGACTCTCGCCGTGGGTGAGGTCCTCTCCCCCGCCGCCGCGAAGCGGGCCTTCCTCACGCTGACGTTCACGCGGTGGTTCCCGGTCGGCCTGGTCGTCGGGCTGTTCCCGCTCTGGGCCCTCGAACGCGGACTCAGCGTCTCGGAGACCCTGCTCGCCTCCTCGCTGGCCGGCTTCGTCATCTTCGTGCTGGAGCTCCCGACCAGTGGGTTCGCCGACGCGTTCGGACGGCGCCCGGTGTTCGTGGCCGCGGCCATCGTCAACGTGATCGCGTCGGCCGCCTACCTGATCGCCGACTCGTTCTGGATGTTCGCTCTCGCGGCGGGTCTGACCGGTGTGTTCCGGGCCCTGGACTCCGGCCCCTTGGAGGCCTGGTTCGTCGACACCGTGCACGCGACCCTTCCCGACGCCGACGTGGACAAGTCCCTCTCCGCCGAGGGGACCGTCCTCGGCGTCTCGATCGCAGCGGGCGCACTCCTCTCCGGCGGCCTGGTCTTCTGGAACCCCCTCCCGGTCGACTCGGCCCTGCTGCTCCCATTCGTCGTCTTCACGGCACTCAACGTCGTGCACCTGGTGGCCGTGCTCGCCGTGCTGAAGGAGCCGCGGACCCATCTCGACGCCACCGGCGCCCGCCGCGCTGTGCAGTCCGCCAAGGAGGCGCCCACCGTCATCCGCGAGGGGCTGCGGATGCTGTCGACCAACAAGGTGCTGCGGGGCATCACCCTCGTTGAGATCTTCTGGTGCGCCGCCATGGTGGTCTTCGAGGCGTTCATGCCGATCCGGCTCGCCGAGATCCTGGGCAGCGAGGAGGAGGCCGGCGCGCTCATCGGCCCGGTCGCCTCCGTCGGCTGGGGCGTCTTTGCCCTCGGCTCCGCGCTCGCCGGCCTCGCGTCCGGCCGGATCGGCGTCGCCCGGACGGCGATCCTGGCGCGCATCCTCAACGGGCTGGGCGCCGTCGTCATGGGCCTGGTCGCCGGACCCGCGGCCCTGATCGCGGCGTACCTCCTCACCTACAGCCTGCACGGCTCAGGCGGACCGGCCCACAGCTCGCTCCTGCATCGCGAGGCACAGGCCCGCAACCGCGCCACGGTCCTGTCGATGAACTCGATGGTGGCGTTCGGGGCCTTCACGATCCTCAGCCCGTTGATCGGCTTGCTGGCCGGGGCGGCGTCCAACCAGGTCGCGATGGTGACCGCGGGTGCGTTCAGCGTGCTGGGAGCGTGGTTCTACCTACCCGCGCTCAGGGCTGAACGCGCGCGTAGGCCTCGGCCCGCTCCCGCTCGATCTTCCGACCGAGGAAGTACGCCGTCCCCCACAGCAGAGCAAAGATCGGACCCAGCACGAACATGATCGTGACCAGCACTCCGAGCCCGATCGCAGCCACCTGGATCACCCAGCCGAGCAGGTAGGCCCACTCGCCGCGCAGCAGACCGGCCACGAGCAGGCAGGCGACCATGAGCCCGAGACCCACCGACAGCGCGGTCGAGGTGGCGACGTCCGAGATCGAGATCATCACCGGGGTCGTCAGCCCGAGCACGATGCCCTCGAGCGAGAGCACGGCGGCGCACATGCCGCGACGCGGGGATCGTGGAGTTTCAGTCATCGCGGGCCTCCCAGCAGCTGTCGCGCCTCGCCGACGGTGACGACCGAGCCGGTCACTAGTACCGCACCCGAGCCGAGCGGATCGCCGAACGCCTCCCCCGCCTCGGCCAGCGCCGCTGCCTGGTCGATCGCGTCGGAAAGTCGCCGGACGACGGTGACCCGGTCCTCGCCGTAGATCTCGATGGCGGCCTCGGCCAGCTGCTCGGCGGGCAGTGCGCGAGCCGTGGAGTTCTGGGTGCAGATGAGGTGGTGCAGGTGCGGCTCGAACGCGGCCAGCACGCCCTCGTGGTCCTTGTCGGCCATCACGCCCATCACCCCGATCAGCGGAGCGAACTGGAACGAGTCGTCGAGTGCCGCGGCGGTGGCCTCCGCGCCGTGCGGGTTGTGTGCGGCGTCCAGCACGATCGTGGGGCTGCGCCGGATCACCTCGAGCCGACCGGGCGAGGTGGCCTCGGCGAACGCGCCCCGCACCAAGGCGTCGTCGAGCGGGTCGTCGCCCAGGAACGCCTCGACGGCGGCCAGCGCGATGGCGGCGTTCTGGGCCTGGTGGGCGCCGTACAGGGGCAGGAACACGTCGTCGTACCGGGCCCGCATGCCCTGGAGGCTGACCACCTGGCCACCCACCGCGGACACCCGGGTGACGACCCCGAACTCGAGTCCCTCGCGGGCCACGGTCGCGCCAACTTCGGCGGCGTACCGGAGCAGCACCTCGGCGGCCTCCGGCGGCTGCTGGGCGAGCACCGCGACGGAGTCCGGCTTGATGATGCCGGCCTTCTCGACGGCGATCTCGGCGGGCGTGCCGCCGAGATAGGAAGCGTGGTCGACCGCGATCGGGAGTACCACCGCCACGGCGGCGTCGATCACGTTGGTGGCGTCCCACACCCCGCCCATGCCCACCTCGACGATCGCGACGTCGACCGGGGCGTCCGCGAAGGCGGCGTACGCCATCCCGACGACGGTCTCGAAGAACGAGAGCGGGTGGGCCTCGCTGGAGTCGACGAGGTGGGTGTACGGCGCGACCTCGTTGAACGCGCGCACGAACGCCTCGTCGCTCAGCGGCTCGCCGTCGACGCAGATCCGCTCGCTCATCCGCTCCACGTGGGGGGAGGTGAACCGGCCGGTGCGCAGCTCGAGGGCGCGGAGCAGGGTGTCGATCATCCGGGCGGTCGAGGTCTTGCCGTTGGTGCCGGTCAGGTGGATCGACGGGTAGGTCCGCTGGGGGTCACCGAGCAGCTCGGTGAACGCTCGGATCCGGTCCAGCGACGGCTCCAGCCGGGTCTCGGGCCACCGGGAGAGCAGCGCGTCCTCGACCTCGGCGATGGTCTCTGCGAGCCGGGGTGCGGCGGATTCAGTCATGGCGGACCCACTCTAGGTGGAGCGCAGAACTGCAACACGTTCTAGGCTGCAGGCATGTCCGACATCAAGCAACGGTTCGACGAGCTGAGAGCCGCAGACAGCGCGGACCCGAGCGACCTGGACGCCCTCTGGGCGGACCTGGCGCCGGTCACGGTGGACGAGATCCTCGGGCCCTGGCGGGGTGGCGACTTCAGCACCGGCCACATCGCGAGCACCGTGCTCGAGAAGGTGCGCTGGCACGGCAAGCGTTTCGACGGCCCGCTCGACGCCAAGCCGCTGATCTGTCGCGACGAGGAGGGCGAGCTCTACTCCAACCTCGCGGCCGGCGGTGGCGCCGAGGCATCGCTGTGGCCGGTCGAGTTCCGCGGTGAGACGACGGCGACGATGGTCTACGACGCGATGCCGGTGTTCGACCACTTCAAGCGGGTCGACGCGGACACGCTGATGGGGATCATGAACGGCAAGCTCGAGTCGGCCTTCGGAGTGAAGGACCTCTACTACTTCTGGCTGGAGCGGGACGCATGAAGACCACGGCAGTCATCGTCAACGAGCAGGGCGGGAAGTTCGGCTTCGAGGAGGTCGACCTCGATGACCCCCGCGAGGACGAGGTGCTGGTCCGGATCGTCGCGGCCGGCCTCTGCCACACCGACCTCTCGCTGCGGGACAGCCTCCCGCCCGAGATGTTCCCCCGTGTCTTCGGCCACGAGGGCGCGGGCGTCGTGGAGCAGGTCGGCGCCGGGGTGAGCGGCATCGAGGTCGGCGACCACGTGCTGATGAGCTTCCGCTCGTGCCGCGCCTGCCCGGCCTGCAAGGAGGGCGCCGTCGGCTACTGCGAGAACTCGCTGATGCTCAACTACATGGGCTTCCGGATGGACGGCTCCACCACCCATCAGCGCGACGGCCAGCCCGTCTACGGCTCGTTCTTCGGCCAGTCCAGCCTGGCCCGGCACGCGATCGCGTACGCCGACAACTGCGTGGTCGTCGACAAGTCCCTCGACCTCAGCAAGCTCGCGCCGTACGGCTGCGGGTTCCAGACCGGGGCCGGCACCGTGCTGAACCTGCTGCGACCCGAAGCGACCGACAGCTTGGTGGTCTTCGGCTGTGGCGCCGTCGGCCTGGCCGCGGTCATCGCGGCGGCCACGACCGGCTGCACGGTCGTCGCCGTCGACCTGACCGACGCACGGCTGAAGGAGGCCGAGCGGTTCGGCGCGGTCACCGTGAACCCCACGACGCTCGGCGAGCAGACCGTCGTCGACCGGGTCAAGGAGCTCACCGGAGGCGGGGCGACGTACGCGATCGACACCACCGCGGTCTCCGAGGTGGTGAAACAGGCCCAGCAGTCGCTCCAGATCCGGGGCACGCTGATCGCCCTCGGCCTCGGCGCCGAGGAGTACGCCATCGATGCCATCGACCTGCTCCAGAACGGCAAGATCATCCGCTCCTCGATCGAGGGCGAGTCCGACCCGCTGGAGATGCTGCCCCGCCTGATCGAGATGAACCTGGCCGGCGACTTCGACGTCGACGACCTGGTCGTCACGTATCCGTTCGAGCAGATCGAGGCCGCGATCGAGGACGTGCTGGCGGGCCGGGTGGTCAAGCCCGTACTGATTTGGTAGAGCCTGGTGTGGTGATCACCAGGTTGGCCATGTCGACCACCGGCCGGTAGCCGAGCGCCTCGTAGACCCGGTTCGACGTCGGGTTGCCCTGATCGGTGAACAAGCAGACCTGGAGACCCTGGTCGAGCAGCAGCTGCGTCACCGCGGCCACCGCGGCACTCGCGAATCCCTGCCCGCGGCGGTCGCGCGGCGTGTAGACCGGACCGATCCGGGCGACGCCGTACGCCGGCGGGTTGCTGGCGGTCAGGTGGACCGGGACTCCCTGCTCGTCCTCCCAGAGCCACACCCGGCCCTGCTCGATGCGGGGCAGCAGCGCGGCCGCGTCGGGCGGCTCCAGCATCACGTGCTCACCGGCCCGGCCCGCCTGCTCGGCGGCGTCGACGTCGAAGGCGAGGAACCAGCGCAGCACCAGATCGACCTCCTCGGGCCGGGCGGTCCGCAGCCGACCGGGCACCGGGCGAGGCGGAATCAACGTCGTCAGGCTGTGCAGCCGGGTCCGCTCGGCCACCCGCGCCGCTCCCCCGACCAGCCGCGCGGTCTCGTCGGCCACCAGCTGCGTCGCCGGCAGGGCGCCGTTGACCGCGAGCACCTCCTCCTCGCGGTCGTGCAGTGCCCTGGCCAGGTCGACCGCCGCCTCCTCGGGCATCGGCAGCACGAACAGGGGGTACGGCGGCATCGGCGCCGTTCGCATCGCCACGCCCGCGACCCGCGACCCGTCCCGCACCACCAGCCACCAGCGCGGCCCCGTGCTGGGCGACAGGTCCACGTCCTCGACCGCTCGACGCGTCACCGTGGCCACGACCGTGTTCAGCACCGAGTCCGCCGCGAGGTGATCGGCGGCCGCCTCGAGGAATGCGGCGGGGTCGTCGTGGAACTCCAGGTGCATCGCGAAACCGTACTGACCTGCACCGATGCGGTGACACCGGTTTTCCGGACGCGGATGAGCGCCCATAAACTCCGCCTCATGACGCAGACCTCCGCGCCCGGCGCCGTCTCGGTGCCCGAGAAGCCCGCCCTCGAAGGCCTCGAGGAGAAGTGGGCCGCCCGCTGGCGCGACGAGGGCACCTACAAGTTCGACCGCACCCAGCCGCGGGAGAACGTCTTCTCGATCGACACTCCCCCGCCGACCGTCAGCGGCAAGCTGCACGTCGGGCACGTGTTCTCCTACACGCACCCCGACGTGATCGCGCGCTACCAGCGGATGAGCGGCAAGTCGGTGTTCTACCCGATGGGCTGGGACGACAACGGCCTGCCGACCGAGCGCCGGGTGCAGACCTACTACGGCGTCCGCTGCGACCCGAGCCTGCCCTACGACGCTGACTTCACGCCCCCAGAGAACCCAGACCCCAAGAAGCAGATCCCGATCAGCCGGCCCAACTTCGTCGAGCTGTGCGAGCGCCTGGTCGAGCTGGACGAGCAGGTCTTCGAGCAGCTGTGGCGCACCCTCGGCCTGTCGGTCGACTGGGACGAGCACTACACGACGATCGGCGCGAAGTCGCAGCTCGTCAGCCAGACCGCGTTCCTGCGCAACTTCGCCCGCGGGGAGGCCTACCTCCAGGAGGCCCCGACGCTCTGGGACGTCACGTTCCAGACCGCCGTCGCGCAGGCCGAGCTCGAGGCCCGCGAGTACGCCGGCCACTACCACCGCGTCGCGTTCCACCAGGCCGACGGCACCGACGTCTTCATCGAGACCACGCGGCCCGAGCTGATCGCCTCGGTGGTCGCGCTGATCGCGCACCCCGACGACGAGCGCTACCAGGGGCTCTTCGGCACCACGGTCGCCTCGCCGGTCTTCGGCGTCGAGATCCCCGTCCTCGCGCACCCGGCCGCCGAGATGGACAAGGGCGCCGGCATCGCCATGTGCTGCACGTTCGGCGACCTCACTGACGTCACCTGGTGGCGCGAGCTGAACCTCCCGGTCCGCACCGTCATCGGCCGCGACGGCCGGTTCTCCCGCGAGACGCCCGAATGGCTCGGCGGCGAGGGCGCCGCGGCGGCGTACTCCGAGCTGGCGGGCAAGACCGTCTTCTCGGCCCGCGAGGCGATGGTGGCCAAGCTCCGGGAGACCGGCGACCTCGACGGCGAGCCCACGCCGACCCAGCGGATGGCCAACTTCTACGAGCGGGGCGAGAAGCCGCTGGAGATCGTGGCCACCCGGCAGTGGTACATCACGAACGGCGGCCGCGACGCGTCCCTGCGCGGCGAGATGCTCGAGCACGGCGCCGAGATCGACTGGCTGCCCGCGCACATGAAGCACCGCTTCGACAACTGGGTCGACGGCCTCAACGGCGACTGGTTGATCTCGCGGCAGCGGTTCTTCGGGATCCCGTTCCCGGTCTGGTACCCCCTGGACGCCGACGGCGAGCCCGACTACGACCACCCGCTGATGCCCAGCGAGGCCGAGCTGCCCGTCGACCCGTCGACGGACGCACCCCGGGGCTTCACCGAGGACCAGCGCGGCAAGCCGGGCGGCTTCGTCGGCGACCCCGACGTCATGGACACCTGGGCCACCTCGTCGCTGACCCCGCAGATCGCCGGCGGCTGGGCCACCGACGAGGACCTGTGGCAGCGCGTTTTCCCGATGGATCTGTGCACCCAGGCCCACGACATCATCCGCACCTGGCTGTTCGGTCGCGTGGTGCGCGCCCACCTCGAGAACCACGCGACCCCGTGGCGGCACGCGATGCTCTCCGGGTGGATCCTCGACCCGGACCGCAAGAAGATGAGCAAGTCCAAGGGCAACGTCGTGGTCCCGACCGAGATCCTCGAGAAGTACGGCGCGGACGCGGTCCGCTGGCGGGCCGCGATGACCCGGCCGGGACTCGACTCGCCGTTCGACGAGACCCAGATGAAGGTCGGTCGGCGACTCGCGATGAAGGTGCTCAACGCCTCGCGGTTCGTGCTGGACGGTGTCGGCGCGACCGACGTGAACCCGGTCAACATCTCCGAGCCGATCGACTGTGCGCTCATGGGCCGGCTGGCCGGCGTGGTCACCAAGGCCACCGAGGCGTTCGAAGCATTCGACTACACCTCGGCGCTCGAGATCACCGAGAAGTTCTTCTGGGAGTTCTGCGACGACTACGTCGAGCTGGTCAAGGAGCGTGCGTATGCCGAGGAGGGCGGCCCCGCGACCGCGTCCGCCCAGGCCACGCTGGCGCTGGCGCTCGAGGTGCAGCTGCGGCTGCTCGCGCCGTTCCTGCCCTACGTGACCGAGGAGGTCTGGTCGTGGTGGCGTGAGGGTTCGATCCACCGCGCTGCCTGGCCGGCCGTGACCGAGCTCGGCGCAGCGGCCGCCACCGACCCCACTGCGGTCGACGCGGTCGGAGCGGCGCTGATCGGCATCCGCGGCGCGAAGTCGCAGGCCAAGGTCTCGATGCGCGCCGAGCTGTCCCGGGTGGAGATCGCCGGGCCGGAGGTGCTCGTCCAGGCTGCCGAGCTCGCAGCCAGGGACCTGCGCGCCGCCGGCAAGATCGTGGGTGAGCTGGTGTTCACCGCGAACGACGCGGCCGAGATCTCGGTGGTCGCGGAGCTGGTGGAGACGACGCCTTAGGGCGTCGCGTCGCCGGTCGGGTCGGCGTCGGGGTCTTCGCCCTCGCCCTCGACCTCGTCCTCGTCGACTCCGAAGACATCCGGGTCGACCTCGTCCTCGGACTCCGCGTCGGCCGCGGCCTCCTCGTCGGCCTCGTTGCCGTGCTCGTCCTTGACCTTGTCCTTGTCCTTGTCCTTCTTGCCGCCGCGGTGGCCGCGACCCTTGCCGTCCGACTCGTCGTCGGTGACAGGCGGGACGGTCCCGTCCTCGACGGGGTCGAGGAACGGCGGCAGCACGGTCACCCCGGACTGCGACCCGTTCTCCGCGTCGCCACCCCCAGGTCCGGTCAGCAATCCGTCCAGACCCGGCAGCGTCGGGTCGAAGTCGCCCTCCGCGCCCGTGGCGTCACCACCGGTGGCTCCGGGCTCGGAGCTGGGAGACGTGATCTCCGGCGCGCCCGGGAGGGGCGAGATCGTGGTCCCGGCGTCGGTGACCTGAGAGCCCGCGAACACGGGGGCTCGACTGTCCTCGGCCTTGCTGCCGCGGATGCCGGTGACCAGCACCATGCAGCAGATCGCAGCGACAGCCGCAAAAATGTAGAACGGCCGTTTGTGCTTGGCGCTCACCGAGAAATCCTCCCTTGGACCCGAGATCAGGTTCCAGCGGTCAGTCTTGCCGATGAGGAGGGCTCTTGGTCCAGCCCGGGCGCCAAATAGTCACAAATGACTAGACGGGCTACGCGGACTTCTTCTTCTTGGCCTCGGACTCGCGCGGCACCAAGGTGGGCGCGACGCCGTCGTCGACCACCTCACGGGTGACGATCACCTTGCCGATGTCGCCGCGCGAGGGCACGTCGTACATGACGTGCAGCAGGACCTCTTCGATGATGGCCCGCAGCCCGCGGGCGCCGGTGCCCCGCTCCAGAGCGTTGTCTGCGATCGCCTCGATGGCGTCGGCGGTGAACTCGAGCTCGACGCCGTCGAGCTCGAACAGCTTGTGGTACTGCTTCACCAGCGCGTTGCGCGGCTCCGTGAGGATCTGCACCAGCGCCTGCTGGTCCAGCTTGGTGACGCTCGCGATCAGCGGCAGCCGTCCGATGAACTCGGGGATCAGGCCGAACTTCGTGAGGTCCTCCGGGCGCACCTCGGCGAGCAGGTCCTCGGCCGCCCGCTCGGCCTGGCCGCGCACCTCGGCGGTGAAGCCCAGCGTCTTCTTGCCGACCCGCTGCTCGATGATGTGCTCGAGTCCGGAGAACGCCCCGCCGACGACGAACAGGATGTTCGTGGTGTCGATCTGGATGAACTCCTGGTGCGGGTGCTTGCGGCCACCCTGCGGCGGCACCGAGGCAGTGGTGCCCTCGATGATCTTCAGCAGGGCCTGCTGGACGCCCTCACCGGAGACGTCGCGGGTGATCGAGGGGTTCTCGGCCTTGCGGGCCACCTTGTCGATCTCGTCGATGTAGATGATGCCGGTCTCGGCCTTCTTGACGTCGTAGTCAGCGGCCTGGATCAGCTTGAGCAGGATGTTCTCGACGTCCTCACCGACATAGCCGGCCTCGGTGAGGGCGGTGGCGTCGGCGATCGCGAACGGGACGTTGAGCATCCGAGCCAGCGTCTGCGCGAGGTAGGTCTTGCCGCAGCCGGTCGGGCCGATCACCAGGATGTTGGACTTGGCGACCTCGACGGCCTCGTCCTTGCTGTGCTTGCCGGAGACCGGCTGCAGACCCGCCTGGACGCGCTTGTAGTGGTTGTAGACCGCGACGGCGAGCGCCTTCTTGGCGCGCTCCTGGCCTACGACGTAGGAGTTGAGGAAGTCGAAGATCTCCTTCGGCTTGGGCAGCTCCTCGAGACCGACCTCGGTCCCCTCGCTGAGCTCTTCCTCGATGATCTCGTTGCAGAGATCGATGCACTCGTCGCAGATGTAGACACCGGGGCCAGCGATGAGCTTCTTGACCTGCTTCTGGCTCTTCCCGCAGAAGGAGCACTTGAGCAGATCGCCTCCGTCACCGATGCGCGCCACGGGTGGCCCTCCTCATGAGTGGAGCTACAGGTTCGCGAACCATCCGACGGTACCCCGAGCCGCCCCCGATGGGGGGACGACACGGAGTTTGACGCTCGGACACGATCGGCTCGCTCAGGACGTCGCCAGGGCCGGAGCGACCTTGCGCGACTCGATGACCGCGTCGATCAGGCCGTACTCGACGGCCTGCTCCGCGGTCAGGATCTTGTCCCGCTCGATGTCGCGGCTGACCTGCTCGATGTCGCGACCGCTGTGGTCGCTGATCATCTTCTCGAGCAGCTCGCGCATCCGCAGGATCTCGTTGGCCTGGATCTCGATGTCGGAGGTCTGACCGAACGTGCCCTCGGTGTAGGGCTGGTGGATCAGGATCCGGCTCGTCGGGAGAGCCAGCCGCTTGCCGGGCGAGCCGGCGGCGAGCAGGATCGCGGCCGCCGAGGCAGCCTGGCCGAGGCACACGGTCTGGATCTCGGGCTTGATGAACCGCATCGTGTCGTAGATCGCGGTCAGCGCCGTGAACGAGCCACCCGGCGAGTTGATGTAGATCTGGATCTCCTGGTCGGGGTTCATCGACTCCAGGCACAGCAGCTGGGCCATCACGGCGTTCGCCACGTCGTCGGAGATCGGGGTCCCGAGGAAGATGATGCGGTCCTCGAACAGCTTGCCGTAGGGGTCGATCCGGCGGAATCCGTAGGACGTCCGCTCTTCCCACTGAGGGATGTAGTAGTTCATGCGTCAGTCCTTCTTGTGGGCGGGTCGGCCGTCGTCGGCGGCTTCACGGGCGCTCTTGACGACCTGGTCGACCAGGCCGTAGTCCTTCGCCTGGTCCGCGGTGAACCAACGGTCCCGGTCGGCGTCGTTGATCACCTGGTCGAGGTCCTGACCGGTGTGGTCGGCGATCAGCTGGAGCAGCACCTTCTTGATGTGCAGCGACTGCTGGGCCTGGATCTTGATGTCGGACGCGGAGCCGCCCATGCCGGAGGACGGCTGGTGCATCATGATCCGCGCGTGCGGCAGCGCGTAGCGCTTGCCCTTCGTGCCGGCGCAGAGCAGGAACTGACCCATCGAGGCGGCCAGGCCCATGCCGACGGTGGCCACGTCGTTGGGGATGTAGTTCATGGTGTCGTAGATCGCCATGCCGGCGTCGACGGAGCCACCCGGGCTGTTGATGTGCAGGAAGATGTCGGCCTCGGGGTCCTCGGCCGACAGCAGCAGCAGCTGCGCACAGATCGCGTTGGCGTTGGCGTCACGCACCTCGGAGCCGAGGAACACGATCCGCTCTCGCAGCAACCGCGAGTAGATGTGGTCGTCGAGGACGTTGAGTCCACCTGGAGTCTGGGTCACGGGCCGACCCTAGCCCGTGCGGACCGGCGAGCCACGGCATATCAGGTGCTGTTCGCGCAGAGCAGATTCCGGGGCGAGATCTCAGCCCTCCGCCGCGGCTTTCAGGCGGGAGACCGTCTGCGCCATGCCGGCCTCGAGCTCGTCGGCGTGCTCCGCCGAACCACCGAGGAGGACCGGGGCGAACACGTTGCTGATCATGGTCAGCTTCTGGGGCACCGGCCGACGGTGTACGACGCGGGTTCCGTCGCCCTCCGGGCTGAGCTCCCAGATCCACCGCGCGCCGCTGGACTTGGTGTCCCACGCCAGCGACTTGCCGGGCTCGAGCACGGCGACGACCGATCGGCTCGGCCAGATCACCGCCTTGCGGCGGTTGATGCCGAGGTACCACTGGTTCAGCCGAAGACCGCCGCGCTTGAGCGGCATCATCTTCAGCAGCTCGGGGCTCCAGTCGGGCAGCCGCGAGAAGTCCGTCAGCAGCTCCCACACCTTGTCGGCCGGCGCGTCCACGACGGCTTCGGCGCGGAGCTCGCGGTCGGCCTTGCTGGGGCCGGAAGGCTTGGTCATGCGAGCCATCGTTCCATGGCTCGGAGCACGTCGGGGTGGTTGAGCAGCCCGAAGTGGTCGGTGTTGCCCACGTGCAGCACCTCGGCGCCGGGGAACAGCTCACGGCCCCGCCGGTCCCGGCCGTACGCCGACCGGGGCCGCACCAGCAGGTCGCCCACGACGTGCCCGACAGGGTGCCGCCGCGATGCCGTCAGGGTTGCCGCGACCAGGCGGTAGCGCGCGTGCGGGAGCGGCGGGACGTCCTCGGCCAGCCCGACGACCAGATCGTGCACCCCGACCGATCGCCAGTCGAGGATCCGGCCGAACGCCGCCGTCTCCGGCAACATGCCGAGGCCGCGGCTGCCGTGCCCGATCCCCCACGCGATCGGGGCGCCGAGGTGCGGGGTGCCGAGGGTGATCACGTCGGTGACCAGCTCGTTCCAGTCCCGGTCCACGGGCCCCGCGGCGACGGCGCCTGCCGCCCGCATCACCAGTCCGCCCAGGGAGTGGCCGACCAGCGCGATCCGGGTGACCGGCACCGGCCAGGCGTCGACCACCCGCTGCATCAGCGAGGCCAGCGCCACGCCGTTCTCGCGCAGGCCCAGTCCGGTGTTGCCGCGCAGGAAGACCGGGGTCCACCCGCGCCCCGTCAGGGTCTCGCCGTACGTCGTGCCGGTGCGGTCGCGGTGCCGGTTCCAGTAGGACTCGTTCTCGCAGAGACCGTGCATGAAGACCACGAGCTGGCCGGTCGGCTCGGGGAACGCGTCCGCGAGGCCCGTCGCGTCCGGCACCACGTCCCGGCCCGCGTGCCGCACCGCCATCGAGATGGCGAGCTGCGGGCGCTCCCGGACCAGGCGGTCGCCGATCAGCCCGTTGACCGCGGCGTTGACGAACCGACCCTGCGGTCGGTCCTCCAGGCGCGGTCCGGTGCCGGTCGCGGCCAGCTTGTCGAGACCGCGGGAGGTCGCGCGCAGTCCGGCCCCCAGGCCGCCGTAGACCGCCGAGGCAATGCCGCGATGCATGGCACCCCCGCCGGCCCGGTCAGCCCAGGCCAGGTGGGTGTCGCGCACGCTGCGCACCACGAGCTCGTCGGCGACTTCGGACAACAGGGACAGGGCATCCAGCACCCCGGGGCCGCGAGTCATGAGCGGCAGGCTAGCCCATTGAGTGAACGCCTGTGCACTTACTCCTGGGGCGCGTCGGCGACCTCGGCCTCGGGCTCACCGATCGAGCCGTCGGGCCGCAGGTTCTTGAGCTCAACCGGGTTGCCAGAGGCGTCCTTGACGCTGGCGGTCTCGACGATCCTGGCGAGCGCCTTGCCGCGCAGGATCTCCTGGACCATCTCGGGGATGTGGTTGTGCTCGAACATGTGGTTGGCGAACTCCTGCGGGTCCTGACCCGACTGCTGGGCCCGGCGGACCAGGTGCTGGGAGAGCTCGTCCTGCTCGACGCCGATCTCCTCGCGCTTGGCGATCTCGTCGAGGAGGAACTGGGCGGCGATGGCCTCGCGCACGCGGCGGTCGAGGTCGGCCTCGAACTCCTCGAGCGTCTGACCCTCGTCCTCGAGGTACTTGTCCATGGTCAGCCCGGCGTAGGCGAGCTGCTGCTCGACGCTCTGCCTGCGGGCGTTGAGCTCGTCGGTGACGACGGTCTCCGGAAGCGGGATCTCGACCTTCTCGAGCAGCACCTCGAGCACCGCGTCACGGGCGGCGGCGGCCTGCTCGAGCCGCTTGCCGCGACCGAGGCGCTCGCGGACGTCGTCGTTGAGCTCGGCGATCGTGTCGAACTCCGAGGCCATCTGCGCGAACTCGTCGTCGAGGTCGGGGAGCTCCTGCTCCTGCACCTGGGAGACGGCAACGCCCACCTCGACGTCCTCGCCGACCAGGTCGCCGCTGACGAGCTGGGTCGTGAAGGTCTTCTCCTCGCCGGCCGACATGCCGCTCAGGGCGTCGTCGAGGCCGTCGATCATGCCGCCGCGGCCGACCTGGTAGGACATGCCGGAGACCTCGGCGCCCTCGACCGGCTCGCCGTCGCGGTTGGCCTTGAGGTCGATCACGACGAAGTCGCCGTCGGCGACCTCGCGCTCCACGTCGCTCAGGGTGGCGAACCGCTCGCGCAGCGCCTGCACCTGCTCCTCGACGTCGGCGTCGGTCACCGCGACGTCCTCGACCGAGGCCTCGAGGCCGTCGTAGTCGGGAACATCGATCTCGGGACGGATGTCGACCTCGGCGGTGAACTCGAGGGTCTCGTTGTCCTCGAACTTGGTCACCTCGATGTCGGGCTGCGCCAGCGGGGTGAGGGAGTTCTCCTCGAGCGCCGCGAAGTACTTCTGCGGCAGCACGTCGTTGACGGCCTCGTCCAGCACGGCACTGCGGCCCACCTGACGGTCGATGACCATCGGCGGCACCTTGCCCTTGCGGAAGCCGGGGATGTTGATCTGCTGGGCGATCTTCTTGTACGCCGCGTCGAGGCTCGGCTTGAGCTCCTCGAAGGGCACCTCGACGGTCAGCTTGGCCCGGGTCGGGCTCAACGTCTCGACGGCGCTCTTCACCAGTGTTCTCCTCTAATGGTTTTCTGCACCCCAGGGTGGGGCTGGAACGTCGGGGCGACAGGACTCGAACCTGCGATCTCCTGCTCCCAAAGCAGGCGCGCTAGCCACTACGCTACGCCCCGCCAAGATGCCGTCCGGAACGGTTCCGGGAGGCTCCTTGGAGCGGATGACGGGAATCGAACCCGCGTAGCCAGTTTGGAAGACTGGGGCTCTACCATTGAGCTACATCCGCAGTGATTTGTGCGCGCTCATGGTGCCACAGGCGGCGCCCATCGCCCCAAACGGCTGCGTCCGGTGAACGGTCACCAGAGCCGGTGCACGACCACGATCGCGCGGTCGTCGTCGCGGGAGCCGAGCGAGACCGCGAGCCGGTTCGCCGCGTCGTCCCAGGTGCCGCGCAGCAGCGACTCCATCTCGCCCAGCATCCGGTCGATGCCCAGGTCGATGTCGCGACGCGGCTCCTCGACCATGCCGTCGGTGTAGAGGAGCACGGCGTCCCCCGGCCCGATCCGGCCGGTCACGGAGGAGAACTCCGCGTCCTCGATCAGCCCCAGGATCGGTCCCTCGGTGCGCAGCACCTGCCAGCGCCCGGATCCGGCCTGCCGGTGCACCGCAGGCGGGTGCCCGGCCGTGCGGATCTCGTAGGCACCGGAGACCAGGTCCAGCGACAGGTGCACCGCGGTGGCGAAGCCTTCCTCCCAGTTCTGGAGGAACAAGTAGTCGTTGGCCGCGGGCAGGAACTGCTCGGGGCGCATGGCGCCGATCAGCCCGCCGAACGCGCCCGAAAGCAGCAGCGCGCGAGCGCCGGCGTCCTCGCCCTTGCCCGACACGTCGACGACCGTGACCTCGAGCTTGGTGCTGGAGAGCGGCCGGGTGGCCACCACGAAGTCACCGGCGAACGGCGTACCACCCGCGGAGTAGAGCGCGGACTGCACCGCCCAGTTGCCGGGCAGCTCGGGAATCCGGGCCTGGGTGAGGATCCGGTCGCGCAGGTCGACCAGCATCGACTCGCCGCGCGGGCCGGCCACTCCGAGGCTCGCGCGCTGGTGACTGGTCATCATCACCACGAGGCCCATCAGGAACATCACCACCGTCGCGACGACCGTCCGCGAGGTGATCTCCTCCTGCTGGGAGACCGAGACGGTCAGTCCGGCCATCACCAGGATGACGAACCAGGGCAGTGAGCGCGGGCCGAGGAAGATGCTGCCCAGGAGCAGCGGGAGCATCAGACTCGTGAACGGCACGTCCATCGGGCGCCAGACGATCGAGGCGGTCAGCAGCACCGTCACCGCCGCCAGCGTCAGCCCGAGCCGGGTCTCGGCGGTCATCCCCCGTCGGAGCATCAGTCCCACCCGGGCACGAGGCGTCACTCCGCGCACGCGCCTGCTCAGCGGATGGGCCGTGGTCATGGGGAGAAACGCCTTCTGCTGGGGTCCGAGAACGGGGTCAGCCTACGGCCCGGGAGCGGAACTTGGGCTGACAATGCGAGCACCAGAACAGGTTTCTGGTGTCGAGTACGGCGGTCCGCACCGGGCGCTCGCAGACGAGGCACGGCTGGCCGGTGCGGCGATAGACGTAGACCTCCCCGCCGTGGTCGTCGACCCGCGCCGCACGGCCCATCGCCTCCGGGGTGTGCTCGGGACGAACCGTGTCGATCCGCCCGGTTCGCACGCCCTCCTCCATGAGCTCGACGAGGTCGTCCCACATCGCCTGCCACTGCCCGCTGCGGAGCGTGCGACCGGGTCGCAGCGGATGCATCCGGTGCCGGAAGAGGAGCTCGGCCCGATAGACGTTCCCCACGCCCGCCAGCACCCCCTGGTCCATCAGCAGCCGCCCGATCGGCAGGCTGCTGCGCCGGATCCGCTGCCAGGCCCGGGCCGGGTCGGCATCGGCTCGCAGGGGGTCCGGGCCGAGCTTCGCGATCGCGGCATCGCGTTGCTCGCGGGTGACCAGCTCGCACGCCGTGGCGCCGCGCAGGTCGCCGTACGCCGTGGCGGTGGTGATCCGGAGCCGGACCTCGCCGACCGGCAGCGGCACCTCGGCCACGTCGGCCTCGACGACGAACCCGCCGATCAGGCCCAGGTGGATGTAGACGAACCGGTCGCCGGGGAACTCGACGAACAGCTTCTTGCCCCACGACTCTGCGCCGACCAGGACCTGGTCGTCGAGCAGCGCAGCGGAGTCCGCGAACCGGCCCTGCGGGCTGCCGACCCGCACCCGGCGCCCGGCGAAGGCGTGGTTCAGCTCGTCGGCCAGCCGGTGGAGGGTGTGCCCCTCAGGCATCGGTGCCGGGCAGCTCGCCGGTGGTCTCGTACGTCGAGAGCTGGCCGATCCGCCGGACGTGCCGCTCGTCCTCGCTGAACGGGGTGGCCAGGAAGACCTCGATGAACCGCGTGGTGTCCTCGATCGAGTGCATCCGGCCGCCGACCGAGATGACGTTGGCGTCGTTGTGCTCGCGCGCGAGCGTCGCGATCTCCTCGGACCAGACCAGCGCCGCACGCACGCCCCGCACCTTGTTGGCAGCCATCTGCTCGCCGTTGCCCGAACCGCCGATCACCACGCCGAGGCTGTCGAGCCCGGCCTCGCGGTCAGCGGCGACGCCTTGCGCCGCGCTGATGCAGAAGACCGGGTAGTCGTCCTGGGCGTCGTACTCGAACGGGCCGTGGTCGACGGGCTCGTGTCCGGACTCGGTCAGCCAGGTGACGAGGTGGTCCTTGAGCTCGAGGCCGGCGTGGTCGCAGCCCAGGTGCACGCGCATGCCGCCGGATTCTGTCAGAGCGTCACCGGTGCATGGCCAGGAAGCCCGCGACCTGCCGGACCAGCGGCTCGGCGGCCGTGAAGACCCGGTGCCGCCAGAACCCGTGCACCTGACCGAGGTAGCGGGTGGCCACCACCTCGACACCGAGCTCAGCGAGGGTGGCGGCGAGGTGCTCGCCCTCGTCGCGGAGCGGGTCGTGCTCGGCGGTCACCAGCAGGGTCGGGGGCAGGGTCGCGAGGCGGTCGGACAGCAGCGGGGCCAGGTCGGGGTTGGTGAGGTCGGCCGGGCTGGCGGCGTACTGCTGCCAGTACCAGGCGGCCTCGCGGGTGTCGAAGCCGTCGGCGGCGGTGCGGTAGGACTCGAACTCGCCCTTGGGGTCGAGGAACGGGTAGATCAGCACGAGCGCGCGGAACCGGCCCGGGTGGCGGAGCGCGGCGACCAGGGCCAGGTTGCCGCCGGCGCTGTCGCCGTGGGCGTACGTCGGGCCGCCGAGGTCGTCCTGCCGGTCGAGCCAGGCGAGCACGGTGTCGACGTCGTCCGGCGCTGCCGGGAACGGGTGCTCGGGTGGACGGCGGTAGTCGACGCTGAGCACGGGGACGCCGGCCCGGTTGGCGAACCGCCGGCAGACCGCGTCGTGCACGTCGATGTCGTTGAACACGAAGCCGCCGCCGTGCAGATGGAGGATGAGGCCGGTTGCGGAAGGGTCGGACAGCGGCCGGTAGAGCCGGCAACGGACCCCGTCGGCGTCGATCTCGCGGAGCTCGCCGACCTCCTCGCGCGGCTCGGCCGCCGCGAGCGCGAGTGCTTCCTCGCGCGCCGCCGCGACGTCGTACCCCTCGGACCAGAGGGGTACGGCGACGGCGTACTCCTCGACGGCCTTGCGGGCGTCGGGGAACAGCACCATGCCAACTACCGCTGCATCAGCGCGTCGAGGCCGACCGCGATCGCGGCGGCGACCCGGAAGTCGACGCGCGGGTCGGGCACGTGCACGGTGTACTTGTCGCGCACCGAGCCCTGGCGCTCGACGCCGAGCAGCGGCTGACCCTCGGGCGTCACGAAGTCGAAATGGATCGGCAGGAACGGGATGTCGGCGAACCTGCGGAGCAGCGCCACCGCCTGGCTGCGCTCCTGGCCGGTGCCCGTGTAGCCGGGTCCCTCGACGTGGAACGTCGAGCGGAGCAGGCTCTTGCCGAAGTCCTTGCGGAAGAAGCCGATCTGCTGGTGGGCCTCGTCGAAGATGTCGTAGCCGGCGTTCAGGTCGATCGCCTTGCGGGCCTTGAAGCTGAAGACCGGCCGGGTCTTGGTCTCGTCCGCGTAGAAGGTGACCTCCTCCTTGAACGCCATCCGCTTCTGCTGCGCGACCCCCAGCGACTGCCCGAAGCTGCCGTCCGGGTTGGCCGCAAGGAGCTCGTAGCGGTTGGTGGTCATCGCGAACTTCTGCTTGAGGTAGAAGGTCGGCATGTGCATCGCGGCAGTCATGGCCGCGACCCTACCCAGGCGGTCAGAGCGAGGTCATGACGCCGACCGACTGCGGCTGGAAGCCCGGGAAGACGGCGGCACTCGAGACGCCGAACCGGGTGGTCGCCACCTCGGAGAGCACGCTGCGGTAGTCGGTCGTGACCGGTACGTCGGAGTCGTCGTCGCCGGTGAGGCGCGGCATCGTGCCGTAGTAGCGGCCGCCCTTGACCCCAGCGCCGGCCAGGAGCATCACGTTGCCGTAGCCGTGGTCGAGCCCGTAGTTGGCGTTCTGCGCGACCCGGCGGCCGAACTCGCTCAGCGCCACCAGCGTCACCTTGCCGGCCTGGTCGCCGAGGTCGCCGAAGAACGCCGCCACGGCGGCCGCCAGCTCGGCCGCGTTGTTGCGCATCCCGCCCCACTCCAGGGTCCCGAGGTCGGAGTGCATGTCCCAGTCGCCGTGGTCGACGGTGATCACCGCGACCCCCACGTTGCCGCGCACCACGCGGGCGGCCGACGCCATCGCGGCACCGAGGTCGCCCTGCGGGTAGCGGCTCCGGTTGTCCTTCGTCTGCTTCACCGGCGCGAACCCGTCGACCGCCGCGAACATCGACCGCATCGCCCGGCCCGTCGGGCTCGAGCTGCCGTCCCAGAGCGTGTGCAGTGACTTCCGGCGCAGGTCCTTCGGGTCCCACTCGTCGTCCCCGGCGATGCCGACCGACGCGACGTCGGTGGCCGACAGGGCCGGGTCGTCGCCGTACAACGACGTCGGAAGCACGCCTCCCCCGAGGGCGAAGCCCTGCAGCGGCGACTCCTGGCCGTCCGACCCGATGAGTCGGTTGAGCCACCCTCGCCGAGTGGCGGAACCCGGGTCGGCGTCCTCGAGCTCCTCCATCGCCGCGAAGTGCGAGCGGTTGGGAGCCGGCAACCCGGTGCCGTGGACCGCGGCGAGCCGGCCGGCGGTCCACAACGGCAGCAGCGGGGCCAGCTCAGGGTGCAAGCCGAACGTGGCGTCCTTGGCCAGCAGTCGCGCGGCGGGCACGGCGATGTCGGGCCTCGCCGTGTAGTAGACGGGATCGGAGTGCGGCACGACCAGCGACAGTCCGTCGGCCGCGCCCCGGAGCGAGAGCACGACCAGGACCGCGTCGGCCTCCGTCGCAGCCGCGGCCGCGGTGGTGACGACCGCCGTCCCGAACGCGGTGGTCGCTCCGACGAGGGCGGCCCCGCGGAACAGGCTCCGGCGGGAGATGGCGGCGTACTCGTCGCAGCAGGCGCGGGACGACTCGGTCATCTCCATCACCTGCTCAGGTGTGCGGGGCAGTCGAGGATGGTGGACAGCAGTCGGTGGAAGTCCCACTTCACGACGTCGTGCTGCGCGGTGATGCGGGTCTCCGGCCGCAGCCCGGTGACCTCGCAGCAGGCCCGCAGCAGCACCGCTGTCGACCGGATGCCGAGCAGCTGCTGAGCGAGGTGGTCGACGAGCAGGTCCAGCCGGATCTCGGGTTTCGGGAGCCAGTCCTTGTGCGCCCGGTAGGTGATGCCCTGGGTCGGCCACCAGCTCCCGGACATCGCCCAGTGCTCGTTCATCGAGGCCAGCATCCGAGCAGGGGTCGCCCACGACTCGTTGTCGAGCGGCGGACCGTCGGGCCGCGGCCACCCGTGCGGGTCCGCTCCCACCGAGAAGCACTGCCACAGCACCACCCTGGTGGCGTGTTCGTCGTCGTTGGCCGGCGGGCGCTGCAGCTTCACCGCCAGGGCGCGGTAGGTGGCGACGACGTCCTCGATGGGATCGCGCACCTTGGCACTGCGCGACTCCCTGAACGCAGTCGAGTCGATCAGCGCCCGGAGCACCGGACGGATCTGCGTGTCGTTCTGGAGGTAGACCTTGGCCAGCCGATCGACCAGCGCGGTGGGCGGCTGGTCGCGGACGAACTTGGTGGCGAGCTTACGTGCGATCCGACGGGCGGTGGCCGGATGGCGCGCGAGGTAGTCGAGGTAGTCCCGGGTCACCGCGCGACCGTCGGGGCTGGCGTTGGCGTGCTCGAAACCCATCACCTTGACCCGGCCTGTCCAGTGGTCCTCAGGTGAGTACTCCGCCGACCAGGTACGCCACTTGTCCACGACCCAGCCGGTGAGGATCCGCGCGGAGTTCTTGACGTCGTCCTCGTCGTACTCGCCGCGGCCGACGGTGTGCAGCTCGAGCAGCTCTCGGCCGAGGTTCTCGTTGGGGTGGCTCCGCGTGGAGACGGCGTTGTCGAGGTAGATGCCCATGGCGGGATGCGTCACGGCCGCGTAGAGGATGTCGCGGAAGCTGCCGAGGGCACGGGCCCGGACCCGCCGGTCGTAGTCGAACCGCCAGGTGAACATCGCGTCGCCGTTGGCCGGAACGTTGAGGTGGTCGAGCCAGAAGCCCGTCATCAGCTCCTGCACCTGGCGCTTGGTCCGGATCCGACGGAGCAGCAGCCATCGCTGATAGGACTGCATCACCTGCCAGCCGAACTCGATCTCCTGCTCCTGCCGCTGCCAGAGATCGCGAGCACCGAGCTGAAGGCTCGGCCACCATGTGGCGACCTCGTCAGCGGACGCGTCGCGGATGCCGCCGGGCGAGAGCTGGCGGTCGAACCACGCCTTGCCACCTCCTGCGGCCCGCACCTCGACGGTCAGGCGCGGTGTCACGCCTGCGGAGAAGCGGCCGACGAGGTGCCGGTCGCTCGCGGACAGGAGCTTGGCGCCCTGGTAGTGCGCCGGGTGATAGGTGTCGGGCAGCGCGGCACCAGGAAGCGCGCGCAGCAGTGCGCGTCGCGAGGAGCCGGTCGTGCTGGTGCCCACGTTGGCACCATAGGTAAAGGCAGCGATCCTCTACGAGGTCCGGTCGGGCGTGTTGGATGACTCGGAATGACTAGCGCGACTCGACAGCGAGCCGGGCGCTGAGTGCCACGAACGTCGCCGCGAAGGCCTTGCGGATGCGTTCGACCAGCTTCGGCCGGGACAGCACCTTGTCACGCAGGGCCGCCGCGGCCACGCCGTACGCCGCGAACACGACGAACGTCATCGCCATGAACACTCCGCTCAGCGCGAGCATCTGCGCCAGCGCTCCCGGCTCCCCCGCCGGCACGAACTGCGGCAGGAACGCGAAGAAGAAGATGGTGAGCTTGGGGTTGAGCAGGTTGAGAGTGATCCCGGCCGCGATGACACTGCGCCACGAGCTCGGCTTGTCGGTCTCGTCGACCGACAGCGCTCCCTTGTCGCGCCACGTCGCCCAGGCCATGTACAGCAGGTAGGCCACGCCGGCGTACTTGATCGCGTTGAAGGCCACCCCGCTCGCGTGCAGCACCGCTGCCAGCCCGGTGATCGCCGCGACCAGGTGCGGCACCGTCCCCAGCGTGCAGGCGAACGCCGCCAGGATGCTCGCCCGGGTGCCGCGCGTGAGGCCGGCGGCGAGCGTGTAGAGCGCGCCGGTGCCCGGCGTCGCCACGATGACCAGCGAGGTGATCAGGAAAGCCATGCTCATGCATGGGCAGACTAGCCAGCGGGACACGTTTCATCGGTGAGTGCGTGGCAAACTCCGGGCATGGCCCTCGGTCGCGTCGTCCAGTACGCCGACAGCGGTGACCTTCAGATCGCCTACGAGGTCGTCGGCGACGGCCCGATCGACATCGTGATCGGCTTTGACACTGGCGGCAACATCGACCTGATGCGTGAGCATCCCGTGGTGGATCGCTTCCTCCGCCGGTTCAGTGAGTACGGTCGACTGATCCACGTGGACCTCCGCGGCGTGGGGCTGTCCGACCCGATCGAGCGGCTACCCACCCTCGAGGACTGGACTGACGATGTCCGCGCGGTCATGTCCGCTGTGGGGTCCGAGCGGGCAGCCTTCGTGGGTCATGGAATTGGTGCCCAGCTCTTCATGCTCTTCGCTGCCATGTTCCCGAATCAGACCACAGCACTGGTGACCGTCAACGGCTATGCCCGGCTCCGTGAGGACGACGGCTATCCGTGTGGGTTCTCGTCGGAAAGCGAGAGGGCGCAGCTGGAGTTCATGGCCAGCAACTGGGGAAAGGGGGTGACATTGAGCATGACGACCCCAGGCGTCGATCAAAGTCCGCGAGGACAGGCATGGTTGGGACGTCTTGAGCGGTCTTCAGCGACTCCTCGTAGCGCCGCGATCAGGCAAGGCCTTGCCTTTGACCTCGATGTTCGAGACGTTCTGCCCAGCATCCATGCGCCGACGCTCGTGATCCAGTCTCGCGACAACGCCTACATTCGACGCGGTCACGCTGAGTACCTGACCGAACACATCGCTGGGGCGCGGTACGTCGAGCTGGCCGGCGCCGACCATGTGCCGTTCGTGGCGAACATCGACCCCGTCATGGACGCGATCGAGGAGTTCCTGACCGGCACGATCCATCGTGCCCCTACCGACCGCGCTCTCAAGACGGTTGCCTTCACCGACATCGTCGACTCCACCAAGCTTGCCGCCGAGCTGGGAGATAGACGTTGGCGTGGTCTCTTGGAGGCGCACGAGTCGATCGCGCAGCGCGAGGTCGAGCTGGCACGGGGCCGGTTGATCAAGTTCACGGGCGATGGGCTGATGGCGACTTTCGATGGCCCGGCCCGGGCCGTGCAATGCATCCAGTCGCTCGGAGCAGCGCTCGAGTCGACCGGCCTTCGTATCCGCGCAGGCATCCACACCGGCGAGGTCGAGCTCATCGGTGACGACATCGGCGGCATTGCGGTGCACATCGCCTCAAGGATCTCCGCTCTGGCCGGTGCCGGCGAGGTCCTGACGTCATCGACCGTCCGCGATCTCGTCGCGGGTTCGGGGCTCGAGTTCGAGGACCGCGGTCAGCATGAGCTCAAGGGCGTTCCCGGACGTTGGCAGGTGCTCACCGCCCGATCACGCTGACCAACGTGGTCAGCGGTACAGCCAATATGTTTCGACCATGGCTCGTCGACTGCTCATCCCGCTCTACGCCGCCCTCGCCGCCGGTGCACTGGTCGCAACGTGGTGGAACAACATCGCCTTCATCAGGGACGGCGGCACCCTGGCCGGGTTCCTCACCGACGGGTACACCAACCACGTCTCGGCATCACTCATCAACGACCTGTGGTTCATGGTCGCCGTGGCTTTCGTCTTCATGGTGGTGGACGCTCGCCGCACCGGGGTCCGCCATGTCTGGGTCTACCTCGTTCTGTCCGCCGGCATCGCGGTGAGCGTGATGTTCCCGCTCTACCTCATCGCGCGGGAGCGCAGGCTGCGCGGGGGTGCGCCCCACCGCGTGCCGCCCACCTCACGGCAGGTCTCCGCGGCCGACCTCGCGCCCCTACCGGTGTCGGGTCCCTCCGTGCCCGGAAGCCGGAAGGCCTCGATGTTCTTCGACGCGCACCCGCGCTTCTACGGCACGAGTGAGACCGCGGCGGGTCGGGCGAGGCTGAACCTCCGCTACGAGGGGATCTTCGCCGAGAACCGGGACATCCTCGACGGCGCCAAGGTCCTCGACATCGCGAGCCACGACGGACGGTGGTCCCTGGCTGCCCTGGAGTGCGGCGCGAGGTCGGTCGTCGGTATCGAAGCGCGGCCCGACCTGGTGGCTCACGCGAACGCCAACCTGGAGCACTACGGCTACGGGTCCGACCGGTGCCGGTTCGTCGTCGGTGACGTGCACGACGTGCTGAACTCTGTCGACTTCGACGTGGACGTGGTGCTCTGCCTGGGATTCCTGTACCACACGCTGCGCTACAACGATCTGTTCCACGGAATCCAGGGCACCGGCGCCCGCCACCTCATCATCGACACCGAGGCACCGGCCATGATGCGCCCGCAGGCCTCGATCCGAGTGTTCGGTGAACCGAGCGAGAAGCAGAGCGCAGCGGCCGCAGACGCCTTCACGTTCGGCACCTCGGTGCTCACCGGCCGGCCCAACCTAGCGGCCATCCGCACCATGCTCGACTGCTACGGCTACCAGGTCGAGCGGCTCTCCGACTGGGCGGGAGTCCTCCGCGACAATCCCCAGCTGAAGGCCTGCGACGACTACGCGAAGCAGTACCGAGTCACGCTCCGGTGCGTGGACAGCGCTGGAGCATCGCCTAGCTAAGTGCTCCGGATGGCCCAAGTCGGCCGAGGTCGGTGGTGCCTTGGTTGTCGCGGTGGTACCAGTGGCCGCCGGGTGATTGCCACAGGTAGACCCCGGGTCGGATGAATTGGTAGCGCCATCGTCCGTGGGTTTTGGTGCGGTGGTGTCTTCGGCACAGTGGGGCGATGTTGTCGCTGCTGGTGGTTCCGCCCGAGCGGGTTGCCGCCGGTGAGGTAGTGCCGGGCGATCAGGCCGAGGGCCATCGACCGACGTATGTCGAGGGACTCGGTGCACCCGTCCTGGGCGAGCTGTGCGGCGGCTGCGGCGATGGCGGTCTCGAAGTCCAGAGCGTCGCCGGTGTCGGTCGAGGCGGCGATGTCGACGCTGCCGTGCCGGCCGGCCTGGTCGAGGTGCACGTCGACCTTGCGGCCGTCGGCGGCCGCTTGGCGGCGTTGTTCGGCTTCGGTCGGGTCGTAGGTGTCGAGGGCCTCGGCGCAGAGCTTCTCGGTGTACACCGGTCCGACCTTGTGGGCGACCGCGGCGAGGCGGCGGTCGACGTGTACGGCACCGGCCTTGGGCAGGTGGAGGGTGTGCTGTGCGATCCGGGCGGCCCGCCACCACTGAAGGTCACCCTTGAGACGCGTCTCCCAGATCCGGCGGAGCCGGTAGCGGACCTCGAGGACCTGGCCGACGTGGCGTTTGCAGGACTCGACGGTCAATCCGAGTGCGGCGGCGAGCTCGACGATCGCGAACTCCGAGACACACGGCGCCCCCGAACCCGCGAGCGGGAGACCGGTGTCGCGGCCGCGTTCACTGACGGTGGCGGCTTCTGTCGGCAGGAACTTCGTGGGCGGCGCAGAACTCGATGATCCGTTTGAGCATCCGCACCTCGGCGGCGTCACTGGGCGGCTCTTTCGGCGCGCACCGCGTCGAGGAGGTCGACCTGCGGGTCGCCCTCGAACTCGAGTACCGGTGCTGCTGCCATGACCCGATTCTGCCCGCCACCACCGACACCCAAAGATCGGCCAACCACGCCTGTGGAGAGGCGTGGTCGGGGCGGGTGCAGCTGTGGATGAAACCCGTGTGGTTGAGCGGGATTCTCGCCTTACAGGGTCTCGACGACGCTCGCTGGCGCTCGCTGCTCGACCACCGGAGGTGACCGTCGTACAAGGATGGTTTCGAGGCTCGTCGCTGACGCTCCTCGCACCTCAACCACCCGCTAGGCGGGCGAGCTCCTGGTCGACGATGTCGGGGTCGAGCTTGGTGAAGATCGGCGTGGGCTTGGTGACAGGGGTGCCGACGACGATGGGGTGCCGCTGCCAGGTGGGGGCGGCGGTGTAGTCGCCGGTGATGACCGGGTAGCCGGGGCCGCCGTCGAGGTCGTCGGCCTCCTCGATGCGGGGCATCGGCGCCACCTCGCCCTTGCCACCGAGCGCAAGGTCGACCGCGTTGGCGGAGAAGGGCAGGAACGGCGCGAGCACCAGGTTGAGGTCCTGCACGCACTGGGCCACGACGTGCAGGATCGTGCCGAGCCGCTCGCGCTGGTCGTCGCCCTTCAGCTTCCACGGCTCGTGGTCGGAGACGTACTTGTTGACGTCAGCGACCACTCGCATGGCCTCGCCGATCGCCTGCTTCTGGCGGTGGCGGGAGATGAGGTCACCGACGACGTCGAACGCCTCGTCGACCTTGGCCAGGACCGCCTGGTCCTCATCGGTGAGCGCACCGGCGGGCGGGAGCTCGCCGAAGTTCTTGTTGATGAGCGTGGCGGTGCGGTTGACCAGGTTGCCCCAACCGGCCACGAGCTCGTCGTTGGTACGGCGCACGAACTCCGCCCACGTGAAGTCGGAGTCCTGGGCCTCGGGGCCGGCGGACGCCACGAAGTAGCGGAACGCGTCGGGCTGGTAGCGGCTCAGCAGGTCGCGCACATAGATCACGACGCGCTTGGAGGAGGAGAACTTCTTGCCCTCCATCGTCAGGAACTCGCTCGAGACCACCTCGGTCGGCAGGTTGAGCTCGCCGTACTCGCGAGGCTCGCCACCCTTCGACCCCTTGCCGGAGTAGGCCAGCAACTCGGCCGGCCAGATCTGACTGTGGAAGGTGATGTTGTCCTTGCCCATGAAGTAGTAGGACAGCGCGTCCGGCTCGTTCCACCACTGCCGCCAGGCGTCCGGGTCGCCGGAGCGCCGGGCCCACTCGATCGACGCCGAGAGGTAGCCGATCACCGCGTCGAACCAGACGTAGAACTTCTTGGTCGGGTTGTCGCGCCAGCCGTCGAGCGGAACCGCGATGCCCCAGTCGATGTCGCGGGTCATCGCCCTCGGGCGGATCTCCTTGAGGATGTTCTGGCTGAACCGGATCACGTTCGGCCGCCACAGCCCGGTGGCGGCGCGCCCGTCGAGCCACTCCCCCAGCGCGTCGGCCAGTGCTGGCAGGTCGAGGAAGAAGTGCTGCGTCTCGGTGAACTCCGGCACCTCGCCGTTGATCCGCGAGACCGGGTTGATCAGGTCGGCGGGGTCCAGCTGGTTGCCGCAGTTGTCGCACTGGTCGCCGCGGGCGCCGTCGTAGCCGCAGATCGGGCAGGTGCCCTCGATGTAGCGATCGGGAAGGGTGCGGCCGGTCGACGGCGAGATCGCGCCGTACGTCGTCTGCTCGACGAAGTAGCCGTTCTCGTAGACACCGAGGAACAGCTCCTGCACGACCGCGTGGTGGTTGCGCGTGGTCGTGCGCGTGTAGAGGTCGTAGGTCAGCCCGAGCGAGACGAGGTCCTCGGCGATCAGCCGGTGGTTCTGGTCGGCGAGCTCCTGCGGGCTGACGCCCGCCTCGTCGGCCGCGATGAGGATCGGGGTGCCGTGCTCGTCGGAGCCGGAGACCATCAGTACGTCGTGTCCGGCCATCCGCATGTAGCGGCTGAAGACGTCGGAGGGCACACCGAAACCGGCGACATGACCGATGTGGCGCGGGCCGTTGGCATACGGCCAGGCGACGGCTGACAGGACGTGGGTCATGCCGGAATCCTAGAGACCGGCAAACCTCGCGACCCGCTCGGCCGCCCGCCGCCGGATGTTCGGCAGCTTCTCGTAGACGTGCCGGCCCGGACACGCGGTGAGGTTCGTGTCGCGGTGGCCGTCGATCACCGGCAGCCGAACAGTGCGGCCGGCCGGGAACCGGTCGCTCCCATGGGAGAAGACGCGCACCCGACCGTTGGGGTCACGGTCGTACTTGGCGAGCTTCCACGCCGACAGCTGCACGATCGCGGTCTTCACCTTCTTCCACGGCCGCGCCGTCTCGAAGTTGCCGATCACAGCGACACCGGTCGAGGTGGTGTTGAACCCGAGCGTGTGCGCGCCGCGCACCGGCCGCCCCGGACCACCGGCCCGGCCGACCCAGGTCCGGCCGAAACGGTCGACGAGGAAGTTGTAGCCGATGTCGGACCAGCCCAGGTTCTGCGTGTGGTAGCGGTACATGCCTCGGATCAGGCCGGCCACGTCGCCTCGCCGGTAGCGGTTGCTGTTGACCGTGTGGTGCACGTGCACCTGCTGGATGGTCCGGTTGTACCGCGCCTTCCCGTCCCGCAGGCGGTGGTCGGCGCCCCAGTCCTTGCGGCTGCGCAGGTCCGGGCGCCGGTCCGGGCCCGGCTTGGGCCGCACCGGCGTCCACTTCGGGTCGGCGCCGGGTTCGATGAGCGTCAGCTGCAGGCCCTGAGCCGGCGCAGTCTCCGACTCCACCTGGATGCCGTCGCTGCCGCCGACCCACATGAGCTCGGTGCCGGATCGGGCCTCGGGCATCCGCTCGGCGCGCTGCCACGCCCCCCAGTCGTTGTCGGTGCGGACCCGCAACCGCAGCCGGGCGTCGCCCGACGACCAGGTCAAGCCGACCATCGAGAACGTCGAGGCGTCCATCCGAGGAGTGCGGTACCGCCCGTGGGCGGCCGGCTCGAACTCACTGCGCAGCGGTACGTCGACCGCTGCGACCCCGCCACGCTCGGGCGCCAGCCTCAGCGGCCGCGGTGGCTCCGCCGGGGCAGCACCTGCGGGAACGACGAGCGCACCGGCGAAAAGCGCCACGACAGCCGTTGCCGAGATCCCCATGCTTCAACATCATGCGTCACATCTGCCCCAGGAACCACTCAGGCAGGGGCCGGGCGTGGCTCAGCGCAGGACCCGCACGTACGCCGATCCCCGGCCGGGCTCGACGATCGAGGTCCCGGTGTAGGTGACCCGCACCTTGTGCTTGCCCGCGGGCAGGTCGTCGATCCGGACCCGCACCCGGCCGCCGCTCGGGTGCACGGTCTCGGACTTCCCGCCGATCCGGATGGTCACGGTGCCGCCGGGGTTGTTGACCCCTGGGGCCAGCACGTCGACGACCACCACGGCCGAGCCGCGCTTGTTCACGGTGTCGATCTTCAGCTCGGGCTTCGTCGTGACCGGGCCGCCCAGCTCGAACGTCAGCACCCGGGTCTCGTACTTCGGCTTGGTCAGCACGACCAGCGCCTTCATCCGCGAGCCGACGTCGGCCGGCGTCACGGCGTAGCTCGACGCGTTCGCCCCGTCGATCGGTACGCCGTCCCGGAGCCAGGCGTAGCTGACCTTGGCGTCCGCCGGCGTGAACGTGCCCGGCTCGATCCACATCCGGGACCCGGCTCGGTTGCGGCCGGCGGCGTGGAACGGCTCGACGACGTCGATCCGTCCGAGGACGACCGGACCCACGGGCTCCGACTTCGTCACTGCCTTCGTGTAGCCGTCGCGCCAGGCCACACCGACCGCGGTGATCTCCTTGCCGACCAGCTCCTTGGTCAACGTCAGCGTCGGTCCGGTGGCTCCCTCGATGGTCTCGTTGTTCGCCCGCCACCGGATCTCGGACTCGCTCGGGGTCGGCGACCACGAGGGCGGCGAGGCGGTCAGGGTCTCGTTGACGATCGGGGCACCGGTGACGACCGGAGTCTCGACGGGACTGAAGGCCCCCTTCGCGACCGGAGCCGAGGTCGGGACGGTGATGCTCGTGGGAGCGAAGTCCTTACGGGACGCGACGACCTTGACGGCGACCTTGCGGCCGAGCACCTCGGGTCCCGGCGTGTACGTCGCAGCGGTGGCGCCGGAGATGGCCTTGCCGTCCGCGAGCCACTGGAAGCGGACACTCGCTTCCGGCTTCCAGGTGCCCGGCGTCGCGGTCAGCGGGACGCCGACCTGCGGGGTGCCGGTCACGGTCGGAGGCGTGAGGTTGTCGATCTGCTTGTCGACGAAGTGGATGAAGCCGCTGGGCCAGCCGGGGCCCTTGCTCAGCTTGCGCCAGTGGAAGTCGCCGCCCCAGCTGTCCTCGGAGATGACGATCTCGGTCGACGAGATCACCCGCTCGACGTAGGCCACGTGGCCGGCCGAGCCGGCGCCCGGCACGTTGGCCTTCCACCAGGCGACCGCGCCGACCCGCGGCTGCTGGTCGGTGATGTCGGCCATCTCGTGGCCCCAGTGGGTGGCGTTGCCGCCGCCGGACCAGGGGCGCACGTTGGGCATGCCCGCCTTGACCATCCGGTAGGCGACGTAGTTGGTGCAGTTGTGCCCGGAGTACATCCGCCAATACATGTTGTCGTTGTGGGCGGCGTACCCCGCGTTTCCGTAGCCGGCGTCCTTGCAGCCCGAGTAGCCGGTGCAGATGTAGCCCGACGTGATCGCCTGCGCGGGTCCGATCAGCGGCAGCAGGGAGAGCAGCAGCCCGCCGAGCGCAAGAGCGCAGGCGCGGCGAAGCGTACGACTCACCCGGGGCACGGAGACACCTTCCGGCACGGAGGCGTCGTTGCGCAACAAAAAACCCAAGAAACCCACCAGTCACAGGCGTGTCACGCTTGACAAATCTGAATTACATGGTTGTGACTCTGCCCGGTCTCTCGCGTCCGTGACCGGGTGGCAGGATCACCGGCATGCCTGGAACCAACCTCACCCGGGAGGAGGCCGCTACCCGCGCGGCCTTGCTCACCGTGACGTCGTACACCATCGACCTGGACCTCACCGCCGCGCCCGACAAGGGCGTCGCGACCTTCGGCTCGGTCACCACCATCGAGTTCGGCTGCGCCGAGCCGGGAGCCGAGACGTGGGCCGACCTCGTCGGCGCGACGATCCACGAGATCTCGCTCAACGGTGAGTCGATCGATCCGGACACGTACGCCGACAGTCGCATCCCGCTGCCCGGCCTGCAGGAGCAGAACGTGCTCGTCGTCCGTGCCGACTGCACCTACTCCCGCACCGGCGAGGGCCTGCACCGGTTCTTCGATCCCTCCGACGGTCGGGTCTACCTCTACTCGCAGTTCGAGGTGCCCGACGCCCGCCGGGTCTTCACCACGTTCGAGCAGCCGGACCTGAAGGCGCCGTTCACGTTCAACGTGACCGCGCCCGCGCAGTGGAAGGTCGTGTCGAACGCCCCGACCCCCGAGCCCGTCCCTACTACTAACGGGGTCGCGGTCTGGAACTTCCCGCAGACCAAGCCGATGTCGACGTACATCACCGCGGTGGTGGCCGGCGAGTACCACGAGGTGCTCGACACCTACGAGGGCAAGAACGGCACCATCCCGATCGGGCACTACTGCCGGCAGGCGCTGGTCGAGCACCTCGACCGTGACGAGGTGGTGCTGCTGACCAAGCAGGGCTTCGAGTTCTTCGAGGAGGCGTTCGGCTACCCGTACCCCTTCGAGAAGTACGACCAGCTCTACGTGCCGGAGTACAACATGGGCGCGATGGAGAACGCCGGCTGCGTGACGCTGCGCGACGAGTACCTCCCCCGCAGCCGCCAGGACAAGGCGTTCTACGAGTTCCGCTGCTCGGTGATCCTGCACGAGATGGCGCACATGTGGTTCGGCGACCTGGTGACCATGAAGTGGTGGGACGACCTCTGGCTGAACGAGTCGTTCGCGGAGTGGGCGTGCTACCACGCGGCCGTCGAGAACACCGAGTTCACCGAGTCCTGGACCGGCTTCACGAACGCCCGCAAGAACTGGGCGCTGCGGCAGGACCAGTTGCCCAGCACCCACCCGGTCGCGGCCGACAACTACGACCTCGAAGCCGTCGAGGTCAACTTCGATGGCATCACCTACGCCAAGGGGGCCAGCGTCCTCAAGCAGCTGGTCGCCTGGGTCGGCCTCGACAACTTCCTGTCCGGGCTCAAGCAGTACTTCCACGACCATGCGTACGCCAACGCCCAGTTCGGTGACCTGCTCGGCGCGCTCGAGAAGGCGTCCGGGCGAGAGCTCGAGGAGTGGGCCGCCGAATGGCTGCAGACCTCCGGCGTCAACACGCTGACCGCGCAGTTCGAGCTGGACGCCGATGGCAACTACGCCTCGTTCGCCGTCCAGCAGACCGCGGTCGAGGCCTACCCGACCCTGCGCCGGCACCGGATCGGCATCGGCCTGTACGACGAGCAGGGCGGCCGCCTGGTCCGTCGTAGCAACGTCGAGGTCGACATCGCCGGCCCTTCCACCGACATCGCCGAGCTCGTCGGCCAGCGCCAGCCCGATCTGCTTCTGCTCAACGACGGTGACCTCACCTACGCCAAGATCCGACTCGACGAGCGGTCCCTGGCCACCGTCGTGGGTGGCCTCTCGCGACTCGACGACTCGCTGGCCCGGGCGCTCTGCTGGGGCGCCGCGTGGGACATGACCCGCGATGCCGAGATGAGCGCGACCGACTACGTCCGCCTCGTGCTCGCCAACGTCGGCTCCGAGACCGACGCGTTCGGCACCAAGGCAGTGCCGGGGTACGCCGCGATGGCGGTGCACACCTACACGGCCCCCGAGCACCGGGCCGAGCTCTGGCTCGAGTGGGAGCAGGGGCTGCGCAAGCTCCTCGAGAGCGCCGACGCCGGCAGCGACCACCAGCTCACGTTCGCCCGCGCGTACGCCCACACCGCCCACACCGACCAGGCCATCGCCGACCTGGAGGCGCTGCTCGACGGGTCGCTGACCTACGAGGGCCTCACCGTCGACGACGACCTGCGCTGGCTGGTGCTCGAGGGGCTGGCCCGGACCGGCCACGCCGACGAGGAGCGGATCGCGGCCGAGCTCGCCAACGACAACACCATCTCCGGTCAGGAGCGCGCGGCGGCCTGCCGTGCCGCGCGGCCGACCGCGGAGGCGAAGGCTGCTGCCTGGGACCAGGCGATGGTCGACCCCGAGGTGCCCAACGAGACGCACCGCAGCGTGGTGCTGGCGTTCAACAAGCCGGGCCAGGCGGAGCTGCTGCAGCCCTACGTCGAGAAGTACCTCGCCAGCGTCGACAGCACCTGGGACCGACTGGGTGCGCACAAGGGAGCGGTCGCCCTCGAGGGCATGTTCCCCCGGATCCTCGCCTCCGCGGACCTGCTCGCCCAGGTCGACGCCTACCTCGAGTCGGCGTCCGCTAACCCGGGTGCGCTGCGCAAGGTGACCGAGGGTCGCGCCGACGTGGCGCGTGCGCTCGCGGCTCAGGCGAAGGACGCCGAGCGGGGCTGAGCCAGAAGTCTTCGCGTCCCGCACAGCGTCACTCCGCCCAGAAGGGCGTGACGCGAGGATCTGATCGCTTGTCTGTCGGTCCCGGTCCTACGCACGAAGAGCCCCGGCCGCGGACGCGGTCGGGGCTCTTCGTTGTGGAGTCAGGAGACGCGGACGTTCTCGGCCTGCGGACCCTTGGGGCCAGCGGTGACGTCGAACTCGACCTTCTGATTCTCGTCGAGCGACTTGTAGCCGCCGGACTGGATGGCGGAGTAGTGGACGAAGACGTCCTCGCCGCCACCGTCCTGCGCGATGAAGCCGAACCCCTTTTCGGCGTTGAACCACTTGACGGTTCCCTGAGCCATGTTCGTATCCCTTGTTCTGCCGAGAGCAATGTGCCCTCAGGCCGCTGAAGACACCCACCTGTGCTGATGTCCAGCGAACCGAAAACCAGGAGTACGAGATACAAGCCGCGACATCTTGCGCGACCAGGAAGGCTTGCAGAGCCATCCCTTCAACAGGATCAACGATAGGGCATCGCTTGCGTACTCAACGCATCGTTCTAACTCGCGCGACCCAGCCGTAAGCCCGCGTTGCTCGTCGTAGCCCTCTCGGTTGCGGTCATGCTGGTCTCGATCTTCGTCCTGAGGCTGCGACGGCTTCGACGAGAGTTTGTTCCGCGGTTTCCTCTGCCCGCGGACGTGGGATCGTAGAGACAGCCCTCGGTCCGTGCCGCCCTGGCACGGGGTTGGCTGCAAGTGGAAGGCAGATCGGATGAGCGTCATCAGCCGCGGCTTCGGTGGGCGAGCCGAACGCCCAGAGCGGAGCGTCCCGCCGGGGCAATACCTCACCGACGAGTTCCCGGTGCTCTCGGCGGGCCCCACGCCACGTATCGACACAGAGGACTGGAGCCTCGAAATCAGGGATCTCGATGGGTCCGGGTCGACGTTGAGCTGGGCGCAGTTGATGGAACTTCCCAGCGAGGAGGTCACTGTCGACATCCATTGTGTAACCCGGTGGAGTAAGCACGACACGACGTGGCGCGGCGTTTCCCTCGATACCTTGCTGGAGCACTCCGAGACGGAGGCGGGGTATGCGCTTATCCGCTGCTACGGCGACTACTCGACGAACCTTCCGCTCGAGGATCTCCTTGACGGCAAGGCTTGGATCGCATTCGAGTTCGAAGGCGGTGAACTCGACCCAGAGCATGGGGGACCTGCCCGTCTCCTGGTTCCTCACCTGTATCTGTGGAAGTCGGCCAAATGGATCAACGCCATCGAACTGCGTGCCGACGACCAACCGGGGTTCTGGGAGAGCCTGGGCTATCACGAGTACGGCGACCCGTGGCTTGAGCAGCGCTATGTCGGCGACTGATTCTTACGTGCGCCCCAACTGGCTCCCACGTGTCTGAACAGAGCACCACTGCCGGGTCCCCGGCCGTTCGCCGGCCCATCCAGTGGCGTCGCGCCCGCGTCGCCGAAACGATCTCCGAAACCCGCACTGCTAGGACCCTCGCCCTCGACGTTCCTGGCTGGCCGGGTCATGACGCCGGCCAGCATGTCGATGTGAGGCTCACCGCCGAGGACGGGTACACGGCCCAACGCAGTTACTCGATCGCGTCCGCAGACGCCCGCGACCGTCTAGAGCTCACAATCCAGAAAGTCCCGGCCGGGGAAGTCTCGCCGTACCTAGTGGAGACCGTCGAGGCCGGCGACGAGTTTGAGCTCCGCGGCCCTGTCGGAGGATGGTTCCGCTGGACATCCGCCATGACCGAACCTGTGCTCCTCATCGGCGGAGGATCGGGGATCGTGCCGCTCATGGCCATGGTGCGAGCCCGCGCGGAGTCCGTCTCCAAGGCGCCGTTCCATCTGATCTATTCGGCTAGAACCCCCGACCACGTTCTGTACGCCAACGAACTGTTTCAGGTTGCCACCGCTAACAACGACATCAAGATCGAGTTCGTGTACACGCGCGGCGGGCTGCCCGAGGATGTACGGCGACCTGGGCGCCTGACGTCGGTAGACCTGCCGATGCCCGATGAGAGCCTCCGTGACGGCATGCGGATCTACATATGCGGTCCCAATGGCTTCGTGGAGAGCGCCTCGCAAATGCTGCTCGCAATCGGACACCCCGCCGCCACGATCCGCACCGAGCGGTTCGGCCCCACAGGAGGATGAGTTGCGTTACTACAGTGCACATCGCGCCCTAGACGGAAACGCCTTGGCAGGCCTCTTAGCTGAAGTCTTCGTGGGCGAAATGACCTCGGCCATGGCCACGTGCGCCGGGTGTGGGCTGACGGGCAGCCTCGCGGAAACCGACGCTTACGTGGGCGGTCCCGGTACGGTCCTGCGCTGCCGCGCCTGCCAGGGGATTCTGGGACGGATAGTCCGCTCACGCGAGTCAGTTTGGCTCGACCTCAGAGGTGTCACGGCAATGCGAATACAGGCAGTCAGCTGATCGACATCTCATCCGGTTAGTTGGCTGACCGGATGAGTCTCGAACTGGACCGTTGCGCGGATCCATCACCGAGCTCGCAGCGGCGATGCAGAGGCTCGCGCGTCAACTGAAGGACGCCGAGCGGGGCTGAGCCTCAGTCCTGCGCGTGCAGGGTGTTCTGAGACCGCGCGTGGTCGGCCAGCATCGCGACACCGCGGCGCAGGCCGCCCACGAGGTCGCCGACAGCGAAGGCTGTCTGCATGGCGACGACCGCGAGCTGGACCTCGTTGTCGGTGAGGTTGCGGCGGACGTGCGCGCCGGTGACGACCTCGATCGCGCGGACCGAGGTGTCGACCATGATCAGGATGCTGCGTGCGGGCGCTACCAGGGAGTTGTGCAGCCGGGTCGCGAACGCGTGCGGGTCACCCTCCGCCTTGCCGACGAAGATGGAGAACTCCGCGCGGCTGAGCTGCTCCGCCTTGCGGATGGCTGCGTCGAGCGCCGCCCGGTCGGCGGCGCTGAACGGGTCACCAGCGGCCACTGGCTCCCCCGGCCTGGGAGTCGTCGGTGTCCGGCCCGGCGAGCTCGCCGGCGCTCTTGCGGGGTCCGCCGAGCCACTGGTTCTCGGTGACCGGCTGACCAGGGGCAATCCGCTCGCCGCGAATGATCGAGGGCGCGTAGACCAGGAAGCCGATCACCACGAACAGGAGCAGGGGCACGCCGCCGAGCAGCAGGATGGCCTGCAGGTTGTCGACCTCGTCAGGGCGCTGCCAGAACTCCGGGGGTGAGGCGGACGCCGGGGCCGCCAGCACCAGCGAGGCGGCGCCGAGCCAGAGCCCGGTGACGGCGAGCAGGAGCAGGCGGCGAAGCGTGGTCTTCGTGGTCACGGTCGAACGATATCGGTGTTGCGGCCGTCACTTCGAGTCAGCCCGCGTGAACTGCTATGCATGAGACATGTCCCCGCTGACGACTGCTAACCCCTGCGCCGACGGCGAGACCGTCTGCGACTGGGTCTACGACGTGACCGGGAACGAGACGCTGTCGGAGGGCTCCGACGTCTTCATCGGCATTCCCCTCGCGCTGCTCGGCCTGTTCGTCCTCGGGCTGGTCGTCCGGTGGCTGCTCCACAAGGTCGTCGACCGGCTGATGCGGCGGGCGGAGCACGGCGTACTCCCCGACCGGGTCAGCCCCGCGGTGTCCGCGCGCCGGGCGCAGCGCGCCATGACCATCGGCAGCGTGCTGAAGAGCGTGATCACGATCGTGCTGATCGCGGTCTTCGCGACCATGATGCTGAGCGAGGTCGGGGTCAACATCGCGCCGATCATCGCCAGCGCCGGCATCATCGGCATCGCCCTCGGCTTCGGCGCCCAGTCCCTGGTCAAGGACTTCCTCTCCGGGCTCTTCATGATCTTCGAGGACCAGTACGGCGTCGGCGACGTCGTCGATGTCGGGGAGGCAACCGGCACCATCGAGGCCGTGACGCTGCGAGTCACCCGGCTCCGGGACCTCAACGGCACGGTCTGGTACGTCCCCAACGGCGAGATCCTGCGGGTCGGCAACATGAGCCAGAACTGGTCGCGGGCCGTCGTCGACGTCAGCGTTGGCTACGGCGAGGACCTGGCTCGGGTGACGCGGGTCCTCACCGAGGTGGCGCACGATCTCTGGGAGGACGAGGACTTCAGCGACCTGATCATCGAGGAGCCGGAGATCACCGGTGTCGAGATGCTGGCCGCGGACTCCGTCAACCTCCGGGTGCTGATCAAGACCCGGCCGATGGAGCAGTGGGCGGTCGCTCGCGAGATGCGACAGCGGATCAAGGCCCGCTTCGACCACGAAGGCATCGAGATCCCCTTCGCCCAGCGGGTGGTCTGGCACCGCGATGCCCAGCCCCAACGGGAGGACGCCGCCGGCGCCTCGGGAGAATGAGGGAGTGAGCACCACTTTCTACGAGGACATCGGCGGCGAGGAGACCTTCCGCCGCATCGTCGCCAAGTTCTACGAAGGCGTCGCCGGCGACGAGGTGCTCCGTCCGTTGTACCCCGAGGAGGACCTCGGTCCGGCCGAGGAGCGGTTTCGGCTGTTCCTGATCCAGTACTGGGGCGGGCCGACGACGTACTCCGACAGCCGGGGCCACCCGCGGCTGCGGATGCGCCACGCACCGTTCGCCGTGACGCCGGCCGCGAAGGACCATTGGCTGCTGCACTTCCGCGCGGCCCTCGACTCCGTCGAGCTCACCCCGGAGCAGGACGCGCAGTTCTGGGACTACGTCACCCACGCCGCGCAGTTCATGGTGAACAGCTTCGAGTGATCAGGCGGTGAGCTCGGCCAGCCGGTCACGGAGCGCGGGCGGCGGTTCGACGGATCGCTGAGCCTCCAGGTCGTAGAACACCGAGGTGACCTTCGCCCGGGCCAGCACGGTGTCGCCGTCGCAGATCTCGGACAGCACGGTCATCGATCGGCGGCCGAACCCACCGAGCTCGGTCCAGCAGTCGTAGGGCTCCGGGCGGAACAGGATCGGGAGCCGGTAGTCGACGTCGGTCTGCGCGATCACGAAGTGCATCCGCGGCAGGTCGAGATCGCGGGTCAGTGCCGCGAACCAGCGGATCCGCGACTCCTGGAGGTACTCGAAGTACTTGACGTTGTTGACGTGGCCGTAGACGTCGACGTCGGAGAACCGCACGTGGATCGGGTAGTGCCCGGCCTCGGAGCGGGCGACGGTGAACCGGTCGGGCTTGGGCCTCTCGGCCGGTGGCTCGAGGAAGTCCTCGAGCGCGGTCTTCTCCTCTGGGGCCAGCCGCCGCGGGTGCTCACCGCTGAAGACGTACGGCGTCAGCACGGTCGTCGCTTGGAGGTAGACCACCCGCCCCGCGTCACCGTCGTCGTGGAACACCTCGTAGGCCAACGTGAACGTGGCCGCTCGGATCTCGGTGACCCAGCACTCGATCTTGACCGGCCGGAATCGGAACGTCAGCGGGGCCTTGTAGGTCACCTCGTGCCGCACCACGACCACGCCCTCGGTGAGCTGGCCGGCCTCCCGGCGCGCGTGCGTGCGGAGCAGGTCGACGCGGGCTTCCTGCAGGTAGTCGACGTAGATCACGTTGTTGACGTGGCCGAGCATGTCGAGGTCGGCCCACCGCATCGGACACTCGTAGACGTGGCGCACCGGTCGATCCTCGCAGGAAGCGCCTCAGACGACCGGGGCGGTCTCCGGCGTCGGCTTCACGCCGTTGACCTCGGGCGTGATGCGGCGCTCCAGCGCCAGCGCCAGCAGGGCGATCGCGGCGCATCCGGCCACGAGCAGGCCGACGTAGGCCTCCTCCCAGTGGTGCTGCAGGAGTACGCCGGCCACGGCCGGCCCCGCGATGGTGCCGGCCTGGAACGCCCCGGCGCTGATCGCGTTGTAGCGTCCGCGCAGGTGATCGGGAGCGAGGTCGTTGGTGATCGCGGGGATCGTCGGCTGGAGCAGGGTCTCGCCGAACGCGAACACACCCATGAACAGCAGCACCCCGAGCACCGCTGCTGCGCCGCCGGGCATCAGACCAGTCGCGCCCAGGACGAGCCACGCCCCCACCCAGACCCCGCCCATCACCAGGATCACCCGGGTCCGCCGGCGGCCGGAGATCTTGTTGAGCATCCAGAACTGCAGGGCGACGATCACGGCGGTGTTGACCGCGAACGCGAAGCCGACGGTGCGCGTCGAGACCTCGGCGACCTCGCGGGAGAAGGCCGGGAAGCCCGCCTCGAGCTGGCCGTAGCCGACGAACATCGCGAGGAAGGTCAGCAGGGTGAGCCACAGCACCGAGGGCTGGCGGAGAATCGCGCCGTAAGTGGCCGGCAGGTCGACATCCACTTCGTCCGGTTGCTCCGCTCGACCGTGCACATGACGCAGCGGGCCGAGCAGGAGCCCGATCGGCACCAGCATCGAGGCGGCGTCGGCCAGGAAGATCACCGTGAACGTCTCGGGTCGAGACACGTCGACGAAGAAGCCGCCGATGACGCCGCCGAGCCCGATGCCGAGGTTGACCAGCGCGAAGTTGATGCCGAAGTAGCGCTGCCGCAGCTCCCCGTCGACCACCGAGGCGATCATCGCGTTGAACGCCGGCCAGACGATGCCGAAGTTGACGCCGATCAGCACGAACGCGAGGGCGGCGACGCCGGGGTGGGTGGCGTAGGCCAGCACCACGTTGCCGACCATCATCGACGAGGTGCCGATCAGGATCATCCGCCGAGCGCCGTAACGGTCGGTGAGCGTGCCGCCGGGCATCGTCACCAGCAGGGCCACCACCGCGATGAGGGCCATCAGGGTGCCCGAGAGGCCGAGCGCGAAGCCCCTGACCTCGTGGAGGTAGATGATCGTGAAGGGCAGGGTGAGCCCTCGGCCGAGCGTCTGGATGGCAACCGTGGACAGCAGCCACCGGCCGGGGGTGGGGAGCTCCGCCCAGAACGACCGAAGGCCCGGAGCACGGGTGGACATGAGACAGATGGTCCCCCAGGCCACCGACACCCGGCCAACCAATAAGGTGGCGGCATGCCTGAAGCAGTCATCGTCTCGGCCGCACGCTCCCCCATCGGCCGCGCCAACAAGGGCTCGTTGAAGGACCTTCGTCCCGACGACCTCACCGCCACCATCGTCAAGACCGCCCTGGAGAAGATCCCGGCGCTCGACCCCAACACGGTCGACGACCTCTATCTCGGCTGCGGCCTCCCGGGCGGCGAGTCCGGCAACAACATGGGCCGGATCGTCAACGTGCTCAACGGCATGGACGACGTGCCTGGTGCCACGATCACCCGCTACTGCGCCTCCTCGGTGCAGACCACCCGGATGGCGTTCCACGCGATCAAGGCGGGCGAGGGCGACGTGTTCGTCTCCGCCGGCGTCGAGATGGTCTCGCGGTTCATGAAGGGCACCTCCGACCACTGGCCCGACACCAACAACCCGCAGTTCGACGAGGCCAAGGCCCGCACGGAGGAGACCGCCAAGGGCGGTGTCGACTGGCACGACCCGCGCCAGGACGACGTACTCCCCGACATCTACATCGCAATGGGGCAGACGGCCGAGAACGTCGCCCGGATGCGCAACCTGGACCGCAAGGAGCTCGACGAGTTCGGCGTCCGGTCCCAGAACCTCGCCGAGAAGGCGATCGCCGACGGCTTCTGGGAGCGGGAGATCACTCCGGTCACCACCCCCGACGGCACGGTCGTGTCCAAGGACGACGGCCCGCGCGCCGGCGTCACGTACGACGCGATCTCGCAGCTCGAGCCGGTCTTCCGGCCCGACGGTGTCGTGACCGCCGGCAACTGCTGCGCGCTCAACGACGGCGCCGCGGCGGTCGTGATCATGTCCGACACCAAGGCCGCCGAGCTCGGCGTGACCCCGCTCGCCCGGATCGTGGCGACCGGCGTCAGCGGCCTCTCGCCCGAGATCATGGGCCTGGGCCCGGTCGAGGCGACCAAGCGCGCCCTCGCCAACGCCAACATGAGCATCGGTGACATCGACCTGGTCGAGATCAACGAGGCGTTCGCCGCTCAGGTGGTGCCGTCCTACCAGGACCTCGGCATCGACCTCGACCGGCTCAACGTCAACGGCGGCGCGATCGCGGTCGGCCACCCGTTCGGCATGACCGGCGCCCGGCTCCAGAACACGATGCTCAACTCGCTGGACTGGCACGACAAGACCACCGGCCTGATCACCATGTGCGTCGGTGGCGGCCAGGGCATGGCGCTGATCCTGGAGCGGCTCGGCTGATCAGTCGAATCGGGGTTCGTGGCCCCTCGAGTCGTAGTTCGTGGCCCTCGAATCGGGGCCACGACTCCCGAGTGGTGCGGCCACAACCCCCGATTCGACGGGCCTAGACTGCGAGCGTGAGTGAGCCTGAGATCGAGCCGCGTTGGCTCGACGACGACCAGCAGCGCTCCTGGCGGGCGCTGGTGCTGGGCACCACGTTGCTCTTCGACCGGCTCGACGACGACCTGCGCCGGCACTGCAACGTCTCGCTCACCGAGTACGAGATCCTGGTCCGCCTCTCGGAGCGCAACGGGCAGATGCGGATGGCGCAGCTCGCCGATGCCCTGGCCCACAGCCGGAGCCGGGTCACCCACACGATCCGCCGGATGGAGAAGGCCGAGCTCGTGGTGCGGAGCACCTCCCCCGACGACGGCCGTGGGGTCATCGCGGCGCTCACCCCCAAGGGCCAGGAGCTCCTCGAGAGGCTGGCGCCGATCCACGTCAACGGCGTGCGGGAGCACCTGGTCGACCTGTGCAGCGAGGAGGACTTCGCCGCGCTCGGCCGGGCCTTGAACGCGGTCTCCGACCATCTGATCGCCCGGCACCCCGAAATGGAGATGCGCGAGTAGCCCAGCCGGTCAGTCCCGGGTGAGCTTGCGGTGCGTGACCCGGTGCGGTCGAGCCGCGTCCTCGCCGAGCCGCTCGACCTTGTTCTCCTCGTAGGACGCGTAGTTGCCCTCGAACCAGAACCACTTGGCCGAGTCCTCGTCGTCGCCCTCCCAGGCCAGGATGTGGGTCACGACCCGGTCCAGGAACCACCGGTCGTGCGAGGTGACCACGGCGCAGCCGGGGTAGTCGAGCAGCGCGTCCTCCAGTGAGGACAGAGTCTCGACGTCGAGGTCGTTGGTGGGCTCGTCGAGTAGCAGCAGGTTGCCGCCCATCTTCAGAGTGAGCGCGAGGTTCAGCCGGTTGCGCTCACCGCCGGAGAGTACGCCCGCCTTCTTCTGCTGGTCGGGGCCCTTGAAGCCGAACGACGCGACGTACGCCCGCGAGTTCATCTCGAAGTTGGCGACCTTGATGAAGTCCAGGCCGTCGGAGACGACCTCCCAGACGTTCTTGTTGGGATCGAGCCCGCCGCGACTCTGGTCGACGTAGGAGATCTTCACGGTCTGGCCGACAGTGAGCTCACCTCCGTCGGGCTCCTCCTGGCCGGTGATCATCCGGAACAGCGTGGTCTTGCCGACGCCGTTGGGTCCGATGACGCCGACGATGCCCGCGCGTGGCAGCGAGAACGACAGGTCGTGCATCAGCGGTCGGTCGTCGAAGCCCTTGCTGAGCTTCTTCGCCTCCAGCACGATGTCGCCCAACCGCGGGCCGGCCGGGATGTTGATCTCGCTGGTGTCGATCTTGCGCATCCGGTCGGCCTCGGCCGCCATCTCCTCGTAGCGGGCCAGACGGGACTTGCTCTTGGTCTGGCGCGCCTTGGCGTTCGAGCGGACCCACTCGAGCTCGCGCTCGAGCATCTTGGAACGCTTGGCGTCCTTCTGGCCCTCGATCTTGAGCCGGTCCTTCTTGGTCTCGAGGTAGGTCGTGTAGTTGCCCTCGTAGGGGTGCGTCTGGCCTCGGTCGAGCTCGAGGATCCACTGCGCCACGTTGTCGAGGAAGTACCGGTCGTGGGTCACGGCCAGGACCGCTCCGGGGTACGCCGCCAGGTGCTTCTCGAGCCAGTCGACCGACTCGGCGTCGAGGTGGTTGGTGGGCTCGTCGAGGAGCAGCAGGTCGGGCTGCTGCAGGAGCAGCTTGCACAACGCCACCCGGCGCCGCTCTCCACCGGACAGGTTGTCGACCAGCACCTCGGGGGGCGGGCAGCGGAGCGCGTCCATGGCCTGGTCGAGCCGGCTGTCGATGTCCCAGGCGTTGGCGTGGTCGAGCTCGGTCTGGAGGTCGCCGGTCTCCTTCATCAACGCGTCCTGGTCGGCGTCGGGCTCGCCCATCTCCATGTAGGCGTCCTCGAGGCGCTTCATCTTCGCCTTGATCTCGCCCACCGCCTCCTCGACGTTCTGCTGCACGGTGGTGCCCTCCGTGAGCGGGGGCTCCTGCTGCAGCATCCCGACGGTCGCGCCGGGGTCGAGGATCGCGTCACCGTTGTTGGCGTTGTCGAGGCCCGCCATGATCTTCAAGAGCGAGGATTTGCCGGTGCCGTTGGGCCCGACGACGCCGATCTTGGCCCCGTGCAGGAAGGAAAGGGTCACGTTGTCGAGGACGACCTTGTCGCCGTGGGCCTTGCGCACATTGCGCAGGGTGAACACATACTCCGCCATGGTCCCCGAGCCTACGCAGCGATCGCTGTTGAGACCTGATCGGGGGGTCACGGCGTCTGACAGGGTGACACCAACCTGAGGAGGCCACGCCGGTGCGACGACGCGCTGACACCGACGCCGAGTTCACGGAGTTCCTGACCGCGCGCTCGGGACAGCTCTATCGAAGCGCCTATCTGCTCACCACCTCGCCGCACGCCGCCGAGGACCTGCTGCAGAGTGCTCTAGCCAAGGCGTACGCCGCCTGGGCCCGAGTACGCCGGGCCGACGACCCGGTCGCCTACGTGCACGGCGTGCTGATCAAGACGTTCCTCTCCGAGCGCCGGCGGCGCAGCAGCACCGAGCTGCCGGTCGCCGATCCGGCGTTGCTCGGGAGGACCGACCGGACGTCGACGGCGTCCGACCCCACCGACCGCGTAGCACTCATGACCGCTCTGGCCCGGCTGGCGCCGCTGGACCGGGCGGTCGTGGTGCTGCGCTTCTGGGAGGACCGCAGCGTCGCCCAGACCGCCACCGACCTCGACCTGACTGAGGCGGCGGTGAAGAACCGGAGCCTGCGAGCCCTGCGCACCCTGCGCGAGCACCTGGCCGAACCCACCCACAACGGGAGCATCTGATGACCGATCGCGACAACGGCGCCGACCTCAGGGAGCGCTTCGACCACGCACTGGCCGACCTGACCACACCCGACCACCTGACCGCGGGCGTGCTGACCGACGGCCGCCGGCTGCGACGACGTCGGCACATCCTCACCGGCGCCGGCGGTGTGGCCACGGTCGCGGCCGTCACCGCGTTCGTCGTGGCAAGCCTCGGCGGCGGCTCTCCGAGCACCGACCCCGGCTTCGCGACCGAACCCCCGGCACCGACACCCACGTCTTCCGGGAAGCCGATCACCGGGCTGCCCAGCCTCGCCCCCGACGGACCTGGTGAGGCGTTCCCCGACCTGCCCGAGGGCTGGTGGGACGCACCCGCCGATCGGCTGCTCGATCAGCTGCAAGACGCCCTGCCCGAGGGGGTCGTGATCACGGACGCCGAGCTCTCTCCTGAAGACAGCGCACCTGGTGAGCCGGACGTGTCCGCCGGCTGGCTGCACGCCACCCTCACCGGACCCGACGGCCCGGGCGGCTTCGAGATCATCATGTACACCCCCGACCTCGAGAACCCTCCAGGCCCCGTGGTGACCACGGACGCGAACGGCGACGAGCACACCCAGGTCCTGTTGACCGGCCCTTCTAACGAGCGGCAGATCCGTTGCGACCGAGCTGGGTACGCCGACAACTGCCGCCAGCTGACCAACGAGGACGGGGACCCCATCGGGCGGGTCACCACGAACCTCCAGGACGGGGCGATCACGTTCTACGAGGTCTCCCTGCTCGGGCCCGAGGGCGGCCGGATCTACATGAGTGCGTGGAATGCGACCGACAGCAAGCCGGGTCCCGACACCCCGCCCAGCTCGACGGTGCCACCGCTGACCCTCGACGAGTTGCAGGCGCTCGCGGAGGACCCGGTCTGGACGTCGTACCAGCCCTGACGCTCACGCGGCTTCCTCACGAGGCTGCTGCTGGCTCGGCCGCCGGGTGAAGGCACTCACGCCCTTGCTCAAGTCGTGGCCGACCAGCAGCGCCTCGACCTCCAGCGCGGTGACCTCGACGTGGTTCTTGTTGATGTAGCTGCGCTGACTGAGCCGGCCCTGCACCACCACCGGGTCGCCGCGCCGCAGCGACCGGCTGCAGTGCTCGCCGAGCTGGCGCCAGGCACTGACGGAGTACCACTGCGTCTCACCGTCCGCCCACTCGCCGGACTTGCGCTGGAACCGCCGCGGCGTGCAGGCGATCCGGAAGTTCGCCACCACCTGATCACCGGCTTGCCGCAGCGCCACGTCACCTCCGACGTTGCCCTGCAGGGTCACCATCGTCTCGTTGAACATCTGCCTCTCCTCGTGTGGTCGATCGGAACGAGGACCAGCAGATGGAACAGCACCGACAACCAAGTCGCTGCGACCCCACTGCCTGTGGAAACTGACGGCGCCGAGCAGCCCTGTGGACCGCAACTGTCCTCACCCCAGCCAAATAGCCGTTCGGTCAGACCTGGGGCGATCGCCTGACCAGATCGAGGGCCGGCCCCTAGCGTCGGCGCAGGACCGTGGGAGGGCCGATGAACGCAGGGTCACGTGTCGCCAGGAAGAGCGCGGTTGCGCTGCTCCTGCTCGGGGGGTGCGCGTCGGCACCAGGCGCGGAAGAGCCCACACCCGACAAGAAGTGCGTCGACGTGACGACCCTCGACGACAACTGGGACAACGACATGCTCTGCACGCGGCGTGACGGAACCACGTTCTACACGGACTACGCGGGCGCCAAGGACTTCCTCCGGCGCTAGACCTACTTCAGAGCTTGAGCCAGGCCCTTGCCCACGGCCGCGTGCGCCTCGAGCTCGGCGCGGACCGGCTGCACGACGAGCTCGACGGCGACGTCGTGGACGGAGGCCCGCAGCCGCTTGTCGGCCGCCGCGGCACGCCGGCGCGCGGTCACCCGCACCAGGCCGCGACAGAGCAGCGCCAGCAGGATGCCGAGCATGACCCCGCCGACCAGCATCAGCGTCGGGATCGGGAGCTCGCCGAGCTTCGGCAGGTCCGGCTTGTCGAGCTCGAGGAAGTCCATCGCCGTCAGCGTGACCAGCCATCCCCCGCCACCGATCGCGGTCAGGATCAGCATCCACTGCAGCAGACGCACGGCGCCCGCCCAGACCGGGATCTTGGCCACGTGGAGGTCGGTGTCGGCCATGGCCTTGTCCAACCGGTCGTTCAGCTCGTCGAGCCGCGAGGACGAGGCGCGTCGGACCGCATCGGCCCAGGGCTGGCTGAGGCCGTCGGACGCGAGGTCGGCCAGGGCCCGCACCTCGGCGTCAACCCTGGCCCGCTGGACCGGCGTCGTCGTCGGAAGCGAGGTCCGTGACCTGCCGGTGAGCTGCTTGCCCACGGCGCCGAGCTCGAGGTTGAGCTTCTTGAGCGGATCGCGTCGCAGCCGGGACAGCCACGAGACCACCGGCCAACCGGTGGCCCGGCCAGCGCGGATCCGAGTGGCCCGCTCGACCGCGGTGACCACGGTCGGGACGCCGGCCGCATCGGAGAACGCCTCCTCCAGCGTCGCCGCGCGCCGATCGGAGAGCTCGTGCGCCTTGGCCTGGCCGTGGGCCTCGGCGAGGCGCTGCGCCGCCGCCTTCAGGTCGGTGTCCAGCCGGGTGCGCGCCGACTTCTTGTCGGCTACCCGCTTCGCCACCTCCGCACGCAGCTCCGGCACACCGAGGCCGTGCCGGGCGCTGATCGCGAAGATGGGTACGGCGTGCAGTCCGTCGGCGTCCAGCAGGCGGCGTACGTCGTCGACCATCGCCTGGCGCCGGTCCTCCTGCACGGTGTCGATCTGGTTGAGCACCACGACGGTCACCTCGGCGTGCTCGTGCAGCGGCGCGAGGTAGCGGTCGTGGATCGCGGCGTCGGCGTACTTCTGCGGGTCGAGCACCCAGATCATCAGGTCGGCGAGCTGGACCAGCCGGTCGACCTCGAGGTGGTGGGCGACCTCGGTGGAGTCGTGGTCGGGCAGGTCCAGGAGGACGACCCCGTCGAGGCCGTTGTCCTCGTGTCGCGTGTCGAGCAGCGAGTCGCGCCGGGTGTAGTGGCGGGGCGGGATGCCGAGCCAGGCCAGCAGCTCGTCGGCCCCCTGGGTGCCCCAAACGCAGGCGGTGGCCCATGACGTCGTGGGCCGCCGGACTCCGACCGAGGAAAGCTCGAGTCCGATCAGCGCGTTGAACGTGGAGGACTTGCCCGACCCGGTGGCACCCGCGATCGCGACCACGGTGTGGTCGGCGGACAGCCGGAGCCGGCCGGCCGCGCGGTCGGCGACACCCGCCGCGTCGTCGACGACGGCGTCGTCGAGGCGGCCGCGAGCGGCGACCGCCGCGGCCTCGAGGCCTTCGATCCGGGCACCGATGTCGGTGCCCCGGGTCACCAGCCTCCGGGCCCCTTCGAACAGCGATGTCACAGAGTTCCTTCAGTTCCTTCTGGGCCCTTGCCGAGCTTCGAGGCCGCAAAGCGCAGGTCGTCGATTCGACGTGCTGCCTCGCGCACCTGATCGGCCGCCCTGGGGTCGAGCAGCAGCCCGTCGGTGAGCGAACCGTAACGAGCCCGCTCCTCATCGAGCAAAGCGCCGACGCGTTCCTCGAGAGACTTGCGGGCGCGCTCGGCCAGCGAACGGACCGCCTGGTCGCCGAACACGGCCTCCAAAAGCTTCTGGCCGACGACCGCGGAACCGCCCGCGATGCCGGCCTCGGCGCCGGTGACGCCGGCGGTGTGGGCGAACACGACGATCATCAGCGCGACCGAGAGCCCGTTGACGCCGAAGGCCAGGAACCGCGCGGTGTTGCGCTTGTCGGCGCCCTCGTTGCGCACCATCTCGAGTACCTCGGCCTGCCACTCGCGCACGGCCTGGTCGGCCCGGCGCCTCAGGTCGCGCGAGGCACGGCCGATGTCGTCCGGCGCCAGCTCGAGAAGGGCACGCCCGGCCTCGCTCTGTCGCCAGGCCGCCTCGGCCCGCTCGGCGGCCGCCTCGGCGTGCTCCAGGATCAGCGTCTCCAGCCCCGACTCGACGGCGACCGTCACGCGCTCGGCCTGTTGCGGCTTGCCCTTGACCGCGTTGACCACCCGGTCGCGGATCCAGCCCACGCGGGCTTCCAGCGACTTGAGCAGCTCGCCGGTGCCGATGAACTCCTGCCAGCGGGCCAGCACCTCGCCGCGCAGCATGGTCCCGTCGGCGGTCGCCTCCGAGACCGCGGCGACGGCGCGGTCGTAGGCGGCGTCGGCGTCGGCGCGGAGCTGCCCGGCTGCCTGGATCTGCGCGCCGACGGCGTCGGCGACGGCGTACGAGCGGCGGCTCGAGGTGCGGATGGCGCCCTCGAGCGTCTGCTTGACCACTGAACCTCGGGCCTCGGCGTCCGATGCCAGCGACGTGAGCCAGGCCTTGATCTCCGCCACGTGCTCGGGCGGCAGCAGGCCCTCGTCGTCGAGCTTGCCCTCGGCGACGATGAACAGCGGGGAGTCCTTGAGCCCCCGGCTGGCCAGCATCCGCGCCAGGTGGGTCGAGACCGTCTGGGTGGCCTCCTCGGCCGTGCGGTCGAGCACGATCGCGACCGAGGTGGACCGTTCCGCGGCCTGCTTGAGGAAGCCCCAGGGCACCTCGTCGGCGTACCGCGCCGCCGAGGTGACGAACAACCAGAGGTCGGCAGCGGCCAGCAGCTGGGCCGCCAGCTGACGGTTGCGCTCCTCGACGGAGTCGACGTCGGGGGCGTCCAGGATCGCCAGCCCGGCCGGCAGCGACTCGCTCGCCACCAGCTGGAGGGCGTTGGGGTCGTCGGTGGAGTGGGCGACGCGTACGAGGTCGGGGAGCAGCCGGTCCTGGCCGAACCACCCCGCGTCCTCGGGATGGTGCACGAGCACCGGCGACCGGGTGGTGGGTCGCAGCACGCCCGGGGCGGTGACCTGGTGGCCCACGAGGGAGTTGACCAGCGTGGACTTGCCGGCGCCCGTCGAGCCGCCGACCACCGTCAGCAGCGGCGCCTCGAGCGTCATCTGGCGCGGGATGACGTAGTCCTCGAGCTGGTCGACGATCTCTCGCAGGGTCGTGCGGTGCTCGTCGGCGTCGGCCAGGTCGAGAGGGAGCTGGACGGTCTGCAGGGCGCCGCGCAGCTGGATCAGCGCGGTCAGCATCCGGTCGCCGGCGTGGGAGCTGGTGCTCATCGGACCGGCACGACCTGTCCGGGGAACGCGACGTGCGGGCGGATCGCGTTGATGCGGCTGACGAACTCCTGGCCGCGGTCCTGCCAGTCGCTGGGTGCGGTGCCGCGCAGGAGCCGGTTGTGCAGGAAGCCGAGCTCGACCGTGGCCTGTTGGTAGTCGCGCATCGCCCGCGCGGCAGCCTTGCCGCCGTGCTGGGCGGCGTACTGGCGGGCCGCGCGGCGGGCCCGGAGGTCGACGACCCAGCCGATGTCGGTGGCCGGGACGAGACCGCGCTGAGCGGCGTCGGCGAGGGCGGCGGTCAGCATCCGCGCCTCGGAGCGCTGGGCCCAGATCGCGATGCAGAACAGACCGACCAGGGCCGGCGCCATCAGCACCAAGTAGACCAGGGCGAAGCTGCCGAGGCCGAAGATCGTCGAGCCGTTCCAGAGGCCGTGGGCGGTCACGGCGAGCAGGTACCCGCCGGCGATGGCGAGGAACTGCTTGCCGCGGCTGCGCGACATGACGGCGATGCCGATCCCGATGCCGGTGAACGCGGTGAACAGCGGGTGCGCGAACGGGCTGAACACGCAGCGGATCACGAACGTGCTGGTGACCCCCGCGATGCCGCCGGGCCCGGTCATCTCGGTGCCGTCATAGGCCGCGGTGAGGTAGAGGATGTTCTCGGTGAACGCGAACCCGATGCCGACCATGCCGGCGTAGACGAGTCCGTCGAGGATCCCGTCGAGCTCGGCGCGCCGCCACCAGAGCAGGAGCAGCAGGAAGAAGCCCTTGCTGGCCTCCTCGGTCACCGGGGCCACGATCGCGAGCGACACGTTCTCGCTGAACCCGGCGACGTAGCCACCGACGCCGCCGATCAGGATCGCCGCCATGGTGGCCACGAAGGCGCCCCACAGGAGGCCGTAGGCCAGCAGCCGCTTGGGCTCCGGTTCGTAGCGGTCCAGCCACAGGTACGTCGCGATCAGCGGCCCCACCGGCAGCGCGGCCAGGCCGGTCGCGAGCAGCGTGATGGATGGGGCTCCTGAGAACGCGAGGAGCAGCAGCATCAGCAGCGCCCCGACGCCCACCAACACGGTCACGAGGACCGTGAAGGCGATGCTCTCGCGTCGGGTTCGGGGCATGGTGGAAGCCTATCCGTCGGGGTCGGTCTCGCAGGTCAGGACGGCGTACTGTTGCCACCGTGAGTGAGGAGACCGCACCAGAGACCGCAACGCCGCGCACAGAGTCGCACGACCCTGCCGTGCCGGAGGCCTATGCCGCCTTCATGCGCACCGGCTGGGGTGACCGCGAGCTCGACCTGCCGCCGCACCCGATCACGACGTACGCCGCCGAACGACGAGCGAGACTCGCGGACGTGTTCCCCGGCGAGCGGCTGGTGCTGCCCGCCGGCACCTACAAGGTGCGCTCCAACGACACCGACTACCGGTTCCGCTCCGACACGGCGCACACCTACTTCTGCGGTAACCAGACCAGCGACGCCGTCCTCGTGATCGACAACGGGGAAGCCGTGCTCTACGCCCGGCCACGGTCCGACCGTGACTCCGACGAGTTCTTCCGCGACCGGCAGTACGGCGAGCTGTGGGCCGGGCGCCGATCCTCCCTCGGTGAGCTGTCCGCCTCGCTCGGCCTCGAGGTGCGGCACGTCGACGAGCTCGACGCGGCGCTCGCCCGGGACGGGAAGACCCGGGACGCGTCGGTCGACGACGACCTGGCCCGGGTGGTCTCCGAGATGCGGCTGATCAAGGACGACTGGGAGGTCGACGAGCTCCAGCGCGCCTGCGACGCGACGACCCTCGGGTTCGAGGACTCTGTCCGGGAGTGGGACGGCGTGCTCGAGCACGGCGAGCGCTGGCTCGAGGGCACGTTCTTCCGCCGGGCCAGGGCGATGGGCAACGACATCGGGTACGACTCGATCGTCGGCGGCGGCAAGCACGCCACCACGCTGCACTGGATCGAGAACTCCGGACGGATCACCCCGGGCGAGCTCGTGCTGCTCGACATGGGCGTGGAGGGCCACAACCTCTACACCGCCGACGTCACCCGCACCCTGCCGGTCAACGGGACGTTCTCCGACCTCCAGCGCCAGCTCTACGACGTCGTCTTCCAGGCCCAGCAGGCCGGCATCGACGCGATCCGGCCCGGCGTACCCTTCCTGGCCGCGCACGACGCGGCGATGGAGGTGCTCGCACACGCCCTCGACGACATGGGGCTGCTGCCGGTCTCGGCCGAGGAGGCGCTCGACCCGGAGTCGAAGGTCTACTCCCGCTGGACCCTGCACGGCACCAGCCACATGCTCGGCATGGACGTGCACGACTGCGGTGCGGCAGCGCCCGAGGCCTACCGCGACGGCACCCTCGCCGAGGGCATGGTGCTGACCGTCGAGCCGGGCCTCTACTTCCAGGAGGACGACCTGCTCGTCCCCGAGGAGCTCCGCGGGATCGGCATCCGGATCGAGGACGACATCCTCGTGACCGCCGACGGCTCACGAAACCTGTCCGAGGGACTCCCCCGCGCCGCCTCGGACGTCGAGGAGTGGATGACCCGGTTGATGCCGGGCTCGTGAAACTCGACAAGGAGCGGCTGCGCCGCGGCGCGCTGACGTTCCTGGCCCACGGCTTCGTCGCGGCGCTGGTGTGCGCACCGGTAGCGGCCGAGCAGGCGATGGAGGGTGCCCGGTTCGAGGACCGGCTCGGCACCCTGCCCGTAGAGATCAGCCTCTCCCACAACGATGTCTCCACGCTCGACACCGGGATCCTGGGCAGCATCTACTGGGAGCGCACCGGCTTCGCGGGGTTCGGCGCGACCATCCGCGCGACGGGTCCCCCGGAGTCCGGCGGGTCGCTGGCCTCGTACGTGAGCCCGAGGTTCATCGAGGCCAACGCCCAGCTCGTGAGCGACCCCGAGGATGTCGCGAAGGCGTACGGCGCCGAGCTCCGCGGCCAGCTGCTGCGGAAGTTCTGGCAGATCGAGCTGGCCGCGTTCCTGATCGGGGGCGTGGCTCTCGCCGCGCTGTTCCGCGGCGGCAACCCCCTCGCATCCATCCCCTCCGGCGGACGTCGACTGTCCGTCGGCGCGCTGGTCGTCGCCTCGGGCATGGTGACTTCGTCGCTGGTCGCCGTACAGCTGTTCAAGAGCTGGGAGGGTGACGAGGAGGTGACCCGCTCCTACCCGATGACGGGCTTCGACGACATCAGCTTCAGCAACCCCGAGGCACTCGAGATCGCCGAGCAGGTCCAGCCGTTCATCGTGAAGAACACCGACCGGATCAAGGCCAAGGCCGCCAAGTACGAGGAGGCCACAGCCGCATCCTTCGGGGAGGTACTACCCGACCATGCCGACGAGCTCGCCCCTCAGGAGGGCGAGGTGATCGTGGTCGCCGAGGCGGATCCACAGGGCAGCCAGGTGGGCACCCGAGTCCGCGCCGAGATGTACCCCCTTCTCCAGCAGTACCTCGGGGAGGACGCGTTCGCGATGCGCACGATCTCCGGCGACATCAGCTCCAACGGCACCGTCGCCGAGCGGGGCTTCGTCCAGGACGAGGCCGAGGCCGGCCCCGGGATACCCGTGGTGGCGGTGAAGGGCGACCACGACACCGCGGCCACCGTCGAGCAGCTCCAGGACAACGACGTCACGATGCCCGACTTCGACGTGACTGACGTGTCGGAACTGCGGGTCGTGGCCGGCAACGACCCCGCGTTCAAGACACTGTTCGGCGGCATGGTCGTCAACGAGACCGGCGTCAGTGAGACCGAGCTCGGCGAGATGCTCCGTACCCAGATCGACGACGAGGAAGATGTCAACGCTCCCCTGATCGTGCTGTTCCACCAACCGCGCTCCGTGGCCGGGTTCCTGGGGATATCCAGTACCGCCGACCTGAAGGCTGCCGACGGTCGGGCGACGACGCCTTGGGACGACGGTATTCCGGACGCACCGGCCGGGACCATCAACATGGGGCACTACCACGATCCCGACGGACCCTGGGTCGTCTGGAACACCGACGGCGACACGGTGACGTGGACGGTCGTCAGCCAGCTCGGCACGTCCGGTGGGGTCGAGGAGAACCCGACGTTCAACCGGTTCTCGACGCCGTTCTCGACCCCGTTGAAGACGGTCAGCATGCAGCTCCAGTACTTCAACGAGGAGACCGGGCTGCAGACCGGGTACGTCGAGATCAGCGTCGCCACCGACGGTGCCGTGACGATCGCGGACCGGGTCGACGTCGGGCTTCCCGACGGGCAGCCGGTGCCCGTGAGCGAGTTCGACCTCCCGACCGAAACCGAGTAGGCGCCCCGCCGGTCGGCGTACCATCCGAGCGTGGCCGGCTCGAGCGTGACGCACCTGCAGGACATCAGGTTCTGCCGCTCCGCCGACGGCACCGGGATCGCGTACGCCGTGCACGGCTCCGGTCCGCCGTTGCTGGTCGATGCCTGCTGGCTGAGTCACCTGCAGTTCGACTGGCAGAGCCCGGTCTGGCGGCACTATCTGGTCGAGCTCGGCAAGGTGGCCACCGTCATCCGGTTCGACGAGCGCGGGCATGGGCTCTCCGACCGCGACGTCACCGACCACAGTCTCGAGGCGCGGGTCGCGGACCTCGAGGCGGTAGCCGATCATGCTGGGTTCGACCGGTTCGCGATGCTGGCCATGGCCCAGGGCGGGCCGATCTCGATCGAGTACGCCGTACGGCATCCTGAACGGCTCAGCCGACTGATCTTCTACGGCAGCTACGCCGGCGCCTTCGGCAACGCCACCCCCGAGGAGATCGAGCTGGACGCCACCTTCCAGTCGCTGATCAAGGTCGGCTGGGAGCGGCCCACTCCGGAGTTCCGCCGGGTGTTCACGTCGATGATGATCCCGGACGCCACCGAGGAGCAGATGCGCTGGCTCGACGAGCTGCAGCGGATGGCGACCACCGCGGAGACCGCGATGCTGGCCCGTGAGCAGCGCAAGCAGGCCGACGCCCGCCACCTGCTGCCGCGGCTGGACCTGCCGACGCTGGTGATCCACTGCCGTGGTGAGCTGATGAACAACTTCGAGGAAGCGCGCTATCTCGCAGCCAACATCAAGGGCGCCCGGCTGGTCGCCCTGGAGAGCAAGAACCACATCGTGCTCGAGGACGAGCCCGCCTGGCAGGTGTTCCTCGACGAGGTGACTGCGTTCCTGGCCGAGGACCGGGTCGCTGACCCGGGACGGCCGACCGGTCCCGGTCCGGCCGAGCTGCTGTCGCCACGCGAGATCGACGTGCTCACGCTGGCGGCCGAGGGCTGCGACAACGACGCGATTGCCGCCCGGCTCTCGCTCAGTGTGCGCACCGTCGAGCGGCACCTGCAGAACATCTACGCGAAGCTCGGCCTGCAGGGTCGTTCCGCGCGCACCGCCGCGGTGGCGGCGCTGCTGTCGCGCGTCTGATGACTACGCGCTGACCGCCACCCCACGTCGTACGACGTGGACGAAATGGGTGCTCGCGCGGAAGCCGGCACCCCGACCGCGCTCCTAGGTTCAGCGACAACCGACCACTAGGAGAACAACATGACCGTCATGACCGACAACGAGCTGAAGACGAAGCACCGGGTGATGTGGGCCCTCGGCGACTACCCCGCTGTGGCCTCGAACGTGATCGACGCGTTCGGCGAGCTCCTCGTCGACGCCTGCCAGATCACCGCCGGCGACAACGTCCTGGACGTGGCCGCGGGCTCCGGCAACATCGCGATCCCGGCCGCCAGGCGGGGCGCGAAGGTGACCGCCACCGACCTCACCCCCGAGCTGCTCGAGGTCGGCCGCCAAGCGGCCCAGTCCGAAGGCCTCGACATCACGTGGCGCACCGCGGACGCGGAGGCGATGCCCTGCGCCGACGGCGAGTACGACGTCGTCACGTCCTGCGTCGGTGTGATGTTCGCCCCGCACCACCAGGCCGCCGCCGACGAGCTGGTCCGGGTCGTGCGCCCGGGTGGCCGGATCGGGCTCATCTCATGGACGCCGGAAGGCTTCATCGGCCAGATGTTCGCGACCATGAAGCCCTTCGTGCCGGCTCCCCCGCCGGGCGTGCAGCCGCCCCCGCTCTGGGGCCGGGCCGACCACGTGCGCGAGCTGCTCGGCGATCGGGTCACCGACCTCGACGCCCGCCAGCAGACCATCCGGATCGACAACTTCGGCTCCGGCGCCGAGTTCCGCGACTTCTTCAAGGCGACGTACGGGCCGACCATCACGGCGTACAAGAGCATCGCCGACAACCCCCAGCAGGTCGCGGCCCTGGACCACGAGCTGGCCGCGCTGGGCGACCGGCACCTCAAGGACGGCGTGATGGAGTGGGAGTACCTGCTCGTCACCGCCGTACGGCAGTGAGCAGCAGGTACTCCCACTCCATCGACCGGCCGCCGCAGAGGTGCGCTCGGGCCAGCTTGTCGAGCGCTCCGTCGAGCGCTGCCATCCGGTCCGGGTCATCCTCGAGGCTCTTGTAGGTCGCGATCGTCGGGCCGTAGCAGAGCTTGAAGTACTCGCGGAACTCCGCGGCGATCACGAAGCGGTCGACCACGACCGTTCTCCGGTGCGCCCGTATCGCGGTCACCCTGTCTCCCAGGAGCTCTCGGACATGAGCTTCATTCCCCCACAGCGGGGGCGCCTCGGCGCCGGGCGGCGGCGGCGGCGCGAACGGGCGCATCGCGGCAAACATCTGTCCGATGAAGCCCTCGCGCGTCCAGCTCAGCAGGCCGATGGTCCCGCCGGGGCGGACGACCCGTACCAGCTCGTCGGCCGCGGCCCGGTGGTGAGGGGCGAACATGACCCCGACGCACGACATCACCGTGTCGAACTCGCCGGTGCGGTACGGCAGCTCCTCGGCGTCGCCCCACTCCCAGCTCAGCTGGACGCCGTCGGCCTCGGCCCGCCGGCGACCGCGCTCCAGGAGCTCCGGGGTGATGTCGCTGGCCACGACATCCGCTCCCGCTCGAGCCGCGGGGACGGCCGCGTTGCCGCAGCCGGCCGCGATGTCGAGGACCCGCTGGCCGGGGCCGACGCCGCAGGCGTCGACGAGCACCCGACCGAGCTCGGGGATCAGCTGGGACGCCACCTCCGCGTAGTCGCCGAGAGCCCAGATCGTGCGCTTCACCTTGTGGTCCGACACCATGGTCACGGTCGTGTCCTTTCGAAGGGGGTTACCCCGACGGCGTGACAACGGCTTGTCACATCGGAACATCTGGCCCCTCCGCACCAACGGTGGCGCAGTCTCCGAGCCCCGAATAGTTCACTTCCTGTACTGGCTCGCAGGCGGGGCGCTGGGCGTCCCGGAGGTTCTCGCCCGGCCGCGCGGCTGCGTCATACTTCTGTGCCGAGCCCCCGTAGCTCAGCTGGATAGAGCAGCGGCCTTCTAATCCGCAGGTCCCAGGTTCGAATCCTGGCGGGGGCGCCGATCTCCCTGACGCACCCGCATCAGCCCGAGGGTGAGGGCCAACCACGGGGCGATCCAGATCAGGTGGCCCAGCAGGTCGCCGGGGTCGTGCCCGTAGATGCCCTGCATCACGAAGGCCATCGGGTACAGGACTCCGCCGAGCGCGGCCGCGACGGCCAGCCAGCCCCCGGCTCGGCCGGCGATCCCGGTCAGGACGCTGCCCACCGCGAACAGGAACGCACTCAGACCGATGACGAAGGCGTACCAGGGCGGGTCGCCGGCACCGGGACCGAACGGGTCGTAGCTCCACCCGTCCGTCACCACGGAGCCGACACCGCCGGCCAGGTTCGCCACTGCCCCGATCGTGGCCACCGCGAGCGCCCAGCGTCGTAGGCGGGAACCCGGCGCGACGAACGCTGCGGCGAACCCCAGCAGGGCGACGAGCAGCGCCATCCGCAGCACTCCCAGGACGAGGAAGTGCCGACCCAACCGACTCGAGCCGATCGGCGACGGCGAACACGACCCACGCAGCGATCACTGCGCTGACGATCTGACCGGTACGACGGGGGGCGAGGGATCCGCTCGCGGTTCCAGGTGAACTGACCTGGGCGTTTGTTGTGCTCATGAGCTTCCTTCCGGTGGGTGCCGCACAGCCGCGGCGAACAACTCTGACGCTAGGTACGCGGGAGCCGCCCCGGAACGCAGCCGGACGCCGACCTCGTTCGGCGTACTGCAGCCGGCCCCCGCGGTCTGCCACAGGGTCGACCGGGGGCGCGCCCCATCGACGGCGGAGACGGGTTGCGCGACCATCAGGCCGTGGAGGCAACGTTCCCGTCGCGTGGCGTGACCCGAGCCGTGCTCGTGCTCGGTGCCTTGGGCGCGCTGGGAACCATCGCGTGTTTCGTGGTCGAGTTCGGGAGCGACGTGGCCGCGTTCATCTGGCTGACCCCGTTCATCGGCACGTACGTCGCCGGGGTCGCCGCCTTCAGGCTGCAACCGCAGCACGTCGCGTCGCGGCGACTCCTGGTCTTCGGGACCCTGGCGACCTTGTTCATCGGCTCGAGCGTCGCGATCGCGGTCGCCTTCGACGCCGAGGGCCGTGAGTGGTGGCTGGGGCCGACCAACCTCGCGGTGCAGTTCATCGGCCTCGGCATGGAGGCCGCGATGGTCGCCCTGCTCGTGGTCTACCCGGACGGCAGCTACCACCGCAGCCACGAGCGGCGGGTGGTCAGAGGCGCGGTGATCCTCGCGCTCACCCTGCCGCTGGTGCTGCTCGTCGTGCGTGACTCCCTCGTGCCTTCCTGGGTGTTCGCATGGGGCGCAGAGCCGGGCTCCGCCTCGGCCTTCCCGGACATCGCCAGCCCGGTCCACGTCGACCTACTTGCCTTCCTGTCGGCCCCGGCGCGGGCACTGCTCGAGGGTGCGCTCGTGCTCGGACCACTCGTCGGATCGATCCTCGTCGTCCTGCGGTACCGCCGGCTCCCGAAGGACCAGGAGACCCGCGTCCGCTGGCCGATGTACGGAGTGCTGCTGCTGCTCCTGATCCCGCTGGCCGCGCTGTTGCATGAGTACGGCGGACTTCCGCTCGTCGTCTTCGACGGCGTCATCGTGTTCGCACTACTCGCGCTGCCGGCGTCGATCCTGATCGGGCTCGTCAAGCCCGACCTGTTCGACGTCGACCGCGCGATGAGGCGGTCGTTCATCTACGTGCCGCTGTGGCTGGCCATCGCCGGGGCGTACCTCGGCATCGCCGCGGCGCTCGGTGTGGCCGCGTCCGCCCTGGGCCTGCAGGTCACGGTGGCGCTCGCCATCGTCGCGACCGTCCTCGTCGAGCCGGCACGACGCAAGCTGGCGCAACGGGCCACGCGATGGGCGAGAGGGGCGTCGCTGAGCGGCGAGGAGATGGTGCGATGGCTGGGTGAGACCCTCCAGGACACCCTCGACCAACGCGAGCTGGCGGCCCGCCTCGCGGAAGCCACCACCCGCGGGCTGGGCATCCAGTGGGCCACCATCGCCCTCGACGGTCTGGAGCCGGTCACGCACGGCGCACGAGGCGCGAGGTGCCATCCATCACTGCTGAGCTCGTCCACGCGGGGAAACACCTCGGGCACATCCAGTGCGGTCCACGGACGCACGGCCACCATCAGGCGACGGACGTCGAGACTCTCGCTGCCCTCGCCCGTCAGGCGTCGCTGACGATCCACAACGCGCGACTGGCCGAGGAGCTGCGCGCCAGCCTGGACGCGGTGCGGGTGCAGGCCGCCGAGCTGTCCGCGTCCAGGTCGCGGATCGTCGCGGCCGAGGCGGCGGCGCGTCGGCAGATCGAGCGAGACATCCACGATGGCGCCCAGCAGGACCTCATCGCCCTGATCGCGAGGATCGGACTGGCCAGGAACGAGCTCGGCACCGACACGAACACCCTGGCACCTGTTCTCGACGAGCTCCAGGTGGAGGTCCGGGACACGTTGACGAACCTGCGTCGGCTCGCGTCGGGCATCCACCCGACCGAGCTCTCCGACCACGGACTCATCGAGGCGATCGAAGGTCGTTCCGCGCGGATGCCGGTGCCGGTCATCATCGCGTGTGAGCCGCGGCTGAGAACGGCGCGGTTCGACGAGCAGACCGAGGGGGCGGCGTACTTCTTCGTGAGCGAGGCCATGACCAACGCGGTCAAGCACGCGCGGGCCACTGGCGTGCGGATCCAGGTCCGGCGCTGCGCGGAAGATCTGGAGATCGAGGTGTCGGACGACGGGGTCGGCTTCGACTCTGCCGAGGTGGCCGGCACCGGTCTCAGCGGGTTGCGGGATCGCATGGAGTCGCTCGGTGGCAACGTCACGATCGTGACGGCATCCGGTCAGGGCACCACGCTCACTGCACGTCTGCCCGTCGGAGGTGAGCGTGAGCACTGACGCAGTCATCCGTGTGGTGCTCGCCGAGGATCACTACCTCGTCCGCGAGGGGATCAGGCGACTGCTCGAGGAGTCCGGCCAGGTGGAGGTGGTCGACTCCGTGGACGACGCGGCCGCGCTGCTCGACCGGGTGGCAGCACTTCAGCCCGACGCGGTGATCACCGACATCCGGATGCCTCCCGGCCACCACATGGAAGGCATCGAGGCCGCCCACACGATCCGAGCGGACCATCCCGCGACCGGCGTCGTCGTCCTCTCGCAGTACGCCCACGAGTCGTACGCGTTCGCGCTGCTCGAGCACGGCACCGCCGGTCTCGCCTACCTCCTCAAGGATCGCGTGGGAGACCTCGACCAGCTCCTGCACGCCCTGCGGGAGGTGTGTGCAGGACGGTCGATGATCGACTCACAGGTCGTCGACGCTCTCGTGCAGCGACGTGCGCGGCGCGAGCAGTCGGGCCTGGAGAACCTGACCGTGCGGGAGCGCGACGTGCTCCACGAGATGGCGCAGGGCAAGAGCAACGCCGGCATCGCCGAGGCCCTGGTGCTGTCCGGCTCCGCGGTGGAGAAGCACGTCTCCTCCATCCTCACCAAGCTCGGCCGGCCAGGCGAGGCAGGAGTGGACCGTCGCGTCGCTGCGGTACTGAAGTTCCTGCAAGGCTGACGCGAGCGTGAGCGGACGGGCTGCCGCGAGATGCCGGTCGAATCGGCGTACCGCTGGCATCACGCACCTGCCTTGCCGTGCGCGACCAGCGCGATGCCGAGCGCCCCGAACGCGGCGACGTCCAGCGACAACCCGCACCCAGTCCACGCGACCCAGCGGGCCTCGTCGAACGCCTCGCGGGCGGCAGCGACGTCGATGGTCGCCGGGTCGCCGGCCGCCTTCAAAGCGTCGTTGAGCGGCACGTTGATGGCGATCGTGAGGATGACGACCACGAGGTGGCGATGTTCGGCGATCCGCGCGGCCCGCATGCACCCGAGGACGACGAGGCCGAGCGGCTCGGCGCGTTCTACCAGGCACTGCTCGCAGGGCTCTCCGCCCAGCACCTGCTCAACCCTGAGACGTCACTGACCGGCCCGGAGCTGGCTCGGATGATCACCAGTGTCGCGGGCATGCTCACCTGAGCGAGCGTCCGACAGGTGCAGCTCGTCGCCGATCCACCGGCGGACCGAGCCGCAGCCCTCGAGCTGCAGCACGCCCGGCCCCTCCGGGAGCCGATGGCCGACGGTCGTGACGGTGTCGAGACAGCGGTGGTCGTGAAGAACTGCCCAACCCGCTCTACCCTCGGGCCCGAGATCGAGCTCGTCGACGACGAGAGGCATGCCTGCCAGATCAATTTGCGTGCGGGAGCGCAGCACCCCGCCCGCCTCTCCGGCCCGGCCGAGCACCAGCGTCTCCCGCGCGGTGACCCGGCACCCGTCCTCCACGTCGATCCGCGTCTCTCGGTGGACATCCGCGCCCGACGACACCACGAAGGGCTGGCCCTCCCAGCTCAACGTCGCGCCACCGCGCACCTCGATCGCTACGTCCCATCGAGCCGCTCCACCGCGCATGTCATAGGCGACGGTGCCGGCGGGTTCGACGATCTCCACCTGAACCGCGCCAATGACCCGCACCTCGACCCGTACGTGATCACCGGCCAGCAACAGGGCCTGCCCGGCCACCAGTGCCAGCCGGACGACCGGGCCCTGCTCGCGCAACCGGCGTACCTGCAGAGCTCCTTGGCCGAGGACGACGCGCGGCGGCCCGGCGCCCGGGGTCGCGCAGACCTCAATCCGCGTGGTGGTGGGCATGCGGTGCCATCGGTCCGGGGTCGGTGGGTGCGTGCTCTCCGCTCCGGTGCCGCAGCACCGAGTGCCGCACCCAGTCGGCGAGCTGGGCGACCGAGCCCGGATCCGTGCGCGACAGCGCGATCACGGGCCGTCCGCCCCGGGCGCCTTCGGCGTCGCTGACCATCGTGGCGACGTCCACACCGACGTACGGCGCCAGGTCGGTCTTGTTGACCACGAGCAGGTCTGCTCGGGCGATCCCCGGTCCGCCCTTCCGGGCGACATCGCCGCCGCCTGCGACGTCGAGCACGAAGATCTGGGCATCAACCAACGCCGGCGAGAAGGTAGCGGTGAGGTTGTCGCCGCCCGACTCCACGAGCACTACGTCGAGTGGGGTGTGGTCGGCCTCGAGCGTCTCGACCGCGATCAGGTTGGCCGTGACGTCGTCGCGGATGGCGGTGTGGGGGCAGGCGCCGGTCTCCACGGCGACGATCCGGTCTGCGGCGAGGACGCCTTCGGCGCGCAGGAACCGGGCGTCCTCGTCGGTGTAGATGTCGTTGGTGACCACACCCAGTTCCAGCTCAGTGGCGAGCGCCCGGCAGACGGTCGCGATGAGCGAGCTCTTGCCCGTGCCGACGGGCCCGGCGACCCCGAGTCGGAACGAGCGGTGCGGATCAGGCATGGAACAGCCTCATTCCTCTAGTGGCATGGAGCTCGGCGAACACGTCCAGGAGCGGCGCACCCGCACCCGGGATCCGCTCGGGCTCGACGAGGTCGGCGAGCTCCGCCGCCAGCTCCTCGATCTGCGGATGCAGGGCGACCACCCAGCCCGCAGCCTCGACGGGGTCGACCGGCAGGAGCTTGAGCGCGGCCGCGACGACGGTCTGGACGTCGTCGTAGCCGACCATCAGCGCGGTCTGCTCCGCCGACAGCCCTGTCACTGCGGCGACGACACCCAGCACGACCGGCCGCGCGATCTCGGCATCTGCAGGCAGGTGGTCAAGGACGGAGGGCCAGACCCGGGCCGCGAGCCGTAGGTACCCGCGTCCCTGACGCCGCGATGCCGCACGCAACACGGCACTGGGTGTGCGGGCGGCCCAGTGCGGCTCGACGCGAAGCGGGTCGTCCCCCGCCTGCGACAGGTACCGGGCGACCACGGCTGCGCCGCCGTCGACGCGCACGACCGTGCGCAGGCGGTCCCGCGCATACTCGACGACCTCGCGCAGCCGCCGGCCGTCATCTCCGAGACCCGCGCGGACGGCGGGCTCGAGCCCGGCCGACTGGGTATGACCACCCGTGGGCAGCCGCGCGTCCGCCATCGTCATCAGGACCAGCTCGGGCGTCGTCATGTCAGAACAACGAGTAGAGCTGGGCGAGCGGGAGCCGCTCTGCGGGTGAGGGCACGACCTGCTCGCCGTCGATGGCGATCGCGAAGGTCTCTGGGTCGATGTCGATGTCGGGGAGCGCGTCGTTGTTGCGCATCTCCGCCTTGCCGACCGCGCGGGTGTCCCCCACCGGCGCGAGCCGACGGCGCAGGCCCAGCCTGTCGGCCAAGCCGTCCTCGACTGCTGCTGGCGCGACGAACGAGATGGAGAGGTCGGCACCGTGGGCGTCGCCGAAGGCCGGCCGCATCAGCACCGGCTGCGGTGTGGGAATCGAAGCGTTAGGGTCGCCGATCGCCGCCCAGGCGATGCTGCCGCCCTTGATCACGACGGACGGTCGCACCCCGAAGAAGCGCGGGTCCCACAGCACCAGGTCGGCGAGCTTGCCGGGTTCCACCGAGCCGATGTGGTGGTCGATCCCGTGCGCGATGGCCGGGTTGATCGTGTACTTCGCCACGTATCGACGAGCCCGTTCGTTGTCGGCCGGCAGGCCACCCCCGAGGGGGCCGACGCGCGCCTTCATGACGTGCGCGACCTGCCACGTGCGGGTGATCACCTCGCCGATCCGACCCATCGCCTGGGCGTCCGAGGACGTGATCGAGAGCGCCCCGAGATCGTGGAGAAGGTCCTCGGCAGCGATCGTCGTGGCCCGGATGCGCGACTCGGCGAATGCCAGGTCCTCGGGGACGTCCGGCGACAGGTGGTGACACACCATGAGCATGTCGAGGTGCTCGGCCACGGTGTTGACGGTGTGCGGGAGCGTGGGGTTCGTCGAGCCGGGGATGACGTGCGGCTCGGCCGCGATGGACAGGATGTCCGGCGCATGGCCACCGCCGGCGCCCTCCACGTGGAACGCGTGGATCGATCGGCCATCGATGGCCGCGAGAGTCGAGTCGACGTACCCGGCCTCGTTGAGCGAGTCGGAGTGCAGCGCGACCTGGAGTCCCCACTCGGCCGCGGCGGTGAGCGCCGCATCGACGGCAGCGGGCGTCGAGCCCCAGTCCTCGTGCACCTTGTAGCCGGCCGCCCCGGCCAGGGCCTGCTCACCCAGCGCCGCCATCGAGACGGTGTTGCCCTTGCCGAGCAGCAGCACGTTGAGAGGCACGTCATCGAGGGCTCGGTGCATCTGCTCCAGGTGCCAGGCGCCGGGCGTCACGGTCGTGGCCTTCGACCCCTCGGAGGGGCCGGTGCCACCTCCGACGATGGTGGTCGTGCCGGTGGCCAGCGCCTCGTGCAGCTGGGACGGCGAGAGCAGGTGCACGTGCGAGTCCATCGCGCCCGCCGTGAGGATCTTGCCTTCGCCGGAGATCACGTCGGTGGCCGGACCGATCGGCAGATCGGGATGCACACCATCGGCGATGTCGCGATTGCCCGACCGACCGAGCGCGACGATCCGTCCGTCCCGGATCCCGACGTCGGCCTTCACGATCCCCCACCAGTCGAGCACCAGCGCATTGGTGACGACCGTGTCCAAGCGCGCCGTCGAAGCGCGTGGTGGTTCCCTGAGCCATCGACTCGCGGATCGACTTGCCGCCGCCGAAGACGGCTTCCTCGCCGCCGACCGTGAGGTCTCGCTCGACCTCGATCCAGAGATCTGTGTCCCCGAGCCGGACCCGGTCGCCGGCAGTGGCGCCGTACAGAGCGGCGTACGTCGCCCGGCTGATCTCAACCATCGAGGTTCTTCCCCCGCTGGATCCCCGGTACTCGCCGTGCGCCGCGAAGTGCGACCGCCGACACCTCACGAGAGGCGCCTGGCTCGAATCGCTCCGAGGTCCCCGACGGGATGTCGAGCCGGAAGCCGATCGCCGCCTCACGGTCGAAGTCCAGCGCTCCATTGGCGTCCGGCAGGTGGAGGTGCGAGCCGATCTGGATCGGTCGATCCCCGGTGTTGAGCACGACCAGGCTGATTCGTTCGTCGGCGCCCCTGTCCCCGTTCAGCACGACCGTTCCCTCGCCGACCCGGACGGCTCCCGGACCTGAGCCGTCTGCCCCACGCCCGATCGGGTCGTGGATGGTGACCAGCTTGCGGCCGTCGGGAAACGTCGCCTCCACCTGTACGTCGTGGAGCATGTCGGCCACGCCGTCCAGGACGTCGTCCGGGCCGAGAACCTCGCGGCCGCTCTCCATCAGTTCGGCCACCGACGCACCGTCGCGAGCCCGCTCGATCACCCAGTTGGAGAGCAGCGCGACCGTCTCGGGGTGGTTGAGGCGCACCCCTCTCTCCCTTCGATCACGCGCCACCATGCCCGCAACGGCGAGCAGCAGCTTCTCCTGCTCGGACGGGGTCAGATGCACCCGGGCAACGCTAGAGCCAGGGTGTTTCGCGGAGGTAACGCGACCGACGGGATAGCGTCCGCCCATGCGTGCTGCTCTCCTCGTGATCGCTCTGGTGCTCGCCGTCTCCGGTTGCAGCGACGAGAAGGAGCCGCCCCCGAACACCGACGACTTCCCGAGCCTGACGCCCGCGGGCACCGACCCGACGCAGCCCACGGACGGCCCCAGCTCGCAGGCTCCGCCGGAGGGCGTTCCTCCGCGTGAGGCGAAGGAGGCGCGGCGGACGTTCGAGACCTGGCTCGGCGCCTTCGGTGCGGGCGACGGTGACCGTGCCTGCTCGCTGCAGACGCCCCGGTTCACCCAGCAGCAGCTCAAGCGACTGGTCGAGGCCGATCGCATCCAGCCCGGCGCCTCGTGCGGCGAGATAGTCGAGATCACCGGCATCCTGTTCGAGGCGCTCCAGGTCGATGTGAGCGACGGCAAGGTGGCCCGGGCCCCCTCCAACCTCGACGAGGTGGCGTTCTCGGTGACGTTCAAGGGCTTCGCCACGCTCGGCTACGTCCTGGTCGACACCAAGAACGGCTGGCGCGTCGACGAGGACCTCACCGCGAACTGAGGCCGTCCCACGGGTCCTCGCGACGCCACACGGTGGGGAGATGCAGGGCGACTCCCTGATCACGCGCGAGCTCGTCGAGGACGCGCATCGTGACGTCGAGGTCGTCGCCGGCGTACGGCAGCGCCCGCAGGGGCTGGTCGAGCGGGCGGAAGAAGTCGTCCCAGTGGATGAGTACGACGCGCTTGGCTCCCACGGCCTCGACCGTCTCGGCCCAGTACGAGCGGAGGTAGGTCTCGCTCTGGATGCCGAGCTGCCCCACGCCGAGGTAGACGACGTCCGCGCGCCGGCCGGCCAGCGCACCGGGCACGAAGCCGGCGCTGCCCTGCACCAGCCCGGTGCGGCCGCTCTCATGCTCCACGAGCAGGGACCAGGCCTCGCCGCATCGGTAGGCGGCAGCCTTCACCGGCGGGACCACCGGCTCGGTGATGGTGCCGGGGAACCGGTCCGGCGGGCAGTGCTCCGACTCGAGCATCGTCAGCCGGAACGCCCCGAAGGTCATCTCCTCACCCGGCGTCACCCGGCGGATCTGCTCCTCGGGCAGGCCCTGGCCGCGGCCGATGTTGCCGGCCGACTCACCACCGAGCAGCACTGCGCCCGTCAGCTCCGCGACGACGGCGGTGTCCTGCGCGTGGTCGTAGTGGGTGTGCACCGGCACGATCGCATCGAGCCGCCCCACGTGCGCGCGCGCCAGCGCGGCGTCGATCCGAGCCCGGTCCGGGGCGATCCTGCGCAGCCCGACCCTGGCCAGGGAGGGACGCGAGAAGAAACCGTCGGTCATGATCGCGGACGTCGCGTCACCCAGCAGGAGCGACGAGACGCCGAGGAACGTGGCTCCGTAACCCCTCCCCCGCCTCCGGTAGGTCGAAGCGATCGGCGTACCGACCGATGTCGGGACGACCGAGCTTCAGCCTCATGGCGCCAATCGTCGCAGCATGACGACGTGCTCCGGGGTGAGCTCGTCCAGGCTGGTCACTCCCAGCAGTCGCATGGTCCGCTCGATCTGGCCACCGAGGATCTCGATGGTGCGGTCCACCCCGGCGCGACCTCCGGACATCAGCCCGTAGAGATAGGCCCGACCGATCAGAGTGAACCTCGCTCCGTGCGCCATTGCCGCGACGATGTCCTGGCCGGACATGATCCCGGTGTCGAGGTGCACCTCCACGTCGGCGCCGACCGCGCGGACCACCTCGGGCAGCAGGTGGAACGGCACCGGCGCCCGGTCGAGCTGGCGGCCGCCGTGGTTGGAGAGCAGTACGGCGTCGACGCCGACGTCGCGCACCCGGCGGGCGTCGTCGACGGTCTGGACGCCCTTGACCACGACCTTCCCCGGCCACTGGTCTCGGATCCAGGCCAGGTCCTCGTAGGTCACCGTCGGGTCGAACATCGTGTCCAGCAGCTCGGCCACGGTGCCCGACCACGAGTCCAGGCTGGCGAACGTGAGCGGCTCGGTGGTGAGGAAGTTGAACCACCAGGCCGGCCGTGGGATCGCATTCAGGATCGTGCGCGGGGTGAGCGTGGGTGGGATCGTCATCCCGTTGCGTACGTCGCGCAGCCGGGCGCCGGCGACAGGAACGTCGACCGTCACCAGCAGCGTGTCGTAGCCGGACCGCGCCGCGCGCTCGACGAGTGCCATCGACCGGTCCCGGTCCTTCCACATGTACAGCTGGAACCAGTGCCGGCCACCCGGCGCGGCCGCGGCGACGTCCTCGATCGAGGTCGTCCCCATGGTCGACAGCGCGAACGGGATGCCCGCGGCGGCGGCTGCGGTGGCACCCGCGATCTCGCCCTCGGTGTGCATCAGCCGGGTGAACCCCGTGGGCGCGATCCCGAACGGCAGCTCGACGCGGTCCCCCAGCACCACGCGTGAGGTGTCCACCTTCGAGACGTCACGCAGGATCGCCGGCCGGAACTCCACGTCGGCGAACGCCTCGCGGGCTCGGGCGAGCGACACCTCGCCGTCGGCCGCGCCATCGGTGTAGTCGAAGGCCGCTCTCGGAGTACGCCGACGGGCGATCACCCGCAGGTCGTCGATCGTGAGCGCCTTCGCCAGCCGCCGCTGCTTGGCCGACCACACGGGCGGCTTGAACCGGAGGAGCGTCGCGAGGTCACGTGGGCGGGGAAGCTGTCGCCTCAACGCGCCGGACCTACTCGGGAGTGGTCTGCCGCTGCGCGTCCTCGCAGCGCTTCAGCCGGGTCTCGAGCCGCTTGATCTGCTGACGGAGATCCTCAGTGACCTGAGTCATCCGGTCGACGTCGCCGTGGAACTGGCGATGGACGGTGATCTTCGCGGAGTCCACGACCGCTCCACAGATCAGGCACAACCTGGATTCAGCCATGCACCTGATCTCCTTCGCGGCGAGCCGACGCCGGAACAGCCATCGGAAGGTCGAGGTTACTCCCCCACCCCGACACGCCCCTGAGGCCGGACACCCTCGTCATACGCAGAACCGCGTACGACGAGTGCCGCTCGAGGGCCGATGTGCCAACGGCTTGCCGGAGTGACGCTGGGGACATCCACCAACACCAAGGAGTCCCCCATGATGTCCACGCTCATCACCACCGCGCACACCGCTACCTCGTTCGCCGACCGCTGGGACGGTGACCGGCCCGACTGGTGGCCGGTCTTCCCGATCCTCTGGTTCCTGATCATCGTCGGCGGCATCGTCGCCGCGTTCATCTATCACCGCCGCAAGGGCGAGGCTGCCGGCTCGCGTGCCGGTGAGGCCGTGCTCGCGCAGCGGTACGCCGCCGGGGAGATCGACGAGGAGGAGTACTCCGCCCGCTTGGCGGTGCTGCGTCGTCGCTGAGATCCGCCGAACCCCGACGTGGGCTACCCCTGTTCTCTCTTGTGACTAGCGAGTAGGAATGGAGGTAGCCGACGGAAGGGTCCGACGTGAGCACAGAGACCGAATCCCCCAGCAGCAGCCGCCGCGAGGCCAGCGAGCGCGAGGCACGCGAGGTCGCCGAGGCGGCGCGCGAGACCACCTGGACCAGGCCGAGCTTCGCCAAGGAGCTCTACCTCGGTCGGTTCGACCTCGACCTCATCCACCCGCATCCGAGGGCTGATGCCGACACCGTCGAGCGCGGCGAGGCCTTCCTGGCCAAGCTGCGCACGGTCTGCGAGGCCATCGACGGCCGCGCGATCGAGCGCGAGGCCGCGCTGCGCGACGAGGACGTGGCCGCGCTGGCCGAGATCGGCTGCTTCGGCATGAAGGTCCCCGTGGAGTACGGCGGGCTCGGCCTCTCGATGGCCTACTACGGCAAGGCACTGATGCTCGCCGGATCGATCCACCCCACGATCGGCGCGCTGCTCTCGGCGCACCAGTCGATCGGCGTGCCCGAGCCGGTGAAGGCGTTCGGCACCGAGGAGCAGAAGCAGGCTTTCCTGCCGCGCTGCGCGAAGGGCGCCGTCACCGCCTTCCTGCTCACCGAGCCCGATGTCGGCTCCGACCCGGCGCGGCTCGACAGCACGGCGGTGCCGACCGAGGACGGCTCGGAGTACGTCCTCGACGGTGTGAAGCTGTGGACCACCAACGGAGTGGTCGCCGAGCTCGTCGTGGTGATGGCCCAGGTGCCGCCGCACGCCGGTGGGAAGGGCGGCATCACCGCGTTCGTCGTGGAAGCGGACTCCGAGGGCATCACCGTGGAGAACCGGAACCAGTTCATGGGCCTCAAGGGTCTCGAGAACGGCGTGACCCGGTTCCACCAGGTGCGGGTCCCGGTCGAGAACAGGATCGGTCGCGAGGGCGAGGGTCTCAAGATCGCGCTGAGCACGCTCAACACCGGCCGGCTCGCGATCCCTGCGAGCTGCGCGGCCGCGGCCAAGTGGTGCCTCAAGATCGCCCGCGAGTGGTCCGGCGAGCGCGTGCAGTGGGGTCGCCCGGTCGGGCAGCACGGCGCCGTCGCCGAGAAGATCTCGTTCATCGCGGCCACCACGTTCGCTCTCGAAGCCGTGCTGGACCTCTCGGCGCAGCTCGCCGACGCCGGCAGCAAGGACATCCGGATCGAGGCGGCACTGGCCAAGCTCTGGTCCAGCGAGATGGCCTGGAAGGTCGCCGACGAACTGGTGCAGATCCGCGGCGGTCGCGGCTACGAGACCGCCGACTCGATGGAGGCCCGCGGCGAGCGGTCGGTCCCGGCTGAGCAGATCCTGCGTGACCTGCGGATCAACCGGATCTTCGAGGGCTCCACCGAGATCATGCATCTGCTGATCGCGCGCGAGGCCGTCGACACCCACCTCCAGGCGGCCGGCGCGCTGGCCGACAAGGACTCGTCCGGCAAGGACAAGGCGCTCGCGGCTGCCAAGGCCAGCGGCTTCTACGCGACCTGGTTCCCCAAGCTGGTCGGCGGCAAGGGCACGCTGCCCGGTGGGTACGGCGAGTTCGACAACCTCTCGCCGCACCTCCGCTTCGTCGAGCGGTCCTCTCGCAAGCTGGCCAGGCAGACGTTCTACGGGATGTCGCGCTGGCAGGCGAAGCTGGAGTACCGGCAGAGCTTCCTCGGCCGGATCGTCGACATCGGCGCGGAGCTGTTCGCGATGGCCGCGGTCTGCTCGCGGGCCAAGATGCTCCGCGACGACGACCCGGCCCAGGGTGCCGCCGCGTTCCAGCTCGCCGACGTGTTCTGCCAGCAGTCGCGGCTCCGGGTCGAGGAGCTGTTCGGGCGGCTGTGGGCCAACACCGACGACACCGACACCGAGATCGCCGCCGCGGTGCTCAAGGGCGACCACGGCTGGCTCGAGGCCGGGGTCATCGACCAGTCCGAGGGCACCGGCCCGTGGATCTCCGCCTGGGAGGCCGGTCCCAGCGAGAAGAAGAACGTCTGGCGCCCCTACGGCGGCTGATCCACCCCGATCCGGGAGATCACCGGCTTCGCCAGCACACCGTGGACCAGCACTGAGACGAGGATCGTGAAGGCGACCGTCGCCCACAAGGTGTCGGATGCGAAGAGGTCGTTCTCACCGGCCGCGTACGCGAGGTAGAAGATCGACCCGACGCCGCGCACCCCGAAGAAGGCGGTCGCCGCCGCTTCACCGGCGGTCATCCCTCTGGCCCCCCGGTGACGTGGACGGCCCAGCGCGACCAGCGCGGCGATCGGACGGATCGCCAGGATCAGCGACAGCCCGATCACCACCCCGCGCCAGTCGAGACCGGAGAACAGCCCACGGGTCAGCGCGATGCCGAGCATGAGCAAGACGAACAGCACCAGCAGCCGCTCCAGCCGTTCGACGACCTGGTGCATGGCTCCGTGGAAGTCGTGACTGCGTTCCTGAGCACGGAAGGTCATCGCGCACACGAAGACCGACAGGAACCCGTACCCGCCGCACACCTCGCCAACGCCGTAGGCAGCCACTAGCGCGGCTACCGCGAGCAAGGCGTCGCCTCGGTCCGCCGTACGCAGCGACGGGCTCGGCGCCCGGAACGCCGCCCATGCAAGAGCGCGTCCGACGAGGAAGCCGGCCAAGACACCGATCAGCACCTTGGCCACGAGGTACCAGCCGACCCACTCCGGCACCCACGCGGTCTCAAGGCCCTCGGCCATGAAGATCGCCAGGTACACGAAGGGGAAGGCGAGCCCGTCGTTGAGACCGGCCTCGGACGTGAGCGTGAACCGCACCTCGTCGCGCTCGTCGACCTCGTGCTCGTCGGTCTGAGGGCCCGCGACCTGCACGTCGGAGGCGAGCACCGGGTCAGTGGGTGCGAGCACGGCCCCGAGCATCAGCGCGACAGCCGGCGCCAGGCCGAGTGCCCAGCCCAGCAGTGCCACTCCCGCGATGGTCAGCGGCATGGCGACGAGCAGCATGCGCCACGTGGCGGCCCAACCCCGTCGTGACTCCGTGGAACGCAGGTCGAGTCCGCGGTCGAGCGCAAGTCCTACGCCCATCAGGGACACCAGGACCGTCAACTCGGTCACGTGCTCGATGACGGCGCGGTTCTCGGCGGGGTCGAGGGGCATGCCGTCCGGCAAGGGCGTCGTGCCGATCACCATGCCGACGGCCACGATGACCATTGGCGCCGAGATTGCCCAGCGGCTCAGCAGTTCGGGAAGAACCACGGCCAGGAGCAGCGTGGCACCGGCCACGAGGTACACCCAGTCAGCAGTCACGGTCACAAGTACCCGATGGCGGTGCGGGTCCTCACGCGACACGCTGCCCGAATCCCGCACCCGCGGGGCCTGTCGGGATACAAAGGAGAAGGCCCCGCACAGTATGAGTGTGCGGGGCCTTGTGACGTCTGGGGCTGGTGGGAAATAGGTGAAGCCCGGTCAAGTATGAGTTGACCGGGCTTCGTTGTCTTCCGGACCGAAGTCCTTCCGACAGGGATAGTTCTACGCCCGTGGCGCCTCGGTACGCAAGAGGTCCGAGCCCACATATTTCTCGATCTCGTCGAGCACCCGGGTCTTCACGTCCTCCGGGGCGTACGACGCGGTGACGGCCGCCCGGGCCAGGTCGGCGATCCCGTGCTCGTCGAGGCCGAGCAGGTCGGCGGCGATCTCGTACTCGTTGTTCAGCGTGGTGTTGAACATCGGCGGGTCGTCGGAGTTGATCGTCACCACCACGCCGCTGTCGACGAACGTCTTCAGGGGGTGCTCGGCGAGCGTCGCGACGGCGCGGGTGGCGATGTTCGACGAGGGGCAGACCTCGAGCGGGATCCGGTGCTCGGCGAGGTGGGCGAGCAGCGCCGGGTCGGCGGCTGCCGACGTACCGTGCCCGATACGTTCGGCACCCAGGTTCCGGATCGCGTCCCACACGGTCTCCGGCCCGGTGGTCTCGCCGGCGTGCGGCACCGAGTGCAGCCCGGCGGCGCGTGCCGCGGCGAAGTGCGGCTCGAACTGGGGGCGGGACACCCCGATCTCCGGCCCGCCGAGGCCGAACGCCACCAGCCCGTCGGGCGCGTGGTCGAGCGCGTAGCCCAGGGTCGCGTCAGCGGCAGGCAGCCCGGACTCGCCGGGGATGTCGTAGATCCATCGGAGCACCAGCCCGAAGTCGCGCTCGGCGGCCACCCGCGCGTCCTCGATCGCCTCGGTGTAGGCCTCGATCGGCACCCCGCTCATCACCGAGGTGTACGGCGTACAGGTGAGCTCGGCGTACCGCAGCGTCTGCTCCTGCGCCATCTCGCGGGCCACCTCGTAGGTCAGCAGCCGCACGTCCTCGGGGGTCCGGATCAGGTCGACCACCGCGAGGTAGACCTCGATGAAGTGCGCGAAGTCGCGGAACTCGTAGAAGGCCCGCAGCTGTTCGGGGTCCGACGGCACGGTGCCCGGGTGTCGCTCGGCCAGCTCGGCCACGATCCGGGGTGATGCCGAGCCGACATGGTGGACGTGCAGCTCGGCCTTGGGCAGACCGCGGATGAACTCGGACAGCGAAGGGGCGTCGTTCACGTCGCCGATGTTCCCACGGTCTCAGCTCACTGCGGCAAGCAGATTCGTGACGAGGTCCTCCATGGTCCGGTAGTCCTGGAACTGCTCGCCGTCGAGGTAGACCGTCGGCGTGCTGTTGATTCCCAGCTCGCTGGTGGCGTCCGTGGCGCCGTTGACCCAGTCCTCGCCGTCGCCGTCCGCCAGACCCGCGGTCACGTCGGACTCGGTGGCACCGGCCTCCACCGCGAGATCCACCAGGTCGTCCTGGTCCGGGAACGGCCCGCTCTCCGACGGCTGGTTCTCGAAGAGCAGGTCGTGGAACTTCTTGGCGACCTCGTCGCCCGACTTCTCCAGCACGACCCCGAACACCTCGGCCGCGTCCACCGAGTAGGGCTTGCGCGGGTCGCCGTCAGACGAGAACAGGTTGAACGGCCGGTAGCTGACCTGGACCTTGCCCTCGTCGGCCAGCTTCGCCAGCTCGTCGCGGGTCCCCGCCTCGAGGGCCTGGCAGATCGGGCAGAGGTAGTCCTCGTAGATCACGATCGTGTGCTCTGCGTCGTCGTCGCCGATGACCAGTTCGTACTCCGAGACCTCTTCGACCTTGTCATCCTTGCCGTCGTCGCGGCTCTGGTTGATCAGGACGCCGACGACCACGATCAGCACCATCACGGCGATCACGCCGATGACCTTGAGGATGTTGCGCCGACGTTCCTGGCGCTTGCGCTCGGCGAGCACGGCCGCCGCCCGGGCGGCGCGCTCCTCGGCCTTGGTCTTCTTCGACATCTAGGTTCCTTCTGGCTCTTCGACGGGTACGTCGGGTTCTTCGGACGTGGTGCGGAACAGGAGGGCGTCCAAGGCCAGTCGCGAGCGGGACAGCCACACCAAGAACACCGAGAGGGCGAGCAGGCCGACGTCGCGGGCGATCTCCCAGGGGTACTTCGAGGTGGCGTCCGGATCGTAGCCACCGCCGCCGAAGCAGCCGCAGTCGATCTCGAGACCGCGCGCCCAGGCCGACGCGATGCCGATGATGAACGCCACGAACAGCACTGCCGAGACCACCGCCGCGCCGCGCACCAGCACGCCGAGCACCAGCATGGCGCCCACGACCACCTCGAGCACGGGCAGCAGATGACCGACGGTCACGGCGGTCTCACCGGGGAGCAGCTCGTACGCGCGGACCGCTGCGACGCTCTGATCGGGGTCGGGCAGCTTGATGGCGCCGGCGTAGATCCAGACGCCGCCGACGACGAGGCGTGCGGCCAGCCCCGCCCATTCCTTCACGGGGCCAGACGGTACGGGTGCCTCCTGAGCGAACCCTGAACGGACGCTGGGACGTAGTGTTGCCCCTCGTGAACGAACGACTCGTCTGGATCGACTGCGAGATGACGGGCCTCGACATGGTCAACGACGCGTTGATCGAGGTGGCCGCGCTGGTGACCGACTTCGACCTCAACGTGCTCGGTGACGGCGTCGACATCATCGTGAAGCCGCCTGCCGAGGCGCTGGCGCAGATGATCCCGTTCGTCCGGGCGATGCACGAGAAGTCCGGGCTCCTCGACGAGCTCGAGCACGGCGTGACGCTGTCCGAGGCGGAGGACCGGGTGCTCGCCTACATCCGGGAGAACTGCGCGCCAGACAGCCGCCCGCCGCTGGCCGGCAACACGGTCTCGACGGACCGGCTGTTCATCGCCCGTGACATGCCGACCCTTGACGCCTTCATGCACTACCGGATCGTCGATGTGTCCTCGATCAAGGAGCTGAGCCGGCGCTGGTATCCGAAGGCGTACTTCGGCGCCCCCGCGAAGCGCGGCAACCACCGGGCCCTGGCCGACATCCAGGAGAGCATCGAGGAGCTGCGCTACTACCGGGACGCCGTGTTCGTCCCATCGCCCGGCCCCGACTCGGCTGCGGCGCGGGCGATCGCGGTCAAGCACGGCGGGTCACTCACCGGCCTTCCAGAGCCGGCCCCCGATTCAGACACCGCGCCGGATTCCGTTTAGACTTCCTCCCGGTCCCGGAGCCACATCGGGGCCGCATGGTGGGTATAGCTCAGCTGGTAGAGCGCCGCCTTGTGGTGGCGGATGTCGCGGGTTCAAGTCCCGTTACTCACCCCAAGCCGAGGAGCCTCGTTCGTACTGGACGGGGCTCCTCTGCGTGTCTGGCGCCAGGCCAACAGCAACGTCGCCGCCACGACGATCGTTGCTCCCAGCCACTGACGCTCCGAGAGGCGTTCGCCGACGACGTAACCAGCCGCGACGCCGAAGACGGGTATCAACGGCAAGAACGAACCAGCGACTGAGGCCGTGACGCGGCGCAGCCCGGCCAGGTAGAACCAGAATGCCGCGCCGTAGTAGACGACACCGGAGACGACCGCGGCCGCCCAGCCTCCAGCGTCGAGGTCACCCGCGTCCCAGCCGCTGCCTCGCGCCACCTCGACGACGGTCGCCAGAGCGACGGCGAACACGAGGGCGACCCCTTGCTGGGCGAGTACGACGGTGAGCGACGCATCGTCGAGCAGGAGCCGGCGCGTCAGGACGCTGTACAGCGCACAACAGCCGACCGCCCCCAAGGTCAGGACAACGCCCTCGGTGTCACCACTGGCACCCGGTTCGTAGACGACGAGAACTACGCCGGCAACTGCCACAGCCAGGGTGGCTACGAGACCGGGCTGCACGCGGTCGCCCAGCAGGACGACGGCGAGGATCAGGATCAGGACCGGCTCCGCGGCCCACAACAGCACCGACATGCTGGCGGTGATCGTGGTCAGTCCCACCAGACCGAGCGCATAGGCCAGGCCCGGGTTGAGCAGCCCGAGCGCAGCGAGACTCCGTAGGCGTTTGGTCCGCACTGGCGATTCGCGACGGACGAGCGCGACGACGAGCAGGAACATGCAGCTGGCCGCGAGCTGCACGGCCAGCACGGTGAGCGGTGCGGCGTCGTCGACGACCTGTTTCGTGATGACGGTCCCAACGCCCCAGCAAGCGGCGGCGGCAACCAGTGCCGGAACCGCAGTCTGTGTTGATGGGACGCGTAGGGCAGGAGAAAGGGGCATGGCAAGGCTCCGATGGCGTGAAGAGGGGCAGGACTGGACGTCGGGTGCCCTTCTGGGCACCCAGAGGCGTCAGTTCGCCGGGTCTTCGCCGTCGCAGCAGTCGTAGGCAGGAACCCGGCTCGACCTCGCTGGTCGGAGCGTGTGCGTCCGGGTGGCCATGTCAGGCAGGCTACGCCCCGCCGACCACTGACGGCGGCAGGTCGATGTCGGGGACCAGCTCGACGAGCAGCGCCCGGACCCGGCCGTCGATGTCGGCGATGATCCGGCGCACCGTCGCCTCGTCCTGGCCGCCGGGGTCGTCGACCGGCCAGTCGACGTACTTCACGCCGGGCACGTAGGGGCACTCCTCCCCGCAGCCGAGAGTGATCGCCAGGTCGCTGGCGGCGATCGTGTCGCGAGTGAGCAGGGTCGGCTGCTCCTTGGACGTGTCGAGCCCGAGCTTCTCCAGGACGTCGGCGACCTCCGGGTGGATGTGGTCACCGGGCTGCGTCCCTGCGGACAGCGCACGGACCCGGCCACCGGCGTAGTGCTCGGTCAGTACTCGGCTGATCACGGATCGACCGCCGTTGCGCACGCATGCGAAGACGACTTGAGGGGTCATGCCTGGCTCCTCGGCTCGGTTGGGTAGAGATAGCGGACTAGTACGACGGCGACCGCGCCGCCGACCACCTGGGCCAGGACGAACCAGGGAACCGACGCGGGGTCGATGCCCGCGAACGTGTCGGAGAAGACCCGGCCAACGGTCACTGCGGGGTTCGCGAACGACGTACTCGACGTGAACCAGTAGGCCGCGCCGATGTAGGCACCCACGGCGGGAGCGGCCAGCGCCTCGCGGCCGGTGCGGACCAGCGCGAAGATCAGCGCCACCAGACCAGCCGTCGCGACGACCTCACCCAGGAAAAGATGGGCGCCGCTGCGTTCGGTGGTGGCGAGGTCGGTGACCGAGACGTCGAACATCAGGTTCGCCAGGACCGCGCCGGCGATGCCGCCGGGCACCTGGACGGCGATGTACGCCAGAGCCTCACGGCCGGTCAGCCCGGTGCCCGAGCGCCTGCCCAGCAACCAGTCCGCAGCGGAGACGACGGGGTTGAAGTGACCGCCCGAGATCGGCCCGAACATGAGGATCAGCACCGTCAGCCCGAGGAAGGTCGCGGTCGAGTTCTCCAGGAGCTGCAGCCCGACGTCGCCCGGTGACAAGCGCTGGGCGGCGATGCCGGAGCCGACCACGACCGTGACCAGCAGCGCCGACCCGAGGAGCTCGGCGACCAGCTGCCGCCTCAGCACGTGCTGCGGGCGTCCGGGTCCGCGGCCGTGCGCTCGAGCAGCACGGTGTCGCGCCAGACGCCGTCGAGCTGGCCGATCCGCCTCCGCACCGCGAGGGTCCGATAGCCGGCCGAGTGGTGCAGGGCGAGGCTGGCCCGGTTCTCCGGGAACACCGAGGTCTGCAGGGTCCACAGGCCGGCCGCGTCCGCCTCGTTGACCTGCGCGAACAGCAGCGACTTGCCGACGCCGCGACCCCAGGCGGCCTCGGCGACATAGACCGAGGTCTCCCCCACTCCTGAGTAGACGGCCCGCTGCGACACCGGAGCGATCGCCGTCCAGCCGACGACCTCACCGTCGAGCTCGGCCACCCAGGCGAGCTCCGGAAGCCACCGGCCCTGCATCTCCTGCGCAGTGGGCACTTCTGTCTCGAAGGTCGCGTTCCGCGTGCGCAGACCTTCTTCGTAGATCTCGAGCACCCGGCTCATGTCGCGCTTCGCGACGGGGCGGGTGACCACGTCGGAGGGCAGGTCCTCCGGGCAGCACGGCGGCGAGGAGAGGGTGCCCATCACGACGTCGGCCGCGTGCGGGAGCCCGGTGCAGCAGGCCGCGTTGACCGACACCAGGCTCGAGGTCCCGACCTTGTCGACGTTGACGAACCCGACCTTCCGCAACAGCTCCACATGGTGTGAGCAGGTCGACTGGCTGATCCCCACCTGCGTGGCCAGGTCGCCGATTCGCAGCGCTCCGGCGGACGAGGTGGACACGGCGTGCAGCATCCGGACCCGGGTCGGGTCGGAGAGCACGGCGAACCACTCGGCGTAGTTCTCGGCGTCCTGCTTGCCCAGGGCCTCGCGAACGTTGCGGGTCTCGGCGACGGGTGCGGTCGTCATGCCGGGAAGTGTACCTTGCATTCATCGAAGGTGATCGATACTCTTCATCGACGTCCATCGATATTAGAATCGCACAACGGAGGAACCATGACCCATCCCCTCGCCATCGTCGGAGCCGGGCCCATCGGGCTGGCTGCCGCCGCCAACGCCGCCGAGCGCGGCATCGACTACGTCGTCCTGGAGTCCGGCACGGACGCCGGCGCGGCGATCGGCGAATGGGCGCATGTGCGGCTGTTCTCCGCGTGGTCCGAGCTCATCGACCCTGCGGCTCGACGCCTGCTCGAAGCCGCGGGCTGGACGGCACCCGACGCCGCGGCGTACCCCACGGGCGGCGAGTGGCGGACGCGCTACCTGCAGCCGCTGGCCGACCTCCTCAACGCTCGACCCGGCGGAGCCGTGCGCTACGTCGCCCGGGTCACCGGGGTCAGCCGCGCCGGACGCGACCTGCTCGTCGACTCCGGGCGCGAGCAGGACCCCTTCGCCGTACACGTGGAGACGACCACTGGCCACGAGCGGCTGCTGGCGAGCGCCGTGGTCGACGCCTCAGGGACGTATCGCCAGCCCAACCCACTGGGTGCCGACGGCTACCCGGCGCTGGGCGAGCGCGAGAACTCACACCGCTTCGCCTACGGGACCCCCGACTTCGCCGACCCCGAGGTCGCCGAGCGGTACGCCGGCAAGCACGTCGCCGTGGCCGGCAAGGGAGCCTCGGCACAGGGCGCGCTGATCGGGCTGGCCCGACTGGCCGCGCGCGACCCGGAGACCCGGGTCACGTGGCTCCTGCGCCGTCCGTCGGTCGGTGACGCGTTCGGCGGCGGCGACAACGACCAGCTCGAGGAGCGCGGCAAGCTCGGACAGGCGGCGAAGGCGGCCGCCTCGAGTGGCAGGGTCACCAACGTGACCCAGTTCCGCACCGAGGCTGTCAGCGCCCAGGACGACGGGCGGCTGATCCTCGTGTCGACCGACGGGCAGCGGGTCGAGGACGTCGACGAGGTCATCGTCGTCACCGGCTACCGGCCCGACTTCGGCTTCCTCGCCGAGGTGCGCCTGGACCTCGACCCGGCGCTGGGTTCGACGCGGACCCTGGCCGACCAGATCCACCCCGACCACCACAGCTGCGGCGATGTGCGACCGCACGGCTACCGGGAGCTCGCCCAGCCCGAGGAGCGTCTGTACCTGGTCGGCATGAAGTCCTACGGCCGGGCGCCGTCGTTCCTCGCGATGACCGGCTTCGAGCAGGTCCGCTCCGTCGTCGCGGCGCTGGACGGCGACCTCGAGGCCGCCGACCGCGTCGACCTGGTTCTGCCCGAGACCGGTGTGTGCAACGGCGCCGGCGCCTTCGACGACCCGGACGCCATCGCGGTCGTCGGCGGCGGTTGCTGCGGGCCGTCCGCCGCAGCGGAGCCGGAGCTGATCACCCTCGGCCGACGGAGTGACTGAACCCTCGACCGACAGATCGTCGGTCGACCTGCAGCCCGGCGCACTCAACGGCGTCGGGCTGCGGCACGTCGTGGCGGTGCTCAGCACCGTCCAGATCGTGTCGTACGGCGTCCTCTACTACGCGTTCGCCGCCCTGCAGTCCTCCATCACCGCTGACACCGGCTGGTCGAGCATCGCGATCACCGGTGCCTTCTCGCTCGCGCAGTTCGTCAGCGGCGGCGTCGGCATCTGGGTGGGTCGGCACCTCGACGAGTTCGGTCCCCGGCGGGTGATGACCTGGGGCTCTCTGGTCGCGATACCCGGCCTCACCTTGATCGCCGTTGCGCCGAACCTGCTGTTCTTCTACGCCGGCTGGCTGGTCGTCGGAGCCGCCATGGGTGCGACGCTCTACCCTTCGGCGTTCGCCGCGCTCACCCGGTGGGGCGGGAGTCATCGGGTGCGGGCACTCACGACGCTGACGCTCGTCGCCGGACTGGCGAGCACGGTCTTCGCGCCGCTCGCCTCCGTGCTCGACGACTGGCTCGGGTGGCGCGGCGCCTACCTCGTGCTGCTGGCCGTGCTCGCCGGGATCACCGTGCCGCTGCACTGGTGGGGCCTGCGGTCCCCTTGGCGTCCGGCCCACCACGACGTCGACCCCGACACCAACGCCGATCCCCGGCGTCAGGTCGCGGCCGTCACGCGCAGCTCCCCGTTCGTGCTGCTCGCTGTCGCCAATGCCCTGGCCGCGCTCACGACGTTCGCCGTCCTGATCAACCTGGTGCCGATGCTGGTCGAGCAGGGCATGAGCCGGAACCTCGCCGCCGTGGCCCTGGGCCTCGGTGGCGCGGGACAGGTCCTGGGCCGTCTCGGCTACGCCCGGTTCGCGCGGGCCACCTCCGTCACCGGTCGCACCGTCTCGGTCATCCTCGCGCTCGGCGTCGCGACCGCCCTGCTCGCTGTGGCGCCCACGTCGACCGGCCTGCTGATCACGCTGAGCATCCTGCTCGGCCTGGCCCGCGGCATCTACACGCTCGTGCACGCGACCGCGGTGACGGATCGGTGGGGACCCAGCGCCTACGGCTCGCTCAACGGTGTGCTCACCGCGCCAGCGCTGGTCGCCGCCGCGGCCGCGCCGTTCGTGGGCGCCGCCCTCGCCCACGTGACCGGCAGCTACTCGGCCGCGTTCCTCGTGCTCGCCGGAGTCGCCGTCGTCGCCGCCGGACTGGCCGTGCGCGCCACACCAGCCACTCGACCGGACGGGATTCTCTGACTAGAGTCAGAGAATGGAGGGTACGGCGGTACTGCGTCGCTTCAACCGCAGCTACACCCAGCGGATCGGCGCGCTGGACGAGTCCTTCCTCGGCCTGGGTCTCCCCCTGGGCGGCGCGCGGCTGCTGTTCGAGATCGGCGCGGAAGTGGCGCCGACCGTGCACCGGCTGCGGGCTCGGCTCGGCCTCGACTCCGGCTACCTGAGCCGGCTACTGCGCTCGCTCGAGGAGCAGGGCCTCGTCACCGTCGAGCCGGACCCGGCCGACCGCCGCCGGCGGCTGGTCCGTCTGACCGCGCGCGGCCGGCGTACCCGGCAACGGCTCGACGACCGCTCCGAGCAGCTCGCCGCGGGTCTGCTCGAGCCGCTGAGCGAGCGGCAGCGGATCCGGCTGAGCGAGGCGCTGGCGACCGCTGACCTGCTGGTCCGAGCTGCGACGGTACGGCTGGAGGAGGTCGATCCCACCGACCCCGACGCCCGCGCCGCCGTCCAGCACTACTTCGACGAGCTCGACCGCCGCTTCGAGACGGGCTTCGACCCAGGCGCTGGCGACGACCCCGCGCTGTACCGGCCGCCGCACGGCACGTTCGTCGTCGCTCGCAGCGACGGCGACCCCGTGGCCTGCGGCGCGGTGCAGCCGATCGCCGACAGCACGGCCGAGATCAAGCGGATGTGGGTGCACGACGACTGGCGCGGTGCGGGTCTGGGCGCGCGGATGTTGCGGCGGCTCGAGGACGACGCCCGCACGGCCGGGTACGACGTGGTCAGGCTCGACACCAACTCCGTGCTGACCGAGGCGATCGCGATGTACGAGCGCGCCGGCTACCACTCGATCGAGCGCTACAACGACAACCCCTACGCGAGGTGCTGGTTCGAGAAGGGGCTGCGCTCGTAGGTCTCGCGGGTGAAGAAGACCAGCTGGGCCGGCTTCGTGGACAGCCGGATCTCCGGGCCTCGCTCGAACCCCAGCTTGTCGACGAGCGCCAGCGATGGCGCGTTGCGCGAGTCGGGCTCGGCGATCACGCGGCGTACCGCCGGATCGGCGAAGACCTCGCGCATCAGGAACGGCAGCACCAGCCGCGCCCGCCCCGGCCGCACCATGAAGTGCACGCCGAGGTCACCGGGCTGCACGTCGTAGTGCTCCCCCACCTCCTCGGCCGAGGGGTCGTAGTCCTGGAACAGTGCGACCGGGTCGTCGTCGGAGTGCACGAGCCAGGCGCGGTGGGTGGGCTGCTCGTCGATCCACGTGTAGATCTCGCGGACCTCCTCGACCGTGTGGTCCTGCATCATCCAGAACGTCGAGCGGTCCTCGACGACCCAGGAGTGGATGAGCGGGGCGTCGTGCTCCGGGTCGAGCGGTCGGCGGGTCAGCAGCGGCGCGATCACGAAGACTCCTCGGTCAGTCGGTCCCAGTCGGTGACGATCGGCACGAGCTCGCCGGCCGCCCAGGCCTCCAGCTGGTCGAGGTGGTGGGCGCCGCGCGGGTCACCGTCGGCCCCCATCGGCACCACCCACCCGCTCGCCTGGCGGTCGGAGAGGTCCCACACATAGCGGGCCACCGAGCCGCGGTAGACCTGGTCGGTGAGCCCCGGGATGGAGCCGGTGCAGCGCACGCAGTCGCTGTCCCCCGAGACCGGCACGGCCGGCACTGGCGGCGCCTCGAGACCGCTCGGCTCGAAGGCATGAATCGGCGTGAACACGTGCGTGTCGCCCCAGGTCGGCAGATGCTCGCGACTGTCCTCGAGCGCGAGCCGCGCGAGCGCCGCGATGTCGATGCCGTACGGCGTCCCCGCGGCGACCAGGCTGGGCAGGGCCAGCGCCACTCGCATGGTGGCGTCCAGCCAGGGCGCGAACAGCGGCGAGTGCTCCGGACGGTGGAGCGGCGCGAAGATCGGCTCGGCAGCGATCCGGACGACCAGCTCCGAGCGCCAGGCGGCGAACGCCCCCGCGGCGGGCGAGTCGGCGTCCATCCGGCGGTCCCAGTCGTCGAACTCCCCCGGCACCAACCGGAGCAACGGCTCGACCGACCGCAGGAGCGTGTCGTTGTGGAACTCGCGGAAGTCCTCGGGCGTCAGGTCGTCGCGACCGGCGAGCAGCTCGTGCAGCCGCTCGGCCCGGTACGGCGCCGCGAACCCGGATCCGACCGCCGCGCTCTGCGGGCCGCGGCGCTCGTTGGCCGTGACCACCTGGCCGTCGGGGGCGACCTCCTCGCGATGGACGTCGTCGAGCCAGCCCGTCCAGGCACCGGCCTCGTCACGCACCGGCACCTTGCCCGCGAGCCGGTAGCGCACGGTGCCGTGCCGGTCGGCGATCACGGCGTTGTTGACCGGCTCCACCCAGTGGTCCAGCGCCCGGTCGACGTCGTCGACGGTGCGGGCTCGCAGCAGCGGGAGCAGTGCCTCGAAACCGAGGTCGCCGAGCACCGTCGAGGCGTTGCGCAGCCGGAGACCGGGTTCGAACTCGGGGTCGGCCGGGTCGTCGCTGAGGTCCTGGTAGTCGGCCATCGCGTTGGTGATCGCCCACGCGACGTCGCCCGCGTGCGCGAAGTGCGGAGTGCCGGGCACACCCGGGAACGCGAAGCCGACGACGTCGAACTCGTCGCAGGACAGCCGGATCTGCTGGTAGACGCCGGGCGACTCGATGATCCGGTGCGGGTCGCCACCGATCAGCGGCGACCCCGACGCGGTGCGGTCACCTCCGACGGCCCAGGCGTTGCTGCCGCTGGCCAGCGGCCCCTCGTGGTCGAGCAGCGCGGCCTCGGGGCCGAGCGCCCGCTCCGCCCGGCGCTGCCAGAGCAGCCCACCGAGCCCCGCGAACAGGATGTGCTGGGCGTGGAAGACCGCGAGCGGCATCCACTCCGGCCACGGCTGCGGGTCGATGCCGAGCTCGACCAGCTCAGGGGCGTCGGCGTGCAGCCCGGCGTTGACGCCCGCGACGTACGCCGCCACGAACGCGCGGCTCTCGTCGCTCAGGGCCGCGTGTGCACGCTGGGCGGTCTCGGCGACGAGGGCGGCGCGAGCGAACTCGTCCCAGGACGCCGCCTCCCTGCCGAGCACCTCCTCGGTGGTGGCGGTCGCCCGGCGCCGCAGCCACTCGAGCTGCCAGGCGCGGTCCCGCGCGGTGACCTCACCCTGGCCGTGCGCGAGGTCGGTGACCGAGCCGGCCCGGACGTGCGGGACGCCGTACGCGTCGCGGTAGATCCGGGCCATGTTAGGTGACCCTAATCCACGCCCCGCGCGGGCGCTCAGACGGGGATCTGCCCGAAGCGTCCGTGCTGGAAGTCGTCGTACGCCGCCATGACCTCGGCCTTGGTGTTCATCACGAACGGACCCGCCCAGGCCAGCGGCTCCCGGATCGGCCGGCCACCGACGATGATCACGTCGAGCTTCGGCGAGCGACCCTCCTGGGCCTTGTCGGCGCTGATCGTGAGGTAGTCCCCCGCACCGAGCGCGGCCGACTGGCCCGTGTGGATCGGTTGGCCGTCGACACCGACGGATCCGCGGCCGTTGAGCACGTAGACCAGCGCGTTGAAGTCGACGTCCCACGGCAGGTCCAGCCGCGCACCGGGCTCGATCGTGGCGTGCACCAGCGACATCGGGGTGTACGTCGAGCCGGGGCCGGCGTGCCCGTCGACCGTGCCGGCGATCACCCGGACCAGCGCACCGGCGTCGGGCGAGGTCAGCAGCTGCACCTCGCCGGAGCGGATGTCTTGGTACTTCGGGTCGTTGAGCTTGGCGTCGCGCGGCAGGTTGACCCAGAGCTGGATGCCGTGGAACAGGCCGCCCTTCTGCACGAGCCACTCCGGCGGCGCCTCGATGTGCAGGAGACCCGACCCGGCGGTCATCCACTGGGTGTCGCCGTTGGTGATGGTGCCGCCACCACCGTGCGAGTCCTGGTGGTCGAAGGTGCCGTCGATGATGTAGGTGACGGTCTCGAATCCGCGGTGCGGGTGCCAGGGGGTGCCCTTGGGCTCGCCCGGCGCGTAGTCCACCTCGCCCATCTGGTCCATCATGATGAACGGGTCGAGCTGTGCCAGGTCGATGCCGGCGAACGCCCGGCGTACCGGGAATCCCTCGCCTTCGTAACCCTCCGGCGCGGTCGTCACGCTCCATACCGGACGCGGCTGGTCGCCGAGTCCGGGCTCACGTACGCGGTCCAGGACGGTCAGGTCGTCGACGGTGATTGCGGGCATCCGGCCCACCTCCTCAGGTCACCATCTCCAACGATAGTTGAAGATTGGATATTCCGTCGGCGGTGGGCCGGAGACTCGACTACGCCTCGACTAGGGAGTGCTGATGTGGGCCTTCGCGACCTCGATGACCGCCCCGGCCGGCAGGCCGAGGAGTGGCGCACCGAGCACCACTCGAAGCGCCGTCACGGTGGTGCTGTTGGGCGTCACCGCCCGGACGTTCAACGAGAGGGTCAGCACACCAGGAACGCTGATCACCGTGTTCGCCCCTGCCTTCAGCTTGATGGGCAGGCCCAGCACGCGGAGGTTGGCGATCTCACTGAACGGATGGGTGGCGATGACGCCGCCGCCGTCCTTGGTGATCCGCGCGATGGCGGTCACCGCATCAGCCTTGATCAGCCCGTTGAGCAGACTGAGCCGGGCCACCTCGTTGGAACAGAAGCCGTCCAGCGTGATCGGCACCGATGTCGCCTGACAGGTCGACTCGACCACACCGACGTTCAGGATCCGAGCGGGCAGGTCGACCGCCAAGGTGCTGTTCGTCAGCGGGTAGCCGGCCGTGCCGCTCTGCGGCATACCGACCGCCGCGGTGGCGCCGGAGATCGTGCGCAGCAGCGGCGGAGCGCCCACGGCGACGAACGTCCCGTACGCGTAGCCGGAGACCGGCGTCGCGGTGAGCGGGATGAACGGCGAGATCGTGACGTTGACCGGGTTGACCTGGATCGTGGTGCCGATCGGCGAGTCGCCGTACGCGCCGAGCAGGGTGACCTCGATCGCCGAGCCCGCGACGTTGACCTGGCCGGCCGTGACCGTGGTCTTCGAGTTGTTGAGGGTCACCGACGCGACACCCGGGATGGTGATCCCGAAGCCACGGGGTACGTCGATGGGAATGCTGGCGCTGCCGATCTTGAGGCCGACGAACGTCGTGTTCGCCTCGCCGTCCATGTCGGCCGCGCCGTCGTGGTGCGCGGTGATGGTGGTCTCCACGGCCTCAACCGTGATCGCACCACCCAGCAAAGAGACAGCCGCGGTGCGAGCGCCTCCGTTGAGGACCGTGACCCCGCCGGGGTTGGTCGCCGCCATCGAGGTGTCGATCGCGCCGACGTTGGCCAGTCCGTTGAGGACGTCGGCGTGGGCCAAGGTGTTCACCATGGCGTTGGGGTACGTCGTGCCGCTGACTCCGGAGGCAGAGGTCAGGTCGGATCGCACGGCGCCCCCCAGAGCGCGTACGAACGTTCCGCCGGCCGTGCCGGAGTACTGGAGCGGGACGGCTGCGTTGGCGGCCGGTGGAAGGACTACCAGGCTCACGCCGACCACGGAGAGCACCGTGGCGAGCGCGAAAAGAAGTCGTCGAGAACGAGACATCAGCATCAGATCCTTTGGAGGAGGGAGCGGTCCACCGGGATCCGACCCGACCCGAGCGGGGCGAAACCGAATGCGTCGACCCAGCGTAAGTGGAGCGGGGCCGCGCTAAGACGTCTGCTGAGTAAAGATCCGCCACCCGCGATTTTCCTCTGCGCCGCCGTCGCAGGTAGAGTTCGCGACGCTTCACGGCATGCGCCAGTAGCTCAATTGGCAGAGCAGCTGACTCTTAATCAGCGGGTTGTAGGTTCAAGTCCTACCTGGCGTACCAATCGTTTGTGTGCCTTCGGGTGACACCGGACATTTTGTCTTCGGTTGAGGGCGGACGGTGTTCCGGCTGATGGCGGACACCTACTTCGGTTGATACCGGACACTCCCGATTCATGCGGGAGATGAGTGTGGCTGAGCAGCGGTATCAGGCCGTGTTGGCAGTGATCGGCGACGGCGAGACGGTCACGGATGTGGCGGCGCGCTTCGGGGTGCGTCGGCAGACCGTGCATGAGTGGCTGGCCAAGTACGAGGCCGGCGGCTTGGAGGGCCTCGGCAACGGTTCGCACCGTCCGAGGTCGTGTCCTCATCAGATGCCAGCCGAGGTCGAGGTCGCGGTGGCCGACCTGCGTCGGAGCCATCCGACCTGGGGGCCGCGGCGGCTGGTCTTTGAGCTGGGCAAGCGGGGTGTGGATCCGGTGCCCTCTGAGTCGGCGGTCTATCGGGCGCTGGTCCGGTTGAGCCTGATCGACCCTGATGCGAGGCGACCACGCGAGCGGAGGTGGAAGCGCTGGGAGCGCGGGACCCCGATGGAGCTGTGGCAGATGGACGTGGTCGGCGGGTTCGCGTTGGCCGACGGGCGCCGGGTCAAGGCATTGACCGGGGTCGATGACCACTCGAGGTTCTGTGTGTCGGCGTTCTTGATGCTGCGGGAGTCCTCCCAGCGGGTGTGCGAGGGGCTGGCGCTGGCGTTGCGGACCTACGGGGTGCCCGGGCAGATCCTGACCGACAACGGGAAGGTGTTCACCGGCAGGTTCAACCGGCCACCGGTCGAGGTGCTCTTTGACCGGGTCTGCCGGGAGAACGGGATCGAGCATCTGTTGACCAAGCCTCGGTCACCGACCACGACCGGGAAGGTGGAGCGGTTCCACCGGGCGATCCGGACCGAGTTCCGTACCGACCGGATCTTCGAGTCCCTGGCTGCTGCGCAGGCTGAGCTGAATGAGTGGGTGGCCGACTACAACACCCAGCGGCCGCACCAGTCCATGGGGATGGCCACCCCGGCCGAACGGTTCTACCAAGAACAACCGGCGGCCGTGACCCCGCTGCGGGCACTGGTCGAGCCGCCACGCCGTCCCGAGGCCGCTCGCGGTGACGGTGTGTGGGTCGCACGACGAGCCAGCGCGGTCGGTGTGGTCAGCGTGTCGTGGCAGCAGGTGTGCCTGGGCCAGGCCGCGGCCGGACGCAACATCGACGTATGGGTCACCGACCAGGTCATCCAGTGCTTCGACGGCGATGAACTGCTCCGCACCCAGACGCGCGAGCACCCCGGGGAGGTGAGGAAGAAGCGAGCATCGGTCCCAGGAGGACGTCGTAAAGTCCAGACGAGTGTCAGGGATCAACCGAAGTAGATCTGTCACCCATCAACCGAAGTAGTTCAGGCGTACCAATCGTTTCGTCCGAGCATTCGCTCGCCACCACACGCGACATCGCGACGTGAGCCGCATCTGCAGCTGGTAGGCAGCCACTCCCACAGCCAGCGACGCGGCGACGGCCAGGACCTGGTGACCGGCCGCCTCGAGCTCGGGGTAGACCTGCCAGTGGGTGAGGTAGATCCACATCGAGGCGCTGGCCAGGTGCATCGCGATCGCCGCCACCCGACCCGGGATCCGGACTGCCCACGGGACCAGGAGCAGCAGCATGCCCCCGGCCAGGACCGCCTGGCGCTGGGGGTCGTCGGGGAAGAAGCCCGCCGTCCCCACGAGCGCGAGCACCGCCACTGTGGCGCGGTGCGCCGTGGACCTGGCCTCGGCCGCGGTCCAGCCGAGCGCCACGCACCACAGCGTCGCTGCGAGCGTGTACTCGCCGACGCCCTCGGCGTGGACGCCGACGACGGCGTACCGCAGTGCGAGCGTGAGCAGCACGATGCCGACGGCGAACTCGAAGGGGCGTCGGCGTTGCCACCGGTTCCACCTCGGCACCAGCAGGAGCAGGGTGAGGCCGAGATAGCCCCAGACCAGGCTCTCCAGGAACCAGAACTGTCGGTCGAGGGTCCAGCCGTCGCCGCCCAGCCACTGGTTGACGTAGAGCGCGGTGGTGGGTCGATAGTCACCGCTGACCTGTCCGACGACGGCGATCCAGAGCGTTGCTGGTACGGCAAACGCGGCGGTCACTGTGAGCAGCCGACGAGCGCGGCGGACGCGACCGGTGCCGGGCAGCGCGAACCGCGCGAGGTTGAACCCGGCGATGGCCAGCAGGACGTGCGCCCCTCCCATCACGACCCAGAGATCGGTGTGCGAGATGACGATGAGGGTGATCGCGGCCGCTCTGAGCAGTACCGGGATCTCGACCGGCGACCATCGCCGGGTGAAGCGACCGCGCGACCGAGGGATCTCGGCGAGCTGGGTGGGACTGAGGTGCTGCCAGCGCTGCGGCAGATGACCGAGGCGGCGGCCCAGCTGGATCGAGGCCTCGACGAAGGACAGGGAGTCACCCCCGAGGTCCACGAAGCTGTCCTCGACCGTCGCCTCGGGGCGTCCGAGCAGGAGCGCGTACAGGTCTCGGATCGCCTCGGCCGTCGCGACGCCGGGAAGCCGATCCTCCAGCACCCCATTGTCCGCCTCTGCCAGCCGGCGCAGCGCTGCATGGTCGGTCTTGCCCCGCGACGTCGTCGGAAGGCTCTCCACACGGTGCACCCGGACCGACCCCGCGGGAAGTCCGGAGGCATGGCACAGCGACTCGCGCACGCGCCGCTGGTACCCGGGCGTGGTGACGAACGCGTGCAGCCGGTTGTCCAAGGCGACCAGAGCCACCGGCACGTCCACGGATGCCTCGAGCCGGCCGAGGTCGAGGCGCAGCCCGTAGATCTTCGCGTGGCGGTCGAGTCGGCCCACCACCTCCCACAGCCCGTCGTCGGCCTGTCGGGCCAGGTCTCCGGTGCGGAGCTCGGTGTGCTCCGGCCCACGGGCGAGATCCACAGCCGAGTGGGCGTATCCCATCATCACGTTGGGACCTTCGTAGACAAGCTCTCCGCAATCGCCGCCCAGCCCGGTATCCGCCGGTTCGACTGGTCCCAGCCGGAACGAGCCACCAGGGATCGGAATGCCGATCGCCGAGGGCCGGTCGGCCGCCAGGTCCGGGGGAAGATAGGCCATCCGGGCCGTGGCCTCGGTCTGCCCGTACATGACGTAGAGGTCGAAGCCCCGCTCGCGTCCGAGCGCCGCGAACCGCTTGACCTGCTCCGGATCCATCCGCCCGCCGGCCTGGGTCACGTAGCGCAGATCGGGCAGCACGCGATCGGCGAACCCCGAGCTCTCCAGGAGGTCGAAGGTGTACGGCACTCCCGCGAAGCTGGTGACCCGATGGGTCGACGCAAGGTCCCAGAAGCACTCATCGGCAACGGAGAGGTCCGTGAGCACGATCGACGCCCCGCTCGCGAGGTGGCTGGTCAGCACCGAGAGCCCGTAGCAGTAGTGCAGCGGTAGCGACGTGATGGCGCGATCCCCAGCTGCGAGCGTCAGATACTCCGCGATGCTCTCGGCGTTGGACACGAGGTTGCCCCGCGACAACCGGACCAACTTCGGGGACCCGGTTGAGCCGGACGTCGAGAGCAGCACCGCGAGGTCGGGATGCAGATCGGTCGCGCCTTCGTATGCAGCCGCGATCTCGTCGTGGCGTGCGCCCTCGTCCGCGCCGACCAGCACGACAGGGTGCCGCGCCGCCAAGGCGGCGAGCAGGTGCACCACCGAGCCGAGGTCGTTGCGCATCGGGAGCACCCGAACCCGGCGAGGACCGAGTGTTGCCGCTTGCGCGAGCACCGCCGTCGTCAGTTCGTCGTACGTCATCGTGTCGGGGCCGAGGACAAGCGCCGGGTCGTCAGGTCGGCCTCCGAGGAGCAGCGGCTCCAGCCCGGTGACGGGGATCGTGGTCATGGCGCCGACCCCTTCACGAAGCCGACGACGTCGCCGACCACTTGGAGCCGGACGCGGGTCCCGGCGCTCGGGACACCTTCGGCGGGAGTACGCGCCGCCACCGTCTCGCCGGAGTCGAGGCGAGCACGGATGGTCGCATCATGACCGAAGAAGCTCACCTCGAGGACCTCGGCCGAAGTGCCCTCGGCGTCGTGAGGGCGGACCTGGATCTGTTCGGCGCGCACCGCGAGTGCCACGGCGCCGGGCGTCAACGGGTCGCGCAATGTCAGCGTGCCCAGCGGGGAGGACGCTACGGCGCCCTTCTCAACCCGACCCGCGATCACCGTGGCATGGCCGAGGAAGGAGGCCACGCGCTCATCGGCCGGCGACAGGTAGACCTGGGCCGGCGGCGCCGCCTGCAGGAAGACGCCTTCACTCATCACGGCGACTTCGTCGGCGAGAGACAGCGCTTCTCCTTGATCGTGGGTGACGAGGATGCCCGCTGCACCAGCGGATCGCAGGGCGCGCACGACGCTGCGCCCGGTCTCCTCCCGCAGTCCCGCGTCGAGGGAGGCGAACGGCTCGTCGAGCAGGACCAGCGCCGGCCCCGGAGCCAGTGCCCGCGCCAGAGCAACGCGCTGCTGCTGTCCGCCGGACAGCTCGTGGGGGAACCGGCGCGCCAGGTCGGGCGACAGCTCGACCAGGTCGAGGGCGGCGGCAACCTGTCCGCTGACCTCGCGGGCAGCCCGCCGGCGACCTGAGCGCGGCAGGCCGAAGGCCACGTTCGCCGCAACGCTCAGGTGCGGGAACAGCGCCCCCTCCTGCGGCACGTAACCGACACCACGGCGGCGCGGAGGCACCGCGCGGCCGTTGCCGACAACGGTCGTGCCTCCGACCGCGACCTGCCCGGAGGTCGGAGTGATGAACCCCGCCACGATGCGGAGCAACGTCGTCTTGCCACATCCGGAGGGACCCAGCACGGCGGTCAGACCTTTGGAGACGCGAAGGTCGACCTGGTGCAGTACCTGCAACCCGCCGTACGCGGCGCTGACCCCGCGGACGTCGAGCGCGGTCATGCCCTGCCCCCGATCGCGAGGCGGCTGAGCAGCCAGGTCGCGGGCATCGAGAGGACGACGAGCGCCACCGCGTACGGCGCCGCGGCGCCGTACGCGATCGAGGACGCGTCCGACCAGAATCGCGTCGCCAACGTGTCGGTGCCGATCGGCGACAGCAAGAGCGTCGCGGTCAGCTCGGTGGCCACCGCGAGCGAGACCAGCGCTGCGGACGCTGCAAGCCCCGGCAGCATCATCGGCAGTGTCACCCTGGCTGCCGCGCCGGGACCGGTGCAGCCGAGGCTGCGGGCGACATCGTCCAGCCCCGGCGGGACCAGCTCGAACGCGGCGCGGACGCTCACCACCGCACGCGGCAGGAAGAGGATGGCGTAGCCCACGAGAAGCATCGCCAAGGTCTGGTACAGCGAGGGAACGGCACGGATCGCAACCGCGACGAGGGCGAGCGCGACCACGATGCCGGGGACGGCGCTGGCGGTGTAGGTGCTGCGCTCGACCAGCGTCGTGAGTACGCCGCGGTGCCGGACGGCCAGCCACACGACCGGAACGGCGGCCGCAGTTGCCACCAGGCCCGCGGCGACGGCCAGGCCCAGGGTGGTCGTCGTCGCGGCCGTCAGCTCACCCAGGTCGACGCCCGCTGAGGTACCACGAACGAGCCACCGCGCCAGACTGGCGATCGGCACGCCCAGTGAGAGGACGGCAAGGAGGGCCAGACCGGCAGCGACCCACGGCGCCAACCGTCCGAGCACGACACGTTCGGGAGGCCGCCGACTGCCGCCGCCGACACGGGAGCGGCGACCACGCCCCCTGAGCACGAGCTCGAGCAGCAGCAGGAGCAGGCAGAACGTGAGGAGGACGGACGCGAGCAGTGTCGCCTGCGGACCGTTGAACACGGTCGCGTACTGCTGGAGGATCGCCGTCGTCAGTGTCGGATAGTTGAGCAGCTGCAGAGCTCCGTACTCCGCCAGCATGTGCAGCCCGACGAGCAGTCCCCCGCCCAGCACCGCGGGGCTGATCGCGGGCAGAGTCACCCGCCAGAACACACCCCAACCAGAACGCCCCAGCGACGCGGCGACGTCCTCGACACCAGGGTCGAGCCCGCGAAGGGCCGCGATGGTAGGGAGGTAGACGAGGGGGTAGTAGGACAGCGACATCACCAGGACCGCGCCACCCAGGCTCTGGACGGCGTGGGTCGTCGACACCCAGCCGTAGCCGTTGACGAACGCTGGAACTGCCAGCGGCGCGCACAGCAGTGCGTGCCACCAGCCGCGGCCACGGAGGTCGGTGCGCTCCACCAGCCACGCACCGGTCACCCCGATCGCCACGCTCACCGCCACCGTCAGCACGAGGAGACGGAAGGTGTTCCACAACAGCTCACCGATCCGCGGGCGCAGGAGGAAGTCGAGAGCCTCGTCACGTCCCAGCTCCGCAGTGGTCCACAGGATGTAGCCCACGGGGAGCAACGCGAGCGCCGCAACGACGATGCCCGCCGCCAGCAAAGGCAGCGGTGCATGGCCCCCCGCCGACCGGCCGCGTCGCCCATCCCCCGGACGCCTCGCCCGAGCCTGCGCGGGAGGCGTCGTGACGCTCAGAGGAAGCCGACTTCGGTCAACAGGTCGACCACCTTCTCGGCATCCAGCTCGGAGACGTTGACCTGTGGCGGCTCCAGCTCGGAGAACCGCTTCACGGGCGGCTGGAGCTGGACGGCGGGATTGAGCGGGAACTCGAGCGCGTAGCTGTCAGCCAGCACCTGCTGGCCCTGCTCGTTGACGAGGAACTCGATGAACTGCTCGGCCTCGTCCTTCATGTCGCTCGACGCGAGGATGCCCGCGCCCGAGACGCTCACGAACGCTCCAGGGTCACCGTCACCGAAGTAGTACTGCTCACTGCTGTCGCTGACGTCGCCGTTCTCCTTGCGGTCGCGCTCCCAGTAGTAGTGGTAGACGATCCCGACCTCGGACTCGCCGGAGTCGACTGCCTCCAGCACCACGTTGTTGCCGTCGTAGACGGTGCCGTTGGCCTTCAGCCCCTCGAGCCAGGCGCGGGTGGCCTCCTCGCCCTCCAGGACCAGCACCGCGGCGATGATGGCCTGGAAGTCGGCCCCCGTCGGCGAGAACGAGATGCGGCCCGCCCACTCCGGATCGGCCAAGTCCATGATCGAGTCGGGGAGCTCGGCCTCCTCGATGAGGTCGGTGTTGTAGACGAGGACGGTCGACCGCGCCACGAAACCCGTCCAGAGGCCGCTGGTCGGCCGGTACATCGCCGGGATCGGGGTCACGAGGTCGTGGGGCAGCTTGCTGAACAGGCCGGCCGCCTCGACCTGCGACATGGCCGGGGAGTTCTCCGTCAGGAACACGTCGGCGGGCGAGGCGTCGCCTTCCTCGACGATCTGGTTGGACAGCTCGAGGTCCTTGCCGTTGCGCAGCTCGACCTCGATGCCGGTTTCCTCGGTGAAGGCCGGCGCGAGCTCCGCGAGCAACGGCTCGTGCTGGGCGTTGTAGATGACCAGCTTCGGCTCGTCGTCATCGCCGCAGGCGCTGCTCAGGGCGCCGACGAGTACCAGGGCAAGGGCAGCGGCAGACTGTCTTTTCATGGGCCTTCCAGCGATCACACGATAAGGGAAGCCTAACCATATCGGGCGTGCTCCGATCCGTGGTGTGCTCACGGGTGTGTGAGACCAATCCGGTCAGCGCGCGACGCCGAATCCCCGGCACAAGAGTGCCAACGAGGGGAACGGTGGAGTGTCGCGTCGGATTGCAGTGGTCGGCTCTGGTGTCGCCGGCCTCACCGCCGCCTATGTGGCCTCCCGCACCTCTCACGTCACCCTCTTCGAGGCGGACGACCGCCTGGGTGGGCACGCCGACACGCACATCGTGCGCGAGGGTGATCGCGAGCTGGCGATCGACACCGGCTTCATCGTGCACAACCCGCGGACCTACCCGGTGCTGCTGCGGCTCTTCGCTGAGCTCGGCGTGCCGACGCAGCCCTCCGAGATGTCGATGTCGATCCGCGACGACGGCACCGGCATCGAGTGGGCGGGAGCCCTGGGGCTCGGCGGTCTCATCCCGACGTGGAGCACGCTTCGTCGGGGCCGGTACCTGCGGATGCTCGTCGAGGTCCCCCGGTTCCATCGCCGCGCCCGCGCGCTCCTCGCCGGACCCGAGGACGCGCGCACCTTGCGCGAGTTCCTCGCGGACGGCGGGTTCACGGCGTACTTCGAGCGGCACTTCATGGAGCCGCTGGTGGCTGCCGTCTGGTCGTGCGACCCGGAGGTTGCACTGGACTACCCCGCCCGCTACCTGTTCACGTTCCTCGAGCACCACGGGATGCTCGGCATCTTCGGCTCACCGGAGTGGCGCACCGTCACCGGCGGCTCTCGCGAGTACGTCGCCCGCGTCGCCGCCGCCCTGCCTGAGGTGCGCACCGGCTGCAAGGTGACCGCGGTCGACGAGACTCCGGACGGGGTGGAGATCACCGACGGCAACGGCACCGTGTCGACGTTCGACGCCGTGGTCATCGCCACCCACCCCGAGCAGGCGCTGTCGATGCTGGCCCGGCCGACGCCGGCGCAGCACGAGGTGCTGAGCGCGTTGCCGTACTCCGACAACGTTGCGCTGCTGCACACCGACACCTCCGTCCTGCCGGACGCCAATCGTGCCCGGGCGTCGTGGAACTTCCGCCGCGCCCGCGACCACCGCGGCCCGGTGCTGGTCACCTACGACCTGACCCGGCTGCAGCGGCTCGACACCGATGCCTCCTACCTGGTGACCCTCGGCGGCGACCACGTGGTCGACCCCGACCTGGTCATCGACCGGATGGAGTACGCGCACCCGCTGTACACACCCAGCTCCGTCGCGGCCCAGCAGCGGCTCGGCGAGATCGACACCGACCGCATCGGGTTCGCCGGCGCGTACCACGGCTGGGGGTTCCACGAGGACGGCGCGCGCTCGGGCCTGGCCGCGGTCGAGCGGCTCGGCTTCGAGTGGGGCCCTGCGGAGCGTCCCGAGACCGAGACCGGGGTCTACGACACCACGGTCACTCACGTCCGCCGGACCCCGTTCAAGCGTCGCTTCACCCATCGATCCCACACCTGGCTGGTCGACCTGGACGCGCTTCCCGACCACGGACCGCTGGGCCGTTTCGAGGCGCGTGACCACTTCGGCGAGCCGGACCGGAGCATCCGCGAGAACGTCGAGTCCTTCCTCGCACAGCACCACATCGACCTCGACGGCGGGCGGATCCTGATGGCCGCCCAGGCCCGGGCGCTCGGCTTCTGCTTCAACCCGATCACCGTCTTCTGGTGCCGCGACCGCGGCGGCACCCTGGCCGCCACGCTGGTCGAGGTGCACAACACCTACGGCGACCGGCACGTCTACCTCGTTCACGCCGACGAACACGGCCGGACCACCACGCCCAAACAGATGTACGTCTCACCGTTCCACGGCACCGACGGCTGGTACGAGATTCAGGCCCCCGAGCCAACCGACCGGCTCTCGGTCGTCGTCACCCTGCACACGGGCGAGGGCCCGCGCTTCACCGCGACCCTGACGGGGCACCGGGTGGACACCGGCCCCTGGCGGGCCGCACCTGCCGCCCTACGCGGCTGGCTCCTGATCCACGCGCACGGCATCCGGCTCTGGATGAAGAAGCTGCCGGTGCGACCCCGGCCCCGACACCGACAGGAGGGCGTGCAGTGACCATCGCCCCTGCTCAAGGCCGCACCGATCGCTGGCCCGGCCTGGACGCCGTACCCACCGGACCGCGTTCGCGGGTCGCGGCCCGGATCGCCCGCCGCCTGTTCATCACCGCCGTCTCGCGGCTCGACGTCACGGTCCACGTCGGTGACGAGACCTTCGGCCGGGGCGGCCCGACCGCCACTGTGCACCGGCCGGCGGAGTTCTTCGCGCGGCTCGGGCGGGACCAGCTGATCGGCTTCGGCGAGGCCTACCTCACCGGCGCCTGGGGCACGCAGCGTCCCAGCGAGCTCGGTGAGTTCCTCGCCGTACTGGCCGCCGAGCTGCCGCAGCTCGTGCCCCCTCCCCTGCAGAAGCTGCGATCACTGGTCGTCTCCCGGCCTCCGGGACGGCACCGCGGCAGCCGGAAGAACACCCGCGACAACATCGCTCACCACTACGACCTCTCGAACGAGCTCTTCGGGCTGTTCCTCGACCCGACGCTCAGCTACTCCGCGGCGCTGTTCGCCGGCGATCCCGAGCTGGCGAACCGCGCCGACCTCGAGACCGCCCAGGGCCGCAAGATCGAGCGTCTCCTCGACCAGGCCGGTGTCGCAGACGGCACCCGGGTGCTCGAGATCGGCACCGGTTGGGGCGAGCTGGCGATCCGGGCCGCGCGCCGCGGAGCCACCGTCCACTCGATCACGCTCTCCACCGAGCAGCGCAGCCTGGCCCAGGAGCGGGTGGCGGCAGCCGGGATGCAGGACCTGGTCACGATCGAGCTGTGCGACTACCGGGCCGTCACCGGTGAGTACGACGCGGTCGTATCCGTCGAGATGATCGAGGCGGTCGGCTGGGAGTACTGGCGCACCTACTTCGAGACCATCGACCGGGTGCTGGCACCAGGCGGCCGGGCCGCGCTCCAGGCGATCACCATGCCGCACGACCGGATGCTCGCCACCCGCCGCACGTACACCTGGATCAACAAGTACATCTTCCCCGGCGGCTTCCTGCCCTCGGTGCGGGCCATCGACGAGATCACCCGCGCGCACACCGCGCTTCGGATCGTCGACCGGCTGGCGCTGGGCCAGCACTACGCCGCGACCCTGCAGATGTGGGACGAGGCGTTCCTCGAGAATGCCGACCGGGTGCGCGCACTCGGGTTCGATGACACCTTCATCAGGATGTGGCACTTCTACCTGGAGTACAGCCGGGCCGGCTTCGCGTCCGGGTACATCGACGACCACCAGCTGACCTTCTTGAAGGACGAGGCTTGATGACGACCGCGATCCTGGTGGCCGCCGCGCTCGCGCTGGCCGCAGCCGCGCTGACCATGTTCGTCACCGCCCTGGTGGCCCGCGCTCAAGGCCGGGTCGCCGTCGTGGACGTGGCCTGGGGCCTGGGCTTCGTGCTGGCAGCGACCGTCGCCGCCCTGGTCGCCCAGGTCGCTGACGAAGGCGATCCGGACCGGCGTTGGCTGCTGGCCGGGATGGTGGCGGTCTGGGGGCTCCAGCTGTCCTGGCACATCGGCCGCAAGCTGGCCGGCCACGGCGAGGACCCGCGCTACGCCAAGCTCATGGGCGGCACCCTGGCCGAGGTCGGGATGGCCCGCGCGGTGCGCAAGGTGTTCGCGATCCAGGGGGCCGCACTCTGGTTCGTGTCACTGCCCGTCATTGTCGGTGTTGCCGTTGACGTCGACTGGTGGCCAGTCGTCTGGACCGGCGTCGCGGTCTGGGCTGTGGGGCTGGTGTTCGAGCGGGTCGGCGACGCCCAGCTCGCGGCGTACAAACGGACGCCGAAGGCGGAACGGCCGCCGGTGATGGACCAGGGCCTGTGGCGCTACACCCGCCACCCGAACTACTTCGGCGATGCCTGTGTCTGGTGGGGGCTGTGGCTGGTGGGCGGTCTCGCCTCCGGATGGCTCCCGGCGCTGGTGACGGTGCTGGCGCCGATCGCGATGACCTACTTCCTGGTGTTCGCAACCGGCGCCCGACACCTCGAGCGGGAGATGATGAAGCGTCCGGGCTATCCCGAGTACGCCGCCCGGACCTCGATGTTCGTCCCGCTCCCCATCCGCTCCCGCTGACTAGTCCAACTGAGAACTGGGGTACCGACCCGCCATGGAACGCAGCCCGAGGCTCCTCGACGTCGCGACCCCGAACGACCCGGGTGGGTTGGTGCTGGTCCTGCACGGCGGCGCCAACCGCAAGGGCAACCCGATGGTCAGCCCGGCCCAGCTGTCGGTGCTGCGGATGATCCCGGTCGCCAAGCGCATCGCTCGCGCCGGTCGCGGCCGGCTCGGAGTCTTCCGGCTGCTCAACTCGCACCGGGGCTGGGACACCACTCACACGCCCGTCCACGACGTGCGCTGGGCGCTCGACGTCCTCGAGGAGCGGTACGGCGCCGGCGTACCCGTCTGTCTGGTCGGCCACTCGCTGGGCGGGCGAGCAGCCCTCCTGGCCGGCTCCGCGCCGGCAGTGCGCAGCGTCGTCGCGCTCAACCCTTGGGTCCACCTCACCGACCGGGTCGATCTCTCCGGCCGGCGGGTGCTCGTGCTCCATGGCACCGAGGACCGAGTCGCGTCGATCGAGAAGGCCGCAGCGGTCGCTCAACGCCTGGCGTCGACGGCTGACGTGTCGTTCGTGACCGTGGAGGGCGGAAGGCACGCGATGCTGCGGCACGGCTCCGAATTCGAGCGCCCGGCCGCCGAGTTCGCGGTCGCGACCCTCCTCAGACGGTCTGAGGCATAAGCGTCTGCTCGACTCCTCGGTGCCAGTGGGCGACCAGCACGGTGGCGTCGTCGCGCAGCATCGGACCGTCGTCGGACGCCAGGGCTCGGCGGAGCCGGCGCAGCGTCTCCGGCGGCGGCTGGTCGGCCGCCGCCTCCCGCCGCAGGAACTCGATGAGCCCGTCCACGCCGAGTTGGGCACCCGAGAGGTAGCGAGCCTCGGTGAGACCGTCGGTGTACAGCACCACGATGTCCCCCGGTTGCAGACGCTCCTCCACGACCGTCGGCTCGGTGGCGAACAACGGCATGCCGAGGGGCGTCGCCCGCGAGCCGTCGAGCATCTTGACGACCCTGTTGCTGCGCAGCAGCAGCGGCGGCGGATGTCCTGCGTTCACCCAGCGCAGCACGCCCGCGTCGGGATCCAGCTCGGCGAGGATGGCGGTGGTGAAGAACTCGTCTCCGAACTGCTCGCCGAGGGCCGAGTCGAGGGTCGCGTAGGTCTCCGCGAGGCCCAGTCCGGCCCGGCGGCAGTTGCGATAGGCAGCGACGGCGAACGTCGAGAGCCGGGCCGCGTGCAGCCCGTGGCCGACCGCATCGAAAACCGCGAGATGGACGACGTCCTCGTTGACGGCGTAGTCGAACGCGTCGCCGCCGTTCTCGTACGCCGGCTGCACCATCGCGGAGATGACCAGGCCGTCGGTCGCGAAGGTCGCGGGTGGCAGCACTGCCGCGAGCAGCTCCGCGCCGAGCTCCATCGGCCGAGTGCGTTGTACGACGTGCAGCGAGTCGCCGTACATGCGCTTCGCCAGGAGCACCTGCGCCGTGGCATGGCCGTACCTCTCGAGCAGGCGCATCAGGCTCTCCGGCAGCTCGACGGAGCCGTCGACCGGGACCTCGGCCTGCAGCGTCCCCATCCGGTCGGTCCCGTCGATGATCGGCACGAAGGCGCGAAGGTGTCCGGGTGCGGCCCCAGGCGTCGCGAGGATGCGGGAGCCTGTGAACGAGCGACCCGCCATCGAACCTTCGAGGTCCTGGCTGCCGGGATCCGGATGTCGAGAGCGCGGGACCGGCACGAGAGCCGTCTCCTCGAGGTTGATCAGGTAGATGACGACGCTGCGCGCCCCGAGGGCACCCTCCAGCTCCTCGGCGATCACGTCACCGACCCGCGAGGGTTCGGACATGTGCGTCCGGGCCAGCATGCCCTCGAAGAGGCGGATGCCGGGCTCGGCGTACGGGTCGTCCATCAGGCACACCCACGTCCTCGAGATCGGTTGGTGGACACCGGTGACCGGGATCGGGTCAGACGATGCGCCTACGCCTGCAAGCATTCGCGATTTCGGGGAACCGGTGTGCATGACGGAGACACCAGATGCCACGCGTGAGCTCGACATGTCCGAGGTGGACACCGACACGGAGACCGAGTCGGAGCTGCGCGAGGAGGACATCGTCGACGGCGAGCCCGGAGGCGGGGTGTGAGCCTGCGAAACCTCGGCTCGAACCTGGGCGCGTACGGAGTCTCGGTCCTCGGGCTCGCGGCCCTCGTGCCGGCATCGGGACGGCTGCTCGTGCTGCCGTACGTCGAGCGGTTGCGCGGGATCGCGCCCAGCGAACGCGGCTAGCTGGGGCCCTGGCCCCGCATGTCGAGGCTGGTGATCAGGGCCGGGTGGTCGGAGGCCACTCCGATCTGGCGACTGCTCAGCACGTCGACGCCGCCCTGGAAGAACAGGTGCATGACGCCGCGGTCCTTGACGTAGCGATAGCCGGCAGCGGTCATCTTGGCCGCGGCGGTCCAGCCGCCCTGGCTGTGGTGGGAGTTCATGTCGCCGCCGACCAGCACCGGGCCGTGCTGGGCGAGCACGCGGACCGTGTTGACCAGCACGTCCATGCCGCGGCTGTAGCGCTCGACCCGCGACATCGAGGCCCCGCCGGGCTGCGCGGGGAACTTCGCGGGGTTGGTGGGCATGTGCACGGAGACGACCGAGACGATCGCGCCGTCGTCCTTGCGCTGGAACAGCCCCCAGGTCGCGTAGCGGTCCCAGACGAAGGCCTTGCCGGAGAGGACGCCGGTGTCGTTGTCGACAACCTTGACCCGGCCGCCGTCGATGAGGTTCCAGGTGTCGGTGCGCCACATGACAACGTTGTTCATGGACTGCGAGCCGCCGGTGCTGCGGTCCGGCGTGGGGTCGCGGTAGGCGCCGTACCCGGGAGCCGCGGCCTGGATGGTCGCGATGCTTCGGCCGCTCACCTCGTTGAGGGTCACGAAGTCCTCGCCGTTGGCAGTCAGCGCCGCGACCGACGAGGCGAAGCCACCAGCGCTGGTGCGGTTGGGCAGGTTGGCGACCGCGGCCGTCACCTGGCCCTTGACCGCGTCACCGACCGGGGCCTGGACGGCCGCCAGCGGCTGGAGCAGCATCCCGGTGCCGATCCGGCCAGTGCTCGCCTTCACCAGGTCGGGGCCGGTCTCGGGCTTGATCACGGCGCCCTGCTGCACCACTAGCTTCGGCTTGCGCTTCTGCTTCCGGATCGGCTTGGGCTTCTCTGGCGCCGTGGAGAGTGTCAGGCCCTCCCGGGCCGAGCCACGGAAGTCATCGGGCGAGGCCTCGGCCACCGCCATGCCACCGGCCACCACCGCAAGCGTCACCACCAGCGAGGCGACGAAGATCAGCGGGTCCCGCGGGGGGCCCGACCGGTGGCGACTCATTCGGTAGAGAGTAGACGAGAGAGCCGCGACTCGGGGCATCTGGAGCCACAAGTTAGGGTTACCTAATGCATGCGAGCGTGGTGACGACGGAGCGACTGACGCCGAGCCTGGTCCGGGTGGTCCTGGGCGGGGACGGGTTGCGCGACTTCGTGATGCCCGAGACGACCGACACCTATCTCAACCTGGCGTTCCCGAACCTGGAGGCGGCGACCGCACGGCGTCGCTACACGGTGCGCGCCTGGGACCCGGCGACGCGAGAGCTGACCATCGACTTCGTGGTGCACGGCGACGAAGGGGTCGCCGGCCCGTGGGCAGCGTCCGCGCGGCCCGGCGACATCCTGGAGTTCACGGGTCCGTCCGGCGGCTACCGGCCCGACGCCGACGCCGACTGGCACCTGTTCGTCGGTGACGAGGCCGCGCTGCCTGCGATCGCTGCCGCACTTCAGGCGATCCCGCCCGGTGCCACCGCGGTGGTGCGACTGGTGTGCGACGGGCCGGACCACCGACTCGACCTGGCCTGCCCGGGCCGGCTCGACATCGAGTGGCTGCAGCGCACCGGGCACGAGAGCGACGGCGAGCTGCTGCTCACCGCGCTCCGCGACCTCACCTTCCCGCCCGGCTCCGTGCACGCGTTCGTGCACGGCGAGGCCGACGAGATCCGCGGCATCCGCAGGCACCTGCTCGCCGACCGCGGCCTCCCCCGCCAGGCGATGTCCTGCTCGCCGTACTGGCGCCGGCACATGGACGACGAGGCCTGGCGCAAGATCAAGCGCGACTTTGTCGCGACCATGGAGGCCGACGTCGCCTGAGCCCTACGCGGCCGCCGACGCAGCGACCGTCGCGGGCTCCAGCGCGAGCTCGAGGATGTCGGTGACCCGCCCGACCGGGCGCACGGTGAGTGCCTCCCGGATCTCGGCCGGTACGTCGTCCAGGTCCGGCTCGTTGCGGGCCGGGATGAACACCTCGGTGAGCCCGGCACGCTGGGCCGCGAGCAGCTTCTGCTTCACGCCGCCGATCGGGAGCACCCGCCCGCTCAGTGTGACCTCGCCGGTCATGCCGACCTCGGGACGCACCGGACGGCCGGTGAGCAACGAGACCAGGGCCGTCACCATCGTGACGCCCGCGGACGGCCCGTCCTTCGGCACCGCTCCGGCCGGCACGTGCAGGTGCAGCGAGCGTTCGAACGCCGAGGACTCGATGCCCAGCTCGGTCGCGTGGGCGCGCACCCAGGAGAGCGCGATCCTGGCCGATTCGGTCATCACCTCGCCGAGCTGGCCGGTGATCGTGAGGTCAGCCTTGCCGTCGGCCGCGCTGGCCTCGATGTAGAGGACGTCCCCACCCATTCCGGTCACCGCCAGGCCGGACGCGACGCCCGGCACCGAGGTGCGCTCGTGGGTGTCCGGCGTGAACCGCGGCCGGCCGACGAGCTCGCGCAGCACGGCCTCGTCGATGTCGACCCGTTCGACGACCGGGTCCGCGAGCCGGGTGGCGGCCTTGCGGAAGGCCTTGGCGAGCAGCCGCTCGACCTGACGGACCCCGGCCTCCCGGGTGTGGTTGGCCGCGATCTCGCGCAGCGCCTCGTCGGAGATCGTCACCTCGTCGGGCGTGAGCGCGGCACGCTCCAGCTGCCGGGGCACCAGGAAGTCGCGAGCGATCGCGATCTTGTCGTCCTCGGTGTAGCCGTCGATGGACACCAGCTCCATCCGGTCCAGCAGCGCCGCCGGGATCTGCTCCACCACGTTGGCCGTGGCGATGAAGAGGACATCGGACAGGTCCAGGTCCAGCTCGAGGTAGTGGTCGCGGAACGTGTGGTTCTGCGCCGGGTCGAGCACCTCGAGCAGCGCAGAGGACGGGTCGCCGCGGTAATCGGCACCGACCTTGTCGACCTCGTCGAGCAGCACGACCGGGTTCATCGACCCGGCCTCCTTGATCGCCCGGACGATCCGGCCCGGCAGCGCACCGACGTACGTGCGCCGGTGCCCGCGGATCTCCGCCTCGTCCCGTACGCCGCCGAGCGCGACCCGGACGAACTTCCGGCCGAGGGTGCGGGCCACCGACTCGCCGAGCGAGGTCTTGCCCACGCCCGGAGGCCCGGCCAGCAGGATCACCGCGCCGGAGCCGCGGCCGCCCACGACGTCGAGGCCGCGGTTGGCGCGGCGGGCGCGCACGGCGAGGTACTCGGTGATCCGGTCCTTCACCTCGTCCAGCCCGTGGTGGTCGGCGTCCAGGATCGCCCGCGCCTCGACCACGTCGTTGTTGTCCTCGGTGCGCACGGACCAGGGCAGGTCGAGCACGGTGTCCAGCCAGGTGCGGATCCACCCGGTCTCAGGGCTCTGCTCGCTGGTCCGCTCGAGCTTGTCGACCTCACGCAGCAGCGCCTCGCGAACGGTGTCGGGCACCTCGGCAGCCTCGACCCGGGCGCGGTAGTCGTCGACGCCGCCCGCGTCGTCCTCGCCCAGCTCCTTGCGGATCGCGGCCAGCTGCTGGCGCAGCAGGAACTCGCGCTGGTTGCTCTCCAGGCTCTCCCGCACGTCCTCGGCGATCTGCTCGTTCACCTCGGACTCGGCCGCGTGGTCGCGGGTCCAGGCGATCAGCAGCCGCAGCCGCTCCCCCACGTCGGGCGTCTCGAGCAGCTCGCGCTTCCGGTCGTTGGAGAGGTACGGCGCGTAGCCGGCCATGTCGGACAGCGCGGACGGGTCCTCGATCCGGCTCACGGTGTCCACGACCTGCCAGGCCTCCCGGCGCTGCAGCAGCGCGATGACCAGGCGGCGGTACTCCTCGGCGAGCTCGAGGACCTCGTCGGTCGGCTCGTCGTCGGACACTCGCTCTGCCTCGACCCACAGTGCCGCTCCGGGCCCGGACACGCCGGTGCCGATCGACGCCCGGCCGCCTGCCTTCAGCACCGCGGCCGGTCCGCCGCCCGAGAGGCGGCCGACCTTGTCGACCGTCGCGACCACGCCGTACGACGCGTAGCGGTCCTCGAGGCGCGGCGCGATCAGGACCCGCGCCGTGCCCTCCGACCCGGTCTCGGGGTCACGCGCGGCGAGCTGCGCCGCGTCGATGGCGGCCCGGGCCGCCTCGTCCAGCTCGATCGGCACCACCATGCCCGGCAGCACCACGACGTCGTTGAGCAACACCAGCGGGAGACGCACAGGATTCGTCATGCCCGGTCAACGGGCGGCGTCGGGGCACGATTCCGCGAGACTGGCGGTGTTCGCCATTGGCAGAACGTCCCGGGAACGTGGGCCGGGGCCCATCACGTCGAACCACTAGCGACGTACGTGGACGGAGGGGCGATGGACCAGCGCGAGGACTTCTCTTCGTACGTCACCGCGCGTTGGACCACGTTGGTGCGCTCGGCGGTGTTCCTCGGGTGCAGCCTCGAGGAGGCGCAGGACCTGGTGCAGACGACGCTGATGAAGTCGTACGTCGCCTGGGCGAGGGTGAGCCGGGCCGACGACCGCGACGGCTACGTCTACCGGGTCCTGCTCAACTCGCTGCGCGACAGTCGGCGCCGGCGCTGGTGGGGTGAGCGACCCACGGCGGAGCTGCCGGAGTCGCACACCCAGGACGAGACCACCGGCATCGACGTTGCGGACGCCGTCCACCGGGCGCTCGCGGGGCTGGACCCGACGTTCCGCGAGGTGGTGGTGCTGCGGTACTTCGCCAACCTCGGCGAGCAGCAGACCGCGAACGCTCTCCGCATCCCGGTCGGCACCGTCAAGAGCCGCCTGTCCCGCGCGCTGCGCCAGCTCGCCGACAACGACCACCTCGCCGACCTCCGCGAAGGGAGCGGCTGATGAACACCCGCCTCAGTGACTATTGGGAGCAGATCACCCCGGATCCACCGGCGCTCGACGCCCTCGTGGACGGCGCCGAGAACGTCCGCCGGCGCCGCCGACGGTGGATGGTCGCGGGCGCCGCGGCGCTCACCGCCGCCGTCGCCCTGAGCGGCGTCGCGGTCCAGCGGGCGCTCGACGATCCGGTGGACGTCGCACCGGCACAACAGGTCCCGACCCCTCCCGACGGCATGCGCTACGTCGGAGCCGGACAGGCGGTGGTCGCCGTACCCGAGTGGTGGACAACGGGCGAGACCCAGTGCCTCACCCCCGTCGAGACCACGGTCGCGTGGTTCTCGGGCGCCGTCGCCGACTGTGCCGACCCGGCGCCGGAGGGGGTCGTGCGCGAGGTGTCGTTCCTCGAGGTGATGGACGCGACCTCGGGGTACGGCGAGTACATCGTGAGGACGATGGAGCCCATCGAGCCGGTCGACGGCGTCGAGGTGCTCGAGGCGACGGGGTGCGACGGCTGGTACCCGGGCACCTGCCGGCGGTTGTTCGCAGTCCCCTCAGCGGGCATCGCCTTCGCGGTCACCCTCGCCGACGCCGAGGACGGCGACTACGAGACCATCCGCGACTCGCTGCGGATCCTGCCCGAGGGCGTCACCACGGTCCCGCTCGACGCGGGCTTCGGCGGCTACACCCCCAGCTATCGCGATGAGCCCGAGGTGGTGTCCTCCCTCGTGAAGAAGATCGAGGCGGCCGGCCTCGTGGCCGAGGTGGTCCAGGCTCCCCCACCAGGCCCGGACAGTGACCTTGCCGCCGACCTCGTGCCGGGCTCGTACCTCGGCGCCCAGCCCGAGCTGGGGAGCGCGATCGAGAAGGGCGACACGGTCACGATCACCGTGGCGCCGGTGCTCCTGCCGACGTCCGACTGGGACGGTGGTGACGCCATGCAAGCTCTGGGCGGCGGAAGGGTCGCCGTGGACGAGGGCGGCTGCGTGTTCTTCAAGAACGGCGAGGAAGGGCTGTACGCGCTCTGGCCGAAGGGCTACGCGACGCGGCTGAACGGCGGTGTGGTCGTGGTCGTCGATGCCGAGGGCCGTGAGGTCGCCCGCGAGGGCGAGACCATCCGAGCTGGCGGCGGCTACCTCGAGCCTGGCAAGTACGCCGGCGAGCCCTGCGTTCCTGATGGTGGCGAGGTCTTCTTCATCAACCAGCATCTCGAGCCGCGCTAGCGGTCACGCGCAGAAAAATGAGAAGCCCCGCCGGAGCCAGTCTCGGGTCTGTCTCCAGCGGGGCTGACGCAGATCTTGCCCCACTTGTTGAAGGTTTGTCTGCATTTTCGCCAACACCCGCGATGTAACGCTCGTCACTCGTCTGCGAACGTAACCTTTCGCTGCGCGGTCGGGTCGCCCTCGAGGTTCAGGTCCGCGCCCCGGGCGATCACCTCGCGGGCCCGCGATCGGATGTCCTCAGTGCCTTCCGGGCCGGAGATGACGACGCGCTGTCGACCCTGGCGCATCACCTCGGTCGCCTCCAGCCCGTCCTGTCGCAGAGCCGCGACGACGGCGGCCGGGTCCTGGCCCTCGGGCACTTCGTAGACCAGAGACTTCAGACCTGGCTCGGTCAGCCGATCTCGTCGGCGGGACTCCCCGCGCACGAACGGCACCACCACGAAGACTCCGAGAAGAACGATGATCGCGAGCAACGCGATCAGGATCAGTCCGAATGGCAGGCCTGCGCCGCCCATGGATCACTCCTCGCCTCTGGAAGGGACACGTGCCGGTGTCCCTTCCGGAGGCAGTCATGCGTGCGGCCGCCCAGCGGGGTCACGCCGAAGCGGTCAACCGCCCGAACGCGCTGCGGTGGAACACCAGGGGCAGCGAGGTGTCGGCGTGCTCCACCGAGTGCAGCCGCAGCAGCACCAGCGTGTGGTCGCCCGCAGCCACCTCCTCGTGGATCGAGCAGTCGAACCTCGCCAGACCCTCGTCGAGGGTGACCGCACCCTCCTCGGTGGCGCTGACCGGCACCCCGTCGAACCGATGCGCAACCGGGCCGGCGAGCTGCCGGCATACCTCACCGTGGTGGTCGGCCAGCACAGTGAGCCCGAGTCGACCGGCCCGCCGCAGGTCCGGCCAGGTCTTCGAGGTGTTCGCCACCGAGAAGGAGACCAGCGCCGGCTCGAGGCTCACGGAGGTGAACGAGCTCGCGGCCAGGCCGATCAGCTCGCCGTCCACCTCGGCCGCGACCGCGACCACGCCGCTCGGGAAGACGCCGAACGCCTCCCGCAAACGCGCCGGGTCGAGGTCCTGGTTGGTGGTCAGCCGGGTAACGGTCATGCGCGCGCTCCTGTCAGGCCGGCCAGGTGGCGGGCGACCTGCGGTCGGGCCACCTCCAGCCAGGGAAGGTAGGCCGCGGGGTCGTCGTACGACGAGTCCAGGAGGTACAGGGCGCGGGTTGGGACACTCGCGCCGATCTCGGTGAGAACCGGCCTCAGGGACAGCTCGGGGGCGAGCGCGTGGGCGGGCCCGGCGCCGAGCATCAGTGGTACGGCGACCCCGCGGAGTCCGTCGGTCGCGAATCGGTCGAGGAACAGCTTGAGCAGGCCGGTGTAGGTGCCCTTGTACGTCGGGCTGGCCACCACGACCAGGTCCGCCGCACCGACGCCGGCCACCAGCTCGGCGACCCCCGGGTCCTGCCAGTCGAGCAGAGAAGGGCCGAGCGTGGCGAGATCGACCACCAAGCCGGGCTCGCCCCCGTCCAGCTCGCGGGCGACATGCACCGCCGCCGCGAGTGTTCGCGAGCCCGGCTTGGGGTTGCCCACCACGACCGCCGTGCGTGACTGCGTCATCAGCCGGTGTGCGCCAGAGCCGCGGCGGATCGCGCCGGGACCGGCAGGCCGTAGTGGTCGCGCAGGGTGCTGCCCTCGTAGTCGCGGCGGAACAGCCCGCGCTCCTGGAGGATCGGCACCACTTGGTCGACGAAGGTCTCGAGCCCCGCGGGCAGCGCAGCCGGCATCACGTTGAAGCCGTCGGCGGCACCGTTGGTGAACCACTCCTCGATCGAGTCCGCGACCTGCTCGGCCGTGCCGGCGAGGGTGCGGTGCCCGCGCCCGCCGCCGAGCCGGGACAGGACCTGGCGCACGGTCAGGTTGTCCCGCCGGGCGAAGGCGACCGTCAGCTCGTAGCGGGTGCGGTTCCCCTGGATGTCGCTCGGCGGCCGGATGTCGTCGGGCAGCGGCGCGTCGAGGTCGATCTTCTCGGCCGGGATGCCGATGTCCTCGGACAGCTGCTGCAGCGCGTGCTCGTGGACGAGAAGCAGGTCGAGCTCGCGCTCCTTCTCCAGCGCCTCGGCCTCGGTGTCGCCGATGATCGGCACGATGCCGGGCAGGATCTTGAGGTGCTCCGGGTTGCGGCCCGCCGCCGCGGTCGCCGTCTTGAGCTCCTTGTAGAACGCCTGGCCCTCCTCGAGCGTGCGCTGCGCGGTGAACACCGCCTCGGCGTACGCCGCTGCCAGCGCGATTCCGGGTCCCGAAGAGCCGGCCTGGACGATCACCGGGTGGCCCTGCGGGCTGCGCCCGACGGTGAGCGGGCCGCGGACCGAGAAGTGCTTGCCGCGATGGTCGAGGACACGGATCTTGTCCGGGTCGGTGTGCACGCCGCTCTCCTTGTCGGCCACCACCGCGTCGTCCTCCCAGCCGCCCCACAGCCCGAGCACGACCTCCAGGAACTCGTTGGCCCGGTCGTAGCGCTCGGCGTGCGTCGGCGAGGAGTCGAAGCCGAAGTTGGCTCCGGCGTCGAGAGCCGCCGTGGTGACGACGTTCCAGCCCGCTCGCCCGTGGCTGATCGCGTCGAGCGACGCGAACCGCCGGGCCAGGTTGTACGGCGTCTCGTACGTCGTCGAGGCGGTCGCAACCAGTCCGATCCGCTGGGTCACCGCCGCCATCGCGGCCAGCAGGATCGTCGGCTCCAGCGTCTCGGGAGGCCTCCGCGCCGGGCTGCTGAAGATCGACGGGCTGTCGGCGAAGAACACCGAGTCGAGCTTGCCGCGCTCGGCGATCCGGGCCAGCTCCTGGTAGTGGGCCACGTCGGCCCCGGCGTACGGATCGCTGTCGGGCAGCCGCCACGAGGCCTCGTGGTGGCCCGTGCTCATCAGGAAGGCGTTCAGGTTCAGCTGTCGAGTCATTGCAGTTCCTTTCGGGTTCACGCGCGCCAGCGAGAGAAGCGGCGTTCGAGGGTGACGAGCCCGTAGTTGATGGCCAGGCCCACCGCGGTCGTGGTGAGGATCGCGGCGTACATCTGCGGAATCAGGAAGTTGTACTGCGAGTAGTTGATGAGGTAGCCGAGGCCGGCGGTGGCGCCGATCATCTCCGCGGCGATCAGCACCAGGATCGCGGCCGCACCGGCGATCCGGACCCCGGTGAAGATCGTGGGCAGTGCCGCTGGGAACACGACCTTGCGGAAAGTCGTGAGCGGCGACAGCCCGAGCACCCGCGCCGACCGCAGCAGCTGCTGGTCCACGAACGAGACCCCGCTGATGGTGTTGAGCAGGATCGGGAAGAAGCACGCGTAGACGACGATCGCGATCTTGGACGTCTCCCCGATGCCGAGGATGAGGACGAAGACCGGCAGCAGTGCCAGGGCCGCGGTGTTGCGGTACAGCTCGAGCACCGGCGAGATCAGCTCCCGAACCGGCCGGTACCACGCAATCGCGGTGCCGAGCGGCACAGCGATAGCGACCGCGATCCCGAACCCTGCACCCGATCGGATCAGGCTGGCGCTCAGGTGGGTCCACAGCTGACCGGACACGAGGAGGTCCCACCAGGCCACGCCGACCTCCGAGAGCGGGGACACGAAGTACGGGTCCACCAGGCCGACCTTCGGCGCGATCTGCCAGACGGCACCCAGCAGCACGATGCCGACCAGTCCGCGGGCGACCCGCGCCCAGCGGCGGCGAGCCACCCGCGCGGCCCGGACGCCGGCCGACTGCGCCTGCCGGACGTTGAGCCCGGCCTCGGTGCGCTCGGCGAGGAGGCTAGGCAACGCGGTTCACCTCCTCCAGGGCCGCCTCGGCCACCGGCTGGCGCAACATCTCCCAGATCTGGTGGCGGTAGCGCGCGAACTGCGGCGTCGAGCGGACGTCGTCCTCCGCCGAGGTCCGGTCCAGCACGATCGGGATGGTTGCCTCGATCCGGCCGGGACGAGAGCTCATCACCGCGACCCGCTGGCCGAGGAAGACGGCCTCCTCGATGTCGTGGGTGATGAACACGATCGTGGTGCCCGTACGACGCCAGATCTGCAGCAGCTCCTCCTGGAGCCGCTCGCGCGTCTGCGCGTCGAGCGCACCGAACGGCTCGTCCATCAGCAGCACGTCGGGCTGGTAGGACAGGCTCCGCGCGATCGCGACCCGCTGCTTCATGCCACCCGACAGCTCGTGCGGGTAGCGGTCCGCGAACTCGGTGAGCCCGACCAGCCGGAGGTACTCCTGCGCCGTACGACGGCGCTCGCTCCGACTCGACCCGCCTGCCGCCTCGAGGGCGAACTCGACGTTCCCCAGGGCGGTGCGCCACGGCAGCAGCGTGTACTGCTGGAACACCACCCCTCGGTTGAGGCCGGGGCCGGTGACCGGTTCCCCGTCCACCTCGACGATGCCGCCCGCCGGGACGGACAGGCCGCTGACCAGGTCCAGCACGGTCGACTTGCCGCAGCCACTCGGCCCGACCAGGGTCAGCAGCTCACCGTTGTTCACCTCAAGATCGAGGCCCTCCAGGGCCACGAACTCCTGCGGCGCCCGCTCGCCGGCGGCGCGCACCGCGAACACCTGCCGTACGTCGCGAAGTGCGATCTTGGCCGTCATCTCACTTCTCCTCGGCGTAGGGGTTGAACTCGTTGGTGTAGATCTCGTCGGGCTCGATCGCCCCGGTGTCGACCTCGCCCTCGGCCTCGAGCCAGTCGAGCCACAGCGTGAAGTCGGTGTCGCTGATCACCCCGCCCGAGGACGGCACGCCGGTGCCCTTCCACAGGTCGAGGGCGCCGGCGAAGTCACCGCGGCCGTGATCCTCGAGGTACTGCTTCATCAGCTCGCGGATCTCGTCGATCGGGTGCGTCTGCGAGTAGTCGAGGGCCTTCGCGATGGCGCCCACGAAGTCCTTCGTGGTGGTCGGGTTCTCCTTGATGAACCGGTCACTGAGCACGTAGCTGCCGCCGTTGTAGGGGCCGACGAGATCGATGTCGTTGACGATCTCCTCGACGCCGCCGTGTTCGAGCGCGACCTCCTTGAGGCTGCCGAAGAGGTAGGCGCCGTCGACCTGGCCCTCGCGGAGCGCTGCCTCGGCGTTGATGCTCGGCAGCGGCACCAGGGTGACGTCGTCGATCTCGTCCTGGCTCAGACCGCCTTGCTCGAGGTAGGTGTCGATCACGGCCTCGGCGTTGGCGCCGAGCGTGTTGACCGCGATCTTCTTGCCGATCAGGTCCTCGGGGCCCTCGATGCCGGAGCCCTTCTTGACCAGGAGCGAGGAGCTCACGTCACCGTCGGACCCGTAGTACGAGATCACCGCGGTGATCGGCGCGCCGGTCGAGGCGAGCTTGGCGATCGCGCCGTTGAAGGCGCCGCCGTAGTCGACCTGGTCGGTGGCCACCGCACGGAGGCTCTCGGGGCCGCCCTGGACGTCACCGACGCGGTCGAGCTTGATGCCGGTCCCCTTGAAGTAGCCGAGCGCGTCGGCCAGCTCGGGCAGGTCCACCATGCCGGCGTTGGTCTGGTAGCGGATCGTCTTCGTCTCGCCGCCGTCCGCGCCGTTCGCGGAGCATCCGCTGAGAGCGCCTCCGACGAGAAGCAGCGCCGCCCCCGTGGCGGTTCGAGCTCGGAGTCTGGTGCGGTTGCACATCCTTGTGTCCCTTCAAGTGGTTAATCTCTACTGAATTACTTGAGATACTAACCATAAGGATGCAAGCAATGAGGGCAACACCCGCCATCCGGACTGTGAGGTGGGTCGCTTCCCGTGCCATCCCTCTGGACGAAGTGCATCGGTTAGACTTCGAAGCTGGTTGCGAACGGCAACCATCTCCCCGCCGCGAGAGGACGGCCCAGTGCGCCCTGCCGTCCGGGGACGACGCCCGCTGACGTTCGCCGTGCTCGCGGTCTCCGTGAGCTCGTTCGCGCTGCTGCAGTCGCTCGTCGTGCCCGTGCTGGCGACCCTCGAGCACGAGCTCGACACCGACCAGGCGACGGTGACCTGGGTGCTCACGGCGTACCTGCTCTCCGCGAGCATCGCCACTCCCCTGCTCGGGAGGATCGGCGACGTCGTCGGCAAGACCCGGATGCTGGTGATCACGTTGATGGCGCTGGCGATCGGGTCACTGATGGCCGCGCTGGCACCCAGCATCGGCTGGCTGATCGCGGCCCGGGTGGTGCAGGGGGCCGGTGGCGGCGTACTGCCCCTGTCCTTCGGCATCGTGCGCGACGAGTTCGGCGAGCGGATGACCGGAGCCCTGTCCGTGCTGGCGTCACTCACCGCGGTCGGTTTCGGGTTCGGCATCGTGATCGCCGGCCCGATCGTCGACGTGTTCGGCTACACCGGTCTGTTCTGGCTCCCGATGATCGCCACCTCGATAGCCGCCCTCGCGACGCTGCTTTTCATCCCACCCTCGCCGATCCGTACGCCGTCCCGGTTGCCGCTGCTGCCCGCCGTACTGCTGGCTGTCTGGCTCATCGCCCTGCTCCTCGCGCTCAGCGAGGGCAACACCTGGGGCTGGGGATCACCGCGGATCCTCATCCTGTTCGCCACCGCCGCGCTCGGTATCGCCGCTTGGATCCGCACCGAGACCCGGGTGCCGGTGCCGATGATCGACATGCAGATGATGCGCAGGCGCGGCGTGTGGACCACCAATGCCGTCTCCTTCTGCGTGGGCTTCGGCATGTTCGCGGCGTTCGGGTTCCTGCCCCAGTTCCTGCAGACCCCGGACGAGGCCGGCTACGGCTTCGGGGCGAGCATCGCCGAGTCCGGATGGCTGTTGCTGCCCTCGGCCGTGGCCAGCTTCTTGATCGGCTTCTGGACGGCCCGGCTGATCCGAGCGTTCGGCGCCCGGCTGGTGATCTTCACCGGCGCGCTGATGATGGCGGCGGCGTTCGTCTCGATCGCGATCTGGCACGCCTCCACCTGGCAGCTCTACGTCGCCACCACCGTCCAGGGCTTCGGCTCCGGCCTGGTGTTCTCGAGCCTGGCAGGCGTCGTCATCAACTCCGTGCCCGCGCACCAGACGGGTGTGGCCAGCGGCATGAACGCCAACATCCGCACCATCGGCGGCTCCGTCGGCGCGGCCGTGATGGCCGGCGTCGTCACCGCCCAGCACGGGGCGCTGGGCTACCCGTCGGAGAGCGGATACACCGCCGGGTTCGCGCTGCTCGGCCTGGCCATGGTCGCGGCGGCCGCCGTCGCCTGGTTCATCCCGGACGTGCACCGCCAGCCGGCGAACACCTATCCGACCAGCTTGACCGTCCGGACAAGGTCCGCGCGTATCTGAGCGTCGGTCCACGCGAACCGCACCCACTTGCCCTGTGAGAACAGTCGGGTCTGGTCATCGGAGTACGGCGAGAGCGGGTTCTCCGACTGGCCGTAGGTGAGGATCGTGCGCGCGTCGGTGCGGCCTCCCGAGAGGAACGAGACCGCCTGGATGTGCGAGGAACCGTAGGTGATCGGCCGGTACTTCTTCTTGTTCTGGATCGGCAGCCGGGACGCGAGCGCGTTGGCGTTGCCCAACGAGTCCCCGGTCCCGCCGCCGAGCGCGATCGGCGGCGCACCGCGGTCGCCGGCGACCTGCAAGGAGCCCCATTTCGCGGCGAACGGGATCCCGCGCTTCTTGAGGGACGCGATCGCGTCGGTCATCGCCTTGATCACCCGCGGATCCGACTCGTTGAGGTCACGAGGCGTGTTGAGCGGGTCGGAGGCCGAGAACGGCACCTGGAAGGTGGCGCCGTCCGGTGGGAGCCGCGAGACGAACTCCTCGAAGATGTGGGTGCCCACCGAGTCCGGGTCGGAACGGCGGTCCCAGCGCCTCAGCACCTGGCACGCCTTCTTCTGGCCGGTGGCCTGGCACACCTGGTCGAGGTCGCCGCCGGCGCTCATCACCTCTGCGGCGCGCACCCGGTTGTCGTGCTCGTGGCCGCGGAAGCTGACCGGTGTCTCCTTGCGTCCGCCCTTGATCCGGTCGATGACGTACTGGCTCACCATCCGGGTGCGCATCGTGCGCACGCAGCGCTCGCAGCCGATGATCGTCGGGTAGCCCTCGAGCGGTGACTTCGGGTTCGGCAACCAGTAGGAGTCGTTGGCGTTCATGACCCAGTCCTTGCGGATCACTTCGGGCAGGTGCTGCGGGCCGAGGATGCCGGGGCGCTGCGCGTCGGCGTCCGTGCCCCACTTGCAGTCGGTCTCGGCGCGGGTGCCGTCGAGGCCGGGGAGACCGGCCACGGTGTCGAGCAGGATGCCGACGGGCGTCAGGCAGCGGACCTTCATGCCGTTGGTGACGTGCGGGACGACCGAGTGGTCGGCGTACATCACGTTGCCGTTGCGGTCGGCAGCCGTGGTGTTCACCCACGGCATGCCGCCAGCCTTGTCCTGGCGGCGCAGGAGGTCGCGCACGTTGCGCGCCTTGCCCATGTTGAGGAACGTGTCGATGGTGCGGAGCTGCTCGCCGTTGGCGTCGCGGAGCGCCCAGAAGCTGATCGGGCTCCAGCCCATGAACTGGTCGGGGTCGTCGATGACGTAGCCCTGCGGGGTCCGGTAGAGGTCCTCGGTGACGGTGTCGATCGAGCCGTTCTTGCGCTTGACCTTGATCTTCACGGTCCGGTGCTCGGCGCGCTTGATGAGGCCGTCGGTCGAGAGGTACGTCGTGCCGGGGCCGACCGTCTTGTACTCGTACGGGGTGAAGCGGTACGCCGTCGAGACCGTGTGGCTCCACGCCACGTTGTTGTTCCACCCGATGTTGACGACCGGCGAGCCGATCAGCGAGGCACCGGCGACGTCGTACTTGCCGGGGATGGTGAGGTGCTGCTCGGTGAACCGGTAGCGGCCACGCCACGGGAAGTGCGGGTTGCCCAGCAGCATCCCGCTGCCGGTCGAGGTGATCGCCTTGCCGGCGGCGGTGGCGTTGGAGCCGAAGGGGCTCTCCGGGTCGCGACCCAGGCCCTTCAGCAGCTTGTCGCGGTCGACCTCGGACGCCTTCGGCAGCTCCGGCAGCGGGAGGCCCGGGTCGTCGAGCGTCGGCGGGTCCGCGTCCACGATCTGCTTGACGAAGACGCCGGTGGAGGCGAGCAGGTTGGCCGTGTAGACGCCGTACCAGAGATCGATCGGGCGGGCGGCGAGCTTCAGGTAGGGCGCGCCCTTGCAGCCCGGGTCGGTGACCTTGTTGGTGCGCAGCCAGCGGTTGATGCCGGCGGTGTAGCCCTCGACCATCTGCCGGGCCTGCTTGCCGGGGCCGGCCTTGGACTTCAGCAGCTTCTCGACCACCCGGCGGTTGTGCAGGTCGGTGACCAGCGCGTCGATCTGGAGGTTCGAGCCATTCATCGACACGTAGTCGTCGTACCCCGCCTTCGGCCCGAACCACCGCGAGCGCTGACCGCGCCCCGTGATCAGGGTGTCGGCGAGCACGCAGATCGTCGACTCCGCGGCGGCGTACCCACTCCCGTAGCCGAGCGACCCGAAGTCGCGGGCGGTGATGTGCGGGATGCCGTGCTCGGTGAAACGCACGGTCGCCTTGTACTTCGGCGCCGCGGCAGGAGCCGCGAGTGGCAGGGCGCCCTTGTCGGGTGCGGCGTCGGCGGCATGGACCATGAGTCCCAGCGGGGCCAGCGAGAGCGTGGCGAGCAGGGCGACGAACCGGGGTCGGAGCACGGAGTGCTCAACTTCCGCGTGTGACGGTGGTTACGGCCGGGGGCATTCGAGACCGATGGGAGGCGCGGTGACGACACGGTGGTTGAGGTGCGAGCGCAGCGAGCCTCGAAACCACCGCGCGTCAGGGTCGGGCACAGCACGTGACGGGTTCGTTTTGGTTGCGATCGATAGGCAGCGATGCGGGTGAGGTGGGCAGGCCCCCCGGTGGTCGAGCAGCTAGCGCCAGCGAGCGTCGTCGAGACCCCGCAAGGGTGGGCAGGGCCGTGACCACACGGTGGTTGAGGTGCGAGCGCAGCGAGCCTCGAAACCACTCGCTTTGGGGTCCGGCTGAGCATGTGACAGTTGGCTGTGGTTGCGGCCGAAAGGCAGCGATGCGGGGTGAGGTTCGCGCGTGGTCGCGCGCCGATGCCGGCTTGCGGTGTGATGCGGGGAATCCTGCTCAACAGTGCGGGAATCCTCCACAACCGAGCGTCCGTACGGGCTTCTCCACAGAAGATTTCGGGTGGCTTTGTATGTCGGTGGTCGGTGCCAGGATTGACCCATGACCGGCAGCACGCACACCACTGGTCGGGGACACCCGATCGAGGTCGCGGCTGCCCGGATCGAGGACCTTCTCAAGGACGTCCGCGACGTCCCGCTCTGGTCGATGAGCCCAGCCGCGACCGGCCAGACGATGGTCCAGCTCACCCGGCTGGAGGCACAGATCGTCGAGCTCCAGACACGAGTCGCCGCGCACGGCCAGACCGTGGAGATCGAGGCCGCCAACGACGCCACCTCGACAGCGAACTGGTGGGCGTGCGAGACCCAGCTGACCCGCGCGGGTGCGCACCGCAAGACCAGGCTCGCCACCGCGCTTGCGAGCCCGGCGCACGAGCCGGTCAGGTTGGCTCTCGCTGACGGCGCCCTGCTCGTGGACCAGGCCGAGGTGATCATCGCCGCGATCGACGCGCTCCCCGAGGACCTCGACCCCGAGATCCGCTCCCAGGCACAGACCACCCTCCTGGGGTACGCCGCCGAACACGACGCCAAAGCCCTACGCATCCTCGGCAAACGGATCCTCGAGGTGATCGCCCCCGAGATCGGCGAAGCCCACGAAGCCAAGGTCCTCGAGAAGGAGGAACGCGACGCCGAGGCGGCCGCGAGGTTCCGGATGTTCGAGGACGGCCACGGCAAGTGCCACGGCCGGTTCACCCTCCCCAGCACCCACGGCGCGATGCTCAAGAAGGCGCTGATGGCCTACGCCGCCCCCAAGCACCGGGCCAGCGTGGACGGGCAGGCACCCGAACCAGGACGCCCCTCGGACCACCGGATGGGCCAGGCGTTCATGGAGTACGTGAGCCGCTACCCGGCCGACAGGTTGCCGCACGCGGGCGGGATGTCCGCCACCGTCGTGGTCACGATGACCCTCGAGACCCTGATGGGTGGACTCAAAGCAGCCCAGCTCGACACCGGGCACCGGATCTCACCCGGCCTCGCCCGCAAGCTCGCGTGCGAGGCCGGGATCATCCCCGCCGTCCTCGGCAGCAAGTCCCAGGTCCTCGACCTCGGCCGGAAGACCCGCTTCCACACCCCAGCGCAGCGGATCGCGCTCGCCATCCAGCAGGGCGCCTGCACCACCCAAGGCTGCGACGCCCCACCCGCAATGACCCACACCCACCACGACCAACCGTGGAGCCAGGGTGGCAACACCGACCTCACCAACGGCCGCCTCCTCTGCCCACGCCACCACGCCCGAGCCCACGACCCGGTGTACTCGATGACCCGACTGCCGAACAACAAGGTCGCGTTCCACCGGCGGACGTGAGCCGTTCGCCGCTCTCATCTCGATATGTTCCAGCCGTGGCTCGCAACCGGACCCTTGCCTGCGTCTTCGCGCACCCGGACGACGACGCATACGGCGTAGCGGGCAGCGTTGCGCTGCATGCCGAAGACCCAGACTTCCGGTTCGTCCTGATCCACGCGACGCTCGGCGAGCTGGGGGACATCCGAGACGGCTTCCCGGCCACCCGGGAGACGCTGGGATCCATCCGCCGAGCCGAGGACGAAGCCGCGTGGCGTGCCCACGGCCGCGAGCCGGACCGTCATGAGTGGCTCGGCCTGCCGGACGGTGGCGTCGCGGACGTTCCGTTCGAGGACGTCGTCGACGCGGTCGCGCGGATCCTCGACGAGGAGGATCCCGCCGTGGTCGTCACGTTCGGTCCCGACGGGATCTTCGGGCATCCCGACCACATCGCGATCGGCGCCGCCACCGACGAGGCCTTCGCCCGCCTCCGCACCGACAACAGGCCGGGCTTCCAGCGACTGGCGCACGGTGCGGTACCGAAGTCGGTGTTCGAGCGTTGGAACCGCCAACGCGGCGAGCTCGGGCTCTACACCTGGGACCCGACACAGACGTACCACATGCGCGGCATCCCAGACGATCAGATCCGCATCACCGTCGACTGCCGCGAAGCCGCCAGCCGCATCGTGGCTGGACTCCAGCAGCATCAGAGCCAGGTGCACGTCATGTCCGACGACCCGACCGACACCGCTCAGTGGGAACGACGGGTCGGGCGGGAGTGGTACGCGATCCATTGGCCCGAGAGCCAACCCGATGCCGCCATGCTGACCGACCTGTTCGATGGTCTCGACTGACTCCTGAAGACTCGTGGTCTCAGGACTGCTCGCTCTCCGTCGCACCGAGATAGGCCAGGACCGCCGAGACGCGACGGTTCGTACGGGGCAGCTCGTGGTGTCCGAGCTTCGCGAAGATCGAGCCGATGTGCTTCTCGACAGCCGATTCAGAGAGCACTAACGACTCGGCAATCCCGGTGTTGGACAGCCCGCGGGCCATCTCGTGCAGCACCTCGCGCTCTCGGTCGGTCAACGACTCGAGTCCGGACGGCTCACGGTGCAGGCTTCGCGTGACGAGGGCGTCGACGACCCGGGCGTCGAGGACGGTGCGGCCGGCGCAGACCTCGTGCAGAGCACGGAGCAACTCGTCGAGGTCGCCGACGCGCTCCTTCAGCAGGTACGCAAGTCCGTCGGTGCCATGCTCGAGCAACGCGCACACGTACGCCTCGTCCGCGTGCTGGGAGAGCACGACCACCCCGATGGAGGGGAACCGTCTGCGAATCTCATGTGCGGCCTCGATTCCCTCGGTCTGGTGCCCCGGGGGCATCCGGATGTCGGTGAGCACCGCGTCGGGCACGAGCCTGGTGACCGCATCGAGCAGCTCGCGGGCATCTCCGACGGCCGCGCAGATCTCGACCTCGCCGGAGTCCTCCAGGAGCGCGCGCACTCCCTCGCGCAAGAGATAGTTGTCGTCGGCGATGACGACGCGTAAGCGGGCACTCATGAGCGCGAGGGTACGGCGGCTTCGAGCCGGGTGCCGGATCCCGGACGGGAGGCGACGTCGAGGCTGCCACCGAGCGCGGACAATCGATCGGACAGACCGGCCAGGCCACCGCGGCGGGACATCTCGGCGGGATCGAACCCGCAGCCATCGTCGCTCACGTCGATTCGGAGCATGTCCGACTCCAGGCGCAACGTCACGGTCGCGCGTTGCGCGCCGCCATGTTTGAGGGTGTTCGCCAACGCCTCGCACACCAGGAAGTAGACCGCGCCTTCGACCGAGTCGCTGAGGTTGCCGTCGCGGACTCCCGGACCGCACTCCACGGTCACTCGCAGGGGAAGACGTGCGACTCGGGCCTCGATCGCCTCGACAAGACCACGGTCGGCCAACACCGACGTGTGGATGCCGGCCGCGATCTCGCGGAGGTTCTCCAGAGCGTGCTGGGCGTCCGACTGCAACAGATCGAGGCTTCGCGCCACCTCGACTGCGTCGTCTCGCCGGAGCTGGCTACGGGCCAGGGCGATGCGGGCCATCAGGGCAGCGATCTCCTGCTGGGAACCGTCGTGCAGGTCGCGCTCGAGGCGTCGGCGAGCACTCTCCTCGGCGTCGACGAGGCGTTCACGCGAAGCGGCCAGCTCAACGAGATGCTGCTCGAGATCGCCGACGAGCCGCGCGTTGATCAATGCAAGGGCAGCCTGCCGGGCCAGGGTGTCGAGAAGTGCGCGGACCTGTGCAGTCGGACGTCCGCGCAGCATCGGCCCGCACTCGATGCGGCCCAGCTCGTCGACACCGTGCCGCATCGGGGCGGACATCGCGGGCGTGTGGTCCGTCGCTTCGCCGTCGCAGACAGGCTCGACACCAAGAACCGCGACGCGGACCCAGCGCACGCCCAGCCCCTCACGAGCGGCCGCGGCGATCGCACCTGCCAGCTGGCGGAGATCGAGGGTGTTCTCGAGTGTCTCGCCCAGACGTCGCAGCAGCTCGTCGCGTGGAATCTCCTCGCCGTACGCGATCCTCGCGGCACGACGCATCAGCGTTCGCCGTACCGGTTCCAGCGCCAAGGCCGCGAGCACGGCCACGACCACCGCGACCTGCAGGTTGTCCTGGCCCACCGTGATCCCCAGCATCCAGGCGCCGGCGACGTACATGCCGACCACGACGGCCGACAGGGTCGCGTAGACCAGCGTGCGGCGCAGCGCGCCCACGATGTCGAACAGGTCCGGTCTGACGATCCCGATGCCGAGGGACGCAGGCAGCAGCACCAAGAATGAGGCCTCGGCGAAGTCCAACACGACGACGAGTGGGCCGCTGATCGAGAACAGGACGTCGTCGACGGACAACAGGACGAGGAGCAGGGCCGCGGACAGTGGCCAAGCGACGCGTTCGCGCTGGTTCCGGTCGAGAGAGCGATACCGCAGGGCCAGGGCGGCGACGCCGACGACCGGGACCATCCCCAGCGCCGCTTCCATCACGCCCGACAGAGCTGGACCGGCCGCGGACAGGACGTCGATGTGAAGTGGGCTCGCCGCAGGCGCCAGCCGCGAAGTGCCCTCGGACCACCACTGCAGGATCCACGCCGGCTCGACGCGCTCGAGCGACAACAACAGCGCGAGAGGAAGCGCGATGCTGACGCCGATGAGCCCGATGGGCAGCCACCGGCGCAGTCCTCCGCGATCGCCGTCGGGATACACGACGAGCATCGCTGCGATCGACGAGGCCATCAGCAGCCCGGCCATCTGCACGAACGCGTTGGCGGCGGCGAACCACGGCCGTACCCCGAACGAGTCGACGCCGAGGAGAAGCAGGTCGGACACGGCCAGCCATCCGACCGCGGTCACCCCGAACAGCAGCAGACGCCGGGCAGCGAGGTTGTCGGGTTGCGCGCGGCAGGCGACCAGTCCAGCAACATAGGCAGCCAGGAACGGGATCGACCACACGAGAGCAGCGGACAGCACGTCCAGCAGTAACAGGCCACCGACCAGGCAACCGATGCCCGCGACGAAGCCGACAACGGCAAGTGGACGGAGCTGGCCACGACTGGGCACGGGCCGATCGTCCCACGGTGAGCCGCGCGCCGGAGCGTGGATGACTGGACACGTGGCGGGGGTTATCCGCACCCTGAAGTCTGGGGTCCGCCACGTTCTGCAGAGCGATCCGCGACCCTAGCGTCGGGTGGCATGAACCTTCACCCCGGAACTCCCGTTGACCTGCTCACTCGCGCTGCGATGGTGGTGGCGCCCCTCCTCCTGCTCGGCTCGAGCCTCACCGACGACGGGACCGCGGGACTGCTCCAAGTGGTCGCCATGGCGTTGTTCTTCGCTGTGGTCGTCGGGCTGGTGGCGCGGATCGCCGAGGCGGCTCCGAGGGCCGCCGCCGCGCTGCTGCTGATCGGCTGTCTCGGATGCGCCGGCGGGCTCGGCTATGGCTTCAACACGATTGCCATCAGCCACGGCTTCGACCTCGACCTCGAGACCGGCGCCGCAGTCATCCTGAAGATCACCGGCCTCTGTTTCCCGCTGACGTTCCTCGGCCTCGGCCTGGCGATGCTGAAGACCCGAAGTGCACCCGTCGCGGCAGCGGCAGCTATAACGGCCGGAGCCGCTCTGTTCCCCGTCTCCCGGATCGGTGAGGTCGGCCCGCTCATGGTCGCGGTCGACCTGCTGTTCCTGCTCGGGCTCGCCGCCACCGCAGCGGCCGCACGGGCCTCATCCGGTCAGGTAGTGGCAGCCAGCACCGTTGGCTCGTCTGCTCGGGCTTAGCTAGAGGTAGAGCCCCGTCGCCTCGTCGGCGAGCCGCTCGGACGCCACCGCGTGGACATCGCGCTCGCGCATCACGACGTAGAGGTCGCCCTGGACCTCGATCTCGGCCTTGTCGTCGGGGTCGAAGAGCACGTGGTCCTCGGGTTGGACGGAGCGCGCGTGCGGTCCGACGGCGACCACGCGGGCCCAGGACAGCCGCCGAGCACCCATCGCAGCGGTCGCGGGAATCACGATTCCGCCGGACGAACGCCGCTCCCCGGCCTCCTGGTCGAGCTCGCACAGGATCCGGTCGTGCAGCATCTTGATCGGCGTCTTGTCCGACCCTGCACGCGCGGCCGAGAGGGTCAGGACGTCACCTTGCGGATCACGACGATCAGGCCGACGAACCCGACCACACCGCCGACCGTCTTGAGAATGTTGTCGGTGCGGGGCTCGCCGGTGGACGCGTCGACGTAGTGCGCCTTGATGGCGGCGACCTGGCGGCCGAAGACCGTCTTCGGGCTCGAGCGGTAGAGCAACTGGTCGATGGTCTGCGCGAGACGCTCGCGGGTCTCCTCGATCTCACGCTCGAGATCGGAGTTCTGGTTGCTCTTGCTCACCCGGGCAGGCTACCAATCGGCGCGGGCTGGAACCCGACCGGGAGTTCCAGCCGGTGGGCACGCATCAGCTCGGCGTCCGTGAGCACGTCGTACGTCGAGCCGTCGGCCACCACGTGCCCGTCACTGAGCACCACCGATCGCGGGCACAGCTCGAGCGCGTAGGGCAGGTCGTGGGTGACCATCAGCACCGTCACGTCCAGCGAGCGCAGGATGTCGGCGAGCTCGCGACGGGACGCCGGGTCGAGGTTGGACGACGGCTCGTCCAGCACCAGGATCTCCGGCTCCATCGCCAGCACGGTCGCCACCGCGACGCGTCGCCGCTGGCCGAAGGAGAGGTGGTGCGGCGGCCGGTCGGCGTACTCGGCCATCCCGACCTGCTCCAGCGCGGTGATCACCCGCTCGTCGAGGTCGTCACCGGAGATGCCGAGGTTCTTGGGGCCGAAAGCCACGTCGGCACGCACCGAGCCCATGAACAGCTGGTCGTCCGGGTCCTGGAAGACGATGCCGACCCGGCGCCGGATCTCCTTGAGGTTCGGCTTGGTCACCGGAAGCCCGCTCACCTCGACCGTGCCCGCGCCCGCCTGGAGGATGCCGTTGAGGTGCAGCACCAAGGTCGTCTTGCCGGCGCCGTTGGGACCGAGCAGCGCCACCCGCTCGCCGGCGTGCACGTGCAGGTCGACCCCGAACAACGCTTGGTGCCCGTCGGGGTAGGCGTACGCGAGACCGCTCACGTCGAGCACCGGGACGCTCATCGCAGGGTCCCGTCGTAGCCGCGCGAGAGCATCGCGAGGTGCACGCGCTCACCGCGCTCGTAGGAGCGCACGAACAGCGCACCCAGGGTCCGGGCCAGCGCCGGCCAGTGCCGCGGTGACCTCGGGTTGACCCCGCGCGAGCGCATGGCGGTGAGCATCCGGCCCAGGTCGGCGGTCACCACGTCGAGGTACCGGATCATGAAGCCCATGATCTGCACGATCAGGGTGGGCATCCGCAACCGCTGCAGCCCGGCCAGTACGTCGGCAGGCTCCGTGGTCGCGGCCAGGGTGAGCGAGGCGAGCACGCCGAGGCTGCCCTTGACGACCAGGCCCCACGCGGCGAGCAGCCCGGCCTCGGAGACAGAGAGCCCCAGCAGCTCCACCCGCGGCCCGGTCGCGACGAACGGCATCAGCGCCGCGAACACCAGGAACGGCACCTCGATGACCATCCGCTTGGCGAGGTAGCCGAACGGGACCCGCGAGACCGCGATCACGCCGAGCAGCACCAGCAGGAACCCGGCGTAAGCGGGGTACCACTCACGCGGGGTCGCGACGACGACGAGCATGAACCCGACCAGCGCCAGGATCTTCAGGTGCGCCGGTGCGCGGTGGACAGCGCTGTGTCCGTGGAAGTGCAGGCGGTGGCCGTGCCCGGCGCCCACGTCAGTCGACCGACTGCGGCGTACGTCGTCGCCGGAGCGCGAACGCCAGGCCACCCATCAGCAGCAGGACCACGAGCACACCGGCGACACCGGCGATGCCGCCGCCCAGGCGCTCGTCCTCGACGCCCTTGGTCTGGTAGTCGGCGAGTGGGCTGTCGGCGGTCTTGGCCTCGTCGGCGGAGTCGAGGAACCCCGTCTCGCCGGCGACGTACTCCAGGCCGTCGGGATGCGCGCTCGCGTAGTAGCTGCCGAACCCGGCGATCAGCAGTGCCGCGAGAAGGCCGATGACCAGAAAGGTGCGCTTGCTCATGCCGCGGCCACCTTCCGGATCTCCAGCTCGCGGTTGCCGGCCAGGTGCTGGGCGCCGTGGACGAGGTCGGGGCGCGCGGCCAGGACGGCCGAGACCACCAGGCCGGTGACGGCCGCCTCGCCGATGCCGATCACCAGGTGCCAGCCGAGCATCGCCTTCAGCACCGTGCCGATCTCGAGCGCGTCGGTGCCGCCGATGGCGAACAGCAGGGTGAAGGCCGCAGCTGCGACCGGGACGGACACGAGCGCGCCGAAAGCCGCCGCCGGCGCCACGGAGGCGACGCGCTTCGGGAGTACCGCTATCGCGAGCCGGAAGACGAGGTAGCCGGCCCCGCAGCCCACGAGGGCCATCAGGGTGATGTTGGTGCCGAGAGCGGTGACCCCACCGTCGGCCATGAACAGCGACTGCACCAGCAGCACCACGCTGATGCACAGCGCGCCGGTCCAGGGACCGACCAGGACCGCAGCCAACGCACCGCCGAGCAGGTGCCCACTGGTGCCGGCTCCGACCGGGAAGTTCATCATCTGTCCGGCGAAGATGAAGGCGGCGACCAGCCCCGCCATGGGGGCGGTACGGTCGTCGAGCTCGGCCCGGGCCTTGCGCAGCGCCACCGCGACTCCGGTCACGGCGACCGCACCAGTGGCGATCGAGGTGGGCGCGTCCAGGAATCCGTCGGGCACGTGCATATATCGAACCCTACGTTATTGCGAATGATGTGCAGTAACGGATTCCGCCCCAAAGAACAGGAGCCCCTCGGTGAGCCCCACCCCGCGCCTCTCCCCCGGTGACCCCGCCCCCGACTTCACGCTCTCCGACGACACCGGGACCAAGGTCTCGTTGAGCGACCTGCGCGGCCAGCAGGTGATCGTCTACTTCTATCCGAACGCGATGACCCCCGGCTGCACGACGCAGGCCTGCGACTTCAGCGACTCGCTCGATGCCCTCCAGGCGCAGGGCTACCGGGTGCTCGGGATCTCGCCCAACGAGCCCGAGAAGCTGGCCAAGTTCCGGGAGCGGGACGGGCTGACGATCACGCTGCTCTCCGACCCCGACCGGACCGCGCTGACGGCGTACGCCGCGTTCGGCGAGAAGAAGCTCTACGGCAAAGTTGTCGAGGGTGTGATCCGTTCCACGTTCGTCATCGGGGAAGATGGACGGATCCGGATCGCGCAGTACAACGTCAAAGCAACCGGGCACGTGGCGAAGCTTCGTCGCGACCTCGGAATCGATCCCTAGTCACGACACTAGACTTGGGCTGCTCGTCCACGCCGGAGTGGTGGAACTGGCAGACACGCGGCATTTAGGATGCCGTGCCCCAGGGCGTGGGGGTTCGAGTCCCCCCTCCGGCACGACCTCACGCTTACAGGAGAACAGAATGAGCAACCAGGATCCCTTCGGGACCCCGCCCCAGCAGCCTCCCGGCCAGCAGCCGCCTCCCCCGCCCCAGCAGCCGCCCGGTGGCGGCCAGGGCTTTGGCAGCGGCCCCGGCTACCCGCCGCCCCCGCCGCCCAAGAAGAAGACCGGCCTGATCATCGGCGGCATCATCGCCGCACTGGTCGTCATCGGCCTCGTCATCGGCGGTGTGGTGCTGCTCGGCGGCGACGACGACGACAAGGACAACGACACGTCGAGCGAGACCACCGACGACGCGACGGACGAGCCCACCGACGAGCCGTCGGACGAGCCGACCGAGGAGCCCACTGAGGAGCCCACGGAAGAGCCGACCGACGAGCCGACGGACACCGGCTCCGAGATCCTGGGTACCAACTACTCCTACTCGCTGCCCAGTCCCGAGTGGACCGACGCCACTGCCGACATCACCGCCGCAGGTGCGGCGGTCGACTCCGGCATCGTCTGGGGCGCCTCGCTCGACGAGGCCCGCGCCAACGTCCTCGTGGAGGCGGGCTCGGCCACCGGCACCCTCAAGGACGAGCGCGCCAGCTGGGAGTCCAACCTGACCGCCGGCGGTTCCAAGCTCACGCGGCTGCCCAACGTCACCATCGACGGCGAGGACGCCTACGCCGTCGAGCTGCAGGGCACCAACCAGGCGGGGGGCGAGGTGTTCCAGACGGTTTACCTGACCCTCCACCAGGAGATCGTGTACTCGATCGGATTCACCAGGGAGCCTGCTGATGACGAGGCCGAGGCGGCCTTCGACACGGTCAAGAGCAGCTGGGCCTGGATCAGCTAGGCATCTGGACGAGCTAGGGCTTGGGAGCAATGAGAGATCTGCACGAACAACTCCGCAACCTGGTGTCGCAACACGGCACCGGGATCGCTGAGAACGCCGAGCAGTTCCGGGCGGCGCTCGACGACTACCTGACCGAGGCGGATGCCAGCCAAGGCGAGCTGAACCTGCTCGTCGACGCGGTCCGGCTGGGTGGTGTCGAGCGCCTGCTCGCGATGCTCGACAACGGTGCGGATCCCGATGCGGCGGTTCGCGAGGCCGGCGGGGAGCTGGCCCGCGACCGCAGCTCCGACGAGCAGCGGTCCCGGTGGGCGGTTGCCGCGATGGGCTACGCGCTCGGGCGCGTCGACGCGACCATCGTGCGATCGCAGCTCGAGGGCGACGTGACGCGGCTGCCGTACGGCGCCACCGCGCCCGCGACGCCGCCGACCCCGCCGGTGCAGAGCCCCGTCCAGAGCCCGCCGTACCAGCCTCCGGTGCAGAGCCCCGTGCAGAGCCCCGCCTGGCCGAGCGCGCACCCGTCGCACCCCTCACCGCAGCCGGCTTACACCGCGGCCCCGCCTCGCAAGAGCCGGACCGGACTCTTCCTGGGCCTGTTCACGGCGGGCGTCGCCGTGGTCACCCTGGCCATCGTCCTGGCCGTGGTCGCGCCGTGGGAGGACTCGAGCAACAACGCCGACGACGACGGTGGCGACGACACCCCGTCCGCGACCTGCGACCCCTGCCTGGAGGGCGACGGCTACCAGTACGAGCTCCCCGACGGCTGGGAAGAGATCACCGACCAGGTGCTGGAGGACAACCCCGAGCAGCCGACGCTCGACACGGCCAGTGCCTGGGGCGCTTCGGTCGAAGCGGGCCGTGCGAACGTCATCACCGAGGTCAACTCGTGGACCTACGACAGCCTCGACGACGCGCTGGAGGTCCTCAGGACCAACCTCAGCACCCTCGGCGGGACACTCGTGGACCTCGACAACCGGACCATCGACGGCGAGGAGGCCGCAGGCCTGCTCCTCACGCGCGACAACGATGCCGGGATCACCGTCGAACAACGCGCCTACATCGTGAAGAACGGCGACGACGCCGTCGTGATCACCTCCTCGCACAAGGCCGACGACGACGGCCCGTTGGACAAGTACGAAGAGATCTACGACTCCTGGTCGTGGGAGTAGCCGCACCCTAGAGTCCGCCCATGGACTCCGCGCTCACCTCGGTCGGGCTGCCGATCGCCCTCGGGATCATCATGTTCGGGCTCGGCCTGGACCTGACCGTCGCGGACTTCCGGCGGGTCGGCAAGCACCCGCGTGCGGTGCTCGTCGCGCTCACCTGCCAGCTGGTGCTGCTTCCGGTCGTCTGCTTCGGCCTGGTGCGGCTGTTCGACCTCGACCCGCTCCTCGGCATCGGGATGCTGCTGCTCGCCGCATCACCGGGCGGCACCACGGCCAACCTGTTCAGCCACCTGTTCCGCGGCGACGTGGCCCTCAACATCAGCCTCACCGCGGTGAACTCGATCATCTCGATCGGCACCCTGCCGCTGATCACCAACCTGGCGATCGACTACTTCGACAAGGGCGACTCGGTGTCGATGCCGCTCTCGGAGGTGGTGAAGGTCTTCCTCCTCATCCTGGTGCCGGTGGGCATCGGGATGCTGGTGCGCGCCAGCCGGCCCGGGTTCGCCGAGGCGATGGACCGTCCGGTCCGGATCGGTTCGGCGGTGATCCTGGCGGTGCTGGTCCTCGGCATCCTCGCCTCGGAGAGCGACAACGTGGGCGGCTACCTCGCCGACGTCGGCGTCGTCGCCGGACTGTTCTGCGCGATCAGCCTGGTGGTCGGCTACTACGTCCCGCGGGCGTTCGGCGTGGTCGAGGACCAGGCCGTGGCGTCCTCGATGGAGATCGGTGTTCACAACGGGACGCTGGCGATCTTCGTGGCCGAGAACGTCCTCGACAGCACCGAGATCGCGATCCCGGCGGCGGTGTACTCGATCCTGATGTTCTTCCTGGCCGCCGCATGGGGTGGCTTCGTGAGCCGCAGGGTCCTTCAGGAACGGGAGAGCAAGGCCGCGAGCTGAGGGGCGATCTCGCGCAGCGCCCGGCCGCGGTGGGAGATCGCGTCCTTCTCGGCGATCGACAGCTCGGCGGTGGTGACGCCGGGGTGGTCGTCGGCCTCGAACAACACGTCGTACCCGAAACCGCCGCCCCCCCGCAGCTCCCGGACCACCCGCCCGTGCATCCGTCCCTCGACCGCGAGCTCGCGCCCGTCGGGCAGCACGCAGGCCACCACGCAGACGAAGTGCGCCTGACGGCGATCGTCGGGTACGTCGGACAGCTGCGCGAGCAGCAGCTCGTTGTTGCGGAGATCGGACTTCGGGGGTCCCGACCAGCGCGCCGAGAGCACGCCGGGCATGCCGTTGAGTGCGTCGACGCACAGCCCGCTGTCGTCGGCGAGCGTCGGGAGCCCGGTCGCCGTGGCACCGGCTCGGGCCTTGATCAGCGCGTTGCCGGTGAAGGTCGGATCGTCCTCGACCGGCTCGTCGTACGACGGCACGTCGTCGAGGCCGACGACGCGGATGCCCGGCAGGTGCTCGTCGAGGATGCGCTGCATCTCCTCCAGCTTCTTGGCGTTGCGGGAGGCGAGGTGGATCTCAGCCACCGGCGAGTGCCTCCTGCTGCATCCGGGTGAGGTCGGCGCAGCCCTTCTCGGCGAGCGAGAGCAGCGCGTCGAGCTCGGCCCGGTCGAACGCGGCGCCCTCGGCGGTGCCCTGCACCTCGACGTAGGTGCCCTCGCCGGTCATCACGACGTTCATGTCGGTCTCGGCCCGGACGTCCTCGACGTAGGGCAGGTCCAGTCGCGGCACACCGTCGATGATGCCGACGCTGATCGCGGCCACGGACCCGGTCAGCGCCTTGCTGACGCCGAGGTGCGCGCACGCGTCGGCGAGCGCGATGTAGGCGCCGGTGATCGCGGCCGTGCGAGTGCCACCGTCGGCCTGGAGGACGTCGCAGTCGAGCTGCACGGTGTTCTCGCCGAGCGCCTGGTAGTCGATCACCGCGCGCAGGGACCGCCCGATCAGCCGGCTGATCTCGTGGGTACGGCCGCCGATCCGGCCCTTCACGGACTCGCGGTCCGAGCGGGTGTTGGTGGCGGCGGGGAGCATGGCGTACTCGGCGGTGACCCAGCCCAGCCCCGAGCCCTTGCGCCAGCGCGGCACGCCTTCGGAGGCCGACGCGGCGCACAGCACCCGGGTCCGGCCGAACTCGATCAGCACCGATCCCGCCGGGTGGTCGAGCCAGTTGCGGGTGATCGTGATCGGGCGCAGCTCGTCGTCCGCCCTGCCGTCCTCGCGAGAAGTCATGGGCGCCAACCTACCGAGCAACCTGCCGAAGCCCCGCACCCGTCAGGAGGGGTGAGAGACCATTCACCAACGAAGGGAGAACGGGTGCGGACCACCGATCGCGACGCGGAGTTCATCGGCTTCGTCACTGCGCAGAGACCCCGGCTGCTGCGGGCCGCCAGGTTGCTGGCGGTCGGCGACGAAGCGCTGGCCGAGGACCTCGTGCAGACGACCCTCACCAAGGTGTACGTCGCGTGGCCGAAGGTACGACGTGCCGACGACCCCGTGCGCTACGCCCACCGGATGCTGAGCAACGCGTTCATCGACGAGACCCGGCGTGCCTATCGCAACAGGGAGCGGCCGGAGGCTCAGCCCACAGAGCCACGGACCGCCGTCGAGGCGCCTGACGACCCGACGCTCCGCGACGCCGTGCTGGCAGCGCTGGCCGGGCTGGCGCCGCAGCAGCGAGCGGTCGTCGTACTGCGGCACTGGCTGGACCTCGACGTCCAGGCCACCGCCCAGGCGCTCGGCTGCTCGACCGGGACCGTGAAGTCCACGAACTCACGCGCCCTCGCGCACCTGCGCACCTCCCTCGGAGACATCACCGACCACCTCACGACCAGGAGCACCTCATGACCGACCTCACCGAACTCCTCGACCGGGCCAGCGACACCGCCGGCACTCCCATCCCGATCAACGACGACCTCGCGCGGGCTCACGCCGCACTCCGCCGCCACCGCCGGCAGCGGGGGCTGGTCACGGTCGGCTCGGTCTGCGTCCTTGCGATCGCAGGAGCGGCCGCCGGGCAGGCCGTGTTCGACGATGCGCCCGAAGGCTCGACCACCGTGACCCAGGCGCCCCAAACAGACGACGGGGTGCTGCTCGCCGCCAACGCGTCGGCCGGGCCCTACACGTTCGGGAAGCTGCCGCGGGGCTGGGAGATCCAGGGCGAGTACCCGCAGGGCGTGACGATCGCGGAGTTCGGCGACGACGACCAGGAGCCGGCGAGCTTCGTCGGCAAGCTGGTCATCATGTACGACCAGAACCCGCCGTCCGGCGACTCCGTCGAGTACAACGGCCGGGAGTTCTTCACCCGCGGCGACTCCGACCACAGCTCGGTCTCGGTGCGGACCCGCGCGGGAGAGCCCGAAGGCGTGGTCTCCGTGCAGTACCCCGACTCGGCAGGCTGGGACTTCGACACGATGATCGAGTTCCTCGACGCCGTCGCGGTGGGCGAGGGCGCTCAGCCGGGCCTCGGCTAGAGCCCGGCGCGGACCCGGCCCGCGGCCGCCTTGATGGCCCACGGGCCGAGGTCCCGCGCCCGGCGGCCCATCCACGGCGCACCCTCCCGCGTCATCCACGCGAGGTCGGTCCGCCAGGTGGATGGGCTGCCGCCGTCCGGATCCAGTCCCGGCGGCTCGCAGTGCAGACCCACGCCCGCCATCCGGTCGGCGAACGCCGCAGCCAAGGCCCGATGGCCGCGCTCGGAGGGGTGCATGCGGTCCACGGACCAGTACGGCCGGGTAAGGACCTCGGGGCGCAGACCCAGGTCGATCTGAACGCCGCCGTAGACCGCATGGATCTCTTCATAGACGGCGTTGACCCGGTCGAGTCGAGCCACGAGCGGGCGCCGCAGCACCAACGGCAGTCCGAGCACCGCTCCGTGGTCGTGGAAGCGCACCGTGAGCAGCGTGGCCCCGGAGGCGTGCAGGGCTCCGGCTGCCCCCAGCAGGTCCGACCGGAGCCGGATCGGGTCCCAGGTCGAGCGCATCGTGTCGTTGACACCGACGATCAGGGAGGCCAGGTCGGGGCGGTGCGTCACTGCCGCCGCGACCTGTTTTTCGCGCACGTCGTGCGCGGTGGCCCCGGGCTTTGCCAGGTTGCAGAACGAGACGTCGTACGACGTCGACAGGGCGTCGGCGAGCAAGCGCGCCCACCCTCGCCAGCCCGTGGCGGTCAGATCTCCGATGCCCGCGGTCGTGCTGTCCCCCAGCGCCGCGAACCGGACGTACCCCTGCATGTCTTCACAGTGGGGCCGCCCGGTTCGCGATGGCTGCGGGACAACGTCGTGTCCCGCAACGCTGGGTGAACGGTTGGCGCTACTTGAACTCGATCCGCAGCAGCCGCTGGATGCCGAGGAACAACGGGACGACCAGCCAGATGAAGCCGGTCACCGCGAGCTGCGCCCACTCCTCGCCACTCGGCTGGTAGTCGCCGGTGAACAGCGGTGACTGCGCGGTGTTGAACTCGAGCCAGGGAGAGACCTTCTCGAAGCCCTCGCTCAGTGCGCCGAGGATGCCCACCGCGATCGGCAGGATCAGGCTGTAGGCGAAGTACCCGACGATCGCGCCCGGCGTGTTCATCAGCAGCATCGCGATCGCGAAGCCCACGAAGATGCCGATGAAGTTGGCCAGGATGAAGCCGTTGAACGCGAGGTTGCCGTCGACCGACCACTCAGGAGAACCTCCCGTGGCCACGCCGATCATGGTGCCGATGACGGCCACCACGGCGGCCAGCACCATCACCCCGACCGCCAGGCCGACGCCGGCGATGAACTTGGCCGTGACGACCCGGGAACGCCGCGGTTCGAGAGTGAAGGTCACCAGTCCGGCACGCTGGCTCGACTCGCTGGTCACCAGCATGATGACGAGGATCGGCAGGAAGTAGCCGAGGACCCCGCCGCCGATCGACAGGAAGTCGCCGTAGTCCTTGTCGCTGTCCGGCGCTGCGAGGGCGTAGATGGTCAGGACGAGCAGGCACAGGCCCAGGATCGAGCCGGCGAACCAGCGGCCGGCGCGGGTGTCGAGCGCCTTGCGGAACTCGACCGCGGCCAGGCGCGTCATCGGGACCTGGGGCGTGTTGGCGATGTCGATCGGGATGGGGGCGGTGGTGGCACTCATGCCTGTCCTCCTTCGGGGAGTACGTCGCGCTGGGAGTCGGAGGTGAGCTCGAGGAACAGGTCCTCGAGCCCGGCGGCGCCGGAGCGCAGGTCGGCGAGGACGACCTGGGCCTCGAGGGCGACCCGGCCGACTTCCTCGGGTGCGCAGCTGACGCGCAGGCCTTCGCCTTCGGCGGCGACCGTGTAGCCCTTCTGCTGCAGCGCGGTGGAGAGCGCCTGGTTGTCGAGGCTCAGCACCAACGTGCTGGCAGAGCTGTGGTCCATCGCCAGCAGCGACTTCTTGTCGCCCTGCGCCACGATCTTGCCGTGGCCGATCAGGATCATCTCGTCGGCGATCAGCTCGACCTCGTTGAGCAGGTGGCTGGAGAGCAGCACCGTGCCGCCGCGGTCGGCGTACCCCTTGAGCAGGGTGCGCATCCAGCGGATGCCGGCGGGGTCGAGGCCGTTGGCCGGCTCGTCGAGGATCAGCACCGAGGGGTCGCCGAGCAGTGCGTGCGCGATGCCGAGCCGCTGCTTCATGCCGAGCGAGTAGTTGCGCAGCCGCCGCTTGGACTCGGTGTCGCTGAGCGCGACGAGGTGCAACATCTCGTCGACCCGGGATGCCGGCAGACCCATGGTCTTGGCGCCGAGCGTCAGGATCTCGAGACCGGTGCGGCCGGCGTGCTGCGCAGAGGCGTCGAGCAGGACGCCCACGTGCCGGCCAGGGTTGGGGATGTCGCGGTAGAGGTGGCCGCCGATGGTCGTCCGCCCGTGGGTGGGGTTGGTAAGGCCGACCATCACCCGCATCGTGGTGGTCTTGCCGGCGCCGTTGGGGCCGAGGAATCCGGTGACCCGTCCGGGCTGCGCGACGAAGCTGACGTCATCGACGGCCTTGAAACCGCCATAAGCCTTCGTGAGGCCTTCGACTGTGATCATGACCGTCACTCTGCCCGATCGAGCTGAGCCGACACATCGTCCTCGCGGCTGCTGCGAAGCGACCAAAGTAGGGGGCGGTGGACACCCCGGGTCCTGTGCCGTCGCGCCGTCCGGCCCTAGCGTTCAGGGTGTGGACCGCCCGAGCCCTGACGACTACCAGCCACGACTGACGTGGTGGAGCCACACGTGGCGCACGGTGCTGATGCTGGGGATCAGCGTCCTGGTCTGGTTCGCCATCGCCGAGAACCAGACCGAGAAGTGGTTCCTGATCGACATCGCGGTCGGGCTGCCCGCGATCGTGCTCGTCTACTTCCGGCGGCGCTGGCCGATGACGGTGGCCGTCATCGCGACCCTGCTGAGCGCGGTCTCTTCTCTGGCGGCCGGACCGGCGACCCTCGCCGCGGTCTCGTTGGCGACGCGACGGCGCTGGCTCCAGGTCGTGGTCATCGGCGTGCTCAGCGTCGGGTCCGCCCAGCTCCTCTACGAAGTGCAGCCGCCGACCAACGAGGATCCCCAGTGGCTGGAGCTGAGCAGCAACGTGGTCATCGTCGCGGCGATCATGGCCTTCTCCATGTATATCGGCTCCCGCCGCGAGCTGCTCTGGACGCTGCGCAATCGCGCCGAGACTGCGGAGGCCGATCAGGAGCTGCGGGTGCGCCAGGCCCGCGGCACCGAACGGGCCCGGATCGCGCGAGAGATGCACGACGTGCTCGCCCACCGGATCTCCCAGATCTCGATGCACGCCGGCGCGCTCAGCTTCCGGGACGACCTCACGGCCGACGAGATGCGCGAGAGCGCGGCGGTGATCCGGGAGAAGGCGCACGAGGCACTCACCGACCTGCGCGGGGTGCTGGGCGTGCTCCGCGACGACGCCACGGGGCTGACCGTGGACGCGCCGCAGCCGACGTACGCCGACCTGCCGCAGCTGGTCGCCGAAGCATTGGAGAGCGGGATGAACGTGTCGTTCAGGGACGAGCTCGAGAACGACGCGCCGGTTCCGGACTCGGTCGGACGAACGCTCTACCGGATCGTGCAGGAGGGCATCACGAACGCCCGCAAACACGCCCCGGGCAGCCGGCTCTCGATCCAGGTGAGCGGCTCGGCGGAGGACGGCGTCGACATCCGGCTGCGCAACCCGCTCGGTTTCGGGCCGTCGACCGCACCGGGTGCCCGGCTGGGCCTGGTCGGTCTCGCCGAGCGGGCGGAGCTCACCGGCGGTCGGCTGGAGCACCGGCGCGAGGGCGACGCCTTCCTGCTGCACGCCTGGATACCGTGGGCGCCATGACCAGCGTCCTGATCGTCGACGACGATCCCCTGGTCCGCTCGGCGCTGAGCCTGATGCTCGGCGGCCAGCCCGACATCAACGTCGTCGGCGAGGCCGGTGACGGGCGCGACGGCGTACGGATGGCGCGCGAGCTGCGCGTCGACGTGGTGCTGATGGACATCCGGATGCCGCAGATGAGCGGGCTCGAGGCCACCCGCACCCTGTGCGCCGACCCCGACCCGCCGCACGTGATCGTGCTGACGACCTTCGACGCCGACGAGCACGTCATGTCCGCGCTCGCGGCCGGTGCCGACGGGTTCCTCCTCAAGGACACCCCGCCGGTCCAGATCCTCGACGCGATCCGCAGCGTGGCCGCGGGCGACCCGATGCTCTCGCCGTCGGTGACCCGCACCCTGATGGACAAGGTGCGCACCGATCCGGCGGCCGACCGCGCAGCGGGCGCCAAGGAGCAGCTGTCCACGCTCACCGAGCGGGAGCTCGAGGTGGCGCTCGCCGTCGGGCGAGGGCTGAGCAACGCCGAGATCGCCGCCGAGCTCTACCTCTCCGTGCCCACGGTGAAGGCCCACGTGTCGCGGCTCTTCGAGAAGCTCAGCGTCACCAACCGCGTGCAGATCGCGATCACCGTGCACGACTCGGGCCTCAACGGCCCGCAGGCTCAGAGCTCGTAGACCGCGCCCGGCCTGGCCAGCTCGACGTCGCCGGCGTACGCCGCGGTGGCCTCGGCCAGCGCCACGTCACTCGTGTGCCACGGGGGGATGTGGGTCAGCACCAGCCGACCGACACCCATCCGACCGGCGACCGACCCGCAGTCGGCGCCCGTCATGTGCAGGTGGGGCGGGTTGTCGTCATCGGACCGATACGACGCCTCCGCGATGAGCAGCTGTACGTCGGCCGCTATCCGGTCGAGGCCCTCGCAAGGTGCGGTGTCGCCGCTGTAGCCGAACGTCGCGCCGTCGGCGCTGATCCGCAGGCCGTACGCCACCACGGGGTGGTCGACCTCGATCGGCTCGACGGTGAACGGGCCGAGGTCGAACTTGCCGTTGTACTCGTGGAAGTCGTAGTCCTCGCGCATGCCGGGGTCCAGCGGCAGGTCGTAGGCGTACGCCAGCCGGTCGGCGATCCCCTTGGGTCCCCACACCGGGATCGGCGGCTGCGCGCCTTGCGGGCCGTAGCGCCGGAGCACGTAGTAGCCGCACAGGTCCATGTAGTGATCCGGGTGCAGGTGACTGACCAGGACGCCGTCGACGCTGAGCGGGTCGATGTAGTTGTGCAGCGCCCCCAGAGCGCCGTTGCCGAGCTCGAGCAGCACCCGCCAGGTGCGGGTCTCGTCCCCGTCGACTCCTTCGGCCTCGAGCAGGTAGCACGAAGCCGGCGAGTCCGGGCCGGGGTAGGAGCCCGAGCACCCGATCACGGTGATCCTCATGTCAGACCACCGACGAACTGGGTGGCCGCGACCATCTCCGGTCCGAGGAACCGACGGCCGATCGTCTCGAAGTCGTCCGGGGCACCCGTCGTCACGAACGTGTACGTCGGCTCGCCACCCGGCCGCATCAGCTCAGTGGTGGCGAGCATCTTGTAGACGTCCTTGGCGCACTCCTCCGCGCTGCTGACCAGAGTCACCTCGTCGCCCATCACATAGGAGATGACACCAGTAAGCAGCGGGTAGTGGGTACAGCCGAGGATCAGCGTGTCTACATCCGCCCTGGTCAGCGGGTCGAGGTACTCGTGCGCCACGGCGAGCAACTCGTCGCCACCGGTGATGCCCGCCTCGACGAAGTCGACGAAGCGCGGGCAGGTCTGGATCGTGACCGCGAGGTGCGGCGCCGCAGCGAACGCGTCGTCGTAGGCCATCGACTCGGCGGTCGACTTCGTGCAGATCACGCCGATCCGGCCGGTGTGGCTGGCGGCGGCCGCACGACGTACGGCGGGCAGGATCACCTCGACCACCGGGACGTCGTAGCGCTGCCTGGCGTCGCGCAGCATCGCGGCGCTGGCGGAGTTGCAGGCGATCACCAGTGCCTTCACGCCCTGGCCGACGAGGTGGTCGAGACACTCGAGCGCGTACTCGCGCACCTCGGCGATCGACTTGGGCCCGTAGGGCTGGCGCGCGGTGTCTCCGACGTACAGAAGCGACTCGTGCGGGAGCTGGTCGATCACCGAGCGGGCGACGGTGAGTCCGCCGAATCCCGAGTCGAAGATGCCGATCGGGGCATCGGTGGTCGCTGGCACGAGTATCCACCTTAGGCGGTCGGACCCGGCAAACGCACGAGGTGGCGATCCAGGTCACGTTCCGTGAGTATGTTCGCGTGATGCTCGTACGCCGCACAGTCCTCGCCTGCGCACTCGCCACGGCCCTCGTCGCGCCGATCTCAGGACCCGCCCAGGCGAACCTCCGCGGCGACGCCGCGGCGCCCGACGTCCGCCTCCTGGTCATCTCCGTCGATGCGCTCAACCCGACCGCGCTGCGCAAGCTCGGCCCGGAGGGGACGCCCAACTTCCACCGGCTGATGTCCGAGGGCGCGTTCACCCTCAACGCCCGCAGCCAGGTCGAGCTGACCAAGACCCTGCCCAACCACACGAGCATGGTCACCGGCCGCCGGATCGACAAGCGCCACAAGGGACACGGGGTCAACTGGAACACGCACTTGCCGGGCACCACCGTGCAGGAAGCGGCGGGTCACGCGGTCGGCTCGATCTTCTCGGTCTTGGGCAAGGCAGACCTGAGCGCGGCGCTGTTCGCCAGCAAGACGAAGTTCTCGTTGTTCGACCGATCCTGGCCCGGCATCGACCAGGTGACGATCAAGAACGAGAAGGACTCGGCGCTGGTCAAAGGGGTGCAGGCCGACCTGGTCGACCACCACCGCGCGTTCACGTTCCTGCACCTCGGCCTGGTCGACAAGACCGGCCACGCGTCCGGCTTCATGTCATCCGCATATCTCGACGCGGTGCGGACGACCGACGAGCGCCTCGGCGCGATCCTGGCGACGATCGATGCCCACGCAGAGCTCGACGACCTGATCGTCGTGCTGACCGCGGACCATGGCGGTCAGGGTGCCAACCACGACGACCCGAAGAAGCTGGCGAACTACCGGATCCCGTTCATGGTCTGGGGCCCGGACGTCGTGCAGGACAACCTCTACGACCTCAACCCGACCTACAAGGACCCCGGGACGAAGCGGGTCGGCTTCGCCGGCAAGCAACCGATCCGCAACGGAGACGTGGCCAACCTCGCGGCGTACCTCCTCGGCCTGGGGCCGGTCCCCAACAGCCTCTGGGACTTCGACCAACAGCTCCGCGTCAACTAGCTGCGCTTCGCGCGCGCCGGGCCACGATGGCGGCTGCGACGAACGCGCCCAGCGTGCCCAGCACCTCGTCGCTGAGCGTGTCCTCATAGGCGGTGTCGAGCTCCGTCCCGTGCCGGATGAAGGCGAACCACTCCCCGAGCTCCCAAGCGATCGCGAGGATCGCGCCGAGGCCGGCCACGACCATCACGACCACCCAGGTCGGCCGGACGTTGCGGCAGATGATCAACCCGAGCCCGGTGCACAGGAACAACCAGTTGACGAAGTGGTTGGCGTCGTCCCACCAGCTGACGGTGTCGTAGAGGTCGAGCGAGTTGCCCGTGACGTCGACGAGGAAGGGCAGCATCACCAGGGCGAACGCTCCCCACGGCACCCGCTCGGTCCGGGCGGCGCGCCGCTGAACCGCCCACCACACCGCCGGGACGAACAGCATCATCAGCGGGTACGCGAGCAGCCGCCACCCGAACGCCTTTCCCTCGAACTGGTCGAGGTCGGGCAGCAACGTCGCGACGAGCAGCTGCGCCACCGTCAGCGAGAACACCACGAGTGCCGCGACCTTGTGCCAAGCACCGTGAGCCATGCGGGGATTCTGCCCCAGTTCTGTCGGGTATTAGCGCAGCTCGGCCTCGGTCGGCCAGGGGTTGAAGCGGCAGCCGTGCGTGCCCTTCGACTGCTGCATCATCACCGGCGCGAGCCGGCCCTTGCCCGGGCAGCCGGCGTGGCCCTTGCCGAGCCAGTGACCGGTCTCGTGGTTGAGGACCATGTGCCGGTAGTCGCGCAGCGAGCGGTGCGCGGCGTTCCAGGCCGGTGAGGCGAACCGCCATCGGGTCTGGTTGATGATCACGTTGCGGCCGACCCGGCAGCTCCACATGCTGCTGCACCCCGAGGAGAAGCCGGGCACGGTGCCGGCGGCGGCAAGCCAGAGCGTGAACGCGCCGCCCTTCGCGACCGGTACGAAGCGCACTCCCTTGGCCCGCCAGCCGCGCGGGTCCTCGTACGTCTCCTGGGCGAGCCGCCGGAAGTCCTTGACGCTCGCGACGATCTTGCCGCGGGTGCGTACGGAGTACCGCACGGTCCGGCGTACGTCGACCCGGTGCTTCACCAGGCCGGTGCGCGGCGAGGTGGCCACCCCCGGCGTGTGGCCGGGTCGGAACGCGGTGACCTGCACCCGGATGCTGTGGCCGACGTCCTGCGGGACGAACCGGTAGCGCTCCTTGGTCGCGCCCGGGATCGGGTTCCCGCTGCGCAGCCACTGGTACTTCACCTTGCTCGGCGGCTTCGCCCATCGGCCCTTCGTCGCCCGGACGACCTGGGTGTACCGCTGCTCCCCGATCACGGTCGGTAGGTGCCGGTTCTCCAGCGGCTCGTCCTGCGCAGCCGCCGCCGGAGCCGCGAGCACGCCTGACAGCAACAACGCGATCGCAAGCACCACAGTGCGCCACATGGCAGCCAGGCTACGACGGTGGTTGAGGTGCGAAGGCCGCCAGGCCTGAGCCTCGAAACCACCGCCACATGTGCTGGTTGCTGGTTTCGAGGCTCGTCGCTGACGCTCCTCGCACCTCAACCACCGGCCGACGGTGGTTGAGGTGCGAAGGCCGCCAGGCCTGAGCCTCGAAACCAGCGTCGATCCACGGTGCCATCCACAGGCTGGCCAGCTCAGCTTGCAGTGCCCCTGAGATCCGCCGACGGTAAGCGCCATGGCTCACACCTACATCCTTGAGTGTGCGGACGGTACCTACTACGTCGGAAGCACCATCGATCTCGATCGCCGGGTTTGGCAGCACAACAACGATCCCGATGGCCCGGTCTATACGCGTAGCCGACGCCCCGTAAGGCTGGTCTGGGCAGCGGACTATGACTCGATCGAGCAAGCGTTCTTCTACGAGAAGCAGATCCAAGGTTGGAACCGCCGGAAGCGGGAGGCCTTGATCCGAGGCGACTTCGAGGCGCTTCCTGGCCTCGCGCGACGTAAGGCGGTGCAGCAACGCGAGGCGGAGGAAGCAGAGACTGCGGAGACTCTTGAGCGCGCCGACCCTTGAGTGGTGGCTTCGAGGCTCGTCGCTGACGCTCCTCGCACCTCAACCACCGAACACGCCTAAGCCCAGAGCTGGCCCTCCAGGCGTTCCTCGGCGTCGTCGACGGTGCCTTCGTAGGCGCCGGTGGAGAGGTACTTCCAGCCGCCGTCGGCGACGACGAACGCGATGTCGGCCGACTCCCCCGCCTTGACCGCCTTCGCAGCCTGGCCGAGCGCGGCGTGCAGGATCGCACCGGTGGAGATGCCGGCGAAGATGCCTTCGAGCTCGAGCAGCTCACGGGTCCGGCGTACGGCGTCGCGCGGACCGACCGAGAAGCGGGCGTCGATCAGGTCGGCGTCGTAGAGCTCGGGCACGAAGCCCTCGTCGAGGTTGCGCAGGCCGTAGACGAGCTCGCCGTACCGCGGCTCGGCGGCGACGATCCGCACTCCTGGCTTGGCCTCACGGAAGAAGCGGCCGACGCCCATCAGGGTGCCGGTGGTGCCGAGGCCGGCCACGAAGTGCGTGATGCTCGGCAGGTCGGCGAGGATCTCCGGGCCGGTGCCCTCCTGGTGCGCGAGCGCGTTGGCGGGGTTGCCGTACTGGTAGAGCATCACCCAGTCGGGGTGCTCCGCCGCGATCCCCTTGGCCACCCGGACCGCCTCGTTCGAGCCGCCGGCAGCGGGCGAGGAGACGATCTCGGCGCCCCACATCTGTAGCAGCTGGCGGCGCTCCGAGCTGGTGTTCTCGGGCATCACGCAGACGAGCCGGTAGCCCTTGAGCTTGGCCGCCATCGCGAGCGAGATGCCGGTGTTGCCGGACGTCGGCTCGAGGATCGTGCTGCCAGGACGCAAGCTGCCGTCCTTCTCCGCGTCCTCGATCATCCGCAGCGCCGGCCGGTCCTTGATCGACCCGGTCGGGTTGCGGTCCTCGAGCTTCGCCCAGAGTCGTACGTCGGGGCTCGGCGAGAGCGCCGGGAGCCCCACCATCGGCGTACCGCCGACGGAGGCGAGGAGGTTGTCGAACCTCATCCGCCCGCGACCGCGGGCAGGACGACGACCTGGTCGCCGTCGCTCAGCTCGGCCTCGAGCCCACCGATGAACCGGACGTCCTCGTCGTTGACGTAGACGTTGACGAAGCGGCGCAGGTCGATGCTGCCGTCCTTGGCCTCGACCAGCCGCTCCTTGATGCCCGGGTGGTTGGCCTCGAGGTCGTCGATCAGCGCGCGCAGGCTGGCACCCTCACCCGAGACGGCCTTCTCGCCGTCGGTGTAGGTGCGCAGGATGGTCGGGATCCGGACCTCGATGGTCATGGTTCTGTTGCTCCTCGGTCGGTGCTCAGTCAGCAGGAATCTCGGGTACGACGCTGACCTCTTCCTCGGTCACCACGCCGTCCACGATCCTGTACGACCTGAACTCCACCGGGCCGTCGTTATTCCCGTGCTCACGCGTGCTGACCAGCACATAGTGTGCACCCGGTTCGCTCGCGAGGCCGATGTCGGTCACAGAGGGATACGCCTCGGTGGCCGTATGTGAGTGGTAGATCACTATCGGTTCCTCGTCCCGGTCGTCCATCTCCCGGTAGAGCTTGAACAGATCGGTCGAGTCGAACTCGTAGAAGGTCGGGCTGCCCGCGGCGTTCACCATCTCGACGAACCGCTCCGGACGGTCGCTGCCCTCAGGACCGGCGACCACGCCGCACGCCTCGTCGGGGTGATCCCGCTTGGCGTGCGCGACGATCGCGTCGTACGTCTCCTGCCCGATGGTCAGCAACGCACTACTTCTTCCCACAGGTGAACTGGGCGACTACGTGGATCTCGTCACCGCTGATGGAGGTGAGCGCCGCGTGGACCTCGGCGTGACTGCCCTTCGGGTCGATGTCGAACGACTCGGCGTCGGCGGGATCGCTGGAGTAGGAATGCCCGTCGGCAGTCATGGAGATGCTGCCCTTGAAAGCGAGGCCGGGACTGTAGAGGGAGAGGCTGTTCCTGTCGTCGTTGAGCGTGTAGACGGCCGCTGGTCCGGTGTCATCGACGGTCTTGCCGCCGGTGGTGACGCTGGCATCGCCGTTCCACTCGGCCTCGTAGGCACCGGTGGTGCTCACCTCGACGTCGCACTCGGTGGTCTTGGGCTTCGTCTTCAGCTGGTCGTCGGGATCAGGGGTGGTGGGGCCGCCGGTCGAGGTCTCCTGCTCGTCCTCGGACTTGTCCTTGCCGTCGTCATCGCTGCAGCCGGCGGTCGCCAGCAGCAGGCACAACGCGCACAGGAACAGCAGGAGTCGCCTCACGAGGGCGAGTCAACCATCGGCCCCCAGCCCGCCGTGGTCGGGGTCGCACCTATTTTGCCTTTTCTCAGACGGGGTCAGTCTCAGACGAGCGCCCGGATCAACGTCTCCTGCAGGTAGCCGACCCAGTCGTAGATGTCGTGCGCCTGCGCGCGGGGGTCGTCGTCGGGCAGCGCGTCCCAGTAGGCGTCGTCGTCCTGCTCCACGCCGAGGCGGGTAGCGAGCGCCAGCCGCAGGTCGGTGAAGGAGCGCATCCAGATCTCTGCCGTCGCCTGGTCGAGCTCGACGTCGATCATCAGGCCCTCCTCCTCCAGCAACGGAGGCAGCCCGGCCTCCTCGAGACCGTCGATGATCGTGCAGGCCGCGGCGGCCTTGCCGTCCCGCAGCGCGGTCTCGGTGAACCGCCGGAACTCGGCCGCCGCCTCCTCGTCCTCGGAGTACGCCGTGGGGAACAGCCGCGCCAGCACCGGGTCCTCGGGCGCCGAGGTCGGTCCGGAGAAGTCCATCATCGCCTCGAGGGGGTCCAGCCCGTGCGGAACCGCCTCCTCGTTGCGGAGCAGCTCGACCAGCTGGGAGGCCAGGGAGCGCAGCAGGTCGGCCTCGAAGCCGGTGAAGTTCGCGATCACCAGACCACTGCGCCGGTGCCGGGTGAACGCGCTCATTCGGACCTGCTGAGCGTCGCCCAGAGCCCGTACTCGTGCATCGCCTGGACGTCGCGCTCCATCTCCTCGCGCGAGCCTGAGCTGACCACGGACTTGCCGTCCTCGTGCACCTCGAGCATCAGCTTCTCGGCCTTCTTCTTGTCATAGCCGAAGTACTTCTGGAAGACGTAGGTCACGTAGGACATCAGGTTCACCGGGTCGTTCCAGACGATCGTGACCCAGGGGGTGGACAGGACCGTGATCTCGTCAGGAGTGAGATCCGGTTCGACCTCCACGGGACTCGCTGCTGACACGTGGCCATGGTGGCACACTGCCGAGCGTGACCGACTTGGACGTGCGCCTCGACGACGGTGCCCTCTGGCTGACGATGAACCGGCCCGAAGTGCTCAACGCGATGTCGGCGGAGATGAGCGATGGCGTGGCGTCGTACGCCGAAAGGGCCGTCAGCGACGACGAGGTACGAGTGGTGGTGCTGACCGGCGTCGGCGACGCGTTCAGCGCCGGCGCCGACATCTCCGGCGAGAACGCCCACGAGAACTTCGACGTACGCGCGCTCGACATGGCGAACCGGATCATCAGGGCGATCGTCAACCTCGACAAGCCCGTGGTGGCAGCCGTCAACGGCGTCGCCGCCGGCATCGCCTGCTCGGCCGCGCTCGCCGCGGACATCGTCGTGGCCAAGGACTCGGCGACGTTCCTGCTCGCGTTCTCCCGGATCGGCCTGATGCCCGACGGCGGTGCCACCGCGACGGTGGCCGCCTCGATCGGCCGGGCCCGGGCGATGCGGATGGCGCTGCTCGCGGAGCCCCTCTCGGCCCAGGAGGCGTACGACGCCGGGCTGGTCACGCACGTCGCCGCCGCGGACGACTACGACGACCTCGTCGCCAAGATCGTCCGCCGGCTCGCCTCCGGCCCGCCGCTCGGCTACGCGGCGACCAAGCGGGCCGTCAACGCCGCGACCCTTGCGCACCTCGACGACGCGCTCGAGCGTGAGCGGACCGGCCAGACGCTGCTGCTGCGGACGGCCGACGTGGCCGAGGGGATGCGGTCGTTCTCGGAGCGTCGCCGCCCGGTGTTCCGCGGCGAGTAGGTCGAATCGGGGGTTGTGGCCCTTCGAGTAGTGAGTTCTGGCCGCTCCGGGGGCCACCGCCCACGACTCGACCGGCCAAAACCCCGGAATCAAGGGGCCAGAACCCACGATTCAACGGCACCACTTCTCGGCGACCGCGCGGATCACCGTGAGGTTGCGGTTGGTGGCCACGCCGAGCGCCTTCTCGATCTCGGCGTTGGTCAGCCGGGCCTGGTGGTAGGGATCGGTGATCACCAGGTGCACGGCGCGACCCCGGACCCGGGCGATGTCGCGCTCGGTGCTCATCGCCTCCATCCGTTTGATCAGCGCCGCGGTCGGCTCCTTCTTGAGCAGCGACACGTAGTGCGTCCCCGAGTGGCCGTCGGCGACCTCCTCGGCCTCGTCGGCGATCGCACACACCTCGTCGCGGCTGAACACGATCGTCGGCACCTCGAAGCCTCGGTCGGCCAGGTACGCCTGCTCGAGCGCCTCCTCCATCCGCGCCCGCGCCCGCATTCTGGTGTCGAACCGGACGTTGCCGGTGTTGATGTGCGTCGCCGCGTTCTCGAACCCCGCGGCCTCGGTCGCGGCCACGATGTCGCCCTTGGGGAACTTGCGGGTGGGCCCGAGGTTGATCGCCCGGAGGAAGCCGAGGTAGGTCGCCATGCAGATACCGTGGAGTCCATGGCGGAGGAGAGCAAGCCCGGCGACGGGCGCGCCACCCGGTGGGACACCCACCGGGAGGAGCGTCGCGAGGAGCTGGTCGACGCCGCCGTACGCGCCATCGACCGCGAGGGTCCCGACGTGAGCATGGCGACGATCGCTGTCGAGGCGGGCGTGAGCAAGCCGGTGCTCTACCGCTACTTCTCCGACAAGGACCAGCTGCACGCAGCGGTCGGCCAGTGGGGTGCCGACGAGGTGCTCAGCCGGGTCGTTCCGCCTCTGCTGGCCGACGGCCCGATCCGCGAGCGGATCAACAAGTGCATGGACGCCTACCTGCGCGCCATCGAGGAGCACCACCAGGTGTTCCTGCTGCTGGTGCGGCACCGCGTCGGCGGCACCGACCCGCTCGCCGACGGCAAGGCCCGGATTGCAGCCGCGCTGGCCCGGGTGCTCGGCGACGCGCTGCGCGAGCTCGACGTCGACGCCGCGGGAGCCGAGCCGTGGGCGCAGAGCGTGGTGGGTCTGGGTCTGACCACCGGTGAGTGGTGGCTCGAACGGCGGACGATGTCGCGCGCCGCGGTGAGCCGCTACCTGGCGGCGTTCGTGTGGAACGCGCTCGAGGGATCCACCGCCGAGGCCGGCCGTCCGATGTCGACGTTCGGCACCACACCCCCGGCATCGACGATCAGCGAGCTGCGCCGCCGCTAAATGCGTCGCGGCGACGACCTACGCGCCCTACTCTCGTCGAGGCGAGATCAGCAGCCCGGAGGGAGTGCCTAGTCCGGGTCCTGCGCGTTGTACCTCGCCTCCTGGCATCAGCGACTGCCATCGCTGGGGGTTCGACTCCTCCAACCAACCAAGACGAGTGGGCGGTCGGCGGCGCCAGCGGTGTCGCACCAGCGGCCCGACCGGTCAGCACGACGGTCGACGCCCCGTGCGGCGTCGTGTCGTCGACCACCCGCTCGTCCCACAACTGAATCCTGGACACGGCCCCGAAACCCCTGAAAGGAGGCAGCCATGTCCCCCATCCAGATCAACAGAGCCCGCAACATCACCGTTCGTGCAGCCGAGCACGCCATCGAGTACGTCGACGGCGTGTGCACTCGCGTGCTCGAGCCCGGTCGCTACCGGGTCCCCCGCCGCGCGACGTACCAGCGCGTCTGGATGCTCGAGCGCATCGTGACCACCGCTCCGCAGGACGTGCTGACCTCCGACGGCGTGTCCGTCCGGGTCACCGCCGCAGTGCGGTGGGCTGTTGCCGACGCGCGCCGGTTCGTCGAGATCTCGGACGACCCGTCGGCGTCGGTCTACCTCGCGGTGCAGATCGCGCTGCGTGACGCGCTGGTCGACGTCGAGACCGACACCGTGGTCCGGCAGTCGCGCCGGGTCCTGGGTGACGCGCTCACCCCGGCCGCGGTCGCCGCCGGTCTCGAGGTCGGTATCGCGGTCCGCGAGGTCGTCGTCAAGGACGTGATCCTGCCCCTCGACCTGCGCTCCGCGTACGCCGAGCAGGTGACCGCGCGCGCTCGTGGTGCGGCACAGCTCGAGCGAGCACGTGCCGAGACCGCTGCGCTGCGGTCGCTGGCGAACGCCGCGAAGCTGCTCGACCAGCACCCGGCGCTGGCGCGACTGCGCCTGGTGGAGGCGCTGCCTCCGGGTTCGACCCTGGAGCTGACCACCGGCGAGTGATGCACGGCATGCGGCCGAGACCGATCTAGTCTCGGCCGCATGCCCTGCGACTTCTGCGGCAAGGAGTTCGACCCGATCTCCACGCGCTGGCTCTGCCCGCATTGCCATGCGAAAGCGAATTGCTGTGACGGGGCGCCGCTCCCCGAGAAGTAGCGGTCAGAGGTTGCCGCGGGCTTCCTGCTCGCGCTCGATCGCCTCGAACAGCGCCTTGAAGTTGCCCTTGCCGAAGCCGAGCGAGCCGTGCCGCTCGATGAACTCGTAGAACACGGTCGGCCGGTCGCCCATCGGCTTGGTGAAGATCTGCAGCAGGTAGCCGTCCTCGTCCCGGTCGACCAGGATCTTCCGCTTCTTGAGCTCCTCGATCGGGACCCGCACCTCGCCGATCCGAGCGCGCAGCTCGGGGTCGTCGTAGTAGGAGTCGGGGGTCTCGAGGAACTCGATGCCGTTGTCGCGCAGGATGTCGACGCTGCGCAGGATGTCGTTGGTGGCCAGTGCGATGTGCTGGCAGCCGGCGCCCTCGTAGAACTCGAGGTACTCGTCGATCTGGGACTTCTTCTTCGCCACCGCCGGCTCGTTGAGCGGGAACTTCACCCGGTGGTTGCCGCTCGCGACGACCTTGGACATCAGCGCCGAGTAGTCGGTGGCGATGTCGTCGCCGATGAACTCGGCCATGTTCGTGAAGCCCATGACCTTGTTGTAGAACTCCACCCACTCGTCCATCCGGCCGAGCTCGACGTTGCCGACGCAGTGGTCGATGGCCTGGAACAGCCGCTTGGGGTGGCCTTCGCGTCGGGTCACCGTGGTGCTGCGCGCGACGAAGCCGGGCAGGTAGGGGCCGGAGTACTTCGACCGGTCGATCAGGGTGTGCCGGGTCTCCCCGTACGTCGCGATGGCGGCGGTGCGCACGGTGCCGTGCTCGTCGGTCTCGTCGTGCGGCTCCACCAGGACCGTGGCGCCGACGGAGCGGGCGTGCTCGATGCACCTGTCGACGTCGGGCACCTCGAGCGCGAGGTCGACGACGCCGTCGCCGTGCCGCCGGTGGTGCTCGAGGACCGGGCTGTCGGGAGTGACGCCGCCGGTGAAGACGAAGCGGGCGCTGCCCGACCGGAGCACGTAGGACTTCGAGTCCCGGCTGCCGGTCTCCGGGCCGCGGTAGGCCTCGAGCTCCATGCCCAGGGCCAGCTGGTAGAAGTTCGCAGTCTGGGTGGCGTTGCCGACCACGAAGCAGACGGCGTCCATGGCGGTCACCGGGAACACGTCGCGGCTGGCGTCGTACTCCACCAGTCCGACCAGCTCCTTGAGCTGCTCGAGGGTCAGGTCGGCCTTGAGCTCGTCCGGGGTGAGGGTCATGGGCACATGCTGTCGAACGCCGACAATCTGTGCAACAGTACGTCGAAACACTGGACAATCTGCCTAGTCACGGAGCCGAATATGGACGATCTGGATCGCACCATGATCGAGCTGTTCGCCGACGAGCCCCGGATCGGCGTCCTGGAGACCTCCCGCCGCCTCGGCGTCGCCCGCGGCACGGTGCAGGCCCGGATCGACAAGCTGGTCGCCAGCGGCGTGATCACCGGCTGGGGTCCGGAGCTCTCGACCGAGGCGCTCGGCTACCCGGTGATGGCGTTCCTGACCCTGGAGATCACGCAGGGCAAGGGTCACGACGTCGTCGCCGACCACCTCGCGGCGATCCCGGAAGTCCTCGAGGCGTACACGATCACCGGCACCGGCGACATGTGGTGCCGGGTGGTCTCGCGGTCCAACAGCGACCTGCAGCGGGTGATCGACCGGGTCGTCGGCTTCGCCGGGATCGTGCGCACCTCGACGGTGATGGCGCTCGCCACCCAGGTGCCTTACCGGGTGTTGCCGCTGGTCGGCGTGACCGGGGAGCGCTGAGCGCCGCCTACGCGAAGATCATGCAGCTCGAGGTCGCGTGCGCGACGAGCTTGCCGTTGCCGTCGAAGAGCTGCGCCTGGGCCAGCGCCGTACGACGACCGCGCTGGATCACTTCACCGACTGCACGCAGCCGCCCGGACTCCGTGGTGACCGGGCGGAGGAACTTCACGGTCAGGTCGAGCGAGGTGTAGCCCTCGCCCGGCTCCAGGGTCGAGTGCACGGAGCATCCGGCCGCGGTGTCGAGCAGGGTCGAGATCACTCCGCCGTGCACGACGCCGAGCGGGTTGTAGTGACGCACCTCGGGATCGAGCTCCACCGAGATCGCACCGATCTCACCGCCGAAGTTGACCATCCCGAGCGTCTCCGCGATCGGTGCCGGCGGCAGCAGGCCCTCGCCGATCGCCATCAGCTGCTCGTAGCCGGACATCGTGGCCGGGTCGACCTGGGTCTTTGACATGGATCCAGCCTGAGGCGCATCGCTGAGTCTGTCAATCAGACTTAGGGTGACACCCGCCACGGTCAGCCGTGCAGCAGCGTGCCCAGCTCACCGGCGGCCTCGGCCACGCGCGGGCCGGCGCCGTCGACGTCGAGCTCGCCGAGCGTCACGATGCCGACGCTGGCCTCGAGCCCGTCGACGCCTGTCACCGGCGCCGCCAGCCCTCGCGCGCCGGCCTGGAGCTCTCCGGTCGTCACCGCGTAGGGAGCGCGCTGCTCCACCGGATCGCGGCCCAGCAGGATGGCCTTGCCGGCTGCTCCCTGACCGAGCGGATGCCGGGAGCCGACCCGGTAGCTGACGTGGAAGTCGGTCCACGATGGCTCCACCACTGCAAGCGCCAGCGCCTCGTTCCCCTCGGCGACCGTGAGGTGAGCGGTGCAGCCGACCTCCTCGGCCAGGCGGCGCAGGATCGGCGCGGCGATGTCACGCAGCACCGGCTGCACAGCGGACGCGAGGTGCAGGATGCCCAGGCCGACGTGCAGCCGCGACCTGGAGTCGCGGCGTACCAGCCCGTGCTGCTCGAGCGTGGTCACCAACCGGTAGACGACGGTGCGGTTGACCTCGAGTCGCTCGGCGAGCTCGGTGATGGTGAGTCCACCCGGCGCCGATGCGAGTACGGCGAGCACGCGCAGCCCACGATCGAGAGTTTGCGAGGTCTCGGCGGGCATGCCGTCCACCGTAGAGGCACTACGCTCGTCAGCCATGCTGACGCCGGCCGAAATGATCGCTGGGATCAACCACGCCTTCAAGCAGACGACCGGCATCGGGGACCACCGTTCGCTGCACGCCAAGGGCAAGTTCTACAAGGGCACCTTCACCGCCACTCCCGTGGCCGCGGAGCTGTGCCGCGCGGGCCACCTGCGCGGCGACCCGGTTCCCGTGTGGGTGCGCTGGTCCAACGGTGGCGGCAACCCCAAGCTGCCGGACAAAGCGCCCGACGTACGCGGCATGGCGGTCTCGTTCCGGCTGCCCGACGGTACGGCGACCGACCTGCTCGGCCAGACCGCCCCGCGGTTCCCGCTCCGCACCCCGGAGCAGTTCCTCGCGCTGGTCCGCGCGGGGGCGAACCCGGCCCGGCTGCCCCTGCTGCTCGCCCGCTACCCGTTCATGGTGCCGGCCATCCTCGCCAACGCGAAGGCCGGTTCGATCAAGCCGCCGGCGAGCTTCGCCGAGGCGACGTTCTACCCGGTCCACGCCTACAAGTGGATCGCTCCCGACGGTGGCGAGTCGTGGGTCCGCTACACGCTGACTCCGCTGGCGAGCAAGGAAGACCGGCTGCCCGAGAGGTTCGACGGCCCCGACCGGCTGTCCGAGGAGATAGCGGCTCGGCTGGAGCGTGGGCCGGTGCGGTTCCGGCTCGACGTCCGCATCGCCGGCGCGGGTGACGACCCGCACGACCCCACCTCGGTCTGGCCGGACTCCGCGCGGCTCATCGACGCGGGCACGATCGAGGTCACCGGCCTCGACCCCGATCGTGAGCAGAACGGTGAGGTCGTGGTGTTTGACCCGGGCCGCATCGTCGACGGCATCGAGCTCTCCGACGACCCGATCCTGAACTACCGCCCCGGCGCCTACACCGAGTCCGTCAATCGCCGCACAGCGAATAGGCCTTAGGACGTACGACGGATCGCCCACTCGCGGACCAGGTCGATCCTGGCCCGGAGCTGGTCGGCGTTCGCGACCGCGGCCGCCGGTCCGCCGCACTCCTTGCGCAGCGCGGCGTGCGTGATGCCGTGCGCCTGGCCGGTGCGGTGGTGCCAGGCAGCGACCAGGCCGTTCAGCTCACGGCGCAGGGTCGCGAGCTGCTCGTGGGTGGTGAGGGCGACCGTCTCGGGATCGGCGGCCGCTGAGCGACGGGACTTGGCCCGATCGGACTGCCGCTGGGCCAGCAGCTCCTTCATCTGTCCCGGATCGAGCAGCCCGGGAATGCCGAGGAAGTCCATCTCCTCGTCCGACCCGAGGTGCACCTCCCCCTCGTGGCCGAACTCGCCGCCGTCGTAGAGCACCCGGTCGAACATGGCCTCGGAGCCGAGGGCCTCGAACGGCAGCCCCTCTTCGTCAGCCGACGCCGACTCCCCCGCCTGGGCCTGAGCGAGCAGCTCCCGCTCCGCGGCGAAGATGTCCGCCTCGTCGGTGATCTTCCGGCCGAGCACGTGGTCACGCTGGACCTCCATCTCGGAGGCGTACTCCAGCAGCTGCGGCACGGACGGCAGGAACACGGACGCGCTCTCGCCACGGGCCCGCGCCCGCACGAACCGGCCGACAGCCTGGGCGAAGAACAGCGGCGTCGAGGTGGTCGTCGCGTACACCCCGACCGCGAGCCGCGGGATGTCGACGCCCTCCGACACCATCCGGACGGCGACCATCCAGCGCGCCTCGCCCTCGGCGAACTCGGCGATCTTCTTGGAGCCCGTGTTCTCGTCGGACAGCACGACCACGGGCGCCTCGCCCGCGATGTCGCGCAGCAGCTTCGCGTACACGCGCGCCGACTCCTGGTCGGAAGCGATCACCAGCCCGCCGGCATCGGGCACGTGCCGGCGTACCTCGGTCAGCCGTCGGTCTGCGGCCGTGAGCACCTGCGGGATCCACGAGCCGGCCGGGTCCAGCGCGGTACGCAGCGCCTGCGCTGTCAGGTCCTTGGTCAGCGGCTCGCCGAGCCGGGCGGCGATCTCGTCGCCTGCCCTGGTCCGCCACTGCAGGTCGCCGGAGTAGGCGAGGAACAGCACCGGTCGGACGACGTGGTCGGCGAGCGCCTGCTCGTAGCCGTATGAGTGGTCGGCGACCGACCGCGGGATGCCGTCGGCGCCCGGCGCGTAGGTGACGAACGGGATCGGGTTCACGTCGGAGCGGAACGGAGTGCCGGTCAGCGCCAGCCTCCGGGCCGCGGGGTCGAACGCCTCGCGGATGCCCTCGCCCCAGGACAGGGCGTCGGCGGCGTGGTGCACCTCGTCGAGGATCACCAGGGTCTTGAACCGCTCGGTCCGGATGCGCATCGCCAGCGGGTTGACCGCCACACCGGCGTAGGTGACCGCGATGCCGAGGTAGTCGCTGGAGATCTTGCCCTTGCCGGCCGAGTACGCCGGGTCGATCGGGATGCCGGCCCGCGCCGCGGCCTCGGCCCACTGACGCTTGAGGTGCTCGGTGGGAGCCACGACCGTGATCCGGTCGACGATCCGGCGGCCGATCAGCTCGGCGGCCACGGACAGCGCGAACGTCGTCTTGCCCGCGCCGGGCGTGGCCACGGCGAGGAAGTCGCGGGGTTGACGGCTCAGGTAGTCGGCAATGGCGGCGGACTGCCAGGCGCGCAGGCGCGTGGCCGTCCCCCAGGCCGCTCGGTCCGGCCAGGCGGGGGTGAGGTTCACTCCTCGCCGTCTCCCGGCTTCAGCGTCTTCCAGATCTCTTCGCACTCCGGGCACACGGGGAACTTCTCCGGCGCCCGGCTCGGGACCCAGACCTTGCCGCACAGGGCGACGACGGGGGTGCCCATCACCATCGCCTCGGTGAGCTTGTCCTTCTCCACGTAGTGGGAGAACTTCTCGTGGTCACCCTCGTCGGTCGGGACGGTCCGCCGGTCCTCACGGACCTTGGTGTCGGTAGAGGTGCCGAAGCCGATCTGGGTCACAGACCCACTCTATGTGCCTCCAGCGCGGCATACGGGTCAACGGGGTCGCCTCCACCGGGACGAACCTCGACGTGTACGTGGGGGCCGGTGGTGTTGCCGGTCATTCCGACCGCGCCGATCACCTCGCCGGTCGCGATCTGCTGTCCGACGGTCACGGTCAGCGCGTCCATGTGGCAGTACCAGATCTCGGTGCCGTCATCGGTGGTGATGACGACCTTGTTGCCGTAGGAGCCGTCGTACGCCGCCTCGGTGACGACGCCGGAGGTGATCGCGTGGATGGGGGTGCCTTGGGCAACCGCGAAGTCCAGGCCGGTGTGCATGCTGGACCAGTTGCCGGTGTCACCGAACTGGCCGGTGAGGCGGTAGCCGTGCACCGGCACCTGCCAGGACAGCGGCTCGATGACCACGCCCTTCTGGATCTTCATCGGCTCGGGGGCGGGTGCGGCGGCGGCTGGGCGGATCGCGCCTGCCGTGGCGTTGGGGCTCGTCACTGTCAGGCCGGTGACGAGCACGGCCACCAGGCCGGACGTCAGCAGCACATGGCGGGGACGGGGGTTCATGAGGGACTGCTTCCTGCTCTCTGGTGCAAGCATCTGCTTGCTCTAGCAAGCAACAAGTGAGCCAGGAGCCTCCATCGCGCTCAACTCGAAGGAGCGTCAGACGTAGCGGCCGTCACACTTCGGAGAGGTCGGCCCCGCTCAGGAGGGTAAAGAAGCGCGACCAGCGTCACGTTGGCGTCGACGGTGGTTGAGGCGCGAGGAGCGTCAGCGACGAGCCTCGAAACCCCCGTCGCTCGTGTGGTGGTTTCGAGGCTCGCAAGCTCGCACCTCAACCACCGGCAAACCCCGCGATGACCGCCAGAAGCCGGTTTCGCTCGTCATCGGTGAGGGGTACGCCGAGCTCCTCGAGGCGCTCCGGGAGCTCGCCGTCGAGCAGCGGACGGTGCTCCGTGGGCTCGCCGGGACGGCGCACGGTCACGGCCGCGGCGGTGACGCTCACGTGCCGCCCGTCGAGGTGCCGGGTCACCATGAGCGTGCTGCGGAAGTGCGAGGCCGGGAACGTGCTCGTGTAGTGGTGACCCATCAGGACGTCGACGGGCCGGACCGGGAGCTCGTCGGAGGAGTGCATGAACTCCCAGCCGCCGTCGCGATGCCGGTACATCTCCCAGGCAACCTCGTCACCGGTGGCGCGCTGCACGCGGTACTGCCAGCCGCCCTGGTCCTCCTCGTGTCCGTCCTCCAGCGGGATCGGCTGGAGCACGCTCATGCCGAAGCCCGGGTCGGCGAGCAGCCGCCTGCCGTCGAGCCGGACCTCCACCACGAAGTGGGTGCGCGGGGCCGCGGCGGCGTCACCCACGCGCCCGAGCCTGCGAATGATGTCGTAGCCGAGCCGCTCGGCGGCCGCGGCGAACAGCGTGCTGTGCTCGAAGCAGTAGCCGCCGCGTCCCCGATCGACGAACTTGCCCTGCACCGCGGCGAGACCGACGCCGGGATGGTCGCCGAGCAGCACGTCGATGTTGTCGAACGTGAACGTCCGAACGTGCGCCTCGTGCAGCTCGTCCAGCGCCTCCCGGCTGGGCGGGCGGGCGGGCACGCCGAGCCGAGCGAGGTAGCCGTCGAGGTCGAGGGACTCGATCTCCCAGGGGTCGCTCATCTAGTTCAGGTCCGGGTCGACGGGGCGGGTCGAGTGCATCGCGAGGTCGCCGGGCTGCCGGCGCAGCACGTCGCGCCAGAGCTCACGCGAGTCGGCGCGGAAGACGTCCTCGCCGCGCCCGGGCACGACGTACCAGTGGCCCTCGTCGATCTCCTGCTGGAGCTGGTCGCTGCCCCAGCCGGCGTACCCCGCGAAGATCCGGAGGCCGGCGAGCGAGCCGGAGACCAGCTCGACCGGGGTGTCGAGGTCGAGCAGACCCAGCGGCCCGGAGACCTCGCGGAAGCCGACCGCCTCGCCGTCGGTGGTGGTGCGCAGCGCCACGGCCAGGGCCCCCTCGGTCTCGACCGGTCCGCCCTGGAACAGCACCTCGGGCTCCGCCACGACCTCGCCCCAGTCGCTGAGCACCTCGGAGACCGCCAGTCCGGTCGGCCGGTTGAGCACCACGCCGAGGGCGCCGTCGTCGCCGACGTCGAGCATCAGCACGACGGTGTCGGCGAAGTTCGGGTCCAGCAGTACCGGGGTGGCCAGCAGCAGCATCCCGGGCCGGATCTCCGTCACCTCGCCATCATTGCCCACCTCCGGGCGCCAGCGACAACCGAATAGGGCGCAAAGAGAAGGCGGCCCCGGTGCCGACGCGGGAGGGAGGGAGGTGCGTCGGGCCGGGGCCGCTGGTCTGTGGGTCGTGGGTCAGGCCGCGACGACCGCCTTGAGGCGCTCGAGCAGGCTGGGCTGCTCGATGCGCTCGGCCGGCACGGTCACGCCGTGCTGGTGGCGCTGGCGCGCGCTCGCCTCGATCTTGGCGCCGAACGGCACCGCCGAGGCGTCGTCGACGCTCGCCTGGCCGGCCATCACGGCGAGCAACACGTGCTCGTTGCCGGTGGCCTTCGCCATCGCGGTCGCCATCGCCTCCGTGGTGGGCTCGGTGCGGTACTGGTCCAGGATCTTTCGTACGCCGGGCAGCTCGTCGGCCGCGTGGCCCCAGGCGACCTCGACGGCCTCCTGCAGGTTCATCGGCTGGGTGACGAGCTCGCGCTCGATGTGGCCCGCCAGGCGGGTGTGCCACTTCAGCTGCAGGGCGGCGAGCAGGGTGAGCTCGTCGCCGAAGGTCTCGGTCACGCCCGCAACGTCCATCGGCAGGATCCCGTCGCGGCGGACGCTGGCGGTGGCGATCACAGAGCGCAGGATCTCGCCCCGGTTGTGAAAGGAAGTCCAGGTCATGGTCAGCTCCTTCTTCGGTCAAGTCCCCCGGCGGCCGCGGGTCCACGGTCATACCGGAGGTACGTACTCAGAGTATGGAGCCGACCAGCAGTACCCCAAGCCCCGGGGACGTGATTCCGCCCACCTGCGTGATGGCCGTTACACCTAGACTCGGCGGCGTGGTGAAGTCCTCGGTGAGCAAGCTGGTCCCGAAGGTTCCCAGCGTGCCCGGCGCGAGCCGCCGAGCGGCGTACTCCGCCTCCACCAAGCGGGCGCTGATCGATGTCGCCGAGGAGCTGTTCACCGACAACGGGTACGCCAACGCATCGCTCGACAACATCGTCGCCGGCGCCCAGGTGACCAAGGGCGCGCTCTACCACCACTTCTCCGGCAAGCAGGCGCTCTTCGAGGCGGTCTTCGAGCGGATCGAGGCTGACGCCGCGCAGACCATCCAGAAGGCGATCAAAGGCACCCGCGACCCGTGGAAGAAGGCGCTGGCGGGGGTCGAGGCGTTCATGGTGATCGTGCAGCAGCCCCGCTACCGCCGGATCGTGATCCAGGAGGGGCCCTCCGTCCTCGGCTACGAGCGGTTCCGGGAGCAGGAGGAGCGCACGACGTACGCCAACGTGGTCGAGATCGTGCGCGCCGTGCTCACCGCCGGCACCTGGGAGCTCGAGGAGGAGATGCTGCAGACGTTCGCGCGGATCTTCTTCGGGACCATGTCCGCTGCCGGTGAGGTCGTGGCTACCGCCGACGACACCGAGCTCGCGGCCCAGCGCGTGGAGACCGCGGTGGGCTTCCTGCTGTCCGGTATCCAGGCCCTCGTCGAGGACGGCGGCGAGCTGCCGCAGGTCTCGACTACTTGAAGGTCACGTCGCCGGAGTCCTCCGGTACGAGCTCGATCCACACCTTGCCGGCCGGGATCGTCAGATCGCCTGCCTTCGTCGACAGCGTGACCGTCGAGTCCAGCTCCTTCTTCGACCAGGTCCCGCGGATCAGCCGACCGTCGTGGAAGACCATCGCCTCACCGCTGCCCTCGAACTGGGTCTCCGGCACCGGGTTGCCCGCGGGGTCGCGGTAGCCCGCGTCGCCGACGGGCACCCGCAGCACGAGCACGGTGTCAGCAGGGAACTCGTCGCCGTCGGCGGCGTAGCTGTTGTCGTTGACGTAGCCGCCGCCGCGGAAGGTCCAGGTGGTCGTGTGCCCGCCCGAGAAGTTCGCCGACAGCTCGGTCGCAGGCTGTCCCTCGGGCAGGTCGTCCTCGTTCCCCCACGGCAGGTAGTCGTCGGGCCGGGTCTTCGTGTGCTTCGCGGCGTCGGCGACCTCGCCCAGGTCCGTGAACAGGTTGTACGGCGCGCTGCGGTCGCTCGCCCGGAAGAACCCGGCCGAGCCCTCGCTGTAGTAGTCGATGCCGGCGTCGCCGATCCGCTGCAGGGTCACTGGTGCCGCGCCGCTGGTCACCATCGAGCCGCCCACCGGCGAGACGATGCCGATATCGCTGGCCCGCATCGACCGGACCGGGCCCACCTCGCCGGGGATGTCGGAGTAGTAGAAGGCGGCGAGCCGGGTCATCCCACCCTCGACCAGCTCCTCCACCACGAGGTCGGCGTTGCCGAGCCCTTCCTGCGGCGCGCTGGACGAGGTGTTGTCCATCTTCAGCACCAGCACGGGGTGCGCCTGCTCCGAGGAGCCACCGCCGTCGACCGGTAGGCCGGTCAGTGGCCAGGTGTCGGAGCGGCCGATCGTCTGGGAGTTGGACGGCGGCGCGCCGGCTTCGGTCGACTCGTCGGTGCCTGCGGCATCGTCACCGCCCCCGCACCCGGCGAGCACCAGAGTGCCGGCGACCACGGATGCGGTGAGCAGGCGGAAAAGAACGGATTCTGACGAAACGCATGGTGGGGAAGCTCCAAACGTCTAGTGAGTTAGTCGACTTTAACTGGTTCGATTCCAGTTTGAACCCGAGAGGGTCGATTTCCTGGGACTCCGCCCCGGTGTGTCGCGCCGACACTACGTACGAGGCCTAGACATGGCTAATCGCAAATCAGCCGAGCTTGCCGCCGCCGTCGACGTACAGCGTCTGGCCGGTGATGTACGACGCCTCGTCGCTGCACAGGAACGCCGCGGCCGCAGCGATGTCCTCGGGGTAGCCCACCCGGCGTACCGGGTTGGCGTCCGCGTTGAGCTTGCGGAAGTCGTCGACGTCCATCTTCAGCCGGGCGGCCGTGGCGTCGGTCATCTCCGTGGCGATGAAACCAGGAGCGATCGCGTTGGCGTTGATGCCGAACGGGCCGAGCTCGATGCCGAGCGTGCGGGTGAAGCCCTGGACGCCCATCTTCGCCGCGGAGTAGTTGGCCTGGCCGCGGTTGCCGAGCGCGGAAACGCTCGAGAGGTTGAGGATCTTGCCGTACTTCTGCTCCACGAAGTGCTTCTGAGCCGCCTTCGTCATCAGGAACGCGCCCTTGAGGTGGACGCCCAGCACGAGGTCCCAGTCGTCCTCGGTCATCTTGAACAACAGGTTGTCGCGGGTGATGCCGGCGTTGTTGACGAGGATGTGGATCCCGCCCAGCTCCTCGACCACCCGCGCCACCGCAGCGTCCACGGACTCCGCGTTGCTCACGTCGCAGCCGATGCCGATCGCCTTCGCGTCGCCGCTGACGGGCAGCTTCGTGGCGGCCTCACTCGCGGCGCCCTCGTCGAGGTCGATGATCGCGACGCTCGCGCCCTCCTCGGCGAACCTGGTCGCGGTTCCGAAGCCGATGCCGCGCGCTGCTCCGGTGATGACTGCCACGCGCCCGTCGAAGCGGCCCATGCGTTCCTCCTGTGTCGTCGGCCCTGCTGTCAGCCGATCAGTGTCAGCCGGTCCCGGTCACCCTAGCCAGCCGGAGATCCACCCACGGGACGGCCTCCCCGTCGAGGACGTAGCGGTCGATCTCGACGAACCCGTGCTTCTCGGCGAACCGGAGCCCGTCCGGGTTGGACGAGAGGACGACGGTCTCGATGTCCGCGGCTCCGAGGTCCCGCGCCTGCGCCATCGCCTGCTCGAAGAGCTCGGTGCCATAGCCGTACCCGCGGTGCTCCACCAGCACCCGCGCGATCACCGTGACCGCCGGGGACTCCTCGCTCGGCGGCCGAACGGTCGTCGAGCCGATCGCTGTGTCGCCCACGTAGGCGATCAGGATGTGGTGGCGCACGACCCGGTCGCGTACGTCGTCCAGCGACAGGTGGTGCGTGGGGATCACCTCGTTGTGGACCCGCTGCCAGTCCTCGAGCTCCTGCTCGGTCGCAGGGACCTTCGTGGTGAGCCGGGTCATCCGAGCGCCTCCCGCAACCGTGCGGCGTACGTCGCCGACTCGCCGTCCTTGTACTTCGTCCGCGGCCAGAAGAACCCGCGCAGCCCGTCGCCCTTGGTCCGGGGTACGACGTGGCAGTGCAGGTGCGGCACCGACTGGCTGACCACGTTGTTCATCGCCACGAAGCTGCCCTGTGCCCCGAGCCCCTCGACCATCGCGGTCGCCAGCCGCTGCGCGTCGGCCAGGAAGCCGTCGCGGAGCTCGGCCGGCAGGTCCGGGAGCGTGACCAGGTGCTCGCGCGGCACCAGCAACGCGTGCCCCTTGAACACCGGGCGCCGGTCGAGGAACGCCATGAACTCGGGCTCGTCCAGGACGACGTCGGCCTCGAGCTCCCCGGCGACGATCTGGCAGAAGACGCAGTCGGCCATCAGCCGATGACGGGGAACCGGCGCTGTGCGGCGAGCTCGTCGATCGCGTCCTGCATCCGGCGGCGTACCTCCGCGTCGACCTCGGCGATGTCGGGGTCCTCACCGAACTCGGAGCGGATGTCGATCGGCTCGAGCACCTGGGTGACCAGCTTGCTCGGCAGCGGAAGGTTGGGAGGGAACGCGAACGTCAGCCCGAACGGGAAGCCGAAGGCGACCGGCATGTACTTCGTGCGCAGCAGCTTCTCGAGCCGCAGCAGCTTGGCCAGGAACTCGCCGCGCCAAAGCACGTACATCTGCTCCTGGCCTCCGATGGTGACCACCGGGACGAGCGGCACGTTGGCCTCGAGGGCGGTCCGGACGTAGCCGGTGCGGCCGTTGAAGTCGATCTTGGTGGCGAGCTTCGTCGGCCGGAACACGTCGTAGTCGCCGCCGGGGAAGACGATCGTGGTGCCTCCGCCCTCGAGCACGGCGCGCGCGTTCTGGCGGGTCGCCTTGAGGAAGCCGACCTTGTCGAAGACCTCGCCGGTCTTGCGGTCCAGCCAGAGCATGTCGTGCGCCAGGACGTACAGCGGCGCATCCATGCCGTAGTGGTCGAAGTAGGCCACCGCGATCACCGGCACGTCCATCGCGATCAGACCGCCGGAGTGGTTGGAGACGACCAGGGCACCGCCCTCACCGGGGATCCGCTCGACGTCGCGGACCTCGGAGCGGAAGTAGTAGCGGGTGGCGAACCGCAGCAGCGGCATGAACTTGCCGACGTACTCCGCGTCCCGGAGGGAGAGGTCGGTCTCCTCTTCACTCATGGCGGGAGTATCCCAGCCCCAGGCCCTCCTCGGCTCAGCCAGTACCAAGGCCGAGATCGCGCTGACCTTCCGGCACGAACATGGCCTGGACGTCCGACGCGCTGACGAAGTACCCCGCGCTGTACGGCGCCACGGCGGCACCGGCCTCGTAGTACGCGACCCGTCGGCCGTTGACCACGACCATCCGGACCTCGGGCTTCTCCCCCGCCTTGACCCGGGCTGCGTCGTGCGCGCACGCCGGCACCTTCCGGGTGCCGCGACCACCCGGCGTGAACATCACGTCGGTTACCGAGGGGCCATGCTGAGGGTTGAAGAAGCACGGCACCGTGCGCTCGGGTCGTGGCTCGCCGGCCACCCGGGCCTGGACGCAGGCCAAGGCGTAGCGACCGCTCGACAGGGTGTCGGTGACGGCGCTGATCTCCTCGACGGTCTTGATGATCTTCACCGTCCGCTGCGCGGACTCGTAGGCGTCCAATGCCGTTTGGTAGTCCAGGCGGGCCGCGGCGTCGAGCGGTTGCTCCCCCGTTTCGACATCCAGGCGTTGAAGCTGCTCGCCGAGCAGCGTGATGTCCTCGTCGCACATCTGCTTCACCTGTGCGAGGTCCTCGGCCTGCTCGCGCCGGGCCGACAGCCGGTCGCGCAGCCGCATCCCGCCCCACGACGCCGCGCCGCCTCCGGCGAGCACCAACAGCACCCACTCCATGGCTAGTCTCCGCCCCCGCCGCCGAAGCCTTCGCCCCCACCACTGGTTCCGGCGCCCCAGTTCTGGTTTGGCATCCCTCCGTGCACTCCGGCCCTCAGCGCGGCTTTGTGGTACTTCTCGTTGAGCACGGCTGATGCACTGACCGCGTCCTCGTAGGCCACTTGCTTTCCGCCGATCTCCACGGCGCGCACCTCGGGCTTCTCGCCGGCCTCGACCCGCGCCGCATCCTGCGCGCAGGCGGCGACCCGTCGGGGGCCGCCCTCGCGCGGCGTGAAGATCACGTCCTTCACCGAGGGACCGTGCTGCGGGTTGAAGAAGCACGGCTGTCGCTTGCATGGGACGCGGTTTCCCGGCGAGATGCGCTTGTACGCACGCCAGCGCATATCGTCCGTCGTTCAGGATCTCGGTCACCGCGGTGACGTCCTCCGCCGTCGTGACCTTGCGAAGCTCGCGCTCGGCCGACTCGTAGGCGTCCAGACTCTTCTGGTACTCGACCCGGGCTACCTCGTCGAGCGGACGCTCCGCAGTCTCGGCGTCGAGCCGGCGGAGCTGCTCGCCGAGCAGGGTGACGTCCTCGTCGCACAGCTTTGTCATCTGTGTGAGCAGCTCGGCCTGCTCCCGATGCTTTGCCCTTCGACCTCGGACTCGCATATCTAGAGACCGTCCAGGTCGCCGCCGCCGCCCATGCCCGTGAAACCCGGGGACGACAGGAGGGCAGCGGCTGCCGGATCGCCGTACGACTTCCCGATGGAGCGGGCGTCGAAGTAGTCGATCTTGTGGCCGTTGACCTCGACCTTGCGGATCTCGGGCCTCTCCCCCGCCTTGACCCGGGATGCGTCCTGGGCGCAGGCCGGTACCTGCTTGGTGCCACCCGCCCGCGCCGTGAACATCACGTCCATGACGGAGGGCCCGTGCTGCGGGTTGAAGAAGCAGGGTGCGCGCTTCTCCGGAACCGGCTGTCCGGACACCCGCGCCTGAACGCACGCCAATGCGTAGCGCCCGTCGTTCAGGGTGTCGGTCACTGAGCCGACCTGCTCGAGGGCGCTGACCTTCCGGACCTCGCGCTGCGCGGACTCGTAGGCATCCAGCGCTGCCTGGTAGTCGGCGCGGCCGGCCTCGTCGAGCGGATGCTCGGCAGTCTCGGAATCCAAGCGACGGAGCTGCTCACCCAGCAGGGTGACGTCCTCCTCGCAGAGCTTCACCAGCGTCGCGAGGGCCGCGGCCTGCTCGCGTCGTCCCCCGAGACGGTCGCGGATCCGCTTCCCGCCCCATGTCGCAGCACCCAGACCGGCCAGCCCGAGCAGCACCCATTCCATGAGGCATTGTCACCCCGCTCGGGCCGATTCGTGCCGGAACGTGTTGGGCACGCGTTTCGTTCCGGTTGAGCGCCGTCGTTGTGACTTCGATCGGCGCCCCTGGCCTCGCACTCGCTTCGCTCCCCCGCAAAGCCCGCCGGGTCGGCTCCCTCTACGCGTGAGAACACCCCTGGCCCAGCGCTTTGCGCTGGGCCAGGGGTGTATCTCACGCGTGGAGCTGGCGGGAATCGAACCCGCGTCCTCAAGCGTCGAACCAGGTCTTCTCCGGGTGCAGTTCGTGATGACGCTTTTCTCAGCCCCGGGGCTCCCACGAACAGGTCCCCGACAGGCTCAGTCACGGAAAAGTCCCGTTCACCCTCCGTGACGCGGAGTGAACAGCAAGTCTCCTAGATGACGTCAGGGTCCGGGACGGAGACAGATGCCCGGTCTGACGCTTCGATCACTGCTCAGGCAGCGAGAGCGAAGGAACTGCGATTGGTGTTGGCAGTTATTAGTTTCCAGCGAGCGTTTACGAGATGACGCTGGCTCCTCGACCCGCTTCCCCTGGAACTAACGTCCCAAGTCGAAACCGATCAGCCCCTCTTGAGTTGTAGGTACAGCGTACCTACCTCAACAGCTAGGCCCCATTCGTTAATCCGCGCCACTCAGCCGATCTGAGAGCCGTGCGCACGGAGCGCCAGCAGGAACTGGTCGGCATATCCGCGCTCGCGGAGGTCCTTGAACGGGTTGCGGGTCATCCGGTTGATCCGCTCGGTGCTGACGTTGCACCGCAGAACGCCCATCGGGCCGCGCAGGGTGACGTCAGCGCCGTTGAGCGCCACGACGCTGTCCTTGGTCGCCAGGAGCTCGAGGCATGGATGGGACCAGGCGGCGGCGGTCTGCCCATCGGGGACGAAGCTGAGCATCCCCTGATCGAGGCGAAGCTCGCCGAACGTCGACCCGAGCGTGCCGCCGAGACGGCCGAGCAGACCGCTCCCGAGCACCTCCGCATGCCAGATCCCGTCCGGCTCTCCGGAAGGGGCCGGCCCGCGCCAGCCCGGTTGCGAGGGTCGAGCCCGCGCGGAGAGGCGGAAGATCATGCCGATGAGGGCGAACACCAGCAGGGCGCCCGCAATGATCAGAGCCACGACGATGGAGACAACCATTCCCTGCACCCTGTCACGCGGAACAGCCCGCTAAACCCTGACCCACGCCCGCAGTGTCTCGGCGCCCGGCCCGGTCAGTTCGTCAAGGAGCGGGGGCCGGCGGGTCAACGCCAGCGCCAGCACCTCGGCCGGCGCCGCCACCTCGGGCCCGGTGCCATGAGCCCAGTCGATGTCGGTCGCGACCAGCCGTACGTCGGGCAGCTTCGACGGGACGAAACCGATCCGAGCTCGAGCGGAGACCAGGAAGTCCAGCGACGGGCGCCAGCGCTCGGCAGGTCGGCGATCGCGCATCCCCAGCGGGATCAGGATGTCCTGGTGGTGGATGAGGGTGTCGGTGTACGGGCCCAGCCGGCCCACGATCGGCGGCGCTCGGCGTACCTCCGCACGCTCACGCAGTACGGCGACCAGCTCGGCCGGAGTCTGGCCGAACCGGCGCTCGGTCATCAGCAGCCCGAAGCGAGCCGTGCTCCCACGGGCCTGGACCAGCGTGCGAACCACTTCGGTCTGGGTGAACGTGCACGGCACCGTCAGATGAGCGGCCATGGCGTGCACGTCCCAGGCCGAGCACAACGTCCGCACCCGCCACTGCTCGGGCGTCAGGCTCTCGAGCAGGTCGGCGATGGCACGGCGCTCGTCAGCGAGGCCGGGCCAGGTGTCCATTCCGGAAGTGTGGCGGGCTTTGCCTGCCCGTGCGCCGACAGTCCGCGCACGGGCAGGACCCGTTCGGCTACTCGATGACCGCGATGTCGAACCGCGCGTTGGCCGGGTTGCCGGCCGCGTCGTAGCAGACGACGGTGGCCGAAGGGGCACCCCAACCACCGCTGTTGCAGAAGGTGGCACCGGCGGCGTAGGCGGTCACCTGGACGTGGCCGGGTCCCCAGGCGTTGCCCGTGAAGGTGACGTTGTAGACGCCGGTTCCTGTGCGCGTCACGGTCACGGACTGACCGGACGCGTTGAAGACGTAGCCGTTGGTGAGCGTCGTCGCCACGTTCAGAGTCGTGGCCGCGTTGTCGATCCATGCGTAGCCGCGGACCACGCCGACCGACCCGGTGACGAACGAGTTGGCGTTGATCGAGCCGTTCGAGACCGCACCCGCGGTTCCGGCCGTGTTCGCGGAGTTCGCCGTGTTCGCACTGTTTGCGCTGTTCGCGGACGGCACCTGACCGAGAGAACTCTCGAGGACGTCGGTCCCGGTGACCTTGTCGTTCTTGATGTCGATGCTCTTGATCGAGTTGTTGATGATGTGCTTCGAGCCGACCGAGTTGTTCGGCACGAGTGCCGCGGCGGCGGCGACGCCACCACCGGCAACCGCGATCACCAACGCGGCGGTGCTGGCGATATTGGCGTAGGTCATCTTGCCCCTGAGCTTGCTGGCCATGAGTCTCTCCCTATTTCCTCTACTTGGATTTCCATCAAAGGTCACAACCCGAGGCCCGCACCATGAGCCAAATGGGCTATTGACGCGCCGACGGGCCACGGGTGGCCACTAGGGTTGCGTCTCGCCTCGAGAGGACCTCCATGCGCCGACGCTCGACCGCACTGTTCACCGCCCTGGCGGTTGCCGTGCTCTCCGCCCTGGTCGCGGTGGCGCCATCGCCGGCCACGGGCAGGTCCGAGGCCGCCGCGGCCACGGGCAAGGTGCTCTGGCTGTGCCACCCGCGGCTCGCTCACAACGCCTGCGAGATCCCGCTCGACACGACGTACCAACACAGGAGCAAAGCTCCCCGTACGTCGACGCCCGAACGTCCCCCGTCCCGCCAGCGACCGGTCGACTGCTTCTACGTCTACCCCACGATCTCCAACGACAAGTCGAGGTTCGCCGGGCTCCGCCGGTCAGCGGAGGTGAAGGCGATCGCGAACTGGCAGGCGGCGCGGTTCAGCCAGCACTGCCGGATTTTCGCACCGGTATACCGCCAAGGGACGATGGCCTCGCTGGTCGCCGGCTTCTTGGGGCTGCCTCGCCGGCAGGGGCCTGGGTACGACGACGTCCGGGCGGCATGGCGGCGCTACCTCGCGCACGACAACCACGGCCGCGGCGTCGTCCTCATCGGCCACTCCCAGGGCACGTTCGTCCTCCGCCGGCTCATCCGCGACGAGATCGAGCCACGACCCGCCGTACGAGACCGGCTCGTCGGCGCGTTGCTGCTCGGCGGGAACGTGGAGGTCGCGAAGGGCCGCACGACCGGCGGGGACTTCAGCCGGATCCCCCTGTGCTCACGCAAGGGCCAGGCCGGATGCGTGGTCGCCTACTCGACGTACGCGAACGAGCCGCGGGCCAGGGCGACGTTCGGGAACAGCCGGGAGCTCGAGCGGGGTCGCGAGATCGCGTGTACGGATCCCGGCAAGCTGGCCGGCCGGGCCAAGGCCCCGGTCGCGATCATCCAGCCCAGCGCCGACTTCCCCGCCGGTCTGTTCAAGCTCGGAGTCATCACCACCTACAAAGGCAACGTGCCGAGCGCACCAACGACCTGGGTGAGCCCACCCGACCGGTTCGTCGGCAGCTGCCGGCACATCAACGGGAACCACGTGTTCCGCTACCAGCCGACCGCAGGCTCGCACCGGCCGCAGGAGTTCCCGCCCGCGTGGGGCACCCACCTGGTCGACGTCAACCTGCAGCTGCAGAACCTGACTCGGATCGTCGAGCTGCAGACGCGGACCTGGCTGCAGCGCTAGCGTCGAAGATCCTCACTCACCCCGGGAGCTCCTATGAGCATCAGGTCTGTTCTCTCCACCTTCGCCGTCGGACTCATGCTGGTCGTCGGTATCGACTACGTGTCCTACGCCGCCACCGGCAAGAGCATGGTGCTTGGCAAGGCCAACGAGGCCTCCAAGGTGACGGCACTCAAGCGCACCACCTCAGGTCCGGCTCTCCAGCTGTCGGTGAAGCCCGGGTCAGCACCGCTCGCCGTGAGCAGCAGCAAGAAGGTCGCCAAGCTCAACGCCGACCGCCTCGACGGCCTCGACTCGTCCGACTTCGGCGAACACGTGACGGGCTTCGCCTCCGAGATCTGCGAGGGCGTGACGACGGTGCCCACGACGTACGTCAAGATCGCCGACATCGGGACACTGACCAAGCGCCCGTCGGCCCGCTGGACGCGGATCGAGTACTTGACGGGCTACTCCTCCGAACTGGGCAACGCCAACGCCGTCGTCTTCCAGCTGCGGGTCGACGGCGATCCGAGCACGGTCGGCCAGGCGACCTACATGGTTCGCGACAACAACTATTACGTTCACGATCTCACGGGCGTCTTCAAGGGCCTCACCCCCGGGATCCACACCATCAGCGTGTGGGCCAAAGGGGTCAACGGCGTGGCCGACGACGCATGGATCAACTCCGGTTGCTTCGGCGATGTCGACAGCGTGCTGGTGACGCAGTCGCGCTGACCCTTCGCTAGCGCGCGACGCCGAACAGGCGTACGCCGTTGTCCCAGCACACCGCGCGTAGCCAGTCGTCGCCGAGGTCGAGCCGTGCCAGGCCGTCCAGCTGGTCGGCGTAGGGGAACGGCAGGGTCGGGAAATCGGAGCCGAAGAGCACCTTCTCCTCGAGGTCGCGCAACCGAGGAGCCAGGTCGGACGGGTAGCTCCCGCGCTCGGCGAAGAAGTTCGTGAAGGCCATGGACGTGTCGAGGCGGACATTCGGATAGCGCTCGGCCAACTGCAGGAACTCGGCACACTCGGGCATACCCATGTGGGCGACCACGATCGCAAGGCGGGGGAATCGGCTCAGCAGTCGCGCCATCGACTCCGGTCCGGTGAACGTCGTTCCAACGGGGCCGGAGCCGGCATGGACCATCACCGGAGTGCCTGAATCCTCGACGATGCCCCAGGCCTCGTCCAGCAGCGGGTCGTCGAGATGGAACTCCCCCACCTGAAGGTGAAGCTTGAACACCTCGACGCCCGCCTCGACCAGCTCGGCGACGTACGCCGCTGCCTCGGGCTCGGGGAAGAACGTCCCCGACCACAGCGACTCCGGGACGTCGGTCGCGAACTCGCGCGCCCAGCCGTTGAGGTACGTCGCCACGCCGGGCTTGTGCGCGTAAGGCAGCGTCGGGAACCGGCGGACGCCGAACGACCGCAGCTGCTCGACCCGCTCCTCGACGGTGCCGCGGTAGCGGATAGGCCACTCGCGACCGATCTTCGGTCCGGCGGTGTCGAACTGCGCCCACACCGCGCGCTCGATGTTGGGCGGCAGGAAGTGGGCGTGCGCGTCGAAGAGTCCCGGGAGCCCGAGCCCGCGCCAGAACGCAGTGACCGCCTCGGCGTCCGGCACGGTTTCAGTCATCCATCCCCTTGAGCCGGCGGCCGACCGCCTGCTCCTTCTCGCGGTCCGCCTGGCGCTCGGCCAGCGCGTGCCGCTTGTCCCACGACTTCTTGCCCTTGGCGAGGCCGATCTCGATCTTGGCGCGACCGTCGACGAAGTACAGCGCCAGCGGGATGACCGTGAGGCCCTTCTCGTTGACGCGTCGCTCGATCTTGTCGATCTCCACGCGGTTGAGCAGCAGCTTGCGCTTGCGACGGGCGGCGTGGTTGGTCCAGGTGCCCTGGGTGTACTGCGGGATGTTGACGCCGTGCAGCCAGGCCTCGTGGTTGTCGATGTCGACGAACCCGTCGCCGATCGTGGCCCGTCCCATGCGCAGCGACTTCACCTCGGTGCCCTGGAGCACGAGGCCCGCCTCGAAGGTGTCCTCGATGAGGAAATCGTGACGCGCCTTCTTGTTCTGCGCGATGAGCTTGCGCCCCTGTTCCTTGGCCATAACAGGAGCAGTCTATTTACAGGTACTGCATCGGATCGACCGGATTGCCGTTCCGCAGCACGGTGAAGTGCATGTGGCAGCCCGTGGACCAGCCCGTGGTGCCGACAGATCCGACGACGTCCCCGCGGCCGACGCGGGCTCCTTGGGAGACGTTGTAGTCGGACATGTGGTTGTAGACGAGCGTCAGGTTGGCGCCGTTGACGGTGCCGATGGAGAGGTAGAGCCGGTTGCCGTAGACCTCGTCGTAGTAGGTGCTGACCACCGTCCCGGCCGCGCCGGCGTACACGTTGGCGCCGCACGGGGCGCTGAAGTCGGTGCCGTTGTGCAGTCCCCAATAGCCGTAGATCGGGTGGGTGCGGTAGCCGAACGGCGAGGTGACGGGGCCGTTGACCGGTGCCGCGATCAGCCCGCCGGTGGCGCCGTTGTAGGTCTGCCCGCCGGCCGCCTTGGCAGCGGCCAGGATCTCCAGCCTGATCTTCTTCTCGCGGGCCTCGAGCCGCTTGAGTGCGGCGCGGTCGTCCTGGCGTGCCTGCATCGCGCGCTGCCGCGCGTCCCGGCTCTGCACGACCAGCTGGTCCACGGCCGCCTTGGCGTCCTGCGCGTCCTGGAACAGGCCCTGCACGACCTGCAGGTGGTCGGCCGCCTTGCGACGCCGGTCGGCGACCTTGTCCTTGGCGCCCTCCACCGTCTCCTGCTGCTCGGCGAGCAGCTCCTCGGCCTTGTCGAGGTCGGCGTACACCGACGTCTGGTGCCCGACGACGGCCTTCTCGGTGGCCATCCGTCGCATGAGGTCCGAGGGCGACTTGGCATCGATGTACGACGCGAACGCCTGCACCCGCGGGTCGCCCTGCGTGTAGAAGCGGGTGACTGTGTCCTTGACCTGTCCCTGCTGGAGGTCGACGGCGTACGCCCCCTCGGTCAGCGCCGCGGTGGCCAGCATCAGCTCGTGCCGGGCGCCGGTCAGCTCGATCTGCATTCGGGCGTCAGCGTCCTGGGCCTCGGCCAGCTTGCCGCTGACGACCTCGAGGCGGTCGCGCGCGGCGCTCAGCTTGACCTGGGCATCGGCCAGGTCAGAGGTCGCCCGCTTGAGCGCGGCACTCGAGTGCTCGAGATCGTCGTGGACGTCCTCGATCTGCTCCTCGACCCGGCGCTGCTTGTCCTTCAGGTCGTCGTCGGCGAGCGCCGGGATCGTCAGCGTTGCCAGGACGAGCGCGGTCGCCGCGAGGGCAGCAGGTGCCACACGCCGACGGGGAGCGCTGGGGAAGAAGCGCACAGATCAGCCTTGCGTTCGGGGAAGTGAACGCTTCGACCGTAAGCGCTGCGACTCAGACTTTGATGTATTTGCGGGTCAGCAGGAGTGTCGGAACCACGGTCAGCAGCGGCCCCAGGATCGCGATACCGGCTGTGCGCCATCCGAAGAGCGCCTTGAGGTAGTCGTCCCAGCCGATCCAGGGCAGGAAGTCGATCAGGTCCGCGAGCCCGTCGGTGATGCCGAACTGCACGAACGCCGCCAGCGCGCCGGCCGCCAGGACCACGCCGAAGAGCGCGGTCACGAGCGCCTCGAGGAGGAACGGCAGCGCGATGTAGAGGGTGGAGGCGCCGACCAGCCGCATGATGCCGATCTCCTTGCGCCGGGCCAGCGCGGCCAGCCGGATCGTGTTGGCGACCAGCAGCAGCGCTGCCAGCACCAGCATCGCGGCCGCGATCCAGGAGCCGTACTTCAGCACGTCGATGATCGTGTAGACCGGCTCCAGCTCGTCGCGTACGTCGCCGACGAAGCTCACCCCGTCGAGACCCTGAACCGCACTCTTGATGCCGTCGGCCTCCTGGGGATCCTTCAACGTCACCCAGTAGGACTGCGGCATGTCGGAGGCGGTCATCGCGGCGTCGTCGCCCTCGAAGTCGAGGTCGGGGTAGAGCTCCTTCGCCTTCTCGAACGCGACTTCCTTGGACTCGTAGTGGTAGCTGTCGACCTCGGGGCTGTCGGTGATCGCCTTCTCGATCAGCGCCTTCTGCGGGTCGGTGGCCTCACCGGTGCAGGCGTTGTTGCTCGGGTCGTCCGGCGTGCACAGCCAGACGATGACCTCGAGCTGCGAGCCGAGGTGGTCGGCGGTCTTGTTGGCCTGCATGTTCAGCAGGGCACCGATGCCGACCAGGGTCAGCGAGACGAAAAGGGTGAGCACCACCGCGATGTGCATCGAGAGATTGCGGCGGAGCCCCTGACGGAGCTCGCTGAAGACATAACGCAGCTGCATGAGGTACCTGGGTTCTCCTGGTTCAGTGCTGGAAGCCGTAGGCGCCCATGGCCTCGTCGCGGATCACGCGGCCGTGGTCGAGCTCGACCACGCGCTTGCGCATCTGGTCGACGATGCCGTGGTCGTGGGTGGCCATCAGGACCGTCGTACCGGTCTCGTTGATCCGCTCGAGGAGGGTCATGATGCCGACCGACGAGGTCGGGTCGAGGTTGCCGGTGGGCTCGTCGGCGATCAGGATCATCGGCTTGTTGACGTAGGCGCGGGCGATCGCGACCCGCTGCTGCTCGCCACCGGACAGCTCGTCGGGCAGCCGCTCGGCCTTGTCCTTGAGCCCCACCAGGTCGAGGGTCTCGGGCACCGAGCGACGGATCTCGCTGCGGGACTTCCCGATCACCTGCTGGGCGAAGGCGACGTTCTCGGCGACGGTCTTGTTCTGCAGCAGCCGGAAGTCCTGGAACACGGTGCCGATCTGGCGGCGCAGCCGAGGGACCTTCCAGCCGGCGAGCCGGTTGATCTCCTTGCCGGCGACGTAGACGCGCCCCTGCGTCGGGCGGGTCTCGCGGAGCACCAGGCGGAGCGCGGTCGACTTGCCGGACCCGGAGGCGCCGACGAGGAAGACGAACTCACCCTTTTCGACGTCGACCGTCACCCCGTCGAGCGCCGGCGCACCGGGACCCGGGTAGTTCTTGGTGACCTTTTCGAAGCGAATCACTGGCCCGACAGTACGCGAGTGCCGCAACGTAGATTGACCGGCATGCCGGTCGTACGTCGCCTCCTGCTGGCCGCGGCCGTCACCGCGGTCACCGTCGGCGGCGGCGTCGTGCTGCACGGGTCCGGCGGGGCGTCGCCGGAGGAGCCGGAGGCGACGAGCACCCCGCTCTCCTCGTTCGACACCACGAAGCTGACGATCCTGCGGACCGCGTTCTGCGACCGGGTGGCCGACGACGCCGTGCAGGAGGCGCTGGGCGCCGAGCCGGTCGAGGCCGAGTCCTACGGCAACGGCGACCAGGTCCGGCTCGGGCCGGGCACCCGGGACCGGGCGCACGAGTACGGGTGCTCCTGGACCGCCGACGGCCGGACCGCCGCAGCCTGGGTCTACGCCCCGCCGGTGCCGCGGACGACCGCCCTCGAGCTGCTGCGCCGGGCCCGCGCTGCCAAGGACTGCGAGCCGGTCACCGACGCGCCGGCGTACGGCGTGCCATCGGGCGGTCTGGTCTGTACCACCACCCGCGGTCGAGAGGTCACCTTCCGGGGTCTTTTCGGCGATGCGTGGCTGGTGTGCAGCATCCGCACGGGCGGTGTTTCCGCAGGTGAGAGCACTGATCAGGCGGTCGACCGCACTGGTCGTTGGTGTGTCGCAACAGCGCGAGCCGCGAGCGCCGACGAGACCTAAAGTAAAGGCTTCTGTCTTAGGGCCACGCAGGCGTCGCGACGCTCCTAGTTTCCAGGAATGCGATCTCCTCGCCGTCTTCTGGCCGCCACGGTTCTGCTCGCCACTGCCTTCGCCGGCACACCCGCTCTCATCTCGTCGGCCGACGCCGCACAGGACCCCGGCGAAGCGAGCCGTGGCTCGCGCCGCGGACAAGTACGGCGTGAGCGCCGCGGCACTGCGCGCTCGGTTGGAACGCGACTCGAGCTTGCGGCTGACCACAGCGGGCTGGCGTACGTCGTCGACCCAGCGCCCGCCAGCCAGCGAAGCCGTCGCCGGCCAAGCTGCTGGCAGCAGTCGTTCCCGCCGGAGCAGACGTTCTTCCTGCACAGCAAGCCGGACTCGCAGCGCACCATCTACCTGGACTTCAACGGTGGGGACGTGAGCAACACGCTCTGGAATGGCCCGCCCGGAAACAACCTGCCGAACGGCACCCACCCCGCGATGGACCTGGGCGGCGACGGCGCGGCGTTCAACGACGCCGAACTGCGCAGATCCAGGACATCTACCAGCGGGTGGCCGAGGACTACGCGCCGTTCGACGTCGACGTCACCACCGAGGAGCCGCCTGCCGCCGACATCGAGCGCAGCAACGTCCGGTGACCAGGTATACGGCAACCGCGCCATGATCAGCCCGAGCAACTCCGCGCTCGACTCCATCTGCGGCGGCAACTGCGGCGGCGTCGCGTTCATCGGCGTCTTCAACCACTACTCGGGCAAGGACGGTTTCGTCGAGACGCACAGCCAGCTGCAGCCGGCCTGGGTGTTCCCGCAGGCGCTGGGCGACGACCCGAAGAACATCGCCGAGGCGACCACCCACGAGGTCGGCCACAACCTCGGCCTGGACCACGACGGCACCAACAGCTCAGGGCTACTACGACGGGGAGTTCAACGGATCGTGGGCGCCGATCATGGGCGTCGGCTACAACCAGCCGGTCGCGCAGTTCGCGCTCAGCGACTACCCGGACGCGAACCTCGGCGGACCGGGTGCGGGCTCGCTGCAGACCTTCCCATTCGGCGTGGAGAATGCCGACGACTTTGCCGTGAAAGTCGGTTACGAGACGCACCCATCCGCGCGGACGAAGTCGGGGACATCAACCGGGAACGCGGTCGCCGTGCCCAGCGGGCGCCGCCTACATCTCCAGTCGCACCGACGTCGACTACTTCGCGCTTGGTACCTGCTCCGGCACCGTCACGGTCGACGCGGGCAACGCGCCGTCAGCCCGAACCTCGACATCGATCTGCAGCTGATGAACGCTGCCAACACGGCGATCGACACCGATGACCCGGCCTCGGCCAAGGTCGATCGGGACATCGCCTCCGGTCTGGACGCGTCGGCCTCGGGTTCGTCCCTGCCTTCCGGCCTGTACTACGCGCGGGTGGACGGCATCGGTCGCGGCACCGCGGGCACGACGTACACCGACTACGGCAGCGTCGGGGAGTACACGCTCCAGGTGACCGGATGCGCCGTCACGCCTGGTCGCCGACCCGCCGTCGGTGCCGCTGAACCTCACCGGCGACTACCTCGGCGCTGGGGACGTCGAGCTGAGCTGGTCGCCGCCGGCTGACGACGGCGGCGCCCCGTCACGGGCTACGACGTCTACATGGACGGCGGCTTCCTCGGCAACGTCGACCACCCCCGGCGCGCTCGTCGACAACGTGCCCACCGGTGAGCACGACTTCGGTGTCGCCGCGGTCAACAGCGAGGGTCCGGGACCACAGGCGCACGTCATCGTTGACGCCTCGGAAGGCCCGCCGGAGACGTTGCCCGGGAAGACCCGGATCGGCAACGCGACCCAGGGCAAGAGGGGCGGCAAGCTGACCGCGAAGATCTCGTGGCAGCCCCCGTCGGCCTCGGCCAACCCGGCGATCAACGGCTACCAGGTGATCGCCTACCGCGAGAACAACCAGGGCAAGTTCGTGAAGGTCAGCACCTCCCCGGTGCTGGGACCGGGCGCCCGCTCGATCGTGTTCGACGCGAACTCGACGAAGCGGCTCAAGTTTGCGGTGAAGGCGCGCAACGCGCTCGGCTTCGGCGCGCTCAGCTCGAAGTCGAACGCCGTCCGACCTCGGTAGGGACTCCCGCCTAGGGTGGGAGCGTGCTGTCGCTCCCACCCCTGGCCCGTATCGGACTGCCCCTGGTCGCTGCGCTGGCGGCCTCGACCCTCACCGGTGTGCCTTCGGGCGCCACGGTCAGTGCCGACCCGCCCGACCGTGACCGCGAACGGGTTGCCCGGCTGGCCGAGGTCAACGGGCTCGGGCTCGACGAGATGCGTGCCCTGTTGCAGGACCCGACGGTCCGGCTCACCGGCGACGGCCGTGCCTACGTCGTCGACCCGGCGGCACCAGCCAGCCTCGGCCGTGCAGCGCCCACCGTGGCCCAAGCCGTCGCGCCGCTCCCCCAGACCTTCCGGCTGCACAGCAACCCCGGCGTGAAGCGCACGATCTTCCTCGACTTCGACGGCACCACGGTGAAGGACACGGCCTGGAACGACGAAGTCGACGTCCGCAACGGCGAGCACTCCGGCTGGGACCCGGGCAACAACGGTCGCAAGTTCAGCGCCCGTGAGCAGCGGATGGTGCAGAGCGTCTGGGCGCGAGTGGCCGAGGACTACGCGCCGTTCGCCGTCGACATCACCACCCAGGAGCCGCGCGAGGACCGGATCCACCGCACCAACAAGCGGGACAAGGTCTTCGGCACCCGCGTCCTGATCTCCGACAGCCGCCAGGCACACACCGCCATCTGCGACCGGCAGTGCGGCGGAGTGTCCTTCCTCAACATCTTCTCGGTCCCCGGTCGCGCCCACCGCAGGCACCAGCCGGCCTGGGTGTTCCCCGCCGGGCTCGGCCAGGACGTCAAGGCGGTCGCCGAGGCCGCCACCCACGAGGCCGGCCACACGTTCGGCCTGGTCCACGACGGCCAGCTGCTGGTGACCGACTACTACCAGGGCCACGGCGCCTGGGCGCCGATCATGGGCGCGGCCTACTTCCGGCCGATCACCCAGTGGAGCAACGGCGCCTACAACCTGGCCAACGCCCAACAGGACGACATCGCGATCATCGCAGGCCGCGGTGCCCCGTTCCGGCGCGACGAGGCGGGCGGCAAGTCGAAGTCGGCGGCTCACGGGCTGCCGAACGGCGCGGCGTACATCTCGAGGCGCAGCGACGTCGACGTCTTCCGCCTCGGCAAGTGCAGTGGGCGGATCAAGGTCCGTGCCCTCGGCGCTCGGATCAGCCCCAACCTCGACATCCGGCTCCGGCTGCTGCGCAACAGCAGAGTCGTCGACTCCGCCGACCCGGCTTCGGGTCGAGTCAGCCGGGACCGGGCCAAGGGCCTCAACGCCGCCGTGCAGCAGAAGGCCAAGCGCGGCACCTACTACGTCGCGGTCGACGGCGTCGGTCGTGGCGACCCGTCGACGTCGTACAACGACTACGGCAGCCTCGGCGCTTACCGCCTGAAGGTCTCTGGCTGCTAGCCATCGGTGGTTGAGGTGCGAGGAGCGTCAGCGACGAGCCTCGAAACCACCCATCGATGGTGGTGGTTTCGAGGCTCAGGCCTTGACGGCCTTCGCACCTCAACCACCGGTTCGGGCTAGTTCGCTTCCGCGCGCTCGGCGCCGCTGCGCCAGCGGATGCCGGCCTCAAGGAAACCGTCGAGGTCGCCGTCGAAGACGGCCGACGGGTTGCCGACCTCGTAGCCGGTGCGCAGGTCCTTCACGATCTGGTAGGGGTTCAGCACGTAGTTGCGCATCTGGTCGCCCCACTCGCCCTTGACGTCGCCGCGCATCCCGTCGAGCTGCGCCTTCTCCTCGGCCTTCTTCAGCGCGAGGAGCTTGGCCTTCAGCACGACCATCGCGCTGGCCTTGTTCTGCAGCTGTGACTTCTCGTTCTGACAGCTGACGACGATGCCGGTGGGGATGTGCGTGAGGCGGACCGCGGAGTCGGTGGTGTTGACCGACTGGCCGCCCGGGCCGCCGGAGCGGTAGACGTCGGTGCGGATCTCCTCGTCCGGGATGTCGATGTCGTCGGTCTGCTCGAGAACCGGGACGACCTCGACGGCGGCGAACGACGTCTGCCGGCGGCCCTGGTTGTCGAACGGGCTGATCCGGACCAGCCGGTGGGTGCCGGCCTCGACCGAGAGGGTGCCGTAGGTGTAGCTCCCGTGGATCGCGAACGTCGCGGACTTCAGGCCCGCCTCCTCCGCATAGGAGGTGTCGTAGACCTCGACGGGATAGTTGTGCTGCTCGGCCCAGCGGACGTACATCCGCATCAGCATCTCCGCGAAGTCCGCAGCGTCGACGCCGCCGGCGCCGGACCGGATGGTCAACAGCGCCTCGCGGGCGTCGTACTCGCCGGACATCAGGGTGCGGACCTCGAGCGACTCGACGGCCTTCTTGACCTTGGTCAGCTCGGCCTCGGCGTCCGTGAGCGTCGCGTCGTCACCCTCTTCGCGGCCGAGCTCGACCATCAGCCCGATGTCCTCGATCCGGGTGGACAGCTCGGCGAAGCGGTCGACCTGGCCCTGCAGATCGGAGAGCCGGCCGGTCACGCGGGTGGCGTTGGCCTGGTCGTCCCACAGGTCGGGAGCGGCCACCTGCACCCCGAGCTCGTCGATCTCCCGGCGCATGGCGTCCAGATCCAGCACCTGGCCGATGGTGCTCATCGTCGCCTGGAGCTGCTTGATCTCGGTTTCGAAGTCGGGGCCTGCCACAAGGGTCAAGACTACGTGGTCGGTCCGGCGAGCCTGACATCGCTGACTGCTACTTTCGCCCGATGGGTCGCTGGACACGGGACGAGATCGCTGCGGCGTTCGAGCACTACCAGGCACAGGTGCGCAAGGCCGGCGAGACCGGCGACTGGAACCTCTTCGCCGACCTGTTCACCGAGGACGCGACCTACGTCGAGCACGTGTACGGCGACTTCGCCGGCCACGACGCGATCCGCGACTGGATCGTGAAGACGATGACCACGGCTCCGGGTTCGTGGATGCCCTGGTTCCCGCCCACCTGGTGGGTCGTCGACGAGGAGCGGGGCAGGATCGTGTGCGAGATCCGCAACCGGATGCAGGACCCGGGGAACGGCAGCATCCACGAGGCCACCAACATCACGATCCTCGACTACGCCGGCGACCAGCGGTGGTCGCGCGAGGAGGACGTCTACAACCCCGCGAAGTTCGGGACCATGCTCGAGGGCTGGGCACGCGCCGCCCACGCCCACGACGGCCTCCCCGACGGAGCAGAGGCGTGGCTGGACGCCGCGATGCCCGGCTGGCGGGACTGACTCAGAGCTTCTTGCCGAAGACCTGGGCTGCCCACCACTTGCCGCCGCCCCTGCGGACCGCGACGCCGGTGAGCTTGAAGTGGCGCAACAGGATGTTCGACCTGTGATTCGGCGAGTTCATCCACATGTTCACCATCTGCTTCGCGGTCACCTGTCCATAGGCCAGGTTCTCGCCCACCCACCCGACGCCACACTTCTTCTGGATCGGCTCGAGCTCGGAGTGCGGCAGACTGGTGTTCTGCGTCTTCGCAAGCAGCTCGGCCCGCTTGACGGCGAATCGCTGCAGGCAGGCGTCCCTCTTGAGCCGGGTCCGGTCGTGGCCCGCGCGGATGTCGTTGACGCGCTCGATGATCTTGGTTGCGTACTTGGTCTCGGCGGGCGTCGCAGCAGGCGCCGGGCTGGCGACCAGCGCCGCGGCTGCTACGACGGCGAGGGCCAGAAGGCGCACGGTCCCAGCACGGGTATGCATGCCTTTACGGTAATGCCGCGGGGGGCATTGGTAAGTCATTTCCGAAGACATCAGGGGCATCAAGTACGGCACCAGCGGGCACTGGGGCGGATGGTTATCGGACTGGGAATCGTTCTGATCGTCGCGGGGCTCGTCCTCGCCTTCGACGTCGTGAACATCGACACCACAGCGGTCGACACGGAGACGCTCGGATGGATCCTGCTGATCGCGGGCATCTTGGCCATCGTGATCTCGCTGGTGGTCAACCAGCAGCGCACCCGCTCCACGACGGTGGTGGAGCGACGCGACGAGCGGCCTCCGGTGTGAACGCCCCGCCTGCGGTCGGCACCGACCACGAGCACGCCTGGACCCCGAAATCGCTCGAGTACACCGAGGGCGGCCCAGTCGAGGAGCTCGAGTGCGACCTCTGCGGCGACGTCTGGTTCCGCTGACTCAGCCGCGTCAGGGGGAGACGCTGCCGTCGAACCCCGCGGTATCGACCACGTCCTCGTCGGCCAGCAACGCGACGGTGCCGGACGGCGGGACGGCCGCGCCTTCGTCATCCGTGGCCACGACCGTCAGCGACACGGCGGGCGGCTGGCCGTCGCCGCCGAAGGAGCAGGTCACATCCGATCCCCCCTCATCCGGTCCGACGCAGGTCCAGCCGTCTCCGGCGTACTCGACGACCTCGATGCCGGTGGCGAACGAGTAGGTCACCGACAGGGCGCGCTTCTCCTTCTTCGGCACCGTGGGCTTCACCTTGACCCGCCAGGGGTCGGTCGCGAGCTCACCCGTGTGCGCCATGACCACGTCGCGCAGCCCGAGCTTCACCGGGCAACGGAAGAAGCGCCCGAGGTTGCCGCTGAACGTCGTCGTGGCGCCGGTGCCCAGCTCGTAGCGCGGCCGCGCCTCGGCCTTGACCACCCAGCGGCCCTTGCGCCCATCGCCCTGAACGAGGTCGTAGCGGACGCCGGTCGTCTTCACGATCTCCAGGGAGCCGAGGGTGCCGCACTTCGTGATCTTGGTTTCGATCGGCGACTGCGGGTACACGAAGCCGCCCGGCGCGGTGGGGGTCGGAGTGGTGGGAAGCGTGGTGGTCGGCGTGGTCGGGAACGTCGGCGGCGGGATCGTGGTGGACGGGTACGTGTACGTCGGGTACGTGAACGTCGGGAGGGGTGCGCTCGGGAAGGTCGGGAAGCTCGGGAGGCTGGTCTCCGTCGGGAACGTCGGCACGGTCGGGAACGTCGGGAACGACGGCGTGGTGGGCAGCGTCGGCAGGGAGGTCGAGTCAGAGGGCGCGTTCGGACCGAAGGTGACGCCGCTGTCGTCCGCGTCGGGCGCGGCCTGCTCCCCGCCTCCGTGGCTGGCCAGTCCCCAGCTGGTGGCGGCGATGGCACCCACCGCCACGATGGCGGCGGCCACGGTCATCGGCGTACGCCCGCGAAGCCTGCTCAGCCGGCCCTTCTTCTCCGTCGGGTCGGCCCCCGGTGGCTCGGCGTCCGGCTTCCCGCTGTCGGGCTTGCCGACCTCTGGCTTGCCGGATTCCGGGGTCAGCTTTTCTGGCTCGGGCCCCTGCTGGGGTGGGCCGAAGTCCCCGGTCATCTGTCGTCCGTCCGTCCGTCGCCGCCTACTGACCTGCATATCATGCGGGCCCTCGTGGCAGACCGAGGACATTTCAGGCGGAAATCAGGATGGCCCACGTCACCTCTCAGGTGGCGGTTAGCGGCCATGGCCTGACACCGCCAGCGCGTGCCCTGTCGAACGAGGTACCCGGCGAGGTATCAATGCCGCGTGCTCTCCCGTCGCCCACTGCCCCTCTTGCTCGCCGCCGCCCTGACCGGCAGCGCACTCGTCGCCGGACCGTCCTGGTCGAAGCCAAGCGATCCCGGCTTGCGAGCCGTCGCCGACCCCACCGTGGTCAGCTTCGGTGACGGTGACCGCGCCCAGCTGGTCCCGGCTGGTCAGGGGCGGCAGGTCCTCCAGCCGCTGCCGCGGCCGGACGGTACGACGCCTCCACTGACGTTCACCTCCGACGGCCGGTCCACCACGGTCGCCGCCGCCGACAGCAGCGCCGCGCCGGTGCTGGTGGAGGGCAAGGCCGCGCCGTTGCGGACCTCGGCGGCAGCCGACGACCTGGTCGAGCTTCGCCTCGAGTCGAAGGACCGCTTCGGCCGGCCCTCGCCGGCGCACGTCAACATCTTCGACGTCGAGACCGGCGCGGTTTCGGCGTACCGGACCCTGCCCGGCGATCCCGCCGCCGAGTGCAGCGCCGATCCGTCGTCGCCGGCGGCATGCATCCTCGTGCCGCCCGGGACCTACTCCCTGATGGCGCTCGTCGCCACCATGCCGCAGGACAAGCCGAGCAAGCAGCGAGAGCTGATCGTCCAGAACCTGTCTCTGGTCGGCGACGCCGAGGTCGAGCTCACCGACAGCCGGACCTTCACGTTCGACGCGCGCAAGGCCAAGCGCATCAAGGTGGAGACGAAGGGCGCCCACACCCGCATCAACACCGGCGGTGCCCTCGAGCTCGGCTACACCCGCACCGCCGAGAACGGCGACTCGATCAAGGTCTGGCAGGACCCGGGCATCCCACTGGACCGCAACTTCTACATGCAGCCCACCGCGCAGGTGAAGGCCGGCGACCTGCAGACGCTCACCCGGATCCGGCTGGAGGCGCCGGACATCGAGCTGGACGCGCCGCGCACCGGCCCCATCGACGCCTCGTACTACGACCCGGTGTGGTTCTCCGACATCTCCTCGCAGTTCCCTGTGTTCAACCGTCGTGATCGGTTGCGCGTCGTCGACGCCGGCCACGCGACCCGAGCCGACCTGGCCGGCCGCAACCTGCGTGGCGCGCTGGCTGTGGTCGAGAGGTCCGACGACCTCTCGATCGCCCAGCAGTCGAACCACGCGGCCCGCAAGGGCGCGGCGCTGGTGGCGGTCTACAACGACCGCCCCGGCGACAACGGCGACCCGGGCACCATCGGTCGCGCGCTCGAGGCGCCCACCCTGCGGCTCAGCCGCGCCGACGGCCGGGACCTGCTCGACCTGCGTCGCCGCGACCTGGTCCGGACGATCGGTCGGTCGGCCACGCCGTACGTCTACGACATGGTGCTGAAGGAGAAGGGCGCGATCGGACCCGACCTCACCTACTCCGCGGTCCGCGGCCCGAACGGCAACCTGTCCCAGCAGGTGCGCAGCTTCCACGGCCAGCCGGGTGTCGCCGCGACATTCGCCGAGGCCGCCTATCCCTGGCAGCCGGGCGACACGCTGGCCGCATCAACCCTGTTCCCGGTCCGCTCCGGACCGCAGACCCGTTCGGAGTACCGGCTCGCCGACCCGGACACCCGCTGGAACTTCGCGACCTCGGTCCCGGAGACGACGTACAACGCGATCTTCCCGCACGACCCGGTGCAACGGATGTTCCTGGGCGAGCCCGGCAACCGCACCTACGCGGCCGGCGAGAAGGTCCTGAAGCCGGTGGGCGCCGCGCCGGTCACCGCCGCGCCGAACCCGGCACTGCCGTTCGAGCGCTTCGGCGACGAGCTGGCGATCTACATCTCGAGCTTCACGGATGCCGACGGCAACCACGGCACGTCGTACACCGACGAGAGCGGGATGAGCACCCATCTGCTGGCCACGGCCGACGACGAGGTGATCGCGGACTCGACCGGACGCCCGACCGGGATCGCCCTGCTGCCGGCCGGCGACTCGCGCATCGACATCACGCTCACCACCGACAACCCGCAGTCGTGGGCGGCGCTGTCGACTCGGACCGAGACCACCTGGACGTTCCAGTCGGCGGCGCCTCCGGAGGGCGAGGCGGTCGTGCAGCCGGCGATCGTCGCCGACTATGACGTCGCCGTCGACCTGCGCAACCGCTCCACCAGCCGCGACTTCGGGCTGAACCTCGCCCACCTGGACGGGTCCGACGCCCCGATCGACGTCACCGTTGCGGCGTCGTACGACGACGGCGTCACCTGGCAGCCGGCGACCGTGGCGGGAGATCGGGTGACTCTCCCCCACGGCGCCGGCTTCGTCTCGTTGAAGGTGCACGCGTCCGACGACGCCGGCTCGGTGCTAGATCAGACGATCATCCGTGCGTGGCTAGTGCCGTGAGTCAGAGGTTCTTGCGCGCTTCGCGCGCCCATGGCACGCACCTGGCTGCGTTGGCGTCGCTCGACGTGCGCCCAGCATGCCAGCGCTCCGCCGCCTTGCCATGCACACACCCTGAACACGCCAACCACATAACAACCTCCGACTCACGGCACTAGTCCGCTGACTCCTCGATCCATCCGTGGCGGACCGCCTGCACCCCGGCCTGGAACCGGGTCCGGACGTGCAGGTGGTCCATCATCTCCGCGACCCGGCGGCTGAGGGTGCGGGTGCTGGCGCCGAGGTGCCGGGCCACCACGTCGTCCTTGGCGCCGGACGCGAGCAGGGCCGCCAACTGGCGGTCGGAGAACTCGCCGTCGCTGTCGGTGCCGACGATCGGGGTCGCCTGCGACCACAGCAGCTCGAAGAACTGCACGAGGGTGTCGAGCAGGGCGGACGGCCTGATGCAGAGCGCCGCGTCGACGATCTCGGCCGCGCTCACGGGCAGGATCGCCAGCCGCCGGTCGGCGATCGCGAGCTTCGTCGGCAGGCTCGCGTGCACCCGTGACTGCTCACCGGCCCGCACCGCGGCCTGCGCAGCCTCCAGCGCTCCGGGCAGCTCGAGCGCCTCGGGCGCGTAGATGCCGCGCACGGTGACCCCCTCCCGCAGCAGGGTCGTCACCGAGTTGTCGGACCGCTCCGCGTCGGCGACGTACGGCGGCCGGTCGAATACCAGCAGCTCCTCGCGCGTGCTGGTGATCAGCTGCTCGAACCGGGCCGCGATCGCCGGTCGTCCGACCAGCACCTCGACGATGTCTTCCGGCCGGTGCCGTTCCTCCGCCGGCATCACGGCGAGCAGGTCACGCGCCGCGAGCTGGGCGCGGGCCAGCTCCTCCTGCCGGCGCGACACGAGCACGTCGACCGCCACGTCCGGGCGCGCCGCTCGGACTCGGAGCGGCTGTCCGGGCAACCGGCTGACCAGCCCCAGCTCCTCCAGCCGGGTCAGCGCCGCTTCGACGCGCAGCGCGTCATCTCCGGCCACCTCGGCGAGCTCGTCGACGCCAGCCTGGGTGCGCGACAGAAGCGCGCGATAGACGGTCTCGTCCTCATCTCGAACCCCGAGTGCTTCGAGCATGTCCGCATGCTCTCATCGGACGGGCGTGCTTCGAACCGGTTATCGTCAGATCGACACTGGAGGCATCGTGGGACTTCAGCTCAAGATCTTCGATCGGCGACCTGAGCGACTCGAGCCAGGAAGCGCAGCAGAGTTCTTCGTCAACTCCTACCTCGGCGTCCGGTTCCTCATCGGGTTGATCGCGTTCACGCTGCCGTTCGCGCTGATCTTCATCGACGGCGTCTTCCTGGACGACAGTCCGGTGCGCGGCTCGATGAGTGCGTACTACCACTCCGGCGCGCGCGAGGTCTTCGTCGGCGGGCTGTTCATGGTGGGCGGGTTCCTGCTCAGCTACATGTCCTCGCGCCCGCGGACCTGGGACTTCGTGCTCAGCTTCACGGCCGGGCTGCTCGTCATCATCGTCGCGATCTTCCCGACGGCCCGCTACAAGGTGCTGGTCGACGGCACCTACAAGGACATCGGGGTGCCGGACGACAGCTGCACGAACTTCCCCGGCCCGCCGTTCTGTGCGGCGATCCAGGAGCACTTCGGCGAGTCGACGGTGAAGATGATCCACGGGGTGAGCGCCAGCCTGTTCGTGCTGTTGCTGGCCGCACTCTGCCTGGTGTTCGCACTCCGCGAGTTCGGGTACGGCTCCGCGGCCGAGCACGTCAGCGGCAAGCACCGCGACGTCCGCGTCGTATGGCGCAAGCTGCGTCGCGAGGGCCAGCTCTGGCGGCACCTGACGCGCGGAGCCGACCTGCCGGGGACCGATGGCGAGCCGGCGCCCGGACCCAGGGCACGCAAGGTGCTGATCTATCTGGGGACCGGGATCGGCATCCTCCTCGGCGCCGTGGTCGCCGTCTTCATCAGCACCTATTGGGGCGAGGTGATCTCGTTCGTCTCGTTCGGCATCGCCTGGCTGGTCGCGGGCAAGGACCTCGGCACGGTGCAGAAGGCGAAGCAGTGGGTGGCCGAGAAGCTCAACATGACCGAGCCGACCCAGGCCGAGCCGGTGATCGAGGCTGGGGAGGCGGAGTAGCGCCGACCTTCTAGGTGAGCATCGAGCGTAGGTGGGAGACGAGGTCCTCGACCACGACGGACGGGTCGCGGTCGCGGCCGGAGTCGACCCAGTCGGCGAGCCAGACCTGGAGGGCCGACACGACGAGGCCGGCGGCGATCCGGGGGCGGAGGTCGGCCAGTTCGCCGGCGGCCTGAGCGGCCTGGACTCCCGACGCGATCATCTCGAGGCCGGATCCCCAGACCGTGCCCTGGACGCCGTGGCTGCCGCCGGCCGTGAGCCAGCCGGAGCTGGCGCCGAGGCTGAGCTCGAGGTAGGCGTCGTGGCCCATCAGGAACTCGGCGACCGCGGCCATGCCGTCGACCAGCCGGTCGAGGGGTGAGTCGCTGGCCGACGTACGTTCGTCGACGAGCGCGAGCAGCGCGGTCATCCGCTCGGCGTGCAGGTCGTTCCAGATCTCGGTCTTGCCGGGGAACGTCTTGTAGACGGTGGCCAGGGAGAGGTCGGCGGCCTTCGCGATGGTGGCCATCTTCGCGTCCGCGAAGCCGACCCGCGCGAACTCGCGCTCGGCGGCGGTCAGCACGAGGTCCTGGTAGAGGCTGCGGCGCTCCTCGGCGACCGACACGGGCCCTCCTCAGCGCTCTTGACGACCACATAGAACCGTGGTTCTGTTTCCCAGAACCGTCATTCTACAGGCCGGAGGTGGCCGCGTGAAGCCGACGCTCCCCATGAACCCGACCGGTTGGTTCCAGGTCGCCTGGTCCCACGAGGTAGGCCTCGGCCAGGTGCACCGGATGCACTACTTCGGTCGCGACCTGGTCGCCTGGCGAGCCATGTCCGGACAGGTCACGGTGATGGACGCGTACTGCGAGCACCTCGGCGCGCACCTCGGGTACGGCGGCACGGTGGTCGAGGACCGGATCCGTTGCCCCTTCCACGGCTGGGAGTGGAACGACAAGGGCCGCAACGTCTGCATCCCCTACGAGGACCGGCCCAACATCGGCAAGCGCATCAACACGATGCCAGTGGTCGAGCGCAACGAGTCCATCTACGTCTGGCACGACGTCGACCGGAGGGAACCCACGTTCGACGTACCGGATCTCTTCACCGGGTTCGACGACGGCGCCACCGCCGACGACTACTACCCGCTGTGCGAGCACAGCCGGCTCTTCGAGCAGCGCCTCGAGCTGCACCCGCAGTACGTGCTGGAGAACGGCGTCGACTTCGCGCACTTCAAGTTCGTGCACCAGGTGCCGATCGTGCCGATCTTCACCCGACAGGAGTTCGACGACCCGATCTCGTACGTCGACTTCACGATCACGTTCGACGACTCCGACGCGGGCGGCAGCATCGAGGACATCAACAGCGGGGTCAACGCGATCAACTGCGGCCTCGGCCTGGCGGTGACCAAGACCTGGGGGATGATCGACAACCGCACCGCGTCGGCCGTCACGCCCGTCGACGACTCGACCTGCGACGTCCGGTTCAGCGTCTGGATCGGCCGCAGGCCCGGCGACGAGCGCGACCACTCGGACTCCGCCGACAAGCACGCCCGCGGAGTGATCGAGCAGTTCGAGGCCGACATCGAGATCTGGTCGCACCAGAAGTACGCCAGCCCCGCGGCGCTCTCGCGCGGCGAGTACCCCGGCTTCACCGCCCTGCGGCAGTGGGCCGAGCAGTTCTACCCCGACCAGACGAGGAGTCCCGCATGACCCGCCCGATCCGTGTCTTCCAGGTGGCCACCGGCAACGTCGGCTCCGAGATGGTCAAGCGGCTCGGCCCGCACCCGGACCTCGAGCTGGTCGGCGTCCACTGCTACTCCCCCGACAAGATCGGCCGCGACGTCGGCGAGCTCGCCGGCATCGAGCCGGTGGGCATCACGGCCACCGGCACGGTCGAGGAGATCATCGCCGCCCAGCCGGACGTGCTGACCTTCCACGGCGTCTTCCCCGACGAGGACCTCTACGTGCAGGTCCTCGAGGCCGGCATCAACATCGTCACCACCGCCGACTGGATCACCGGCTTCCACCGGGACACCAACCACCCGCATCCGTCGGGCCGGCGTACCAGCGAGGTGCTGCAGGAGGCGTGCGAGCGCGGCGGCGCGACGTTCTACGGCACCGGCATGAACCCCGGCCTCAACCAGATCCTCGCTGTCGTCTGCTCCGCCGACGTGGCCGACATCGAGAACGTCACCACGATCGAGTCGGTCGACGTCTCCTGCCACCACTCCGCCGACACCTGGCGCGAGGTCGGCTACGGCCTGTCCGTGGACGATCCCGACCTGCCCGCGATGCTCGAGAAGTACACCGCGGTCTTTGCGGACTCCGTCTACCTCCAGGCCGACTGCTTCGGCCTCGAGCTCGACGAGGTGACGTTCTCCTACGAGCTCGGCGCCTGCACCAAGGACATCGACCTGGGTTGGTACCAGCTGCCGAAGGGGTCGCTGGGCGGCAGCTACATCAAGTACCAGGGCCTGATCGACGGCGTACCCCGTGTCGAGACCCACCTCGAGTGGCAGATGACCCCGCACACCGACCCCAGCTGGGACATCAAGGGCTGCTACATCACCCAGATCAAGGGCGACCCGCAGATCTACAACAAGCACATGATCTTCCCGGCCCCTGGCGTCGACCTCTCCGACCCAGCCGACTTCGCCTCCATCGGCATGACCGTCACCGGCATGCCCGCCCTGCACGCGATTCGCTCCGTCGTCGCCGCGCCACCCGGGCTGATGACGAGCGCCGACCTCCCGCTGCGCGCGTTCGCGGGTCGGTTCAGACTGTGAGGGACGTAACGCTGGAATCTGCAACTCGTTCTAGTTACATGAGGAAGCTCCTGGCGCTGCTGCTTGCCCTCCTGCTGGCACTCCTGCTGGCGCCGGTGCGCGACGCCGCCGCCGTGAAGGCAGAGGCCGCGCCTGCGGACCCCGACCCGATCCCGCGGCTGCAGCGTGAGGGGCGGTACACCGTCGACCAGCACGGGCGGCTGGTGATCGTGCACGGGCTGAACTTCGTGTGGAAGCGGGCGCCGTACGTGCCGCCGAACTCGCCGGAGGGCTTCACCGCCGCCGACGCGGACTGGCTCTACGAGCACGGCTTCAACGGCGCGCGGCTGGGCGTCCTCTGGCCGGGCGTGAACCCGACCGCTCCGGGCGTCGTCGACCAGACCTACTTCGATCGCTGGGACCGGGTCGTCGACCTGATGGCCGACAAGGGCATCTGGATGCAGTTCGACATGCACCAGGACCAGTGGCACGAGACCTACGGCGGCGAGGGCGTGCCGAACTGGGCGATGAAGCGCCCGTTCCCGTGGTCGCTCGGGCCCGTCCCGAACCTCCCGTTCCCGTTCAACTACTGGACCCCCGAGGTCTCCACCGTCTACGACGAGTTCTGGGCCAACAAGCGCGGGCTGCGCGACCACTGGGTGAGCTACTGGACGGCGGTCGCCGAGCACTACAAGGACCAGCCGTACTCGATGGGCTACGACCTGATCAACGAGCCATGGGTCGGCAGGGAGTGGGCCTTCTGCATCACCGGCGGGTGCGGCCAGAGCTACATCAAGGAGCTCCAGCCCGCCCAGGACAAGGCGCTGGCCGGCATCCGCTCGGTCGACCCGCACAACATCGTCTGGTACGAGCCGCAGCAGCTCTCCGGCGGCCTGCTGCTGCCGACGTTCCTCAAGGGCGTGCCGGGCGAGGCCAACCTCGGCCTGTCCTGGCACAGCTACTGCAGCGCCACGTTCCTGGCCTCGCTCGGGGTGCCGCTGGACTTCACCTCGGCCTGCCGGAACTTCGCCAAGAACCGCAACAAGCACGCCCTCGACCAGGCCGCGAAGATGAACGCTGTCCCGCTGATGAGCGAGTGGGGCGCCACGGACAACCCGGCGGCGCTGGCGATCGACGCGGAGACTGCCGACGCCAACAACATGGGCTGGCTCTACTGGGCCTACAAGTTCTGGAACGACCCGACCACCGCTGACACCAAACAGGGACTGTTCACCAACGACGCGGACCTGGACAGCGTCAAGCCGACCAAGATCCGGCAGTTGGTGCGCACCTACCCGCAGGCAACGGCCGGGCGGAACCTGACCTACAAGTACGACCAGAAGACCGGCAAGTTCACGATGTCGTACGTCGCCGACTCGTCGATCGACGCACCCACCGTGATCTTCGTCAGCCCGATCACCGCGCCGAACGGCTACGACGTGGTCGCCAGCACCGGAACGGTCACCAAGAACGGCTCCTACGTCGAGCTCGACGTGGCCACCAGCGGGCCGGTGCAGGTCACGATCACACCGGCCCCGTAGGCCGCGGGGGTCAGCCCAGCACTCCCTGCACGCCGAGGGCGTGCCGGCCGGTCTCGACCAGCGTTGCCTCCAGCGTCAGCGGGTGGAACTTCGCCGCCCGGATGTCGCGGTAGCACCGCTCGATCACCGAGCCCTTGAAGAAGCCGCCCCCGCTGACCAGGTCCATCGCCAGGTCGCAGACCTCGATGCCGGTCGCGGCGACCTGTGCCTTCGCCGACATCACGGCCAGGTAGGTGTCGTGCGACGGAGTCGTGTCGTCGCCGACAGCGGCCAGGGCGCCGTCGAGCGCCCAGGAGGCTACCTGGAGCTTGTGCTTCAGCTCCCCGACCCGGCGCTGCGTCAGCACGCTGTCGGCCGTCCGGCCCGCCGCGGCCAGCGCGGCCTCGTACGCCGCCTCGGCGACACCGAGGTAGGCGCCCGAGACGATCGGGAACGCGATCTGGGAGATCACCTGAAGCGGCGGGTCGACGACGCCGTGCGGGCGGTTGGCCAGCACCTTCTCGTCGGGCACGAACACGTCCTTGACGACGATGTCGTTGCTGGCGGTGCCGCGCATGCCGAGCGTGTCCCAGTTGTCGGAGACGGTGACTCCCTCGGCCGCGATCGGGACGGCCACGTTGAGGACCCGGAGGCCCTGCTCCGGGTCGTCGTACGTGAACATCGTCGACATCACGGTCCCGTGGGCGGACTGGCTCGCGAAGCGCTTGTGCCCGGAGACGCGGTATCCGCCGTCGACCTTCACAGCCTCACCGTTGGGGTGCGTGTAGTCGCCACCGCCCGTGGAGACGAGCAGGATGCCCTCCTCGGCGACGCGGCGGAGAGTGGCCTCCGCGCCGGGCAGGCCCCGGCGGTAGCGCCAGGCGGTGAACGCGACGACGTGCTGGTGCATCGAGCTGGCCAGGGCGGTCGACCCGCACCAGTGTCCGAGCTCGCGCTGGAGCGCGGTGAGCTCGGCGACGGTCGCGCCGTCGCCACCGAGCTCGACGGGTACGCCGGCCTTCAGCAGGCCGGACTCATGGAGGGCGGCGTACGCCTCGGCGACGAAGGTGCCCTCGCGGTCGTGGCGGGCGGCGTGCTCTGCCAGCACCGGGCCGATGGCCCTCGCCCGCTCGATGATGGAGCCGCGCTCTGGCGCGGCCGCGGTCTCGATCAAGGTGTCAGTAACGGTCATGGCAGCAACTGTGAGGCCGCGCCACCACGGCGAATAGTTCACGATCTGTACTGCTGATCCGCTTCCTCGGTGCATGATGCGAAGTAGATCTCGGGGTGTCGATCCAACGGAGAAGGCGATGTACGGACAGTTCTGCCCGGTCTCCAAGGCCATGGAGGTCCTGGACGAGCGGTGGACGATGCTCGTGCTGCGGGAGATGTTGATGGGCAGCACGCGGTTCAACGACCTGCGCCGCGGGGTGCCCCGGATGTCACCCTCGCTGCTGTCGAAGCGGCTGCGCACCCTCGAGCGCGCGGGGGTCATCCGCCGCGAGGGCACCGGAGCCCACACGTCGTACCACCTGACCGAGGCCGGCCAGGAGCTCGGGCCGATCGTGGACGCGGTCGGGGTGTGGGGCATGCGATGGGCGTCGGACCTCGGCGACCAGGACCTGGACCCGCACCTGCTCTTCTGGGACATGCAGCGCACCACGCCCTTGGAGAAGTGGCCTCACAAGCGCACCACGGTCGCGTTCGAGCTCGACGACGTACCGCCCAAGGTGTCGCGATGGTGGCTCGTCGTGACCGGCGAAGACACAGATGTCTGCGACTTCGACCCGGGCTACGACGTCGACGCCCGCGTGCTGACGGGGCTACGCGACCTGACCCTCGTGTGGCGCAGCGACGTCTCGTGGCAGAACGCGCTGCGCAAGGGCGCCATCCGGATCGAGGCGCCGAGTGAGCTGCGTCGCGAGCTGCCGGGCTGGATCGGCCAAAGCAGCATGGCGGCGCTCATGGGCTAGTCCGGACTGACGACCGCCGCGCCACTGGCACCCACGGTGGGGCGGTCGGGCGATCCGGGGATTGCGAGCGGGAGGTCGACGGGAGCGGTAAGCCGCACCTCGACGGTCGTCGCGGTTACGGTCACGTGGGCGGTCAGTCCCGGATACTTGCGGTAGGCGCCGACGTCGCCGAGGTAGTCGTGGACCGCCGCTCGCGCCTTGGCGGCGGTGAGCTCGAGCTCCCCGTCGGGTACGCCGCCCCGGTAGACGTCCTCCCCCGTCGCGCCGAGGTCGGCTCCCCGCAGCGCCGCCCCATCGGCGAGCGTGTCGAGTCCCTGCCGCTGGAGATAGGCGGCGCTCGCATCGATCACCACCGCGATCGCGAGGAGCAGCACCGCCGCGAACCCGATGATCAGGACCGACACCTGCCCGCGCTCGTCACGGACTGCATCGCCCACCTCCTGGTACTGCCCGATCGGCACCGTATGCGTCGCATCGAGCGCGAAGCTCGGCTTGTCTCCGCCGAGCACATCCGGCATCAGCGGAAGGTCTACCCGGGTGGCGATCCGGACGGTGATCACCGACGTGCCGCTGTGACAGTCATGCGGATACGGCGTGCAGGTCACCGTCACCGACAACGGCGCGGCTTCGAGACCCTGGTCGGCGAGCGCCTGCTCGGCCACCGCGCGGGCGCGCCGCACCCCCTCGGCGTCGGTGGGGGCGAGTGCGTAGGCGCGGCCGGCGGACCTGGCGGCCGCGGACACCGCGAACGCACCCTTCTGCGCCTCGAACACCGACAGCACGATCCACAGGATCGGCACGAGCAACAGGATTCCGAGCCACACGAACTCGACCACAGCTGAGCCTGCTTCGTCACGCCTCATCGCTCCGGCTCCTCGATCGCCCGCCCCGACACCACGACCTCGATCGCCGGGCCGCCCAGCCCGAGCGCAGGGATCCGGGCCCGCACGGTCACCTCGACACCAGGAGCGCCGTCGATGGAGATGGCCCGCACGCTGACGTCCTCGGCGTACCGCCCCGCGATGGCGTCAGCGATCTGCTCCTTCGTCGCCGCGACTCCGTCGCCCGGCCCGCGGTCGGCGGTCGCCGCAACGCGTGCACCCTCCGAGGCGGCGGCGGCCAGTGTGTTGCGCACCTGCATCACCAACGCCACTTGGAGGATCCCGAGCACCAGCGGGACGAGGACCACCAGTACCAGTACGAAGTCGACGACCGCGGCGCCGCGCTCGCGACGCATTACTTCACGGAGTTCAGAGCACTCCGCAACATGCTCTTCAGCTCGCCCTCGGCCAGCCCCCAGATCGCCATCACCAGCCCCGCCGACATCACCGTCACGAGCACCCACCCCGGCACGTCGCCACGGTCGTCGCGTCGAGGCGATGGCGTGATGGCGACGTACAGCCGCGTGATGAGTAGTGAGAGTTGCTCCATGATCGAACCTTTCCGAGATATCAGGGAGTGGTGAGGGACAGGCCGACGACGCCGGGCCAGAACGCGAACAGGATGGTGATCGGCAGCACCAGGAACACGACCGGCACCATCATGAAGACCTCGCGCCGGGCCGCGACCTCGATCAGCTCGCGCCGCCCTGCCTCGCGGACGTCGGCCGCCTGGGCGTGGAGTACGTCGGCCAACGGGGTGCCGCGCTCGACCGCCACCGCGACCCCTTGGGCGAATCGGGCCACCAGCGGCAGACCCGACCTTGCCGCGAGCTGGTCGAACGCGGTGGCGACGGGTTCGCCGGTGCGTATTCGTGCGAGTACACGTGCCAGATCGGCGGATAACTCACCGCCGCTGCGCCGGACGACGCGCTCGAGGGCGGTCACCGGGCTCTCGCCGGCTGCGACGGCAAGGGCGAGCAGCTCGGCGATGGTGGGGAACTCGGCGAGGATCCGGCGCTCGCGTCTCCGCACCTGGCCGGAGAGATGGTTGTCGCGGGCGAGCACGCCGACGGCGAAGGCCACGAAGCAGAGAGCCAGCGCCGCCACCGCGCCGGCGCCGGGGTTGCTCAACGCCCGCAGCACGCCGTACCCAGCCGCGGCCGCGAAGCCGACGAGCCCCCACAACACCTGCTCGACGCGGAAGTCCGGCACCGTCGCATCGAGGTCGGCCCGCTCGAGTCGGCGGCGTACGGACTCCGACCCGCCGAGGACTCGCTCCGCGGCATCGCCGGCCGCCAGGAGCAATGGACCGAAGACCCCGCGGGGCGCCGAGGTCCATGTGGGTGCGGGTCTCGGGCCACTGGCCCCGAGGCGGGGAACGTCCTGGACGTAGGGCAGTACGCGGAGCGCCAGCTGTGGTCGACGGATCACGAGCAGCCGGGAGACGACGAGCAGGAGGCCGAGCCCGGCACCAGCGCCGGCGACCGCTCCCCAGAGTGTCGGAGTCACGAGAGGATCCGCCGTTCGATCGGGAGTCGACCGATCCGCATCATCAGTCGGTACGCCAGCACGCTCGCCGCTGCTCCGAAGGCGAGGATCACCGCACCCGTCGTGGAGCGGTAGCGGGTGATCACTTCGGACTGGAACGACATCAACAGGAGCACGACCCACGGTGCCGCGACCGCGAGCCGGGCGCCGTTGACGGCCCAGGACTGCCGCGCCTCGAGCTCGGAACGGGTGCGGGCCTCGTCGCGCAGGTAGCCGGAGAGGTTACGCAGCAGCCGCCCGAGCTCACCGCCTCCGACCTCGCGGGCGATCCGCAGGCCCTCGACGACGCGGTCGCCCACGGGGTCGGCGAGCCGGTCCTTGAGTCGGTCGAGGCTCTCTCCGAACCGACCGCTGACCTGGTAGTCGAGCGCGAAGGCGTCGAACGACGGCCGCAACGGCTCGGGGCCGCGCACCGCGAGCCCGGCCAGCGCGTCCGGGAGCGACATCCCGGCGCGCACCGCGGAGGCGAGGTTGTCGACCGCGTCGGGCCAGACCTCGGCGAAGTCACGCTGTCTGCGGCGGGCGCGACCCGAAGCGACAGCGACCGGAAGGTAGCCGCCCATGGCGGCGAAGGCCACTGCAACCGGGGCAGTGCGGGACACGACGTGGATCACCAGCCCGACGATCACCGCGCAGGCGACGCAGAGAGCCACGAAGCCCGGGACCGAGACCTCGCCCAGACCCGCCCGCGCGAGCAGTCGGGACAGCGCCCCCGCCTCCTGCGTAGTCGGGCGCGCGCGACGTGGCGTGAAGAACGCGGACCAGATGAGGAGCAGCCCGACGCCCACACCGAGGCCCACCAACGCACCCACGCTCAGCCCCTAACGCGCGTCGTTCAGAAGGCGGTGGACGTCGATGCCGACTCGTTCGAAGCGCTCGACGGTCGGCGGCATCCCGTTGCTCCGGCGCAGCTCGCCGCCGCTGCGCTCGAAGATCGGCTCGCACTCGATCACGTCGTTCTCCACCCGGCCGGAGACTGCGACGACCTCGTTGACACGGCGTACTCCCTGCTCGTCGATGCCGAGGTGGACCACGAGGTCGACCGACGACGCGACGGTGGGTACGACGAACCGAGCCGAGATGTTCTCGCCCGCCAGCAACGGCAGCGTGCACATCTTGACCAGAGCTTCCCGAGCACTGTTGGCGTGCAGCGTGCACATGCCCGGAAGCCCGGCGTTGAGAGCCAGCAGCAGGTCGAGACACTCCTCGGCGCGGACCTCGCCCACGATGATCCGGCTGGGCCGCATTCGAAGCGCCTCCTTGACCAGGTCGCGCAGCCGGATCTCGCCGGTCCCCTCGAGACCGGACTGCCGGGTCTGCAGCGGCACCCAATCGGGGTGCGGGAAGCGCAGCTCCCACACCTCCTCGGCCGAGACCACGCGGTCGCCGCCCGGGATCGCCGCAGCCAGGCAGTTGAGGAGGGTGGTCTTCCCAGCCTGCGTTCCGCCGGCGACCAGGATGTTGAGGCCGGCCCGCACCGAGGCCTCGAGGAACCCAGCGGCGCGCGGGCTCAGGGTGCCGAGCTCGACAAGATCGGAGAGCCTCCCCGCCTTGAGCACGAACTTGCGGATGTTGACGGCGCTGAACCCGCGGCTGATGCCCTCGAGGACGACATGCAGACGGTGCCCCTCGGGCAGCATCGCGTCGACGAACGGCTGGCTGACGTCGATCCGCCGCCCGCTCGACTTGAGCATTCGCTCCACCAGCTCCTGCACCTGCGCCGTGCTGAGCATCAGGTTCGTCAGCTCGTGCCGGCCGTTGCGAGCGATGAAGACCCGGCTCGGGTCGTTGATCCAGATCTCCTCGACGGCGGGGTCATCGAGGTAGGGCTGCAGCGGACCGAAGCCCGATACCCGCGCCACCAGCTCGCCGACAAGTGCGTCGACATCAGCCACCGGCGGCACCATCCCGGTGAGGCTGCGCTCGTCGTGGTCGCGTACGACGCCCTCGACGATCCGGCGTACCAACCCGGCGTCGCGCTGCGGGTCGACGCCCTCGCTGCGCACCAGCCCTCGCACCTGCAGGTCGAGCTGCTCGACGAGCTCTCCGTCGTGCGCAGCGCGCGCGTCGGTAGGCGTCATCGCCATAGGTGGCCCTCCCGAGATGGAGCGTCCTGGCTGTTACCCGGCACCGTATGCCAGCCCCGCTGCTCGTCAACAGGGGGTGGGCGGGATCTGTGGAGGAGTGGCCCGCTCAACCAGTCGGTGTGGCGTGCCCGTCCAGGTACGCCACGACGAGGCCGCCGAGGGTGGGCAGGTGGTAGCCGCCCTCTTGGACGACGACGGCCGGGAGGCCGGTCGCACCGAGGGTGGAGCCGGCTGAGCGGTAGCCGTCGGTGGTGATCATCAGCGGGCTCTCGGGGTCGTCGACGGCGGCGTCGACGCCCAGGGAGACGACCAGCGCCGAGCAGCCCTCGGCGACCGCCCAGTCGGCGAGGTCGCCGATCGCGTCGAGCCAGGGGCCGTCGGCCGTGCCTTCCGGCAGCGGCCGGTTGCGGGTGCAGCCCTCGCCCTCGCCGGTTCCGGTCTCGTCGGCGTACCCGACGATGTGCGGGAACCACCCGGCCGCCGGGTCGACGTGGACCGAGCCGTAGAGGACGTCCGCGCGGTCGTAGAAGATCGCCGCGGTGCCGTTGCCCTGGTGCGCGTCGATGTCGATGACGGCGACCCGCTCGTGCCCGCCGACCCGCAGCGCCTCGGCCGCGACCGCGGCGTTGTTCAGGTAGCAGGAGCCGCCGAAGCCGGCTGGGGTCGCGTGGTGTCCGGGCGGACGACTCAAGGCGTACGCCGCTCGCTCCCCTGCCAGCACCAGGTCGGCCGCGGTCAGCGCGCAGTCCACCGCGGCGCGTGCGGCCTCCCAGGTGCCGGGGCCGACCACGGTCATCGTGTCGTAGGCGTAGCTGCCGGCCTCGGCGTGGATGGCGACGGCCGGACGGGTCGGGATCCCGGCGGTCATGGCCGGCGTCGGGAAGAGGTACGGAACGACGCGCGACTGGCCGACCAGCTCTTCGTACGGGCCTTTCTTCCACCGCTCCGCTGCCTCGGCCAGGAAGGTCAGCAGCGCCTGGTCGTGCACGCGGGCGAGTACGTCGTCGGGCTGCGGCGTCGCCTCGACCAGCTCGTGTCCGGCGTCGGTGACCGCCGAGAGGATCGCGTCGACACGGCCCGCGACCTCGGTACCGGGCGTCGCCACCCCGACCCAGACCTCGCTCTGCGGGTCGTGGGCCCGCGTGGTCGGCGACCACACCACGGGCATCCGGTACTGATCCATGAGTCAGCAGTATGGCGCTGAGCCACTGAACTGGACAGGATGAACGCATGCCTCGCGCACGAGAGATCGGGATCCGGATCGGCGTCCTCCCGACCGGCCCGACCAACTCCGTCCTCGACGTCCCGGGCGTGGGGCTGGGCCACACGACGCTGCACCGCGACGAGCCGGCACCCCCAGAGGGCCGCGGGATCGCGCGCACCGGGGTGACCGCGCTGTTCCTCGCCGATGACGCCTACCTGCGCCCACTCGCTGCCGGAGGTGCGGTTCTCAACGGCGCCGGCGAGTGCACCGGGTTCCTCACCGCCGCTGAATGGGGCGTGCTCGAGACACCGATCTACCTGACCTCGACGATGCAGCTCGGCCGGGTCTACGACGCCGCGTGCCGGATCGAGATCGAGCGCGACACCCAGGTTGCCGCTGACGTGGTGATCCCCGTCGTGGGCGAGTGCGACGACTCCTTCCTCAACGACTGCCGCCGCATGCAGGTCGAGTACGACGACGTGCTGGCCGCCCACTCCGCCGCGATCGACTCGCGCGGCGGCGCAGTCGCGCCGCCGGAGGGCGCGGTCGGGGCCGGCACCGGCATGTCCTGCCTGGGATTCAAGGGCGGCATCGGAACCTCGTCGCGCGTCACCCCGGCCGGCCACACGGTCGCCGTCCTGCTGCTCACCAACTTCGGCGAGCGCAAGCGGCTCACCGTCGACGGCGTACCCGTCGGGCGGCTGCTCCCCGAGCACGTCGACCCGCCGAAGCCGGCCGGGTCGTGCATCGGCGTGGTCGTCACCGACGCGCCCGTCACCAACCACGACTGCAGCCGGCTGGCCCGCCGGATCGGCCTCGGCCTCGCCCGCGCCGGCTCGACGGCGCACCACGGCAGCGGCGAGATCTTCCTCGGCGTCTCCACCACCAGGCGCACCGACCGTGACGGCGCCTGGGCGGACGGGCCCACCGTGTCCGGCCGCGCCCTGGACGACGTGTTCGAGGCGGTCGTCGACGCCGCCGAGGAGTCGGTGCTCAACTCGATGCTCACCGCGCCGACGACCACCGGTCGCGACGGCAACGTCAGCGAGGGCCTCGACCCCGCGACCGTGACCCGACTGATGGCAGAGCACGCGCGTGCCCACTGAGCGCGAGGTCCGCCTCCCGATGGCGGACGGCGTCGAGCTGGCGGCCACGCTCTACCTCCCCGACGCCGACCGCGGGCCGCAACCCTGCCTGCTCGAGGCGCTGCCCTACCGCAAGGACGACCTGACATCGTCGTACGCCGAGAGCTACCGGCGGCTGCGCGACGAGTTCGGGTACGCCGTCTGCCGGGTCGACGTCCGCGGCACCGGCTCGTCCTCGGGCGACCCCACCGACGAGTACCCGGAGGCCGAGCAGACCGACCTGGTCGCGGTGATCGCCTGGCTGGCCGAGCAGGACTGGTGCGACGGCAACGTCGGCATGTGGGGGACGTCGTACTCCGGCTTCAACTCGCTGCAGATCGCCGCCGAACGGCCGCCGGCGCTCAAGGCCGTGTGTGCGATCTACTCGAGCGACGACCGCTGGACCGACGACGTGCACTGGCGCGGCGGCGCGCTGCGCCTGGTCGACCTCGTCGACTACGACCACTACATGACGCCGATGACGGTGCTGCCGCCCGTGCCGGCGGTGTGGGGCGACACCTGGCGCGACGAGTGGCGGCGCCGGCTCGAGACCGTCGAGCCGTGGCTGCTCACCTGGCTGCGCGAGAACCGGGACGGCCCCTACTGGCGGCACGGCTCGCTGCGCTCCGACGGCGAGGGCAACGGCTACGACCGGATCGAAGCGGCGGTGATGCTCGTCGCCGGGTGGGCCGACGGCTACCGCAACAACTCGTTCCGCACCGTGACCGCGCTCGGTGACGCGGGGGTGCCGTACCGGCTGCTCGCCGGCCCGTGGGTGCACGCCGACCCCACGACCGCCTACCCCGGACCGCGCCTCGACCTCGACGTCGAGATGGTCGCCTGGTTCGACCACTGGCTGCGCGGCACGGATGCGCCGCAGGAGGACCGGGTCGAGGTCTTCGTGCGTACGCCGACCCGGCCGGCCGCCTTCCTCGACCAGCACGAGGGCTACTGGGTCCGCGACGTCTGGCCGTCGGCGGCATCGTCGACCGACACCCGGACCCTCGACGGGCCCGCGCTCGCTCGCGGTGCGTCCGGACGTCGGCACCTCGGCCTGGATCGACTGCGCGGGCCACCTCCCGTGGGGGCTCTCAGGAGACCAGCGCGAGGACGACGCCCACTCGCTCACCTTCGACTGGCCAGCCCTGGGCGAGGTGCTGGTGGGACATCCCGTCGCCCGGCTGCAGGTCAGCACGGACGCGCCGCTCGCCTCGCTCTCGGTGAAGCTCTGCGACGTGTTCCCCGACGGCGCCTCGGCGCTCGTCACCCGCGGCAGCCTCGACCTGACCTTCCGCGACGGCGTACACGCACCGGCGGAGCCGAGCCCGCTGGTGCCCGGGCAGGTCTACGACGTCGTCGTCGACCTCGACGCCTGCGCCTACGAGTTCACGCCCGGCCAGACCATCCGGCTCTCGATCGCGGGAGCCGACTGGCCCAACACCATCGCTCCCCCGGCGCCGGTGACGTTGACCATCCACGGCGGCTCGCTCGACCTGCCCCGCTATGCCGGAACGCCGTGGGAGCCGGGCTTCACCCCCGGCGCGGAGTCCTCCTCGGAGGACCCCACCGACGTCTCCTGGACCACCACCCGCGACGTCCTGCGCCAGACCACGACCTGTTCGGTGCGGCACGGGTCGACGTACGAGGTCCCCCACGACGGCACCGCCACCGAGGAGTACGCCGGAGACGTCTTCGTCGACAACGTGACCTTCGCCCAGCACGCAACGGCCACCTGCACCTACCGCCTCACCTGGCCCGGCATCGACGTCAGCGTCACGTCCTCGATGCGGATCGACGTGGGGCTCGCCGGGTACGACGTGGTGACCGACGTGACGGCGTACGACGGCGACGAGCAGGTGTCGCACCGGGAGTGGTCCGAGCACGTCCCCCGCTAGCAGGCGTCGAATCGGGAGTTTTGGCCCCTCGAGTCCGAGATTGTGGCCCCGACTCGACGGGCCACAACTACCGATTCAAGGGGCCGGAACTCCCGATTCAAGGGGCCGGAACTCCCGATTCAACCTCGCTACGGCGCGGGGAAGGTCAGGCGGACCTGCTTGCCCTCGATCACACCGCTGAGCCGGGCCGGCGCGCCGAGCTCGCGGGTGTCCCAACCGCCGCGTAGTTGGCCACGCAGCGAGCCATTGAGGGTCAGGTTCACCGACATCTGCCTCCGGTTGCGGTCCCAGGTCGCGAGGCCCGAGACGGCCACGCCCTGGAGCAGGCGGTAGTGGTCCAGCCGGAGCTTGACGACGTCGTTGCCGGTGTAGCTGAAGGTGCCTCCGCGCAGGCCGACGCCGCTGCCGGAGTAGTTGTTCCACCACCGGTCGACGACGTCCTCGACGGTCAGCGCCGCGGCCGGGCCGGCCCGTCGCAACCCCACACCAGCGACGTCGCCGAGCGTGCGCGGCACGATGCCGAGCGCGCGCACTGGTTCGACCTCCTGCGCGCACCCAACACGCTCCGAGCGGGGTGAGCGCACGAAGGCGCGCAGGATGCGCTCGGCGCAGTTGTCCCGGTCGCCGATCGCCGTGACGTGGAAGCTGTTGCGGACCACGACGTGCCGGGCGTTCGGGAACTGCCCCTTCACGAGATTGCCCTCGGCCGCCGTGGTGATCGAGTCGAGCTCGCCGCTCAGCACCAGCACCGGCACGTCCGGGTAGCCCGACGGCGGATGAATGGGCCCCGCCGGGTTGTCCGCGGGCGCGACCGGCCAGCGGGTGCACCAGTCGAGGGCCTGCCAGTCGGAGCCGGCGTACTCGCGGACGGTGAACGGCGAGTAGGTGCGCGGGTGGGTGCGGCTCCGCGCCCCGATCGCTCGGGCCAGCTGCCGCTCGCGCGCGGCCCCGGGCGGCACCGTCATGTCGTAGAGCTGCGGGTAGTCGTGGCAGGCCACGGCCGCGTCGAGTCCCTCGCTATAGGCCTTGACCGGCCCGGCGTTGCTGCTGCCGCCCACGGCTTCCGCGACCAGCCGGAGCAGGGGCGCGCGATCGCCGCGCAGGGCGGAGCGCAGGGCACCGGTGAGCTCCCGGTAGAACGCCGGGGCGTACGTCGCGCCGAACGCGACGCTGGTCAGCGCCGCGCCGTCAACCGTCACCTCGGTGCGGGTGCCCTCCGCGTCGTGGGCCATTCCCTGCCAGGGGTTGCGACGCACCTTGCGAAGCACGGTGCGCAGCGTGGGCAGGAACGCCCGCCCGGCCGATCGGCACTCGGACGAGCGTCGGCAGACCTTGGTGAACGCGTCCCGCATCGCCGGCGCCTGGGTCGGATACCAGCCGGACTCGCCGTACGTCGGGTAGGCGCCGTCGAGCACGATGCTGCGGATCTTCTCGGGATGGCGGCCCGCGAAGGTCTGCGTGAAGAACGTCCCGTAGGAGTCGCCGTACAGGGAGACCGACGGCAGCTCGAGCTTCTCGATCACCGCGGCCAGGTCGTCGGCTGACCGCACCGAGCCGTAGTCGTCGGCGCGGTCGCCGAGCGAGCGGCCGCACCTGCCGGCGGCGACGTTGTAGGGCAGCACCAGCCGCTGCAGGTCCGGGCACAGCAGCGCCTCCGACAGCCCGGTGCCGCGCTGGTCGACGAGCAGCAGGTTGCGCCGGCCGAGCAGCGGGCCGTACATCGCGGCGTAGTCGGCGCCGGTGCCGGTCGTGCTGTAGCCCGGTCCCCCCTCGTGCGGCACCAGCGTGTCGATCGCCGGCTGCTTGCGAGCCGGCACGAACGCGAACCCCACCCGGACCTTGCCGGCCGACGGGTTGCCCGGCTCCCACGCCCGCTGGATGCTGCCGCACAGCGCACGCTTCACGACCTTGCAGGGCTTCAGCGTCAATGAGCCCACCTGCACCGGCTCCGCCGCAAGGGGCAGCGCTGCCGGCGCCGGACCGGCTACGGCCAACAGCGCGCCGACCAGGGCGAGCACCAACGCGAGTGGTTTCGAGGCTCGCTGCACTCGCACCTCAACCACCGCTACGGCAGCAGCCGGCCGGTTCGGTAGGCCCGGCCGATCATCGACACCAGCCGGGCCACGGCGTCCTCGTTGGGCGCGAACGGCCCCGGTTGGAAGTGCGGGCTGGCCAGGCCGCGCTGCACCGACTCGCACGCGGCCCAGTCCTGCTTGTTGGTGAGGTCCCAGAACTCGACGGCCCCGGCAGCGGCGGGCGCCGAGCCGTCGGCATCCGGGCAGCACCAGCCAGGAGCACTCCACCCAGGTCCGCTCGGGCGACAGCGGCACCATCCGGTGCGTCATCACGTAGTCGGGGTGCGCCGAGACCAGCAGGTTGGGCAGCAGGTGCAGGTACTCCACCGCCGTCGGCGGCGCGTCGGGCAGCGGCGTCGCGGCCAGCTCACCGGTCAGCGACATCGTGCGCATCCCGTCGCGGAGGACCATCGACCCACCGACCCAGCCGCCGGGCAGGTCGTAGTTGTGCCCGGACGTCGGCGGGCTCACCTGGCACAGCTCCGGATGGATCAGCGGGCAGTGGTAGCACTCGTGATAGTTCTCCGAGATCACCTTCCAGTTGGCCGCGACCTCGTAGGTGTGCCGGTCGGCGACCACGAGCCCGCCCGGTGCGTACGGCGCCACCACGGTGTCGAACGTTCCCCGGTGCTCCTCGAACGACGGCACCTGCGGCGACCCCTCCGGGTGCAGGGCGTGCCCGAAGACCCACCCCTCCCACACCCGCACCGGCAGCTCGGCCAGGCCGTGCTCGGCGAACTCGAAGCCGTCGTCCTCGCGGAACCCCTTCGCACCCACCAACCGACCCTCGAGGTCGTAGGTCCAGGCGTGGTAGGGGCAGACCACCTTGCGCCGGTCCGACGTACCGCCCTCGGGCAGCAGCTCGTGGCCCCGGTGCCGACAGGTGTTCGCGTACATCCGCACGACGTCGCCGTCGCGCACCATGAGACCCGGTACGTCGCCGACCATCACCGCACGCTGACGCACCGGCCGCTCGCCCTCGGGGAACAGGTCGGCGACTCGTCCCAGGCACGTCCAGGTGCCGGCGAACAGGTGTCGTCGCTCCCAGTCGAGCACCTCGGGCGAGGTGTAGGCCTCGGCGGGCATCATCAGCACCGGCTCGCCGTCCAGCGGCGCGGCCTTGCGCACGATCTCCATCGGGTCGACGGTCACGGTGCCCTCCTCGACGTACGTCCTATGCTGCGATCCATGCGGGGTGGAGAGTGACGCGCAGTCGTCGCAGCGTAGAGCTGCGGCGCGACGAGATCCTCGCGTCCACGACCGAGACGCTCGACCGGATCGGCCTCGAGGCGACCCGGGTCACCGACGTCGCGAAGGCGCTGAACGTCAGCACGGCGCTGATCTTCTACCACTTCGGGACCAAGGACGCGCTGGTCGCTGAGGCGTTCGCGTACGCCGTCGAGCGCGACCTCGCCGGCCTGGACAAGGCCACGGCCGCGGGCACCGACCCGGTCGACACGCTGCGCCGGGCACTGCGTTCGTACGGCCCGACCGGCGCCGCGAAGGGCTGGCGGATCTGGATCGACGCCTGGGCGCTCGCGCAGCGTGAGCCGGGGATCCGCAAGGTGCTGCGCCGGATGGAGCTGCGCTGGTGCGAGGTGCTGCGCGGAATGATCGACGAGGGCGTCAAGGACGGCTCGTTCACCTGCCCCGACCCGGATGCCACCGTGGCTCGCGTCTCGGCGCTCATCGACGGACTCGTCGTGGCGGCGCTGGTCTACAAGACGATCACCCGACAGCAGCTGCGCGTCTGGGTGGCCGAGACTGTCGCGCGCGAGCTCGGCATCGATCCGGAACTGCTGTCGTGAAGCCACGTCACACCAGCCAGTGGGCGGCGTAGGCGGGATCGGTCAGGGCCGGGCGGTCCAGCCGGAAGTCGGTCAGGTCGGTGGCGGTGCCACCGTCCACCACGAGATCGGCGAGCAACCGCCCGAACGTCGGCGCGAACTTGAACCCGTGCGCGGCGCCGAGCCCCACCACGACTGACTCGTGCCCGGGCACCGGCGCGATCACGAAGTCGCGGTCGGGGGTCAGCGTGTACTGGCAGCGTGACGAGCGCACCGGCTCGCCGCTGCCCGGCAGCAGGCCGCCGACGAAGGCCGCAAGGCGCTGCTCCATCTCCTGATCGGGATCCGAGGTGCGGCCGTCGGGATCCACGATTGGCCCGCCGCAGTCCTGCGCGGCCTTGATCGTGGCCTCGCCGTACGTCGGGAAGCCGTAGTACGACGGGTCGTCCATCCAGATCCACAGCGGCATCCGCTCGGGTGCGAAGCGCGCCGGCTCTGCCGGCTGGAAGTACGTAACCTGCTCGAGCGTCACCTCGACCGGCACCCGCACCCCGAGGTGCCCGACAACGTCGTTGACCCAGGCATCGGCGCACACGACCAGCCCACGGCAGCGGATCGTCCCGGCGGCGGTCTCGACCTCGACCCCGCCCGCACCCGAGCTCCTGGACCCCAGTGACGGGGCTGTGCGGCCGCAGGTCGGCACCGAGCCTGGCCGCCACCTCCTGCATGGTCCGGGTGCCCAGCCCGGCGGGCACGATCGCGGCGTCGCGTTGGTAGAGCGCCTTCACGTCGCTCGCCAAGTCGAACTGCGGCCACCGAGCGGCCACCTGCCCCGGATCGAGCACCTCGTGCTCGATCCCGACCTCCATCAGCGAGCCGAGGTAGTCGACGGGCGGGATCGCAGCCTGAGGAGGGAACAGGTCGAGGCCGCCCACCTTCGTGACCAGGCTGCGGCCGCTGGCGTGCTCGAGCCGTGCCCAGTCGGCGTACGCGTCCTTGGTCAGTCGGACGTACGCCGGGGTGTGATAGCTGTGCCGCAGGATCCGGCTGGTGTCGTGGCTGGCGCCGTTGCTGTGGCCGAGCTCGAACCGCTCCAGCCCGATGACACTGTGTCCGCGGCCGGCCAGCTCGTAGGCGGTCGCGGAGCCGAGCGCGCCCAGCCCGGCGACGACGTAGTCGACCTGCTCGCTCATGGCGTACCCCCGAGCCGGGGCAGCAGCCAGCGCCGGATGTCGAGGCTGTCGTCCTCCATCGGAGCGAACCAGCCGTGCCGATAGCTGCGCGACGTCATCCCGCGCTGTACCGACTCGCAGATCGCCCAGTCCTGCTGGTTGACCAGGTCCCACAGCTCGCCCGCGTCGCTGGGGTCGAAGTCGGACGACGCCACCTCATCGGCGGCGAACAGCAGCGAGCACTCGACCGCGGTCCTGTCGGGCCCGCGCGGCCTGAGCACGAACGCGGCGACGTGGTCGGCCGATGCCGAGACCATCAGGTTGGGGTAGACGAGGTCGCCCTTGTGCCGGGTGCGCTCGTCGTCGTCGAGACCGGGCAGCGGCGCGCGCGAGGTGGTGCCGGTCGTCGTGAACGTCCAGGCCCCCTCGCGGTGCGGGATGCCCTTCTCCCAGTCCAGGTCATTGCCACCACCGGCGAACGACGGCACCAACCGGGACAGCTCGGGATGCACCGGTCCGCAGTGGTAGCACTCGTTGTAGTTCTCGAGGATCACCTTGTAGTTGGCAGCCACCTCATAGCTGAAGGTCGCGCCCACCACGAGGTCGGCCAGGCCGTAGTTGGCGAGGGTGCCGGCCGCATGCGCCACCGACTCGGCGAGCGACTGCGCCACCTCCGGCGAGAGGTGCACGAACACGAAGCCGCCCCAGCTCTCCACCCCGACCGGGTTGAGCGAGAACGCCGAGGGGTCCTCGACGTCCGCGTGCGGCGCCTTCAGCAGCCGGCCGTCTAGGCCGTAGGTCCAAGAGTGGTAGGGGCAGCGCAGCGCGGCGGCCTGGCAGGCCGACGGCGGACCCGAAGCCGGCAGGATCTGGCTGCCGCGGTGCCGGCAGACGTTGTACGCCGCGTGCAGGACGCCCTGCTCGTCGCTCGTTACCAGCACCGACTCGCCGGCCACGTCGAGCACCACGACCCGCGAGGGGACGCCCAGACCGAGCGCGTCCTGACGGCCGACGCAGAACCACTCGCCGTAGAGCACGGCCTCGCGCTCGGCGAGCCAGGTGGCCTCGTCGACGTACATCTCTCGGGGCAATGCCTCCTGCACCGGCAGCCTCCTTACTGATTCGCGAGTCAGTAGTGGAATGGTCTCACGACTCGAGCACCGCCGCCAGATGGCAGGCCGCCCGGTGGTCGCCGGTGGCGGCCAGCACCGGGAGCGGCGTGGACCGGCAATCGTCGACGATGCCGGCTGCGGCCGCCGTGCCGTCCGCGACGGCCGGGCAGCGCGGGTGGAACCGGCAACCGCCCGGGATCCGGGTCGGGTCGGGCACCTCCCCCTTGAGCACGACCGGCGTGATCCGCTCGATCTCCGGCACGACCGAGAGCAGCGCCTGTGTGTAGGGGTGCCGCGGCGACTCGAGGACCTGCTCGGTAGTGCCGCACTCGACGACCCGGCCGAGGTACATCACCGCGATCCGGTCGGCGATGTTCCACGCCAGGCCGAGGTCGTGGGTGACCACGACGATCCCCAGCCCGAGCGACTCGCGCAGGCCCAGCAGCAGCGCCAGGATCTCGCCACGGATCGAGGCGTCCAGCGACGAGACCGGCTCGTCGGCGACCAGGAGCCGTGGCCGCAGCGCGAGCGCGCCGGCGATGAGCACCCGCTGCTTCTGCCCGCCGGACAGCTCGTGCGGGTAGCGCAGGAAGATCCGCTCGGGCGGTCGGAGCCCCGCCTCGGCGAGCGCGGCCGCCACCAGCTCTGCCTCGGTGCGTCCCTCGGCATCGGAGGCCACCCGCCGGTGCAGGCGGATGCCCTCGGCGACGGACTCGTAGACGGTCTGACGCGGGTTGAGCGAGCCGGCCGCGTCCTGCAGCACCATCTGCACCTCGCTGCGCAGCCGCCGCAGCGACCGGCCCGAGTAGGACAGCGGCACGCCCTCGAACCGCACCTCGCCCGCAGTGGGTCGCTGTAGACCGACCATCGTCCGGGCCAGCGTGGTCTTGCCCGACCCGGACTCCCCCACCAGGGCGAGGATCTCCCCCGACCGCACCTGGACGTCGACGCCGTCGAGGGCGGTGGCCACGGTCCCGGCGCGGGTCGTGAACTCGACCCCTACCCCGGAGGCCTCCAGCAGCGGTGCGTCGTTCATCGGTGGAGCCGTCATGACTCCCCCACCCGGATGCACGCCGCCAGGCGACCGCCGACCTCGATCAACGGCGGCTCCTCCTCGGTGCAGGCATCGATCGAGAGCGCGCACCGCGGCGCGAAGGAACAACCCGAAGGCAGGTCGTGGGGGTCGGGCGGGTCGCCCGCGAGCCCGGCCGGCGCGTACCTCGCCGCGGCGTCCCCCACCCGCGGGAACGCCCGCGAGAGCGCCTGCGCGTAGGGATGGGCCGGGGAGGTGAAGACCTGCTCCGCCGAGCCGCACTCCACCACCCGGCCGGCGTACATCACGGCGACCCGGTCGCAGACCTCGGCGAGCACCGACAGGTCGTGGCTGATGATCAGGAGCCCGACGCCGAGGTCCTTCACCAGGCCGGAGATCAGGTCGAGGATCTGGGCCTGCACCATCACGTCGAGGGCCGTGGTGGGCTCGTCGGCGACGATCAGCTCGGGGCGGCAGGCCAGGGCCATCGCGATCATCACCCGCTGCCGCTGACCTCCCGAGAGCTGGTGCGGATAGACCCGGGACCGGGCCGCAGGCAGCCCTACCTGCTCGAGCAGCTCGGCCACCCGCCCGGCGATCTCCGCGTCGGAGAGCCCGGGCTCGTGCAGGCGGATCGGCTCGGCGATCTGGGTCTCGATCCGGCGCACGGGGTTGAGCGAGTGCAGCGCCCCCTGGAAGACGATCGAGGCCTCCGACCACCGCAGCGCGCGCAGGTCGCCCCAGCCCATCGTCTGCACGTCGCGACCGGCGACCAGCACCTCGCCCTCGACCACCGCGTCCTTGGGCTGGAGGCGGAGCACGGTGCAGACGAGCGTGGACTTGCCGCACCCGGACTCACCGGCGATGCCGACGACCTCGCCCGCGTCGACGTGCAGGTCGACACCGCGTACGGCGGGCAGCCGGCCCTCTTCGGTCCGGTAGGCCACGGTCAGCCCGCGCAGCTCCAGGAGATGGCTCATCAGCGGTCCCGCAGCCGTGGGTTGAAGATCTCCTCGAGCGCCTGTCCGATCAGCGTGAACGAGAGCACGACCAGCACCACACAGATCCCTGGCGGGACGATGAACCACCACGACCCCGTGGTCATCGCGCCGACGCCGAACGCCGCCTCGAGCATCGATCCCCACGAGACCCGGGACGGGTCACCCAGGCCCAGGAAGCTCAGCGTGGTCTCGGAGAGGATCGCGACCGCGACCGTCAGCGTGGTGTTGGCGAAGATCATCGGGGTCACGTTCGGCAGCACGTGCCGGGTCATCTGGTGCCACTTCCCGGCCCCGAGGAGTCGAGCCCGCTCGAGGTAGGGCCGCTCCTTGACGGTCAGCGTCTGGCTGCGGATCAGCAGCGCCGTGGCCGGCCAGCTCGTGACGCCGATGACGATGGCGATGTTGAGCAGCGAGCGGCCCAGCACGACCGCGAGGATGATCGCCAGCGGCAGGAAAGGGATAACCAGGAACCACTCGGTGAGCCGGTAGAGCAGCCGGGAGCCCCAGCCGTCGAAGAACCCGGAGACCAGCCCGATGACGGTGCCGATGAGCATCGAGATCACCGTCGCGAGCAGTCCGACGAGCAGCGAGATCCGGGTGCCCCAGATCAGCATGGTCAGCACGGAGCGGCCGTTCTCGTCGGTGCCGAGCCAGTACTCGCCCGACGGGCTCTCCAGCACGCCGCCGGTCGCCTTGGTGACCTTGAGCCCCTCACCGTCGGCGAGCAGGGGCGCCGCCAGCGCGATCACCACGAACGTGCCGAGGATGACCAGCCCGATCAGACCCGCGCGATGGCTGCGGAACATCCGCCAGTTGCGGCGCCAGGCCGCCACCCGGCGGCGGCGGGTGATCTGGCGCGCGCTCAGCGGCGTCGTGGCGCTCATCTTTTGGGGTCCCCGCGGCGTTGTTCGACGGAGGAGCGAAGCGGGGGAGGCGAAGAACGTCGTGGGGTATTCATGTCCGCACCCTGGGATCGAGGATGCCGTAGATGAGGTTGGCGCCGAGGTTCGCGGCGATGACTGCACCCGAAGCCAGCAGGAACGTGCCCTGCAGCACGTCGTAGTCGGGGATCGACAGCGCCTCGTAGGACAGCAGCCCGAGACCCGGTATCGAGAAGATCGTCTCGATCGTGATCGCTCCCGAGACCACGAAGCCGATGTTGAGCGCCGCCAGGGTCGTGGTCGGCAGCAGCGCGTTCGGTACGGCGTGCCGGCGGCGTACGTCCACGTCGCGCAGGCCCTTGGCACGGGCGGTGATCAGGTAGTCCTCGCCCAGCTCGTCCAACAGCGAGGACCGCATGATCAGGGAGTACTCCGCCAAGTAGGCAAGCGTCAGCGTGATCACGGGGAGGGTCAGGTGCCAGGCCGAGTCGAGGAGCCCGCTGAGGCTCGAGGGATCCGTGTCGATGGAGTTCAGCCCACCGGTCGGGAAGATTCCCGGCAGCGGCCCGGCCCCGACGGACAGGCCGGCGATGAGCAGCAGACCCAGCCACCACTCCGGCATGGAGTAGAGGGTGAGGGTGATGCCGGTCGAGAACCGGTCGAAGGACCCGCCGCGCCGCCATGCGCTCACCATGCCGAGGTAGACGCCGATCACCGTCGCCAGCAGCGTCGAGACACCGACCAGCGCGATCGTCGGCCACATCCGGTCGACGATGAGCTCCGAGACCGGCACGTTGTAGCGGATGGAGACGCCCAGGTCGCCCTGTGCGGTGTTCTTCAGGTACGTCCAGAACTGCTGCGCGAGGGGTTGGTCGAGCCCGTACTGCGCGGTGAACGCGTCGAGCTGCTCCTTGCTGACGACGCGACCGCGGGTCAGGCTGCGCGCCGGGTCACCGGGCAGCACCCGGAACAGGAAGAAGTTGACGACCAGCACGAACAGCAGGCTGCCCAGCGCGCCCAGCACCTTGCCGAAGACATAGCGCCCGTAGCTCCCCCTTCGGATCGGCGGCTCGGGCGCGGCCTCGGTGCCGGACGCTGCGAGTGTCGTCAACGAGGATTCACTCCCGGGCGTCCGCGGTGGATCGTCGGCGCATCGCGACCACCCCGCCACCGATCAGCACCAGGGCGAGCACCACGCCGCCGCCGATCAGCAGCCCGCTACCGCCGTCGTCGTCATCGCCACCGGACGAGGACGAGGCCCCGACCGCGGACTCGATGCCGTCGCAGTCGCCGGCCTCGTCGGCCGGGCGGAGCAACGTGTAGTTGAACACGCCGTACTGCACCAGCAGCACCCCGCCGGGGTCCGGCTGCGGCTGGAAGCAGGCGAACCGATCGGTGCGTACCGCCTGGCCTGTGGTCGTGTACGCCGTGACGAGGTAGGGCGAGTCGCGGAAGATGATCTCCTGCATCTCCTTGATCGTCTCGATCCGCTTCTCGTCGTCGATCTCGGCGTTCTGAGACTGGTAGAGCTCATCGAACTCCTCGTTGCAGTACCAGGAGTCGGACGAGCCGCCACGGGCGTCACAGAGGAAGACCGAGAGGATCGAGTCCGGATCCGGCTCGACGTACCAGCCCCAGTGGAAGGCGTCGAAGTTGCCCTCGAGGACGACGTCGGTGAGCTGGTTGCTCTCCATCACGCTGATCTCGGACTCGATGCCGATCTCGCCGAGCCACTCCTGGAAGAACTCCATGATGGTCGCGGACCGCTCCTCCTCCTGGCGCGCGAACAGCCGGATCGTGCCGAGCTCGCTGCCGTCGGGCATGGTGCGCAATCCGTCGGAACCGACCTCGTAGCCCGCCTCGTCCAGCAGCTCGCCGGCCCGCTCGAGGTCGAACGTGAACGCCTCGTCCTCCGGCGGCACCCACCGGAAGGACTCGTAGGCAGTCGGGATGAACGAGTCGCCCGCGATCCCGGCCCCTTGGTAGGCGCTCTCGACCAGCCGATCGAGATCCAGGGCGTAGCCGAGGGCGTGCCGGAAGGCGGGGTCCTGCAGCGCCGGGTTGCCGTCACCGAGCGGCTCGCCGCTCTCTGGATCGACCGCTCCGGCGTTGAAGGCGATCTCCTCGAAGTACGGCGAGACGCCGTTCTGGGCATGGATGCCGTCGCGTCCCTGCAGCGCCTCGACCTGGATCGGGGTGATGTCGTCGACGAAGTCGACCTCGCCCTTGATGATCGCCTGGATCGCGGGGTCCTCGCTCTTGTAGACGCGGAACGCCACCCGGTCGACGTGCGGGGCGCCGCCGTAGTAGCCGGGGTTGGCCTCCAGGACGTACGTCGAGCCGCCCGCCGTACCCTCCACGAGCCGGAACGCGCCGGAGCCGACCACGGCGTCGCCGCCCTCGGGCTCGTTGCGGTAGGACTTCACCTCGTCCTCGGCGACGTCCGACCAGACGTGCTCCGGCAGGATCGGGATCGGCAGCAGGGGCAGCACGGCGTTCGGCCGCTCGAGCTCCAGCACCACCGTCGTGTCGTCGGGAGCCGTGACGGTCTCCACCGAGGTGAGGTAGGTCCCCCAGTTGCCGGCCTCGGGGCCACCATCGAGGATCCGGTTGTAGGTGTAGGCGATGTCGCCCGCCGTCAACGGCTCCCCGTCGGACCACTCGACGCCTTCACGGATGTCGAAGGTCCAGGTCAGGCCGTCCTCGGACGTGTCCCACTCGGTCGCGAGGGCCGGCGCCGGGGACATGTCCTCCATGGAGTAGCCGACCATGTAGTCGTACATCAGCGCCCACATCTCGTACGACGTGGCCTGGTACCCGTTGAACGGGTTGAACGAGTCGACCTCGTCCAGGAAGGCGACGGTGAACGTCACCGGCTCCTCGTCGGCAGCGTTCGCCGGCTGGATCGCGAGAGCGCCGACCGCCGCGAGGCCGACACCCATCGTGAGTGCGGCAGTCGCTGCCGTCACGGTGCGGACGGGTCTACGGTGCCCTCTGTGATCAACCAGGCGACCTCCCCGCCTCAGGCGCCGCGCGAACCGCACGAGCACACCGAGCACGGTGTCGTGCGAGCCGACGCGTACCACTGGATGCGCAGGATCGACTCCCCCGCGCTGCTCGTTCACCTCGAGGCCGAACGACTCTGGTACGACACCGCCACCGGACATCTGAGCTCCCTCGTCGAGACCTTGCGGTCCGAGATGCTGGGCAGAGTGCCCGCTACTGATCGCTCAGTCAGTTGGCGACTCCAAGGGTGTTCCTACTACACGGCACTCCCTGCGGGAAGGGAGCACCAACAGTTGTTGCGGGAAAAGAATGTTCCCGCACAACGCATTTCGGGGCCAGAGGTGCTCCTCGACGTCAACGACCTGGCCGACGAGTCGGGGTACGTCGAGCTCGGTGTCTCCCTCGTCAGCCCCGACCAGAAACGGCTGGCCTACTCGGTGGACCGGACCGGCGACGAGGTCTACGAGCTGCGGTTCCGCGACCTCGAGACGGGTGCGGACCTGCCCGACGTGGCGCCGCGTACCTACTACGGCGGCGCGTGGAGCAGCGGCTCGGACCACTACTTCTACACGGTCCACGACGAGGCCTACCGACCGTTCCAGGTCTGGCGCCACGCGCTGGGAACGCCGGTGACCGACGACGTGCTCGTGCTCGAGGAACCGGACGAGCGGTTCGAGCTCAACGTGCGGGCGACCCGCAGCGGAGCACTCGTGGTGATGTGGGCGGAGAGCCGCGACACCAACGAGGTGTGGGTCCTCGACGCCGCGGCACCCACGGCATCGCCGCGCTCGGTCGGAGGGCGGCGGCCGGGCATCGAGTACCACGCGGAGCACGTCCTGCTGCCGGACGGCGCCGAGACGCTGCTGCTGGTGACCAACGACGACGCCACCGAGTTCCGGCTGGCCCGCTGTCCGGTCCCCCGCGACGCCGACCAGGACCACACCTCGTGGGCGCGGGCCCGGGCCGAGCGGCCCCACGAGCGGCTGAAGCGCGTGGACGGGTTCGCCGGGTACGCCGTGCTCGGCTTCCGCTCGGAGACGCAGCACCGGCTGCGCGTCGTACCGCTCGACGCGCTGGACACCGACGGCTTCGTGATCGCGCCGGCGTTCGACCACGGCACGGTCCTGTTCGGACCCAACACCGACTACGACGCCACCGCGGTGACCGTCGAGGACCAGTCGTACGTCGACCCGCCCGTCTGGTCCGCCGTCGACTTCGCCACCGGCCGGCGCACCGGGCTGTTGCAACGCGAGGCCCCGGGCCACGACGCGTCGGCGTACGTCAGCGAGCGGCGTGAGCTGCCCGCCCCTGACGGAACCCTCGTGCCGGTCACGCTGGTGCGCCGCCGAGACACACCTCTCGACGGGACCGCGCCGGCTCTGCTCTACGGGTACGCCGCCTACGAGGAGGTCTACCCGGACCAGGAGTGGGACCCCGCGATCCCGTCGCTGCTGGACCGCGGGGTCGTCTACGCGCACGCCCACGTCCGGGGTGGCGGCGAGGGCGGTCGCCGGTGGTGGCTGGAGGGGCGGCTGGAGCACAAGCAGAACACGTTCACCGACTACGTCGCGGTGGCCGACGGCCTGGCCGAAGCCGGTCTCGTCGACGGCGACCGGATCGCGACCCGGGGGCTCAGTGCGGGCGGGCTGCTGCAGGGGGCGGTGTTCAGCCAGCGGCCGGACCGGTGGCGGGCGGTGGTCGCCGAGGTGCCGTTCGTCGATGTCGTGTCGACGATGTTCGACGCCTCGATCCCGCTGACGGTGACCGAGTGGGACGAGTGGGGCGACCCGCGAAGGCGCCCGGACTTCGACTGGATGCTCGCCTACTCGCCGTACGACAACCCGCCGAGCGGTCCTCGCCCCGACCTGCTCGTCACCGGCGCGCTGCACGACCCTCGGGTGATGGTCTTCGAGCCGGCGAAGTGGGTCGCCCGGCTGCGCGAGACCGACCCCGACTGGTCACCCCGCTGCCTCTTCCGGGTGGAGACCGGCGCCGGCGCCCACGTCGGCCCCGCAGGCCGCTTCGCGCACCTCGGCTACGAGGCCGAGGTCTACGCCTGGATCCTCGACCGTCTCGGTGTTGGCGGTGGTTGAGGTGCGAAGGCCGTCAAGGCCTGAGCCTCGAAACCAACCGTCGCAGGCCCGGTGGTTTCGAGGCTCGTCGCTGACGCTCCTCGCACCTCAACCACCGACGACTACTGACTCTTCGGTCAGTAGCGTCTAGCCTGGAGAGCGATGATCACGACCACGCCTTTCCACCCCCGCCTGAGCGAGCTCAACACCCAGGGGCTCTACACGCACTGGCAGGGGCAGCTGTCCGCGCTGCGGTACACCAACGCGCCGAAGCACGAGTACTTCGCGGTCCGCAACGCGGTCGGCGTCTTCGACACCTCCCCGCTCTACAAGTACCGACTCACCGGACCGGACGCCGAACGACTGCTGTCCGGAGCGCTGGTGCGAGACATCCGGACCTGCCGCCCGGGCCAGGCGCAGTACACGGCGTGGTGCGACGACCGCGGGTTCGTGATGCACGACGGCGTGGTCTTCCGGCACTCCGCCGACGACTTCCTGCTCACCGCCGGCCGGCCCACGCTCTCGTGGTTCCAGGAGCTGGCGTCCGGGTTGCGGGTGCAGCTCGAGGACGTCTCCGAGGCCTACGGGATGCTCGCCGTCCAGGGCCCCCGCTCGCGCGCGGTGCTCGCCGCGCTGATGCCCGAGGCCGAGTCGCTGGCGTACTTCGACCACGTGCCGGCCAAGGTCGCCGACACCGCGGTCACGCTGTCGCGCACCGGCTACACCGGCGACCTCGGCTTCGAGATCACCGTCGAGGCCGACAGCGCGGTTCCCGTGCTCGACGCGGTCCTCGAGGCCGGCGCCACCCACAGCATCCGACCGTTCGGTGAGGAGGCGCTGATGATGCTGCGCATCGAGGCCGGCCTCCCGCTCGTCGACATCGAGTGGCACGACGCCCGGCTGGCGCTGAGCGACGCCGACTGCGTGACACCCAAGGAGCTGGGCTTCGGCTGGATGCTCCGCGGCGTCCGCGACGGCTCGCGCCGGTTCGTCGGGTCCGAGGCCATCCGCCGCGAGCTCCTCGACGGCACCTCGCGCTGGGCGACCACCGGCCTCGTCGTCGACGCCGCCGACTGGGACCGGATCCACCGCGCCGTGGGCCTGTTCCCGCCGAAGTCCGAGCACCCGCTGCCCTACGAGTCGATGGTGCTCGACGACGACCGGGTCGAGGTCGGCTACTGCACGAGCTTCGTCTACTCGCCGATGCTGCAGCGTCACATCGGTATCGCCCGGGTACGCCCCGACCTTGCGGCGGCCGGCACCGACCTGCGGCTCGAGCTCGCGATCGCGCACCACAACACGACGGTCCAGGTCACCACGACCTCGATGCCGTTCTTCGACCCGGAGAGGAAGAAGGCATGAGCTCACACGACTTCGACGCGATCGTCGTAGGTGGTGGTCACAACGGCCTCACCAACGCGGCCTACCTCGGCAAGGCCGGGCTGCGGACGCTGGTGCTGGAGAAGAACGACCGCGTCGGTGGCGCGGCAATCACCGAGGAGCTGATGCCGGGCTTCTCGTTCACGACGTTCTCGTACGCACTGAGCCTGCTGCGGCCCGAGATCATCCACGAGCTCGACCTCGTGAAGCACGGCTTCCTGCCGCTGATGATGCCGTCGTCGTTCCACCCCACCGGCGACGGCGACTACCTGCTGTTCGGCGACGACCACGCTCAGAACCTTCAGGAGATCCGCCGGCACTCGCCGCGCGACGCGGACGCCTACGAGCGCTACCACCACGACCTCGACAAGGTGTGCCGGGCGATCCGCCCGCTGTTCGACAACGCGCCGCCCAACATCTTCGGCAGCGACCCCGAGGACGCCGTAGACGTGAAGTGGATGGTCGACCACCTCTCCGGCGTCGACCGCAAGACCATGCACGACGTCGTCCGGCTGCTCACCGGCAGTGCCGCTGACTGGCTCGACGACTACTTCGAGCACGAGGCGATCAAGGGCTACCACGCGTCGTCCTCGATCATCGGCTCGAAGGTCGGCCCGATGTCGCCCGGCTCGGGTCTGGTGCTGCTCTTCCACAAGATGGGCGAGCACGACGGCCACCTCGGCTCGTGGGCGTTCCACAAGGGCGGCAACGGCGGCTTCACGCAGGTGCTGGCCCGGGCCGCCCAGGCGTACGGCGCCGAGATCCGGCTCGGTGCCCCCGTGACCTCGGTGCTGACCGAGGGCGACCGAGCGGTGGGCGTCGTACTGGAGGACGGCACGGAGTTCCGCGCGCCGGTGGTCGTGTCCGCGCTGGATCCGCGGCGTACCTTCCTCGAGCTCGTCGAGCCGCGCGAGCTGCCGCTCGACCTGGTCGACAACGTGCGCCGGATGAAGTTCCGCGGCGTCTCGGCCAAGGTCAACTTCGCCCTCGACGGGCTCCCGGTCTTCCCGGCGCTGCCGGACACGGTCGACCACTACGGCGGCTTCCTCAACATCGGGCCGACCATCGAGTACGTCGAGCGGGCCTTCGACGCCGCGAAGTACGGCTGGTACTCCGAGCGGCCCTTCATCGACGCCGCGATCCAGTCGGTCGTAGACCCCGACATGGCGCCGCCCGGCAAGCACGTCATGTCCTGCTTCGTGCAGTACGCGCCCTACGAGCTGAAGGGCAGCGACTGGGAGACCGAGCGCGACAGCTTCGGCGACAAGGCGCAGGCCGTCCTCGAATCGCACTTCCCCGGGTTCGGCGACCTGGTGCTGCACCGCGAGGTGGTGACGCCCGTCGACATCGAGGCGCGCACCGGGCTGACCGAGGGCAACATCTTCGCGGGTGAGTTCCTGGCGCCGCAGATGTACTTCTTCCGGCCCGCGCCTGGCTGGAGCCAGTACGCCACGCCGATCGGCGGCTACTACCAGTGCGGCTCGGGCACTCACCCGGGCGGCTGCGTGATCGGCGCACCCGGGAAGCTGGCGAGCCAGCGGATTCTGCGCGACCTCGACCGCTGACCGTGGCAAGGTCAGCCTCGTGACGAGGTTTTCGCGGGGCTCTGCCTAGTCGACGCTGTCGTCCGCGATCTCGCGCGCGAGCTCGATGGCCCGAAGCACGAGCGGCGACAGGTGTCGGCCCTTCGGCCAGTGCAGATAGATGTCGCGCGACGGTGCCGGCTCGAGCTCGTGGACCCGTAGTCCACGGTCACCGTCCACGCCGACCACAGCGAGCCGCGGAAGCACCGCGCAACCAAGGCCGTGGCGCACCATCGAGAGCAGCGCCTCGTTGCTCGCGCTGCGGAAGACGACCCGAGGCTGAGCGCCACCCTCCTTCAGGGCCCGCTCCATCCGAGGCTGGTCGCAGGTATCCGGCCAGGCCACCATCGCCTTCCCGTTGAGATGTGCCAACGGCACAGAGCCATCGGCGAAGTCGCCGGGGCGGGCCACCAGCACGTAGCGGTCGTCCAGGAGCTTCACGGACTCAGCGTCCTCGTCCACCTGGCCGTCGTAGAACAGCAGGTCGAGGTCGCCCATCCGGGCATCGTCCGGTTCCTCCTCGAACAGCTTCACCTCACAGTCCGGGTACTCCTCCTTCAGCCGGCTCACCAGTGCCGGCAGGATCACGGTCGAGACGCTCTGCAGGGTGCCGATGTCGATCCGGCCGCCACCCGCCCGGAACCGCTCGACGGCGTTGGTCAGGTCGTCGGAGTCGCGGAGCACGCGGCGCCCGCGCTCCAGGACCACCTCGCCCAGCGGAGTGAGACGGACGGCGCGAGGACCACCCGGTCGGTCAAAGACGGGCCCGCCTACAGAACGCTCCAGCGCCGCGATCTGCTGGCTCACCGTCGACTGCGTGTAGCTCAGTCGCTGCGCCGCCCGGCCGAAGGTGCCCTCCTCGGCGATCGCGTCGAGGGTCCTGAGGTGACGCAGGTCCACATCCATGCTCAAACGATAAGCCCTGGCGATCATTTAATCGCTAATGATCGCTTTTCAGCATCCTCGTTCCTTCCTAGCGTGAGCGACGAACGCATCGACGAGGAGGAACGAGATGACTGCACTGGCCACACCCGTGAAGGTGCCGGCCGGAACCCGCCCGCTGCTGCTGCTGGCCGCGGCGCTGGGAACCGTGTACGTCGCGTGGGGATCCACCTATCTGGCGGTGGGCGTCATGGTGGAGCAGATGCCGGCGCTACTCGGCTCTGGCACCCGCGCCATCACTGCCGGAGTGCTGCTGGCAGCGGGCCTGGCGGCCTGGAGTGGCTGGCGACGGCTCCGCGTGACCCGCGCCGAGCTCGCCGCGTGTGCGCTGATCGGCCTCTTGCTGCCGGTGGGCGGACAGGGCCTGGTCGCCATCGCCGAGGACCGTGGAGCGCCGTCGGGGCTGACCGCCCTGCTCATCGCCGGTGTGCCGCTCTGGATCGCGTGCATCCGGGCGCTCGCCGGCGACCGCCCGCCGGCCAGGTCGATCGCGGGCGTGGTGATCGGCTTCGGTGGCGCGGCGCTGCTGATCGCCGGCCATGGCGTCCACGGCGGCGCCCCGACCGGCGCCCTGCTCATCGTCGTACTGGCGAGCATGTCGTGGGCGTTCGGGACCTGGCTGCAACCACGGCTTTGCCTGCCGGACGACCCGTTCACGATCGTCGTCTACGAGATGCTCGTCGGCGGCGTGGTGCTGAGCGTTCTCGGGTGGGCGCGGGGCGAACAGTTCGTCCCTGGTGACTACACGCTGAGGACGTGGACGGCCTGGGCCTTCCTGGTCGTAGTCGGGTCGATCCTGGCGCTGGCTGCGTACAACTGGCTGCTCCGGACCACCAGCGTCTCGATCGTCGCCACGTACGCCTACGTCAACCCGGCGATCGCCGTATGGCTCGGCTGGCTCGTCCTCAGCGAGCCGGTCACCGGCACCACGCTGCTCGGTGCTGCGGTCGTCGTCGCCGGTGTCGTCCTCGTCGTCGGCTCGGAGAGGCGGGCGGCATGAGCACCTACGCACTGATCCACGGTGGCGGCGGCAGCGGTTGGGAGTTCCACCTCCTCGAGGCGGAGCTGCGGGCGCTCGGCCACCAGACCGTGGCCCCGGACCTCGCCGCCGACGACGACTCGGCCACCCTGGCCGACTACGCCGACACCGTCGTGGCAGCCATCGAGCAGTCCGGCGACCCCGACGACGTGGTCGTCGTCGCGCACTCCTTCGGCGGCTTCACCGCGCCGCTCGTCGCCGAGCGGCGACCGGTCTCCGGGCTGGTGCTCGTCGCTGCCATGGTGCCGAGCCCGGGTGAGACGCCGGAGGACTGGTGGGAGAAGACCGGGTGGGCCGAGGCGGAACGCGACAAGACGCACGACGAGGACACGATGGCGCAGTACTACCACGACGTCCCGGAGTCGCTGGCGAGGCAGGTCGTCGCCCGGGAGCGCGCACATCCCGCGTGGACGGCGTACACCCAGTCCTGGCCGCTGGCGCGTTGGCCGGCCGTTCCCACGAGGTTCGTGCTGGGCACCCAGGACCGCCTGTTCCCCGCCGACTTCATGGCCCGGGTCGTGCAGGAGCGGCTGGGAATCACGATGGACGAGCTGGCGACCGGGCACTGCCCGCACCTGGCCCAGCCGCGGCAGCTCGCCGAGCTGCTGACGTCGTACCGGTTCGACCAGGAATGAGCGGTGGTGTCACAAACCCAGGAGTGCAATCGTCGTATCTGCCGTGGACACCAACGAACGCATCGCCGCTGCCTGGCGTGACGACCGGGCCTACGTCGTCGCGATCGCCTCGCGGATCCTCTCGGACCCGACCGAGGCGGAGGACGTGGCCCAGGACGCCTTTGCGCGGCTAGCACTGCAGCGGGTGGAGGACATCGAGAGCATCCGGGCCTGGCTGGTGGTGGTCGTGCGCCGGCTGGCCCTCGACCGGCTCGGCTCCGCCAACCGTCGGTACTCGACCCCGAGTGACCCGCACACGATGACCGAGGTCAGCCCCACGGACAGTGGTCCGGACCCGGCCGACAAGGTCACCCTCGACGACGAGGTACGCCGCGCGCTCGGCGTCGTGCTCGACCAGCTGTCACCGCCGGAGCGGGCCGCGTTCCTGATGCACGACGTGTTCGGCATCGAGTTCGACCGGATCGCCGAGATCGTCGGGCGCACCCCGGCGGCCTGCCGCCAGCTCGCGAGCCGGGCACGGCGCTCGATCCGCGACACCGATCCGGCGACGCCGCACCGCACGCCGGACCCCGAGATGGAGGCGCTCGCCGACAAGTTCATCGCCGCCTGCGCGGGCGAGGACCTTGAGGGCCTGGCCGAGATCCTGCACCCGGAGGTGCGGTCCTGGGCGACAGTCGGCGACGAGCTCCTCGGCCACGGCGAGGGCAGGGACGAGATCGCGGTGCGCAGCCTGTTCTTCCTCGGGCCGAAGCGGGGCTGGAGCCTCGCCCCGCTCGCGCTGGACGACGGGATGGCGCTGCTGGCCACCCGCAACGGCGAGCCGGTGGCGGTGCTGCGGATGGACGTCCGCGACGACCTCATCCACTCGCTGCACACAGTGCTCCTCCCGGCGGGGGTGCCGCCGGGTGTCGGCGGCCAGTCCTAGCGTGCCGTCATGGCTATCGCGCGCTATCCCTCCTTCGTCATCGACTGCCCGGACCCCGAGGTGCTCGCCAACTTCTACGGCGAGCTGCTCGGCTGGAACGTCAAGGCCTCCGCCGAGTGGGGCGAGGTCCGTTCCCCCGAGGGCACCGAGTGCATCTGCTTCCAGCCCGTGGAGCACTTCACCGCTCCGGTCTGGCCGGCGCAGCAGGTCCCTCAGCAGATGCACCTCGACGTGATGGTCGAGGACCTCGACACCGCCGAGGCTGCGGTACTCGAGCTCGGTGCCACCAAGCACGACCACCAGCCGGGCACCACCTTCCGGGTCTTCCTCGACCCGGCCGGTCATCCGTTCTGCCTCTGCAACAGCTGAGCGACCTCTCGCAGGGCTAGACCTCACTCCCCGCTTTCGAGCTCAGAGCGGCGAGACGGCCTGTTGTCCGCCTACCGTGGAGGCTCCGCGACATCGCGGACCCTCCTCCGACCCAAGGACAACCGTGACGCGTCGCTCTCGTGCCTACCTCGCCCTCGCCGGCCTTCCGCTCCTCCTCGTCGCGGTCGGCTGCTCCGATGCCGACAACGACGGCGACGACTCCACGTTCGCTGACGATGGCGACGTACCTGCCGAGACCGTGGAGGCGCAGCTCGAGGGGTTCCTCGCCGACGCCGGCGTCACCGGCGCCACCGAGCTCTCCTGCGATGGCGTCGAGGACAAGGTCGACGCCACCACCACCTGCACCCTGACCCTCGAGGGTGAGGAGCTCGAGGTGCCGGTCCGGGTTGCGGCCTCTGACGCGACCTCCGTCACCTTCGAGTTCGACGGGGCAGCACTCGGCCTCGGCTGACCGCTAGATCACGAGGCCGAGCAACAGCACGAACACCAGGCCGGTCACCGACAGGATCGTCTCCATCAGCGACCACGACTTGATGGTCTGACCGACCGACAGCCCGAAGTACTCCTTCACCAGCCAGAAGCCCGCGTCGTTGACGTGGGAGAAGAAAACCGAGCCGGCACCGACGGCGAGCACCACGAGCGACGTCTCGCCGCTGCTCAGGCCATCGACCAGGCCGACCATGAGCGCGGAGGCGGTGATCGTCGCGACGGTCGCCGACCCCGTGGCCAGGCGGATGAGTACGGCGAGCACCCAGGCCAGCAGCAGCACGGAGACGTCGGCGTCGGTCGCCCAGTCGGCGAGCTTGGTGCCGATGCCGGTGTCCACCAGCACCTGCTTGAACCCGCCGCCCGCGCAGACGATCAGCAGGATGCCTGCGATCGGGGGCAGGGACGACTCGAGGCTCTTGGTGATGTCGTCGCGCACCATGCCGGCCCCGCGACCGAACGTGAAGATGGCGACGATCACCGCGATCAGCAGTGCGATGACCGGCGTACCCAGCACATCGAGGATCCGGCGAACCAGGTTCTCCTCGTCGTCCTCGATGATGTCGGCCAGCGCCTTGCCCATCATCAGCACCACCGGGAGCAGCACGGTGGCGAGCGTGACCGGGAACGACGGCCGCTCCTGCAGCTCCTCCGACTCGCGAGCCTCGAACCGGTCCGGCGCCGACACCGGGACCCAGCGAGCTGCGAGCGGCGCGAACAACGGTCCGGAGACCACGACCGTCGGGATCGCGACGAGTACGCCGAGCGCCAGCGTGGTGCCGAGGTCGGCGCCCAGCGAGTCGATCGCGATGAGCGGACCCGGGTGCGGCGGCACCAGGCCGTGCATGGCCGACAGACCAGCCAGGGCCGGGATACCGACCGCGATCAACGAGATCTGCGCCCGGCGGGCGACCAGGTAGATCACCGGCATCAGGAGCACCAGGCCGATCTCGAAGAACATCGGCAGGCCGATGATCGCGCCCACCAGCGCCATCGCCCAGGGCAGCATCCGCGGGCTGGCCCGACCGACGATCGCGTCGACGATCTCGTCCGCACCACCGGAGTCGGCGAGCAGCTTCGCGAACATCGCACCCAGGGCGATCAGGATCCCGACGCCTGCCGCCGTGTCCCCGAACCCGGTGCTGAAGCTGACGATGACGTCAGCGAGGTCCACGCCGGCGACGATGCCGACGGACAACCCGCCGATGATCAGGGCGAGGAACGGGTGGATCTGCGCCCAGGTGATCAGACCAACGATCAACCCGATGCCGACCAGGGCTGCCAGCACCAGCTGCCAGCCGTCCGCGACCGGTTCGACCAGCTCGGTGTCCGCCAGTGGTACGACGAGCGACGGCAGGGACATCACTTCTCCTCGTAGTGGGATGTGTCGAGACCGGAGACCGTCACCTCGACGACCTCGTCGACCGACCGGTCGATATCGACCACGAATCCCAGCTCGTCGCCCTCGAGCGGCTCGAGGGTCTCGAACTGGGAGTCGAGCAGGGAGGCCGGCATGAAGTGGCCGGGCCGCGTGGCCTGGCGCCGGGTGATCACTTCGCGGTCACCGTGCAGGTGGACGAAGAGCACGTCCGGGCGGTGTTCGCGCAGCACGTCTCGATAGCTGCGCTTGAGCGCGGAGCAGGTGATCACGCCCGCGTCGTGGGTTGCCAGCCATTCTCCGATCGCTGCCAGCCAGGGCCACCGATCCTCGTCGTCGAGCGCGTGACCCGCGGTCATCTTGGCGACGTTCGCTTCCGGGTGGAAGTCGTCGGCGTCGCCGTACGGCACCCGCAACCGCTGCGCCAGGGCGGCACCGACCGTGCTCTTGCCGGATCCAGACACACCCATGACGACGATCGGCGGCATGGGTTCCCGTTACCCGGAACCCGACCACATAGTCATCGTGCTTGACAAACAGTAAGGTTACCTTACTATTAGTGCGTGACCACCACTGCCGTCGCCCCCGACCTGGGCACCCGCCGCCGGCTCGGCTGGACCTTCTTGGTTGCCGCCGGAATCTGGATCCTGTACCTCGTCCTCGCGCTCACCCTTGCTGCCGACTACGAGAAAGCGCTCGAGGACGCCGCCGACGCAACGGATACGCCGATCAACAAGCTGCCCGCCGAGACGCTGGCCCAGATCACCCAGGACCACACGGGAAACATCGTCAGTACGGTCGTGCTGCTGTTCGCACCCGCGCTGCTGATCCTGGCCGCCAGCCGCACCAAGGCGATCACCGGCGATCCGTGGGGCACCGGGCTCGCATGGCTCAGCGGCATCGTCCTGTGGTTCTACTTCCTGCTCAACTTCGGCCTGTACCTCGGCCCGAAGGACCTCCCGCCGCTGACCCGCGACCTGGACGTGCTGACCGTCCCGCTGGTCTCGATCGGCTCGGTCCTAGCCCTGCTCGCGTTCATCGCCGCCGCCTGGAGCCTGCGGCGACACGGGACGCGGCGCGTGGCCAGCACGGTTGCCGCCGTGCTGGCCACCGTGCTCCTCGTGCTCAGCGTGGTGGGATCGATCAGCACCGGCTGGGACGACCCGGTGCCTCCGATCGGGCTGTTCCCGGTCGAGGTGATCCTCGGCATCGCCCTGATCGTCGGGACCGGCCAGCGGAGTGCCACCGACTAGCTCGCGAAGAGGTCCCCGAGGTCCTGCACGCGATCCAGCACCTGGTCGAAGCGGAGCTGCTCGAGGCCGAGCTCGTCCTCCGCGCCCTCCTCGACCTCGGCCCACGAGACCGGCGCGGCGACGTACGGCCGCTCCTTACCGCGCAGGGAGTACGGCGAGATGGTGGTCTTCGACCCGGCGTTCTGCGACCAGTCGAGGAAGACCTTCCCGGAGCGCTTCGCCTTGGTCATAGTGGCGGTGACCAGGGAGGCGTGCTCGCCCTGGAGCTCCTCGGCGACCTCCTTCGCGAGCGCCGTCGACTCGTCCGAGGGAAGCCGCTTGGGCAGGTCGGCATAGAGGTGGAGTCCCTTGCTGCCGCTGAGCACGGGCTTCGCGTCGAGCTTGCGCTCGGCCAGCTTGTCGCGGACCAGCAGCGCGACCGAGCAGCACTCGTGCAGCCCGGCGGGCTCGCCGGGGTCGAGGTCGATGACCAGGCGGTCGCAGTTCCGGGGCCGTCCGTTGCGAGCCACCGTCCACTGGTGCACGTGCAGCTCGAGCGCGGCCAGGTTGACCATCCAGGTGAGCGTCGCCAGGTCGTCGACGATCGGGAACGTGAGCGTCCCGTCGCCCTTCCCGGTGCGGCTGCCGGTCGTGGGGACGGTCGCGGTGCGCACCCACGACGGGGTGCCCGCCGGCGCGTTCTTCTCGAAGAAGCTCATGTCCTGCACCCCGTGCGGCCATCGAATCCGGGTCACCGCGCGGTCCTTGAGGTGCGGCAGCATCGTCGGCGCGATCTGGGCGTAGTAGTTGAGGACCTCCCCCTTGGTGGTGCCGGTTCGGGGGTAGAGCACCTTGTCGAGGCTGCTGATCTTGAGCGTCCGGCCCTCGACGTCGACGTGGACCTCTTGCTTCTCGGTCGCCATCAGAGGTCGTCCGGGTTCAGGTCGCGCCGGATGCCTTGGTACGACGGCTGCCGCAGCCTGTCCGCCCGGGCGGTGCGGTGGGTGTCGATGTCGACGACCAGCACCGGGTCCACCCAGTGCGCCCCGAGCACGTCCACCCTCGGCACCTCGTCGGCGAACGGGCTGTCGGCCCGGCCGTGCGACTCCAGCTCGGCAGTTAGCAGCCTGCTGACCTTCGGCCCGATGCCACTGCCCACCCGGCCACGGTAGAGGAGCCCGTCGGGAGTCGGCTCTCCCACGAGCAGGGCGGCGAGGTGGGTGCCGCCCTCCTGCGGGCGCCAGCCGCCGACGACGTACGAGCCGCGCTCGCGGTGCGGGAACTTCAGCCAGTCCTTCGTGCGCTGCCCGAAGTAGTAGCGCGACCCCAGCTTCTTGCTGACGATCCCCTCCAGACCCTGCTGGACGGCCGAGTCGTAGAGCATCTGCCCGTCGTCGTACGACGCGGGCACCTGCCAGGGCGCCCCGGCCAGCACCTCGGCCAGCCGTTCGCGGCGCACCTCGAGCGGCTCGGTCGTCAGGTCCTTGCCGTCGAGGCGGAGCAGGTCGAAAGCCATGAAGGTCGCCGGTACCCGCTTCACGAGCCGCGCCACGGCGGTCGCCGACCGCACGTGCATCCGCTCCTGCAGCACCCGGAAGTCCGGCAGCCCCTCCTCGTTGAGTGCGATCACCTCGCCGTCGACCAGGAGGTCTCGCCCGGGGAGCGGAGAGGTAGCCAGATCTGGCCACGCCGCGGTGATGTTGTTGCCATTTCTACTAAAGAATTGGTCTAGACCATCGTGGCAGTCGGCGAGCACCCGGATGCCGTCCCATTTGACCTCATGGGCCCACTGGCCTGCGGGGATGTCCAGTCCGGTCGTAGCCAGCATGGGTCGCATGTGACCTATTGTGGGGTGCGCCACTCGACTTTAACTGCGTCCGGATGGACAAAGGAACGGCTAAGTCCGCTACGGTGAGCGCACATGGGGCACTCGGGTGCCGTCATAACACTGCTCGGAAACTTGAGCGTGCGCTCTTGAGGGGATGAAAACGTGAAGCAGCACCTTGTCAAAGTGGGGGCCTTGATCGGCGCCGCGACCCTTGTGGGCCTTTCCATGGGCCCCGCGGCCGCAGCCGCGCCTGTCTCGCAAGCCTCCGCTCACGGACTGACGGTTGCCATCGCTGGCAATCCGATCTCGTCCGGGACCGTCAAGGCAACAAACGACGGCTCAGGCGAGAAGAAGACCGGAGAGTCCAACCCGCCCATCGACGTGCTCGAGAACCAAGACGTTCTCGACATCGGCGTGGTCGCCCAGAACGCGACCGCTCGCGTCGAGAACCGCAACGGCGTCTCGCGCGCTTGCGCCGGTGTCGCCGGCGACGGCGCCACCATCGGTGACGTGGGCGAGTCCAACTGCATCACGCCTGGGGACCCGGTCGGCATCAACATCGCCAACCTCGACCTGACCGGCGCCGTGCTGATCAACCCGACCTCCGCGCTGGGCGGTCTTTCGCCGCTGCTGAACCCGATCCTGGACCAGCTGCTGGCCCCGCTCACCAACGCGATCGTGGGCGTGCTCGAGCCGCTCGAGACCACCGGTCTCACCGGCACCCTGGGCGCCGTGCAGTCGCGCTGTGTCGCCAACCCGACCTCGGCTACCGGTACCGCGAACATCGCGGACACCAAGCTGCAGCTCGACATCGCGGGCACCAAGGTCGACCTGGTCGAGTTCCCGGCCAACCCCAACAAGAACACCAAGGTCCTCACCGACCTCGACGAGGTTCTGGACGCAGTCATCAACGCGCTGCGCGTCGACATCAACAACACGCTCGACGGGCTGCTCGCGCCGCTCCAGGCGATCATCGACCCGCTGCAGGACCAGATCGTCGACACGCTGGTCGCCGACATCGCCGACCAGCTCGGCCCGCTCGAGGACAACATCCTCGACGCGACGCTGAACAAGCAGTCGACCTCGGCTGGTGGCAAGAAGGTCGACGTCACGGCGCTCGAGCTCAAGCTGCTCCCGGCTGCCGAGCAGTTCGGCGTGACCGGCGGTCTCGTCTACCTCGAGATCGCGACCGTCAGCTGTGGCCCGAACAGCCGCGTCGACGGTCCTGACGGCCCCGACGGACCGGATGGTCCCGACGGTCCTGACGGCCCCGATGGCCCTGACGGTCCTGGCGGTCCGGACGTGCCTGACACGGTCGACGCTGGCGCCAACGCCGGCAACGGCGTGAACGAGGCCGCTCTGGTCGCCGGGCTGCTGATGCTCGGTGGCGCCGCTGGTCTCATCGGTTACCGGCGCCTGCTCGGCCGCTGACCAACTGAACGATGCCGCGACCGGCAACAATCGCACTGCGATTGTTGCCGGTCGTAGGCTTTAGTGGACCACCTTACGACTGACGGCAGTGCCCGCCCTGTGCGTGCGAAGGACCACACCGCGATGGGCTCGGGCTGCCGGGAGGACTACCAAGCATGAAGTTGCGCCTACCGCGCCTGCACCGACCGCGTGGCCGTACCTGGATCGTGATCGGGCTGGCCGTCGTCGGCCTGGCCCTCGTCATCTGGGCCGTGCTCCCCTCGGACTCCCCTGTTCGCCGGGTGGTGGGCTCCGAGACCGAGGAGACCGACAGCGTCGAGGAGCCCCTGCCGGACACCTCCGACAAGGGACCCGACGAGATCCTGGTGCCCTCGATCGAGATCGAGGCACCGCTGATCCCGATCGAGCTCGCCTCCGACGGCGTGCTCACCCCACCGTCGGACACCGATGTCGTGGGTTGGTGGGACGGCAGCTCCGAGCCCGGCAGCGGCGAGGGGCAGACCGTGGTCACCGGCCACACCGTCAGCACGGGCGGCGGCGTGATGAACGAGCTCCCCAAGATCGATGTGGGCGCGATCGTCCAGATCCGCGACGAGGGCAAGATCTACGACTACCGCACCACCGGCGTCTTCAAGCTCACCAAGGAGCAGGTCGCCGCCAGCGCCGACACCCTGTTCGGTCAGGGCACGCAGGGCGGCCGGCTGGTCCTGGTGACCTGCACCGATTACCACGACGGTGAGTACGACAGCAATGTGATCGTGTGGGCCGAGCCCATCGAGAAGGACGACGCCTGAGGCTGTAGGCGACCTCGCTCGGGTGGGGATGGCATCCTGTAGCCATGCGTGCGATCTGGAAGGGTGCCGTCTCCTTCGGGTTGGTCAGTGTGCCCGTGAAGCTGTACTCCGCGACCGAAAGCCACGACGTCTCGTTCCGTCAGGTGCACGCCAAGGACGGCGGGCGCATCAAGTACCAACGCGTCTGCTCGATCGACGGCGAAGAAGTCGCCTACGCCGACATCGCCAAGGGCTATGAGACCGAGGACGGCGAGATGGTCATCCTCACCGACGACGACATGGCCGAGCTGCCGTCCGCGTCGTCGCGTGAGATCGCCGTGGAGAAGTTCGTGCCCCGCGAGCAGATCGACCCGTTGCTCTTCGAGAAGTCCTACTACCTCGAGCCTGAGAAGACCGGGGCCAAGCCCTACGCGCTGCTCCGCCAGGCGCTCATCGACGCCGACCGGATGGCGGTCGTCACCGTCGCGCTGCGCAACCGCACCAGCATCGCCGTGCTCCGCGTCCGCGACGACGTGATCGTGCTGCAGACCATGATGTGGCCCGACGAGGTACGGGAGCCCGACTTCAGCGTGGACGTGGGCGAGGTCAAGGACGCCGAGGTCAAGATGGCCAACATGCTGGTCGAGACCCTGGCCGGCGACTTCGACGCCGGCGAGTTCGAGGACGACTACGCCGGGGCGGTCGAGGAGCTCGTGAAGGCGAAGATCGAGGGCGGCGAGGTGAAGCGCACCCCCACCTCCACCAAGTCCTCCGGCGAGGTCGTCGACCTGCTGGCCGCCCTGCAGCGCTCGGTCGAGTCGGCCAAGACCGCTCGCGGCGAGGACGCCGAGGACGAGAAGCCCAAGAAGAAGCCCGCCAAGAAGTCCGCGGCCAAGAAGTCGACGGCGAAGAAGAGCGCTGCGAAGAAGGCGACCAAGAAGGCAGCGGCGCGCAAGAAGGCCAGCTAGCCCGCAGCCGCGCCGGACGTCACCAGCTCGGCAGCACCAGCGCCGCCCACACCAGCAGCGGACCCACGAGCACCACGATCACGCTGTAGCGCAGGATCTGCTCTGTAGTACACCTGCTCGTCGATGGTGTCCGGCTTGTTCGCCAGCATCAGCGCACCGTTGGTGGAGAACGGGCTGACGTCGACGATCGTCGAGCTGACCGCGAGAGCCGCCACGAACAGCCCTGCGCTGATCCCTCCATCGGCGATCAGCGGGAGCCCGATCGGGATGATCACCGGCAGCAGGGCGGTCGAGGAGGCGAACGCGGACACCACGCCACCGACGTAGCAGAGCACCAGCGCACCGATGGCTACGACGCCCAGCCCGGCGGCCCACTCGCCGACGAACTCCGGCGACCCGGCCTCCTCGAGGATAGTGGCGTACGTGCTGACGCCGGCCACGAGCAGGACTGTCGGCCAGGCGATCTGCTTGACCGCGTCCTTGTGCTGCTCCGCGGAGAGCATCGAGAGCAGCACGGCGGCGGTGATGGCCACGAAGCCGATGTTCTTGTCGAAGGCCAGGGCGACCGTGGCGACGCCCAGAAACGCGACGATCGTGAGCACCTGGTCGAGCTGGACCCGTGTGGCGGTAGCCGTCGGGGTGGAGGTACCAGAGCCGCCGGCGCCACCTGCCGGCACCGAGGCGCCGCCCTCGCGCCTGTCGTCGTCGCTCTCGGAGGGTGCCGCGTCGTCGGGGTCGATGCGCAGCCCGATCAGCTTCCGGCCGCCGAGCGTCACGAAGAGGAGGACCGCCAGGATCAGATTCACGAACAGGCTGGCCAGGAAGATCGTGATCTCGCTGTTCGGCAGGCCGGCGTCGCTCATGACCGAGTTGGTGATCGAGCCGTAGATGCTGATCGGCGAGAAGCCGCCCGCCTGGGCGCCGTGGACGACCATCATGCCCATCATCAGCGGGCTGATGCCGTAGCGGCCGGCGAAGCCGAGGGCGACCGGCCCGATGATGGCGCAGGCCGCGGGACTCACGGCGCCGACGCCGGTGAGCACCGCCGTGACCGCGAACATCACCCACGGGATCAGCGCGACCCGCCCGCCGACCGCACGTACGGCGGTGCGGACTATCAGGTCCACGGTGCCGTTGTCGCGGGCGATCGCGAACAGATAGGTGACACCGATGATCGTGAGGATCAGGTCACCGCTCACCCCCGCAACGATGTCCTTCTCGGTCATGTCCAGCGAGTAGACACCGACCAGCCACGCCGCGACGTACGCCAGGGCGCCCATGTTGATCGGCAGCATCGTTCCTATGGCGAACAGCGCCACCAGGGCGATGATCGCGACCCATTCCGGACCCATTGCTCCTCCTACACTTCCCGAGTGACGTCTCAGTACCCCCAATGGCTGCTGCGGACGCGGCCGCCCGGAGACCGCTGAATGAGCGGCCTCGAGACGATCGCCGTACTCCTGACCGGTCTCGGGGCAGGGATCATGACGTCGACCGTCGGCGTCGCCTCGCTGCTGAGCTTCCCGGTCCTGGTGGCCATCGGCCTGCCACCCGTCGTCGCGAACGCGTCGAACACGGTGGGGATGACGCCAGCCGGCGTGAGCGGCTCGTTCGGCTACCGCGAGGAGCTGCGCGAGCACCCCCGGATGACGGCGGCGGTGATCGCCACCTGCGCGATCGGGTCGGTCGCCGGAGCGGTGCTGCTGCTCGCGCTGCCCGCGGACGTGTTCGAGGCGATCGTCCCGTGGCTGATCCTGTTCACCTGCGTCCTGGTCGGCGTCTCGCCCCGGCTGAACCGCTGGCTGCGGCGCCATCACGACGGCACCGAGCCCGAGGCGCGGACGAAGATGTCGCCGCTGACAACGTTCTTCGCCACCCTGACCGGCGTGTACGGCGGCTACTTCGGCGCCGGATCGGGCGTGATGATGCTGGCCGTGCTCGGCCTGGGCGTCGACCTCGAGTTCCGGATCATCAACGCTCTCAAGACCCTCGCGGTGCTGGCCGCCAACGTCGTGGCCACGCTGATCTTCGTGGTGGTTGCCGAGCTCGACTGGCAGGCGGTCGGGGTGCTGGCCGCGGGCTCGATCGTCGGCGGGTACGTCGGCGCGCGGATCGGGCGGAAACTACCGCCGACCCTGCTCCGTGGCCTCGTCGTCATCGTCGGCGTGATCGCCTTCGTGATGCTCGTCTGACCCTCCGCGGGCAGCGGCGGAGTCCGGCACGGCCCGGGCGTAGCGGTACATCAGCGCGTCGCTCAGGCGTGGGGCGAGGATGTTCAGCGCCTCACCGGCCTGCGCGGCCAGGTTGCCGACGGTGATCGGCCGGTCCTCGAGAGCCCGGACCACACGGGCGCCGGCCTGCCGCGCGCTGATGCCCTGCCGATCTTCGATGGATCCCGTGGGCACGACCATGTCGGTGCGGACCAGGCCGAAGCGCATGTTGGTGAACGTGACGTTGTCGCCGTACGTCTCTCGACCGGCGATCCGCGACCAGGTGTCCAGCGCGGTCTTCGAGGCGATGTAGGCGGCGAACTTCGGCGCCTTCATCTGCACGCCCCAGGTCACGATGTTGACGACGTGCCCGAACCCCTGCTCGCGCATGGCCGGCAGCAGCCCCATCGTCAGCCGCACCGGGCCGAAGTAGTTGATCGCCATGGTGCGCTCGAAGTCGTGGAATCGATCGTAGCTCAGGTGCAGGGAGCGCCGGATCGAGCGACCGGCGTTGTTGACCAGGTAGTCGACCGCTCCGTGGTCCTCGAGCACCTGCTTGACCAGGGCGTCGACCGCCTCGCCCTCGGCGAGGTCGCAGGGGTACGTCGCGGCGACGCCACCGGCTTCCTCGATCTCCGCGCGCAGTCGCTCGAGCTCGGCGGTGCGCCGGGCCACGAGCAGCACCGTGGCGCCCTTCGCTGCCGCGGCCCGCGCCGTCGCCTCACCGATGCCGGACGAGGCGCCGGTGATCAGGACCGTGCGGCCGGCGAGCGGGCTCGCGCTGGCCCCGCCGACCAGGCGGCGCAGCCGGGCCAACGGCGTCTGGAAGAAGAGTCCGTCCATCAGCTCGCCACCGTCGCGTCCTCGGCGGCCTCGATCAGGTCGTCGACCAGGTTGACCGGCCGGATCCGCCCACTGACGATCGGCACCCCCGAGTCGCTGAAGTACGCCGACGGGATGCCGATGATCTCGGCGTCGTTGTTGATCGCCGCACCGCCGGAGTTGCCGGGAGCGATCCGGGTGTCGGTGTCGATCTCCGACCTCGAGCCGTACTGCTCGGACGGGATGAACGTCGAGATCACACCTTTCGTGATCGTGACCGCGCCTGATCCGGAGATCCCGGGGAAACCGAGCACGGTGACGTCGTCGCCGGTGCGAAGACCGTCGGAGTCGCCGATGGGCATCGTCGGCAGGGAGAGGTCCTCGTCGAGCTCGTTGCCGTCCTCGTCGGCGTAGATCTCGATCACCGCGGCGTCCAGGTGGCCGTCGGCCTCGACCACCCGGGCGCGGTACTCAGGGTCCGCGGGCCGGTCGTCGCCCTGGGTGAGGGCCACCAGCACGTAGTCGGGGTTGAGGATGCGGTCCTCCTCGGCGTACTGCTCGGCCAGGCCCTCGGCCTCGGGGGCCGCCACGTGGGCGTTGGTGAGGATCAGCCCGTCGGCGCTGATGATCGACCCGGACCCCGAGTACGACACGGGCAGGCCGTCGCCGTCGACGGTGTCGGCGGAGAGCCGCACGGTGGCCGCCTTGGCCGACTCGAGCTCCGCGTCGGTGAGCACTTCCATGGAGTCGGACTCGCTGGTGGCGCCGCCGCCGTCACCGCGGCCCCCTCCGTCGTCGTCACCGCTGACCACGAGGACCGGGATGGTGATCGCAGCGGCGATCACCACCAGCGCGGCCACGATCGAGCCCGCCACCAGCAGCCGGCTGTTGCGCCGCCGGCGAGCGAACCTGCGCTCCTCCTCGGCCGCCGACAGGATCGGCACCAGGGAGAGCTCTGGCCCGGCCACGGGGTGGCCCAGCCGCAGCTTGGCGCTCTCCTGGAACGCGAACTGCTCGATCCGGCGGCCGTTGAGGTAGGTGCCCTCCTGGGAGGTGTTGCGGTAGGTCCAGCCGCCCGGGGTGGCGCTGACCTGGCCGTGCATCCGCGAGCAGACAGGGTCGTTGATGATCACGTCGGACTCGGGGCGCCGCCCGATCGTCAGGTGGGCCGGGTGCCGGAACCGGAACTCCCGGCCCTCGGCGACCACCAACAGGTCCGGACCGGTGCGGTCCATGTTCGCGCCCGGCGGCCCCGGGGGTGGGGCTGCCAGGATGAACGTCTCGTCGTACCCACCCATCTGCGGGGGCGTCTCACCGGCCGGCCGCTCGGGCGCCGCCGTGGCATCCGGCACGCTGACCGGCAGTGACTCCGGCTCGGGCGCTGGGCGCACCACATCGGGGGTGATCTTCAGCGACGAGCCCGGCGCCGGGGGGCCGCACTGGATCGTCACCGGTCCGGTCACCCGGTGCTCGCTGATCCTGCGGCCGTCGACGTAGGTGCCGTACTGGCTACCCGAGTCGACGACCACCCAGCCGTCCTCCACGGGACGCAGCTCTGCGTGCTGTCGAGAGACCGATCCGGCCGCGAGCACGACATCGGCCTCGATGGATCTGCCGATGCGCAGCAGCCGGGGCACGTCGAACCGCAACGCGCGCCCGTCGACCTCGATCAGCAGGGACTGCATGCGCGCAGCCTACCCAGCGGTAGTGCCGCCAAAGCGCGGTCTTACGGGGCTCAGGAGGCTGCTACGGGCGGCGTACGACGACCGTCACGGACTGGATCTGGATCCGGGCGCCCTCGAGCATCTCGATCGTCTGGTTGGGCTCCAGGACGTGGTGGTGGCCGCCCGGGTAGGCGACCTCCCAGGCGAAGTCGGACGTGTTGTGCAGACCCCAGCGCTCGGGGGACTCCGGGTGCTGCCTGGTGCGACCCAGCATTGTCGGCTCGTCGACGCCGGAAGCGAGGTGGTCGGAGCGCAACGTGGCCAGCGAGCTGACCGCGAGATTGCGGCGCCCGACCTTGAGCAGGAACGGCGGCTTGAGCGGCGCGTCGCACGACCGGCAGGTGCGGTCGGGGTCGGAGGGGTCCCAGAAGTTCGTGGTCTTGCAGGTGCCGCAGGCGACCATGCCGTCGCGCAGCCGGTCCATGGCCTTGATCCACTGCCCCTCGGTGACCCGTGCTCCCGGATTGTCGATGCCCTTGACGAACGCCTGGACGAACAGGTCCCGAAGGAACTGCGGATAGATCGACCAGTACTGCTGGACGATGTCGCTGGGCCGGTTGGACTCGTCGTCCGGATGCATGCAGAAGACCGGCTCGGTGCCGAAGTGGACCAGCAGCCACTGGTTGTCGCGGAGCCCGGCGTCGGTGCGGTCGCCTTCGAGCGGGTGGCCGAGGAACAGCGAGTAGAACAGCAGCACGGCCAGGGAGTGCCGGTCGGTGTCGGTGTTGGGCATGGTCCGGTACGTCGTGTCCTTCACGACCTCCGGCGCCATGAAGTACGGCGTACCGAGCACCCGGCCGCGGCCGTTGTCGACCCCGACGTTGTCGTTGTCGCAGATCAGCACGTTGCCGTTGGTGGGGTCGAAGAACACGTTGCCGAACGAGATGTCCCGGTAGCAGAGCCCGCGGGCATGCAGGCGCAGGAAGCTGAAGCTCAGCTGGCGGCACAGCTCGATCGTCGAGGCGAAGGAGACGTCGAGAGGGTTGCCGTCGCGGTCGGAGTTGGACAGCAGGTAGCTGAGCTCGAGGAACCGCGGGTCGCGCAGCAGCATGACGTAGCCGAATCCAGCCTCACCCGAGACCCGGGCCATGCTCATCGGCCACAGGAACCGGCCGTGCGGAGAACCGAACTCGACGAGCTGCTGCATCTCGTCGTGCTGCTCGGTGGTCGCGCTCTCCTTCTTGTACCACTTGAGCGCCAGGGGGTCGCCGACCGGACGCTCGACCTCGTAGACGTAGCCCTGGCCACCCTGGCCGATCATCGAGACGACCCGGGCGCGCCCGAGTGCGCCGAGATCAACCTCGGTTCCGTTGGCCAATACCATCGACGACGCCGACCTCCAGGACTGTGATCTGCTGAGGATCCAGGACGCTCCGGTTCCGGGGACAACCGGACCGAAGTGGTGTCAGGGTATAACTTCAGTCGAGACCGGCAACGTTGCAGGGAGGTGGAGATGAGCGATCGCCTCGGTGGTGCTCTGGCGCGCAAGCCCCTCCACTTCATCTTTGTCCTCGACGTGTCCGGTTCGATGCTGCGCGGCGGCCGGATCCAGGCGCTCAACAATGCGATCACCGAGGTGCTCCCGCACCTCCGGGACGAGGCCCGCGCCAACCCGCACGCCGAGCTGCTGATCCGGGTCCTGGCCTTCGCCAACGAACCGCAGTGGATCATCGAGGAGCCGACCTCCGTCGAGGACCTGCACTGGACGCGCCTCGAGGCGGTGCCCAAGGGGTTCACCGAGCTGGGCAGTGCCTTGGTCACGCTGGCCGGTGCGATGCGCGAGATGGAGAAGCTGCCGAGCGCCTATCCGCCGGCGATCATCCTCGTCTCCGACGGCCGGCCCACCCACAGCAGCGGTACGACGTTCGCCGAGGGTCTCCAGGAGCTGCTCAACGAGAGGTGGGGCGCCGCGGCCGTCCGACTGGCGCTGGGCGTCGGCCGGGACGCCGACATGCACTCGATGCGGCGCTTCATCGGCAACGAGGATGTGCCGCTGCTCCGTGCCGACAACCCGGAGCAGCTGGTCGAGTACATCGTCTGGGCGTCCAAGGCCGCCAGCCGGGTGGCCTCGCGTCCGGTGGTCGGCGAGGGTGCACCGATGACCAACATCCCGCCCTCCCCCGTCGGCGACCCGATCTGGAGCACGCTCGGATGAGCCCTGGGGCCTGGACGGTCCTGTCCGGCACCCAGATCGGCTCGGTGCACGTGCGAGACGGTCGACCCGTCCAGGACGCCGTCCGGACCTGGGTCGAGGGTGACAACGCCGTCATCGCGGTCGCTGACGGCCACGGGCACCACGAGCACTTCCGCAGCGACGTCGGCGCCCAGCTCGCCGTCGCGGCAGCCGTCGAGGCGCTGGTCACGGCACTGCCGCAGTTCACCGACTCCGCCGCCGCCCACCGCGTGATCCCCGAGGTCGCGGCCAAGGCCGTCGCCACCTGGACCGCCGGCGTGCGCCAGCACGCGGCGGACCACCCGTTCGAGGGCGGCGCGCCTCGTGACCTGCTGCGTCCCTACGGCACCACGCTGCTTGCGATGGCCATCGTCGGCGACGCGCTCGCGTTCTTCCAGATCGGCGACGGCGACACCGTGGTGGTCGACGGCTCCGGCCGCGCGACCCGGCCGCTACCCGAGGACCCCGACCTCGACGGCGTCAGCACCGCCTCGCTCTGTCAGCCCAACCCGCTGAAGTCGCTGCGCGCCGCGGCACTGGACGTGCGCCAGGGCGACGTCGTACTCGCGTTCCAGTGCACCGACGGCTTCGGCTCGTCCCGGGTCGACGCCGATGGCTGGTGGCGGCAGACCGGGGAGGAGCTGGTCCGTTTCGGCCGCGAACGCGGCTTCGACTGGGTCGCCGATCAGCTGCCCGGCTGGCTCGAGGAGCCGGCCGCCGTCGGCGGCGACGACACCACGCTCGCCCTCATCGGCCGCACCGACCTCGCAAGCGGAGTGCCGCCGACTCCGCCGGCCTGACTATGCGTTGATCCACCAGTCCTCGACGTCCTGGAGGGTGCCGTCGGTGAGGCTGGCCTCCATGTAGCACTTGCACTCGGGCTTGTCCCAGTAGCGGACCGGGGTGTCGGAGGAGTTGAGGTACTCGAACGCCGCGCCCTCCCGGGTGGCGCCGTCGAAGTTCCAGTTCCGCAGCGGGTAGCCCTGGTCGGCAGCCTGTTGCTGCGCCTCGCGGCGGTAGGCCTTGAAGTCCGCCTTGGTCTCGAAGACCCCCATGAAGATGGTGATCCCCTTCGGGGCCGAGCAGATGCTCTCCTCCAGCTCACCCGCCTGGATGGTCTGGATCCGGTTGCAGTCCGACAGGGTCACGAACTCCTCGGCGAGGGAGATCATGCCCTCGGCCTCCGGCGCCGTCGGCCAGACCACGACCGGATCGGTGCTCGAGTAGACGTCGGCGAGCTCGTCGATCGACAGCCCGTCCGGCGAGGCGACGAACTTGCCCGACTGGAGGCCGTCGTTGCTGTCCCAGTAGATGGAGGTCTCGTCCGCCAGGGCGACCGCAGAGTCGCTGTCGACGCCGTAGACCACACCGACGTCGGATCGGCTGAGGCGGGTGGCCGGGTCGGTGCCGGTGTTGCTCGACCGGCTGGACTCAAGGTCCTCGGAGGTTTCGTACGTCGTCAGCTCCAGCGTGCCGTCGGAGAACGTGCAGGAGAGCACCTCGGTGGCGCCGTCACTCAGGTCGGCCGCCTCGCACTCGTCGACCGCAGCACCCACGTCGTCCGCGAGCCCGCTGTAGCGCTCGGTCACCGCACTGATGTCGGTGGGCAGGTCGTCGACCGTCTCCGACTCCTTGTCCGTGCGGTTGCCGTTGCCGGACTGGACGTCATCGTCGTCCCTGGTCACGATCAGCGCGACGATGCCGCCCGCGATCAGTGCGATCGCGACGACCGTCGCCACGACGAGCGGCCAGGCCTTCCGCTTCGGCTCGGGTGGGAGCCCGGGGTGCCCCGGCCACGACTGCGGAGGCGGCGGGGAGCTCGCGGCGTACGTCGGCTGGGCCGTGGGCAACGGCCCGGTCCCAGGCGGCGGGGCTCCCGTGACCGGCGCTGCGGGGTACTGGGTGGGCGGCACCGGGCCGGGCGGCGGCTGCTGTCCGGGGAACTGGGTCGGCGGCAGCGGCTGCGACGGGGGCTGCGGGGTGGCGTGCTGGGTGCGGTAGCGGCGTACTTCGGCGTCGCTGACCTTGCCGATCGCGAAGCCGAGGACGGCGCAGGCCCACTGGGCGCCGGCGACGTCGGCGCTTCCGCGGTCGCGGGCCAGGCGGCTGCCGGCCTCCTCGACCGCAGCGGTGACCTGGGCGCCGCTTCCGAGCATCGAGGTCATCGAGGCGAACGCGCCCAGGCGTACGGCGTCGACCAGCAGGTTGATGTCACCGGTGGTGGCGGAGTCCTCGTCGAGGAAGTCGTCCAGCGCACCGCGGAAGCTGTCGGGATCGTCGAAGACCTCACGGCCAAGGCGCAGGCCGAGCGCGTAGAGGTTCTCGTGGAGCTCCATGGGTCCTCACAATCCGGCGGAACCCGGGCGGTTCCAAAGGCGTTTGATCCTACGACTGGGCACAGAGACGGGCGGGTCGTTTCACGCTATTCGATCAAGCGCCGGCCGCGACCAGCTGCCCGATCCGGTCCGCGACCTCGGCCGCGGTCTTGGGCCGGGCGGCGAGGTCGGGGTCCAGGCACGCGGTGATCAGCTCGGCGGCGGGTGCCGGGAGGCCGGGACTGATGGTTGGTGCCGACGCGAGGATGGCCCGCACCATCATCAGCGGCTCGGACGACGGCAGGTCGCCGTAGACGCCCTGACCGGTCATCGCGAAGTGGAGGCTGGCGCCCAGCGACCAGATGTCGCTGGCCCGGGAGGCCGCGGCACCGAGCATGATCTGCGGGTCGGTGAACTCCAGGCCGATCTGGCCCAGCCCGGTCACCACGATGCCGGGGGTCAGCAGCTGCGAGAGCCCGAGGTCGGAGAGCCGGCCGCCGTCCTCGGCGAGCAGGATGTTGGCGGGCTTGATGTCGCGGTGGGCGATGCCGCGCTCGTGCAGCGCGTGGGCGGCCAGCGCGGCGTCCCGCACCGCGCGTACGGCGTGCTCGGGGGTCGGCGGCTGGGCGGGGCTCTCCAGCGAGCCCAGCGGCAGGTACTCCATCGCGTAGTAGAAGGCGCCGCCGTGGCGGCCGGCGTCGTAGACCTTCACCAGCCGGTCGGAGTCGGCCACGCTGAAGTGCTTGAGCTCCCGGGTCGCCCGTCGGAACGCGTCGTCGGACGTCGGGCCCGCGATCACCTTGACGACGACCTCGGACTCGGCGATGCCGAGTCGTCCCGGAGGTGTCGCGAGGTAGTTGGTGCCGTAGTTGGACTCACCCAGCGGGCGGACGAACTGGTAGTCGGCGATTCCCTGCACGGCCTCATCCTCCACTTGCCCACGGGTCGGCGCAATCGTAGTAGCGTTTCGGACGCTGAACCTGGGCCACCGAGGGGGAGCACATGGATCCAATGCACGCCACTGTCATTCCGCAGCCGGACGCGGCGAACTACCTTCCGGCGCAGCCAGTCTCGGGCGACCTGAACGACCAGCTCCTCAACACCGACTTCTGGACCGACGACATGGTCGCGGCCGCAGGGATCCCGATCATCGACGTGCCGTTCGTAACCGTGGGCGGCGGCATCGGGAGCTTCGTCACGGTCGACTACCTCCGGATCGGCGGCGTACCGCCCGAGCACATCAAGGTGCTCTCCGCGCTGGACCACCCGTGGCAGACCTACGAGTACCTCACCCGGGTGTCCCAGATCCCCCGAGGGGAGCGGCTGCGCTCGGACTCCGCCTCCCGCCCCGACAACATCTGGGGCTTCCCGTCGTACGCCTTCGTGGAGGGGTTCAAGAATCCGCGGGTGTGGTGGCAGGTCTTCGTGGAGCCGATCCTCGACGACTACTACACCCCGCACGCCGGCCGGGCGTTCCGCGGCATGGAGCGTGAGGCCAACCGGATCCGCTACAACGACATGCTGGCCAAGGGCCTGGTCCGGATCATCCGCCGGCGGTACGGCGGCGGCTATTTCACGATCCTCACCCCACCCGAGGGCCTCACCGGGACCAAGCGGGTGGCCTTCCGCTCGCGGTTCGTGCACGTGGCGGTCGGCTATCCAGGGCTCAAGTTCCTCCCTGAGCTGCAGGCATACCGGACCGAGAACAACGACTACCACCACATCGTCAACGCCTACGAGGCGCACGAGCACGTCTACGAGCGGCTGATGACCACGCCCAGCACGGTGCTGGTGCGCGGCGGCGGCATCGTCGCCTCCCGCGTGCTCCAGCGGTTGATGGACGACCGGCTCCTGCATGGTGCGCAGACCCAGATCGTGCACCTGTTCCGCACCTTCATCGACGGTGCCAACGACGGCAACGGCCCGAACCCGCCCAGCATGTTCATGCGCCGCAAGGGCGCCGACGGCTGGGCCTACCAGGGCTTCAACTACCCGAAGTCTGTGTGGGGCGGCCAGCTCAAGCGCCAGATGCGCAAGCTCGAGGGCGAGGAGCGGGCGGCGCTGTACAAGCGGATGGGCGGCACCAACACGCCGTACCGCCGCTACTGGCAGAAGCAGATGAAGAGGGGGCGCCGGGAGGGCTGGTACCAGCTGATGATCGGCACCGTCGACAAGATGGAGCCCCGCGGCGACCGGATCGTCAACCATGTCCGGACCCAGCAGGGCGTCGTCCCGGTCGAGGTCGACTTCGTGATCGACTGCACCGGGCTCGAGGCAGACATCGCCGAGCACCGGCTGCTGAAGGACCTCCTCGAGCACGGCGGAGTGGGGCGCAACCCGATTGGCCGGCTCGATGTGGAGCGCAACTTCGAGCTGCGCGGCACCCGCTCGGGCGACGGGATCATGTACGCGTCGGGGTCCACGACGCTGGGTGGCTACTTCCCGGGCGTCGACACGTTCCTGGGCCTGCAGGTGGCCGCGCAGGAGATCCAGGCGGACCTCGCCAAGCACGGCTTCGGCAAGCGGATCGGGCCGTTCCGATCAACCCGCCATTGGTTCAAGTGGCTCTCCGGAAAACAGATCTAGGCAGGCCGCGATGCTTCCCACTCTGAACGGACGAATCCAGACCCGCATCTTCATGCTGGCCACCTGGGGCGCCCTGATCACGCTGCTGCTGACGCCGATCCTGCCCGGCGATCCCGACTACAAGACGACGTACATCATCCTCGCGACCGTCGCGGTGCTCGGCGTGATCTGGGAGCTGATCTACCACGGCATTCAGCAGTTCCGCTGGGAGAAGGACTGGCCGACGCTGTTCGGGTTCCTCACCTGCGTCAACGAGGGCCTCCTGGTCTGGATCCTGCTCAAGGCCGAGGTGGTGCCCGGCATCGACGGCGTACCCAAGTTCGCGGCGTTCCTCATCGACTTCCTGGTGATCTGGATGGTGATCTGGCTGTGGGTCAACGGACCCATGCGAGTTCCGTTCATCCGCTGGCGCTTCTTCGGTGGAAGGATCATCTGATGGACTCCCACTCGCACCCGATCGACTCCCCCGACGCCTGGGCGGATGCCGACCTCGCGCCGGGCGCGGGCACGGGCACGCTGGCCCGGCTCGGCCGCGTCGTACTGCTGGTCGGGTCCACCGACCCGGCGCAGGTGGCCCCATTGCTGGAGCAGGCCGAGATGGTCGCCGCCAACGGTGGGCAGGGTCGTCAGCTGGTCCGCGGCTTCGCGCTGCAGCTCTCGACGGCCGGAGACGACAACCCGCCGTTCGTCGCGCTCGCGCCGCACGACACCGGCCTCGCGGTCTTCGTCCAGGGCGACGCGGCCACGGTGACGATCAACGGCGAGCGGATCTCCGGCGCCGACTCGCTCGCCTGGGTGGAGCGGCTGGTTCCGTGGCCCATCGACGCGCTCGAGGCCGCCGTCGACGCCGCGGCCGGGCCGGTCGGCGCACTCTTCCGGCTCACCGACGGCGTGGTCCCCGCTGGCGGATTCGTCGTCAGCGGCGCGCACGACCACGGTCCGGCCATGGTCTCCGTCGACTCAGTCCCGGCAGCCGAGGAAGCACCCCTGGTGGTCGAGCAGGGCGAGCCCCTGGGCGAGCCCGTCGTCGAGACCCCCGCACCCATCGACGAACCAGCACCTCCTCCCCCACCGCCGCCCCCGCCCGCCCCACCGACGCCGCTGCCCGACCGGCCGACCCCGGCGAAGCCGGAGGACGACCTGGGGCACTTCGACTCCGTCCTGCTCAGCCAGGTGCAGGAGGACGCGCCGACGCCGCTACCGGTCGTGTCGGAACTGGTGGACGTCTCGCAGGTCGTCGACCCTGCGGTGGTCATGGAAGAGGTGCGCGGCGTTTACTGCAAGAACCGGCACTTCAACGACCCGCGGCAGCTGTTCTGCGCCGTCTGCGGCATCAACATGGTCCAGCAGACACCGGTCCTGGTCAGCGGCCTGCGGCCGCCGCTCGGGGTGATCGTGCTCGACGACGGGGCGGTGTTCCAGCTCGACTCCGACTACCTGCTCGGCCGCGACCCGGGCGCCGACGAGCGCGTACGCAGCGAAGAAGTGCGCGGCATCTCGGTCCAGGACCAGTCCAACCAGATCTCCCGGGTCCACGCCCGGATCGAGCTGCGCGCGTGGGACGCGGTGCTCATCGACAACGAGTCGACCAACGGCACCTACGTCAACCCGCCCAAGACGGCGGACTGGATCCGGCTCGCGTCCGGCGGCGAGCACGTGCTCACCCAGGGCACTCGGGTCCGCATCGGTCACCGCACGCTGGCGTTCAACACGCACGCTGGTGCAAGTGGGGGCTAACCCGCCGGCGTGACCGTTCCGCCCAGGTCGGCGGTCGTCCAGTCGACCGGGGTGGCGTCGAGCTCGGCGCGGACCCGCAGCGCGCCCTGCCCGCCGACGCCACTGATCACGAGCGCGCCATCAACCGGCTCACCGGCGGAGACTCCGCGGTCGCTCAGGCCGGTGCGCATCGCCTGGTAACGGCGGTTGTCGGTGTCGGTGCGCACGCCCAGCGCCGCGCCGCTCCGGCGTGCGAGCCGGCAGGCCACGACCACCGCCTCGTCGCCGTCGGTGTCCGACGTCCAGTCGACGGTCAGCGGACCCGCGAGGACCGTGCCCGGCTCGACCAGTACGACGGGGCAGTCGACAACCGCCACGACCGGCTCGGTCGACTCCTCGCCGGTCCAGGCGACGAGGTACTGCGGCTGCAGCGCCTCCGCGAGGGCGACCAGGTCCCCCGTCAGGTCGGCGCTCGGGTTGGCCATGATCCGCACCGGCGTCCCGGCCTGCTCGCCGAGATGGACCAGGACCTGCTGGCGCTCCATCGTCTCCGCCATCTCCGCGAGCTCGTCGGTGAGCCCGCTGCCCACCTCGAGCTTGGCCTTCTGCGGCTCGAACGCCGCGACGACCACCTCGGCCGGACTGGTGCCGTCGAGCAGGCCGAAGGCGACCTCGACCATCACCGTGCTGTCGGCCCCCGGCACCGCGACCACCAGGACGCGCGTGGTCGCCTCGTCGCCCAGGGCGGCTCGCTCGGCCTCGGCGATGTCGCGGGCGACCCGCCGCTTCGGATAGGCACGCGTCATCAGCGGGCCGGTCATCACGGTGGTGACCACGGCCATGACCACCAGCATCGTGAAGAGAGTGTCTCCGATCAGACCCAGCTCGCGGCCGACGTTGAGGATGACCAGTTCGGTGAGGCCACGCGTGTTCATCAGGATGCCGAGGGAGTTGGCCTGCCAATGAGGTACGCCGGCAGACCGAGCCCCGACATAGGCGCCGACGTACTTGCCACCGATCGCCACCGCCAGGATCAGCAGGAGCTGGACGACATTCTCACCGTCGAGCCCGCGCAGGTCGACGTTGAGGCCGGAGACGAGGAAGAACACGGGGAGCAGCAGGAGGACGCTGATCTGCTCGAGCCGGACCAGGATCTCGTGCCGGAGGGCGGCAGCGCCTTCGTGCGGCAGGATCGCGCCGAACAGGAAGGCGCCGAAGATGAAGTGGACGTGCAGGTACTCGGTTGTCGCCGAGAAGAGCAGCAGTCCGACCAGAACGACCGACAGGATCCCCGGAGTCAGTCGCCCGGCCTTGTTGAATGCGACGGTGAGCCGGCTCAGCTGCGGCCGGATCACAAACAGCGCCACCAGGGCGAAGGGAACAGCCAACGCCACCAGCCACTGGTCGCTCGCTCCCTGGCCTCCTCCGATAGCGATCACGACGGCCAGCAGCGTCCAGGCCAAGATGTCGTCGGTTGCTGCGCAGGCGAGTGCCAGGCCCCCCGTCTCGGTGCGGTGCATACCGCGGTCGGTGAGGATCCGCGCCAACACGGGGAATGCGGTCACCGACATCGCGGCGCCGACGAACAGCGCGAACGGCCAGAAGTCCTCGCCGACCCTGAGGTTGGCGGGAAGCACGGCGGCCAGCCCGATCCCGAGCGAGAACGGCAGCAGGATCGAGGCGATTGATACCGACGCCGCCACCCGCCCCCTGCCCCTGATCAGCGAGGTATCGAGCTCGAGACCGACCACGAACATGAACAGGACGAGGCCCAGGCTGGCGAGCAGCCCGAGGAACGGCCGGGAGTCGACCGGGAAGAGGTCCTGACTCAGCTCCGCGCCGAGGATGCTGGGTCCAAGCAGGATGCCGGCGAGGATCTCGCCCACCACGGCCGGCTGGCCCATCTTGGTGAACGCCCATCCCGCTGCGCGAGCCAGGACGATGATCGTGGCCAGTTCGACCAGGATTCTGGCGATGTCGTAGGCGTGCACGGCGTCCCTTTCCTCGGATCAGCACGAGCCTAGTGACTGCCGACGCTCCAGGGCAGCCCCTCGCAGACCTCCGCCAGGGTGTCCCCTACGTCGTCTCCCAGCGGAACAGCTTGGCGGCGAGCAGCGTGACCACGATCGCGAAGCCGCCGAGGATGGCGATGGGCACGAGAGCGGCCGACGGACCGTCGCCGCGGACCATCACGTCCATCATTCCCTCGTTCATGTGCTTCAGCGGGAGCAGGTTCGAGAACGTCTGCAGCCACGACGGCGCGGTGTCCAGCGGGAAGAACGAGCCGCTCAGGAACGCCATCGGCAGCACGAAGAAGTTGGCCATGTTGACTGCGCCCTCGGCCGTCTTCGCGATCGCACCGGCGAGCAGTCCGATCGCCATGAAGCAGAGGGTGCCGACGACCAGCATCGGGATCGCCATCCACCACGAGCCGGTCAGCACGAGGTCGAAGCCGATGGCTCCGAGGCCGATGAAGATCGCCATCTGGGCCAGGGCGATGGCCACCGTGACCGCCACCCGAGCGCCCACGATGGTGCGCGTCGATGCCGGTGAGAGCTGGAGCCGCCGCAACAGCTTCGACTGTCGCCAGCCCTGGAGCGTTGCCGCGGCGCCGAAGCTGGCGCTCATCGCCACCGCCCAGCCGAGCAGTCCGGGTGTGAAGAACTGGATGGTGGACAACGAGTCGTCCTCGACCCGCTCGGCCTCGAAGGCGTACTTCGGCGGCTGACCGCTCGCTGCGACGTTGGAGCCGTCGACGAAGGCGCGCAGCGTGCCCTGGGTGATCGCCGCCTTCACCTGCTCGGTCTGGGTGTAGTGCGCGATCAGGGTGTCGCCGCGCTGCTCGATCGCCACGTCGGCATCGCCCTTCTTCACCTCCTCCAGAGCGTCGTCGAGGTCGTCGGAGTGGCTCACCTCGAAGGTCTTGTCGAAGGCTTCCTTCGCATCCGCCGGGAGGCCCTCGACGATCGAGACCTTGCCCACCTCGATCAGGTCGACCTTGGACTGGTCCTGGTCGGAGAAGAGTCCTCCGAACAGCACCAGGAACATCAGCGGGAACAGGATCGCGAAGAACACCGCGGCCTTGTCGCGCAGGAAGCCGCGCATGATCGCGACCGAGAGTGCCCAGAACGTCGTACGGCTGCGCGCTTTTGGGGTCCCCGCGGCGTTGTTCGACGGAGGAGCGGAGCGGGGGAGGCGAAGAACGGCGTGGGGTTTTTCATGCGCGGTACTCCCGTCCGGTCAGTGAGAGGAAGACGTCCTCAAGGGTTCCGGTCTGCACGCGTACGCCGTCGAGCTGGTCGTTCTCGGCGAGCCGGGCCACGACCTGGGCCGGGCTGCGGGTCGTGAGTACGACGCCGTCGACGGACTCGCTCGCCTCGTCGACGCCCGAGATCCCCCGCGCGTCATCGAGCCCGAGCGCGCCGGGCGCCACGGTGATCCGCGCAGGGGCGTCCAGGCCGCGCACCAGCGCCGCCGGGCTGCCTACCTGCAGCACCCGCCCGTGGTCCATGATCGCGACCCGGTCGCACAGCGCCTCCGCCTCGTCCATGTAGTGCGTGGTGAGCACGACCGTGCGGCCGGAGTCGTTGAGCCCGGAGAGCAGGTCCCAGAGGTTGCGTCGCGCCTGCGGGTCGAGCGCGGCGGTCGGCTCGTCGAGGAACAGCACCTCGGGGTCGTGCACGAGCGAGCAGGCGATCGAGAGCCGCTGGGCCTGCCCGCCGGAGAGGTCCTCGACCCGGGTGTCGGCCTTGTCGACCAGCCCGACCTTCTCGAGCCACTCGTCGGCGGTGCCGATAGAGACGCCGTAGAGCGCGGCGAAGGTGCGGATCTGCTCACGTGCGGTGAGCCGCTCGAAGAACGAGGAAGCCTGCAGCTGCACTCCGATCCGCGGCAGAAGTGCCGGGTTGCGCGGCCATACCGACTCCCCGAGCACCCGGGCGGAGCCGGAGTCGGGCTGGCGCAGCCCCTCGATCATCTCCAGCAGCGTCGTCTTGCCGGCGCCGTTGGGCCCGAGGATGCCGACGAACTCGCCTTCGGCCACCTCGAGGCTCACGCCGTCGACGGCCCGCAGGTCGCCGTACGTCTTGACCAGGTCAACGACTTCGATGGCAGTCACGACTACCGAGCCCATCACACCCTCCCGAGCGGTTCACGCGACTTTCGTCTAGGAAGGGGCGACCTTGGGCCAGGGTCGGGCGGCCTCGATCTGCGCCGAGAGGCTCAGCAGCGTCTCCTCGTCGTCGGTGCGGCCGACCAGCTGGATGCCGACCGGGAGCCCGTCCTCGGCCGGCCCGCAGGGCACCGACGCAGCGGGGTTGCCGGCGACGTTCCACAGGGCGGCGTACGCGATCGCGGGCATCGCGACCAGCGCGGAGCGGACCGTGCCGCGCCCGTCCAGGATGCCCACCCGGGGCGGCCGGTGCGCGATCGCCGGGGTGAGCAGCACGTCGACGCCGTCGAACACCCGGTTGGCCTTGGCCGAGATCCGCTCGGTCGCCCTCATCGCGGCGTCGATCACACGCGGGGTCACCCAGGAGCCCAGGCGGTAGGTCTCGCGGGTGCGCCGCTCGAGCCGCTCGAAGTGCTCCATCTCGTCCGCCTCGGCGCGGATGCCGGCGAAGAACTGCGGCACGAACGCCAGGGTCGGGTCGGGATAGTGCGGGTCGATCGGTCGTACGTCGTGACCGAGCTCGCCCAGCAGCCGGGCGGTCTCCTCGACCGCACGCACGTGGATCGGGTCGGGCCGGACGCCCTTGGTGACCGGCTTGACCGACCAGCCGATCCGCAGCCGACCGGGCTCCGTGGCCGCCGCTGCGGCGAACGATCCCGTCTGGCCGCCCTTGTAGAGATCGGAGGCGAGGTTGCCGCGGATGACGTCGTAGACGATCGCGGAGTCGAGGACGCTGCGGCTGAGCGGCCCGACCGTGCCCAGGGCGAACCACAGGTGCTCGTGCGGCCCGCTGCTCGTCCGGCCACGCTGGGGCTTGAGGCCGAACAGCCCGCAGCATGCCGAGGGGATCCTGATCGAGCCGCCGCCGTCGCCGCCGATTCCCACGGGGACCATCCCGGAGGCCACCGCGGCCGCCGTACCGCCGCTGGAGCCACCGGGAGAGCGGCTGTGGTCCCACGGGTTGCGGGTGAACCCGCGCGAGACCGACTCGGTGTAGGGCCAGGCGCCGAACTCCGGCATCGTCGTCTTGCCGACCACCACCGCTCCGGCCTCTCGCAGGCGGCGGACCACCTCACCGTCGGCGGCGACGGGGGTCGAGTTGGCCTCGCCGCCGAAGGTGGTCACGCACCCCTCGACGTCGAGCTCCTCCTTGATCGCGATGGGTACGCCGTGCAGCGGGCCGCGATCGGCCTTGCGGCTCTTGTCGACGACCGCAGCTTCGGCCAGCGCCTCCCGTGCGCGCACGATCGAGAACGCGTTCAGGGCGGGATCGAGCTCGGCGATCCGGGCGAGCGTGGCTTCCGCGGCGGGGACCGCCTTGAGCCGGCCCGCGTGCGTCTGCTTGACGGTCTCGCTGACGCCGAGAAGGGGGAGGTCGTCGGTCACCGGGTCAGGTTAGTCGGGGCGAGACCCCCAGAACCCCTAACTATGCCCACCCTGGGGTTTTGGGGGTTCATCCCTCATGCCTGGGGGGTGCCTGCCGAGCGAGAGTTCTGGCACGAGGTCGGCAGGGAGTCCGGCCCACACCAAGCATTCGGAGGAATCATGTCGAACACCACCATCACCCGCCGGTTCAAGTCGGTACCCGCCCTGCTCCTGGCCCTCGCGGTCCTGGTCGTCGGGATTGCGGGAACGGCCACCGCGGCCAAGCTGATCACCGGCAAGCAGATCAAGAACGAGACCATCACGCACGCGGACGTCAAGAACGGCTCGCTCAAGGAGAAGGACCTCAAGCCGAAGGTCAAGGCGAAGCTCAACGCGCCGAGCGTCAAGGGCTACGAGGTCGTCACCGAGTCCGTCCTGGTCGGCAGCGGCAGCCAGGACACCGTGTTCATCGCCTGCCCGCTCGGCAAGGTCGTGATGTCCGGCGGCGGCCAGTTCGAGGACACGCAGTCCGCCACCGAGATCGTCACCAGCGCCCCGCAGTTCGTGGTCCGCGGCGACTCGCTCCTCTTCGACGACCCCCAGCCCGGCTTCGCCGACGGCTGGAAGCTCGAGGCCAAGCACAACAGCCTGAACCCGAACACCCTCACGGGGTACGCGATCTGCGTGAGCCCCAACTGACCTGATCGAGCAGCGGCCACCTCGGCCTCGTCGCACACGCTGCGACGGGGCCGATTGGTCGTTTCAGCCGGTGCGCAACAGGCCACGCACCACGCGCAGGCCCACGGACATCCGGGCCAGGTCGGCTGCCTCGTCGGCGCAGATCTCCCCGAGCGTCTCGGTGGCACGCTGGACGATGACCGCGTCCTCCTCCTCCCAGATCGCGATCCGCGCGGGAGCGGGCTGGTCGGCGGCCGTCCCGAGCAGCACCTGCGAGGTGAGCTGGGCGTGCACAGAGTGCAGGTCGTCCCGGAGCGCGGCCCGGGCCATGGTCTGCCAGCGGTCGTCGCGCGGCAGCGCGAGGATCCGCTGTACCAGCACCGGTAGGCCCAGTCGCTCGCCGAGCGCGAAGTGCACGCGAGCGACGTCTTCCATCTCGAGGGAGTCGCGCTGGGCGATCTCGATGACGTTGAGCAGCATGTACGCCGGCGGGAACGTCGCCACCAGGCCGGCCAGGTCCTCGGGGACGTCCCGCTTCATCAGCGCGTCCCGACGGGCCTCATAGGCCTCCAGCTCGCGGCCGGTCATCAGCTCCGGCAGCGCACCCATCGCGGCCTGGACCGGGCCCGCGAACGCGTCCACCGTGCCCTGGCTGTCCAACGGCGGCCGGCGGTTGTTGATCAGCCACCGCGACGCGCGCTCGACCAGGGTCCGCATCTCCAGCCGCATGTGCGTCTGGACGCCGGCGTCCAGCTTGTTGTCGTACTTCTTCAGCTCCTCGCGCAGCGACAACGAACCGAAGATCTCCCGGCCCACGAAGTTGGCGCGGGTGAGCTCGGCCGGCGTGGCACCGGTCTCCCCCGCGAGCCGCGGCCAGAAGGTCAGCCCGGCGCCGTTGACCAGGTCGTTGACCACCTGGGTCACGATGATCTGCCGGCGCAGCGGGTGGTCGGTGATCTGCTGGTCGAAGCCGTCGCGGATCTCGGCCGGGAAGTACGCCCTCAGGTCCAGGGCGAGGTAGGGGTCGTCGGGCAGGTCCGAGTCGACCAGCTCGTCGGCCAGCACGATCTTGGTCCAGGCCATCAGCACCGACAACTCGGGGACGGTCAGCCCTTCCTCGCGCTCGAGCCGCTGCCGCACGGCCCGGCTGGACGGGAGCCCTTCCAGCTCGCGGTTGAGGATGCCCTCGGACTCCAGCTTCTTCATCCAGAACTCGTGCACGTGCAGGAGCCCCGGGGCGTTCGCGTCCGCGTTGGCCAGCGACAGGTTCTGCTCGTAGTTGTCCCTCAGCACCAGCTTGGCGACCTCGTCGGTCATCTCGGCGAGCACCTTGTTGCGCTGCTTCTCGGTGAGGTCGCCGTTGCGGACCACCCGGTCCAGCAGGATCTTGATGTTGACCTCGTGGTCGGAGGTGTCCACGCCGGCGGAGTTGTCGATGAAGTCGGTGTTGATCCGGCCACCCCTGAGGGCGTACTCGATCCGGCCGGCCTGGGTGAGGCCGAGGTTGCCGCCCTCCCCCACGCACTTCGCCCGCAGCTCCCGGCCGTCGACCCGGATCGCGTCGTTGGCCTTGTCGCCGGCGTCGGAGTGGCTCTCGCCGCGGCCCTTGACGTAGGTGCCGATGCCGCCGTTCCACAGCAGGTCGACGGGGGCCAGCAGGATGGCGCGCATCAGTTCGGCGGGGGTCATCGCCTCCACGTCGTCGTCGATCCCGATGGCCTGGCGGATCGCCGCGTTGAGCTTGATCGACTTCTGCGCCCGCGGGAACACACCGCCGCCCTCGGAGATCAGCGCCGGGTCGTAGTCCTGCCAGCTGGACCGGGGCAGCTCGAAGAGCCGTTTGCGCTCGGCGAACGACACCGCGGGGTCCGGGTCAGGGTCGATGAAGATGTCGCGATGGTCGAACGCCGCCACCAGCCGGGTGTGCTCCGAGCACAGCAATCCGTTGCCGAAAACGTCGCCCGACATGTCGCCGATGCCGACGCAGGTGAAGTCCTCGGTCTGGCAGTCGGTGCCCATCTCGCGGAAGTGCCGTTGCACGGACACCCACGCGCCGCGCGCGGTGATACCCATCGCCTTGTGGTCGTAGCCGACCGAGCCGCCGCTGGCGAACGCGTCGCCGAGCCAGAACCCGTAGTCGATGGCGACGCCGTTGGCGATGTCGGAGAACGTCGCCGTGCCTTTGTCGGCAGCCACGACCAAGTAGCTGTCGTCGCCGTCGTGGCGTACGACGTCGGACGGCGGCACCGTCTCGGACTCGACCAGGTTGTCGGTGATGTCGAGCAGCCCGGAGATGAACGTCTTGTAGCAGGCGATCCCCTCGGCCATCCAGGCCTCGCGGTCGGAGGAGTCGGGCAGCTGCTTGCAGAAGAACCCGCCCTTGGCGCCGACCGGCACGATCACGGTGTTCTTGACCATCTGCGCCTTGACCAGACCCAGGACCTCGGTGCGGAAGTCGTCGCGCCGGTCGGACCAGCGCAACCCACCGCGCGCGACCGCGCCGAAGCGAAGGTGCACGCCCTCGACCCGAGGCGAGTACACGAAGATCTCGAACCGCGGCCGTGGCTCGGGCAGCTCCGGGATCGCCGACGGCTCCAGCTTCAGCGAGATGTAGGCCTTGGGCTGGCCGTCCGCGCCCGGCTGGAAGTAGTTGGTGCGCAGCGTGGCCTTGATCAGCGTCAGGTAGGACCGCAGGATCCGGTCGTGGTCGAGGCTGGCCACGTCGTCGAGGGCGACCATGATCCGTTCCTCGATCGAGGCCAGCCGCTCGGCGCGTGCGGGGTCGTCGCCGGCCAGGCTGCTGGACGGGTCGAACCGCGCCTCGAACAGCTGGACCAGCAGCCGGGTGATGTCGGTGTTGTTGCCCAGCGCACCCTCGATGTAGTCGAGCGCGAACGGCGAGTTGCCCTGCTTCAGGTACTTCGCGTACGCCCGCAGCAGCGTCGCCTGCCGCCAGGTGAGCCGGGCGCCGAGCACGAGCTCGTTGAAGCCGTCGATCTCGTTGTAGCCGTCCCACACGGCCCGGATCGCGTCCTGGAACAGCTCCCGCCCGTTCTCCGGCAGGGAGCCCTCGTAGTGCAGCCCGAACTCGTAGATGTGCGAGGGCCGGTCCAGCCCGACCAACGCGTACGGGCGCTCGTCGACGACCTCGACGCCCATCGAGGAGAGCGTCGGGAGGATCTCGGACAGCGACAGCGGCGGGCCGATCCGGTAGAGCTTGAGCCGTGCCTCGCCGCTCGCGGCGTCGAGGTCCTGGTAGAGCGAGTGGTCGATGCCCTCGTCGCCCTGGATCGCCTCGAGCCGGCCGAGGTCCACGGACGCCGTACGCGGTGAGAAGTCCTCCTTGTAGGCCTCCGGGAACGAGTCGAGGTAGCGGCGGCCGAGCTCGCCGCCGGCCTCCTCGCCGTACTCCGTGATCACGGCGGCGGTGAAGTCGTCGCGCCAGGAGCGCGATGCCTCGGCCAGCCGGCGCTCGAGGTCGGGGATGTCGATGTCCGGCAGGGACTCGCCCTTGGGCAGGTGGACGACGAAGTGGACTCGCGCGGTGGTGGACTCGCCGATGCTGACGTTGAACTCGATCGAGTCCGCGCCCAGCCGGTCCTGGAGGAGCTGGGCGAACCTCTCCCGGACGCCGGTGTTGTAGCGGTCGCGCGGGAGGTAGACGAGCACCGAGACGTAGCGGGCGTAGGTGTCCTTGCGGATGAACATCCGCACCGCACGGCGCTCGCGCGCGTGCATGGCGGCCTCCGCCATCGGGGCCAGCTCGTCGACGGGGGTGTGCAGGAGTTCGTCGCGGGGGTAGGTCTCGAGGGTGTCCATCAGCGCCTTGCCCGCGTGGCTGCGCGGGTCGAACCCGCTGCGCTTGAGGACCGCCTGGGCCTTCTCCTTGACCAGAGGGATCCGAAGCAGCGACTCCGTGTACGCCGCGCTGGACAGCAGCCCGAGGAACCTGCGCTCGCCGCTCACCTCACCGGTGTCGTCGAAGGTCTTCACGCCGACGTAGTCGAGGTACGCCGGGCGGTGCACCGTGGCCCGGGAGTTGGCCTTCGCCAGCACCAGCAGGGTCTTCTCCCGCGCCCGCGCCTTGACCGGCTCGGGAAGACGGCCGAAGGACTCCGACATCTCCTGGTCCGAGCGCAAGATGCCCAGCCCGGTGCCGGGGATCGCCCGGAGCAGCTCGTCCTCGCCCTGGCGCTCGAGCTTGTACTCGCGGTAGCCGAGGAACGTGAAGTGCTCGTCGCCCAGCCACTCCAGCAGGTCGCCGGCCTGGCGCACCTCCTCGGCGTCAAGGGGCGGTGGCTCGCTCCTGAGGCCGGCCACGATCTCGTCGACCTTGGCGTGCATCTTGCCCCAGTCCTCGACCGCCTCCCGCACGTCCCGCAGCACCCGCTGGACGTTGTCGACGATCTCCGCCGGGTCCTCGCCCTCGCGGATCCGGTCGATCTCGACGTGCATCCACGACTCGCGGACCGCGCCCTCCGCCGGCTCGCTCGACCCGTCCTCGACGGGGAGCACCTGCTGGAGACCGCCGGCGACGTCGCGGACCACGTCGAAGTTAGGGTGGATGACCACGTGCACGCCGCGCAGCTGGCGCGACAGCTCCATGGTCAGCGAGTCGACGAGGAACGGCATGTCGTCGACGACGACCTCGACCACGGAGTGCCCCGCGGCGGACCAGCCGAACTCGCTCAGGGTGGGCGTGAACGCGCGTACCTGGGCGGTCCCCTGAGGTCGGTCCAGGGCCAGCTTGTAGTGCGACGCGAGTCCGCCGTAGACGTCGACGTCGGACCTGTCGACGATGTCCTCGGGCGCGACGTGCCGGTAGTACGCGTGGAGCATCGCCTCGACCTGGTCGTGAGGCGGGCCACCGGTGCCCCGGCCCTGCTTGGCCAGGACGCTGGCCTTCTCGATGAGCTCGGTCTTGTCCACATCCTGCGTCGTCGTTGACACGGGTCTGAGGCTAGTCGCATCAGAGCTCGGAGCGCAGGTCCCAGAGCAGCGGGTAGTAGCGAAGCGGAAGGCGGCTGCGGAGATACGTCGAGCCGCTCGAGCCCCCGGTGCCGGACTTGCTGCCGATCATCCGCTCGACCATCACCACGTGCCGGGCCCGCCAGCTCGCGCACAGCTCGTCATGGGTGAGCAGCGCCTCGGCCATCGCCCAGATCGGCGCGTAGCTCGACCGGTCGTGCGCGATCGTGTGCAGGGACTCCGAGATCTCCGCGTCGCCGCCGTGCGGCAGGTCGTGCGCGGCGAGCACGTCGACGAACGCGTCCCAGAGGGACGGCTCGTCGAGCCGGCGGCGCAGCCGCTCCTGCTCGACCTCGGTCAGTCCGCGGAACCGGTCGACGTACGACGGGTCCTTGGCTCCCGACAGGAACTCCAGCTCGCGGAACTGCACGGACTGGAACCCGCTGGCCGGTGCCAGCCGCTGCCGGAACTCGAGGAAGTCCTGCGGCGTCATCGTCTCCAGCACGTCGACCTGCTCGACCAGCACGCGCTCGATCACGTGCACGCGCTGCAGCAGATGCTGGGCCCACCACAGCTCTCCACGGGACATGGCGTCGCGGGCTGCGCCGACCTCGTGCAGCAGCTGCTTGAACCACAGCTCGTAGACCTGGTGGATCGTGATGAACAGCAGCTCGTCGTGGGCGTCGGACTCCAGGTGCTGGGAGTCGAGCAGCTGCGGGAGCTGCAGGTAGCTGCCGTAGGTGAGCTGAGCGCCCTGCTCGCCGAAGGAAACGAACTGCTCGGTCATGCATGCGAACGTACCCGCCGGAGCGGGGTGCATGATGTGCGCCATGGAGTTCCGCACCGAGCTGTCCTACGACGCGAGCCCCGACGAGGTGTTCGCGATGCTGTCCGACCCGGCCTTCCGCGAGCAGGTGGCCGAGGCCCAGGAGGTCGTCTCCGTCGACATCCGGCTGACCCCCAGCGACGACGGGTTCGCGCTGGTCAACGACCAGGTGCAGAACACCAAGGACCTGCCCGCCATCGCCAAGAAGATCGCCGGCGACACCACCCAGGCGGTGATCACCGAGGAGTGGAAGAGCCGGACCTCCGGATCGGTATCGATCACCGCACCCGGCAAGCCCTCCTCGGCGACCGGCACCATCCGGCTCGCCCCCGACGGGGACGCCACCGTCGAGATCGTCGAGCTCGAGGTCAAGGTCAAGGTGCCGCTCATCGGCGGCAAGCTGGAGAAGCTGATGGCCGACCAGATCGAGTCCGGCTACCGCGTGGAGCACACCGTGGGGCGGGCCTGGCTGAAGGACAACAAGTGACCACCCGCCTGCAGCACGACCTGACCTACGACGCGCCGGCCGACGCGGTGACCGCGATGCTCGCGGACAAGGCGTTCCGCGAGGAGGTCTGCGACTTCATCGGCGTGACCCGCAAGAGCGTGGTGATCGAGGCGGTCGGCGCGGGCATGCACGTGACCATCGACCAGTGGCAGCCCACCGGGCGCGTCCCGTCCTTCGCGAAGAAGTTCGTGGGCGAGGAGGTCAACATCGTCCAGCGCGAGATCTGGACCAACCCCCTGCTCGGCGACATCGCGGTGACGATCCCGGGCAAGCCCGGCGACATGAACGGCACCGCTCGGATCTCCGAGGCGCACGGCGTGACGACCGAGTCCATCGACATGACGGTCAAGGTCGGCATCCCGCTCCTCGGCGGCAAGATCGAGGACTTCATCGCCGGTCTCCTGCTCAAGGCGCTCAAGGCCGAGAACAAGGTCGGCCGCGACTACCTCGCGCGCTGATTTTCGGCGGGAAGATTCACCGCTTAGGCGGTGAATCTCCCGCTTCTGTCGAGAAGCTTCCTGACAGAAGCGGGCATTTCACCGCCTGGGCGGTGAAATGCCCCGACCGCTAGCCTCCGTGCTCCCGCTCCTCCTCGAGCCGGTCCATCCGCCGGCGGATCACGATCACGATCCCGAGCACCAGGAACGGGCCAAACGCCAAGGCGAGCGTCAGGGCCTGTTCGAAGGGGTGCATCGCACCCAGGTGCCACGGGACCACGGTCGGCTCAGCCCATGCCCATGTGCGGGTAGCGGTGGTCCTTGGGCGGGACGAACGTCTCCTTGATCGACCGCGGCGAGGTCCAGCGCAGCAGGTTGACCGCCGCACCTGCCTTGTCGTTGGTCCCCGACGCACGGGCGCCGCCGAACGGCTGCTGGCCGACGACCGCGCCGGTGGGCTTGTCGTTGATGTAGAAGTTGCCGGCCGCGAACCGGAGCCGCTCGGTCGCCCACGCGATCGCGGTCCGGTCCTGGGCGATGATCGCCCCAGTGAGTGCGTACGGCGCGAAGCTCTCCATCTGGTCGACGACCTTCTCGAAGCGCTGGTCGTCGTAGACGTGCACGGCCAGCAGCGGACCGAAGTACTCAGTCGAGAAGATCTGGTCGGTGGGGTCCGTCGAGGCGACCACGGTGGGCCGCACGAAGTACCCCTTGGAGTCGTCGGTCTGGCCACCCGCGAGCACGGTGAGGTGCTTCTGCCGCTTGGCGCGGGTGATCGCGGCCTTGAGCTTCGCGAACGACCGGTCGTCGATGACCGCGCCCATGAAGTTGGAGAAGTCGGTGACGTCGCCCATCGACAGGGTCTCGACCTCCTCGAGGAAGCCGTCCTTCATCTTCCGCCACACCGATTTCGGCACGTAGGCGCGCGAGGCCGCGGAGCACTTCTGCCCCTGGAACTCGAACGCGCCGCGGATCATCGCCACCCGCAGCACGTCAGGGTCGGCCGAGGGGTGCGCGACGATGAAGTCCTTGCCGCCGGTCTCCCCGACGATCCGCGGGTAGGAGCGGTACGACGTCAGGTTCTCGCCCACGGTCTGCCACAGGTGCTGGAACGTGGCCGTCGAGCCGGTGAAGTGGATGCCGGCCAGGTCCGGATGCGACATCGCGGCGCGGGATACGTCGATGCCGTCGCCCGGAAGCATGTTGATGACGCCCGGCGGCAGCCCGGCCTCCTCGAGCAGCTCCATGGTCAGCGACGCGGCCAGCTGCTGGGTCGGCGACGGCTTCCAGATCACCGTGTTGCCCATCAGCGCCGGCGCGGTCGGCAGGTTGCCGGCGATCGCGGTGAAGTTGAACGGGGTGATCGCGTAGACGAAACCCTCGAGCGGCCGGTGGTCGGTGCGGTTCCAGATCCCGGGGCTGTTGCGGATCGGCTGCTCCCCCAGGATCTCGGCGGCGTAGTGCACGTTGAACCGCCAGAAGTCGATCAGCTCGCACGCACTGTCGATCTCCGCCTGGTACGCGGTCTTCGACTGGCCGAGCATGGTCGCGGCGTTGATCCGCTGCCGCCACGGGCCGGCCAGGAGGTCGGCCGCCTTGAGCAGCACCGCTGCCCGCTCGTCGAAGGGCAGGTCCCGCCACATCGGCGCCGCATCGGTCGCGGCCTTGATCGCCGCCTCGGCGTCCTTGGCGGTGGAGTTCTTCAGCGTCCCGAGCACATGCTGATGGTCGTGCGGCTGTACGACGGCGATCTCCCGCCCGCCGCCGGACCGCTTCCGGCCGTTGATGTGCGCGCGCAGGGTGTGCTGCTTGCGCTCGAGCTTGTCGATCTCCACGACCAGGGCGTCCCGTTCGGGGCTGCCCGGTGCGTAGGTCAGGTTCGGCTCGTTGATGGGAGCCGGAGGGGTGGTTGAGGCGTCCATAGAGCGACCTTAGGACAGCCCTCAGGGCTTCTTCGAGGCCGCCTTCTTGGCTGCGGGCTTCTTGCGCCCTCGAGGGGCGCGCTGCCTACCCCCGGAAGAGGCCTCCAGCAGCTCGTCGAGCGCCTCGGCGATGCAGGTGCCGAGCAGGTCCGCGTCGGGCAGCCAGTCGCGGTCTGCGGTGATGCCGTAGAACACCTTGCCGTCGTAGGACGTCACGGCGATCGCGAGCGGATGACCCGGCGACAGCGGCGGCACGGGATAGGTGCCGACCATCCGCGCGCCCGCGGCGTACAGCGGGGACTGCGGTCCTGGGACGTTGGTGACGCTGAGCTGGTAGCCCTTACGCAGCTCCTCGGCAGCCACGCGTGACCCGATCGCGTGGAACGTCGTCGGCGCGAAGCCGGCGATCCCCGCGAGCCGGTTGGCAGCGACCCCTCGGCCGCCGTCCTTGTGCGCCTGGAAGGAGTAGGACACCTGGTGCAGCCGGACGACCGGGCTGGACTCACCGATCGGCAGGTCGACGAAGTGCGCGGCGATCTGGCTGCCGAGCGAGGTGGCCTCGAGCTCCTCGTCGATGACCGAGACCGGCGCCACGGCGTGGATCTGGCGCAGCCCGGCCATCGACTCCGAGCGGGTCATCAGCCAGGCGCGCAGTCCGCCGGCGACCGTCGCGAGCACGACGTCGTTGACCGTGCCGCCGTGGGCCTCGCGGATCTTGCGGTGGTCGGCGAGCTTGGTGTCGACCGTCACCACCCGGCGCTGTTGGGACAGCGGCCCGCTGATCGGTGAGGTGCGCTCGGGGCGGCGTCCGGAGAGCGCTGCGGCCACCTGGCGGACCCGCTTGCCCGCCGCACCCGCGTTGCGGAGGGCCGCGGCAGAGGTCGCCAGCGCGGTGTCGACCACCGTGCCCGGCTCGGACACCGAGTCCTTGAGCGCGCCGACGACGAGGCCGACCGGCGAGGGAGCCCGGTGGGGCGCCCAGTCGTCGGGCTCCAGCTGCTTGGGCTCCGGCGCCACGTCGAGCAGGAGCTGCCCGAGGTCGACGGTGTGCACCCCGTCGACCAGCGCCTGGTGGGTCTTGTAGAGCAGGGCCACCCGGCCGCCGCTCAGACCCTCGACGAAGTAGATCTCCCACAGCGGGCGGTGCCGGTCGAGCGGCCTGGACACGATCCGGGCGACGAGCTCGCGGAGCTGGTCGTTCGTGCCCGGGCGCGGCAGCGCGGAGCGGCGTACGTGGTAACCGATGTCGAACTGCTCGTCGTCGCTCCACAGCGGCGTGGCGAGGTGGCCTGGCACGGACCGCACCCGCTGCCGGTAGCGCGGGACGAACGAGATCCGGTCCTCGATCAGCGCCACCAGACGGTCGTAGTCGAAGGCGGAGTCGCCGGGCTCGAAGATCTCGATCGTCGCGTTGTGCATCGGCGCTGACGGCGTTTCCGCGGTCAGGAAGGCGAGATCACGCGGACGGATCCGCTCGCTCATTGGCTCAACCCTTCCTGCACGCGGACCCCCATCAACCACGTTTGTCCCGCATGGGATTCTGACAGAGGCATGCCGCAACCGCGGCATCGCGTCCGCAATACGTAGAGGTGGCTCGAATGCGCCGGATCCTGGCGGCGGCAGCAGTGATGACGTGCACCATTGCGGGGTTGTCCGCATGTGGTGATGACGGCAGTGAAGGCGGCGCCGACTGCAGCAGCGACGCCGACCCGAAGGTCATCAAGGTCCGCTTCGCGGACGGCAAGGTGACCCCGAGCGGCGAGCGGGTCGACGTCGAGGTCTGCCAGGAGGTCGAGTTCATCGTGGCCGCGGACGAAGAGGGTGAGATCCACATCCATTCCGACCCGGAGCAGGAGCTCGCCTACGACGACGGCGAGAAGACCTTCACGGTCAAGTTCGACAAGCCCGGCGTCATCGAGGTCGAGTCGCACGACCTCGAGCAGACCATCGTCCAGCTCGAGGTCAGCTAGCTCTTGGACTCCATCGTCGAAGCCCACGGGATCGGGGGCCAGCAGGACCTGCCGATCTCCCTGGGGCTGATGATCGCGGGCGCAGTGGCGGCGCTGGTCATCTCGTTCACGGTCCTGGCTCTCGCCTGGCGCTCGCCCCGCTTCGACGCCGAGACCAGTGGTCGCCCGGCTCCCGGATGGCTCGACCGGGTCGTGACGGCGGCGCCGTTCACGGTCGTGCTGCGGCTGCTCGGGTTGGCCGTGTTCATCTTCACCGCGGTTGCGGCGATCTTCGGCAAGGACCTCACCACCAACCCGGTGTTCGGGATCTTCTACGTGCTGCTGTGGGTCGTCGTACCCCTGTCGTCGGTGCTGCTCGGCCCGGTGTGGAAGGCGATCAGCCCGGTCCGCTCGATCAACTGGGTGTTCGCCAAGCTGTCCGGCAGCGATCCCACCACCGGCGTCTACGAGTACCCCGAGCGGCTGGGCTACTGGCCGGCCGCGCTCGGGCTGTACGCCTTCGTCTGGATCGAACTGGTCTACTCGACGCCGCAGGACCTGCCGTCGGTGCGGTTCTGGTGCGCCGCGTACGTCGCAGTCATGCTGATCGGCGGCGCGCTCTTCGGTGACAAGTTCTACGAACGGGCTGACCCGTTCGAGGTGTTCTCCACCCTGCTCTCGAAGCTGTCGGTGTGGAGCTTGCGCGAGGGGCGGCTGATCGTGCGCAGCCCGCTCGCCAACCTCGACTCGGTGACCGTGCTCCCCGGGCTGGTCGGGGTCGCCGGCATCCTGTTCGGCAGCACGGCGTACGACTCGTTCCGGGAGTCGAGCCGGTGGGTCAAGTTCGTCCAGTCGTCCGACATCTCCGGGACGGTGCTGACCAACCTGGCCCTGCTGGCCTTCTGCCTGGCCGCGATCGGCATCTTCTCCCTGGGCAGCATGCTCACCGGGGTCGAGCAGGTACGCCGGAGGGACCTGCCCGACCTGTTCGCGCACTCGATCGTGCCGATCGTGGCCGGCTACCTGATCGCGCACTACCTCCGCTACGCGTTCGAGGTCACCCAGCTCACGCTCATCTATGCCAGCGACCCGCTCGGCAAGGGTCAGGACCTCCTGGGCACCGGCGACGCGTCGGTGAACTACTCGCTCGGCTTCCATCCGGAACTACTGGCCAACATCAAGGTGGGCGCGGTCGTGCTGGGGCACGTGCTCGGCGTGGTGGCCGCGCACGACCGGGCGATCCGGCTGCTCCCCAAGAAGCACCAGCTCACCGGTCAGCTCTCGCTGCTGCTGGCGATGGTGGCCTTCACCGCGGGCGGGCTGTACCTGCTGTTTGCGGCGTAACCGCGTCGGCAAGCCCCGCCAGCGCCCTCGAGATCGGCGACTCCCCCAGCTCGACCAACGTGCGGCCAGCGACCAGCGCTCTGTCGACCGTGGCCTGGTCATCGGGAAGGAAGTGCAACCCCACCGGGCGCGCGAACCCTCCGACCATGCCGGCGACGTCCCGCTCGGTCCAGCCGAGCGAGGCCCGCATCCGGTTGACCACGACCCGCAACGCAGTGGCGGGGACCAGCTCGCGCAGGTCGGCGAGGCCGCGGACCAGGCGGGAGAGGCCGACGGGATCGGCCGAGCCCACCACCACGATCTCGTCGGCGATGGCCAGCGTCGCGAGGGTGAGCTGGTTGCGCGGGGGCCGGGTCCCGAAGTCGTGGGCCGGGTCGTCCTCGAGGCTGAAGCCCGTGTCGGCCACGACGTGCGCGTGCCGGAGTGCGGTCTCGAGTAGATGCTCGACGGCGCCCGGGCGGACCTCGACCCAGCGGTCCGGGCGCGGCAGCCCGGTGACGACCGAGAGTCGGGAGTCGATGGCGCGCTGGACCGTCGCGAACCGCTCGTCCAGCTGGCCACTGACGGTGAGCCGCGCCGCGGCGAGCAGCCCGGACACCCCGTCGACGATCCCGAGCTGCTGGCCGACGCTCGCCCCGTGCGGGTCGGCGTCGACGAGGACGGTGCGCAGGTCGCGCCGCGCCAGCTCGGCGGCGATCCCGACGGCGACGGTGGTCCGGCCCGGTGCCCCGGCCGGTCCCCAGACCGCGACCAGCCGACCGCCCGCACCCGGCACGGACGGCATCGGCGGCTCCGGAGGAACCGGCGCCAGGTCCGCGGCCGTCACCGCGTCGGGCAGCGCGTCGAGCTCGTCGTCGGCCACCAGCTGGGCGATGCCGATCCGCGCCGCCCGCACCCGCCCCGCCTCCATCACCTCGGCAGCAACGACAGCCACCGGCCGGACGCTGTGGCTGCGCAGATGGTCGACGGCGGCCACGTCGAGCCCCGGCGCGTCGAGCCCGAGCACCGCGACGTCGGCCTGACCGACCGAGGCTGTCGCCAGCAGGTCGTCCACGTCGACGCAGCGCTTGAGCACCACGACGCCGGGGTGACCACCCAGGACACCGAGCGCAGGCGACTCCCAGGCGGCGCCGGAGGCGACCACGAGTACGACGACCGTGGGCGCGGCCATCAGGGCCGCCGGACGACCGAGATCGCCGGGTCCGGGATCGCACCGAGCAGGGAGTAGAACGCGGTGACCTCGTCCTCGGGGACCGCCAGGACCAGCTGGCGCAAACCCGTGGTCGAGCCGAAGCTGGCGTCGGGCTCGGGTGCGTCGACGACGGTCACTTCGGTGAGTGCGGGGCCGGCCTGGGCCTTGGCTCGGCCTCCACCGGCGTCGAGGACGAACACGTCGACCACGGCACCGGACCCGACCGACGTCGGCACCCTCCCGGGCGCCACCTCGATCGAGATCTGCAGCCGGTCGCCGTCGGCGGCAGCGCCGACCGCCGCTCGCGGGAGCAGCTCACCGGCCCCCACTCCGCGCGTCAGCTGCAGGTCGGCCGGAAGGGTGTCCTCGGCCGTGAAGTAGCGGTCCAGGTCGCCGGCATCGGCGAACCGGACGCGGCGTACCTCCAGGTCGGTCTCGGTCACCAGGTCGCCCGCGCCCATGTCGTCGACGACCGCCCAGACGGCGACGGTGTCGTCGGCGGAGGCCAGCAGCCGCGCGCCCGCGACCACGGAGACGGCGACGATGGCGATCCCGATCCACAGCCGCGGATCTCGCCAGCCCGGAGTGGTCGCGCGGACGGCGACAGGGGGCACTTGCACCCCAGGATTCCCGAGATTCCTGGACACGGCGCCCATCATGCCTCGCGTTCCCGGAACGGTCACCCCGGTCATCCACAGGGACCGCGGCGGGCTGCGGCCACGCGCTCGGATGATGCGACCATGGCCTCATGGCCGACGGTCCCCGCTTCCTCACGCTCGCCGACGTGGCCGAGGTGCTCAACACCTCGAGCGCGCAGGTCTACGCGTTGGTACGCCGAGGCGAGCTGCAGGCGATCAAGATCGGCGGCCGCGGCCAGTGGCGGGTGGAGGCGACCAAGCTGGAGGAGTACATCGCCGAGGGCTACCGCGCCACCCAGCAGTTCGTGGCCGACCACCCGTTCGCCGAGTCCGACCCGGCGTTGGAGGACAGCTAGCCGACCTCGCTGCCGAGCGTGATCTCGACCGTCTGCTCGGACCCGTCCCGCACGAGCGTGAACTCCACGGTCTCGCCCGGCTGGTGGCTGCGGATCGCCACGATCAAGGCGATGCCGTCGGTGATCCGCTGCCCCTGGACGGCGATCACGCGGTCGTCCTTCTCCAGGCCGGCATCCTCGGCGGGGGTGTCCTCGATGACCTGGTCGATCACCGCGCCGTCGCCGTCGGTGACGCCGCCGGTCTGCACCTTGGCCCCGATCACCGGGAACCTCGCCTCACCCGTCCGCAGGATCTGGTCGGCGGTCACCTTGACCTGCTCGACCGGGATCGCGAAGCCGACGCCGATGTTGCCGGCCTCGCCGTCGATCGTGCCGCCGCCGTTGGTGGCGATCGCGGAGTTGACCCCGACCACCTGTCCGACGAGGTTGACCAGCGGACCGCCGGAGTTGCCGGGGTTGATCGCTGCGTCGGTCTGCACCGCGTTGATGTACGACGAGTCGTCGCCCGTCTCACCGGTGGTCACCGGCCGGTTCAGCGCGCTGACGATGCCGGCGGTCACGGTCGAGCTGAGCCCCAGGGGCGAGCCGATAGCCACGACGCCGTCGCCGACGTGCAGCTGCCTCGACGCGCCGAGCGCGGCGGGCTTCAGGTCGGTGGCCTCGGGCGAGTAGAGGACCGCGAGGTCGTAGGTGGGGCTGCGTCCGACGACGGTGGCGTCGTAGCGGTTGCCCTCGTGGTCGACGATCTGGATCGGGCCGTCGTTCTCGGCGGCGTCCTCGACGACGTGGTTGTTGGTGATGATGTGGCCCTGCTTGTCGAGGACGAACCCCGAGCCGGTGGCCCCACCCTCCTGGCCCTCGAACTCCGCAGAGATCTGCACGGTGCTGGGCAGCAGCTCCTGGGCCACGGCAGCAACCGTCCCGCCGTCCTTGATCGGCGGCAGCGAGACCGTGTCGACACCGGAGAGACCCTCGTTGACGGTGCCGGGGGTGTCGTCATCGTCGTTCAGATTGTCGTAGACGACCGCGCCACCGACGCCGCCCACGACCCCGAGGACCAGCGCGATCGCCGCGACGGCCGGCCAGATCCAGCCGGTCACCTTCTGGCTGGCGTGGCGGGGCTGGTCGGCAGGCATCGGGCGGGTTCCGGGCACCGGGTGGTCGTCCCACGGCCGCGCGGCCGGCGGACCGGGCGGCGGCGGGGGCGGCATCCACGAAACACCGGGGTCCGGGGCCTCAGGCGCCGACCCGGTCACCGGCTGGGTGTCCCCCAGGTCGGCCTCGGGCAGGTCGTCGTGCTCGTTCACGGCTCCATCATCCCCTGACGGTGGGTACGACGCGTGCGGGGGCGGCCCCTCCGGCTCGCTCAGGGCAGCTTGTGTCGTACGGGCATGGATGCCGGCGCCTGGCTGGGCGTCATCAGCTGGTACGCCGGAGTACGCCGATCGATCGTGGGCGCGTCGGCGGGTGCAGCACCCAGGGCGAGCACCCCCACCACGGCGGCGCCGACCGCCCCGCCGCCGATCGCGGCCAGGCCGATGTTGCGTCGGGTCCGGTGGTCCGGCCGGCCGCCCGCGAACACGAGGAGCGCGTCGCCAGGCGGCATGCCGAGCAGCGAGCCCTTCAGCCCGGCGGGCGCCCGGCCGGCGTCGAACGAGAGACCGGCGAGGCGGGTCTTGACCCACCCCTCGCGCTCGACGGCGTCTCGGCAGAAGTGACAGGTGTGGACGTGCGCCCAGGCCCGCTCCTCCTCCTCCTGAGGAAGCTGACCGTCGAGAAGGGCGCTGATCCGGGTTCCGAGGTGCGCCATCAGCTGACGTCCCACGCGGGCGCCATAACGGGCAGCTCCGGCCCGGAGTAGCGGTTGCGTCCGGCCGCAGGCGCCCGGTGGGCCAGGGCCTTGCGCAGCATCGCCCGGCCCCGGTGGATGCGCGAGCGCACGGTGCCGAGCTTGGCGCCCAGGATCTCGGCGATCTCCTCGTAGCTGAGCCCCTCGACGTCGCAGAGCACGACCGCCGCGCGGAAGTCGGGCGGGAGCGTCGCCAGGGCGAGCTCGATGTCGTCGTCGAAGGTGCGGTCGACGTACGCCGCATCGGGGCTCGGGTCCGGGCTGGACAGCCGGGCGGCGCGCTCGTCGGACAGCGCGTCGAAGCGGATCCGCTGCTTGCGGCGGGCCTGGTCGAGGAAGAGGTTCGTGGTGATCCGGTGCAGCCAGCCCTCGAAGGTGCCAGGCGTGTAGGTGTCCAGCGACCGGAAGACGCGGACGAACACCTCTTGGGTGAGGTCCTCGGCGTCCGGGCGGTTGCCGGTGAGCCGGTAGGCCAGCCGGTAGACGCGGTCGGAGTGCAGCTCGACGATCTCGTCCCACGTGGGCACGCCGGCGACCTCGTCGGTCGTCCGGTTGTCGTCCATCGTCGATCTCCTGGTCCGCACGGCTGGTGGGACTCCTCACGCTAGGTGACGCTGCTGAAAGAACCCTGTGAGAGCAGTGGGTTCTGGTTCTGACAACGAGGCGGAGGGTCGCTGTGTTCCCGAAGCCAATACCCACTCCGGAGCGCTACGGTGGGCTCGTGCAGCCTCCCAAGCCCGCCACCTGGTCGTATGCCGAGGACTACATCCGCGAGGACGAGATCCTCACCGCCGCCCGGGCTCGCTCCGAGGAGGTCGGCGTGGTGCCGATCGGCTCCGGCGGCGGCGCCGCGCTGCGGTTGCTCGCGGCCCTCATCGAGGCGCGAGCCGTGGTCGAGATCGGCACCGGGACCGGCGTCTCCGGTCTGTGGCTGATGCGCGGGATGCGCCCCGACGGCGTGCTGACCACCGTCGACATCGAGACCGAGCACCAGCGCCTGGCCAGGGAGACGTTCAACGACGCCGGGATCCCGGCGCAGCGGGTGCGCACGATCGCCGGCGCCGCCCTCGACGTACTCCCCCGGCTGACCGACGGTCACTACGACCTGGTGTTCGCCGACGGCGACAAGGCCGAGTACTCCGCCTACCTCAAGGAGGCGATGCGGCTGCTGCGGCCCGGCGGCGTCGTCGCCTTCGACAACGCCCTCTGGCACGACCGGGTAGCCGACCCCTCGCAGCGCGACGACGAGACCGTGGCGATCAGGGACCTCGGCCGGGAGATCGCCGAGCGCGACGACCTGCTCGGCGCCCTGCTCCCCGTCGGCGACGGACTGCTCGTCGCCAAGAAGGTCTGGGCTCCCGAGACCGACTGACCCGTCTTGAAAACGCTGACCCGTCGCGAAGTTCGCGACGGGTCAGCGTTTTAGTGACGGGTCAGCGCAGGGAGCGGGAGGCCTGGAAGCCCTCCCAGCCCTCGGCGACCGCGACGACGTCGCACTCCTCGATCAGGATCGGGGCGCTGCCGATGATCTTGGATCCCGGCGCGTCGGGTGCGCTCGCGGTGAAGGTGGCCTGGAACTCCGCGCGCGCGGCGTCGGTCGCGAACACGTAGCAGCCCTCGAACCACTCACCGGGGCGGACCCGCCAGGTCTTGTAGGCGAGCCCGGGCATCCCGGTGAACTTCGAGTGCGAGGTGTCGGCGACGTACGTCGCGAGCTCGTCCTCGACGCCGGCAGGGGCGTTCTCCAGTGACCAGCGGACCGTGAGACCCAGCACTAGACGATTCCTTCCAATGGGTGATCGGAGCCGAGCCAGTCGAGCAGCACCCGGGCGCCGAACCCGGACGGTCCGACGGTCCACTCGAAGCTCTCCTCCGGCACGTCACCGGTCGAGGCGACGTCGAGGTGTGCCCAGGGCACGTCACCGGCGAAGTGCTGCAGGAACAGCGCGGCGACGATCGCCGGCGGCCCCTTCGGCCCGTTGTCGGCATCGGCGATCTTGGACGAGAGGTTGTCCTCGTAGGCGGCGAACAGCGGGAACCGCCAGAGCGGCTCGCCCGAGGTCTCGCCGGCAGCCAGCAGCGCATCGGCGAGCACGTCGTGGTTGGCGAAGATGCCACCGACCTGCTGCCCGAGGGCCACCTTGATGCCTCCGGTGAGAGTGGCCACGTCGACGAGGACGTCGGGGTCGAGCTTGTCGACGGCGTAGGCCATCGCGTCGGCCAGGACCAACCGGCCCTCGGCATCGGTGTTGGTCACCTCGCTGGTGCGCCCGCCGTAGTGGCGCAGCACGTCACCAGGGCGGGTCGCCGAGCCGGAGATGGAGTTCTCGGCGGCCGCCACCAGTCCGATCACCCGGACCGGGCAGCCGACCTCGGCGAGCGCGGCCATCGTCGCCATCACGACAGCGCCGCCGGTCATGTCACGCTTCATGTTGGCCATGGCCTGGCCGGGCTTGATGGACAAGCCGCCGCTGTCGAACGTGATGCCCTTGCCGACGAGTACGACGGTGGGCGTGCCGCGGCGCGCCTTCTTGGGCGCGTAGTCGAGCCGGATCATCCGGGGCGGGTTCGCCGACGCGCGGCCGACGCCGATGATGCCGCCGAAGCCGTCGGCGGCGAGCTGCTTCTCGTCCCACACGCGCACCTTCAGGCCGTGCTCCTCGGCGAGGAGTCCGGCCTGCTCGGCCAGCCACGCAGGGGTCTTCAGGTTGGACGGCACCGTGGCCAGCATCCGGGACCGCCAGGCGGCGCCCCCCACGGCGACGGCGCGGCGTACGAGCTCCTTGTCGTCGCCGAGTTCGAGGTCGGCGAGGACCAGGTGGTCGACCGGCCGGTGCTCCGGCTCGGAGGAGCGCCAGTGGAAGCCGAACGAACCGAGCATCGTGCCGACGACGAACGCCTCGAGCCCGACGGTCGGGTCGAGCGCCGGGATGCTCGTCGCGACCTTCCTGCGGTCGCGGGTCGCCCGGGCGAGCGCTGCACCGGCGCGGCGGAAGTCCGTGGGCCGCTGGTCACCGACCCCGACCAGGAGCACCAGCCGCAGCCGCGGGTTGCCGGGGATGCCTGCCGGTGTCGCGAGCTGGACGACCTCGCCGGTCTTGCCCACGGCGCGGTCCACCTCGAGCACGCCGAGAAGGTCGACCCCGAGAGCCTCCTCGAGCGCGTCGGCACCCGGTCCGAGCAGCGGTGCATCGCCCTCGGCCTGGCCGGGAAGCACGGGCAGTGCGACGACCTCGGCGTCAGGGACGGCGTGCGGGAGCAGCCCGCTCACCGAGAAGTCGGGCGGTGCTACTTGGACAGGAAGAGCCGGGTCCGTCACCCGACCACGTTTTTGAGGGCGTCACCCAGGGCGCCGGCCTCCTCGGCGTTCAGCTCGACCACGAGCCGGCCACCACCTTCGAGCGGTACGCGCATCACGATGCCGCGTCCCTCCTTGGTGACCTCCAGCGGACCGTCGCCCGTCCGCGGCTTCATCGCCGCCATCCGGCACCTCTTCCTGTTTAAACCGAGAGCAGCGTGGGACCGCCCTACAAACGTGCAAAGCCATTATCCCCTATCGGCGAGGTGACCTGAACCACAGGGCACGCCCTTGGCTGGCAGACTCACGGCCATGCACGCCCGGTCGGCCCTCTTCGACCTGTACGGCGACCACCTGCGCGGCCGGGGCAGCCAGGCGCCGGTCGCCGCGATCGTGCGGCTCCTGGCACCCGTCGGCATCGCGGCGCCGGCGGTGCGCACGGCGATCTCGCGGATGGTGATGCAGGGCTGGCTCGAGCCGGTCGCCCTCGACAACGGCCGCGGCTACCGGACCACCGAACGCGCCAACCGTCGCCTCGACGAGGCTGGTGACCGTATCTACGGTCGCCACCACCCGGAGTGGGACGGCGCCTGGCATCTCGCGGTCGTCGACCCGCCACGGATCCGCAGCGCACGGACCCGGCTGCGCGCCGACCTCGCGTTCCTGGGCTACGCCGAGCTGGCCGACAACGTGTGGGTCAGCCCGTTCGCTCGCGGCGAGCTGCACTCCGTGCTCGAGCGGGCCGGCGCCACGGCGCGCACCGCCCGAGCTGTCGACGTACACCCGGTCCCGACGGAGGCCTGGGACCTCGACGACCTCAGGGCGGAGTACGACGGCTGGCTCGCCAACGCGGGCGGCCTGGTCGCCGAGCAGCTCGAGGGGCACGGCGACGACGACGAGGCGGCGTTCGCGGGGCGGTTCCACCTCGTCCATGAGTGGCGCAAGTTCCTGTTCGCCGACCCGGGCCTGCCCGAGGAGCTGCTGCCCCGTGACTGGCCAGGCCCGGCCGCGGCAGACCTGTTCCAGAGCGAGGCCAACCGGCTGGCGCCCGGCGCGGACCGTTTCGTCGCCCGGTGCCTCGACGACTCCGCGGGCTGACAGACTGCGGGCATGTCCGATGCACCCGTGCTTCTCGACCTGACCGACGGCGTCGCCACCATCACGCTCAACCGGCCCGACGCCATGAACAGCCTCGACGTCGCGACCAAGGTGTTGCTGCTCGAGATCGTCCGCACCGTGGCCGAGGACCCGGCCGCGCGTTGCGTGGTGCTCACCGGCACCGGCCGCGCGTTCTGCACGGGGCAGGACCTCAAGGAGCACGTCCAGCTGCTCGAGTCCGGCGGCAGCGAGCAGCTGTTCAGCACCGTCGACGACCACTACAACCCGATCGTCACCACGCTCGCCGGGATGGCCAAGCCGGTGATCGCGGCCGTGAACGGCGTGGCGGCCGGGGCGGGTGCCAGCCTTGCGTTCGCCTGCGACCTGCGGATCATCGCCGACACCGCGGGCTTCAACCTCGCCTTCGCCAACGTCGCGCTGTCGTGCGACACCGGCGCCAGCTACCACCTCCCGCTCCTGGTCGGCCGGGCCAAGGCGATGGAGCTCCTCTACTTCCCCAGCACGATCCGCGCCGAGGAGGCAGTGACGATGGGCCTGGCCACCAAGGCAGTGCCGGCCGACGCGCTCGCCAGCGAGGTCGCGACGCTGGCGGGCCGGCTCGCAGCCGGACCGACGGTGGCGCTCGGCGCGATGCGCCGCTCGGTGGCGTACGCCGCCGGCCACTCCTTCGAGGAGGCGCTCGAGTTCGAGAGCTCGATGATGCAGCTCACCGGCGCCTCCGCCGACCACCCCGCCGCGGTGGCGGCCTTCGTGGCCAAGGAGAAGCCGGTCTTCGAAGGTCGCTGATCCGCCGACCCGGCTCTTCTTGTCACCCGGAGGTCACCGACCAGGCTCCTGTTGTCCATGCACTCAGGCAACACGAGCCGGGTCGACGTGTTCTTGGCGGCAGTTCGGGCCGGGTCGACGTCATCCGGCAGGCTCGAAGGTGATGGTGCCGTAGCCGGCGTCGGGCCACAGCGACAGGACCTGCTTCGGCACCGTGCGGCGGAGGTAGGCCTTGCGCGGGTGCGCGCCGTACTCCACCGTCAGCGCGACACCGCGGAAGTGGTGGTTGAACCACATCGTCATCGTGCCGTGGCACACCGAGCCGCAGTTGAGCGTCTTCGCCGGGAGGTTCAGCGTGTTGGCGACCCGACGGGCGAACTTCGGGCGCTTGGAGTCGGTGTCCACGCCCTTCAGCGGCTGGTGGAAGCTGAGGATGTAGTCGGGCCGGACCTTGCGCAGGAACCGCATCATCGCCTTGGTCTCCGGCTCGGAGGCCGGCTTCGGCCCCGACTCATAGCTGCCGTCGAGGTTCTTCCACTTGTAGGGGAAGTTGCGGTTCAGGTCGACGCCATGGGCGTTCTTGCGGGCGCCGGCGGCCAGCCCGTCGGGGTTGTACGTCGGCACCACCCACAGATCCACCCCGGCCACGGGTCGCCCGTCCTTGAACCCGAACAGGATGTGCCGGGTGTGCGGCTCGTCGCCGTGCATCGTCGACATCAGCACCACCGTGGGTACGCCGGGGCGGGCTGGCTCGCCGAGGTGGTAGGCGACGATGTCGCGCCCGTTCACCGACTCCCCGATCACCTTGCGCTCGTAGTACGCCGGCTCGCCCTCGGCATCGGGAGGCGTAGCCGTCGCCGGCCCGAGCAGAGCCACCGGCAGGAGTACAGCGAACGCGGTCAGCAGGCCCGAGAGAAAGCGCATGTCACCTCAAACGATGGAGTTCAGGTACGCGTAGGTGAAGACACAGACACCGGCCAGCATGCCGACATGCGCCAGGATGGAGAGGCCGGGACCCTCGGACCAGGTGTCCTCGATGTCGGTGGCGGCGTGCTTGCCGTGCGTCGGCAGCCACCGGACGAGGATGAGCAACCCGGCGATCACCACCACCCACCACAGGGTGAGCGCGATGATGCCGAGCTGCTCGGAGCGCGAGTCACTGAGGCGCTCGTCGCCGAGGAGGAAGACCAGCCAGGCGGCCAGCGCGAGGACGCCCGCTCCGGTGTGCACGTTGAGCGTGGTCCGGCCGACGTCGGCACGCCCCGCGCCGACGTCGCCACCACCGAGGCGCAGCCGGGTCAGCACGATGACCACGGCAGCCAGCCCGGTCAGCACGTAGACGATCAGCTCGGTCGACACGCCCGGCAGTCTTCCTTACTGCGACACGTCGTCGCCACTGTCCTCCGTGCGGCTCGGCGCGTCGCCGACCGCCTCCTGCTCAGTGGCGAGCCGGTCCAGCAGGGCGTCGACCTCCGACATCCGGTAGCCGCGGAAGGCGATCGAGAAGCGCACCCGCCGCAGGTCGTCGGCGCCGATAGGCGTGTCCGCAGGCACCAGGGCGTCCGGGCGGTCGTCGTACGCCTTCGCCAGCGGAGCGCCGCGGCCGGCGGCGAACAGCGCCACCCCGCCCATCGCCAGCACCACGAGAACGGCGAACAGCCACATCATCGGAGGTCCCGGGCCTTCACCATCAGGTCGACGGCCTCGTCGATGTCGTCGGTGAGCGTCAGCCGGTCGAGATCGGCCTCGGCGATCTTGCCGTCGGCGAGCACGGTGCCACGCAGCCAGTCGATGAGCCCGGACCAGTACTCCGTGCCGATGAGCACCACGGGGAAAGAGGTGATCTTCTGCGTCTGGGCGAGCGTGAGCGCCTCGAATGTCTCGTCCAGGGTGCCCAGGCCGCCCGGCAGCACGATGAACCCCTGCGAGTACTTCACGAACATCGTCTTGCGCACGAAGAAATAGCGGAAGTTGATGCCGACGTCGACCCACTCGTTGAGCCCGAGCTCGAAGGGCAGCTCGATGCCGAGCCCGACACTCAGCCCGCCGGCCTCGCTGGCGCCCTTGTTGGCGGCCTCCATGTTGCCGGGGCCGCCACCGGTGATCACCGCGAAGCCGGCCTCGACCAGCTTGCGGCCCGCCTCCTCCGCCTGGGCGTACGACGGATGGTCGGCCGGCGTACGCGCGGAGCCGAAGACGGCGATCGCCGGCCCTAGCTCGGCGAGCGCGCCGAACCCCTCGACGAACTCGGCCTGGATCCGCAGCACCCGCCACGGGTCGGCGTGCACCCAGTCGGAGGGGCCGCGGGAGTCGAGCAGCCGCTGGTCGGTGGTGGAGCCGTCGACCTGGTCGCGGCGCTGCAGCACCGGACCCTTGTTCTTGGACTTCATGCGTCGGCTCCCAGCCACTGGCGGAGCTGCGTCTCGCAGCGGGTGATCTGCTCGATCGGCACGTGTTCCTCCTGCTTGTGGGCCAGCATCGGGTCGCCCGGGCCGAAGTTGACCGCAGGAACGCCGAGCCCGCTGAACCGGGACACGTCGGTCCACCCGAACTTGGGGTTGACCTCGCCGCCGACCGCCTCGACGAACGCCTTCGCGGCCGGCCGGTCCAGCCCCGGCAGGGCGCCGGGCGCCAGGTCGGTGAGCGTCACGTCGAACCCGTCGAAGTAGTCCCGCACGAAGGCCTCCGCCTCTTCGGCGGAGCGGTCCGGCGCGAACCGGTAGTTGACCTCGACCACGCACTCGTCGGGCAGCACGTTGCCGGCCACACCGCCGCGGACGAACACGGCGTTGAGGCCCTCGTGGTACTCCAGCCCGTCGATGACGGGACGTCGTGCCTCGAAGGCGTTGAGCCGGGTGAGGATCTCACCGGCCTTGTGGATCGCGTTGACGCCCTTCCAGGAGCGAGCGCTGTGGGCGCGCTCCCCGGTCGCCCGGACCTCGGCGCGCAGAGTCCCTTGGCAGCCGGCCTCGACGACCGCGTTCGACGGCTCCATCAGGATCGCGAAGTCGGCGGTCATCAGCTCGGGGGCGGACTGGCTCAAAAGGAAGAGGCCGTTGTACTCGGTCTCGATCTCCTCGCCCTCGTAGAGGATGAAGGTGAGGTCGCGGTTGGGCGTGGGTACGTCGGCAGCGAGCCGCAGGATCACCGCGTCGCCGCCCTTCATGTCGCAGCTGCCGAGGCCGTGGAGCAGCGGCCCCTCGAGCCGGGCGGGCAGGTTGTCGTTGAGCGGCACCGTGTCGATGTGGCCGGCGATCACGACCCGCTCGCCGTGCCCGAGATCGGTGCGCGCCACGAGCGTGTTGCCGTGCCGGGTCACCTCGAGGTGGTCGAGCCCGCGCAGCGCCGTCTCGATCTCGTCGGCGATCGCCAGCTCGTTGAGGCTGACCGACTCGATGTCGACCAGCTGTCGCGTGAGCGTCACGACGTCGGCGCTGAGATCGAGCGGCATGACCGTAGTCAATCAGTCGGAGGAAACACGCAGAACTCGTTCCCCTCGGGATCGGCCATCGTCACCCAGCGCGGCATCTCCCACAGCACCCGCGCTCCCGCGTCCTGGAACTCGGCGACGTCGCCCCGGACGTCCCAGTGGATCCGGTTCTTCACCGTCTTGGGCTCGGGCACCGGCACGAAGACGAGGTTCTCGAACGGCATGCCCGGGACCTTGTCGATCCAGTAGAAGGGGTCGGTGCTGCCCGCGATCTCCGCCTTGACGCCGAACCGGTCCGCCCACCATCGGGCGATCGTCTCGGGGTCGCGGGAGTCGACGATCAGGTCGTAGAGGCGGAAGGGCCGGCGGCTCGTCCTTCAGGAATGCGCAGAACTCGCCACCCTGCGGATCCTGGAGCACCGTCCAGCGGAAGCCGGACTCCTCGGCGGGCAGCACCACACTGGCGCCGATGGCGGTGAGCTCGTCGATGGAGCGGACGTGCAGGTCGAGGTGCACCCGGTGCTTGACCGTCCTGCCCTCGGGAACCGGGACCATGACGGCGACCAGCCCTTCCGGACCCTCGATCGCGTCGAAGCCGTCCGGCTTGTCCGACGGCTTGAGGATGCCGCCCACAGCCTTCGCCCAGAACTCGCCGAGGCCAGGGCCGTTGACGTCGATGCAGAGGCAGTACCAGGTCGCACTCATCCCGCCATCCAAGCACCGCGCATGTAACACGTCGTTCGCGCCCATTTTTCGGCGGTTTCGGACCGAAATCGGGGGTCCAACAACGTGTTACATGGACCCGGTCGCGCAGAACTGAAACACGTTCTAGTCTGGGCGGATGCGCAACGGAGTCGTCCTCTTCACGTCCGACCGCGGGATCACGCCCGCCGAGCTGGCCAAGGCGGCTGAGGAGCGCGGGTTCGACACGATCTACGTGCCCGAGCACACCCACATCCCGGTGCGTCGCGACGCCGCCCACCCGACGGGCGGGGACGAGCTTCCCGACGACCGCTACCTGCGCACGCTCGACCCCTGGGTGTCGCTGGCCACCTGCGCCGCCGTCACCTCCCGGATCCGGCTCTCCACGGCCGTGGCGCTCCCGGTCGAGTCCGACCCGATCACGCTCGCCAAGACGATCGCCACCCTCGACCACCTCTCCGGCGGCCGGGTGACGATCGGCGCCGGCTTCGGCTGGAACACCGACGAGCTCGAGGACCACCACGTCCCCGCGGGCAAGCGCCGCACCGTGCTCCGGGAGTACGTCGAGGCGATGCGAGCGCTGTGGACCGAGGAGGAGGCGTCGTACGACGGCGAGTTCGTGAAGTTCGGGGCGTCCTGGGCCTACCCGAAGCCGATCCAGCCGCACATCCCGTTGATCATCGGCGCCGGCGGCGGCCCGAAGACGTTCGAGTGGATCGCCCGCACCGCCGACGGCTGGATGACCACCCCGATGGAACAGGACATCTCCGGCAAGACCGATGCTCTACGCAAGGCCTGGGCCGACGCCGGGCGCGAAGGCACGCCCGACATCCACGTCCTGATCGCCATGAAGCCGTCCCCCGAGGACCTCGCGGGCTGGGCCGCGGCCGGCGCCACGGAGCTGATCTGGGGCGTCCCCGACAAGTCCACCGACGAGGTGCTCGCCTACCTCGACCGGCTCGCCGGGCGCATCGGCCTCAGCTGACGGCTCCGGTGGATGGGCGAGCAGGAACGAGGCCGGTCAACACGCAGGTGTTGAAACCACCGGTGGTCGAGCAGGGAGGCGCCCCAGCGCCGACCGTCGTCGAGCGCCACCTGGTCATCAAGGCCGGGAAACCGGTGGGCCGCGACTGAGGCAGCAGGCACACTGGGCCGCGTGGAGAACTCGGCCCTGTCCACCGCCCGGTCCGCGAGCGAGCTGCTCGCCTCACTCAGCGATGCGGAGCTCGCCCTCGCCCGCGGCTCGCTCGACGATCCGCAGCTGGCCGAATGGAGCTACCTGCCCGGTGAGCGGCCGGGGCTGCCCGTGGAGGGCCTCGGCTCGAAGCAGCACGACCTGGTCATGGAGCTTCTCCGGTCCGCGCACTCCCCCGAGGGTGCCGATCTCGCGGTGGGCGCCATCGAGGTCGAGCGGGTACGCCGCGAGCTCGCCACCGGCGCCCGGCCCGACGGCGACCGCTACTGGGTGCGGGTCCTGGGTGACCCCGACGGCGAGGCGCCGTGGGGCTGGCGGATCAACGGCCACCACCTCGCGGTCCACACGATCGTGGTCGGCGACACCTTCACGGTCACACCGCACTTCCTCGGCTCAGAGCCCGCACGGGTGCCCACGGGTGGCCGGCTGCTCGGCCTCGAGGAGGACCTGGCCCGCCAGCTCGCCACCAGCCTCGACCCCGACCAGCGCGGGCTCGGGGTGGTCGCGGACCGCGCCCCGGACGACATCCTGACCCGCCACGACCCGGTCGCCGACCCCAAGCTGCTGCCCGCGGGCATCGGGCGCGACCAGCTGCGCCCCGAGCAGCGGGACGTGCTCGACCGGCTGATCCGGCGCTACCTCGACCGCGCCCCCCGGGAGTACGCCGAGCACTGCTGGGCCGAGGCGCTCGAGTCGGGCGACGACCAGATCGGCTTCGCCTGGGCGGGCCCGACGGATCCCGGCCAGGGCCACTACTACTGCGTGACCACGCCGGACTTCCTGATCGAGTACGACAACACCCAGGACGACGCGAACCACGCCCACTCGGTGTGGCGGCACCTCCGCGACGACTGGGGCGTCGACCTGCTCCGCGCCCACTACGCACGGTCGCACTCGGGCTAGGTCAGGCTCGCGACACCGCGATCACGGCCTCCTGGCCCTCGCCGACGGTGACGGTCTCGACTCGGTCGGCGGTTCCCGGCGCGTCGACCACGTCGTACGTCGTGGCCAGCGTCTCGCCCATGATCAGCGCCTGGTGCTCACGCGCCGCGTCCTGCACCGCGGCGGAGCCGGAGATGCCGAGCGCGATCCGGTCGGAGACGTCCAGGTCGGCGTTGCGCCGAGCCTGCTGGACGGCCCGCACCAGGTCGCGCGCGAGCCCCTCGGCCGCCAGCTCCGGCGTCACCGCGGTGTCGAGCACCACGAAGCCGCCGCCCGGCAGCATGCCGGTCACGGAGTCTGCGTCCTCGCTGCCGGCGACGGTCTCGAGGGTGTACTCCCCCTCCTCCAGCGCCAGCCCACCTGCGGTCACGACGCCCGAGTCGTCGACGGACCAGTCACCGGACTTTGCGCCCCGGATCGCGGCCTGCACGTCCTTGCCGAGCCGCGGCCCCGCGGCACGGGCGTTGACGCTGAGCGACTGCGAGACGCCGTACGTCGCGGCCTCGTCGGAGTCCACTGCGAGCAGTCGCACGGACTTGACGTTGACCTCGTCGGCGACGATCCCCTCGAAGCCGGCGAGCGCCTCCGGGTCAGCCACCACGACGGTGAGCGTCGACAGCGGCAGCCTGTTGCGCAGCGAGCCGGCCTTCCGGAGCGCCGAGGTGGCCGAGCAGACCTCACGCACCTGGTCCATCGCGGTCACCAGCGCCTCGTCGGCCGGCAGTGAGTCGGCAGCCGGCCAGTCCGTCAGGTGCACCGAACGACCACCAGTGATCCCACGCCAGACCTCCTCGGTCGTCAATGGCAGCAGCGGTGCGGTGGCCCGGCAGACCACCTCGAGCACGGTGTAGAGGGTGTCGAAGGCCGCCTGGTCGACCGACCCACCCGTCGCCCAGAACCGCTCCCGCGAGCGCCGGATGTACCAGTTCGTCAGCACGTCGAGGAACGCCCGGGTCGAGTCGCACGCGTTGGCGACCTCGTAGTTGTCGAGCTGGTCGGTCATCGCCTCGACGTACTGCCGGCACTTGGCCAGCAGGTAGCGGTCGAGCGGGTCCTCCGAGGCCGTCGACGACGATCCGGTCACGTCGGCCGCGTTGGCGTAGAGCGCGAAGAAGTACCAGCTGTTCCAGAGCGGGATCAGCACCTGCCGCACCGAGTCCCGGATGCCCTGCTCGGTGACGACCAGGTTGCCGCCGCGCAGGATCGGCGACGACATCAGGAACCAGCGCATCGCGTCGGCGCCGTCGCGGTCGAAGACCTCGTAGACGTTGGGGTAGTTGCGCAGCGACTTCGACATCTTGTTGCCGTCGGAGCCGAGCACGATCCCGTGCGAAAGGCAGGTCGAGAAGGCCGGCCGGTCGAAGATCGCGCTGGCGAGGATGTGCAGCGTGTAGAACCAGCCGCGGGTCTGCCCGATGTACTCGACGATGAAGTCGGCCGGGAAGTGGTGCTCGAACCAGTCGGCGTTCTCGAACGGGTGGTGCACCTGCGCGAAGCTCATCGACCCGGAGTCGAACCAGACGTCCAGCACGTCGGGAACGCGCCGCATCATCGACTTCCCCGACGGGTCGTCGGGGTTGGGGCGGACCAGCTCGTCGACGTAGGGGCGGTGCAGGTCGGGGTTGCCCTCCTTGTCGCGCGGCAGGTCGCCGAAGTCGCGCTGGAGCTCCTCGAAGCTGCCGTAGACGTCGATCCGGGGGTACGCCGGGTCGTCGCTCTGCCACACCGGCACCGGCGATCCCCAGAACCGGTTGCGGGTGATCGACCAGTCGCGGGCGTTCTCCAGCCACTTGCCGAACTGACCGTCCTTGATGTGCTCGGGCACCCAGCGGATCTGCTTGTTGAGCTCTAGCATCCGCTCCTTGACCGCGGTCACCTCGACGAACCACGACGAGACGCCCTTGTAGATCAGTGGCTCCCGGCAGCGCCAGCAGTGCGGGTAGGAGTGGTCATAGGTCTCGCGGCGCAGCAGCAACGTGCCCTCGGTGACGGCACCGGCCTGGGTCTTGAGGTCGTCGATGATCGGCAGGTTGGCGTCGAAGACGAGCAGGCCGGCGTAGTCGTCGACCGGCGCGGTGAACTTGCCGTCCTTGCCCACCGGCATCACCGGCTCGATGCCCTCACGGTCGGTGACCTCCTTGTCGACCTCACCGAAGGCGCCCGCGCTGTGCACGAGCCCGGTGCCGTCGGTCGTGGTCACCGCCTCATCGGCCGCGACCACTCGGAACGCGCGCTCGCGCCCCGCGTAGTACGAGAAGGGCGGCGTGTAGGTCAGGCCCAGCAGGTCGGCGCCCTTGCCCCGCCACGAGACCTCCGGGTCGTCACCGAGCTCGCGCGAGTACGCCGGCAGCCGGGCCTCGGCGAGGATGAGGCGGTCCTCGCCCACCATCACGTAGTCGATGTCGGTGCCGACCATCACGGCCAGGTTGCTGGGCAGGGTCCAGGGGGTCGTCGTCCAGGTGAGGAGCTTGGCGCCGAGGAACGGGCCGTCGGTCGTCACCGAGAAGCCCACCGTGACCGCAGGATCCTGGCGGCTCTGATAGACGTCGTCGTCCATCCGGAGCTCGTGGTTGGACAGTGGGGTCTCGTCGTTCCAGCAGTAGGGCAGCACCCGGAAGCCCTCGTAGACCAGACCCTTGTCGTAGAGCTGCTTGAACGCCCACATCACCGACTCCATGTAGTCGGGGTTCATGGTCCGGTAGTCGTGGTCGAAGTCGACCCAGCGCGCCTGACGGGTGACGTAGTCGCGCCACTCGGAGGTGTACTGCATCACCGAGGACCGGCAGGCCTCGTTGAACGCCTCGATGCCGAGCTCGTGGATCTCGTCGGTCGTCTTGATGCCGAGCTGGCTCATCGCCTCGAGCTCGGCGGGCAACCCGTGGGTGTCCCAGCCGAACCGCCGCTCCACCCGGCGGCCGCGCATGGTCTGGAAGCGCGGGATCAGGTCCTTGACGTAGCCGGTGAGCAGGTGGCCGTAGTGCGGCAGCCCGTTGGCGAACGGCGGGCCGTCGTAGAAGACGAACTCGTTGGCGCCGTCGTCCCCCGCCTCCCGCTGCTCCACCGAGGCCAGGAAGGTGTCGTCGTCCTTCCAGTACGCCAGCACCCGCTCCTCGATCTCGGGGAAGTTCGGGGTCGAGCTCACGGTGCGATGGGCGCCGGTGGAGACCTTCGGATAGGTCATGGCTTCTCCTGCGGAACGTCGTCGGGCTGTTGCCACGAGGACGACGGTTGCCGCGGTACCACCTCGCTTGCCGATCCCGGAGGAACGACCGCTTCATCTGGGCTGTGACGGGCCTACCCGTCCGGTTCTACTGGGCCTGGTGGTTTCGAGGCTCGCTGCGCTCGCACCTCAACCACCGTGCTGTTCTTCCGGAGGCTTGCCGCTGATGACGGCTCGAACGCCTGTGCGCCAAGAATACGGGTGCCGAACCTCCCAGCACCAATCACAATCAGGCCATGACCGAGCGCAAGTTCCCCGATATGTGGGTCGACCCCCAGGACGACCCCCGTCACACGGACGAGATGCCGTGCGGAGAGATGGCTGTCCTGACGGAGTACCTCGACCGATACCGCACCACCCTGGAGATGAAGTGCGAGGGGCTGGACGCGGAGCAGATGGCCAGACGCTCGGTCCCGCCGTCGTCCATGTCCCTACTCGGCTTGGTGCGGCACATGGCTCGCGTGGAGCACTCGTGGACCCGCCGGATCCTCGAGGGCCGGATCGACCTGCCCCGGCTCTACCGCACCGAGGAGGACACGGACCTCGACTTCAACGGCGCGGTCGCCGACGACGCCGTGGTCGCTGACGCCTGGGCGTCCTGGCGACGCGAGGTCGACCACGCGCAGCGGTACCTCAACGGCGTCGACTCCCTCGGCGAGCGGGTGCTCGTCGACGGCGACGCGGTCGAGATCCGCGACATCGTCGTCCACCTGATCGAGGAGTACGCCCGTCACTGCGGCCACGCCGACCTGCTCCGCGAGGCCATCGACGGTCGCACGGGTCAGTAGCGCAGGCTCAGGGTTGCTCCTTGGTCAAGTGCAGCAGCCAGTCGCTACCGGTGTCGATCAGGGCGTAGCGCCGGGCGCCCTCCGTGCCGTGCAGCCGGAAGACGAACCGCCGCTCGTTGCGGTCGACGAGCTCCCACCAGCCGTGGTCGGCGATGGACTTGTGCTCGTCGGTGTACGTCGCGTGCTCGAGGTCGTGGTCCGAGACGGCCACCGCGAGACGGTCGCCCCGAGGACTGGTCGGCAGGCCGCGCGGCACCGCCCAGGAGCGCAGCACCCCGTCCTCCTCGAGGCGGAGGTCGAAGTGGTGCTGCGGCCGGTGGTGCTCGTGCAGCACGAACACGGGACGATCGGACACCCCGCCACCCTAGGCACCCGCATCCGTAAGGTGGTGGGCTGTGACTGACGCTCCCTCGACTGCCTGGGGCCACGGCCTCGCCACTCTCGATGCCGACGGCACCCTCCTCGACGTGTGGTTCCCGGCACCTGCACTGGGCGATGCGGACGACTCCGACGCCCCCGAGGAGCTCACCGCGCTCGAGGGCAAGGACGAGGCCCGCGCCGTCACCCGTGAGGTACGCCGCGTGGTCGTCGCCGACCTGCAGTCCCCCATCGACGGGGCCGAGGACGCGTGGCTGCGGCTGCACCTGCTCTCCAGCCGCCTCGCGGCGCCGCGCACGATCAACATGGACGGCGTCTTCGGCGCACTGACGAACGTCGTGTGGACGTCGGCGGGTCCGTGCGCCGTGGCCGGCTTCGAGGCCACCCGGGCCCGGCTGAAGGCTGCCGGTGAGCACGTGTCCGTGCACGGCATCGACAAGTTCCCGCGGATGGTCGACTACGTCGTGCCGACCGGCGTACGCATCGCCGACGCCGACCGGGTCCGGCTCGGCGCCCACCTCGCCGAGGGCACCACGGTGATGCACGAGGGCTTCGTCAACTACAACGCCGGCACGCTCGGCACCTCGATGGTCGAGGGCCGGATCTCCGCCGGTGTGGTCGTTGGTGACGGCTCGGACGTCGGCGGTGGCGCCTCGATCATGGGCACCCTGTCCGGCGGCGGCACCGCGGTGATCTCGATCGGTGAGCGCTGCCTGCTCGGCGCCAACTCGGGCATCGGCATCTCGCTCGGCGACGACTGCGTCGTGGAGGCGGGCTGCTACGTCACCGCCGGCACCAAGGTCACGATCACCGACATGGAGGGCAAGCCCAAGGTCATCAAGGCCGCGGAGCTCTCCGGGGCGAGCAACGTGCTGTTCCGACGCAACTCCGTGTCAGGGGCGATCGAGGCGGTGCCCTGGAAGGGCGACGGAATCAAGCTCAACGCCGACCTGCACGCCAACTGATGGCCTCCCTACGCCAGCGGCTTGCCCTTGCGAGCGCAGCGCTGCTGCTCCTGGCCTCCTGCAGCGACTCCGACACTCCCGGAGGGTCGGAGAAGCCGGACGCCACCGAGAATGCCGGCTCCACAGGCGGGACCGTCGCCCACGAGCGGTTCTGCACGGACATCGACCCGGAGGAGATCGGCAGCATCCTGGGCATCGACGGGCTGGAGGTCGTCGTCGACACCGAGCCGGGTGAAGCCTCGCCCTACTGGACCTGCACGATCGGCCAGGCGTCCGGCACCTCGATCGGCGTCACGATGAACCTCCTCGACGCCGAGGCGGACCCCGAGACCGCGGCGGCCACCCTGGACGACTACGCCAGCGGCCTGGGTCCCGAGAACTGCACCGAAATACGCGACGAGGCTCTGGGAGCCGGCACCCGCGGCGTCGACTGCAGCGGCATCTCGAGCGGGACCAGCTTCACCATGGTGGCCCGCGCGGTCGTGGTCGACGGCACCCAGATCGAGTGCCTTCTGGCGTCCTACCGGGCCGACGACCTCGCCGATCTCCAGGCCGCGGCCCCGGAGATCTGCGGGCTGTTCCGCGACCGAGTCGCGAGCTAGCCCCTTTGCCGCACCCCGCACACTTGCCCTCATGAACCGACGGGCTGGGACGGCGCTGGTCGCCGTCGCCGCGCTCGGAATCGTCGCAGCGGTGGGATACGCCGTCCTGAACGGCGCCGACTCGCTGTTCCCCGCCTCCGACGAGTGCACGGTCGACGTCGACGGGCACCGGGTCGACCTGACCGTGGAGCAGGCGGAGAACGCGGCGCTGATCACCGCGATCTCGGTCCGTCGCGGGATGCCGGCCCGGGCCGCCTCCATCGCGCTGGCGACGGCGTACCAGGAGTCCGACCTCACCAACATCGAGTCGGGCGACCGCGACTCTGTCGGGCTCTTCCAGCAGCGACCCTCGCAGGGCTGGGGCACGGTCGAGCAGATCCTCGACCCGGTCTACGCCACCAACGCGTTCTACGACGCCCTGAGCAACGTCGACGGCTACGAGTCGCTCGAGATCACCGTCGCCGCCCAGGAGGTCCAGCGGTCCGGCTTCCCGGATGCGTACGCCGACCACGAGGCGGACGCCCGCGCGCTGGCCTCGGCACTGACCGGGAACTCGGAGCACTCGTTCGCGTGCGACATCGACGACGACGCGGACGAGGCCGACGCAGATCTGACCGACAGCGGGCTGACCAAGCGCGCGGACGTCGTACGACGCGAGGCACTCGGAGTCTTCGGCGACCTCAAGCTCGGCGGCTTCGCGCCCGGTGGCATCAGCGACGGGCACATGGCCGGGTCGGCGCACTACGACGGCCGTGCAGTCGACATCTTCGTGCGACCCGTCAGCGCCGACAACACCAAGCGCGGCTGGGCGATCGCTCACTACCTGGTGGCCCAGGCCGACCGGCTCGACATCCAGACGGTGATCTTCGACGACCGGATCTGGAAGGCGGGCGACGACGCGGAGTGGCGCGACTACGACGCGCCGTCACGCTCCGGCGATCGAGCCATCCTCGAGCACCGGGACCACGTTCACGTCGACGTCTTCTCCTGATCGCCTCGGCTCCCAGCCCGGAGGGCCGAAGACGTAGCCGATCCGCTCGCGCCAGTTGCGGGCGGCGCGGAGATCGCGCGCGATGTCGGCGTACTGGCCGTACTCGAGAGTCAACAGGTTGTAGGTGTTGACCGGCTTGGTGAGGCCGTACTTCGGGCGCTGCCGCTCCTCGACGAACGTGCCGAACATCCGGTCCCAGATGATCAAGATCCCGGCGTAGTTCTTGTCGAGGTACTCCGGGTCGCTGCCATGGTGCACGCGATGGTGCGACGGGGTGTTGAACACCAGCTCGATCGGCCGCCACAACTTGTCGACCAGCTCGGTGTGGACGACGAACTGGTAGATCAGGTTGACCGACCAGGCGAGGTACAACGTCCAGGGCTCGAAGCCCAGCAGCGGCAGCGGCATCCAGAACACCAGCTCGAACCACGGGTTCCACTTCTGTCGTAGCGCCGTCCCGAAGTTCATGAACTCGCTGGAGTGGTGTGCCTGGTGACCCGCCCAGCCAATCCGGACCCGGTGCACGAATCGGTGGTTCCAGTAGTACAGAGCGTCGAGCCCGAGCAGCAGCGCCACCCAGTACCACCACGTGTCCGTGGGGAGTTCCCACGGAGCGACGTGCACGAAGACGGCGGTGAACACGAAGAACGAGCCGACCTTGAACGCCGTCATGAACAGCACCGAGATGGCGCCCATGCTCATGCTCGTGCGCGCATCCTTGCGGTGGTAGCCCGTGGGCGGCGCGTTCTGGTCGTGGTCAAGCCAGCGCAGCGCGGCCATCTCGAGCAGGACGAAGAGCAGGAAGAACGGCGCCGCGTACGTGATCGGGTTCTTCATCGGGTCGAGCAGGTCGTTCATGGCTACTCCGGTCGGTGCGAACTCCTGAGTAACTTACCGGCCCGGCGGCCTGCGGCGCGGACTAGTTCGCCGACGCGCGCTCTTGGGGTGCCTCCATCGCGCACAGGACCATCGGCGTGCCCACGCCGAGACCACGCTTGACGTCCTGCTGTACGTCGACGACGTCGACGCGTACCTCCGCGTACTCGCGGATGTCGAGCAGCAGGCTGTCGGACTCGCCGACGGCGTAGGTCTCGTTGGAGAGCACCTCGTCGTCGCCCGTCACCTTGCCCCGCACCGACGTGCCCGCGGTGTTGTCGTCGAGCGCCCCCAGGACGGTCGAGAGGGCCGCGCAGCGCGTTGTGTCGATCACGATGAACCCGGGGCCGTCGTTCTCCTCGGCCGTGTCGTCGGAGTCGAGAAGGATCGACCGCGGGTAGGTGTCTCCAGCGATGTCCGCCGGTCCGTCGAAGTCATTGACGTTGTCGGAGTCGACGAGGATCCGCGACCTCACGTCGTTGAGGTTGTGCCATCGGTACGTCGTGACCGTCACCGCGTTGCTTCGCAGCGTGATCTCGCGCAGCCGGTTCAGCCGGACCACCCGGTAGGACCGAATCCCGGCCTCACTCGGAGTGACCCTGAAGCCGAACTCTCCTTGGGCATTGGTCTTCTTCCCCGTCACGATGCCCCACCCGGACGAGAACTTGCGCTGCAGCGCCACCTTCACCCCGCCCGCGCGCGGCCTGAGCACACCGGAGATCCGGGTGCTCTGGCCGAGGACGATCGCGGGCTTTGTCGCGCTCACGGTGAGAGAGGCACGCAACTCGGAGTCGAGGGCAGCCGTCGTCGATGACCCGACCACAGCTGGGGCGCCCAGCATGGCGAGCGTGATGGTGGCCGCAAGCAGGCGGGAGGTGCGTCGCATCTCGTACTCCTTAGGTGGCGCAGAGAAGGCGCGGGGTGCCGATGCCGAAGTACGACGCCGGCTCGTCGTTTTCGACGAACGCCTCGATCCGCAACAGGGTCACGTCCCGCACGTCCAGGGTGAGGTGGTCGGAGTCGCCGACCTCGTAGATGTCCTGCCTGATCAGACCGCCGTCGAACCTGACCCTGCTGTAGATCTCCGAACCTTCGCCGTTGTCGTCGAGCGCTCCCAGAGTCACGTCGAGACCGGCGCAGCGGTGCCCGCCCAGGTCGATCTCCACATATCCGCCCTGGCCACCGAGCTGGGTCGCGTCGATGACGATCGAGTCCGGATAGGTCGTTCCGTCGATGGCTGCGGGCTCGCCGTAGCTGGTCACGCCGTCCCAGTCGAGCCAGCTGGTGAGGGACGTGGTGACGTCGATCCAGCGGTACGCCGTGACGCTCACGGTCCGACTGGTCAAGGTCCCGGTGGGCCGCCAGGGCAGCCGGATCACCCGGTAGCGGGTCACCCCGCCGGACTTCGGCGCGACCTTGAAGCGGTAGCCGCCGGTGGCGGTGACGCCCTGCTGGCGGAGGCTCTTCCAGCCGCCGCTGACCTTCTGCTGGAGCATCACCCGGGTAGTCGCCTTGGCCGGGCTGACCCGACCCCTGACGACGGTCTGCTGACCGACGATGATCGCCGGTTTGGTCACGCTGATCGAGATGGACGCGCGCACCGGCGGTGCGATCTCGGCCGTGGCAGAAGGCGCGAACAGTGCGCCGCCTCCGGCCAGGGCCAGGGCGAGAGCCGTCACGAGCAGTCGTTGGGGGGTTCCCATGTCGTCAGGACGCGCACAGCATGCGCGGGGTTCCGACTCCGAGGTCGCCATACGGACCGGGATTCACGACGAGACCCTCCACGCGCAGCACCTCTGCACCACGCACATCCAGGGTGACTCGCTCCGAGTCGTCGGGGCCGTACTCGCCTTCGACGTCCTCAACCTCCACGCCGTCGAGGCGCACCTTGGCGCCCACCACAGAACCGGCGGCGCTGTCGTCCTGACCTCCGAGCGTCGCGTCGAATGCGGCGCAGTTGAGGCCCTCGAGGTCGACCTCGAAGAAGCCGCCGTCCGGGTCGCCCTGGGAGTCGGCGTCGATGCCGATCGAGTTCGGGTACGTCGTGCCGTCGATGTGGAGCGGCCCGTCACGGACGGTGAGCCCCGTGAAATCACCCTCCTTGAGCATCGAGCTGACGTTGCTCCACGCGTACGCATCGACGGTGACGACGCGGCTCTTCGCGCTGGTGGTGAGCCAGGGCAGCCGGATGACCCGGAACTTGTATTCCCCGCCGAAGTCCACAGAGCCGCTGAGCTGGTAGCGACCGCCCGTCGTGGTTCGCGTCTGGGCGACGTTCTTCCAGCCGGCACCGACCTTGCGCTGCAGTCCCACCTTGAGGCCGCTTCGCTTGAGGCTCAACCGGCCCTTGAAGACGATCGGGTCGCCCACGATCGCCGCCGCCGGCGCGTTGACGCTGACCGTCCCCTTGCTGGGGTCGGGTGCCCCAGCGGCCGAAGGCCCTGCCAGCGCTGTGGCGCCAAGGAGTGCGAGCGTGACTGTTGCCGTGAGCAGACGGGAGCGATTCCCCATGACGACCACCTCTTCGTTGTCGATGCTAGACGCTCGAACCTCTCCATCGACCGGTTCCCAGAAGGTCGACGTCTCAGGCTCTGCCCAACCGCGCTGCCGCAGCCTCGACCCGCTCGTCGGTGGCCGTGAACGCGATCCGCACGTGCCGCTTGCCCGAAGGGCCGTAGAACGCGCCGGGCGCGACCAGGATCCCCAGCTCGGCGAGCGAACCCACGGTGGCCCAGCAGTCCTGGTCGCGGGTGGCCCACAGGTAGAGCGACGCCTCGGAGTGGTCGATCCGGAAGCCGGCGGCCTCGAACGCCGTACGCAACGTCGTACGACGTGCGGCGTAGCGGGCGTGCTGCTCCTCTACGTGGCTGTCGTCGTCGAGCGCCGCGACCATGGCCGCCTGTTGCGGGGCGGGCATCATCAGGCCGAGGTTCTTGCGGACGGCGAGCAGCTCGGCCACGACCGCCGGGTCCCCCGCGACGAACGCGCAGCGGTAGCCCGCCAGGTTGGAGCGCTTCGACAGGGAGTGCACCGCGAGCAGCCCTTCGTGGCTGCCGCCGCAGATGTCCGGGTGCAGCACCGAGTACGCCGGGCCGTCCCAGCAGCACTCGATGTAGCACTCGTCGGAGACGAGCAGCACGCCGCGCTCACGGCACCAGTCGACGACCTTCTTGAGGTGGTCGCGGGGCAGGATCCGGCCCGTCGGGTTTGACGGAGAGTTCAGCCAGAGCAGCCGCGGGGTCTGCGGCCCGAGCGAGGTGAGCGAGTCGGTGGCCACCGCGGTGGCACCCGCCAACGATGCACCCACCTCGTAGGTGGGGTAGGCGAGCTCGGGGTAGACCACCAGGTCGCCCGGCCCCACGCCGAGGTGGACGGCGAGCGAGGCGATCAGCTCCTTGGAGCCGATCAGCGGCAGCACCCCGTCGAGCCCGAGCCCGGTCACGCCGTGCCGGCGGGCCAGCCAGTCGACGGCGGCCCGACGCGTCTCCTCGCGCCCGACGGTCAGCGGGTAGCCGGGCGCGTCCGCGGCGGCGCGCAGGGCGTCCTGGATGACCGCGGGTGTCGGGTCGACCGGCGTACCGATCGAGAGGTCGACGATGCCGTCAGGGTGCGAGCGTGCGGTTTCGGCGTACGCCGTGAGCTTGTCCCAGGGAAAGTCCGGGAGGCGGTCAGAGACCGCGCGCGTCACTCTTCGTGCTCTTGCGGGGGGAGGGCCGCCACGATCGGGTGGTCCTTGTCGATCTCACCCATCTTGGCCGCGCCGCCGGGCGAGCCGAGGTCGTCGAAGAACCCGACGTTGGCGGTGTAGTAGTCCTTCCACTCCTCCGGGGTGTCGTCTTCGTAGAAGATCGCCTCCACCGGGCAGACCGGCTCACACGCACCACAGTCGACGCACTCGTCGGGGTGGATGTAGAGCATCCGCTTCCCCTCGTAGATGCAGTCCACGGGGCATTCGTCGACACAAGCCCGGTCCTTGAGGTCGACGCAGGGCTGGGCGATGACGTAGGTCACCAGAACCTCCTGGCACTGGGATTCAAATCGGGTGGAGCGGTCATGGACAGCCTAGTATCCCGGCGTGCAGCATGTGCCCGCAGCCCGGGGACTGGGCCCCCATGTCGTTGGTCACAGGGTGGTCGTACGCCGCCGGGTGCCGGGCGAGACCGGTCCATCGGGCGGGCCGGCACTGACCGACCTCCTCGGTGTCTGCACGTCGTGGGACGACGTGGCCTGCACGGTGCAGCCGGAGTCGGGGCCCGAGGTGCGGATCCTGCTGAGCGACATCGTCACCGGCAAGCCGGTCCCGCCGCGGGCCTCGGTGCGGCAGCGGGTGGCTCCGCGGGACGCTCAGATCCGGGGCTTCGCGCTGTTCCCGGACCTGGAGACGGAGCCGCTCGGCGACTGGATGCTGCGCCGATCGCCCACAGCGACCGCCCGTCGGGCCAACTCGGTCCTGGCGTTCGGTCCGTCAGGTGTCTCCGACGACGTCGATGCCGTGGTCCGGCACTACGAGCGCCCGATCGCGGCCGTGCTTCCCGACACCGCCGAGGAACGGCTCTTCCGCGACCGCGGCTGGGGCCTCGAGAGCACCGATGCGGACACCAGCTTCCAGATCGCTGGGACGGCCACCGCGCTGCGTGCGCTCCCAAGCTCCGAGGTCGAGGTCGAGATCGACGACTCCTCGGGGCGGGCCGAGGCCAGGATCGGCGAACGAGCCTCCGGGTACGCCGGCTGCGACGGCGACTGGGTGGGACTCGGCGGCCTGTGGGTCGAGCCGGCCGGGCGGCGCTCCGGCCTCGGGCTGGCCGTCGTCGAGGCCCTGCTCGACTGGGGCGCAGCCCAGGGCGCCACCACGGCGTACCTCCAGGTGCTGGCGGACAACACCCCGGCCCTGACCCTCTACGAACAGCTCGGCTTCCGCGAGCACCACCGCTACCGATACTTGGCGCCCTAGACCGAGCAAGGCGAAGCAACTCGTGTCGCCGCCGAGCGCCCCGGAGCTGTTTCCTCCGCTCCGGGGCGTTCCGCTGTCCAGCGGGTCCTTGATCAGGGCAGCTTGCGCACCACCCTGAGCAGGGTCCTCGCCTGCGTCACTCCCGGGACCCCAGGGGCCCTCATCTCGGTGATCAGCTCCCCCGAGCCCACACGGGTGCCACGGGCCCGGAAGGTGTAGGACGCCACGTCGCCTGGGACCGGATCAGTCGACTCGACCAGGAGACCATCGGTCGTCGGCAGGATCGCCTCCATGTCGCCCTGTCCGAGGACGTTCTCGGCCCCGACCAAGTAGTCCAGACCGCTGGGATCGGTCTGGTCCTCGGCGTACTCGTAGGTGATGTCCTGAACACCGTTCCGGCCGATCCACACCTGGAAGGAGCGAAGGTCGTTGGTGCCCCACACATTCACCTGGTACTCGATGATCAGCCAGCTGTCGCCCGTGGCGGAGTCCGAGGCCGTCGCAGTGGATATGCCTGGCGCCCCGGTGCCGTCGAGGTCGGTCCAGAACGGCGCCAGGATGTTGTTGGGCCGCGTCGGGTCAGGACCCGTCGGCAAGGTGCAGCACTCGTTGTCCTCACTGCTGCCTCCACCGATGATCAGATACCCGTTGGAGTCGACCCCGATCGCATCCCAGACCTGGCCGTTGTAGACGAACGGAGTCACGCTGAGGTTGATGATCTCCTCGTCGCCGATCGAGCTGGCCGGAATGCCGAAGTCGGCCAGTTCGACGTAGCCGAAGCCGGCCGGGCCGACCGACGGAACGCCTGGCACGGATCCGGAGAGCGTTACCTGGGCGTGCACCTTCCTGGGACCTACCTGGCTCGCGCCTGTGACACTGCCGGCCACGACGGCCATGTTGGCGGGCACTGTGCTGTCCAGCGTGACGACCTGGTCGGTGAACGAGTTGTTCACGGCCCCGACGGTGCACTCGGTCTGGTTCACCCCGGCCACCATCTCCACCGTGGTCGGGTCACACGCCTGCGTCAGATTGACGTCACCCTGCGTATGGATGAACGCGACCGGCAGGTGCAACTCCATGCCGTTGGTGCGGATCCGCACCGTGCCGAACTGCTGCGTGCCGACCGGCGCGACCGACTCGATCGTGATCGTGAACGTCGCGGACTTGCCCGGCGCCACCAGCCTGGACGCCGGCGACACCGAGATCTTTGTGCCCGGGCCGGCCACGGCGGACATCCGGAGGAACTCGACGCGCTTGCTGACGTTCTTGACCGTCCGGACCGTGACCAGCTTGCCGGGCATCACCGGAGCGTTGATCGACGGGATGTTGAGGTGGACGGCGTTGACCGGGTCGTTGCCGAGAGCTGCGAAGTTCGCCGGCGTCTCGTCGATCAGCACCGGCGCGGCGATCGCCCTGCCGACGTCGATGCGTCCGGCGCCCATGTCGAGCGGATCGGCCGGCGTGGTGGTGTCTTCCTTGACCACCTTGGTGATCGCTGTCGTCATCAGCGCCGAGCGGATCTGCCCGGGCGTCCAGACCGGATGCACGGCCCGGGCCAGCAGCGCAGCGCCCGCTACGTGCGGCGAGGACATCGAGGTGCCCGCGATGGCCTGGTAGAGCTCACCCGGCGGGCCACCACCGGCGGCTGGGTTCGGAGTGGACGGCGTCGGCGAGGCCCCGGCCAGAATCTGCACTCCGGGCGCGGTGAGGTCGGGCTTGATGAAGTAGCCGCCCGGTCCTCGGGACGAGAACGCTGCCATCACGTCACCCTGGCCGCTCCGCGGCTGGCCGGGCGTGAACGTGCCAGTCACGTCGGAGTGAGACTCCATGAAGGCCACGAAGTCCGTGCCGTCGGCAAGGTGCACCGTCGGCAGCCAGTGGTTGTCGGTCTCGTTGTCGGCAAGCGTCGGGTTGTAGAGCACCATCCCCTCGGCCCCTCCCGAGTGGGCGACGAAGCCCTTCCACACCCGCGCTTGGCCACCACGCCGACACGCGACGATGACTCCGTCGAAGGCGTCCGGGTTGGCCGGCACCGTGGCGCAGAGCGGGTCACCGTAGCCCGCCACGTCCCCAGCCATCACGACAGGCGCCGGGCCGGCGCCAGCGGTGATCGAGGCGCCGTCGGCGGTGAAGACGTCACCGTTCCCGGCGGTGAGGGACAGCGTTGACGCGAACTCGCGCCGCTGCGTGGACGCTGCGACGGTGGTGGTCCACGGGGAGAGGTGGTTGGCCGTGCCGGCCCCCGGCCCGTCGTTACCGGCGGATGCCGAGACGAACACGCCGGCGGCGTACGCGTCGAGGAACGCGAGCTCGACAGGGTCGCTGAACGGGATGGTGCCGCCAGAGATGGAGAAGTTGATGACGTCGACGCCGTCGATGATCGCCTGCGCCACCGCTGCGGTCGAGTCGGAGCTGTAGCACCCGTCCGGGCCGCAGACCTTGTACTCGATCACCCAGGAGCCGGGCGCCATGCCGTGGATCGTGCCGCGGTCGACGCCCAGCACGTTGGCGTGCTGCACGATGTTGCCGGCAGAGGTCGATGACGTGTGGGTGCCGTGCCCGTCTCCGTCGCGGGCGGTGCCGGCGTACGGGTCGGGGAAGGCGCCCGGGTCGGCGTCGTAGTCCTGCGTCATCCAGACGCCGCCGATCAGCTTCTTCTGGCAGACGAACGGGTCCACGGCCGGTGTCAGCGGGTTGTCGCCGTAGTTGCACTCGCGAGCCGGACCCGGCGGCGCGCTCAGGTTGCCTTGGTCGGCGAACGACGGGTGCTCGGGCCAGAGGCCGGTGTCGAGGTTGCCGTAGATCACGCCCTTGCCCGCGTTAGCAGTCGTATTCAGCTTGGTGTACGCGGCGTCCGCGTTGACGAACTCCGCGCTCGAGTCCGTCAGCGGCTGTGCCATCACGTTGCGCTGGACGGCGACCACGCCGGGAACCCTCGCCACGTCCTTCGCCCGGTTGGCCGGCAGCACGGCCGAGACGCCGCCATACACGCGGACCATGGAGCGACCGAAGGTGACCGCGGGAACGGCAGCGGCGATGTCCGCCTTGATCGAGCGCTCCTGGCCGGCTACGTACGTCTCGTAGCGCCGCTCGCTCGTCGTCCTGCCGGTCAGCTGCCGGCCGGTGACCGACGGGCTCGTGGGCGACAGCCCGGCCACACCGCCTTGGTAGGTCGCGGTCGAGTCGTAGTCGAGCTTGATCATCACGCGTACCGGCTTGGCGTCGGTACGTCGAAGCAGCATGCGGTCGCTCTCGGCGAGCCTGCTGGTGGGCGCCTTGTCGGCATTGATACGTCCGGTGGGCGTCGCCCCTCCCGACACCACCTGCAGTTCCCCTCGACGTGGATCGTCAGCCTGCGCCGCTCCCGATCCCGGGGCGATCAGTGCCAGAGGCACCACCAAGATCGCCGTGCTCAACCAGCGTGCACTGCTTCGACGCCCCATGAGGACCCCCCTAGAAAGGCGGGGGACCCAGACGGCCCCCCGGTGGGCGAATCTCGTTGCGGCGGACGTTACGCCGTATAGCAGGTGGACCAAGGCCGGTCTAGACCCGTCGGCTTCGCCACCTCACTGAACGGGAATGCACCGCGGGGTAACCCTCGCGGCAGTTAGGCGGGCCTTCGCCGCTCCGGGGATGTGGCATGGATCCAGCCGATCGAGCACCAGGTCGAATCCAGCATCCGCCGGCGCCTGCGCGATCGCGCTCCGGCCCGCTGACTCTTGACAGCGCTGCAGGTCGTACTACGTTCCTGAATGGAGCGACTCGGCACTCCCCTAACGAGGGAGCTGACATGCTCAAGGACTGCAAAGTATCGGCCATCGTCCCGGCGGCCGACCTCGCCCGGGCCCGCGCGTTCTACGCGGACGCCCTCGGTCTCACGCCTGCGGAGGAGACTCCCGGCGGCCTGACCTATCACGTCGGTGGCGGTACCGAGCTCTTCCTGTACGAGACGGAGTTCTCGGGGCAGGCCGGCCACACGGTCGCGGCGTTCCGGGTCAGCGACATCGGGGCGGAGGTCGAGGCGCTGCAGTCACGAGGGGTGCAGTTCGAGACCTACGACATGCCCGACGTCACCTGGGAAGGCGTCGTCGGCGCCAACCCCGAGATGGGCAAGGTGGCGTGGTTCAAGGACAGCGAGGGCAACATCCTCGCCCTGGACGAGGCGCCCACGTCAGAGTGACCCGATGCAGCCCTTCGGGAAGTTCTGCCGGGCCGGGCCGTCACGGGTCAGCGCGTCCAGGGTGATCCCGATCGTGGTCAGCGAGGCCGGGATCAGGACGTGCTCGGACAGCTCGATCGGGCAGATGCTCTGAATCGTCAGGTTGGTGGTCTTGGGACCGACAGCGAGGTAGCCGGACGTGTGCGGCCGCACAACCTCGTCGTACTTCGTGGTGATCTGGGTGTAGCTGACGTCGCCCGGTGTCTCGTCGCCCGCGTTGAGCTCCGTGAGGAACTCTGAGCCCGCGCCCTGTTGGCCCAGCGCCGGCATCAGCGCGTCGAGGAGCGGGGCGAGCGGGTTCATGCCCGGCGGGCCGTTGACCGTGGATCCGTGGTTGGACGGCGCGACGCCGACGAGGTCGTCGACCACCTGGTCGCCACCCAGGAACTTGATGTAGTAGCGCGGCATCATCCCGCCCTGCGAGTGCCCGACCATCGACACCTTGGCCGCGCCGGTGGCGTCGAGCACCCGCGCGGTGAACTCCTTCAGCTCCCGGGCGGAGTCGCGGATGTCCTCGGTGGCGCGGTTGCCGTAGTCGAGTGAGTAGAGGCAGAAGCCCTTCTCCTTGAGCTTGCGCGACATCCGCTCGAGCAGGTGCTTGCGGTCGCCGAAGGTGCCGTGCACGAGGATCACCGGCGTCGGACGCTGCGCGGTCGGCACGCACGACCAGTCGTTGGCACCCGGCGGGTCGGTCGGCGCGGTGAAGAGATCCGGAAGGTTCTCACCCGCGTGGGTCGGCGTGGCGAGCCCCAGCGTGACGACGAGGGCGGTCACCAGGACGGCAAGGATGCGACGCATGGCTCTCCAACGAGGCCTTACCTGCCTGGTCACGTGGCCCCACGCTGGTTGAGGTGCGAGGAGCGTCAGCGACGAGCCTCGAAACCATGGTGCGCTGGAGGGGTGGTTTCGAGGCTCGCTGCGCTCGCACCTCAACCACCGTTTCAGTCGATGGAGCCAGGCGGCTTGCAGATGACCGTGTCGGCCGCTGTGTAGTCCGTGTGGAACTTCTCGGTGTGGTCGACCGCGGACTCGCCGTGCTTCTTGAAGATCCGGGTGACGTCGATCTGGAAGCCGGAGAACCCGGTGTTCGGGTAGCAGTCGGGCGTGTCCAGCGTGCGGGTGCCGGGGCCAACGTAGGCATAGCGCTCTGAGGCGCTGGCGGTGATGTCCCAGATCTTCGTGGAGTACATCCGCACGGTCACCGTGCCCTGCGACGACGGCGTGCTGTCGTCGACGTACGCCTCGATCAGGACGCCGTAGTCGGTGTCGTTCTGGAACCGCAGGTCGACGGTCGGCCAGGCCACCGTCGCCTCGCGGCCGGCCGGGTAGCGGTCGATGTAGAAGGAGTGCGGCTTGTGCTCGATGTCCTTCAGGCCGGCGAAGAACATCGCGTTGAACAGTGTCGTCGCCATCTGCGAGACGCCGCCGCCGAGGTCCTCCTTGAAGATCCCGTTGCTGATGATGAACCCCTCGGTGAAGCCGTTCTCCCTGGTGCGCTCCCCCACCACGCCGTTCAGCGAGAACGTCTCGCCCGGCTTCAGCAGGGTGCCGTTGACGAGCTCGGCGGCGCGGCCGATGTTGATGTTGCGGTACTCCGCGTAGGGGAAGTGCGTCGGGAACTCGCTGATCTCCTCCTTGATCCCCAGGTCGCGCGCGTCGCGAGTGGTGAAGTCGGCCTCGTCTACGGTGGCCTCCACCTCGAGCACGCGATCGCCTTCGGCCCGCGCGACCAGGTCGAGGAAGGTGTCGGTGATGTCGTCGGGGTCGAACGTCACGCCGGGCTTCGACGGGATGACCTTGGGCTTGCCGTTGACCAGCTGCACGGTCGCGTCGACCGGCGCGCCCTTGCCGCTCGTGGCACCCTCGACCAGCGCGGTGATCCGCTTCGCGTCGACGGTAGGGACGAGCTCGCCGTCGCTCGGCTCCATCGAGAGAGCACCGGCGTACTGACGCGGCGACAGGCGGACGCGGGACTTGTCGAAGATCAACGTGACCGGGCCGGACATCGCCGGGTTGGCGAACGTATCCAGGGCAGCGCTCACGTCGGCCGCGTCGATGTCGGGCTGCAGGTCGCCCACCTCGAGCTCGACCGACGGATCCTCGTCGAGGTACGCCGCCACCACGGCGTCCGCCGCCACGTCCGGGTCGACTGCGGTGCCGACCTTCGGGTCGCGGGTCTTCACCCCCGACTTGGTGAACCGCACGGTCCCGTCGCGCGCCGGCGTACCGGTGTCCGCGCTGATCTCCTCGAGCGCAGCGAGGAGTGCGTCGTCGTCGACCTCGACCACGGCGTCCAGGTCGTCGCCGCCGGTGTAGTAGTCCCAGAGGTTGCGCGGGTCCCATGCCTGCTCGCCGCCGGCCTCGACGACGGAGGCGGCGTAGTCGACGGACAGCCCGGCCTCGGCCGGCGTCAGGGAGACCGGGGACTCGCCCTCGACCGATATCTCGATCGGCGCCTCGGCGCGATCGGCCAGCTCCTCTTCGAGCCGACGCTCCGCCTCGTCCTGGTTGAGCCCGCCGATGTCGACACCCGAGACGCTGGTACCGCGCGGGACCTTGTCGCCTGCGGCGAGTGCGGCTGCGGCATAGCCACCGGCCAGAAGCAGGGCCAGCGCGAGGATCAGCACGAGCACGAGCCGGCCGCCGGCGCGCTCGCGCTTCTCGCTTTCCTCCAAGAGGTCCTGCATGGTCACCGCGTCATCTTAGGAAGGCGGCTGCGACTCCGCCGGACTATCCCGCCGAAGCGGCTGCAGCGTCACCGTAGCCGCAACGAGCAGCGCCACGCCGAAACCCAGCAAGACGTAACCGGGAACGTCATCGGAGAGCGCGTAGTCGCCCTCGGGTCGGGGGAACGCCACGTAGGCGACGATCGCCACCCATCCGAACGCGAACGGCATCCGTGCCCACCAGCCCGCAGGGAGGGCGTACGTCGTGACCGCGGTTGCCGCGATCGCCAGCGCGAGTCCCCACCAGCGCTGGTGCAGCGCGACCGAGCTCAGCCCGACGACCAGCCCGAGCAGGAACGTGCCGGCCGCGACGAGGGCCTTCACACACCCGCGAACAGATCGGTCTCGAGCCCGTCCTCGCCGAGCTCGCCCCGCTGCCCCTTCGCGATCCGGTAGAACTCGAGCCCCCACGCGGTGCTGCCGACGTTGTTGGACAGCGCGAAGAACGGGCCGTCGGTCGTGATTTGAGTGGCGTGCGCGGCGAGCGCGGCCATCTTCTGCTCGAGGTAGTCCTGCGCGTCGACCACGGCGGCCAGGTTCTCGTCAGCAGTGACGAAGGGCGGGAGCGGACCGTCGGGCTCCATGCCCTCGAACGTCGTGGTGTCGCCCGACTCGCGCAGCAGCCGCAGCCCGGCGCGCATCCGCGACTCCGACATCGCGCCCCAGTAGACCTTCGCGATGTCCCACGCCTCCCCCAGGTCGGGGCGGTACGACGGCACAGCGGCGAGCTGGGCGCCGTACATCGCCACCCGGTGCGCCTGGATGTGGTCGGGGTGGCCGTAACCGCCGAACTCGTCGTAGGTGACCAGGACCTGCGGCCGGACCTCGCGGATCACCTCGACCAGGTGGGTCGCCGCCTCGGTGAGGTCGGCGTGCCAGAACGCGTTGTCATGCACGTCGTCGGCGGCGACCGCATGGCCGTCCTCGTGCCACTTCATCCCGGAGTCGCGGTAGGTGCCGAACCCGCCCAGGAACCGGTGGTCGGTGACACCGAGCTCCTTCATGGCGATCTCGAGCTCGCCGCGGCGGTGGTCGCCGAGACCGTCGTCGCGATCGGCCGCGAGGTGCTCGAGCTCGGGCACGAGAATCTCGCCCATCTCGCCGGCAGTGCAGGTGACCAGGGTGACTCCGCGTCCCTCTGCGACGTACTTGGCCATCGTGGCGCCCTGCCCGATCGACTCGTCGTCGGGATGGGCGTGGACCAGCAACAAGCGGTGGGCGGGCGTCGAGCTCATGACTAGAAGCGTAATGATGGGTCCATGCAGCGCGGCGCCCTCCTCGCCCTGCCCCTCCTACTGACCGCGTCCGGTCTCACCGGATGCGGGCTCTTCGACGGCTCATCCAGCCTTGTGGATGCGCTGGAGGTAATGCCGGGCTCGATGGATCGGGTGGTGTTCTTCGACCGCGCCGCGGCGGTCGAGCGGCTGGACCTTGACGACATCAACGCGGAGTCCAGCGAGGAAGAGGTCGACGCCTACCTCGAGGAGGCGCGGCACCTCCCGTGGCGTACCGAGCTGGACCTCTACCTCCCCCAGATGCTGGAGGACGCGCCGTTCAGCGCGCTCGATGTCGAGTGGGAGATCGTCGGGTATGCCGGAAACACCGGCGCGTTCGGCCGCGTCTGGAAGATGTCGGAGGACGTTGACCTGGAGAAGGTCGACACCGAGCTGACCCCCTATCTGCCGGCTTCCCTGACCCTCACGGTTGTCCCTGACGAGCAGCTGATCGTGAGCGGCCCCCTTTCCGACGACGTCCTCGACACAATCGCCGACGACTCCGACTCCCTCGTGGACATCGGATCCTTCGAGGAACTGCTCGAAAGCACCGACGACGTCGAGGTTGCCGACCTGGCCGGCGGCGACCAGGTCTGCATCCGAGGAAGCCGGCCCGTCGACGAGGAGCTAGGGGTCGCAGCCGACCTCGGTGCGCCCGAGTCGCGCGCGTTCCTCGTGCACGGAGACGACGGCGAGACGCGTTCGGTACTCCAGTTCGGCACCGGTGGTGAAGCCGCCGCCGACGCAGACGCGCGTGAAACGTTCCTGGCGGAGTCGACGTCACCCATCAGCGGCGTGCCGTACTCCGAGTTCGGCGACTGGGACATCGAGACGGACCACTCTCAGGTCCGGATCGACATCGACTACGACGACCCGATGAGCGTCTCCGCCGCGATCTCCCGGGGCGACTACCTCAGCTTCTGCCCGCCGAGCTAGCGGCGGAGGAGGAAGTCGATCGTCAGGTCGATCTTCTCCTTGGTGATCACATGGCCGACGCCGGGTACGACGGCGAACTCGCCGTCCGGTAGCGCTCGGAAGGCCTGCGCTCCCTCCTCGACCGAGCAGAACTCGTCCCGGTCGCCCACCAGCACGAGGGACGGGACCTCGATCTTCGCCAGGTCGTCGAAGGAGTAGCCGGGCCAGGTTGTGGCTGGGTGGAACTGCTGGGTGACGTAGGTCCGCCAGCCGCCCGCACCCTGCCCCTGCTCGAGATCCGCCTTCAGGACCTCGAGCACCGGCGCCATCTGCGGCGACGATCCCATCGCCGCCTCGAAGGCCAGCGGGTCTCCGTGCGTGGCCGTCGGAGCACCGCCCAGCAAGCCGCGGAGTTGCCCGAAAGCCGGGGCGTCGGGGTTGAGGGCGTCGTACCCGGCGTCGTCCACGACCGCGCCCACCGACGACGGTTGCCGGATGGCCAGAACGGTGGCGATGAGGCCACCCATGCTAAAGCCGCACACAGCCGGCCGGTCGAGGCCGAGCGTGTCGATGAGCGCGGCGAGGTCGTCGGCGAGTAAATCGATCGTGATCTCTTCGGGACCCTCGTGCCGGCTCCGCCCCGACCCGCGGGTGTCGGGCGTGATCACCCGGAAGTGCTGCGCCAGCGTGGCTACGTGGGCGCCGTAGCTGAACGGAAACGGGTCCCACAGCGGGTTCGTCGAGACCAGACCGCCGTGCAGTAGCAGGAGCGGTTCGCCCTGTCCTGCCTCGAGGTAGTGGAGGCTCATGACTACTTCCGGCACACGTAGTAGGTGTTGAACGGGTCTGCCTCGACGGGGGCGAGGTCGATGTCGGTGAAGCCGGCCTCGCCCAGCATCGTGGTCGCCAGCTGCTCCCCCCACACGGTCCCCAGACCTTCGCCGCCCTGCCCGAGCGACACGGTCATGCAGTGCATGGTCGAGACCGTGTAGAGGAACGTCGCCACCGGGTGGTCGAGGTTCTCCTCGACGTTGCTGGAGGCCTTGATGTCGACCAGCAGGAACGTGCCGTCGTCCCTCAGCGCCCGCGAGATCGCGGCCAGCACCGTCCCGGGGTGCGCCTGGTCGTGGATGGTGTCGAACGCCGTGATCACGTCGTAGGCCGCCACCTCGTCGAGGGTCGCCACGTCCAGGACCTCGAACCGGGCGTTCGTGAGCCCCAGCTCGGCAGCCTCGGCACGCGCCGCCTCGATCACCTCCGGCTCGAAGTCGTAGCCGACCAGCCGGCTGTTCGGGTACGTCGCGGCCAGGACGTTGATCGCGTGGCCGCTACCGCAGCCGATGTCGGCCACGTCGATGCCTTCGGCGAGTCGTCCGGCCAGCCCATCCACGTGGGGAACGACCACGTCCAGAAGGGTGGCGTCGACGACGGCCAGGCTCTCGGCGGCCATCACCTCGTGGAACCGGTCGAAGTCGTCGTACGACAAGCCACCGCCCTCGCGGAAGCACCGCACGATGCCCTGTTCGACCTCACCGAGCATCGGGATCAGGACGGCCAGGCGGGCAAGGTTCTCCGGCCCGGCAGCCTCGGTCAGGCAGGCGGCGTGCTCTGCAGGCAGCACGTAGGTGCGGGTCGCCGGGTCGTGCACGAGGACCCGGCCCGTGGTCATCGCGTTCAGCCACTCCCGGACGTAGCGCTCGTTCAGCCCAGCGGCGCGCGCGATGTCGTCGCTCGTCGAGGGCACCCGTCCCGCCAGCGTCTCGAACAGTCCGGTCTGGTGGCCGATGCTGGTCATCACGGCGACGCACGCCCCGTTGATGATGCCGAGCATCCGGTCGGCGAAAGCCTCGACGGCGGCCTCGTCGATCTCGGTCTGCTCCTGAAGTGCGGTCATGGTGTGCTCCTCCGGTCGAGGCACCGGGGCCGGCGCCTGTTCGGACGCTAGGTAGAGCGCACAGGGGCGGGCATCGCCCGGATGATGCGTCTTCCCGCCCCGGCATGGTCCGAATGGTGCAGGTCAGCCGTGCCGCGAGGTCAGCCCGTGCTCGTGCGCCCAGGCGGCGGCCGCCGTACGAGTGCCGACGCCGAGCTTCACGTAGATGTTCGCCAGGTGCCGGCGCACGGTCGCCTCGCTGATCGTCAACCTGGCCGCGACCTCCCGGTTGGAGCTGCCGACGGCCACGGCGGCCAGTACCTCGGCCTCGCGGCCGGTCAGCCCGCCAGGCAGCGGACCAACCGCAGCAGGAGACGGCATACCCAGCCGCTCGAACGCCTCGTTGGCGGCGTGCTCGTGTGCGTCCGCGGTGTCGGGGTCGTCGAGTGCGCGCAGGGCTTGGGCCAGCAGCAGGTCCGTGCGCGCCGCGTCGTACGGCGCGACGAGTTGGCGGAATCCAACGGCGGCGTCGGTCAGTGGTTGCACCGCTGCCTGGGCGTCGCCCTCGACGAGCAGCACCGCCCCACGCGCCTGGTCGGCCCAGGCGGCGAAACCCGGGGTCTGGAAGCGGCGTCGGATGTCCTCCAGCCGCGCGGCTGCGCCCGCAGCCGCGCTCAGATGACCCGCGGCAAGTCCGATCTCCACCTGCGCCCGCAGCAGCCGGGCACACGGGAAGGGGTCCGGGCCGGCGGCCGAGAGCGCTGCGCACACGGACGCCCAGGCACCCTCGGCATCGCCGGTGGCCAGTCGCAGCAGGGCGACGCCCGGTTGCGGGTCACGGCCCCGCTCGGCCGCCCTCCGGAAGCTCGCGTCGGCCAGGTCGTACAGACCGCGCAGGCGATAGGTCTCCCCGAGCTGGTACGCCGTCTCCGCCACCGCCTCGAGGTTCAGGTCGAGCAGATCGCGCTCGACCTCGGCCGCCCCGCGCTCCACCTCGTCCCAGGCACCCTCGACGGCGTGCAGCTGGAGCCGGTGCGCGCGGCACACGCCGAGGTACATCACGGCGTCGGAGAACCCCTCGAGCCAGCGATCGGTGGCGCGGGTCCACTCGCGGGCCCGCCGCAGGTCCATGACGTCATAGCAGATCGCCATGATCGTGCAGTAGATGTTGCCCGCCCAGTCCGCGGAGACCCGGCCGGCCAGCACCGGCAACATCGCCTCGTCCATCAGCGCGAACCCCTCGCGGAGCCGGCCTCGGCGGAGCTCGGCCATCCCCTCGACGAGCAGACCGAATGCGGTGAACTTCTCGTCGCCGAGCTCCGGCCCCAGCTGCTGCAGCTCCATGCCCGCCGCGGTGGCCTCGTCGAGCTCCTGCTCCTCCAGCGCCTGCAGCGCCCCGAAGTACATGACCAGGCCGTGGCCCTCGCCGCGAGGTAGCCCCTCGAGCAGCCGCTGCCCTCGGTTGAACCACCCCGACCCCTGCGCGAACTCGCCGCGCATCATCAGCATCCCGCCCAAGCCGAGAGCGTGCAGGGCGGCGCGACCGAGCATGCCGGTGTCGAGGTAGGCGTTGTGCACCCGCTCGGTCAGGCTCAAGACCTCCGAGATCCGGCCCAGCCACCAGGCAGCGTCGGCGAGCATCGACAGGTCGTCGGGAGGCAACGGCTGCTCCGCGTCCACCTGGCGCAGCACGTCGTACGCCGTGCGGTAGTCGCGCCGCTCCATGGCGGCACGGGCCAGTCCGAGGGGTCCTCAGCCCCGCTGGCGCCGGCCATCCGTCAACGGTAGTACCTGACGCAGCTCCGGGAGGAAGGGTCGGTCCGGATCCAGCCAGTCCACGTCGTCGAGCTCGTCGGCGCTCAACCAGCGCACCTCGTCGTGCTCGACCGGCCGCGGCTCGCCCGAGCTGATGACGGCGATCGCCACGACGAGCTCGTACGACGTCCCGATCGGGACCGCGCCGGCGAGCCAGCGGCGTACCTCGATCGCCACGCCCAGCTCCTCGGCGATCTCGCGGACCAGGGCAGAGTCCGGTGTCTCGCCGTCCTCGACCTTGCCGCCCGGGAACTCCCAGCGGCCGGCGGCCTCGGCCGGTGTCGTACGGCGGGCCGCGAGCACTCGCCCGTCCCGGACCAGCGCGGCACCCACGACCTGTTGCATGGCCGAACCCTAGGGTCGGGGCATGGAGTACGCCGAAGGGGTGCACCTCACCCGGACCGACGAGAACGTCGGCGAGATCGACGCGCTGGCGACCCGCCTGGGTGGGCGCGTCGGGCTGGACGACGTGCTCGACGACCTGGACCGCAAGGGACGGCGGTCGTTGTTCCGCGCTCGCGCGATCCGTCGGGCCTACACGTTCGACGCCGCAGACCGGCGGGACCCGCGCTGGTGGCCGCAAGGGGTGACCACGTCGGCCGACGCCACCGACGAGGAGGAGATCGCCGGCCGCCGGATCGTGGCGGTGGCGTGGTACGCCAAGGAGCTGCCCGGCGACGAGGTCAACCAGGGCTCACGGATCACGTTCTTCGACCTCGGCACCCGCCGCTACCGGCACGTGCTCCTGGTCAAGCCGGTGCTGAAGAACGGCGTGGCCGACATCGAGCCGCTGAAGGTGCACGCTGGCGGGATCGTCTGGTTCGGCCCGTACCTGCACGTCGCCGCCACCGCGAAGGGGTTCCACACCTGCCGCCTCGACGACCTGCTCCGGGTGACCGACGACGAGGTGGCGGCGTACGGGCATCGCTATGTGCTGCCGGTCCGGTTCTCCTACCAGGCCGAGACCGACGAGGGCCACGAGCGGCTCCGGTACTCGTTCATATCGCTCGACAAGGCCGCCTCGCCCCCGCACATCGTGGCCGGGGAGTACGGCCGCGGCGACACCACCCGACGGCTGGCCAGGTTCCTGGTCGATCCCGAGACGCTGCTGCTGGCCACCGAGGACAACGGCATCTCGCGCCCGTCGATGCTCGACGAAGGGGTCGGCCAGATGCAGGGCGCGGTCGTCGCTCGGGGCCGCTACTACGTCACGGTCTCGAAGGGACCGAAGACGTTCGGGTCGGTCTACACGGGTGAGCCCGGTGCCTTCCAGCGGCACCGCTGGGCGACACCGATGGGGCCGGAGGACATCGCCTACTGGCCCTCGACCGACGAGCTGTGGTCGGTCAGCGAGCACCCGCGCCGGCGCTGGATCTTCTCGATGCGACGCGCCTGGTTCGACTAGACCACCTCACCCCAAAAGAAGAACCGGGCCATTCGCATGCAGCGGCGTATGCGAATGACCCGGTACTTCTACGCCCAAGTGTAAACCCTCTACACCAAACGGTCTGGACCGGCAAGCTGGACGATCAGTCGGCGATATCCACGACCACCGGCGCGTGGTCCGAGGTGCCCTTGGCGGCGCGTTCGTCGCGGTCCACGAACGCGTGGGTGACCCGGTCGGCCACCTCGGGCGAGCCCAGCAGGAAGTCGATGCGCATGCCTCGGTTCCGCTCGAAGCGCTGGCGGTAGTAGTCCCAGTAGGTGAAGCCGTCAGGCCCGGCGACGTGCGGCCGCACCAGGTCGACGTACCCGGTGTCCAGGAAGCGCTGGAACGCCGCCCGCTCGGGCGGGGTGACGTGGGTCGAGGTGGCGAACCGGGTGATGTCGAAGACGTCCTCGTCGGTGGGGGCGATGTTCCAGTCCCCCGCGAGGACGGCCTGCTCGCCCAGCCACGGCGCGGCGGCGAGATGCAACTGCTCCAGCCAGGCGAGCTTGTAGTCGTAGTGGGGGTCCGCAGGCTTGCGGCCGTTGGGCACGTAGAGCGACCACAGCCGGATCCCGCCGCAGGTCGCCCCGATCGCCCGGGCCTCGGTCTCCATCGGGTCACCCCACCCCGGGGCGCCCTCGAAGCCGACGGTGATGTCGTCGAGTCCGAGGCGGCTGATGATCGCCACGCCGTTCCACTGGTTGAAGCCGGAGGCGGCGATCTCGTAGCCCATGGACTGGAGGCCCATCAGCGGCAGCTGGTCCTCGCGCGCCTTCGTCTCCTGGACGGCGAGCACGTCGATGTCGTGCCGCTCGAGAAGCCCCTCCACCCGCTCGATGCGTGAACGCAGGGAGTTGACGTTCCAGGTGGCCAGTCGCATCGGCTCAGCCTAGGCTGCGCCGATGAGCCGCGCGTGGCCGGGAAGTGCACCGGCCGCCGTCCTGGCCGTGGCCGTCACCGCCGCGGTCGCGGGTGCGTTCATCGGCGAGTTCCCGGACCTGCACGTCTACCGGTACGCCGGCGAGGCGGTCCTCGACCAGCACGCGGTCTACGCGTCCGACGACCCGGTCACCGGCTACCCGTTCACCTATCCGCCGTTCGCGGCGGTGCTGATGGTGCCCCTGGCGGTGATCCCTGGCTGGCTGGCGGCGGGGCTGGTCACCGGTGCGTCTGTCGGCTGCCTGGCGGCCGCCGTCGTCGTCGTACGACGCGCGCTGGGCCGCCCGGCGCCCTGGTGGCTCATCGGACTGGTGACCGGCGCGGCGCTGGCGCTGGAGCCGGTGTGGCAGAACCTCTCGTTCGGCCAGGTCAACCTGATCCTGATGCTCGCGGTGCTGGTGGACCTGCTCGGCCCGGACCGGCGCTTCGCGGGCGTCCTGCTCGGTATCGCCGCGGGCATCAAGCTGACGCCGCTCGTGTTCGTGGTGCTGCTGCTGCTCGTCAGTAGGAGGGAGGCGGCCCGGCGCGCGGTGCTCGTGTTCGTCGGCACGGTCGCCGTCGGGTTCGCGGCGCTGCCGGGGTCGGCGGCGACGTACTGGACGGACGGACTGTTCGAGCCGGGTCGCGTCGGTCCGCCGGCGCTTGCCCACAACCAGTCGGTGACGGGCACCTTGGCCCGGCTGCTCGACGAGACGCCGCCTCCCTTGCTGTGGCTCGCGGTCGCCGGACCCCTGGCCGCTGCGGTGGTCCTGACGGCCGCCGCCGTGTGGCGGCGGGGTGACCCGGTGCTGGGCACCTGTCTGGGCGCTCTGGCGATGCTGCTCGCCTCGCCGGTGTCGTGGTCGCACCACTGGGTCTGGGCGGTGCCCGTCGCGCTGGCCCTGTGGGAGCGGCAGCGCTGGGTCGCCGCGGCCTGGACGCTGGTGTTCGTCGCCCGCCCGGTCCTGTGGCCGCCGTGGGGCGAGAGCCGCGAGTACGACTGGGGCGTCCTCGACCACCTCGTCGGCAACGCCTACCTGATCGCCGCGCTGGCCCTCGTCACCTGGTGCGCGGTGAACCGTGAGCCGTCCCGTTCCGTGTCAATGGTCGGGAGGTGCGGATGACCGACGATCCGGCCGTGGCCATGCAGGAGCTGCACGACGAGCATGCGTCGGCGCTCTGGGGCTTCTGCCTGCACCTCACCGGCAACGACCGGGCCCGCGCCGAGGACGTCGCCCAGGAGACGATGCTCCGGGCCTGGCGCAATGCCGCGGTGCTGACGGAGAAGCGCGGCTCGGTCCGGTCGTGGCTGTTCACCGTCGCCCGCAACATCGTGATCGACGAGTGGCGCACCCGCCGGAGCCAGCGCGAGTTCGCGACGGGGCAGCTGCCCGAGACCGACGCGACCGCTGACGGGACCGACGAGCTGTTGCTGTCCTGGGTGGTCGCCGACGCCCTGACCTCGCTGTCGGCCGAGCACCGCGCCGTACTGATCGAGTGCTACTACCGGGGCCGGTCGGTAGCCGAGGCCGCCCGCCGCCTGGAGATCCCCGAGGGCACCGTGAAGTCCCGTACCCACTACGCCCTGCGCGCCCTGCGCCTGGCCCTCGAAGAGATGGGAGTCGTGGCATGACGTGCGAGTTCGCCCATCTCGACGGCGCCTACGTGCTCGGCTCGCTCGCGGCGTCGGAGCGCGCGGAGTACGAGCGGCACCTCCCGGGCTGCGCGGAGTGCTCTCGAGCCGTTCGTGAGCTGGCCGGTCTCCCAGGGCTGCTGGGTCGAGTGCCGGCGGAGTTCCTGGAGCTGTCGGGCGAGGCGGGGCCGCCGCCGGCGACGCTGCTCCCGGCCGTGGTCTCCGAGGTACGCCGGACCCGGCGCCGCCGCGCGGTCGTGGCCACGCTGCTGAGCGCCGCCGCCGTACTCCTGGTCCTGGGCGCGGTCGGCGTGACGGCCGTGGTGCTCGACGACGACGCCCCCCAGTCGGCGGCACCGACATCGCCGATCAGCACCGCGCCGCCCGAGCAGATGGAGAGCGCCGACGACGCCGTGGTGTCGGGCTGGGTGTCCCTCACCGAGCGGGACTGGGGCACCCGGATCGACCTGACCTGCACCTACGAGGGCGACTACAGCGGCTGGGTCTGGTACGCCCTGCTCGTCCGGTCCGCCGACGGCGACCTCGAGCAGGTCGGCACCTGGCGCGCCGAGCCGGGCGAGGAGATGCACGTGACCATGGCGGCGTCGCTGCCGCCCGAGGACATCGCGTCCGTGGTGGTGAAGACGGCTAGCGGTCAGTCCGTACTCCGTCTGGACCGTACGCCGTCAGCAGCCGGTCCCTGACGGCGTCCATCCGCCACACCGGCGCGTCCGGCCGGGGGTGCAGGCCGGGCTGCCAGCCCCAGTCGGCGATCTGCCGGATCACGTCCGGCTCCTGGGCGATCACCGTGATCGGCACGTCGTGGCCCGGGTCGTCGCCGCTCACGAAGGAGTGCGGCTGGTGGTCGCCGGCGATGATCAGCACCCGGTCGGGATCGGGGTACGTGGTCAGGAACGAGATCAGCGTCCGCCAGGTGTACTCGACCGACTCGCCGTACAGGTGCTGCGCGGTCGCGGGGTCCTCGTCGCCATCCACGGCCTCCTCGCCCTGCTCGGGCATCCCGTCGAACACCGAGCCGTCGCCGACCTCGGACCACGGGACCTCGTCGGGCAGCGGCGCCCACGGATGGTGGCTGGAGACCAGGTCGATCTCGGCGAAGACCGGCGGGCGGTTCGTGGTGGCGAGCTCGGTGCGCCGGAGGAAGTCCAGCGTGTACTGGTCCGGCATCGAGGCGTACCCGAACTCCGGGCCGGCGTACCCCACGTTGCGCGAGTCGTAGAGCCGGTCGAACCCGTAGTACGCCGCCCCCTCGGGCCAGTCACGCGTGTTCGCCGGCACCGAGAACACCGTGCGCCACCCGGCTTGCCCGAAGGCACGGGTCAGCGAGAGCCGGTCGCTGTCGAGGAGCTGGCCGTACCGCTGCTCGCTGTCCGCCCACACTCCCGACTGGAGCGTCGCGTGGGCCAGCCAGCTGCCGGCACCGAAGGTCGGCGAGGTCAGGAACGCGCTCCGAGAGCGATACCCGGCAGCGGTCAGCTCCTGGTTGCCCTCGCGGAGCACCTCGGCGATCCCGGGCGCGAACGACGACTCCTCCAGTGCCACCCGGCCGTAGCTCTCGAACCAGACCAGCAGGACGTCCTTGCCGCGCAGCCCGGTGAGCAACTGATCGTCCGGGACGTCGGCGAACGCGTCCGCCTCGATCTCCTCCTCGAAGACGTCGATGTCCTGGCGGTCCTCGCGCACCTGCTCGACCGTGTCGACCACGAGGCCGGCTGAGCTGGCCGCGGCCAGCTGCCCCGCGGGACCGCCGGACAGTGCGACGACCACCCAGACCGTGCCCAGGGCGGCGACGGCCTGCGCCGAGCGACCGGGGTGGTCGGCGGCGCTGCGGCTCACCCGGAGCGCGGCCCAGGACAGCCCGACAGCCAGGGCGACCGCCAGCACCACCGCACCGAGGACCAGCAGGACGGCGGCGACGCCGCCGTCGGTGTCGCGGACGACCTCGTAGCCCTTCGGCAGGTACGACCAGTCGCCGAGCACGCGGAAGGAGCGGTCCAGGTACAGGTCGAAGCCGAGCCCGAGCGCCCGCAGCACGGCGAGCACGGCGGCGACCAGCCCGAGGACGACCGCGACCACCTGTCGGGGCCGCCTCGGCAGCACGATCGCGAGCCCGACCAGTGCCAGCCCCTCGAGCGGGATCCTGGCGAAGTCGCCGAGATCGAGTCCATCGACCACCCGGGGCGGCGCCAGCGCGATCCAGAGCCCCGCCACGGCGGCCACGGTGAGCGGCCAGGTGGGGGCGGGAGCCTCTCGCTGCCGCCACTGCCAGACGATGTCCCGCCCGAACGACTCGACCAGCAGGAGGAGCGCGACGACGAGAGCGGCACGGGACACCGCATCGGGGAGCAGCCCTGAAGCAGCGACCGTCAACACGATCCCCTGGATCGCGGCCACGACCTTGGCCCAGTAGCGCGGCGGCGTCGGCTGCCGCAGCCACGGCAGCGCCCAGGAGGCGGCGACGTACGCGTAGCGCATCGCGCCGATCGCGAGCACCCACCAGCCGAGTGACGGCGCGACGTGGACGCTGAGCACCGCGATCAGGAAGGCGTCGACCTCCATGTCGAACCGGGCGCCGAACGCCGTCGCGGTGCCGGTACGCCGGGCGACGTACCCGTCCACCGCGTCGAGGACCAGTGCAACCACGCTGATCGCGACCAGGGCCGCCACCTGGGCGTCGCCGAAGAAGCCGTGGACGGTGAGTGCGGCGACGCTGCCGGCCAGCACGGCGCGCACAGCGGTGACCCGGTCCGCCGGACCCAGGTGAACCCGACCCATCGCGCCTCCGTGGCTAGTGTCGTGAGTCAGAAGTCGTTATGCGCTTGGCGTGTTCAGGGTGGGTATCTGGCAAGGCGGCGGAGCGCTGACATGCTGGGCGCACGTCGAGCGACGCCAACGCCGCCAGGTGCGTGCCATGGGCGCGCGAAGCGCGCAAGGACTTCTGGCTCACGGCACTAACTTGTACCACCCCTGCTACGTCGGTGGCATGGTGTGAGTTCAACCGTGCGCGGGGAGGAGCCAGCTTGGCCTTGGAAGCACACGCCTTCTGGCTCGTCGAGCCGGGCAGAGGAGAGATCAGGACGGTCCCCCTGCCCGCGGCGGGCGATGGTGAGGTGCGCGTGCGCACGGAGCGCTCCGGCATCAGCCGCGGGACCGAGACGCTGGTCTTCGCGGGTCGCGTCCCCGCCGGCGAGCACGAGACCATGCGGGCCCCGTTCCAGGAGGGCGAGTTCCCCGGCCCGGTGAAGTACGGCTACCTCAGCGTGGGGAAGGTCGAGCAGGGCCCGGACGACCTCCTCGGTCGCACCGTCTTCTGTCTCTACCCCCACCAGACGGCGTACGTCGTCCCGGCCACCGCTGTGATCCCGCTGCCCGACGGCGTCCCCGTCGAGCGTGCGGTCCTCGCGGGCACCGTCGAGACGGCCGTGAACGCGCTCTGGGACGCAGCTCCGCTGGTCGGTGACCGGGTGGCGGTCGTCGGCGCCGGCATGGTCGGCTGCAGCGTGGCCCGACTGCTGACCGGCATCCCCGGCGTAGAGGTCACGCTCGTCGACACCGATCCCAGCCGGGCGGCTGTCGCGGACGCGCTCGGCGTCGACTTCGCCGCCCCGGCCGATGCGCCCGAGGGCTGTGACCTCGTCGTCCATGCCAGCGCCACCGAGGCCGGGCTCCGACGCTCCCTCGAGCTGCTCCGTCCGGAGGGCACCGTGCTCGAGCTCTCCTGGTACGGCGACGCGTCGGTGACGCTGCCGCTCGGCGGCGCGTTCCACTCGTCCCGGCTCACGATCCGGGCCAGCCAGGTCGGTGCGGTCGCGCCGGCACGGCGGAGCTCCCGGACCCACCGCGACCGGCTGACCCTGGCGCTGGAGCTGCTCCGCGACCCCGCGTTCGACGCGCTGCTCACCGGATGCTCGCCGTTCGCGGAGCTGCCGCAGGTGATGCCGAAGATCGCCGACGGCTCGCTCCCCGGCCTGTGCCACTCGATCGGGTACGACGCCCTCGAGGGGGCGATCTGATGTACCGGGTGACCGTTCGGGATCACATCATGATCGCGCACAGCCTCAAGGGTGAGGTGTTCGGACCGGCGCAGGGCCTGCACGGGGCGACGTACGTCGTGGACGCGACGTTCGCCGGTCCGGAGCTGGACGGCGACGGGATCCTCGTCGACATCGGCCGCGCCGCCGAGGAGCTGCACGGGGTGCTCGGCGCCCTCAACTACCGCAACCTCGACGACGAGGCGTCGCTCGCGGGGCAGAACAGCTCGACCGAGGTGCTCGCCCGGCTCGTCGCCGACCGGCTCGCGGAGCGTGTGCAGGGTGGTCACCTGGGGCCGGGCGGCAGTGCGCTGTCGGCCCTCGAGGTCACCCTGCGTGAGTCCCACATCGCCTGGGCGAGCTACGAGCGTGCGCTGTGACGATCCACTTCCTGGTCCCGGACGCCATCGACGACCCGCAGCGGCCGAGCGGCGGCAACGTCTACGACCGTCGGCTGTCCGTGGAGCTCGCTCGGCTGGGCTGGACGGTGCGCGAGCACGGCGTCTCCGAGCGTTCGCTGGCCCGCGTGCTCGGCACGCTTCCGCACGGTGCGGTCGCGATGGTCGACGGGCTGGTCGCCTCGGCGGCCCCCCTGGTTGCCGAGGCAGGACGGCTACGCCTCGTCATCCTGCTGCACATGCCGGTGGGCAGCAGTGCGGAGCACGCCGTGCTCGAGGCCGCTGACGCGGTGGTGACCACCAGCAGCTGGTCGCGCGAGGCGGTGCTCCGCGATCACGGGTTGCCCGGCGACCGGGTGCGCGTCGCCGTGCCCGGCGTCGACCGCGGACCGCGGGTCGTCGGATCCCCGGACGGAGCGAACCTGCTGTGCGTCGGCCCGGTCACGCCCGCCAAGGGGTACGACGTCCTGCTCGACGCGCTGCTCGAAGTGCGGGACCTGGACTGGCGCTGCCGGTGCGTCGGCTCTCTCGATCTCGATCAAGAGCTCGTGGACCGGCTCTCCGCGGCCGCCGTGCAGCACGGCATCGCCGACCGGATGACGTTCGAAGGGCCGGTGTCGTCCGAACGGCTCGACCTGTTCCGGTCGCAGACCGACCTGGTCGTGTCGCCGTCGCGCCGGGAGTCGTTCGGGATGGCGGTGGCCGAGGGCCTGGCCCGCGGGATCCCGGTCGTCGCGACCGAGGTCGGCGGGCTTCCCGAGGCGATCGGGACGTCGCTCGACGGGACCCGCCCCGGGCTGCTGCTCCCGCCCGGCGACGTGGGCGCACTCGCGGTGGGCCTGCGCCGGTGGCTCACGGAGCCCGAGCTTCGAGACGCCTGGCGCGGCGCGGCGGCCAACCGGCGTCGCGGCCTCACGCCCTGGGCCGAGACGGCCCGCACCGTGGGCGAGGTCCTGATGCAGGTGAGCCATCGCGTGAACCGGACGGCGCCCGGGCCCGTATCCCCGACAAGCAGACATCGGGCCGGCAACTAGGAGGGGACATCACCAGCACGACGTTCTGGGCCTGGGCCCGCCCGCTGGCCGGAGTGGCGATCCTCGTGGTCCTCGGGCTCCAGCTCGGCGCAGACCCGTTCGTCGACGGCCTGCGCCAGGTCGATGCCGGCGCACTGGTCCTGGCGCTCGTGGCCACCGCGCTCACGACGGCTTGCTGTGCCCGGCGCTGGAGCGTGCTGGCCGAGGGACTCGATGTCGCGGTGCCGTTCGGTGCGGCGTACCGGGCCTGCTACCGGGCGCAGCTACTGAACGCCACCCTTCCCGGAGGAATCGTCGGGGACGTCCATCGCGGTGTGCTGCACGGCCGCGACAGCGGGGCGATGGGACGAGGGCTGAGGTCGGTCGTCTGGGACCGGGTCTCCGGCCAGGTCGTGCAGGCGGGACTGGTCCTGCTCGTGCTGCCGTTCCTCCCCGCCCCGTTCCGGGCGTGGGGACTCGGCCTGCTGGCGGTGACCTTGGTGGTGGCCTTCCTGATGCGTGGTTGGCTCCGCGACGAGCTTCGGACCGTGCTGGGCGCTCCGGGCGCGGGGCCGCAGGTCGTGGTGCTGTCCGTGTTGGCAGCCTTGGGGCACGTACTTGTCTTCCTGGTCGCCGCGCGGACGGCGGGCGTCGACGCAGCTGCGTACGACCTGGTCCCGCTGGCGTTGTTCGTGCTCCTGGCCTCGGCGATCCCGTTGAGCCTCGCCGGCTGGGGACCTCGCGAGGGTGCCGCCGCCTGGGTCTTCGGCGCCGCGGGCCTCGGTGTCGCCGCGGGCGTCCAGGTCGCTGTCGTGTACGGCGTGATGTCGCTCGTCGCGACCCTGCCCGGCCTGTTCGTGCTGCGCAGCGTTCGAGTTTCGACGGGAGGACTCGCATGGGCGAGCGCCCCTACATCCTCCTGAGCTGCAGCATGTCGCTGGACGGCTACCTCGACAGCGCCAACGAGGGACGACTGCTGCTGTCGAACGACGCCGACTTCGACCGCGTCGACGAGGTGCGGTCCCAGTGCGACGCGATCCTGGTGGGAGCGGCGACCGTGCGCAACGACAACCCGTCGCTGGTGGTCCGCTCCGAGGAGCGGCGCAAGCGGCGCGTGGACGAAGGTCGCTCGGCCACGCCCGCCAAAGTGACGCTCACCTCCGGCGGGGACCTGAGCGCCAGGTCCCGGTTCTTCACGACCGGCGAGGGGGAACGCTTCGTCTACTGCCCCTCCCCGACGGCCGAGCGCCTCGAGCCCCGCCTGGGCGACGTCGCCACCGTGGTCGACGGCGGCGAGTGCGTGCGGATGTGCGAGGTCGCCGAGGACCTGGGCTCGCGCGGCGTACGCCGACTGATGGTCGAGGGCGGCGGCACCGTGCACACCCAGTTCCTCACCGAGGGGCTGGCCGACGAGCTGCACCTGGTCGTGGCGCCGTTCTTCGTCGGCGACTCCCGGGCCCGGCGGTTCGTGAGCGACGGCAGGTTCCCGTGGGGCGCCGACCGGCGAGCGACGCTGGTCGAGGGCCGCCCGATCGGCGACGTCGTGCTGCTGCGCTACGCGCTGTCCGACCGGTTCGAGGACGTGCCCACGACTGGTTGACGCCGGGAATCCGGTGGCGGGCGGCGTTGTTGACCCCTCACCATGATCCGCATGTTCGCCGTCCCGGCCGCTCACCTGTCAGGCACCTGCCTGTCGGGCGCTGCCGCGTGGGCCGCGACGGATCTGGCCTTCTCCGGCGTCCGACTCTGACCCTCCTCCTGCGCAGCAGGATCCAGGGAGGGGGGTCAACCGCTCCCCCGGTCAGTGGGGCCGCGGTCCTGGGCGCATCCGCCTGTCGGGCGGGTGCGCATCGACGCACGCACGCCACATCCACGAACTCATAGAAAGAAGCCAATGGCCAAGAGCCAGTTCATCCGCACCAAGCCGCACCTCAACATCGGGACCATGGGTCACGTCGACCACGGCAAGACCACCCTGACCGCCGCGATCACCAAGGTGCTCGCCGAGGCCGACCCCACCGCCACGCGGTTCGTCGCCTTCGACGGCATCGACCGCTCGCCCGAGGAGCAGGAGCGCGGGATCACCATCAACGTCTCGCACGTGGAGTACGAGACGGCGACGCGGCACTACGCGCACGTCGACATGCCCGGCCACGCCGACTACGTGAAGAACATGATCACCGGCGCGGCGCAGGTCGACGCCGCGATCCTCGTCGTGTCCGCGCAGGACGGCGCCATGCCCCAGACGCGGGAGCACGTGCTGCTCGCGCGCCGGATCGGCGTGCCCTACCTGGTCGTCGCGCTCAACAAGGCCGACACGGTCGATGACCCCGACCTGCTCGACCTGGTCGAGCTCGAGGTCCGCGAGATGGTCGGGGAGTACGGCTACCCGGGTGACCAGGTGCCGATCGTCCCGGTCTCCGCGCAGGGCGCCCTCGAGGGCGATCCGCGGTGGGTCGCGTCCGTCCGCACCCTGCTCGACGCCGTCGACGAGTACGTACCCGAGCCCGAGCGCGACTACGACGGTCCGTTCCTGATGCCGATCGAGAGCGTGCTCACGATCAGCGGACGAGGAACCGTCGTGACCGGTGCCGCTGAGCGGGGCGTGCTGCGGGTCGGCGAGGCCGTCGAGATCGTCGGCCTCGGCGAGACCGTGGCGAGCGTCGCCACCGGCATGGAGTCGTTCGGCCGTTCGCTGGACGCCGTACAGGCCGGCGACAACGCGGCGGTACTGCTGCGCGGCGTACGTCGTGAGGACGTACGCCGTGGGCAGGTGTTGGCGTTGCCGGGCTCGGTCACCCCGCACACGCGGTTCACGGCGCGTTTGGAGACGCTCAGCGCGGCCGAGGGCGGACGGCACTCCGCGTTCGGCCCGGACTACCGCCCGCAGTTCTACTTCCGGACCACGGACGTGTCCGGCGGGATGGACCTGGGCTCGGTGGCGAAAGTCGTCCCCGGCGAAACCGTCGACGTGACGGTGGAGCTGGGCAGGCCGGTTGCCATGGAGCCCGGGCTCGGGTTCGCCGTCCGTGAGGGCAACCGCACGGTTGCGGCCGGCACGGTGACCGAGATCCTGGCCTGAAGGGACGGAACGGGCCGTCGCGCAGACGCGCGGCGGCCCGTTCCCGTGCCGGTCAGTTGCCGAGCACGTCGCTACGCGAGTAGTGGCCCGCCACGTCGAAGTAGCGTTTCGCGGCGAGCGCGAAGGCGAGGTCGCAGTCGGCGGTCACGATGCCCTCCTCGTCGTACAGCGGACCGGCGATGACGTCGCCGGTCGGGCCGATGATGCAGGCACCGCCACGACCGAACACCTCGACGCCGTCGGGGAGCGGCAGCGGGAAGTCGTCGGGGAACGCCGAGGCCGGGATGTACTGCGGCGCGCTGACGACGAAGACCCCGCCCTCGATCGCGATGTGCCGCATCGAGGCGAGCCAGCCGTCACTGTCGTCGGCGGTCGGGGCAACCCAGATCTGGGGGCCGCCCTCGTAGACCTGCGCGCGCGCCAGCGGCATCCGGTTCTCCCAGCACACCAGCCCACCCACGCGCGGGCCGCCCGGCAGCTCCACCACGTCGAGGTCGTCCCCGCTGCCCTGGCCGTGGAAGACCCGCTCGTGCATGGTCGGCATCAGCTTGCGATGACGGTGGACGACGCCGGCCGGGCCGACGATCAGCAGAGTGTTGTAGAGCGTTCCGGGGCGGTCGTCCTCACGCTCGTTGACGCCGATCGCGGCGTGCACGTCGAGCTCGGCGCAGGCGTCGACGAGCTGCTGCACGAGGGGGCCGCGGACGTCGACGCTGGAGCTCCACATCCGCTCATGGAGCTCATTCGCCCCTTTCACCCAGGTCGCCGCTGCGGCCGCCCAGGCGCCCGAGGGATAGACGGAGACGAAGGTCTCCGGGAACACCACCAGGGTGGCGCCCTCGGCGGCCGCCTGGTGCAGCAGCTCCACCGCCTTGTCCACGGTCGCCTCGGCGTTCAGGACGACCGGAGTCGCCTGAACAGCGGCCACGCGCACCGTCTCGAAACTCGCCATGTGCTGAGCGTAGGGCCGGCCGGCCCCGCCGTCTGGTGCAGAAAATGGATCAATGGCGCTCAGTTAGGCTGACCGCTTGAGCGAGAACTGGGACGCCGAGGCCGCGACGTTCGACGACGAGCCGGACCACGGGCTGCGTGATGAGGACATTCGGGCGGCCTGGCGTGAGCTGTTGCTGAGCCATCTCCCGTCTCCGCCGGCACGGGTTGCCGACCTGGGTTGCGGGACCGGGAGCCTCAGCGTGCTGCTCGCCGACGAGGGGTACGCCGTTGACGGAGTGGACTTCTCTGCAGCCATGGTCGAGCTGGCGGTCTCGAAGGCCGACGGTCGCGCGGGCACCTCGTTCGTGGTGGGCGATGCCGCCGACCCGCCGCTCGACCGCGCGGCGTACGACGTCGTGCTCTGCCGCCACGTGCTGTGGGCGCTCCCCGATCCCGGCGCGGCCCTGGATCGCTGGGTCGACCTGCTGAGGCCTGCAGGGCGGCTGCTGCTCGTCGAGGGGTCGTGGCACACCGGAGCCGGACTCCTGCCCGACCGGACAGTCGACCTCGTCCGTGCAGCCGGCCGCGAGGCGGAGCTCCTGCCGCTCGACGACCCGGCCCTGTGGGGTGGCGAGATCTCGGACGTGCGCTACCTGGCGGTGAGTCGCGGGTAGGCGGTCAGGCATCGATCAGCGAGGCGTGCCGCAGTGGTGTCCGCCCTGGGTCTCGGGAGCGTGACCCGCCGCCCGTAGACTGCCCGCCCGTGGCACTCACCATCGGCATCGTCGGACTCCCCAACGCGGGCAAGTCGACGCTCTTCAACGCGTTGACCAAGAACGACGTCCTGGCGGCGAACTACCCGTTCGCCACCATCGAGCCCAACATCGGCGTGGTCGGGGTGCCGGACAACCGACTCCCGCAGCTCGCCGAGGTGTTCGAGTCGGCGAAGATCCTCCCGGCGACGGTGGAGTTCGTCGACATCGCGGGCATCGTGCGCGGCGCGTCCGAGGGCGAGGGGCTCGGCAACAAGTTCCTCTCCCACATCCGGGAGTCGGCGGCGATCTGCCAGGTCACCCGCGTCTTCCGCGACGAGGACGTCACCCACGTCGACGGCGAGGTCAACCCCGCCAACGACATCTCCACGATCCAGACCGAGCTGATCCTGGCCGACCTCCAGACCGTTGAGAAGGCGATCCCCCGGATGGAGAAGGAGGCCAAGGGCAACAAGGCCCTCGCGCCGTCGGTCGACGCCGCCAAGGAGGCTCTCTCGGCTCTCGAGTCGGGTACGCCGATCATCGCGACGAAGATCGACCGCGCCCTGATCCGCGAGCTGTCCCTCCTGACCGCCAAGCCCTTCATCTACGTCTTCAACTGCGACGCCGACGAGCTCGCCGACAACGACCTCAAGCAGCGGATGCGCGAGATCGTCGCGCCCAGCGAGGCGATCTTCCTGGACGCCAAGTTCGAGGCCGAGCTGGTCGAGCTCGGCGATGACGACGAGGCCCGCGAGATGCTCGCGGAGATGGGCGTCGACGAGCCGGGTCTCGACGTACTCGCCCGGGTCGGCTTCGAGACTCTCGGGCTGCAGACCTACCTCACTGCCGGCCCGAAGGAGACCCGGGCCTGGACCATCCGCAAGGGTGCGACCGCTCCAGAGGCCGCCGGCGTCATCCACACCGACTTCCAGCGCGGCTTCATCAAGGCCGAGATCATCTCGTTCGACGAGCTGATGTCGACCGGCTCCATGCTCAAGGCCAAGGAGGCCGGCAAGGTTCGCATGGAGGGCAAGGACTACGTCATGCAGGACGGCGACGTGGTGGAGTTCCGCATTCAACGTGTGGCAACCGCGCCAGGTCCGAGGCATAGTCCGCCTGGCCGATCTGCAGGTGCCGCGAATCTGTTCCACCAGGTGAACCAGTGGGGTCCATCACTGGCGGCGACCGTTCCACTTCGTCGAGGCGCCGTAGCCACAGCGCGGTCGGACTCGCGGGTGATCGCAATCGCAGAGTTCGCCGCCGGCGAGGATGCACGCGAGCAAGCGTTACTTCGGCTCCGTCGACGGCGGCACGCACCTGGTTGACTGGGATCTTCGCCAGGACGTGGTGATGCAAGGGCGAGACCGGGCGCTTCACCTGGGCGGCTATCGGGTGCGCCGACGGTCGCTCAGCTCGGGCCGTCACCGTCACGGCCTCGCGAAGGCACCAGCCCGGGCGGACCGTCGTCATGTGGGAGCGTCGAGTCCGAGCTCCGGTCACCATTGGTCGCAGCGTACGTCGTCGACGTACGGCCGGCCGTCGCAGGCCTCCGACCGCCACACCTGGGCGACGATGAATCCCTCGCCCTCGGGATAGACCGCGTGCGACATGAGACCGTCAGGCGGGCCGCCTGCCTCCATCATGGACTGCCCCACCGCCGCGTCGAGCTCGTTGAACTGCTCCTGGGTCGCGGGAGCCACGGTGAGCTGCAGGAGAACGGCCATGCGGGCATCCTCGTGGATCCTGCCGTGCGTTGAAAGCCTGCCGAGCACCCTAGGTGCTCAGTCCTACGAACGGGATGGGGCAGCAGTCGTTGCCGGCGCACTCGTGGAGGTCCTTGCAGCCGGCGTCGATCGCGGCGACCAGGGAGGTGCGGATCATCGTGAGGTCCGAGATGCGGTCGTCGATCTCGACCAGCTTCTCCCGGGCGCGGCCCTGGAGGTCCTGCTGCGGGACCGCGCCGTCGGCCGACCTCGATCAGCTCGGCGACCTCGGCGAGGGTGAACCCCAGCCGCTGGGCGGCCTTGATCACCCGCAGCGTGGTGACCGCCTGGTCGTCGTACAGCCGATGACCGCCCGGTGAGCGGTCCGGTTGCTGGATCAGCCCGCGGCGCTCGTAGTAGCGCAGCGTCTCCTTGTTGATCCCGGCGGCGTCGGCCACCTCGCTGATCCGCAGGCTCATGCCGACAGCTCGGCGGCGCGTTCGGTGAGAGCGACGAGGATCTCGACTCGCGCGGCGGGGACCGCGATGCCAAGTGTGATGCCGTCGTCGTCGCCTACGACGGAGAACTCGAAGAACGAACAGCACTGGGACTCACGGTTGGTGAGGTCCACGACCCGGTCCCGCAGTCCGGTGACGCCGCGCAGGGCGAGGGTTGCCGAGAGTCCGTCGCGGTCGACGGCGACCACGGTCTCGCGGAAGAGGTCATCGAACTCGGCCAGCCGGAGCGGGCGCTCGACGGTCGGCAAGGTGCAAGCGGTGGTGGTCACCAGGTCATCCATGCCGCAACGGTAAACCCGGACGTAGGTACAGGATGCAACACTTGGGCATGCCTCACGTTCCACCTCCGCTGATCGGTGTGGCGGCCGGCGTCGTCCAGCGCCGACTGGCTTCAGGCAGCAGCCCCCGTGGAACTCGTCGTACGGGTGCCGTTGTGGTCGCGGCGGCGAGTGCCTGGTTGCTGGCAGGGAGCGCCGGTGCGTTCCGGCGCGAGGGCACGACGGTCAACCCGTTGGATCCGTCCCAAGCATCGGCCCTGGTCACCAGAGGGCCGAACCGCGTCACTCGCAACCCGATGTACGTCGGCATGGCGGGCCTGTTGGTCGCGCACGGCTTGCTGCGTGGCGGCTGGGCCACTGCGGTGCCGGTGGCTGGGTTCGTCGGTGTGATCGACCGGTTCCAGATCCGTCCCGAGGAGGCGGCGCTCCGCGAGCACTTCGGCGACGAGTACGCCGTCTACTGTCGGCGCGTGAGGCGATGGATCTGAGTTCAACATCTAGGTGTTGAACGTGTCGCCGCCCGCTTTGATCTGCTCCACCATCCCGTCGAGCATGGCTCGCTCACCCGCTTCGAAGACCGTCACGCGGATCAGGCTAGAACGGGTGCTGTCGGGCCGAGACCCACAATCGCGGCTAGGCGGTCAGGATCACCGCGGCGTAGGCGGCGTCGTACCCCGCGCAGGCTGCGGGGTACCAGTCCGGCAGTCGCGAGCCCTCGCCACGGTCGTGAACCAGGTCGAAGCCGGCGTGGGCCAGCCAGCCGGCCACCGCCACCCGGCGGACGCGCGGACCACGCGCCGCCGTGGCCACGGCGGCCATCGCCGCGACGCCGAGCGCCTCACGGGCCACAGCGGCCCGGTCGTCGACGGAACGGCGCGCCAAGGGATAGACGAGGGCGACGGGGACCAGCGTCAGAGCCGACGCTCGTTCGAACCGCGGGCCGAGCGCGCGACGCGACCAGCGAGCGACCAGGGCGCCCCCGGCGGCCCCGGCCAAACCAGCGAGCAGATCGGTCCTCACCCGGTCACTGTGCCGCACCCAGCGTCACCTCGGGTCCCGGATCTCGTTGACCGGGCGTGAGATCGAGCCGGTTCCTGGTGCCACTGGTGGCTGTCGCTGCCCTGGTCGCGCCCGTCGTACCCACGTCTGCGGCGCCTCCTGCGCCCGTCCAGGCGCCCGCGGCTGCCGCGCCTGCCTACGAGGAGTACGTCGCGCTGGGCGACTCCTGGACCGCCGACGTCGTCATCCTGAACGCCGACGGCCTCCCCGCCACTGACAATGCGCCGGTGGACTGCGCCCAGTCGCACCGCAACTACCCGAGGCTGGTGGCGAAGGCGATCGGGGCACGGAAGTTCCGGGACGCCTCCTGCGGCTCGGCGACGACCGACGACTTCACGCACCCGCAGACGGGACTGCCGACGGGCGGCACGAACCCGCCGCAGTTCAACCGGCTCACCAAGACCACCGACCTGGTGACCGTCGGGATCGGCGGCAACGACGCCGGCATCGCCTCCGCCGGGATCGACTGCTTCAACGCGCTGCCGGTGGAGACGCCACTGGAGATGCTTCCGGACCTTCCGATCCCACTCATCGGCGGCCTGCTCACGCCATTCGGCGGCTGCAAGAACAAGTACACCAAGGGCGGCGTGGACCGCCTCGCCCGCAGCATCAGGGAGTCCGAGCCCAAGGTGGTGCGGGCGCTCAGGCAGATCCACCGGATCTCGCCGGACGCGCGGATCCTGCTCGTCGACTACATGCGAGTCATCCCCGACCACGGCTGCTACCCGCTGGTACCGGCCATCGACAAGGACATGCGCTACATCAAGGAGAAGTTCGACCAGCTCAACGCGATGCTGAAGCGCGCAGCAGCCAAGGGCGGCGCTGAGCTGGTCAGCACCGCGAGGCTCACCCGCGGGCACCACCTCTGCAAGGGCATGAAGGAGCGGTACGCCGAGACCCTCGGCCTGTCGGTCAACGACCTGGCGATCGGGGTGCCGGCGCACCCCAACGCCGCCGGGGCCCGAGCGCAGGCGGCGTCCGTCCTCCGGTACCTGGCGAACCACCCGAAGTAATCGCCCGATAACGTCGGACCATGGCCTATGAGTTCGACGCGCACATCGCGGTCGCGGAGGAGCGTCCTGGGCGGTATCTCGCCGACCTGGCCGCGGGCTGGGTCGTCGGCGGTGGAGTGAACGGCGGCTACCAGCTGGCGGTGATGGGCAACGCCATCGCCACCGCGCTCCCTGGCAAGCCGGACCCGATCGCGGTCAGCGCCTACTTCCTCTCCCCCGGCGCCCCGGGACCGGCCCACGTCGACGTGGACATACGCCGCGACGGGCGCAACGTCGCCACCGTCGCCGCCGACCTCGTGCAAGGTGACACCACCCGGATCACCTTGCTGGCGACGTACGGCGACCTCAGCCGACGCGAGGGTGATGTGCGCACCACGGCCACCGAGATCGAGCTGCCGCCGCTCGAGGAGTGCATCTCCAACAACCTGGGACCGGCGGAGTTGCGCCCGCCGCTGCTGGACCGGTTCGAGATGCGCTTCCACCCGGACCAGGTCGGGTGGGCCACGGGCAACCCCAGCGGCGAGGCGGTGCTGAGCGCGTGGTTCAGGCTGGCCGACGGGCGAGAGCCCGATCCCCTCGAGCTGCTACTGGTGGTCGACGCGTTGCCGCCGACGACATTCGAGCTCGGCTCGATGGGCTGGGCGCCCACGCTCGAGCTCACCGCGCACGTGCGCGCCCGCCCCTCGCCGGGGTGGCTCAAGGTGCGACACCTGACCCGCAACATCGCGGGTGGGATGTTCGAGGAGGACTGCGAGGTCTGGGACTCCGCAGGCCGGCTGGTGGCCCAGTCGCGCCAGCTCGCGCTCTACCCGAGGTAGCACCCCGGGTCAGGCCCTACCCGGCCATTTGTAGGCTTGCGCGCATGCGCACCCGACCGCTGGCTCTTCCGCTGGCCTCTCTCGTCCTGCTCGGTTCCTCCCTCCTCGCCGCGTGCAGCGGCGATGACGACAAGGACAAGGATGCGGAGAAGGACGCGAGCGGCGGAATCGGGGCCGAGCCCGGAGAAGCGGGCGTTCCCGGACCCAAGAAGCCCAGCACGACCCCTCCCTCGTGTCCGTTCGACGCGAAGGCGGTGAACCAGGAGCTCGGCACCAAGTTCCACCTCGCCAAGAACTCCTGTGTCTTCACGACCAAGAAGGGCGCCCGGATCTCGATCACCCTGGACGCGGCCGCCGACAACACGACGCATGACGAGACCAGGGAGGCGATCAAGAGCGCCGCAGACGGGTACGCCGACCTCCAGGTCCCTGGCCAGGCGTACGCCGCCTGGACCGAGGACGAGCTCAACATCAGCATCGGCTACCTCGACAACGCCGGTGAGTACCGCTTCCAGGTGAGCGCCCTCCGTCCCGACGATGTCGGATCCGACAGCGTCGAGGACTTCGCCGAGCAACTCGTCACCCTCGTCGTGGAGAGCCGCAAGAAGGGATAGCCCCCTTCGTTGGTCGAGTAGCGCGAGCGACCGCGGAGCCTTGCGTCGAGTAGCGAGCGCCAGCGAGCGTATCGAGACGAGCGCGTATCGAGACCACTGCGAGTGGTCTCGGTTGCCACCAAAAATCGGAAGCGGTCCGGGCCGTTCTCGCAGCGGCGTGAGAACGGTCCGGACCGCAGTCCAGGGTGGTGCTGGGAGGGAGGGGCGGCCGGTTAGGGCCGCCCCTCACCCCATGGTGTTACCGCAGTCGCTTGACCGGGGTGGTGTCGCCGAAGATGTTGGCGTTCCCGGAAACCTTGGCACGGTACTTCGTGACCTTGTTTCCGTTCCTGTCCTTCACTCCGAACTGGCGGTCACCGGAACCGTCAAGGCGCTTGGCCTTGCCGACGTTCTTCCACTGACCGTTCCCGATCTTCTTCTGCAGCCGGACCTTGGCACCGTTGGCGATGTTAGGAGCATTCACCTTCAGGATGTCCTTGCCCTGGCTGGAGTTGCCGCGGAGCTTCGCGTTGATGTGCGTCTTCACGTCAGCGTCGCAGTCCTCGAACGTGATGTTCGTGACCAGCGTCTCGACGATCGGACCGTTGAAGCCGTCGCGCACCACAGCGGTGACGGTGTCGTCCTCGCCGCACTGCTCGTCGGTTCCCTCGAACACGTACTGCGCGATGCCCTCAGAGTCGGTCTGGAACGTCTGGTCGTTGTCAGCATCCGAGGTGCGGATGAAGTTGACATACAGGCCAGGAGCAAACGGGTTGCCCTCCTGATCCAGCGCCTCGACCGTGACCGTGACCGGCGTGTCCACCGGAACCGGCGTGGCCGGGTTCAGCGGGCTGATCGAGTAAGACGCACCATCGGCCGGGTCGGTCGAGGGCTCGTACCACTCCTGCTCGAACGTGGTGGTCGGGTCCGCGGGCTGCGCGACGAGCAGGTTGTCGTAGACGAACGTGGTCGGGTTGACCGCCACCGCGCCGTACTCGAACAAACCAGCCTCGCTGCTCGTGAGGAGCACGTCGCCACCGTTGTCCAGGTCGGACTCAGTGGTGACCACGGCGAACGTCGGACAGGTGTCGTCGTCACCGAGCTCGAGCGTGCAGTCGATGTCGACGTCGACACCCCTGGCCGGGTTGCCGAACTGGTCCCAGGCGTAGACGTCGTAAAGGACACCGCTGTTGATCGAGGCCAGCTCCGGCTCACCCGGGGTACGGATCAGCTCGATCTCACTGACGTTCAACGGCGGCACCGCCGACGTGCCCGAGTTCCAGACGTTGGTGTCCGAGTCGGTGGCGGCACTGATCGTGCCGGTCACCGTCGAGGTCACCAGGCCATCGTCATCGAAGCCCGTGTCGCGCCCGATGGTGGTGGTGAACGTAGCCCGACCGTTCGGACCGGTGACCACCTGGATGGTGTCACCCAGCGAGTTCGGCGTCGGGACGTAGTCACCAGCAGCCGCAGGCGCGCTGCCGTCGGTGAAGAACCCGTGGTCGAGCTCCAACGTCACCAGCGCACCCACGAGGTTGTCGCCAGCCGAGTCCTCCAGCTTTAGACCGCCATCCTGAGCCGAACCAGCCGGACCCGAGGAGTCCGCGTTACCGGTATCGGTGATCGTGTTCGGCACCACACCGGGGCCGTACTCGATGTTCAGCTTGGCGCCCGCCGGAGCGGTCGTCGAAGCGAAGTCGACCTGCGGGTTGTCCGAGACCGCGCCACCGTTCCAGTCACCGAACGACGACACAGCCGAAGTGAAGGCCAAGTCACCGCCGAGCTCAGGCTCGTTCGGGTCAGTGGAGAGGTCCTCCACCATCGCGGTGAAGTTGCCGCTCCCGTCGGTCGTGTCCACGGTGTTCGACACCAGGACCGCGTCCGGCGTGCCGGTCGGAATACCGTGCTCGTTGTACTCGATACCGACGTTGTAGGCGACGTTCACGTTGCGACCCGGAAGCGGCGTACCGTCCTCGAGCACCAGCTGCGCCGGCACCGAAGCGGTCGTGCCCACCGGTACGACCACGCTCTCGGCGCGGACACTGGCCTCACCGACCTTGACCGAGAGGACCTGCTTCTCCGCGACCGGGTGACCCGTGCCGCCCTCGCTCAGCGAGGCGAAAAGCTTGTAGGTCCCCGGCTCCAGACCGAAGTCGAAGTCCGTACCCGTCAACACCGGGATGTTGTACAGGCCGTTGACCTCCACGCCCAGCGTGTGGCTGTCACCAACGATCGTCTCGTTGAAGAAGAACGGCGTCTTCGTCCAGTGATAGGTCAACTGCTGCGTCGAAGGCGGGTTGCCGACGTCGAAGTTGTTGCCGTTCTGGTCGAGGACCTGAACCTGGATGTCGTTGCCGTCCTGCTCGTCGAAGTCGAACGCAGGACCATCGGCCGAAGTGCCCTCCAGGTCGCTGGAGAACGCCTGACCCAACGCCTTCGGGGTCACGATGTCACCCAGCACCGGGTCGTAGGCCGTCTGGTCACCCGTGGCCACGTTGCCGTTGTACTGAATGGTGCCGTCGTTGACCGACTGCGTCGGCAGCTGCAGACCAGGGGCGCCACTGGTGTCCACGATGCCGTCGACATTCGTGGTACCGATCGGGAAGAACAGGTTCGGCCCGAGCAGCTTGTCACTGGAGAAGTTCGCACCAGCGATCGGCTTGCCGAACTGGTCCTTCGCAGTGACCGTCACCGGCACCTGCGTCGCCGGGTTACCCGGGTTCTCAGGGTTCGCCGTGACAGTCACGGTGGTCAACACCTGGTTGTACAGCGTGATCGCCTCGGTGTCACCCGCGGTCGGGTTGACAGCGGAGGTGGTGGCGCTGAGCACCAGCTGGTCCGGAGCGTTGTAGGCGAAGTTCGCAGCGGACATCACCGGAGCGATGTTGTAGACCGTCTTCCACGCGTTGGAAGTGATCGTCGGGCTGATGACGTTGATCCGGGTGCCGGTGACCGGCTCCCCGACGCCGAGCGAGCCCGTGCCGTTGTAGGACGCGCGGCCGTTCACGACGATGTTCTGCGCGCCGCCGAACGCCTTCCAGACGCCCACATTCGTGAGGGTGGGGTCGATGGACATGACGTCCTGGGTGCTGGTCAGGTCGACCGGAACGCCAGTGCCCGGGTGGTTGAGACCGTCCAGGTTCGAGTGCCCGTTGGCACGCACCGAGATGTCCAGGGTCCCGAGGACCAGACCGGAGTCGGCGACCGGGTTCCACTCGCGAGCGAACGTGCCGTCAGCGTTGCGTGATGCGAGCACGCCGCCGATGTTGGTCCACACGGCTGCCGGGAGCGCACAGTTGGCGGGGGTGTCCGTGCAGAACTGGAACCGCATCGTGTCGATGTCGGACGTGCCGCCGGCCTCGAGGCCGACGGTCGTGTTGTACCCGTCGTTCTTGACCGAGATCTGGTCCGCACCGGGGTGAGGCCCGTACAGGCGTCACCTTCTTCCCGGCCGGGAACGCGTTGTCCATCTGTGAAGTGATGGAGTTTCCTGCTGCTGAGACGGTCAGGCCCGCCACAGCTACTGCGGACACGGCCAAGATGGCCAATCCGCGCTTGATGCCGCTGCTCTTCATCGCTTTCCTTTCGGTTTCCCCGTAGGCGACGCGAAAGGGCTGGGTACACCCAGCTGGGAGAAGCGCCGCTGACCAAGGGGACATGAATGTCCCGGGGGTTCAGCGTGATCTTTGGGGATTCAGGGGGCGCAAGGCCATTTCTTGCAAAATTCGACGAAGACCTGAATCAATCCCACGACCTGGTGTGTCATGGGAGGGTCTAGTGCCCGCACAGCAGACACACAGAAGGGGCCTCGCGTGGCGTCACCCTCCAACGCTACCGACCGTAGATCCCGTGGTCGGCCGCAGCGGCTCCCGAACGACGTGTCGTCCATTGCGAGCGACGAGTACGAAGGCAACAAGCGGCTCGCCTGGCTGCTGGCCACCAACCGGATGCTGGGGCCCGCGACCAGGGGCCGCACCCGATCCGACTTCGTCGACCGGATGAAGGACCGCGGGATCCGGATCGACTCCAGCCGGATCTCGCGCTGGGAATCCGGTCTCGAGTACATCTCGCCCTCGTTGGTCGAGGCCTACGAGGCGGTCGCCGGACTGCCACCGTCACAGATCGGCGCCGTACGCCGGGTGCTCGCGCGCGATGGCCGGCTGCTGACGCGGTCCACCAAGCGGGTCGCGGAGCCCGTCGACCCGGCCCTGATCGACGAGCTGCTCGACGGCCTGGAGACAGGACGGATCCGTGGCGACCAGTGGGTGTGGCTGGCTGACCACCTCCGGAAGTTCCAGACCGTCTATCTCCACCGGCGCGCCTGGCAGGACCTCGCCGACCACCTGGTCGACGAGCTCTCCCGGTCCTCCAGTATCCCGTACCTGGCCCGCTTCGAGGCGGCTGCGGCGCTGATGAACTCCCCGCAGGCGCGGCCGTACCTGGCCAAGAGCGTCGGCCGGTACGTCCTCGACCCGGAGACCCAGGTCATCACCCCCGTGCTACAGGTCCTCAGCGAGATCGCGGATCCAGCCGCCAGCGACGTCGTGCTTCGGCTGATGGGCGCGGACGACCTCAAGCTGCGACGTAGCGCCGCGATCGTCGCCGCGGCCATGATCCGACGCGGCAACCTCGCCCCGGACAACGCGGCGCTCGAAAGACTGGTCGCCCGCGATCTCCATCACTCAACGGGACGAACCTCCGTCGTGACCCTCGACCTCGCGTCGCGCCTGACCAACGAGCAGTTCGACCGGCTGCACCGGTCGGCGATCGACGACGGCATGCGGACGACCTTGCGTCAGGCCCGGTTCAGCCGCGAGCTGGTCGACCCCGACCAGGCCCGGCTGCTGGCCGACCACATCGGCCTGCACGCGGAGCTGATCTGCGCGCGCGCCGCCGCCGACCCCGACGCGATGCTGCGCCGGCTGATCCGCGAGGCGCTGTTCCACGTGCACCGGAGCCGGCGCCACCTGGCCTCTGCCCTGCTGCTGGCGAGCCCATATGCCTCCGCGATCGGCGAGGTGGTACTCCGTCTCACCAGTCACGCCGACGAGCGGGTGTCGATGCCCTGCTGGTCACTGGTCGGCCGGATGACACCGGCACTGAGCCCTGCCGCCCTCGCTGAGCGGTTCACGGACGAGACCCGCCCGGAGCTCCAGGGGCGGGCCACGGCGGCGCTGATGTGGGTGGGTGCCGACCTGACCGACACCACCCTGGCCGCCCTGGTCAAGACCGCCGGCGAGGGCCGCACCGAGGCCGCCGACGTCGCGGTCCTGACCCTCGGTCTCGCCGATCGCCAGCAGGAGCTCGCCGAGCTCATGGTGACGGCACCCGACGCCCTCGAGCCCCTGGTTCGGTGGGCTGCCGCCCGCGGCCCGGCCGTGTCCGAGGTGTAGGTCGGCGCTCACTGTCGGTGGCCGTCCTCATGCTGGGGGCATGGACACGATCACGGTGCTGCTCAGCCTCCTCGTCGGGCTCGCCCTCGGCGGCGTGGTCGGCGTGCTCTGGGCGCGCTCGCGGCCGTCGTACGCCGGTGGGCTGGTCGACCAGGCGGAGGTGATGCAGGGTCTGGACCGGCTGAGCGACCAGATGCACCACCTCGACCGGCAGCGGGCCGCGTGGCAGGGCGAGTTCCACGAGCACGTGTCCGCACTGCAGCGCGAGACGCACACGCTGTCGACGGCGCTGCGCAAGCCACATGTCCGCGGTCGCTGGGGTGAGCTCCACCTGCGCCGCACGGTGGAGCTCGCGGGCCTCGTGGACCGGTGCGACTTCAGCGAGCAGGTGCGACTCGACGGTGGCGCGCTGCGTCCCGACCTCGTGGTCAATCTGGTGGGTGGCCGTCGGATCGTGGTCGACGCCAAGGTCCCGCTCGACGCCTACCTCGATGCCACCTCGACCGAGGAGACCGGGGAGCGCGAGGCCCACCTGGTCCGGCACGCACGGCAGGTCCGCACCCACATCGACGCGCTGGCGTCGAAGGCCTACTGGCGGGCGCTGCCCGAGACCCCCGAGTTCGTGGTGCTGTTCGTTCCCGCCGAGCCATTCCTGGCCGCGGCTCTCGAGACCGATCCCGCGCTGCTCGAGCACGCGGCCGACCGCCGGGTCGTGCTGGCCAGCCCGACCACCTTGATCGCGCTGCTGCGCACCGTCGCCCACGGCTGGAGCCACGAGGCGCTGGCCGAGCGGGCCCGCGACATCCACCTGCTCGGCCGCGACCTGCACACCCGACTGGCCACGCTCAGCGGCCACCTCGATCGGGTCGGCCGCTCCCTCAACAGCGCCGTCGGCAACTACAACCAGGCGATGGGGTCGCTCGAGTCGCGGGTGCTGGTGAGCGCTCGTCGCTTCAACGAGCTCTCCGTCACCGACGACGAGCTGCCCGCTCCCCGCCCGGTGACCCTGCGCGCGGTCGACCGGCGCGGCACCGTGGACGACCAGGACGCGGATCCTACGGTGGCCATGTGAGCCCTGTGAGCCACGCGCGGACGGTGTGGGAGGAAGGGCGCGAGCCCGGACATCAGGTCGTCGCGCTCGGGACCGCCGTCTCCCTCACTGTCGTGCTGGCAGACCTGATCCTCACCGATGGCGTGAGTGCGCTCTTCGACGTGGCCTTCGTGCTGCTCTGCATCCTGCTCGCACTGGTCGTCCGGCCCGACGACTTCTTCACCGCCGGGGTGCTACCGCCGCTGCTGATGGTCGGGGTCTTCACGTTCCTCGCGGTGCTCCGCCCGTCCACCGTTGGCGAGCCAGGCGACGCCGCAGTGCAGGCCGTGATCTCCGGACTCTCGCACCACAGCGAGGCCCTCGTCACCGGTTACGTGCTGTGCCTGGCGGTGCTGCTCATTCGGGCGCGAGTCCTTACTCGAAGCGGTCAGGATCCCCGGCTCCACGCCTGAGCACCTCGGGCTCGCCCGACGACCAGTCCACGACCGTGGTCGGCTCCGCGGAGGTGTCGCCCGCCTCGATCACCAGGTCGACCTCGTGGTCGAGGTCCTCCTTGATCTCCCAGCCCATCGTGCGCGGCTCGGACTCCCCCGGCAGGATCAGCGAGCTGCTCAGCAGCGGCTCGCCGAGCACCTCCAGCAGCGCCTGCACCACGACGTGGTCGGGGATCCGCACCCCCACGGTGCGCTTCTTGGGATGCAGCAGGCGGCGCGGCACCTCCGGCATCGCCGGCAGGATGAACGTGTAGGGGCCGGGGGTCGAGGCCTTGATCGCCCGGAACGCCGAGTTGTCGACGTGCACCAGCTGGCCCAGCTGGGAGAAGTCCTTGCAGACCAGGGTGAAGTGGTGCCGGTCGTCGAGACCGCGGATCTTGAGGATCCGGTCGCGGCCGTCGCGGTTGCCCACCCGCGAGCCGAGCGCGTAGCCCGAGTCGGTGGGATAGGCGATCAGCGCGTCGTCCCTCAGCGCGTCCGCGACCTGCTGGAGCTGGCGCGGCTGCGGGTTCTCCGGGTGGATGTCGACGAATCTGGCCATCGCGCGGTCAGTGCTGGCCGGCGGCCTTGAGGTCGCGGCGCAGCTCCTTCGGCAGCGAGAAGATCAGCGACTCCTCGGCACTGTGCACGGCCCGAGCGTCCGGGTAGCCACGCTCGGCGAGGAACGCCAGCACGCCGTCGACCAGCTCCTCCGGGACGCTCGCACCGGAGGTGACGCTGACGTTGTCGACGCCGTCGAGCCAGGCCTCGTCGATCTCGGAGGCGTCGTCGACGCGGTGGGCCGACTTGGCGCCGGCTTCCAGTGCGACCTCGACCAGCCGCACGGAGTTGGAGGAGTTGCCCGAGCCGACCACGATCACCAGGTCGGCGTCGACTGCGATCTCCTTGACCGCGAGCTGTCGGTTCTGGGTGGCGTAGCAGATGTCGTCACTGGGCGGGTCGAGCAGCTCGGGGAAGCGCTCCCGGATCGCGGCCACCGTCTCCAGCGTCTCGTCGACCGACAGCGTGGTCTGGGACAGCCACGCGACCCGCGAGGGGTCACGCACGACGATGTTGGCTACGTCGTCCGGGCCCTGGACGAGCTGGATGTGGTCGGGGGCCTCGCCCGCCGTGCCCTCGACCTCTTCGTGACCCTCGTGGCCGATCAGCAGGATGTCGTAGTCGTCGTCGGCGAACCGCTTCGCCTCGTGGTGCACCTTGGTGACCAGCGGGCAGGTCGCGTCGATCGTCTTGAGCTCGCGCTCCTCGGCCTGCCGGTGCACTTCCGGAGAGACGCCGTGGGCCGAGAACACCACGGTCTCGCCGGTCGGCACCTCGTCGAGCTCCTCGACGAAGATCGCACCCCGCGACTCGAGGTCGGAGACCACGTGCTTGTTGTGCACGATCTGCTTGCGCACGTAGACCGGCGCGCCGTACAGCTCGAGCGCCTTCTCCACGGTCACCACGGCCCGGTCGACGCCCGCGCAGTAGCCGCGCGGCGCCGCCAGGAGGACGGCTCGCTCAGCCTCCGAGGGCGTGAGGATCGCCGGCGTACCGAGGTCGGTGCTCATGGGTCCGAGTCTACGGACGCCCGCTCAGGCTCGCGATTCGACGCATCAGTCGCGGTCCCCGTCCGGATAGTCCCTGACGTTCGGCCCCTTCGTACGGCGCAGCACGGGTCCGAACGTCTGGGACTATCCCGACGGAGCATGCGGTGAGGAACGGCGAAGGCCCGCCACCCTCACGGGCGACGGGCCTTCGACGAGTGGTGGATCAGGCCTTGTCGGCCTCGTCCTCGCCCTCGGTCTCGTCAGCGGCGGCCTCGGGCTCCTCGGCCGGCGCCTCGTCCTCGGTCGGCTCCTCCTCGGCGACGACCGACTCCTCCGTCGACGCCTCCTCGGCGAGCTCGGTCGGGGTCTCCTCGACGACGTCCTCGACGGTGGTCTCCTCGACCTCCGCCTCCTCGGTCGCCACCGGAGCCGGGGCCGGCGCCTTCTCGGTCTTCTTCTTCGCCTTCGGTGCCGACGGCTTGTACTCCTCGGTCACCAGCTCGATCACGGCCATCGGGGCGTTGTCGCCCTTGCGGGGGCCGATCTTGGTGATCCGGGTGTAGCCGCCCGGGCGCTCCGCGAACGTCGGCCCGATCTCGGTGAAGAGGTGGTGCACGACGCCCTTGTCACGGATGGTCTTGAGGACCTCGCGACGGTTGTGCAGGTCACCGCGCTTCGCCTTGGTGATCAGCTTCTCGGCGTACGGACGCAGGGTGCGCGCCTTGGCCTCGGTCGTGGTGATCCTGCCGTGCTCGAACAGCGCGGTCGCGAGGTTCGACAGGATCAGCCGCTGGTGGGCGGGGCTGCCGCCGAGGCGGGGGCCCTTCTTGGGCTTGGGCATTGCTTCTCTCGATTCTCCCCGGCCGTGTCAGGTACCGAGGTAGTTGTTGCTCGGGATTAGTACTGCTCGTCCTCGACGAAGGCATCGTCGTCGTCATCGCCGTACGCCGCCAGGGCAGCGTGCGGGTCGAAGCCGGGCGCGCTGTCCTTGAGGGACAGACCCATCTCGACCAGCTTGGCCTTGACCTCGTCGATCGACTTCGCACCGAAGTTGCGGATGTCGAGCAGGTCCTGCTCCGAGCGGCTGATGAGCTCACCCACGGTGTGGATGCCCTCGCGCTTGAGGCAGTTGTAGGAACGGACGGTCAGCTGCAGGTCCTCGACCGGGAGGGCGAGGTCGGCAGCCAGCTGCTCGTCGACCGGCGACGGGCCGATGTCGATGCCCTCGGCCTCGACGTTGAGCTCACGGGCCAGTCCGAACAGCTCGACCAGGGTCTTGCCGGCCGAGGCGATCGCGTCGCGAGGCAGGATCGACGGCTTGGTCTCGACATCGATGACCAGCTTGTCGAAGTCGGTGCGCTGCTCGACACGGGTGGCCTCGACCTTGTAGGTGACCTTGAGGACCGGGCTGTAGATCGAGTCGACCGGCATCCGGCCGATCTCGTTGTCGGCGCCCTTGTTCTGGACGGCCGACACGTAGCCACGGCCACGCTCCACGACCAGCTCCATCTCCAGCTTGCCCTTGTCGGACAGCGTGGCGATCTTGAGGTCGGGGTTGTGCACCTCGACACCGGCCGGAGGCGCGATGTCGGCTGCGGTCACGTCACCAGCACCGGACTTGCGGAGGTACATGGTGACGGGCTCGTCGTGCTCCGAGGAGACGACGAGGCCCTTGAGGTTGAGGATGATCTCCGTGACGTCTTCCTTGACGCCCTCGATGGTCGAGAACTCGTGGAGGACGGTGTCGACCTTGATGCTCGTGACCGAGGCACCGGGGATCGACGACAGGAGCGTGCGACGGAGCGAGTTGCCGAGCGTGTAGCCGAAGCCGGGCTCCAGCGGTTCGATGACGAACCGCGATCGGAACTCGTCGACGGTCTCTTCCGACAGAGAGGGACGCTGTGCGATAAGCACTGAATTTTTCCTTTCCGAACCCGACCACTATTTGAGGGGCTCGAATGTTGCTGGGTGGCGGTGTCTCGATACGGGCTCGCTGCGCTCGCCCTACTCGACAACCGTTGGGGACCCTACTTCTTGGAGTAGTACTCGACGATGAGCTGCTCTTGGACCGGGATGTCGATCTGCGCCCGGACCGGGACCTGGTGGACCAGGACGCGCATCCGAGAGGGGATCGACTCGAGCCACGCGGGGACGATCCGCTCGCCGTGGGTCTCACGAGCCACGATGAACGGGGTCATCTCCAGCGACTTCTCGCGAACGTCGATCACGTCGTGGGTCGTCACCTGGAAGGACGGGATGTCGACCTTCTTGCCGTTGACCTTGAAGTGACCGTGCGCGACGAGCTGGCGGGCGTGGCGGCGGGTGCGGGCGAAGCCGGCCCGGTAGACCACGTTGTCGAGGCGGCACTCGAGCAGCTGGAGCAGGTTGTCACCCGTCTTGCCCGACCGACGCGAGGCCTCGGTGTAGTAGTTGTGGAACTGCTTCTCCATCACGCCGTACGTGAAGCGCGCCTTCTGCTTCTCGCGCAGCTGGAGGAGGTACTCGCTCTCCTTGATCCGACCGCGGCCGTGCTGGCCGGGAGGGTAAGGACGCTTCTCGAACGCCGAGTCGCCGCCGACGAGGTCGACACCGAGACGGCGCGACTTCTTGGTCATGGGGCCGGTGTAGCGGGCCATAACTAGTTCGCTCTCTTTCTCTGTGTAGTCGTCGTCAGACGCGCCGGCGCTTGGGCGGGCGGCATCCGTTGTGGGGGGTGGGCGTGACGTCCTGGATGGTGCCGACCTCGAGGCCGATGGCACCCAGGGACCGGATCGCCGTCTCGCGGCCCGAACCCGGGCCCTTGACGAAGACGTCGATCTTCTTCATACCGTGCTCCATCGCCCGGCGCCCGGCGGCCTCGGCGGCCATCTGGGCGGCGTACGGCGTGGACTTGCGGGAGCCCTTGAAGCCGACGGTGCCGGCGGACGCCCACGAGATCACCGCGCCGGTGGGGTCGGTGATGGTGACGATCGTGTTGTTGAACGTGCTCTTGATGTGGGCTTCGCCCTGAGCAACGTTCTTCTTCTCCTTGCGACGGACCTTCTTGGCGCCCGTGCGAGCCTTGGGAGGCATTCGATAACTCCTGAGTCAGCTGGTCTGTGTGGTCGAGGGGGCGGTGATCGCGTGGATCACTTGGCCTTCTTCTTGCCGGCAACCGTGCGCTTCGGACCCTTGCGGGTACGGGCGTTGGTCTTGGTGCGCTGCCCCCGGACCGGAAGGCCCTGGCGGTGGCGGCGACCCTGGTAGCTGCCGATCTCGATCTTGCGGCGGATGTCCGCCTGGACCTCACGGCGGAGGTCACCCTCGATCTTGAACTCCTGCGCGTCGATGGCGTCGCGGAGACTGACCAGCTGTTCGTCGCCCAGCTCGTGGACCCGGAGGTTCGGGTCGACGCCGGTGCTCGCAAGGAGCTGCTGGGAGCGGGTACGGCCGATGCCGTAGATGTACGTGAGTGCGATCTCGATGCGCTTGTCGCGCGGGAGGTCGACTCCAACAAGGCGTGCCATGTCTGGCGTGTTCCCTTCGATCTGCAGCGGTTTCGTTCGTGTCGCGCCCGGTCTCAACTGAGTCCGGCTCCGGCCGTCTGCTCCGGAGGTGATTCGCCCCCTTCGGGACTAAGCGATCACGTTGTGGGTTATGCA
>CAWEHX010000004.1:0-161771 GCA_963809015.1 uncultured Actinomycetota bacterium
GAGCTCGGCGACCCATGCGATGTCGTCGGCACCGAGGTCGCGGGCCTTGCGGCCTCCAGCGCGTGGGTCGTAGCCGGGGTCGAAGTTCACCCGGAGGTCGGCAGGGTCGACGGTGTCCCATACGTCGCGCTCGCCGACGTACTTCGTGCCGACCGTCGGGGTGTCCACGGTCAGCACCACGGCGGCGGCGCCCGCCTCCACCGCGCGGGCCAGGAGCGGCTCGGCCAGGTGGCGGTGCTCGGGCAGGTACATCTGCAGCCACCAGCGGACCCCGGTCGCGCCGATGTCGGCGAAACGCGTCCCCGAGTTGCTGGACACCACCATGACCCCGCCCGCCGCGGCGGTGGCTCGGGCCATCGCCAGCTCACCCTCGGGATGGACGCTCCGCTGCAGCGTGGTCGGCGCGATCCCCCACGGGACGGACGAGGGGTGGCCGAGCAGCTGCACCATGAGGTCGAGCGACGTGACGTCCTGGAGCACCCGAGGCCGGAACCGCACTGCACGCCATGCCTCGACCGCCTCGGCGGCGGTCACCCCTTCGCGGGCACCCTGGACGACGTACTCGAAGAGCTCGGCCGGCAGCCTGGCGCGGGCGCTGTCCTCCAGCCCGGCCAGCCAGCTCGCGTCCGCGCTCATCGGTCCGGCTCAGCGAACCTCGACGCCGGCGAAGTGCTTCTTGCCGCGTCGCAGTACCAACCAGGTGCCGTCGAGGAGGTCCCCGCTGGTGGGTCGCATCTCGGGGTCGTCGATGCGGCGGTTGTTGACGTAGGCACCGCCCTCGCCGACCGTCCGCCGCGCGTCGCCCTTGCTCTTGGACAGCCCGCTGTCGACCAGCAGGTCCACGATCGTCGGCAGGTCTCCACCGGCTTCGATCGTGAGCGCGCCGGCCCCGCGGAGAGCAGCACCCAGGGTGGCCCCGCTCAGCTCGGTGAGCTCGCCGCCGCCGAACAGCGCGGCCGCTGCGGCCTTTGCCTGCTCGGTCTGCTCCGCGCCGTGGGTGAACGTGGTGACCTCGTCGGCCAGCGTGCGCTGGGCCTCGCGGAGAAACGGCTTCTCAGCGTGCCTGGCCTCGAGTGCCTCGATCTCCTCGCGCGGCAGGAACGTGAAGATCCGGAGCAGCTCACCTACCTTCTCGTCCTCGACGTTCAGCCAGAACTGGTGGAAGGCGTACGGCGTCATCATCTCCGGGTCGAGCCACAGGGCGTCGGACTCGGTCTTGCCGTACTTGGTGCCGTCGGCCTTCGTCACCAGCGGAGTGGCGAAGGCATGGGCGTGGCCGCCGGCGGCGCGGCGGATCAGCTCGACGCCGCCAGTGAGGTTGCCCCACTGGTCGGAGCCGCCGAACTGGAGGGTCACGCCGTGGTCCCGGAAGAGGTTGAGGAAGTCCATCGACTGCAGCAGCACGTAGCTGAACTCGGTGTAGCTGATCCCGGCCTCGAGCCGCGTGCGCACCACGTCACGGGCCAGCATCCGGTTGACGGGGAAGTGCTTGCCGATGTCGCGCAGGAAGTCGATCGTCGACAGGCTCGCGGTCCAGTCGTAGTTGTTGACCATGGTCGCGCCGTTGTCACCGTCGAAGCTGATGAACGGCTCGAGCTGCAGGCGCACCCGCTCGACCCAGTCCTTGACCGTGTCCAGCGAGTTCAGGACCCGCTCGCCCGAGTCCTTGGGGTCGCCGATCATCCCGGTGGCACCGCCGACGAGGAGGTACGGCGTGTGGCCGGCGTTCTGCAGGCGCCGCGCGGTCACCACCTGGACCAGGTTGCCCATGTGCAGGCTCGGCGCGGTCGGGTCGAAGCCCACGTAGTACCGCACGCTCCCCTCGCTGAGGGCCTCGCGCAGTGCGTCGAGGTCCGTCGAGTGGGCGATCAGGCCGCGCCACTCGAGGTCATCGAGGAGGGTGGGGTCGACGGACACGATGTGCCTTTCTGGATGGGAAGTTGCAGGTCAAGCCTGCCGTATCGCCCGCAGACTCGCCCAGCCGGTTACTTGGTGACCACCCCATAGGCTGGCGCGGTGATCGGAGGCAGGTACTCGCTGGACCGGGAGATCGGTCGTGGCGGGATGGGCGCGGTATGGCTGGGCCGGGACGAGGTGCTCGGCCGCGAGGTGGCGATCAAGCGCATCGGCCACCAGCCCGGCGGCACCAGCCCGGACCTGGTGCGAGCCGAGCGCGAGGCTCGGATCGCAGCTCGGGTCAACCACCCGCACGTGGTCGCCATCTTCGACCTGGTCCAGGAGGACGACCAGCAGTGGCTGGTGATGGAGTACGTCGACGGGCCGACCCTCGCCGAGCTGGTCCGCGAGCAGGGCCCGATGTCCCCCGACCAGGCCGCGGCGATCCTGGCGCAGGCCGCCGAGGCGCTGAGCGCCGCGCACGCCGCGGGCATCGTGCACCGCGACGTCAAGCCCTCCAACATCCTGGTCACCGCCGAGGGACAGGTGAAGCTGTCCGACTTCGGCATCGCTCGGGCCGAGGCGGACGCGTCACTGACCCAGACCGGGCTGGTCACGGGATCCCCCGCCTACCTCGCACCCGAGGTGGCGTCCGGGCAGCTGGCCACGCCGGCCAGCGACGTCTGGTCGCTCGGCGCAACGCTGTTCCACACGCTGGCCGGCCGACCGCCGTACGACGTCGGCGACAACGTTCTCGGGGCGCTCTACAAGATCGTCCACGAGCAGCCGCCCGGGCTGGACGACGCGGGGTGGCTCGCGCCGCTGATCGCGGCATCGATGACGCACGACCAGGCAGCGCGCTGGTCGATGACGCAGGTCGTCGAGTTCCTGCGCGCGGGGCCGGAAGCAGCCGTCCCGCCGGTCTCCACCGCCCCGCTCCGAGTCGTCCCACAGCCCGAGGTGCCTGACCAGCCGACCGAGGTGCTGACCCCACCGCCGTCCGCTCCGCCCGCGGGCCTTGCCCCCACCCGCCGCCGTCGCTCGGGCGGCGTACTCCCCTGGTTCGTGGGCGCGGCGGTTGTCGCGCTGGCCGTGATGATCGGCCTGATCGCCTACTACGCCAACCAGGACTCGCCTGAGCCGCCGGCGGACGACCCCACCTCCCAGTCCCCTACGGACACAGGCTCTCCTGGCTCCCAGGCAGACGCGGATGACATGGAGGCGTTCATCGGCGACTACCTGAGCGCGGCGGACGCCGATCCCGCGACCGCGTTCGACATGCTGACGCCGGAGTTCCAGGCGGGGAGCGGCGGGGAGGCCGGCTACACCGGCTTCTGGGACCGGGTGACGAACGCGCAGCTGATCGAGGTCGATGCGAACGCCGACGATCCGGACAACCTGACGGTGACCTACACCTACACGTTCAACCTGCGCGGCGAGGGCAAGCAGACCGACACCCCGACGCTGCGCCTGGTGTTCGAGGACGGCCGCTACCTGATCGCCGACGAGCTCTGAGTCCCTGAGAGGCTGGGGGTATGGCTGACTCCTCCACGCGCGACCGCGCATCCGCACTCATGTCGCTGCACCGCGACCCCGCCCTGCTCACCGTTGTCAACGTGTGGGACGTCGTCACCGCGAAGGTGGTGGCGGCTACCGAGGGCACGAAGGCGCTCGCGACGGCGAGCCACTCCATCGCCGCGGCGTACGGCTACCCGGACGGGGAGAAGATCCCCGTCGACCTGATGCTCGAGGCGGTCAAGCGGATCGTGGACAGCACGGACCTGCCGGTCACGGCAGACCTCGAGGGTGGCTACGGCGACGCGGCCGAGACCGTACGTCGTGCCATCGGCATCGGCGTGGTCGGCGCCAACATCGAGGACCAGATGAAGCCGGTCGCGGAGGCGGCGGCGCAGGTCGAGGCGATCATGCGGGTCGCCGAGCAGGAGGGCGTCGACTTCGTCCTCAACGCCCGCACCGATGCATTCCACCTCAACCGCAAGGGCGACCCGGAGGAGAACCTTCAAGCCTCCCTGGAGCGCGGCCGAGCGTTCCTCGACGCCGGCGCCCCGGTCGTGTTCGTCCCCGCGATGCTCAACGAGGAGCAGGTGGCGAGGTTGACCGATGCCTTCGGCCCGCAGCGCCTGACCACGATCGCGATCCCCGGCAACCCGCCGCTCCCCAAGCTCGAGGAGCTGGGCGTGGCCCGGGTGTCGTTCGGTCCGCTGTCGCTCAACGTCACGCTCACTGCCCTGCAGGAGCTCGTAGAGCGCTCCCAGCAGGGCGAGGGGGTCCCGGACAACATGCGTCTGCTGGCCTGAGCGCCGCGCTCACAGCGCGCGGAGGCGTTCCTCCAAGCTCTTGGCCACCTTGTCCCCGAGGATCTTCAGGGCCGGCGGCAGTAGGGGGCTGGCCAGCTTGGCGACGCCGACCGGATTGAACTCCGCGCGGTAGGTCACGGTCGTCTCACCGACTCCTGTTTCGTCCGCCGACGACTCGAAGGTCATTGTGTCGACCACCTTCACCGACCCGGCGTCTCCCTCGAGCTGGAACCGTCGGCCTACTTCATGCTCAGTGACGACGTACTGGGTCTCTGTTTCGCGACCGAGAAACTTCGACACGTTCGTGTACGTCGTGCCGACACCCCCGTCGCCCGAGAGTCGGACCGTGCTCACGGTCGGCGGATCCCAGTCCTCCGTGGTGGTGAAGTCCGATAGGTACGCCCAGACCTTGGCGACTGGTTGACCTACAGTGATCGTTCGCTCGACGGTTGCCATGCGCCCCGGTATCCGCGCCCTCCCGGCGCACACCTGCTACAGCAGCCGGACCGCGTCACACCGGGGCTGGTGGGGATGAACTACTTCGGTTGATGGGTGACAGATCTACTTCGGTTGATCCCTGACACTCGTCTGGACTTTACGACGTCCTCCTGGGACCGATGCTCGCTTCTTCCTCACCTCCCCGGGGTGCTCGCGCGTCTGGGTGCGGAGCAGTTCATCGCCGTCGAAGCACTGGATGACCTGGTCGGTGACCCATACGTCGATGTTGCGTCCGGCCGCGGCCTGGCCCAGGCACACCTGCTGCCACGACACGCTGACCACACCGACCGCGCTGGCTCGTCGTGCGACCCACACACCGTCACCGCGAGCGGCCTCGGGACGGCGTGGCGGCTCGACCAGTGCCCGCAGCGGGGTCACGGCCGCCGGTTGTTCTTGGTAGAACCGTTCGGCCGGGGTGGCCATCCCCATGGACTGGTGCGGCCGCTGGGTGTTGTAGTCGGCCACCCACTCATTCAGCTCAGCCTGCGCAGCAGCCAGGGACTCGAAGATCCGGTCGGTACGGAACTCGGTCCGGATCGCCCGGTGGAACCGCTCCACCTTCCCGGTCGTGGTCGGTGACCGAGGCTTGGTCAACAGATGCTCGATCCCGTTCTCCCGGCAGACCCGGTCAAAGAGCACCTCGACCGGTGGCCGGTTGAACCTGCCGGTGAACACCTTCCCGTTGTCGGTCAGGATCTGCCCGGGCACCCCGTAGGTCCGCAACGCCAGCGCCAGCCCCTCGCACACCCGCTGGGAGGACTCCCGCAGCATCAAGAACGCCGACACACAGAACCTCGAGTGGTCATCGACCCCGGTCAATGCCTTGACCCGGCGCCCGTCGGCCAACGCGAACCCGCCGACCACGTCCATCTGCCACAGCTCCATCGGGGTCCCGCGCTCCCAGCGCTTCCACCTCCGCTCGCGTGGTCGCCTCGCATCAGGGTCGATCAGGCTCAACCGGACCAGCGCCCGATAGACCGCCGACTCAGAGGGCACCGGATCCACACCCCGCTTGCCCAGCTCAAAGACCAGCCGCCGCGGCCCCCAGGTCGGATGGCTCCGACGCAGGTCGGCCACCGCGACCTCGACCTCGGCTGGCATCTGATGAGGACACGACCTCGGACGGTGCGAACCGTTGCCGAGGCCCTCCAAGCCGCCGGCCTCGTACTTGGCCAGCCACTCATGCACGGTCTGCCGACGCACCCCGAAGCGCGCCGCCACATCCGTGACCGTCTCGCCGTCGCCGATCACTGCCAACACGGCCTGATACCGCTGCTCAGCCACACTCATCTCCCGCATGAATCGGGAGTGTCCGGTATCAACCGAAGTAGGTGTCCGCCATCAGCCGGAACACCGTCCGCCCTCAACCGAAGACAAAATGTCCGGTGTCACCCGAAGGCACACACGGGGCTGGTGGGGAGGGTGGGGCTCGAACCCACGACCCAAGGATTATGAGTCCTCTGCTCTAACCGACTGAGCTACCTCCCCGAGTGCGGCGAGCCTAGTGGAGTCCTGGTCCCTCGATTCGGGTACCGGTGCCGTTGCGGCGTCACCGCCGCACTGAGGAGGGATTGGGCGATGGGACGAGGAAGCGGGCTCTTGGGAGTCGTGGTGGTCGTGTGGCTGCTGATCGGGGTCGTCGCAGCCGCGCAGCGCGGGTACTTCGGCAGCGACCGCGACGTCAACTGCAAGACCACCAGCGACACGGTGCTGACCGTGATCGCCGGTCCGTTGAACTACCTGGGCGTCAACCCGAAGGTCGACTGCGAGGTGCCCGAACCCTCGAAGTGAGGCGCGGTGCCTACGGAGCGGCCTCGCCGGTCGGGTTGTAGGCGCAGACGTCCTTGGGGTTCTCGGTATCGCCGCCCGGCCGCGACTTCTTCTTCGGGTCGGGGTGGATGGCCTTCTGCACGGTCTCCTGCATGTACTCGAAGTCGGGAGCGGAGGAGCTGAAGTTCTCTGAGGTCTTGAAGACGACCGACCTGGTCTTGGAGTCCTTGACCTTGAGCCCCAGCTCGACGAATGCCGGTGCCAGCTCGAGCGGGATGTCGGTGAAGACGGTGTCCTTGCCGGCCTGGACCAGGTCGGTGTAGTGACGGAAGAGGTTCATCGGCTTGGCGGCGTCGATGATCGCGTCGACGGCACAGCGCTGGCGGTCCATCCGCTGGTAGTCGTCGGAGCCGTAGCGGCCGCGGGCGAACCAGAGGGCGTCGAAGCCGTCGAGGTGCTGCTTGGGCCCGGGATCGAGGTAGTCGGTCGGCGGGATCCCCGCGTCGGTGTTGCCGTTGATCGCGACCGGCTCGTTGATGTTGACGGTGATCCCGCCCATCGCGTCGACGATGTTCTCGAAGCCCTTGAGGTTGACCAACACGTAGTACTCGACCGGGATACCGAGGCTCCCGGACACCGCCTGCTTGATCGCGTCGGCGCCCTCGTTGTCGCTCTTGCCGAGGATGCCGGGGTAGTTGACCGGCACCTGCCCGTAGATCGCGTTGAGCATGTAGTACGCCGGGTCCTGGTCGCCGTTGTAGCCGTAGGGGTACTCGTCATGGAGCGGGCTGTCCTCGGGGAACTGCGCGTTCATCATGTTGCGCGGGAGGCTGAACATCACGGTCCGGCCGTTGTGGGTGTTGATGCTGAGCAGGATCACCGTGTCGGTCCGGACACCGGTGCGACCCTTGCCGCCGTCGCCGCCGAGCAGCAGCACGTTGACCCGGTCGGTCCCCGCCCAGGGGTTCTCCTTGGTGCGGCCCTCCGGCGTCGTGGCGCTTTCGGTGTCGCCGAACACCGTGTTGACCAGATCTGCCTGGGCCAGCGCGTTCCGCGCCGCGGTGACGACCGGATAGGTCATCGCCAGGCAGAGCGCGACGACCAGCAGGTTGCCGATCGCGCTGTGCCATCCGGGCCGTTCCTTCGGACGCACGAGGCGGTACGACGTGAACACCACGAACGCCCAAACGACCAGCGCGAAGATCAACCCCGCAGCCAACCACTTCAGCCGAGTCGGGTCGAAGGCCAGGTCGAGAACGCTGTGGATCCCGTCCCGGAAGTACCAGGCCGCCCAGCCGAGCGCGGTGAGCCACACCACCAGAACCAGCGCACCCAGGGCCTTGCGGCCGGCGTACAAGTAGCCGGATCCGGGGAACAGCGCACCGACGAGCGTCATGCCGAGAGTGCCGGACAGCCCTCGGGTGCGGCGATCGCGGACCCGGAGCGCCCTCGCCCCGCCCTTGGCGTGCGACCCGCCGACGTGGGACTTGCGCGGAATCCGTCGCGACTTCGGCGCGCGGCGGCTCCCGCCGCGTCTGCTTCCGTCGGACATGGTCAACCTCGGATGGGGGTGGGCATGAGTGAGTTGCGGCCGTCAGCGCACCTGGCCGCACGTCAAAATATCACCGCAATCTGAGCATTCCTTGATATCGGCGCCGCCCTCGGGTCGCCGTGGCGCGGTGGGGCATGCTTCGTTCATGGACATCGAACCGCTCGAAGCGCTGCCGGAGGACTGGGAAACCGCACTGGCCGTGGTGGCACATCCCGACGACATGGAGTTCGGCGCCGCTGCCGCGGTGGCGCGCTGGACCGGCCAGGGCAAGAAGGTCGTCTACTGCATGGTGACCAGCGGTGAGGCGGGCATCGACGGCATGGATCCGGACGAGTGCCGCCGAGTGCGGGAGGCCGAGCAGATCGAGTCGGCGCGCATCGTCGGCGTGCCCACGGTCGACTTCCTGGGCCTGCAGGACGGCGTGCTGGAGTACGGCGTCCCGCTGCGGGCCGCGATCGCGCTCGAGGTCCGGCAGCACCGTCCGGACATCGTGATCACCGGCAACTTCCGGGACACCTGGGGCGGCCGAGCGCTCAACCAGGCCGACCACATCGCGGTCGGTCGCGCCGTCGTGGACGCGGTGCGCGACGCGGGCAACCGCTGGATCTTCACCGACCAGCTCACCGACGGCCTGGAGCCCTGGGGCGGCGTGCGCGAGGTCTGGGCCTTCGGGTCGCCGGAGACCACCCACGCCGTCGACACGACCGACACGTTCGACGCCGGCGTCGCCTCGCTCCAGGCGCACGCGGCGTACATCGAGGGCCTGGGCTGGGACCACTTCGACCCGCGCGAGTTCCTCGAGGGCTTCGGCCGCCAGACGGGCCAGCGCCTCGGGGTGGGCATGGCGGCCGGGTTCGAGGTCTTCCCGATGGGCTTCGGGGAGTAGGCCTCAGTCGGTTCGCTCAGCTCTTCGCGAGCTGGGACAGCGCCTCGGCGTGGACCTCTGTGTCGGACCAGAAGCGGTCCCCGGGCTCGCCGTCGGGCCAGTAGACGACTACCTCGTCGAACCCTGCGCGGTCCGCACGCTCCACGCCGTCGAGGAAGCTTCCGACGCTCTCAGCGGGCTGGAACGAGCCGAAGCCGAGCAATAGTGAGCGCCGCACGGTGCTGGGGTCACGGTCCCTGTGCTCACACGCGGCGACGAAGGCGGCGGATTGCTCTTCGATACGTGTCCAGAACTCCTCCGTCGACAGCTCCGCCACGCCCAGGCCCCCATAGGTGCTCCAGCCGTCGCCGAACCGGGCGACGAGGTCCAGACCCCGCGGTCCGTGGGCCGCAAGCAAGAGGTGGGGTGCGGCAGCGCCGGGCGCGAACGGCAACGTCGCGAGCCCTTCGAACGCCAGCGCGTCCCCGTGCCACTCCGTGGCCCCCGCCCACACCTCGCGCAGGCCCTCCACCAACTGGGAGAAGCGGTCGACCATGTCTCGTTTCGACGGATGGGCCGCACGGTCCGCGGCCGCGCAGCCCGGGGTGCCGGCTCCGAGACCGACCACCAGCCGTCCCCCGGATATGTCGGCAACAGTGGCAGCGGCACGCGCCAGTGGCACCGGTGTCCGGTAGACCGCGGACGCGACCAGCGTGCCCAGCTCCAAGGTCTGAGTGACGCCTGCTGCGGCCGCCAGCGTGGTGAACCCGTCGCCGAGCCAGCGTCCGGGGAGCGCGGCATGGGTCAGGTGATCGGCAACATAGGCGATGTCATAGCCCAGTTGCTCGATGGTCTGGAACTCCCCGCCGAGCTTTTGCCACGGAGAGGTCTGCAGGACCATCGCACCCAGGCGCATGATCGATGGTGGCACACGGGCGGGGCTCGTGCTGGTGCCCCAGCACATGCGAAGAGGCCCTGAGCTGCCTGTCAGCAGGTCAGGGCCTCTACCTTGCTCCCCCGGTTGGACTCGAACCAACAACCCTCCGGTTAACAGCCGAATGCTCTGCCAGTTGAGCTACAGGGGATCGATGCAGGCGAAAGGTTAGCAAGCGGGCGCCCGCGTGCGAAAACGAGATGGCTCAGCCCGCGCCCAGCTCCTCGCGGGCGATGACCATCGCCTCAGCAGCGAGCCGGCGTACCTCCGGGTCGGTGGGATCGACGCCCTCGTCGAACTCGTAGGCCCAGCTCGTCTCCTCGTGCCGACCTGGCGCGCGGCGGGCGATCACGCGCACCCCGCGTCGGCCGTTGACGGGCACGTGGCGTTGCAGAACGACGCTCGCGGTCACCCGCTCGCGGACCAGCTGCAGCAGACGCCGCGACTCCTCGATCGCGAACGCGTACTCGTGCTGGGGCTCGCCCCAGCTGCCGACCTCGCGGACCCGGAAGGTCGAGCTCTCGCTGTCCCAGCCAGCGGCCTCGACGCGCTCCCAGGGCAGCCGGTCGGGCAGGTAGATCGCGTCGCGAGTGCCACCGATCACGGTGCCGTCGGCGGTCGTCGTCCAGGCCAGCAGCCGCTCCCCCGGCGCGACCTCGAGCTCGGGTCTGCTCCGCGAGAGCCTCACTGGCTCCCCACGATCCGGTCGCGCAGGGTGCGCCGGTGCTGCTCGAGAGCGGCGAGCTCGCCGAACATCTTGTTGTACTCAGCCGCCTGCTCGACCGGGTTGGTGCGCTGCAGCCGCGACTTCACCTCGGAGATCCGGCGCATCGCGGTGAGCTCGAGCAGGCTGAACATGTGCAGGGCCACGTAGTCGGACGTCGCCTCCTTCTTCAGCGACTCCACGCCCAGCTCGCTGATCGCCGAGGAGACGACCGGGTCCGTGGCAGCGTCGCGCAGCCGTCCGGACCAGCCCGCGTCCTCGGCACCCGCCAAGGGGCCACCCGCAGCGGCGATCAGCTCCCAGACCGCGCGATATGTGGGGTGGACGAAATCGTTGGCGCCGATGTCGGCCGACACCCGACCCACCCCCATCGGGTGCTGGATGACCAGCTTGAGGGTCTCGCGCTCGATCGCGAACCGCGGCTCGCGCGGGTCGGGTACGGCGGCGCGCGGCGGCGCCTCGGTCGGTGCGGGCTCCTCGGGCCGGTGCGAGGTGGTAGCCGGCGCCTGGGCCGGACGCCGCGCGGCCTTGCGGACCTCGGCGCGGGCCTCCTCGACGTCGACACCGATCATCCCGGCGATCTCGCGCGCGAACGCGTCGACCTTCGACTTGTCGCGGATGCTGGAGACCAGCCGGGCCGCCTCGCGAAGCGCGTCGATCCGGCCGTCGGCACGGTCGAGGTCATAGCGAGTGAGCACGTTGGACAGCACGAACCTGTAGAGCGGGACCCGCCGGGCGACGAGCTCGCGGACCGCGGCATCGCCGTGCTTGATCCGCAGGTCGCACGGGTCCATGCCGTCGGGCTCCACGGCGACGTAGGTCTGGGAGACGAAGTTCTGGTCGCCGCCGAACGCCCGCAGTGCCGCCTTCTGCCCGGCAGCGTCGCCGTCGAACGTGAAGATGACCTCGCCGCGGAACTCCTCGTGGTCGTGCAGGAAGCGGCGCAGCACGCGGGAGTGGTCGTCGCCGAAGGACGTGCCGCAGGTCGCGACCGCGGTCTTGACGCCGGCCAGGTGGCAGGCCATCACGTCGGTGTAGCCCTCCACGACGACCGCCTGCGAGGAGCGGGCCATCTCGCGCCGAGCAAGGTCGATGCCGTAGAGCACCTGGCTCTTCTTGTAGATCGGCGTCTCGGAGGTGTTGAGGTACTTCGCCTCGATCTTGTCGTCGTCGAAGATCCGCCGGGCGCCGAACCCGATCGTGTCGCCGCTGGAGTCGCGGATCGGCCAGAGCAGGCGCCCGCGGAACCGGTCGTACGCCGAGCGGCCGATCGCGACCAAACCCCCCGCGACGACCTCCTCCTGGGTGAAGCCGCGTCCGCGCAGGTGCTTGGTGAGGGCCTCGCCGTCTCGTGGCGCGAAGCCGATCCCGAACTGGTCGGCTGAAGCCTGGTCGAAGCCGCGCTCGGCGAGGAACTGACGCCCCGCCAGAGCGTCGGCAGAGCCGAGGTGCTCGGCGTAGAACTCCTGGGCGGCCGCGTGCGCCTCGATCAGCCGCCGCCGTTGCGGGCCCTTGCTGCGGTCCTCGCCACCGTCGCCGTCCTCGCGCCGGAGCACGATGCCGGTCTTGTCGGCGAGCCGCTCGACGGCCTCGGTGAACGAGAGGCCGTCGATCTCCATCAGGAAGTTGATGACGTCGCCGCCAGCCTGGCAGCCGAAGCAGTTCCCAGTGAGGATGTTGTCCTCGAGAGTGAAGGCGTGCCCGTCCTCGACCTCTGCGCAGTAGACCTCTTCCACACGTTCTGTGGCCTCGACGGAACGCACTACCCAGCCGCGACGCGCGAACTGCTTGTTGGCTGCTTGGAACCGTCGACGGTGTTCATCGATGAGGAAGAAGCTCTCAGTGAGGTCTTCGTTCACGAAGTGAACGCGGAACAGTTCGCTTGGCTCCGGACCGAAGCCGAGGCGAGTCTGCGACGTGATGCCGTAGGTCGCAATGCCGAGACGAGTTGCTACGAGCCTCACGAATTCCAGGTCAGTCCGATCAGCCGAGTTGAGGATCACGGTTCCATCTGCGGCGACACAGCCATCAGCGGCGAAGTATCCCGCCAGCCAGCCGTAGAGGTACGACACCGACTCGTCGACTGGGGGTCGAGCCTTGAAGAACGCTGGAAGATGATGCACGAGTAGGTTGCCGTCGTCTCGCGTCGACACATGACTGTTGGGGAACCACTTCAACATGGCTGCGTCCTTTGGAGGACACAAGAGGGCCATGCTCCCGGTGCCGGAGCGAGTGCCGTCTCCATAAGTGAAGCCGTGAGCGATGCCGAAAGGCGATGGCGTAGTCCGTCGAATGCGTGACCGGGGGTACCTCTGGACGAGCCGGTCGCCCGCCTTCAGATCCTTCGTCAGTGTCTCGCGGCGCTTCTGGCCCGTCTTTCCACTTCGGACGAACCATCTGTGTTCGTCAGTCGCGTAAAGCTCCTTGACCTGCCGATTGCGGGTGACTGTGACCCGGAGTAATGGCTGAACGCCAAACGACTTGAAAGGAGCCTCGATCCAGTCGCCTTGGGCGCCGAGAATTCGGTGTGTCCCGCCCGCCAGGTCCTTTATCGGACGGACACCGTCCCAAGTGAGAACGCGGGTCTCGCCGGCAAGGCAGTGGTAGAAACCGCGGGCCGGGTTGACGTTGAACGACGGCGACTTCTCGTCGTGGAACGGGCAGAGGCCCTTCAGCGAGCCGCCACCGGCGTTCTTGAGCGTGACGTAGGCGGAGATGACGTCGTCGATCCGGGCCTTCTCACGCACCGCTGCGATGTCGTCGTCACGGATCCGGCCTGCCACGTGCGGAGTCTACGACCGAGCCACGACGTTGCTCAGTGCCTCTCCACGGGCGTACCGGTGCAGCTGGTCGCGGACCACCCGGTGGGCGCGCGGCCACATCGCACTGCTCGCACCGCCGACGTGCGGGGAGATCAGGAGGCCCGGTGCGGTCCACAGCGGGCTGTCGCTCGGCAGCGGCTCCTGCTCGGCGACGTCGATCGCCGCTCGGATCCGTCCCTCGTTCAAGGCCACGACCAGGTCGTCGGTCACCACCACCGCGCCGCGGGCCACGTTGACCAGCAGTGCCCCGGGCCGCATCCGGGCCAGGAACTCGGCGTCCACCAGCCCCCGGGTGGCATCCGTCAGCGGCAGGCAGAGGATCACCACGTCGGCGTCGGGCAACAGCCCGGGCAGGTCGTCGATCGAGTGGACACCGTCCCGAGCCGATCGAGCGACCCGGACGACCTCGACCTCGAACGGCGTGAGCCGGGCCTCGATGGCCGCCCCGATGGCGCCGTACCCCACCAGCAGCACCCGCTTGTCGGCGAGCGCCTGCCGCCACTGGAACGCCCACTCGTGCCGCTGTTGCGCTGCCACGAACTCCGGGATCGCGCTCAGCGACGCCAAGGTGAGGGCGAGCGCGAGCTCGGCCGTGGAGACGTCGTGGATGCCGCGGCCGCTGCACAGCGTCACCCCGGCCGGGATCCGATGCGCGATGTAGTCGACCCCGGCGGTCAGCGTCTGCACGACCTCGAGCGAGCTCATCCGCTCGATCACGTCGGCCACGGGGCCGAAGGTGTACGGCGTCACGTAGAACCGCACCTCGCCGACCGAGTCCGGGACGTGCTCGGTCGGGTCGACGACCTCGTAGCGCAACCCCTCGGGCGCATCGCCCAGCTCGTCGGGCTCGAACGGCAGCCAGACCAGCGGCTGGCTCATCGCACCAGCCGGTCGTGCCAGGCCACAGCGCTGGCGTCGGTGAGCGAGGCAACCTGGTCGACGACCACCCGGAGCCGGGAGGCGTCATCGGCGGCGGCCCGCCAGTCGTCAGCGAACTGGCGGTCCAACGCATCGGGCGCCCGGTCCATGAGCGCGGCGACCAGCTCGGCCACCAGCTCACGCTGGGCCTCCATCACGTTTACCCGGTCCTCGGCCTGCATCACGTAGTGCGCCGCCACACCCTTGAGCACCGCGATCTCGAGCCGCGTCGTCTCCGGGACGATGAGGTCGGCCGCGTAGCGGACGAACGGCCCGTCACTCGCGGCGAAGGTCGCGTGCTGGACCGCCCCGCAGAACCTGCCGATCAGGTCGCTGGTGAGGTTCTTGAGCGCGGCCAGGCTGCGCCGGCTGCCGTCGTACGGCGTCGTCGGCCAGCTGCCGACCAGGGCGAGCCCGTCGAGCACCTCGTCGAGCACGTCGTCGTCGGCGTCGGGGAGGTACCAGCCGCGTACCGCCTGCCACACCGCCGGCCGGTCGAGACTCGTGAGGTCTACCCGGCCCGCGACGGTGCCGTCCTCGACGTCGTGCACGGAGTACGCAACGTCGTCGGCGAGATCCATGATCTGCGCCTCGAGGCACTGGCGGGCGCCGACGGCACCCTCGCGGAGCCAGCCGAAGACCGGCTTGTCGTCGTCGTAGACGCCGAACTTGAGCGGGTCGGTGCCGCCACCGCGGGGCCAGGGGTACTTCGTGCAGGCGTCGAGGGTGGCCCGGGTCAGGTTGAGCCCGGCGGAGCGTCCGTCGGCATCGAAGGTCTTCGCCTCGAGCCTGGTGAGGAGCCGCAGGGTCTGGGCGTTGCCCTCGAACCCACCGCACGACTCGCTCAGCTCGGCCAGCACCCGCTCGCCGTTGTGACCGAACGGCGGGTGGCCGAGGTCGTGGGCGAGCGCCGCGGTCTCGGCGATGTCGGGCAGGCTGCCCAGCGCCCGGGAGAGATCGCGGGCGACCTGGGCCACCTCCAGGCTGTGGGTCAGCCGGTTGCGGACGAAGTCGTCGCTCTGCGGCCCGACGACCTGGGTCTTGGCGGCCAGGCGCCGCGAGGCGGCGGCGTGCACGACCCGGGCCCGGTCCCGCTCGAAGGGCGTGCGCACCGGAGCGTCCACCCGTTTGGGCGGCTCCACGACGCGCCGCTCTCGAGCAGCGTCGTCGTACCGGTCCAGCGCGTCCATCGCGGCGAGACTAGCGGCTCGGCGACAACCTCCCGGAACGGCAGGGGCTGGGCGCTACATCGGCCCGAACGTCGCCAGCACCGTGTCCCCAGCGCCCAGCACCTCGATGGTGTGGTCAAGCAGTCCGCCCTCGCCCGGCAGGCGGATCATCACCGCGTAGGAGCCGTCGTCACCGACCGGGCGGTCCACCACGCTGCCGTCGGAGAACGTCACCCGGACCTTCTCAGCCAGCGGATCGGTGAGTCCGGCGCCGGTGTAGTACGACGCCGCCTCATCGACGATGGACTTGTTGGAGCTGCCGGTGGTGGATCCGTTGAGGTAGACGTCGCCGCGCCCACTTCCGTAGACGTCGGTGAGGCCGGTGTCCCACGTCGGAGACGAGATGGAACACGAGTAGGAGGCGTCGCCGAGCCGGAGCAGGGCGACGGTCACGTCGCGGTCACCGTCAGCGGCGAGCACCTCGGCGTCGCGGAGGTCGACCCATGGTTCACCCCTCGTTGCGGAACCGAAGTTCTCCGAGCAGAGCTCGGCGAGGGCTTCGGGCTGACCGGTGTCGCCGGCGAACCGTGTGAACGGCACCTCCTGCCGTTCCTGGCCCTCTTCCGGGATCACGCACAGCACCGGGTTGCTGCCGAACTTGCCATCTTCGAGCTGGACGAGGTCGCCGACGGCGTACTCCCGGTCGTGCGCGACCTTCCACTTCGACGGTGCGTACATGGGGTAGGCGAAGTACTTCTGCAGCTGCGCCTCACAACGACGGACGATCTCGGAGTCACCCAGGATCGCCGGCTCTGGGTCACTCGTCCTCCCGGTGGCTGCGGGCAGCGACCGATCGGTCTCCACCGGCGCGTCGGTGCCGCCCTGGACGAGAGGCGCCACAAGGACGGCCGCGGCGGTCAGGGCAGCCGCGCCGATCAACACGGCGCTCGTTCCGAGCTGCCGCCTTCGTCGCGAGGCGCGGGCGCGGCCCAGCAGCTCGATCGGGTCGGTCGTGACGGGCCGCCCGCTGTCGTCGGCTGCCTCGTGGAGACGGTCATGGAGATGATTCATCGAGGGCTCCTGGTGTCCACAACGTCGCCGAGGAGGGGCCGAAGAGCGCGTAGCGCATCAGAGGTCTGGCTCTTGACCGTTCCCTCCGAGCACCCGAGCGCCCGAGCCGTCTCAGCGACGGACAAGTCGTGGTAGTAGCGGAGTACGACGCAGGCGCGCCGTCTGGGTGAAAGTGACGACAGCACCCGCACCATTGCGTCGCGCTCGTCCGACCTCACGGTCGGATCGGGCATCCCGGCGTCGTGCAGCTCCCCGGTCGGCGTCTCGCGGCGCCAGGGGCGGCGCGACTCGTCGATGAGGATTCGCACCGTGGTCCGCCGGGCGTAGGCGAGCAGGCCTTCTCGCCTCTGCACCCGGTCCCAGGACCGGTAGACCCGGATCAGCGCCTCCTGAGCGGCATCCTCGGCACGGTGCCAGTCGCCACACATGAGGTAGCCGGTCCTGCGGAGCCCGGGCAGCGATGCCGCAGCGAACTCGACGAAGTCGTCGTCGTGCTCCCCCGCCATCCTGGTCCCTCCGCCGTACTGGACTGTCATCTCGACTCAGACGGAACTCGAGCGCCGCCCGGTTGGGCGGCGCTCGAAAACGTTGCGGGGTGGTGTGCTTTTAGTAGACCGAGACGTGGACGTGGTCGAAGTGGTTCGCCGTGGCGGACCCGCGGCTGGACATCCCGCGCCAGCCTTCGCCGGAGCGCTCGACCGACCAGATCGACTGCGAGTAGATGACGTAGCTGACGCCGAGCTCGGAGTAGTACTTGCGCACGAACTCCGCGACCTGCCAGCCACGCTCGCCGCTGACCATGATGTCGACCGCGCGGCCCGAGCCGTGGTCGCCGCCGCCGCCGCGGAGCGTGCCGTAGGTGGTGATCTCCGGGAACTCGGCGCAGACGGCCTCGTGGATGGCCACGATGTGCGGGCTGACGCCGGAGTCGATGGAGGTGCCGTTGGTGCACTCGCCGCCGAGGGTGAACGGCTTGTCCTTCGAGAGGTAGCCGGCGGTCACCCAGCGGGTGCGCTTGTTGACGACGATCTCGACGCGGTCGCCGTACTTGCGGCCGGTGACCGGAACCTTCCGGCCCTCAGGCAGCTCGCCGAGCTTCTTGGCGGCCTTGCCGGGCTGCTCCCACAGGTTGAGGGACGCGGTGGTCCACATCTGCTGGTCTGCCCGCTTGAGGGCCACGGCCACCGCGCGGGGGGCCATCAGCTTGTCGATCTCGGAGGGCTCGCGCTCGATCCGGGCAGGTGCGCTGCGCGAGACCGGCGTGCCGTCTCCGGACCGCTCGCCGAGGTCGGCGGCGGTCACGTCGGTCAAGGACGCCGCGAACAGCGCCTCGGTCTCGGGGCTGGCGTTCAGGACGCCGATTCCGACAGCGGAGCCGGTGGCCACGAGGGCGAGGGGTGCGGCGATGGTGATTGCCCTAGCCCGGAAGGGGCTGAGGCGGCGGGCATTGGTTTCCCGCTTGTGGCTATGTTGTGCCACAGCGTTGATTCCTTTGCTTTAGCGTTCAGGACCGTGCTCGGTCATGGGTGATGACCAGGCACGACCAACGACTAAAGCAGAAGTCGACCCCCGTTGGTCAATCTGCACACACCTTTTACGGGGTGTTTCGGGTCACCCACCCGTGACCTCGGTCGCATCCTCGCGCTGGGACAGGCCGGTGCCGTCGGTGTCGTCGAGCCAGCCTTCAGGCAGTACGACGCGGTTGCGAGGCGACCCCTGACGCCCCCGGGGCGTGCCCAGCTCGGCCACCGGGAACGGCTCGTCGGGGTCCAGGTCGGCCAGCAGCGCATCGAGCGCCGCCAGGCTGCTGACCAGGCCCAACGAGCGCCTCATGTCCCCGCCGGCGGCGAAGCCCTTGAGGTACCAGGAGACGTGCTTACGGAACTCGGTGCACCCGCGCTCCTCGCCCATGTGCTCGCACAACAGCTCGGCATGCCGGCGCATCATCGCCGTGACCTCTCCGAGCCTGGGCAAAGTGGCGACGGACTCCCCCGAGAACGCTGCAGCCAGGTCCCGGAAGATCCACGGCCGGCCTAGACAACCGCGGCCCACGACGACGCCTGCGGCACCGGTCTCCTCGACCATCCGCACCGCGTCGGCCGCCTCCCAGATGTCGCCGTTGCCCAGGACGGGGATGCCGACGTGGTCGACGAGCGCCGCGATCGCGTGCCAGTCGGCCTGGCCGGAGTATGCCTGCGCCACGGTCCGTCCGTGCAGGGCGATCGCCGCGCAGCCGGACTCCTCGGCGATCCGGCCCGCGTCGAGGTAGGTGAGGTGGTCGTCGTCGAGGCCCTTGCGGGTCTTCATCGTCACCGGCACGTCGTACGGCGTGGCGGCGGCGACCGCCTGCTCGAGGATCTGCCCGAGCAGCTGGCGCTTCCAGGGCAGCGCCCCGCCGCCACCCTTGCGGGTCACCTTGGGCACGGGGCACCCGAAGTTGAGGTCGATGTGGGCGACGCCGAACTCGCCGCAGAGGATCTCAGCGGCCTTGCCGACGTACGCCGGGTCGGTGCCGTAGAGCTGGACGGACCGGATCGACTCGGCATCGTCGAAGACCAGCATCTTGAGCGTGGTCGCGTCGCGCTCGACCAGACCGCGCGAGGTGATCATCTCGCAGACGTAGAGGCCGGCGCCCTGCTCCGCGCAGAGCCGCCGGTACGCCGCGTTGGTGATGCCCGCCATCGGCGCGAGGACCACAGGGGTCTCGACGCGCAGCGACCCGAGGGTCAGCGACGTGGGCAGTGACATGCCGCCATTGTCCGCGACCGCGGCGCAGCGGCCCAAACGTCAGGCTCAGTCGTTGTTGCGGTTGCCCTTGTCGTTCTTCTTGTCGTCGGGCTTCGGGATCCGGGTGATCTCGCCGGCCCAGGTGATCGCGTCGAAGTCCTCGGTGGGCCGGAACGACACACCGGCCAGCTGCCGCCCGTTGCCGATCAGGTAGACGAGGCAGACCTCGGCGGTGTCATTGGTGAAGTAGCCCCGAGGCAGGGTGCCGCCCGGGCACGGCTTGAACTCCTCGGTGAACTTCGTCGGCTCGACCAGGGTGTCGGCGCTGTCGACGGCGTACAGCGGGACCAGCCGCTCGCTCAGGTTGGTGGCGCCGCGGTTGGTCACGGTCGCGCGCACGAAGTACGGCGTGACCTCGTTCTTCTGCTCCGCCTTGACGTCCCAGCCCTCGAAGGACTCGGCGAAGGAGGTCTTGTCCATCCGGGTGATGTTGATGTCCAGCACGCCCACGAGGTTCTGGCGGGGCTGCCAGGCGATCACGGCGGACTGGCCGACGCCCACCTCGCTGCCGGGCTCGGTGAGCTCGACACCCTCCGGGACCGGCAGGTAGGGCTCCTCGGCGTCGCTCGTCTCAGAGCTGGGGGTCGGCGAGCCGTCCTCGGAGTCACCCTTGTCGTCGTCTCCCGAGCAGCCGCTCAGCACTCCGAGCGCGAGCAGGGTCGCGGCGGCGATCGGGGCGAGACGGCGCAGCATCAAGCCATTCTGCATCGCCCGCACGTCAGCAACCCACGAATCGTTCGGCGAAGAACGCGCTGATCCCCGACAGCGAGACCCGCTCCTGGGCCATCGAGTCGCGCTCGCGCACGGTGACCGCGTCGTCCTCGAGGGTCTCGAAATCCACGGTCACGCAGTACGGCGTGCCGATCTCGTCTTGGCGGCGGTAGCGCCGGCCGATCGCACCCGAGTCGTCGAAGTCGACCTGCCACCCGCGGCGCAGCTCGGCCGCGAGGTCGCGTGCCTTCGGGGACAGGTCGGCGTTGCGGCTCAGCGGCAGCACCGCGACCTTGACCGGGGCCAAGCGCGGGTCGAGCCGCAGCACCGTGCGCTTGTCGACGCCGCCCTTCGTGTTGGGCGCCTCGTCCTCCTCGTAGGCGTCGACGAGGAACGTCATCAGGCTGCGGCTCAGGCCAGCCGCCGGCTCGATGACGTACGGCGTGTAGCGCTCGTTCGCCGCCTGGTCGAAGTACGTGAGGTCCTGCCCGGACGCCTCGGCGTGCGTCGACAGGTCGTAGTCGGTGCGGTTGGCGATGCCCTCGAGCTCGCCCCACTCCGAGCCGAGGAACCCGAAGCGGTACTCGATGTCGACGGTCCGCTTGGAGTAGTGGGAGAGCTTCTCCTTCGGGTGCTCGAAGTGCCGCAGGTTGTCGGGGTCGATGCCGAGCTCGGTGTACCAGCGGGTGCGCTCGTCGATCCAGTACTGGTGCCAGGTCTCGTCCTCGCCGGGCTTGACGAAGAACTCCATCTCCATCTGCTCGAACTCGCGGGTCCGGAAGATGAAGTTGCCGGGCGTGATCTCGTTACGGAACGACTTGCCGATCTGCGCGATGCCGAACGGCGGCTTCATCCGGCTGCTCGTCACCACGTTGGCGAAGTTGAGGAAGATGCCCTGCGCGGTCTCAGGGCGCAGGTAGTGCAGGCCCGACTCGTCCTCGACGACACCGAGGTAGGTCTTGAGCAGGCCGGAGAACTGGCGTGGCTCGGTCCAGGCGCCGCGGGTGCCGCAGTTCGGGCAGGCGAGGGTGGCCAGGTCGACGGCGTCGGGGTCGTCGAGGCCCTTCTTCTCGGCGTACTCCTCTTGCAGGTGGTCGGCGCGGAACCGCTTGTGGCACGACTGGCACTCGGTCAGCGGGTCCATGAACGTGGCGACGTGACCGCTGGCCTCCCAGGTCTGCCGCGGCAGGATGATCGAGGAGTCCAGCCCGACCATGTCGTCGCGCATCTGCACCATGGCCTTCCACCACTGGCGCTTGATGTTGTCCTTGAGCTCCACGCCCAACGGTCCGTAGTCCCAGGCCGAGCGGGTGCCGCCGTAGATCTCGCCGCAGGGGTAGACGAAGCCCCTTCGCTTGGCGAGAGATACGACGTTGTCGACGGTGGTGGGCGGGGGCTTAGCCACAAATGCTCCTGGATTTGGCCGGCTGGCTGCCGGTCAGGGGAAAGAAGTCCTCAGCCTAACGACCGGGCTTCACCCACGTTGAGGACGGTGTCGGGTTCGACCACCTCGAAGGCGCTCGGCTCCTCGATGGCGCGGCCCAGCAGTGCGACCGCCCGCAGCTTGACGTCGTACGACGACAGCGCGCGGCGATAGGCGCCGACGTTCTCCCAGGTCGTCACCAGCGCCCACAAGGTCGGGTCATCGACGTTGCGGCCGATGGTGCCGTGCAGGTAGCCCTTCTGCTCGGCCAGGGCGGCATGCGCCTCCGCGGCCTCGACGCGGAACGAATCGCCCTGATCCTCAGGAACCCGGAACCTGTTCACGACCAGCACGCAGCGACCTTAGCCGCCGGGGAAGATTCACCGCCTGGGCGGTGAATTGGACGGCTACGTCGAGAAGCTTCTCGACATAAGCGGGCATTTCACCGCTTAGGCGGTGAAATGCCCCTTCCGCGCGCCAGGCACCGTGAGCGCAGCGATCGCCGTGGTCACGGGTACGGCGAGCACGAGCGCGATCGCGCTGGCGAGCGTGCGCACGACTTCCTGCCCGATCTCCTCGGTGGCCAGCAGGTCGGTGAGCGGCAGTCCGTAGAGCTGGATCAGCATCAGCACGGCCAGCGCAGCGCCGGCGTAGGCGAACACGATCGTGTAGATCGTTGACGCGATGTGGTCCTGGCCGATCCGGGTCGCGGAGACGAAGATCTCGCGCCGGCTGAGCTCCGGCCCGGCCGCGCGCAGCTCCCAGACTGCGGAGGCCTGGGTGATAGTGACGTCGTTGAGGACGCCGAGTCCCGCGATGATCACCGCGCAGGTCAGCAAGCCCTGGAAGTCAAGGTCGCCGACGGTCGACTGCAGGATGCCGCTCTCCCCCGCGACCCCGCTGAGATGGGCGAACCCAACGGCAACCAACCCGATGACCGCGGTCATGGCGATCCCCGCCAGCGTGCCGGCTACCGCCGCGCTGGTCCGGATCGAGATGCCGTGCGTCATGTAGAGGACGACGAACACGATCGCGGCGGACCCGACGACACCGACCCACAGCCCGTTCTCGCCGACGACCAACGCCGGCAGCATGAACCAGAGCACGGCCACGCCGGCGAACCCGAGCCCGAACAGCGCCCGCACGCCGCGCCATCGGGCCACTGCCACGACGGCCAGCGCGAACAACAGCGTGAGCACGAGCAGGGGGCTGGACCTGTTCACGCCGAAGAAGGAGTACTGCACCGGCCCGCCGTCGACCCCGGGGACCCGGAACAGGCGGAGCTCGTCGCCGGCCTCCAGCCCGGACTCGCTCACCTCCGGCGGCACATCCACCGTCACCTGCTCGGCGTCCTTGCCGCTGCCGACCTTCGCCGTGATCCGACCGCAGTCCTCACTGACCTCGTTGAGCGAAGGACACGGTGGCTGCACCTCCTCGACGGCACCGTTGACGAAGGTCACCCCCTCGCCCATGAAGTCCACCTGGTCCTGGATCTCGTTGGCCCGGTCCCGGTCGGGCCAGATCAGGACGGCGCCGATGATCGTCGCGACCAGCGCCACGCCCAGCGCGCCGAGCAGCACAGTGCGCGGCCCGCGCCGTACCTCGAAGCCGTCGTCCTCGTTGGCGTCGGCGCGATGGGAATGACGTCCACTCATGTGCCCAGTGTGCGGCCTGCCGGTTTGACAATCATTCTCAACATGCTGAGAATGATTCTCATGTCTCTCGTTACCCGCTCCGGACTCCGCCGACGCCCGGTCCTGGCCACTTCCCTCCTTGCCGGTTGCCTGGTCGGTGCGTCGGCGTTGACAGGTTGCTCCGCCTTGTCGGACGACGGGGCCGAGCCCGGGTCGTCACCTCGGGTCGTGGCCGCGTTCTACCCGTTGGAGTACGTCACGGAGCGGGTGGCGGGAGACCTCGCCACGGTGGACACCCTCGCCCAGCCGGGGGTGGAGCCGCACGACCTCGAGCTCACCATCCAGGAGACCGCGCTGATCGCGGACGCCTCGCTGGTGGTCTACGAGAAGGACTTCCAGCCTGCCGTTGACGAGGCGGTCGACCAGAACGCCGAGGGCGAGACCCTCGACGTGAGCGGCCCGGCCGACCTGGTGACGTTCGAGAGCGAGCACGCACATGAGGGCGAGGAAGAAGAGGAGCACGGTCACGACCACGACGGAGTCGACCCGCACTTCTGGCAGGACCCGCTCCGGTTGGCCGACGTCGGCGACGCCATCGCCGACTCCCTGGCAGACCTGGACCCCGACCACGCCGACGAGTACGCCGCCAACGCGGCCGAGCTGCGCACCGAGCTCGTGCAGCTGGACGCGGCGTTCACTCAGGGCCTGGCCGACTGCGAGCGCGACACCGTCGTGGTCTCGCACGACGCGTTCGGCTACCTGAGCCGCTACGGCATCCACTTCGCGCCGATCGCCGGGTTGTCCCCCGACGCCGAGCCCACCCCGGCCGACCTGGCCGAGCTGCACGAGCTGATCGAGCACGATGGCATCACCACCGTCTTCTCCGAGACCCTGGCCCCGCCGGAGCTCAGCGAGACCCTGGCCGACGACGCCGGGGTGACCACCGAGATCCTCGACCCGATCGAGGGCCTCACCGACGACACCGCCGGCGAGGACTACCTTTCCCTGATGGAGCAGAATCTCGCCGCCCTGGAGACAGCCAACGGATGTCGGTGATCGATGCCCGGAACCTGACGGTCGCCATCGGCGGCCGTCCGGTGCTGCGCGGGGTCGACCTGAGGGTGGAGGACGGTGAGTTCGTCGCCCTGATGGGTGCGAATGGTTCGGGCAAGTCGACCCTGGTCCGAGGGCTGACCGGCCTCTGGCCGATCACCGGCGGATCGGCGCAGCTGTTCGGGGTCCCACTGGATCGGTTCCACGACTGGCACCGCGTCGGATTCGTCCCGCAACGGAGCAGCGCCTCGTCCGGGGTTCCGGCGTCGGTGTGGGAGGTGGTCGCCTCTGGACGGCTCGGCCGACGGCGGCTGCTCCGGCCGTTGTCCCGCGCCGACCGGGCCGCGATCCGCGACGCGATCGAGGTCGTCGGCCTGTCCGACCGGGTGACCGAGCGGGTCTCCCAGCTGTCCGGCGGGCAGCAGCAGCGGGTGTTGATCGCGCGTGCGCTCGCGGGCCAGCCCGACCTGTTCTTCCTCGACGAGCCCACCGCTGGGGTCGACCTGCTCAACCAGCTGGCACTCGCCGAGGCGCTGGCCGAGCTCAAGCGTCGGGGCGCCACGGTCCTGCTCGTCGCCCACGAGCTCGGCCCGCTGGCCGAGCTCGTGGACCGGGCCGTGGTGCTGCGTGACGGTCGCGTCGCCTTCGACGGCGAGCCCTTCGACGACCACGCGGCCCACAACCCGGTGCTCGGCGACCCGCATACCCACCACCATCACCACGGGCGCCCGCAGGCGGACCACGCCCCCGACATCCGCTTCGGACCGGGAGGTCGGCCGTGACCCTTGCCGAGCTGTTCTCCTACGAGTTCATGCAGCGGGCTCTGCTGGCTGCCCTGTTCACCGGCCTGGCGGCCCCTGCCGTCGGGACGTACCTCGTGCAGCGCCGTCTCGCCCTGATGGGCGACGGGATCGGCCACGTCGCGGTGACGGGTGTCGCCATCGGGCTGCTGACGGGTACCTCGCCCACGTGGACCGCCGTCGTGGTGGCGATCCTGGGCGCTGTGCTCATCGAGGTGATCCGCGAGCGCGGACACACCAACGGTGACGTCGCGCTCGCGCTGCTGTTCTACGGCGGGCTCGCCGGCGGCGTGCTGCTCACCGGTCTCGGCGACAACAGCGCAAGCAAGCTGCAGAGCTTCCTCTTCGGTGCGATCACCAGCATCTCCGCGACCGATGTGCTCATCACGATGGCGTTGGCCGTCCTGGTCATGATGATCTGCGTCGGCCTCTCCCCCCAGCTCTTCGCCACGGCGCAGGACCAGGACTTCGCCCGGGTGGCCGGCCTCAACGTCCGGGCCTACAACATGGCGATCGCGGTGCTGGCCGCCGTGAGCGTCACGGTGGCGATGCGCACGGTCGGCCTGTTGCTCGTGTCGGCGTTGATGGTCGTCCCCGTTGCGACCTCGCAGCAGCTGACGCGCAGCTTCCGCACCACCCTGGGCGCGGCCATGGTCCTCGGCGCCCTCGCCTCGGTGGGCGGCCTGGTCGTGGCGGCTTTCGCGTCCTCCCACGGCGCCAAGGTGTCCACCGGCCCGACGATCGTGCTGCTCTCGCTCGCCGGGTTCGTCATCACCTGGCCGGTGGGCATCTGGCTCAGACGCCGGGCCCGACTGCGCGAACCGTTCCCGAGCCTCACGCCGGAGGAGCACGAGACCACCGACCACTCGCACGCGCACGGCCCCGACTGCGGGCACCTCGCCGTACCCCACGGCGACCACGTCGACTACGTGCACGACGGTCACCGGCACGCCCCCCACGAGCGCCACTATGACGAGCACTGACCCGGCTCCCCCGCTGCGGCCGACCCGCCAGCGGCGGGCGGTGATCGAGGCGATGGCGTCGTTCGACGACTTCCGCTCTGCCCAGGAGGTCCACGAGCTGATGGCGCGGCGGGGTGACCCGGTCGGCCTGGCCACCGTCTACCGCACCCTGCAGCGACTGGCCGATGCCGGCGAGGTCGACCTGTTGCGCACCGAGGGCGGCGAGACGATCTACCGCCGCTGCTCCGACTCCCACCACCACCACCTGGTCTGCCGTTCCTGCGGGGCCACGGTCGAGGTGGAGGGCCCTACCGTCGAGCGGTGGACCCGGGCGATCGCCGAGGAGCACGGGTACGCCGACGTCAGCCACAGCCTCGAGATCTTCGGCACCTGCCCGGACTGCAGCAAGGGAGGCTCCGATGCCCCGTGACCCGAACATCCCTGACGCCTTCGACGTCTACGCGCTCGTGGTGCTGCGTCGTCCTGCCGACGCACCGGACTTCTCGGAGGAGGAGCTCGACAGGCTGCAGGCCGAACACCTCGCGCACCGCGCCGAGCTCGCGCGACAGGGCTTCGTGGTCGCCAACGGACCGTTCCTCGAGCAGACCGACGCGACGTACCGCGGGCTGTCGATCTTCGCCTGCGACCTGGCCACGGCAGCCCGGCTGTCCGACGACGACCCGATGGTGATCGCCGGTCGGCTCGCGTACGACGTGATGGAGTGGTGGGTGGCCGCCGGCACACTCGACTTCCCGCTGAGTGGCCAACCTGTCGGAGACCGCCGCTCGATGCCGAATGACTAGATCGCGCTCAACCTTCCGGCTCCTCGCGCGTATGTAGGGGTGTGAGGACACTCGTGGCGGCCGACCCGGACGCGGACTTCGACGAGATCTACGTCGGCCACGTCGCCAGGGTGGTCCGGCTCGCGGCGCTGCTCGGAGCACATGATCCCGAGGACGTCGCCCAGGAGGCGTTCTGCCGTCTGTACGCCGCCCGCGCGCGGGTGCGCGAGCCGGAGCTGGTCGCCTACCTGAACCGGATCGTCGTCAACGAGGTGCGCAGCCGCGCCCGGCGCCACGGCGTCGCGCTCCGGAAGCGGCACCTGCTCGCGGTCGCCGAGAGCTCACCTGCTGCGTCAGGCGACCGGACCGCGGTGATCGCCGAGCTGACCCGTCTGCCCCAGCGCCAACGGGAGGCGCTGGTGCTGCGCTACTGGCTGGACCTGCCGTTGGAGCAGGTCGCCGAGGCCATGGGGATCGCCACAGGCACGGCCAAGTCACAGGTTTCGCGCGGGCTGCGAACGCTCGCCATCGCACTCGACGAGGAGAACGCATGACCAGGATCGAGGACTGGCTCCGGGACGCGCTGGCGGAGGAGGCCGACGCCACTTCCGTCGACGCGCTCCGGATGCGCGACGAGCTGACCGACCGGCTCGAGGTCCGGCCCCGGCGGCGTCGCGTGCTGCCGCTGGTGGCGGCGGCCGTGCTGGTGACAGGAGGCCTGGCGGTCGGCTTTCAGACCCTGGGCGATGACGACGACCTCGCCGAACCGGCGTCGAAGGGCGAGGTGGACAGCGAGTTCAGCTGCCACGACACCGAGCAGGTGGATCTCTCCGGCAAGCAGGACGAGTTCCTGCCCGACCTCACCCGAGCCACGCCGGCCGAGTTGGCTCGGGAGTACAACGCCCCCCGCTGGGAGTTCGAAGAGGACGGCGACACCGCATCGCTGCGGCTCGGCAACGCCGACGGGACCCTCGGCAGCGAGACCCGCTACGAGCGAAGCCACGACGAGTGGCGGATGTTGAGTTCGGAGGCCTGCGGTAGCGGCAGCCCCGAGACACCGACGCCAGCCTCGCTGAGGCTGGGCACGCACGGACCCGAACCGTGGCCGGCCGCCGATGCCCTCTCCATCGGACAGCCGTCGAGGAACTCGGTCCTGGTCGACGACCGAGCCGTCTACGACTACTCGGGTCTCGTGATGCGGCATCGGTCGATCTACATCGAGCCGTGCGGGCTGGCCATCTGCTACGCCGTCGGTCAGCCCGACAGCTCGGTCACGGGTCGCATGCCCGTCTTCTCCGGTCGAGCCGAAGGCTTCATCGGGGAGATCTGCTCGTTCTACCTGCCCGACGACATGGTGGGCCGCGAGTCGCCGTACCGGTTGATCGCGGCATGGGACGCCCTGGGGACGTCAACCCGTTTCGTCGTCGACGGCAACGGTTCGGGACCACGCGGCGGCGCACCGCCCATCGAGGGCGTCAGGTTCAGCGACCCCTCGTGGGGTCCGCAGGAGGTCTGGCTCGCACTTGTCCCCTACACCGGCGAGCTCACAGCCCAGCTGTGGCACGGTGAGACCCCACTGGCTGCGGAGCCGGTGCGTCCCACCTGCTAGCTGGGCTCGGCTCCGCCGTACCGACGGTCCCGGCTGGCGTAGATCTCGATCGCCTTCCACAGCGCCCGGCGGTCGACGTCAGGCCACAGGATGTCGGTGAAGACCAGCTCGCTGTACGCCGCCTGCCACAGCATGAAGTTGGAGAGCCGCTGCTCGCCGGAGGTGCGCCAGACCAGGTCGGCGTCGGCGACCTCGGGGACGTAGAGGTGCTTGGCGAAGGTGCGCTCGTCGATCTTGTCCGGGTTGATCCGGCCGGCGGCGACCTCCTGGGCGATGGCCCGGGCGGTGTCGGCGAGCTCGGCGCGGCCTCCGTAGTTGACGCACATGGTCAGCGTCAGGACGTCGTTGCCGCGGGTCAGCTCCTCCGCGACCTGGAGCTCCTTGATCACCGACTTCCACAGCCGCGGCGTGCGACCGGCCCAGCGCACCCGGACGCCGAGCTCGTGCATCTCGTCGCGGCGCCGGCGGATCACGTCGCGGTTGAAGCCCATCAGGAAGCGCACCTCCTCGGGTGAGCGCGACCAGTTCTCGGTGCTGAACGCGTACGCCGAGATCGCCTTCACGCCGATCTCGATCGCGCCCTCGACCACGTCGAAGAGCGAGTGCTCGCCCTGCTCGTGGCCCTTGGTGCGTGGCAGCCCGCGCTGCTTCGCCCACCGCCCGTTGCCGTCCATGACGATCGCGACGTGCCGTGGCACGAACTCGCTCGGGATCTCCGGCGGGCGGGCGCCGGACGGATGCGGCGTGGGCGGGCGTACGGCGCGTCTCACCGCTCGACGTACTCCATCGACCGCAGCGACCGCTCCAGGTGCCAGGTCACGAACGCGGTGACGAGACCGGTGGCCTCCTTGTGGTGCCGCGGCTCGGCGGCCTCGACGACCGCCCAGTCGCCGGTGAGCAGCGCGCCCAGCACACCGATCGTCTCGGCGGCCGGACTGGCGGAGCCAGGCAGGCGGCAGGTGGAGCAGAGCACGCCGCCCATCGAGGGGTTCACCCAGCGGTGCGGCCCCTTGCGGCCGCAGTGGGCGCAGTCGTCGAACGACGGCGCGTAGCCGGCGACCGACAGCGAGCGGAGCAGGTAGGAGTCGAGCACCAGCCCGGGACGATGCTCGCCCGCGGCCATCGCGCGCAGAGCGGCGACCAGCAGCAGGAACTGCTGGATCGACGGCTCCTTCTCCTCGGCCACCAGCCGCTCCGCGGTCTCGAGCATCACGGTGCCGGAGGTGTAGCGCTCGTAGTCGAGCCCGAGCTCGGAGGAGAAGGCGGTACGGGTCTCGGCCTGGGTGATCACGTCGAGGTTGCGCCCCTCGGCCAGCTGCAGGTCGACATGGGTGAACGGCTCGAGTCGAGCGCCGAACTTCGAGGTGGTCCGGCGTACCCCCTTCGCGACCGCGCGCACCCGCCCGTTGTTGCGGGTCAGCAGGGTGACGATCTTGTCGGCCTCGCCCAGCTTGTGGGAGCGCAGCACGATCGCCTCGTCGCGGTAGAGAGGCACCCGCCCATTATCCGTCCTGGCGGTCAGGAACCGGTACGACGGCTCCGGCGCGGCGTCTTCCAGACGCCCAGGCAGAACCCGACGGCGGCCCGGTTCAACCGGTCCGGCCGGATCCGCCACTCGAGGATGTTGTGCGCCTTCACGAACGTCGAGTTCGGCAGCTCCTCGGCGAGCATCGCGGCGTCGGCGGCCGGGTGGATCGGGTCGGCCGGGTGCCCGACGACGAACGCCGGTGCGGTGATCGCCTTGCGCTGCTTCGAGGACGGGGCGAGCCTGCCGAAAAACAGCCCGTGCACGACCGCAGCCACCGAGTCGGCGCGCTGGTCGAGGGTGTCGAGCGCGATGCCGGCCCAGAACGGCACGATCCCCCGCGGGATCGGCCGGGTCGCCAGCCGCACCGCGTTGACCGTGAACGGCAGGAACCGGGCAGCGAACAGCAGCGGCGCGAACGCGAGGATGCCCGCCTCGACCGCGTTGTCGAGCACCGGCATCTCGACGATGAGGCCCTTGACCCGCTCGGGGGCGATGGTCGCCACCTCGAGCGACACGTTCGCGCCGAGCGAGGTGCCGCCCACGACCGCCTGCGGGGCACCGAGGTGGTCGAGCAGGGCGACGACCTGCTCGGCGAACGACGTCATCGAGTAGACCAGCGGGTCGGCGGGACGGTCGGAACGGCCGTGGCCGAGCAGGTCCAGGGTCACCACATGCATGCCCTCCGACGCGAGCGCGCGGGCCAGCGGCTGCTGCATCCGCCGCGGCATCAGCTGACCGTGCAGCAGCACCACCCACGAGTCGCCCGAGCCGTACTCCGTGTACTCGAGCCGATCCCGGCCCGCCTCGCTCTCGAGGAAGAACTGGCCGATCCGCTCCGACACCAACATGGAGCAATCAAACCATCGTGGCGGCGCGATTCACGGCACTGATCACGGCCTTGAGCGACGCGGTGACGATGTTGGCGTCCAGCCCGACTCCCCAGAGCACCTGGTCGCCCACCGCGCACTCGACGTACGCCGCCGCGATCGCGTCGCCGCCGGACGACAACGCGTGCTCGTGGTAGTCGAGCACCCGCACGTCGCGATGCTGATTTTTGGTTAGCGGCAGCTCGTTGATCGCGGAGACGAATGCGGCGATGGGTCCGTTGCCGGTGCCCTCGAGCGACGTGAGCTCCCCCTCGACGTAGACGTTCACGGAGAGCTGGTCCTTCTCGCCGGCCGCCGAGCTGGTGTGCACCGAGTTGAGCTTGAGGGGCGACTCCTGGTCGAGGTACTCCGCACGGAAGACCGACCAGATCGCGTCGGCCGCCATCTCGCCGCCCTCGGCGTCGGTGCGCTCCTGGATGACCCGGCTGAACTCGATCTGCGCGCGTCGCGGCAGGTCGAGCTTGTGCTCGGCCTTGAGGATGTAGGCGACCCCGCCCTTGCCGGACTGGCTGTTGACCCGGATCACGGCCTCGTAGGTGCGGCCGACGTCCTTCGGGTCGATGGGGAGGTACGGCGCCTCCCACTCCATGCTGCCGACCGGGATGCCGCGGTCGGAGGCCTGCTGGTCGAGATCCTCCAGGCCCTTCTTGATCGCATCCTGGTGCGAGCCGGAGAACGCCGTGTAGACGAGGTCGCCGGCGTACGGGTGTCGCGGGTGCACCGGCAGCTGGGTGCAGTACTCGACCGTCCGCCGGATCTCGTCGATGTCGCTGAAGTTGATCATCGGGTCGACGCCCTGGCTGAACAGGTTCATGCCCAGCGTCACCAGGCAGACGTTGCCGGTGCGCTCGCCGTGGCCGAACAGACAGCCCTCGACCCGGTCCGCGCCGGCCATCATCGCCAGCTCGGTCGCGGCCACGGCGGTGCCACGGTCGTTGTGAGGGTGCAGGCTGATCACGGTGTTCTGGCGCCGGGTCAGCTGGCGGGAGAACCACTCGATCTGGTCGGCGTACACGTTGGGCGTGGCCATCTCGACGGTGGCGGGCAGGTTGAGGATGATCTCCCGACCGTCCTCGGGCTGCCACACGTCGGAGACCGCCTCGCACACCTCCACCGAGAACGGCAGCTCGGTGCCGGTGAAGATCTCCGGGCTGTACTCGTAGCCGATGATCGTGGTGTCCAGGTAGTTCTCGGCGTGCTTCATGACCACCTGCGTGCCGCGCACGGCGATGTCCTTGATCTCGTCCCGGCCGGCGTGGAAGACGACCCGTCGGAACAGCGGGGCCAGCGCGTTGTAGAGGTGGATGTTGGCCCTGGGTACGCCGACCAGTGACTGCACGCTGCGCTCGATCAGATCCTCACGGGCCTGGGTCAGCACCGAGATCGTCACGTCGTCGGGGATCAGGTCGCCCTCGATGAGCTGGCGCACGAAACTGAAGTCGGTCTCGCTGGCGGCCGGGAATCCGACCTCGATCTCCTTGTAGCCCATCCGGACCAGCAGCTCGAACATCTTCAGCTTGCGGGCCGGGGACATCGGGTCGATCAGGGCCTGGTTGCCGTCGCGCAGGTCGGTGGAGAGCCAGCGCGGCGCCTCGGTGATCGTGGCGTGCGGCCAGGTCCGGTCGGGCAGGTCGATCGGTGGGAACGCGCGATATCGCTGGAACGGCATACCGCTGGGCTGCTGGGAAGGAATGGTCATGGTGTCCTCGCTGGGTGGTCTTTCCGGTGCCGGGTCTCAACTGGCAGAGCGACTCCGCAGCGAGGGGTCCGGCTAGGGGCTAGACCTCGCTGCGGCAGCGAAGGAGCAGTCGCGTCATCATGACGCCGCTCAGACTATCCGGTCCGGACTCCGAACGCGATCTGCAGTCCCTGGTCGAGATGGGTCAGCAGGTCGCCGGGGTTGTCGTAGACCACGACCGCCCCCGCATCGAGCAGCTCCTGCCGCCCGTAGCCTCCGCAGCACAGCCCGATTGTGGGGAGGCCGGCGCGCGAGGCGGCCTCGACGTCCCACACCGCGTCCCCGATCATCACGGCGTCGGTCGTCCCCAGCCGCCCGAGCGCCACCGCCACCAGCTCCTCGTCCGGCTTGGACTCCTCGGCGTCTTCCGACGTCGTGGTCAGATCGGCGCGGCGGTCGGCGTCGAGCAGGGTGAACGCGTACTCGGCATGCTTCGGGATCGACGAGCTCGCCAGCCCGACGCGCAGGTCGCGGTCGCGGAGCGCACTCAGGAGCTCGGGGGCGCCGTCGAGAAGGCCGACGTCGCCGATGATCGCGTCGTACTCCTGCTCCCAGATCTCCCTGATCCGGTCCCCGCTGGAATTCTCGACATCGTCCCCGGCGACGGCGGCCACCAGCTTGTCGCCGCCCATCCCGATGTGCCGGTGGATGCGCCATGCCTCCGCCGACTGCCCGGCCCGATGGAACGCCCGTGCCCACGCGAAGGTGTGCTGGTAGACGGAGTCGACGAGCGTTCCGTCGACGTCGAGTACGACGGCCTGTGGGTCGGGCACTTCAACCGCGACCGACGGCCCGGGCGAGCTGGGCCTTGTTCATCGAGGAGCGGCCGTGGATGTTCTTCTTCCGCGCCTCCGCGTACAACTGCTCCTTGGTCCGGCCCATCGACCCGGAGTGGGACCGCAGCCCACCGCGCCGCCCCGAGGAGATGTCCTCGGTGGAGGTCTTGCTGGCCTGCTTCGCCTCACCCGAACGGGCCCGCTCCTTGTTGACCGTGCGGGCCGCGATCTCCTCCGCCGTGTCGTTGCTGCGGCCTTGGTCCTTCAGGCCTTCCTTGATGTGCTTGTACTGCCGTTCCCGCTTCTTGTTCCACGCCTGCTGCGGCATCTCGCACCTCCGTGGCTAGTCAGGGCTTCGCCACGATCGGTAACCCGACTGCGGTCCCGGCATTCCGGACAGGGGACCGGCGGCCGAGAGCTTCGTCGGAGCTGCGTAAGTCCGAGAAGCTGGGGGCCGCCGGTGAGCGCGGGTACCCGCTGGGTTTCTCCATCATGCACCCGCTATACGGGTCTCGTCACGGGGTACCTCACGCCTATGGATCCCGGCATCACGACCTCCACCAACATCGACTTCGGGCCACTCCAGATCTCGTACGACGACCGGGTGCTCGTCCCCCGGCCCTGGACCCTCGAGCAGTCGCGCTGGGCGGCCGAGCTGGCTCGGTCGGCACCGGATGGTGCGCTGCTCGAGCTGTGCTGTGGAGCCGGTCAGATCGGGCTGGCCACCATCGCTGCGGTCCGGCGCCGGCTGGTGTGCGTCGATGTCGACCCGATCGCCTGCGAGTACACCCGGCTCAACGCCGACCTGGCGGGCCTGGGTGGGCTGCTGGAGGTGCGCATCGGGCCGTTGCAGGACCGGCTGCAGCCTGAGGAGCGGTTCGCCGGGGTCATCGCAGATCCTCCGTGGGTCCCGCACGACGAGGTCGGGATGTTCCCAGAGGACCCCGTGACGGCGATCGACGGCGGACCCGACGGGCTCGACCTCGCCCGCGCCTGCATCGGCATCGCCGCCGACCACCTGGTGTCGGGCGGGTTCGCGGTCCTCCAGGTCGGGACCCGGCTCCAGGTGGAGCGCCTGGAGTCCGAGCTGGAGACCTATGACCAACGGCTGTACGTCGAGGAGATCCGCGAGTTCGAACGCGGTGTGCTGGTGCGTCTCGACCACGTCTGACGGGTCTGATCAGGGACGCTTGGACTCCGGCAGCACCTTGTGGGTGCCGTCGCACCACGGCGCCGACCCCGACTTCCCGCACCGGCACACAGCGCTGAGCGGTCCCGTCGTCTGGTGCGACCGTCCCTCGGCGTCCCGCACCACGTGCTCACCGCGCAACAGCATCGGACCTCCAGGGCACAGCACGATGTCGGCGTGGTCGAACTCGGGAGCGGTCATGCCGCACCCTTCCAGCGCTCGAGGAGGTGATGGGCGGTTCGGGCCTCGAGGTCGAGGCAACTGAAGGCCCCGAAGAAGATGTCGTCGCGAAGACTGGGTTCCTGCTCGACCAGCGTCCCGCAGATGCCGCGGACGGCGACCTGCTCATGCACGGCATCGGCGGTCACGTGCTCGCTGTAGTAATCGACCATCGTGCTGTCGAGGCCCAGACGCTCGAGCCCTGTCGCTATCCGCCGGGACGGCATGGAGCTGGTCGCCTCGAATGCCGCGAGGTGCCCGAGAGCGGCGCCGCGCAACCGGCGATGCAGCCCGAACAGCGACATCGCGTTGTTCTGCTCCAGGATCTCCAGGGGTACGTCGTCGATGTAGGCGCCGTACTCCGACCGCAGCCCGACCGCTTCCAGCCCGCGGGCGAACAGATGGTGGTGCAGCCGGTTGGGGTTGCCGGCGCCGTACTCGTCGTAGAGCAGCTCGACCAGGGCGGCCTTCGGGGCCGGGTCAAGCCGAGGCACCACCCAAGCGCTCGGGTCCGCCTCCTTGAGGTGGTAGATCGAGCGCATCCGCAGCAGGTCGAGCACCTGCTCCTCATCGGCGTCGGTGTGGACGAAGCGGGCCAGCGAGGGGCCGTCGAAGGCCTCGACGAAGGCGAAGAAGGCCTCGGCGAAGTCGCCTTCCGGCGCCTCGTCGACCCAGCGGGCGCGCAGTCGCGACTCCAGCTCCCGCTCAAGGTCGCCGCGCAGCTGGAGAGCCGCGGGATGCCACTCGTGGTCGTCCTCCACGTCCTCGAATCCGCGGTAGTGCAGTTCGTACAGCGACCACAGCGCGATCGCTGTGTCCTCGGCGTTCTCGGCGTCCGGAAGCTGTCCATGGGCGAGGGTCGAGGGGTCGGAGCGCAAGGCTTCGAAGACGTCCGCGCTGAATACTCCGCGGGGTTTGGGCAGCATCATGCGCCACAGGTACCCACCCGGAACCCCTGTGTCTCGCCGCGGCCGCGTGATCCTTGCGACCCCTGAAACAGCTGTGCTAGACCAGTGCTTGAGACGAGTAGAAATCGGGTATTCGTCCCTTGCTGAAGACAACGGCGGGGCTGCACCTCTTAGCGGCGGAGGCAACTCGAATGTCGAACACATCGCGAAGCACCATCCCTGACGGTGACCGGGGACTCAGCAGGACCGAGCGATCGGAACGCACAGCCGCACTCATCGCGGAGGCACACTCCTGCGGCGACGAAGATCGCAAGGCAGAGCTACTCGGCGAGGTCATCCTGATCAACCGGGGCGTGGCAGAAGCAGTTGCCTCGCGCTACCGGGGCCGCGGGATCTCCCAGGATGACCTGGTCCAGGTCGCCTTCGAGGGGCTCACCAAGGCGGTGCAACGGTTCGACCCGAGCACCCGCAACGACCTACTCACGTACGCCGTGCCGACGATCCGCGGCGAGGTCATGCGCCACTTCCGCGACCACGGCTGGTCCGTCCGCCCGCCGCGCCGGGTCCAGGAGCTGCAGTGGCGGGTCAACCAGTGCATCGAGCGCCTCGAGCACGATCTGGGCCGTGAGCCTCGCGCTGCGGAGGTGATCGAGGAGCTCGGCATCGACGAGGCCGACTACCGCGAGGCGATCGAGGCCTTCGGCTGCTTCCAGCCCACCTCGCTCGACCAGCCGGTCCGCACCGACGCCACCAGCTCGATCGGCGAGCTGATCCCCGACATCGCCGACCAGCAGGGAGCGGCCGACGCGAGAGTCGCCCTGGCGCCCGTCGTACGCCGGCTCAGCGAGCGCGACCGACGGATCCTGCACCTGCGCTACTTCGAGGACCTCACCCAGGCCGAGATCGGCGAGGACCTGGGCGTCACCCAGATGCAGGTCTCCCGGCTGCTGTCGCGGATCCTCGGCACGCTGCGCGAGGACCTCGAGTCGCAGGACCCCCAGACCGTCGACGACTGAGGTCGCCCGCGTTGGGTACCGCCTGACTCCCCCGCCAAACGAGGAGGAGTCATGCCGAGCAAGTCCGCGAACGTGAAGAACGAGAAGCAGTACGAAGCGCTCAAGGACAAGGGCATGTCCAAGCAGCGCGCCGCCAAGATCGCGAACTCCCCGGACGCGTCGAAGAACGGCGGCAAGCAGAGCGGCAAGGGCGGCGACAGCAGCCAGGGCGGCACCAGCGCTCAGAAGAAGAAGGCCGGTCGCAAGGGCGGCAAGGCCGCGGCGAAGAAGTCCTGACGCCTTGAGTGAGAACTCCCGGGTAGTCGCGGCGACGCCCGACCAGGTGTGGCGGGTCCTGGCCGACGGCTGGTTGTACCCGCTGTGGGTGGTGGGGGCCACGCGGATGCGTGATGTCGACGAGCACTGGCCGGCTGTCGGCGCGCAGCTGCATCACTCCGTGGGCGTGTGGCCGTTGACGCTCGACGACACCACGGAGGTACTCGAGGAGAAGCCGCCGTCGATGCTGAAGCTCCGGGCGCGCGCCTGGCCGGGCGGCGAGGCGGACGTGGAGCTCCTCATCGAGCCCGAGGGCGCTGGCAGCCGGATCACCATCCGCGAGGACGCGGTCAAGGGCCCGGGCCTCTTGGTGCCTGCGCCATTGCGGCACCTGCAGCTCGCGTGGCGGAACACCGAGGCGTTGCGCCGGTTGGCCTACTTGGTCGAGCGCCGGGAAGCCGGGTCCACCTCCGGCGAGGCATGATCGAGACGTGAACCGCCCCGACGCCATTGTCATCGGGGCCGGACCCAACGGCCTGGTGGCGGCGAACCTGCTGGCCGATGCCGGTTGGTCGGTCGTAGTGCTGGAGCAGCAGGACGAGCCGGGTGGGGCGGTGCGCAGCGACCGCGAGCTGCACCCGGAGTTCGTGCACGACACGTTCAGCGCGTTCTATCCCCTGGCTGCCGCCTCGCCCGTGATCCAGGGTCTGGGTCTCGAGCAGTTCGGGCTGGAGTGGGTCCATGCCCCGGCGGTCCTCGGCCACCCCACACCCGATGGCCGATGGGCGCTGCTGCACCGCGACCGGGAGCTCACCGCCTCCGGCTTCGACGAGCAGCACCCTGGGGACGGCGACGCCTGGCTCGAGCTGTGCGACCTCTGGGACCGGATCGGTGATCCCTTGGTGCGCGCCGTCGTGACGCCGTTCCCGCCGTTCCGGGCCGGCGCCCAGCTGGCTGCCCGGATCCCCCGTGCCGGAGGTCTCGACCTCGTGCGGATGCTGCTGACCCCCGTGGCCGAGCTCGGCCGCTCCCGCTTCGGCGGCCCGGCCCCGGCCTTGCTGCTCGGCGGCAACGGCGGGCACGCCGACATCCCACTCGACTCCCCAGGCTCCGGGTTGTTCGGCCTGCTGTTGGCCATGCTCGGCCAGACCGTGGGGTTCCCGGTGCCGCGGGGAGGTGCCGGCCAGCTCACGGCTGCGCTGGTACGGCGGCTCGAGGCGCGGGGCGGCTCCGTCCAGTGCGGCCGCGAGGTCCGGCGCATCGTCGTGGACGACGGCCGGGCGGTCGCGGTGGAGACAGCCGACGGCGAGCGGAGTGAGGTCGGGCGGGCCGTGGTCGCCGACGTCGGCGCCGTACTCCTGTTCGAGCGGCTGGTCGACCGTGAGGACGTTCCGGCGCGGATCGCCAGAGGGATGCGCGCCTTCCACCTCGACCCCGGCACAGTGAAGGTGGACTGGGCGCTGGACGGCCCCGTCCCGTGGGCCAGCACCCCAGCAGTCGCACCCGGGACCGTGCACGTGGCCGACTCGCTCGAGCAGATGTCCGAGGCCTTGGGCCAGGTGTCCGCGCGCACGATCCCGGGGGCGCCCTTCCTCCTGGCCGGGCAGATGACCACCACCGACCCGACCCGATCGCCGATCGGGACCGAGTCGATGTGGGCCTACACCCACGTTCCCCAGCCGGACGCCGCCGTACGTGACGCCGGCGACGGCACGATCACTGGCAAGTGGGACCTCGACGACTGCGAGCGCTTTGCCGACCGGATGCAAGGGCGGATCGAGGCCTTGGCCCCTGGCTTCGGCTCCCGGGTGATCTCGCGGCGGGTCCTGGGTCCGCGCGAGCTGGAGCAGCGCAACGCCAACCTCGTAGGCGGCGCGATCAACGGCGGGACGTCGCAGCTGCATCAGGAGCTGATCTTCCGCCCGGTGCCCGGCATGCTCGGCCGTCCGGAGACCGGGATCCGCGGGCTCTACCTCGGCTCCGCGTCCGCGCATCCCGGCGGAGGGGTGCATGGAAGCGGCGGCGCCAACGCCGCGCGAGCGGCCCTTCTGCACGACCGCCTCGGGCGCATCAACCCGCTGCACCTCGGGCACCGGCCCGCATGACACTGACCTCGCTCTGGCAGGCCCGGCACCCCCGATCCGCCCAGCCGTCCGCAGGCGACCTGGAGGGCAGCACCGAGGTCGTGATCGTCGGTGGCGGACTGACCGGCCTCACCGCCGCGGTCCTGCTGGGGCGCGCCGGCAAAGCCGTGACCCTGATCGAGGCGCGGCGCATCGGCGACGGCACCACCGGCGGCAGCACGGCGAAGGTGAGCCTGCTCCAGGGCACCCAGCTCTCCCGGATCGCCCGAGGTCACCCGGCGCCGACCGTGCAGAGGTACGTCGACGCGAACGCCGAGGGACAGGCCTGGCTGGCGCGCTTCTGCGACGACCACGGCGTAGCGACCCAGCGTCGGCCGGCCTGCACCTACGCGCAGACGGCCTCCGGCCAGCGCGCCGTACGACGCGAGGTCGACGTCGCCCGCTCGGCGGGCCTGCACGTGGAGTGGCGGGACGACCTCCCACTGCCGTTCGAGACCCAGGGCGGCGCGTGGCTGGCCGACCAGTTCCAGGTCGACCCGATGGAGGTGCTCGCGGCACTGGAGGCCCAGGCGCTGGCGCATGGCGTGCGGGTGGTCGAGGGAGCCCGGGTGACGCGGGTCCGCGGCCGCAACCCGGTGCGGGTCGTGACCGAACGCGGCACGCTGACGGCGGAGACCGTGCTGCTGGCGACGAACATGCCGATCCTGGACCGGGGCGCGTTCTTCGCGCGGATGTCGCCTGCCCGGTCCTACGGGATGGCGTTCCGCACGCCGTCGGCCGCCGTCGATGGCATGTACCTCTCGGCCGACGAGCCCAGCAGGTCCCTTCGCGACGCCCCGGACACCGAGGGCGCCTTGTTGCTCGTCGGTGGAGAGGGGCACACCACCGGTCGCGGAGGATCGACGTCGGCCCGGCTGTACGCGCTGCGCGACTGGACCCTGGAACACTTCCCGAAGGCGGAGGAGCTGCACGCGTGGTCGGCGCAGGACTACGTTCCGGCGCACGCGCTGCCGTTCGCCGGCCCGGTGCTGCCAGGGTTGGAACAGGTGCTGGTGGCGGGCGGCTACTCCAAGTGGGGCATGACCAACGGGGTGGCGGCCGCACTGGCGCTCACCGGCCGGATCCTCGACGGCCACATGGAGTGGGCCGAGGTCTTCCATCCCTGGCGCTCCCACGAGCTCCGTGGTCTCCCGAAGGGTGCGCTCGTGAACGCCGAGGTGGGCATCGAGATGGCCCGCGGCTGGCTGCGCCCGCTGTTGCGCGCCGAGGACGTGAGCTACGACCACGTCGGCGCACCGACAGCCGACTCCCCCGACGACGGAACCCACGACCGCCTGTCCGCGGTCTGCACCCACCTCGGCGGCATCGTGCGCTGGAACGATGCGGAGCGCAGCTGGGACTGCCCGCTGCACGGCTCGCGGTTCGACGTCGACGGAGCAGTGCTCGAAGGTCCGGCGACCTGCGGCCTCCGCTCGCGCTGAGTACGCCGTCCCCTGCCAGAGTGAGCACGTGCCCCGGCTACTGGTTGTCCATCACTCGCCCACGCCGACCGTGCGCGCGCTGACGGAGGCGGTGCTCGCCGGCGCCGACGACGACGCGATCTCCGGCGTCGAGGTCATCGAGCGACAGGCACTCGACGCGTCGGCCGACGACGTTCTCGCAGCGGACGGCTACCTCCTCGGCACCACGGCCAACTTCGGCTACATGAGCGGGGCGCTCAAGCACTTCTTCGACTCGATATTTCTCCAGGCGGGCGGAGCGCTCAGCGACGACGGCTCGGCGAGCGCGGCAACCGGCGGCAAGAAGCCGTACGGCCTGTGGGTGCACGGTCGCTACGACACCACCGGTGCCGTGCGCTCGGTGCAGTCGATCGTGCAGGCACTGCCGTGGGTGCAGTCGGCCGAGGTGCTGGAGGTGCTGGGCGACGTGGGTGAGGAGCAGACCGCTGCGGCGTACGAGCTGGGCGCGACGATCGCGGCCTTGCTGAGCGAGTAGCGGGTTAGCATCGACGCGATGTCGTTCCTGCCCCGGGTCCTGGGCCTGGCCCTGCCCGCGCTGATCGCGTTCTCGGCGTGCAGCTCACAGGATCAGGGCAGCAACACCGATCCCGGCCAGGTCGACTCGGTCGAGATCCCCGAGCTCGGCGTGTGCCGGATGCTGACACCCGACGACGTGGCCGAGGCGAGCAACGCCACCGAGACGGTCGAGTGCGCCGGGCCGCACACGGCGCAGACCTACGCCGTCGGGCCGCTGCCCGACGAGTTCGACGACGTGGACTACGAGGCCGGTGAGCTGGGCGAGTTCGCCTATCGCACCTGCGCGGACAAGTTCGAGAAGTTCATCGGGGCCGACGAGAGCCTGGTGCTGCGCACGATCGTGAGCTGGGCCTGGTTCCGGCCGTCGGAGAAGGCTTGGGACGACGGCGCGCGGTGGTACCGCTGCGACATCGTCGGCGGCAGCGAGGACAGCGAGACGTTCGTCGAGCTCCCGGAGACCTCCCGGGGGCTGCTGCAGGGCAGGCCCAACGACCGATGGCTGGTGTGCGGGGACGGCGCGACGGTGGCCCAGTCCGCGAAGGTGCCCTGCCGCCAGAAACACCAGTGGCGTGCGGTCACCACGATCAAGCTCGGCGAGCCCAACGACCCCTACCCGGGCGACCGCGTCGTCGAGGTGACCACGCGGGACTACTGCTCCGGCTCGGTGGGCGCCTGGCTGAGCTACCCGGTCGAGTACGAGTACGGCTACACGTGGTTCCACGAGGCCGAGTGGAAGGCCGGCAACCGCCGCTCGGTGTGCTGGGCGAAGACCACCGAATGATGCGCGCTCTGATCACCCGAGGTGCCGTCGCCCTCGCCGCTGTCGTCCTGCTCGCCGGCTGCACCGGCGACGAGGAGCCGAACGCCGACCCGGACGCGACGACGCCGAGTCCCCAGCCGGTCGCCACCGAGGCGCCGCGTCCCGACGAAGGCGCCTGCTACCAGCTCTCCTTCGACGCCGCGCTCGCCTACACCAGCGATGTCGAGTCACGGAAGTGCCGACGCCGGCACACCTCGGCGACGTACGCCGTGGGCGACCTCGACAACGTCGTGCACGGCCACCTGGTCGCCGTCGACTCGCGGCGGGTCAAGCAGCAGGTGGCCGAGACCTGCCCCGAGATGCTGGTCGCCCACATCGGCGGCTCGCTCACGCAGCGGCGGCTGAGCATGCTGCGGGCGGTGTGGTTCACGCCGACGGTCGAGGAGTCCGACGCCGGCGCCGCATGGTTCCGCTGCGACCTGATCGCGGTGGCGGGCGACCAACGGCTCGCGCAGCTCGACCGGGATATGACGGGCGTGCTCAACAGCGCCGAGGGCCGGACCGAGTGGGGCATGTGCGGCACCGCGGCCCCGGCCGCGAAGAACTTCGAGCGGGTTCTCTGCAGTGAGGTGCACTCCTGGCGCGCGGTCGAGGTGGTCGCCTTCCCCGACGGCGACTACCCGGGCGAGGCGGCCGCCGAGGAGCGCGGCCAGGCGCAGTGCGAGAACGCCGGCAACCGCGCCGCCGACGACCCGCTCGACTTCCAGTGGGGCTACGAGTGGCCCAACAAGGACCAGTGGCGGTCGGGTACGACGTACGGCTTGTGCTGGGCGCCTGACTGACCTTCGGTGGTCAGAACCCCAGTTTCCTGAGCTGCCGCGGGTCGCGCTGCCAGTCCTTGGCGATCTTGACGTGCAGGTCGAGGTAGACGGGCGTGCCCAGCAGCGCCTCGATCTGGTGCCGGGCGGTGGTGCCGACGGTCCGCAGCCGCGAGCCCTTGTGCCCGATCATGATGCCCTTCTGCGACGACCGCTCGACGTACAGGTTGGCGTGGATGTCGAGCAGCGGCTTGTCCTCGGACCGGCCTTCGCGGAGTCCCATCTCCTCGACGACGACCGCGATCGAGTGCGGCAGCTCGTCGCGTACGCCGTCCAGGGCGGCCTCGCGGATCAGCTCGGCGACGAGGATCTCCTCGGGCGCGTCGGTGAGATCGCCGTCGGGGTACAGCTGCGGTCCGTCGGGCAGCAGCCCGACCAGGAGGTCCGTCAGCAGCGCCACCTGGTCACCGGCCACCGCGGAGACGGGCACGATCTCGGCCCACTCGACGCCGGTCTCGCGGCCGAGCTCCTGGATATCCAGCAGGTGCTGACCGATCCGCTCCGGCGCGGCAAGGTCGGTCTTGGTGGCGATCGCCAGCTTCGTGGTGCGCTTGACCTTGGCCATCTCGGTGACGATGAACCGGTCGCCGGGCCCGATCTTCTCGTCGCACGGGAAGCAGACCGCGACCGCGTCGACCTCGGCCCAGGTGGTGCGCACCAGGTCGTTGAGCCGCTCCCCGAGCAGGGTCCGCGGCCGGTGCAGGCCCGGGGTGTCGACCAGGATCAGCTGGGCGTCGGGACGGTGCACGATCCCGCGCACGACGGTCCGCGTGGTCTGCGGCTTGTCGCTGGTGATCACGATCTTCTGGCCGACCAGCGCGTTGGTCAGCGTGGACTTCCCTGCGTTCGGCCGGCCCACGAAGGACACGAACCCGCTCTTGTGCTCAGTCATCGCGCGCCTTGTCGTAGTCGGCCCAGATCTCCTCGTCGGACTTCCCCGCGGCCTTGCCGGCCCGCCAGATCGGTCCGGGGTCGACGGCCCGGGGTTGCCGGACCCCGCCCGCGCGCCAGTAGCCCATCACGTCGTACGCCGTGCTCGGCAGCCGACGCTCCCGCATCAGGTGCTTGCGGATCGCCCGCATCTGCGCGGATTCACCGGCCATCCAGAAGTACCCGTCGCCCTCGGGCCAGTCGATCTGCTCGACGACCGAGGCCAGCCGGCTGCCGCCGTCGTCGGGCAGGTCCAGCCACTCCACCTTCACGTCGGGCGAGAGATAGTCGCCGAGGTCGTCGGGCACTTCGGCCCACACCTGCGTCGGCACCTCGGCCGTGCTGGTGATCCGTGCCATCGCCGGCATCGCGGTGAGGTCGCCGACCACGATCAGCCACCCCGACCCGGCCGGCATAGCGAAGGACCCCTTGGGTTCGGTGACCGTCACCGTGTCGCCGACGCAGTCACGCATCGCCCACTCGGTGACCAGGCCCTCGTCGTGGATCACCACGTCGAGTGTCATCTCGCCGTCCTCCCAGGACCGCACCGTGTAGTAGCGGCTCTGGAACTGGCCGGGCACGACCAGCCCGACCCACTCGTCGGGGATCCCGCTCGACTCGAAGCCCGCGAGACCCGGCCCGCCGAGCACGAGCCGCACCAGGTGGTCCGAGACGGAGGTACGCCGCAGCACCTGCGCGTCGTACTGCCGGGCCCGGGTGCTCACTCCCCCAACCCTAGGGGCGGGGCCGCCTAGAACGTGTGTCGCAGCGGGTAGCCGCTGACCCCGTTGTCGTCGGTCTTGGTGGCGAGGACGTGGTGGAGCTGGATTTCGTTGCGCTCGAAGCCCAGCCGCGACCCGGCCATGTAGAGCCCCCACACCCGTGCCGTCGCCTCGCCGACCTCGGCGACCGCGGCGTCCCAGTTGGCCACCAGGTTGTGGTTCCAGGCGGTCAGGGTCTTCGCGTAGTGGACCCGCAGGTTCTCCTCGTGCTGGACCTCCAGGCCGGCGTTCTGCGCCTCGGTGATGATTCGGCCCGAGCCGATCAGCTCCCCGTCGGGGAACACGTACCGGTCGAGGAACCGACCGGTGTCGCGCATCTTGTTGTCGTGCCGGGTGATGCAGTGGTTGAGCAGCCGGCCCTGGGGGCGGAGCTTGTCGCGGATGAAACCGAAGTACGCCGGGTAGTTGCGCACCCCGATGTGCTCGGTGAGGCCGATCGAGGACACCGCGTCGAAGCCGCTCTCCTCGACCAGCCGGTAGTCGAGGTGGCGCACCTCGGCCAGGTGGTCGAGGCGCTGGTCCTTGATCGCCTCCTGCGCCCAGGTGGCCTGCTCACGCGAGAGGGTGACGCCGAGCGTCTTGACGCCGTACTCCCTGGCCGCGTGGCGGACCATGCCGCCCCAGCCGCAGCCGAGGTCGAGCAACCGTTGGCCGGGCTGCAGGTCGAGCTTGCGGGCGACCAGGTCGTACTTCGCGAACTGGGCCTCCTCGAGGGAGGCGTCGTCGGTCGGGTAGAGCGCACAGGTGTAGGTCATCGACGGCCCGAGCACCAGCTCGTAGAACTCGTTGGAGACGTCGTAGTGGCGGTGGATCGCCTCGGCGTCGCGGCCCATCGAGTGCCGGAAGCCCTCGAAGATCCGCCGCATCCGCGACGGCGCCTCCTGCGGCGGTGGGGCCGGCGGCCGGAGGTGGGACAGCCCCATCGACCGGAGCAGGATGACCAGCTCGGCCGGCGTGGGCATCTTGAACTTCAGCCCCTTCTGCAGCATCACCAGCGCCTCGTAGGGGTCGCCGGGGTGCACGCCCTCGCCCTCGAGCGTGAGGTCGCCGGTGACGTAGGGGCGACCGATGGCGAGGTCGGCGTCGAGCGAGGTGAGCAGGTAGGCCAGACCGCGCTCGTTGCGCAGGTGGAACTGGAACGGTGCGTCCTCGGGGCCGCTGGCGCTGCCGTCGTACGCCGTGAACCGCAGCGGCAGCGGCTCCTTCAGCAGCTGGTCGAATGCCTCCGCGATCGAGAGCTTCTTCATCGTTGTCGCACCGCCTTGTCGTAGAGGGTGGTCAGTCGGTCATCGGGGTCGAAGCGCTTCTTGACCGCGGCCAGGTGGTCGCCGTCGTAGAGCCGGTCGAAGGTGTCGCGGTCGTAGAACGCCTCGGAGTAGAGGGACTTGTGGCCGTGGAGCTCGTGGACCTTGGTCTCGATGGCCCGGTTGCGCGGCGCCTGTGGGGCTTCCGGCCCGACGTGAACGGTGCCCCAGAAGCCGGCGTTGACGTAGGTGAGCCCGGGCTCCAACGGGTAGGTCGGCCAGTCGCGCCGCGCGATCAGCGGGCACAGCCACACCGGCCGCATCCCGATCTCCTCGTCGAACCAGTCGAGGAACTCGGGCAACCGGTCGACCGGCAGCTCGACGTCCTGGATCACGCGTTCGCGCTGCGGCCGGCCGGCTCGTCGGTCGAGACGGTCGGCGATCCCGAACCGGCGGTCCCAGCCCAGCATCCGCATGTAGACGTCGGAACGCCGCCAGCGGCGCGGCCACAGCCGACGCAGCACCTTGTGCTGGGCGCCGAACGCACCGGAGCACCAGAACCAGTCGGTGTCCCAGCGCCAGATGTAGTCGTGGATGGTCAGCAGGTCGGTCTCGCGCTCCTGGATCGAGCGGAAGTAGATGTCCTGACGCGTGTAGTCGCTCGCGGTGGTTGAGGTGCGAGCGGAGCGAGCCTCGAAACCACCACTCCAGGTGGCGAGGGTCAGGTAGTACTCCCCCGGCTCGAACGCGACCCCGTCCAGCCCGTCGACCCGCTGCCCTTCGAACTCGCGGGTCTCCACGATCTCGGCCACGGCCTTGGCGAGCAGGCCTGCGTCGTCGAAGCGCACGTGCCGGAGGGCGACGTGCGACGGCACCTCCTCCAGCTCGATCCGGAGTCTGGTGGCGTAGCCGAGCGACCCGTAGGAGTTGGGGAAGGTGTCGAACAGGTCCTCACCGGGGCGCGTGGTCACCACCTCGCCAGCGCCGGTGAACACGTCCATCTCGAGCACCGACTCGTGCGGGAGCCCGCTGCGGAAGCTGGTCGACTCGATGCCGAGACCCGTGACCGCGCCGCCGAGGGTGATGGTGCGCAGCTGCGGGACGACGAGCGGGATCAGGCCGTGCGGGAGGGTCGCGTCGACGAGGTCCTCATAGGTGCACATCCCCTGCACCTCGGCCGTCCGGGTCGCCGGGTTGACCTCGATGACGCCGTTCAGGCCAGAGACGTCGAGGCCGGGCGCCTGGGTGGCCGAGCGGGGCCGGAACAGGTTCGTGGTCCGCTTGGCCAGCCGGACCGGCTCGCCCGTCGGGATGGCGGCGTACGACGCGCGCAGCCTCTCGACTGCGCGACGATGCTCCTCCCAGGCGTTCCCGAGTGTCACGCCGCCGAATCTACTACTGGAGGATTCGACCCTGCGAGTCAGAAAGATGGACGACGACGTCCCCGGCGCCGAACTCGCCCAGCACCGCCTGGTCGGGCGCCGCCAGCTCGGTGGCGTCGCCCAGGACCACCGCAGCGGCCAGCCCCTGGGATCCCGACGCGACCGCCATCGCCACGCACACCTGCACGGCGCTCAGCTCCAGCGAGGGCAGCGAGACCGTCGCGCCGGCGTAGGTGCGGCCGTCGCTGTCGCGGACCGCTGCACCCTCGGCGGCACCGGTGCGCGCTCGGGTGGCTCTGGCCAGGGTGACCAGCTTCTGGTCCTCGGCGCTCAGCTCCATGCCCACCACCCTAAGGAATCGTCGACCCGGCTCGACTTGCCCCCTCAGGTACGTCGACCCGGCTCGTCTTGCCACAACAAGAGCCGGGTCGGCGTTACTCGGCCTCGACCCGGACCGGCTCGTCGGGCTCGGCGGCCTCGGCGGCGACTCGGCTGATCACCACGGTCTCGATCTTGTTGCGTCGACCCGCGGTCTCCTCGGCAACGAAGCGCAGCCCGTGCGCCTCGACCGAGGAGCCCGGGATCGGCACCAGGCCGAGGTGCTTGGCCATCAGGCCACCCACGGAGTCGACGTCCTCCTCCTCGACGTCGAACCCGAACAGCTCGTCGAGGTCGTCGATCGGGAACCGCGAGGACACCCGGATGCCGCCGTCGTCGAGGTGCTCGACCTCGACCTCGTCCTGGTCGTACTCGTCGGTGATCTCGCCCACGATCTCCTCGAGCACGTCCTCGATCGTGATCAGCCCGGCGGTGCCGCCGTACTCGTCGACGACGACCGCGATGTGCTGGCGGCGGGCCTGCATCTCGGACAGCAGCGCGTCGGCCGGCTTCGACTCCGGCACGTAGTGGGCCGGGCGCATGATCTCCTCGACGTGCTGGGTGAACTCCACGTCGGGCGCCTCGAAGTCGCGGCGCACGATGTCCTTGAGGTAGGCGAAGCCGCGGATGTCGTCGAGGTTCTCGCCGATCACCGGCACCCGCGAGAAGCCACTGCGCAGGAACAGCGACATCGTCTGCCGCAGGTTCTTGAAGTGCTCGATGTAGACGACGTCGTTGCGCGGCACCATGACCTCGCGCGCGGTGGTGTCGCCCAGCTCGAAGACCGAGTGGATCATCTTCCGCTCGCCGGACTCGATCACCGCGGAGGCCTCGGCCATATCGACCAGCTCGCGGAGCTCGGTCTCCGTCGAGAACGGCCCTTCGCGGAAGCCGCGGCCGGGGGTGATCGCGTTGCCGATCAGGATCATCAGCTTCGGGAACGGCCCGAGCACCGAGGTGAACGCCCGCAGCGGGCCTGCGCTCAGCAGCGCCACCGTCTCGGAGTGCTGTCGACCGAGGGTCCGCGGGGCTACGCCGATCACCACGAACGAGACGACCACCATCACGCCGATCGTGATGAGGACGCTGGGCCACCAGCCGTCATCGACGCTTTCGGAGACCACCTTCGCGACCAGGACGATGGCGGAGATCTCGCAGAACAGCCTCAGGAACAGCGCGGTGTTGAGGTAGCGCGGCGCGTCGTCGAGCAGCGCGACCAGCCGCTTGGAGCCGGCCCGCTCCTCGCCCACCAGCTCGGTGGCGCGCGCTCTCGAGAAAGAGCCCAGTGCGGCGTCCGCGGCGGTGAACAGGCCCGCCAGCAGGACCAGGGCGGCCGCTGCGAAGAGCAGCCAGAAGTCGCTCATCAGCGCGAGGCCCGCCACTCCCCGAGCAGCTTGTCCTGGAGTCCGAACATCTCCTTGTGCTCCTCGGGCTCGGCGTGGTCGTAGCCGAGCAGGTGCAGGATGCCGTGCACCGTGAGCAGCTCGATCTCGGCCGTGGTGCCGTGACCGGCCGTCTCGCCCTGGCGTTCGGCGACCGCCGGGCAGACGACCAGGTCGCCGAGCACGCCCTCCTCGGGCTCCTCGGTGACCAGGCCCGGACGCAGCTCGTCCATGGGGAAGGCGAGCACGTCGGTCGGGCCCGTCTTCTCCATCCACTGCTCGTTGAGCTTGGCGATGGTGTCCTCGTCGACCGCTTTGATGCAGAGCTCCGCGAGCGGATGTACTCGCATCGCGTCCATCACGAACCGACTCAGCTGGGCGAGCCCCTTGACGTCGAGCTCGTGACCCGACTCGTTGAGGATCTCGATAGTCACTTGGGGCCCCCGCGGCGTTGTTCGGCGGAGGAGCGCAGCGGGGGAGACGAAGAACGTCGTGGGGAATTCCTCAACTGTTGTCCTTGCGCTGGGCCCCCTGGATCCCGCGCGCGTCGAACTCTTCGTACGCCGACACGATCCGGCCGACCAGCCGGTGCCGCACCACGTCGTGGGCGGTCAGCCGGTTGAACGCGATGTCCTCGACCTCGTCGAGGATGTCCTCGACGACGCGCAGGCCGGACTTCGTGCCGCTGGGCAGGTCGACCTGGGTGACGTCGCCGGTGACCACGATCTTGGAGCCGAAGCCCAGTCGGGTGAGGAACATCTTCATCTGCTCGGGCGTGGTGTTCTGCGCCTCGTCGAGGATGATGAACGAGTCGTTGAGCGACCGGCCGCGCAGGAACGCCAGGGGCGCGACCTCGATGGTGCCGGCCGCGAGCAGCTTCGGGATCGACTCGGGGTCGACCATGTCGTGCAGCGCGTCGTAGAGCGGCCGCAGGTAGGGGTCGATCTTCTCCGACAGGGTGCCGGGTAGGAAGCCGAGCTTCTCCCCCGCCTCCACCGCCGGCCGGCTCAGGATGATCCGGTTGACGTTCTTGGACTGGAGCGCCTGGACCGCCTTGGCCATCGCCAGGTAGGTCTTGCCGGTGCCGGCGGGGCCGATGCCGAACGTGATCGTGTGCTTGTCGATCGAGTCGACGTAGCGCTTCTGGTTGAGCGTCTTGGGACGGATCGACCGGCCGCGGTTGCTCAGGATGTTGAGCGAGAGCACCTCTGCGGGGCGTTCCGTGGTCTCGGCGCGCAGCATCTGCAGCACCCGCTCGACGGTCTCGGCGGTGACGCCCTGACCGGTGCGGATGATGGCCACCAGCTCGTCGAGCAGGCGCTCGGCGAGCGCGACCTCGCCCGGCTCACCACGGAGGGTGATCCGGTTGCCGCGGACATGGACCTCGGCGTTGAAGCTGCGCTCGATCAGGTCGAGGTGCTCGTCCCCCGGACCCAGCAGGCTGACCATGTTGATGCTGTTGGGGACCACGACCGTATGACGGGTGTGGTGAGCGTCCCCTCCATGGGATGGCCCAGTGTTGCTGTCTGTCATGGGTGCCCGGGCGGGCGGCCTTTCGTTGCGCGGTGGATCGGACCATTCAAGGGTACGGGAGCGAACTCCGCCCGCCCACTCGAATTGGCACGTACGGTTGTCTCATGCACCCCGCGGACGACTACGACGAGGACTTCGTCGGCGACGCCGCAGGGCGCGAGCTCGCACCGCCGTACTGGTTCGCGGGCCAGCACCTGCCGCCCGAGGCGGCGCGGATGGGGCTCACCGCCCACGTCCCCGACGGGGCCCTGCTCGACTTCGCGGGCTCCCTCGACGCGGCGAACGCCAAGCACCGGATGGTCGCCTGGATGCTCCTGGTCGTATTCGGCCTGCCGGTGTTGTTCTACGTCCTGCGCCTGGTCGACGCCGTACTCGCCTAGCTCGCCCGGAGTTCCCGGAGATCCCTCGCGGAGCCCGCCGGTCCCCCTATCATCGAAGTACTTCGGAGATGGGGATCCGCCGGTCAGTCGCGCTTCGGTGCGGGTGTAGAGAGCGAGCACCATGGAGTCCCCCGACGTACTTTCCTCCGCGACGACGTCGTCCGACGAGGAGCGCCGGCTGCGCCTGATCATCGAAGCCACGCCCAACGCGATGCTGATGGTCGACGCCGAGGGCTGCATCGTCCTGGTCAACTCCGAGACCGAGAAGCTCTTCGGCTACGCGCGCACCAAGCTGTACGAGATGCGGGTGGACGAGCTCATCCCCGAGCGGTTCCGGAGCCACCACCAGGACTACCGGCAGTCGTTCTTCGCACACCCGGACGCACGGGCCATGGGTGCCGGGCGACACCTGTTCGGGTTGCGCAGCGACGGCGCGGAGGTGCCGATCGAGATCGGTCTCAACCCGCTGGAGACCGACGAAGGCACGTTCGTGCTGGCGGCGATCATCGACATCACAGAGCGAAAGCTTGCCGAGGAACGGTTGCGCGAGGCGGAGGTGGCGCTGCAGGAGAACACGCTGCGTCGGGAGATGTTGGCCGAGCTCACCCACCTCGCGAACCACGACCACCTCACCGACCTCCCCAACCGGACCATGCTGCGCAACCACCTGGTCGACGCAATCGGACGAGCCGAGCGCGACGGCACCGAGATCGTCGTACTGCTTCTCGACCTGGACCACTTCAAGCGGGTCAACGACACCCTGGGCCACCACATGGGGGACGAGCTGCTGCTCGCCATGTCTGATCGGCTCCAGGCTTGGGTGCGGGAGGACGACCTCGTCGCGAGGCTCGGGGGTGACGAGTTCGTCCTCGTCTTCAGTGACCTGCCGGACGGCAAGGCGATCACGCCCCGCATCGAACAGCTGATGCAGGTCCTGCTGGCGCCGGTCGACGTCCAGGGCCATGAGCTGGCGGTCACCGTGAGCATGGGGGCCGTGCGATACCCGGAGGACGGGCCCGACCCCACCGCTCTGCTGAAGAACGCCGACACCGCGATGTACCACGCCAAGGCCTCGGGCCGGAACAACTTCCAGTGGTTCTACGACGCCATGCTCGACGAGACCAACGACAAGATGGCGATCGCGGCCGCCCTGCGGCAGGCGATCGATCGCGAGGAGCTCACGGTCGTCTACCAACCGCTGGTCGATCTCGGCAGCGGCGTGGTCATCGGCATGGAGGCGCTGGCGCGCTGGGAGAGCGCCGAGCTCGGCCCGATCGGACCGGACAGGTTCATCCCCGTCGCCGAGGACAGCGGGATGATCCGTCAACTCGGCAAGTGGGTGTTGCGTCGTGCGTGCCGCGACACACTTCTGATCCAGGCCGGGCTCGGCCGGAAGCTGCGGCTGGCGGTGAACGTGTCACCGCGCCAGTTCCACGGCCCGGACCTGTGGGACGTCGTGAACGAGGTGCTGGAGGAGACCGGTTTCGACCCGGCCTGGCTCGAGCTCGAGATCACCGAGGGCATCCTGATGGAGGACCCGTACGACGTGATCGAGCTGCTCAAGGCGTTCCGCACGTTGGGGATCAAGATCGTTGTCGACGACTTCGGAACCGGCTTCTCGAGCCTCTCCTACCTGACCCGCTTCCCGATCGACAAGATCAAGATCGACCGCACCTTCGTCCGCGAGCTCAGCGTCGACGACGCCGACGCCGCCATCGTCGACACGATCATCGTGATGGCTCACTCGCTCGGCATGACGGTCGTGGCGGAAGGCGTCGAGACGGGCGACCAGGAGCGGTACCTGCAGCGGCGGGCGTGCGACCAGGCGCAGGGGTTCCGGTACGGACCAGGGGTCACGGCGGAGCGCTTCGGCGCTGTCGCCAGGATGAACGCCCCGATCTGAGGGTCAGTCGAAAGCGACCGACAGCAGTCCGAGGCACATCTCGTCGGTGGTGCCTTCGCCCCACACGACGTACTTCTCCTCCTGGCCGTCGAACGCCGGCAGCTTGTCGCGCAGCGTCTGGGAGTGTCGGCAGGTCACCCGCACCATGTCACCCGCGTCGAGTTGGATCGGACGCACGGGGCGAGCCCCTTGGTCGTCGAAGTCCCACACCTTGATGTCGAGCACGGTGCGGGCCTCGGGGGTGTCCGGGTTGACCTCGAGCTTGATCTGGCGGCCGAGGAGATGCATGTGCCCGGCAGCCGCGAGCACGGTCATCGGCCTGGACAGGGTTCGCGTGCAGGTGCTCACCTCGCTGGGACGCGGCTCGGTGCCACAGAGGTAGTGCAGTCCCTCGGCGAGGGCACCTCCCACCATCCCGAACCGCTCCCGCGCATCGGCGATGGACGCATCGCGGTCGCACAGCGGGGACTCGTCGCGGCCGGGGCGACACGGCAGCTCCACCGGGGACGGCATCAGGAACGTGTGCAGCGGCGTGATGCCGGGCTTGCGTTCCATCACCCGGATCTGCGTCGAGCTCATGTCGGGACCGACGTCGGCGAGCAGGTTGTAGTGGACCTGCATGATGATCCGCGAGCCGCGTGGGAGATCGACGCCGTACCCGTCGGGCGTCTGGGTCTCCGACCCGCCCGGTGCCCAGGCCCCGAGCCAGGGCGCATCGTTGAGCTGGTCGACCTCGCCCCCGACACCCGAGCCACCGAAGCACGTCCAGCCCTCGCCGTGGTCGGCGTCGTCGAGGCGCGTGGCCTCGTCGACCTGGTCGGGCGGCACCCGGAACAGGATCACGTGGTGGACGACGTCGGGGTTGCCGGGCAGGACGTTGGTGCCCGTGAGGAAGGCGTCCTGGTTGAGCTTCGGGTCGAGCATGAAGCAGCGGTAGTCGTCGGTGCCCTTGCCGGTCGGCGCGGACGGCGTGTAGGCCTCCGGCATCGTCAGCGTGAGCCGGTCCTCACCCTTGCGCAGCGGCAGCAGCTTGCCCGGCTTCGTGTTGCCGTGCCCGCCGTGACCCGGCGCCGCGCTCGTCGACCCGCTCGCCGGGGCGTCCGGCGCCCGATCGGCGGCAGGGGTGTCACCGCCGGACTCGGAGCAGGCCGTGACCAGCAGCATCACGGCGGCCGCCGCAGCAGTGCGCACCCTCATCCCGGCGGCCAGGTGAAGGAGCGGCCGCCGAGCACGTGGAGGTGGGCGTGGAAGACCGTCTGGTGCGCGTCGGCGCCGGTGTTGTAGACCAGCCGGTAGGAGTCGTACCCCTCGGCGGCCGCGACCGCAGCCGCCGTCTGCACCATCTCGACCGACGCGTCCGGGTCCCCCGCTGCCAAAGCGGCGGCGTTGGGGTAGTGGTCGCGCGGGACCACCAGGACGTGCAGCGGCGCCTGCGGGTTCACGTCGCGGAACGCCACGGTCCGTTGGGTCGTGTGCACGACCTCCCCCGGGATGTCGCCGGCGACGATCTTGCAGAAGAGACAGTCCTCCATGGGTAAACCGTATGCGGGGGTCGGGCGTCCTACTAGCGTGACCGCACATGCGACTGCACCGGGACGGCTGATGGCCGAGGGCTCCTGGACCGCCGACGAGGCCCTCGAGCGGCTCTACGCCGCCCATTGGCGACAGCTGGTGCGCCTGTCCGTCCTGCTCGTGAGGGACGTCGGCACCGCCGAAGAGGTCGTCCAGGACGCGTTCATCGCCGTACACCGGCGCTGGGACCGGCTGCGCGACCACGACAAGGCGCTCGCCTACCTGCGCCAGGCGGTCGTGAACCAGTCGCGGTCGACCCTGCGGCACCGGATGGTGGTCGCCCGGCACGTCGAACGCGGGCCGGATCCCGCAGGGGCCAGCGCCGCTGAGCCGGGCGAGGGCTTCGCCCGCCGGGTCGCGGTGCTCGAGGCGATGCGCGCCCTGCCACAGCGCCAGCGCGAGGTACTGGCGCTGCGCTACTACCTCGACCTCTCCGAGGCCGAGATCGCCGACACCCTCGGGATCAGCCGGGGTGCGGTCAAGAGCCATGCTTCGCGCGGCGCCGCTGCGCTGCGCGAGCTGTTGAAGGGAGACGAGCGGTGACCGAGGACGACGAGCTGCGCGACCTGCTCACGGACGCTGTCGCGGACGTGGAGCCGGAGTACCGCCTCGACACTATTCGGGCCCGCACACAGAGGCCGCACCGGCGACGGGGCTGGTACGCCGCGGGCGGAGCGATCCTGGCTGCCGCGTCCGTGGTCACCGCGGTCAACCTCGCCCAGGACGACGGCAAGGGCCGGGACATGGACAAGCCGCGGGCCTGGGCGAAAGCACGCAGTTGCCCTGTACTTCGTCGGGGACACCCCTCAAGGTCCGCGGCTGTACCGCGAGTTCCAGCAGCTGCCCGAAGGATGGGGACCGCTGGCCGCGCTCGAAGCGATCACGACGGAGCATGAGTCCACAAGATCCGAACTACGAGACGATCTGGCCGGCCGGGGCTTCCAGTCCGTAGATGTCAGAACGACGTCATCGAGGTCGAGATCGCCACAAGGTGAACTCGACCGCCGCGACTGCCCCGCGACGAGGAGTTCGGGTTGGCGAACCAGCAGGTCGCCTACACGATCCAGGCTGCGACAAAGCGGGGCCTTGCCGGTCGATTCCGCTATGTCGCGGCCGGGGCCGGCATCGTTGATCCCGCCGGCCAAGGTGGATAGAGCGTCGAACCGCAGAACGAGGTTCTCGCGCTGGTGAGCATCAGCGACCCCGCCGAGGGACGCGGGTCAGCGGATCCTTCGTCGCCCGCGGCCGCGCCAACTCACACGAAGCCACCGTGCCGTGGGAGATCCGGGACGAGTCGGACAACGTCGTCCTGGAGGGGTTCGTCACCGCGTGAGGGGCTGGATGGACCGCTTGTACGAGTGGGAGACCGAACCGATCGACGTATCGGCGCTGCCGTCCGGCCGCTACACGTTCGTGGCCATGACGTCCGACCCGTCGGGGGGCGCGGAGGGCTTCGGACCGACCTCCGACACGCGCACGATCATCGTCGAATAGCCGCTCGGGGCGAGAAGGATGGCTGCCATGAAGCGCTTCACGACTCTGCTGGCGACCGGTGCCCTCGCCCTGGCGCTCGCCGGCTGCGGTGACGACCCCGAGCCGGTGGCCGACGACCCGGGCAACGGCAAGAGCTCGAACGGCAAGCCGAGCGACAAGCCCACCGAGCCCACGGACCCGCCGAAGTCGTCCGAGCCGTCGGCGGACATGGTGACCGTCCCGGTCTACTTCGTCGGCGACACTCCTCAGGGTCCGAGGCTGTTCCGGGAGTTCCGTCGGGTCGAGGCCGACAACCCGCTCGCCGAGGCGGCCGCGCTGATGACGGCCGGCGACGTCTCCGACCGCGACTACCGCACACTGTTCCCCAGCGGCACGTTCAAGAGCATCGAGTACGACGACTCGGCCGCATCGTTCGTGGTGGAGATGCAGGACGACGGCTGGAAGACGCGCGCGCAGGGCATGTCCGCGGCCGCCGCCAAGCTCGCCGTCCAACAGCTCGTCTACACGCTCCAGGGCGTCCAGCAGGAGCGCGCTGACGTGATCGTCCGACTCGGCGGCGCCTCGACGACGCTGTTCGGCATCGACACCTCCGATGGCGTGGCGGCCGCGCCGCAGCTCGACGTGCTCGGGCTGGTCAACATCACCACGCCCGAGGAGGCCCAGACGGTCAGCGGCACCTTCACTGCCGAGGGCGTCGCCAGCTCGTTCGAGGCCACCGTCCCGTGGGAGATCCGCCAAGGGGACCAGGTCGTCAAGAAGGGCTTCTCGACCGCAACCGGCTGGCTCGACAAGCTCTATCCCTGGCAGACCGAGGTCGATGTCTCCGACCTCGAGGCCGGCGAGTACACCTTCGTGGCGATGACCGATGACCCCTCGGGCGGAGAAGGCGCTGGACCCACCGAGGACACCAAGACGATCATCGTGCGGTGAAGCTGAGCCGCCAGGTCCTGAACCGCACCCTCCTCCACCGCCAGCACCTGCTCGAACGCGTCGACTCGACGCCGTTCGAGATGGCCGACTACCTGATCGGGCTGCAGGCCCAGGACAACCTGCCGCCGTTCCTCTCGCTGGCGGCACGGCTCACCGAGTTCGACCCGTACGACGTCACCCGCGGGCTCGAGGACAAGACCCTGGTCCGGCTGCTGGTGATGCGCGGGACCATCCACCTGCTCACTCGCGACGACGCGCTGATGCTGCGGCAGTGGACGCGCCCCGTGCACGACCGCGAGATCAAGGTGAGCCAGACGATCGGCTCGGCGCGGGAGATCGACCGGGACGCGTTCGGTGCTGCCGTCACCGAGCTCCTTGCCGACGGCCCGGTCCCGCAGAAGGCACTGGGGCTCGCGCTCGCCGAGCGGTTCGATGGCTACACCCCGACCCAGCTCGGCCAGCTCGCCCGGTCGACCCACGCGCTCGCCCAGCTACCCCCGCGCGGCACCTGGAAGGGCTCGGGCGGCGTGGTCTACCAGCCGGTCGACGCGTGGCTCGAGGGCGACCTCGCCGAGCCCGACGTACCGGCCACTTTGCGGCGGTACCTCCGCGCCTTCGGCCCGGCATCCGCCGCCGATGCGACCGCGTGGTCCGCGATCACCGGCCTGGCCGCGCTGATGAAGGAGATGGACGACCTCGAACGACACGAGGACGAGAACGGCAAGGTGCTCTACGACGTCCCGGGCTCACCCATCGTCGAGGCCGACGTCCCGGCACCGGTCCGGCTGCTCGGCTACTACGACAACGTCTGGCTCTCCCACGCCGGCCGCGACCGGGTCACCGACCCCGAGAAGCGCAAGTCGCAGCAGGGCCTCAACGGCGCCGCCGCGGCCCCGATCTTCATCGATGGCTGGCTCGAAGGTCTGTGGCGGGTCACCGACGGGCGCGTCGAGATCGCGACCCTGATGCGGAAGCTCACCAAGAAGGAGCAGGCCGAGCTCGACGAAGAAGTGGCCCGCGTCGAGACACTGCTGGCAACCTGATCCCGTCGAATCGGGAGTTCTGGCCCCTTGAGTCGGTAGTTGTGGCCTGTTGAGTCGGTAGTTGTGGCCGCTCGCATCGAATCCGGTTCCGACTCGTGGGGCCAAAACTCACGATTCGCGGGGCCAGAACCCACGATTCGACGGATCAGGCCCAGCGCGAGGTGCGGGCCAGGATCGCCGCGGTGGCGGCGACGCCGGCCGTCGATGTGCGCAGCACCTCGGCGCCGAGCCGTACGGCGTGCGCACCAGCAGCGACGAACGTCGCCACCTCGTCGTCGGTGAGGCCGCCCTCGGGACCGACGACCAGGACGATCGCACCGACGTCGGGGACCGGCGCGGACCCGAGTGCACCGTCGGCCTCCTCGTGCAGCACCACCGCCACGTCGGCAGCGGCGATCAGCGCGACCACGTCTTCGGTCGACGCCAGCTCCGCGACCTCGGGATGCCAGGCTCGCCGCGACTGCTTGGCCGCCTCGCGCGCAGTGGACCGCCACTTGGCGAGCGACTTCGCCTCGCGCTCGCCCTTCCACACCGCGACGCTGCGCGCGGCCGCCCAGGGCACGATCCGGGCGACCCCGATCTCGGTGAGCAGCTCCACTGACCGCTCGCCGCGGTCGCCCTTGGCCAGCGCCTGGACCACGGTCACCGAGGGAGCCGGCTCCGGCACCGCGTCGTACGACGTCACCCGGACGTCGAGCATCCGCTTGCCGGTGGCCTCGACCTCGCCGACGGCGAGCCCGCCGCGTCCGTCGGTGAGCATCAGCGCCTCGCCGACGCGCATCCGCCGCACCGCGACGGCGTGGTGCGCCTCGTCCCCCTCGACCCGAACCACCGTGCCGGGCGCGACCCCGCCGAGCGACGGGACCAGGTGGACGGGGAGCGACATCAGTGCGGGTTCGGGTTGAACGCGTCGCGCAGCCGGCCGAACACCGACTTCTGGGTGCTGGGTCGGATCTGCACGCTCGGCCGCTCCTCGTCCCGGATCGCGGCGAGCTCGCGGAGCAGCTCCTCCTGACGCGGGTCCAGCCTCGTGGGCGTCTCGACACTCACGGTGACCACGAGGTCACCCCGACCGCCGCGCAGCCCCGGGACGCCCCGACCGCGGAGCACCTGCTCGGCGCCGGACTGCGTGCCCGGCGCGATCTCCAGCTCGAAGCTGGTCTCGACGCCCGAGTCGGCGCCGGCCTCCACGTCCGCCTCCAGCGTGGGCAGCGTGAGCGTGGTGCCGAGCGCAGCGGCCGTCATCGGGACGGTGACCGTGCAGTGCAGGTCGTTGCCGTGCCGGGTGAAGACCTCGTGCTGGGCCACGTGGATCTCGACGTACAGGTCGCCGGCCGGTCCGCCACCGGGGCCGACCTCGCCCTGCTCGCTGAGCTGCACGCGGGTGCCGTCGTCGACGCCGGCGGGGATCTTCACGGTCAGCGTGCGCCGCGACCGGACCCGGCCCTCACCCGAGCACTCGCGGCACGGGTCGGGGATGATCGAGCCGAAGCCGCGGCAGGCCGGGCACGGCCGCAGCGTGCGGATCTCGCCGAGGAACGACCGCTGGACGTGGGCCACCTCGCCCTGGCCGTGGCAGGTCTCGCACGGCGCCGGGTGCGAGCCCGGAGCGGCGCCTTCCCCGTGGCAGGCCGAGCAGACCACCGCGGTGTCGACCTTGAGCTCGCGGGCGACGCCGAACGCCGCCTCGGCAAGGTCGATCTCGAGCCGGATCAGGGCGTCCTGGCCACGGCGTACGCGCGACCGCGGACCGCGGCCCTGGCCGCCCATCCCGCCGCCCTGGCCGCCGAAGAACGCGTCCATGATGTCGGTGAAGGAGAACCCCGCGCCCTGGCCGAAACCTGCGGCGCCGCCGAACGGGTCACCGCCGCGGTCGTACGCCGCCCGCTTCTGCGGATCGGACAGCACCTCGTAGGCCCGGGAGATCTCCTTGAACCGGTCCTGCGCCTCGGGGTCCGGGTTGACGTCGGGGTGGTACTGCCGAGCAAGCCGCCGGTAGGCCTTCTTGATGGCGTCGGCATCCGCGTCGCGGGCCACACCGAGGAGGTCGTACAGGTCCTGGCTCAACGTGCTGCTTCCTTAGGTTCGTTCGTTGGTTGGTCGACGCCGGCCGGCTCAGGCCTCGTCGAGGATTCGGGAGACATAGCGGGCGACCGCTCGCACCGCCGACATCGTGCCGGGGTAGTCCATCCTGGTCGGTCCCACGATGCCGAGCGTGGCGACCGCCTCGTCGTGCGGTCCGTAGCCGGTGGCGACCACGCTGGTCGAGGACAGCTCCTGGACCGGGCCCTCGGCGCCGATCCGGACCGTGACCATGCCGCCCTGGGTGGCCTCGCCGAGCAGCTTGAGGAGTACGACGTGCTCCTCGAGCGCCTCGAGCAGCGGCCGCACCGAGGACTCGAAGCTGTCGCCGAACCGGGCCAGGTTGGCCGTGCCACCGACAGCGACGCGCTCGTCGGACCGGTGGTCGCTCATCGCCTCGATCAGCTCGTCGATCACCGCCTGCGTCGGCGCGGGCGCGGCCGTCCCGAGACCGCGCAGCGCGGATGCCGCGTCGGAGATCTGCTCACCGGTCGCCGCCCGGTTGACCTGGGTGCGCAGCGCCACCAGCTCGTCATCGGTCAGGTCGGTGTCGAGCTCGACGACGCGCTGCTCGACGCGCCCGGTGCTGAGGATCACCACCACCAGCAGTCGGTGCGGCGCCAGTGCGACCAGCTCGACGTGCCGGACGGTCGAGCGCGAGAGCGTGGGGTACTGCACGACCGCGACCTGGTGGGTCAGCTGGGAGAGCACGCGCACGGACCGGTTGACGACGTCGTCGAGGTCGACCGCGCCGTCGAGGAACGACGAGATCGCCCTCTTCTCGGCGGGGCTCATCGGCTTGACGGTGGTGAGCCGGTCGACGAAGAGCCGGTAGCCCTTGTCGGTCGGCACCCGCCCCGCGCTGGTGTGCGGCTGGGTGATGTAACCCTCGTCCTCGAGCGCGGCCATGTCGTTCCGCACCGTGGCTGGCGAGACGTTCAGGCCGTGTCGCTCGACCAGCGCCTTGGAGCCGACCGGCTCCTCCGTGGCGACGAAGTCCTCGACGATGGCGCGGAGTACGGCGAGCCTGCGCTCCTCCTGCATCTCCGCCTCCTCACCGGTCCGCCCCACGGGCTTGGCACTCGTTCCTTGCGAGTGCCAATGGTACTAGGCCACACGTCTACCCTCGGGGCGTGGCGTTCGTCGAGGTGGCCGACCGGGTCTGGGTGGCTCGGTACGAGTGGTTCGACGTCAACTGCACGGTGATCCAGGGTGACGCGGGCCTGCTGGTCGTCGACACCCATGCCTCAGCGGTCGCCGCGCGCGAGGTCCTCGACGACGTACGCCGTCTCGGCGTCGGCGACGTGACCGCCGTCGTCAACACACACGAGCACTTCGACCACACCTTCGGCAACGACGAGTTCCGTCGTGCCTACGGCGCCGGCGTGCCGATCCACGCCCACGAGACCGCGGCCGAACGAACCGTCTCCGCCGGCGAGCGGATCAAGGACCTCTACCGGGCCGAGGAGGACGACCCGCACCGCGACGAGGTCATCGCCACCGAGATCGTGGCCGCCGAACGCACCTTCTCCTCCGCGGCCGTCCTCGACCTGGGTGACCGGGTGGTAGAGCTCGTGCACCCCGGTCGCGGACACACCGGCGGCGACCTGGTCGTGCGGATCCCGGATGTCGACGTGCTGCTGGCCGGCGACCTGATCGAGGAGTCGGCAGTGCGCAACGGCGTACCCGGGTTCGGCGGCGACTGCTACCCGATGGAGTGGCCGCTCACCCTCGACATCGTGCTCGGCCTGACGACTGGTGCCTCGGTCGTGGTGCCCGGTCACGGGGCTCCGGTCGACCGCGACTTCGTGGAGCAGCAGCGCAACGAGATCGGCATCGTGGCCGAGACGATCCGGGACCTCGCCGGCCGCGGGATTCCCGTCGATGACGCGCTCGCCGCCGGTGAGTGGCCGTTCCCCCGCGAGGAGCTGGCGAACGCCGTACGTCGTGGCTACGAGCAGCTGCCGCGGAGCCAGAAGCGATTGCCGCTGATCTGAGCGGATACCTGGCGGCATGAGCAATTCAGAGGAAGAAGAGATCGGAATCTCCGACGACCAGCTCCCCGACGACCTGCAGCCGAGCGAGGACAACCCGCTGGCGGAGGGTCTGGACGACGGCGACACCGTCGACGGGCTCATGGACGGCGGCAAGGGCGCCGAGACCTCCGAGCCTGACGAGAGTGACGACGAGAGCAGTGACAACCAGGACAGTGACGAGGAGGACACCGACGAGTCGGAGTCCTGACGGCGTGGCCTGACGGGTCTTGTCGGTTGCGACGCCTAGCGTCGGATGCGTGGCGGATCGATACGGGACCGATGTCCTCGCGGGCGACTGGCGCGCCCCCAAACGGGGACGCGCGGTCGAGGTCCCTGCCGAGAAGGGCGCCGTCGTCGAAGAGGTCACCACAGACTGGTGCGGCGAGGTCGTCGCGATCGACCGCGACCTCCACACACTCACCTTGGAGGACCGCCGCGGCCGCCGACGTACCTTCCCGCTCGGCCCCGGCTTCCTGCTCGAGGGCCGACCGGTCATCCTGACCGCGCCGACCACCCGGCCGGGTCCCGCCAAGCCGACCCGCACCGCATCGGGCTCACGTGCCGTCGACGGCGCCCGGGCCAAGGTCGCCCAGGCCAGCAGGATCTTCGTGGAGGGCCGGCACGACGCCGAGCTCGTCGAGAAGGTCTGGGGCGCCGACCTGCGCATCGAGGGCGTGGTCGTCGAGCTGCTCGAGGGCGTCGACCGGCTGCCCGAGGTGCTGGCCGAGTTCGGTCCGGGTCCGTCGCGCCGGGCCGGCGTGCTCGTCGATCACTTGGTGCCGGGATCCAAGGAGAGCCGGATCGCGGCCGAGGTCGCCCGCTCACCGCTGGGCCGGCACGTGCTGGTCGTCGGCCACCCGTACGTCGACATCTGGGCGGCAGTCAAGCCCGATCGGATCGGGCTGCAGCAGTGGCCGACTATCCCTCGCGACATCGAGTGGAAGATCGGCGTCTGCGAGCACCTCGGCTGGCCGCATGACGACCAGGCCGACATCGCGCGCGCCTGGAAGCAGATCCTGTCGAGGGTGAGTTCCTACGTCGACTGCGAGGCGGAGCTGCTGGGTAGGGTCGAAGAACTGATCGACTTCGTCACCACCGAGGAGCCCGCCCGATGAGCGAGACCCCGCCGCCCTACGGCGCGCAGCAGCCTTACGGCGCTCCTCCCCCGCCGCCTCCGGCCCCGGGCGGCTACCAGATCGGCGGCGGTGACGAGCGCATGTGGGCGACCGCCGCGCACTGGTCCGCACTCGTGGCCGCGTTCGTCGCGCTGGCCTTCCTCGGCCCGCTGGTGGTGCTCTTCACCAAGGGCACGTCGTCCGGCTACGTGCGCCGGCACGCCGTCGAGTCGCTCAACTTCCAGCTCTCGATGCTCATCTACGGCGTCGCCGGCACGATCGTCGGTGTCGTCGTGGTGGTCGCGACGCTCGGCATCGGGCTCCTGGTGTTCCTCCCCTTGATGATCGCCTTCAGCATCTTCTGGCTCGTCATGACGATCATCGGGGCGATGAAGGCCGGCAACGGCGAGGACTACCGCTACCCGCTGACGATCCGGATGGTCAGCTGAGCAGCTCGCGGACGACACCGTCGGCGAGCAACCTGCCCTGCTGAGTGAGGACGAGCCGGCCCTCGTCGATCCGGGCCAGACCCCGTTCGACGACGCCGGGCACCGCCGTCCGGCCCGCGTCGTCCAGTACCGCGAGTTCGAGGCCCTCGACCAGCCGGAGCTCCAGCAGCACCCGCTCGACCCTTCGCGTCTCCTCGTCCAGCACCTCGCGCGCGTGCGCAGGGCTGGCGCCGGTGCCGAGCCGGTCGGCGTACGCCGCAGGGTGCTTGACGTTCCACCAGCGCACGCCGCCCACGTGTGAGTGCGCACCCGGGCCGGCGCCCCACCAGTCCGCGCCGCGCCAGTAGCCGAGGTTGTGCCGGCACCACGCCGCCTCGTCCAACGCCCAGTTCGACACCTCGTACCAGCCGTAGCCGGCCGAGCCGAGCCGCTCGTCGGTGAGCTGGTACTTGTCGGCCAGGTCGTCCTCGTCCGGCATCGGCAGCTCGCCCCGGCGCACCCGCCGGGCGAGGGCGGTGCCGTCCTCCACGATCAGCGAGTACGCCGACACGTGGTCGGGAGCGCAGGCCATGGCGGCGTCCAGCGAGGCCTCCCAGTCGGCAATGCTCTCCCCCGGGGTGCCGTAGATCAGGTCCAGGCTCACCTGGCCGAAACCCGCCTCACGGGCCTCCGCGACGACGGTCGGCACTCGCGCCGGGTCGTGGGTGCGGTCCAGGGTGGCGAGCACGTGGCCGACGGCGGACTGCATGCCGAACGAGATCCGGTTCAGTCCTCCCGCGACGAGCTTCTCCAGATCTCCGGGCCGCACCGAGTCGGGGTTGGACTCGGTGGTCACCTCAGCGCCGGGTGCCAGCCCGAATTCCTCGGCCACGGTCGCGACGATCGAGCCGAGGTCGGCCGGGTTCAGCAGGGTCGGCGTACCCCCTCCGAAGAAGACCGTGGAGACGGGGAGATCGCGTTCGCCGAGCACCCGCCGGGCCAGCCGGAGCTCGGTGATCACGGTCTCGGCGTAGCCGGAGCGGGAGGCGCCTGGCCCGAGCTCCTCGGCGGTGTAGGTGTTGAAGTCGCAGTACCCGCACCGCACCGTGCAGAACGGCACGTGGACGTAGATCCCGAACGGCCGATCTCCGAGAGTGGCAAGAGCCGCCTCGGGCAGGGTGCCGTCGCTGGGGGCGGCATCCCCCTCAGGCAGCGTCGACGGCATCCGCCGATTGTCGCCTACGCGTGGGGGCGGCCGGACAGCCGTACGCTCACCGCCATGAGCGCCTACCTCCGCCTGCTCGACACCCACGCGAAGATCTACAAGGCAACCAACGGGCGTCTCGGACACCGCCTCCTGTGGGTGCCCACGCTGCTGTTGCACACCAAGGGCCGCAAGTCCGGGCTCGCGCGCAGCTCGGCCCTGGTCTACGCCCGCGACGGTGCGGACCTGCTCGTGGTCGCGTCCAACGGCGGCAGCGATCGGCCGCCGGCCTGGTTGCTCAACCTGACTGCCGACAGCAACGTCGAGGCACAGGTCGGGCGGGACCGGAAGCCGGCCACCGCGCGCGTCGTCCTGCCGGAGGACGCCGACTACGAGCGGCTCATGGCACTGTGCAACGCCAACAACAGCGACCGCTACGCCGACTACCGCAAACGCACCGACCGCCCGATCCCGGTCGTGGTGCTCACACCGGCACGTTGAGCGTCACCGTGTAGCCCTCGTCGTTCGAACCCGTCACCTTCGCCAGCTGCAGCGAGTAGCCGTCGGAGAAGATCCCGTCGGTCTCGAGCGAGAGCTGGCTCATGTTGGACACGCTGGTCTCGTAGCCCTCGACGTTGTCGTAGACCTCGTTGCAGGTGTCCTCGGGCAGGGCCAGCTGCGAGGTCCGCAGCTTGTTGTCGGCGCTGGTCGCCTTGTCGAGGCTCTCGTAGACCTCGAAGTGCATGTGCGGCCAGCGACCCGAGTAGCAGGCGGGGAAGATCGTCGTGAACTCCAGACGACCGTCGTCGTCGGCCTCCTGGACACCGCGCAGGTAGTTCTCCTCGGTGACACCGTCGGAGTACATCGAGTACCGGCCCTCCCGGTCGCAGTGCCAGAGGTAGACGGCCGCGCCCGCGAAGGGACCGATGTCGTCGCCGTCGAGGTTCATGATCCGCAGCTTGACCGTCGTCGGCACGCCCCCGGCCACCCCCGAGGCGGATCCGAAGCTCGACGTGATGTCGCTGCGAACGACACCCGACTCGCTGAGTACGTCGGGCCCGTTGGTGCCGTCGCCCGGGTAGGGGCCGGCCGTCTCCTCGGGGATCTCGCCGTCGGCGACCTGGATGTTCGAGTCGCCATCCGGCGCGCCGCCCGGCCCTCCCGAGGGCGGGGTGCGGTCAACGGGGTCGGGGCTGGAGGCGCCGCTGGAGGTCGAGTCGTCGCCGCATCCGGCCAGCGCAACCACGCCCACCCCGCCGGCGACAGCGAACAGGCCGCGACGGCCCATCCGGTTGCGCTCGACGAGGCGGGGCAGGTCGTAGTCGAGGCCACGGTCGTGCTCGTGGTCGTGTTCGTCAGTCATGGCCAAGACAGAACCAGCCGAACCTATGGGTCTGCTGTGTGCCGCCTGTGCTCAGGAGTAGAAGGCCGCGATCCGGTCCTTGTTGTTGTCCTCCACGACGTTCCGCTTGACCTTCATCGAGGGGGTGAGCTCACCGGTCTCGATCGAGAGGTCGTGGTCGAGGATCTCCCACTTCTTGATCGTCTCCCAGCGGTTGAGCTTGCCGTTGAGCTCGTCGACGTACCCCTGGACCATCTCGTGCACCTTGTCGGAGGCGACGACGTCGGAGTACGACGACCCCGACATGCCGTTCTCCTCGGCCCAGGACGTCATCGCGTCGGGGTCGAGGGTGATCAACGCGACCACGAAGTTGCGGTCGTTGCCGAACACCACGAACTGGCTGGCGTAGGGACAGAGCGCCTTGAACTTGGACTCGATCGCCGACGGGGCGATGTACTTGCCGCCGGAGGTCTTGAACAGGTCCTTGATCCGGCCGGTGATGGTGAGGAACCCGTCCGAGTCGAGCGAGCCCTTGTCACCCGTCCGCAGCCAGCCGTCCTCGGTGAGCGTCTTCGCGGTCTCGTCGGGGAGGTTGTGGTAGCCGGCCATGATGTGCGGCCCACGGAGCAGCACCTCGTCGCCCTCGCCGATCTTGACCTCGGCACCCGGCAGCGCGGGGCCGACGGTGCCCATCTTGTAGTCGTCGGGGTGGTTGACCGTCGCGCCGGCGGCGTTCTCGGTCATGCCGTAGCCCTCGAGGATGAGGATGCCGGCCGCGTGGAACCACTTCGCGATGTCGGCGTTGAGCGCCGCGGAGCCGGAGATGAAGAACCGGACCCGGCCGCCGAACCGCTCCCGCACCTTGCTGAACACCAGCCGGTCGAACAGGGCGTGCTGGATCTTCAGCGGCAGCGGCACGGACTTGCCCTGCTGCTTGAGCTCGTCGACCTTCAGGCCGACCTCGAAGGCCTTCTTGAAGATCTTCTCCTTCGCGCCGCCCTCGGCCTCCTGCATCATCACGATGCGCGCGTGCGCCTTCTCGAAGATCCGCGGTGCCGCACCCATGAAGGTCGGCTTCACGATCCCCAGGTTGTCGACGATCTTGTCGACGCGGCCGTCGATGGCGGTGGCGAAGCCGCAGGCCAGCTGGGCGGACTCGAGCACCTTGCCGAACGAGTGCGCCAGCGGCAGCCACAGGAACTGCAGGTCCTTGTCGTCCAGGATGTTCTGGGCCTTGATCGCCGCGCCCTCGTAGACCCAGGAGCGGTGCAGCAGGCGCACACCCTTGGGCCGGCCGGTCGTGCCGGACGTGTAGATGAGCGTCGCCAGCTGGTCGGGCGCGATCGCCTTGGCGGTGGTCTCGATGATCTCGGGGTGCTCGGCGAGGAACTTGTCACCGAGGTCGGCGAGGGCGTCCATGGTGATCACCCAGTCGCCGTCGGCCTCGCCGTCGAACGTGATGACCTTCTCCAGCCGCGGCAGCTCGGACCGGTTCTCCTGGAGCTTCGCGAGCTGATCGGCGTCCTCCGCGAAGACCACGCGGCACTCGGAGTCGCCGAGGATGTAGCCCGTGTCGGAGGCGTTGGTGCTCGGGTAGACCGTCGTGGTGGCGCCACCGGCGCACATGATCGCCAGGTCCGCCAGGATCCACTCGTAGCGGGTGCTGGACGCGATGCCGACCCGCTGCTCGGACTCCAGACCCAGCGAGAGCAGGCCCGCGGCCAGGCTCCGGACCCGGTCCCCCGTCTGCTTCCAGGTGACCGACTCCCACGCCTCACCGCGCGGATAACGGAACGCTTCGTTGTTCCCGGACTCGGTCACCCGGTCCCAGAACAGCACCGCAACGTTCTGCGGCATGGTGTCGACGAAGCTGGTGTCGCGATTGACGGGCATAACACTCCTGCTGAGCGGCCGAGATGGGGATTTCGTCCCCAGTAACTTAGATCACGTCGCCAGCGAGCGGGTAGGGCCCTCAGACCCCAGGGCTTCAGCCGGACAGCGCCGCGACATAAGCCTCGGCTTTAGCCTGCGCCTTCGCGCCGAGCCCGTCGATGCCGACCAGCCGCGGCAGCAGGGTGTGGTCGGCGGTCAACGCGCGGAACAGCATCGAGACCGTGACGCCGTGCCCCGGCCGGTGGATCACGGAGATCTCGTCGCCGGCAGCGAGTACGCCGGGCTGCGTCACCCGGAGATAGGGGCCGGGCCGGCCGTCAGCGGCGAATCGCTTCACCCAGGCCGCGTTGTCGTGGCCGGAGAGACCCATCCACTCCTTGAAGTCGTTGCACGGGATCCGGACCGCGGAGACCTCGAGCTCGGTCGTCCCGACCCGCCAGCGCTCACCCACCTCGGACTCGTTGACGTCGATGCCGACGGTGGTGAGGTTCTCGGCGAACTGGCCGTCCCGGATCTCGGTGCCGAGGATCTCGGCCCAGCGGTCCATGTCCTCGCGGGCGTACGCGTAGACGGCCTGGTCGATCCCGCCGTGGTGCGCGACGTCGGACACCTGGTCGCCCTCGAGGCCCATGGCATCAACGCTGACCGGGCCAGAGACGGCGTGCTTGTCGATGGACGTGAAGCCGATACCCGCCCAGGGCGCGTCCTTCGGCTGACCGACGTTGACGCTGCGGACCACGGGCACGCGCCCATCCTCCCAGGGCGCACGGCCCTCGGCACCGCAATTTGTCTCCCCCTAGTCCTGCACGGCCTTGGCGATCGCGACGCACATCGTCAGGTAGTCGTCGTCGGGCGCGTCGGGATGGTCCTCGATCTCCCACATCGCGTTGTGCACCATCCGGACCACGACCCAGTCGCGCGCCCGGTGTTCGTCGAGCCCGGCGGCGTCGACAGCGGTGTGGAAGCGCCGCCGTACGCCGTCCCGTACGTCGCCGCGCACCTCGTCCCACCGGTTCCACAGCAGCGGCGCCACCTCGTAGTGCGGGTCGCCGCTGGTCGGCTTCGGGTCGATCACGAGCCAGGGCTCCCGGTCGGCGGCGAGCACGTTCTCGTAGTGCAGGTCGCCGTGGATCATCGTGCCGACGCTGTCGGGGTCGTCGACCAGGCCGCGGCCCAGCGACACCGCCTGCTCGACCAGCCGGTGCGGGATCGGCGCGCTGCGAGGCAGCCGGGCGAGGTCGTCGGTCCAGCGCTCGATGTAGAGCGTCTGCGGACGCAGCTGCGGCAGCGCGGGCAGGTGCAGCCGTGGGTACAGCCCCGCAACGATCTCGCACGCCTGGAGGACCGGCATCTCGGTCAGGTCGCGCCGGTGCAGCCGCTCGAGCAGCATCGCCCGTCGCGCCGGGTCGGCCCGCAGCAGGCGCACCGCACCGGCACCGCCCCAGTGCTGGAGCGCAAGGTGCTCGTGCTCCTCTTCCTCACCAGGGCAGACCAGCTTCAGCACCGCTCGCTCGCCGGCGTCCGTCGTGACGGGTACGACGAGCGCGGTCCAGCCGCTCAGCGGCTCACCGTCGACGGTGAGCTCCCACTCGTCGAGGATCGTCGAGACGAGCTTGGGCAGGCGGCGTACCCACTCCGCCCACGCGGGGCCACGCTCGGCGAAGGCCAGCACCCCTTGCGGGAGTGCGACCGTCACTTCTTGGGTTTGTCGCCGGCCGGGCCGCTGGTCGACAGCGCGGCGATGAAGGCCTCCTGCGGCACCTCGACGCGGCCGACCATCTTCATCCGCTTCTTGCCTTCCTTCTGCTTCTCGAGCAGCTTGCGCTTGCGGGTGATGTCACCGCCGTAGCACTTGGCGAGCACGTCCTTGCGCATCGCGCGGATGTTCTCGCGCGCGATCACCCTGGCGCCGATGGCGGCCTGGATCGGCACCTCGAACTGCTGCCTCGGGATCAGCTCCTTGAGCTTGCCGGCCAGCATCACGCCATAGGCGTACGCCGCGTCGCGGTGCACGATCGCCGAGAACGCGTCGACCGGCTCGCCCTGGAGCAGGATGTCGACCTTGACCAGGTCGGCGGTCTGCTCGCCGGAGCGTTCGTAGTCGAGCGAGGCGTAGCCCTTGGTACGCGACTTCAGCTGGTCGAAGAAGTCGAAGACGATCTCGCCCATCGGAAGCGTGTAGCGCATCTCCACCCGGTCCTCGGAGATGTAGTCCATCCCCTGCAGGTTGCCGCGCTTGCCCTGGCAGAGCTCCATGATCGTGCCGATGTAGTCCGACGGGCTCAGGATCGTGGCCCGGACCATGGGCTCGCGGACCTCGGCGATCTTGCCCTCGGGGTACTCGCTCGGGTTGGTCACCTCGTGGACCGTCCCGTCCTCCATCAGCACCTCGTAGACCACGTTGGGCGCGGTCGAGATCAGGTCGAGGTTGAACTCCCGCTCGAGCCGCTCGCGCACGATCTCCATGTGCAGCAGTCCGAGGAAGCCGCACCGGAAGCCGAAGCCCAGCGCGCCGGACGTCTCGGGCTCGTAGGCCAGGGCGGCGTCGTTGAGCTGCAGCCGCTCGAGGGCGTCGCGCAGGTTGGGGTACTCGTCGCCGTCGATCGGGTAGAGCCCGGAGTAGACCATCGGGTTGGGGTGCTTGTAGCCACCCAGCGGCTCGGTCGCGCCGTGGTGCTGGGAGGTGACCGTGTCACCGACACGGGACTGGCGGACGTCCTTCACCCCGGTGATCAGGTAGCCGACCTCGCCCACGCTGATCTCGCCGGCCTTGACCGGCTCGGGGCTGATCACGCCGACCTCGAGCATCTCGTGCACGGTGCCGTTGGACATCATCTTGATCCGGTCGCGGTGCGACAGCTTGCCGTCGACCACGCGGACGTAGGTGACGACGCCGCGGTAGGTGTCGTAGACCGAGTCGAAGATCAGAGCGCGGGCCGGCTGGTCGGCGCGCCCGACCGGCGGCGGGGTCTGCTTGACGATCTCGTTGAGCAGGGTCTCGACGCCGAGCCCGGTCTTCGCCGAGGTCATCAGCACGTCGGAGACGTCGCAGCCGATGATGCCGGCGAGCTCCGCGGCGTACTTCTCCGGCTGCGCGGACGGCAGGTCGATCTTGTTGAGCACCGGGATGATGTGCAGGTCGGCGCCCAGGGCGAGGTAGAGGTTGGCCAGCGTCTGCGCCTCGATGCCCTGCGCGGCGTCGACCAGCAGCACCGCGGCCTCGCAGGCCTCGAGGGACCGGGACACCTCGTAGGTGAAGTCGACGTGGCCAGGCGTGTCGATCATGTTGAGGACGTAGGTGCCGGGCTCGGCGCCCTCGTCGTTGTCGGCAGGCACGGTCCAGGGCATCCGCACGGCCTGGCTCTTGATCGTGATCCCGCGCTCGCGCTCGATGTCCATCCGGTCGAGGTACTGCGCTCGGGCGGCCCGCTCGTCCACCACGCCGGTCAGCTGGAGCATCCGGTCCGCGAGCGTCGACTTGCCGTGGTCGATGTGGGCGATGATGCAGAAGTTCCGGATGATCGCGGGGTCGGTGGCGCCCGGGCGGGGGGCAGGAGCTGCGGCGGCGGACATGATGGACCCATTCTTTCAGGGACTCGCAGCCACAACGAATCGGTCGCCACGGTTGAATGTCCGCGTGACGCCGTCCTCGATCCCCCACGGCCGGACCGCGCGCCGCCTGCAGTGGTCGCACCTGCCCCCGGCGGTGCGCTCCCTGGTGACCGAGCAGTGCGGCTCACCGGTTGTCGACGCCGCGTCGCAGGACTCCGGGTTCACGCCTGGTTTCGCGTCGGTGCTGACCTGCGAGGACGGCTCGAAGCACTTCGTGAAGGCCGCCTCGGTGAGGGCCCAGAAGCTGTTCGCGCACTCCTACCGGGAGGAGGCGCGCAAGCTGGCCACGCTCCCCGCCGAGGCTCCGGCTGCCGCGCTGCTGTGGGTCCACGACGACGACGAGTGGGTCGTCCTCGGCTTCGAGTACGTCGAGGGGCGGGCCCCGCACCGGCCGTGGCAGCGCGGCGAGCTCGACGCCGCCCTGGCCGCGCTCGCCCTGGCTGCGGATGTGCTCACCCCGCCACCGGCGGACCTGCACCTACGAACCTTCGCCGAGGACTACGCGCCGCTGCCGGGGTTCTGGGACCACGTCCGGGAGCACTATCCCCAGCTCGAGCACGCGGAAGAGGCAGCGGCGCTGGCTGCGCGTTTCGCCGAGGTCACTGCGGGCGACACCGTGGCGCACACCGACGTCCGCGACGACAACATCCTCATCACTCCCTCGGGCGAGGCGGTGCTCTGCGACTGGAACTGGCCGTGTGTGGGTGCGCCGTGGCTGGACTCGGCGATGCTGATGATCGGCCCGCGGCGCGACGGTATCGACGTCGACGCGGTGCTCGCGGAGGCCGAGCTCACCCGCGACGTACCCGCCGAGGACATCGACGTCGTGATCGCCCTGGTCACGGCGTACTTCCTGAAGATGGCCGACGAGCCGGTGCCGGCGACGTCGCCGTACATTCGGGACCACCAGCGCTGGCAGGGCGAGGTGTGCTGGAACTGGCTGAGCGAGCGCCGGGGCTGGCCCCTCGTTGATTTTGGCGGCTGAGCGCCCCGCTGTTAGATTTATCCGTCGCGGGTCCGGCCGTTTGCCGACTCGCACCAGAACTCATCAGCACCACCTCACCTACGACGAAGGCGCAGTAGTGGCGAACATCAAGAGCCAGATCAAGCGGATCAAGCAGAACGAGAAGCGACACGAGCGGAACAAGGGCGTCAAGTCCGGCCTGAAGACCGCGGTGCGCAAGTTCCGCGAGGCCGCCGACGCCGGCGACAAGGAGAAGGCAGCCGAGCTCGGCCGTGCCGCCAACCGCCAGCTCGACAAGGCGGCCTCCAAGGGCGTCATCCACAAGAACCAGGCCGCCAACCGCAAGTCGGCGATCTCCAAGAAGGCCGCCTCGCTCTGACCCCAGCTTTCCGTTGACCCGTCGCGAACTTCGCGACGGGTCAACGCATTTTCGCGGAGTTTGTGACGGGTCAGTTTGCATTTGGCGTGCGGAGGCCGGCGACGGTCAGCACCAGCCGCTCCAGCGTGTACGACGCGTCGCTGGCCGCGCCCTTGATGTCGGCGTCGGCCTGGGCCACCGCGCGGATCGCCCGGGCGAGTCCGGAGTCGGACCAGTCGCGAGCCTGGCCGCGGATCGTGCGCAGCTTCCAGGGCGGCACGCCGACCTCGCGGGCCAGGTCGGCCTCGCGCAGGCCGCGGGCCGCACCGCGGTAGCGGGCCAGGCCGCGAGCGCTCCCGGCGAACGCCGAGGTGACCAGCACCGGAGCGGTGCCGGCGTCGAGGGCCCAGCGCAGCTCCTCGAGAGCCACCTCGCGCCGGCCGGAGAACGCGGCGTCGGCCACCGCGAACGACTTGGCCTCGGCGCGACCGCCGAAGTAGCGCTTCACCAGCTCGAGGGTCAGCGGCTGTCCCGGGAAGTCGTGGGCCAGCTGATGAGCGGCCGCGGACAGCGAGCGCAGGTCCTGGCCGACGGCCTGGACGAGCGAGGCCGCTGCGTCGCCGTCGATGGTGGCGCCCTGCTGTCGCGCCTCGGCGGCCACGAAACCCGGGATCTCGGATGGCCTCAGCTCGGTCGACTTCGACTCAGAGACGGCCGGCAGCTTGCGCAGCTTGGTCAGTACCCCGCTGCCCTTCGGCCCGCCTCCGTGCACCAGCACCAGGGCGATGTCGTCGGAGGGCGCGGCGGCATAGGCGAGCAGGCCGTCGACGGACTCCTCGGGGAGGTTCTCCAGTGCCCGCACCACGACGCAGCGGATCGAGGAGAACAACGACGGCGCGCCCAGCTCGCCCAGGCTCGCGGCGTTCATGCCGGATGCTTCGGTGTCGGACACCTCCGCCTCGGCGTCGTGGCCGAGCACCGCCTCCCGCACCTGGACGACGGTGCGCTCGTTGAGGAACTCCTCCTTGCCGGTCACCAGGGTCACCCGGCCCAGCACGTCACCCGCCCGCATGCCGGAACCTTCCCACAACGGGCCGACAGCCCTCAGGACGACCCTCGGGTGCGGATCTCGGGTCCGTCGGCGCCCGGCACCACGACCACGTCTCCCGCCAGGTCGGTGCGGTAGACCTCCGCGCCGCTCCCCTCCAATGCGTCGATGACCGGAGGCGCCGGATGGCCGTAGTCGTTGTCGGCTCCCACCGACACCAGCGCCACCTGCGCGTCCAGCGACTCGAGCCAAGCCAGGTCCTGGTAGCGGCTGCCGTGGTGCGGCACCTTGAGCACGTCGACGTCCAGACCGACCAGGCTCCTGGCGAGCGCGGCCTGGCCAGGTGGCTCGACATCGCCGGTCAGCAGGATCCTCAGCCCACCCACCTCGGCGAGCAGGACCACGCTGGCGTCGTTGGCGGAGGAGCCGTCGCCGGCGCCCTCCTCGACGGGTCCCGGTCGTGGCCAGAGCACCTGCAGCGTGACCGCGCCGTACGTCGCCGTGGCGGAGTACGACGCCGGGCCAGTGCCCACGCCCTCGGCGCGGGTCACCTCGGCGACCTCCGCCACGCCGCCGGGTGGGTCCTGGACGCGCGTGGTCAGCACCGCACCGACCCGGCGCCCGTCGACTACGCCGGAGAGTCCGTCGACGTGATCGGCGTGGAAGTGGGTCAGCACGACCAGGGGCACCTCGCGGACGCCGAGCCGTCGTAGGCAGTCGTCCACCAGGGTCGGGTCCGGGCCGGCATCCACCACCACGCCGGAACCCGGACCGGAGCGGATGACGAGCGCGTCGCCCTGGCCCACGTCGCACATCGCCAGCACCCAGCCGTTCGGCGGCCACCCCGGCGTCGGCCAGCGCACCACGACGACCGCCACCAGCACTGCCGTGGCGATGATCGCCGCCAACGGCCGTCGCAGCACGGCCGGCGCCGCCATCGCGATCGCCACCGTCAGCGCAGTCAGCAGCACCAGCGCGACGACGCCGGTCCCCCACCCGACAGCAGCCGCCGGCAGGTCCGCGCCCCGCTGGGCGACGGTCGCGATCCAGGCCACGCACCATCCGGCGCCGGCGCCGCACAGCCGGCCCAGCGGCGGGATCAACAAGCCGACCAGTCCTCCGGCGAGGCCGAGCACGGTGGCCGGACCCACGACCGGCGCGACGGCGAGGTTGGCGGCCACCGCGACCAGGCTGACCTGACCGGAGACCGCAGCCACGACCGGCGTACAGGCCAGCTGCGCGGCGGCGGGCACCGCGATCGCCTCGGCCAGCCACCGCGGCAGCCAGCGGGCCAGGGCGTCGCGCCACCCCGGCGCGAGCAGCACGATCCCCGCGGTGGCCAGCACCGACAGCGCGAAGCCGACCGACACGGCGAGGCCCGGCTGCACCAGCAGCAGGACGACCACCGCCACCCCGAGCCCGCGCAGCGCCCGGTGCCGGCCGTTCAGGCCCATGGCCAGCAGCCCCACCGCGCCCATGACCGCGGCCCGCAGCACGCTGGGCTCGGTGCGGGCGATCAGCACGAAGCCGGCGATCCCGACGGCGCCCACGAGGTAGAGCCAGCGTCGGCGGACCCCGCACCACCGGGCCACGACCAGCAGGAAGCCGACGACGAGGGTGAGGTTGGTCCCGGACACCGCCGTCAGGTGCGTCAGACCCGTGGTCCGGAAGTCCTGCTCCAGGTCCGCCGGCAGCGCCGCATCGTCGCCGTCGACCAGGGCAGGCACCAGCGCGCGCTGCTCGACGGGCCGCCCCGCGACAGAGTCCCTGATCGACTCCCGCACTGCCCCGGCCGCCCGCCACCAGACGTCGGGGCCGGCCACCACGTCCGGGTCGCCGGTGGCGATCAGCACCCCGGCGAGGTCGTCGTCGTCCGCCGGCCCGAGCCGCCCGGATGCGCGCACATCGGCTCCGAGCGGTACGTCGAGCCAGGACCCGCCGCCGATCACCAGCGCGGGCGCGCGGAGGCTGCGCGTGACGCCGCGCCCGGTGACCGTCCGGACGGCGAGACGCAGCACCACCCGGTCCTCGAAGCGACCCTCGACCGTCCTCGGGTCGGAGACCACCCGACCCGTCACGGTGACCACCGCGCGCTCGTCGGCCAGCCCCGCGACCGGCGAGGTGTGCACGGACTCGGCCCGCAGCCAGGTGCCGCCGGCGACGGCGCCGCCGACGAGCAGGACCGCCGCCACTGTCGCCAGTGCCGCCCTGCCCCTCCGGCGCACCACCACCGCCGCGACCAGCAAGGCCGCGACCCCGCACACCGTTGCCCACGCGGCGGACGCCTGGTGCGCGACCAGGGCGCCGGCCCAGGCCGACAGCCCGAGCAGCGGCATCCGGAGGTCGGTCAGAGCGTCACGTACGGCGTGATCTGGGCCAGCGTCGCGTCGCCGATGCCGTCCACCTCGAGCAGCTCCGCGACGTCGGTGAACCCGCCGTGCTGGTCGCGCCAGGCCAGGATCGACTGGGCCGTCACCGGACCGACCTCCGGGAGCGTCTCGAGCTCGGCCTGGGTGGCGAGGTTGAGGTTCACCAGCGGCCCGGCGGTCGAAGGCGCTCCGGGGACGGGTGCGACCGCCGGCGGCGGCGCGACCGCCGGCCCACCCACCACGATCTGCTCACCGTCGACGAGCACCCGGGCCAGGTTGAGCCCCGAGGTGTCCACCCCCGGCCGGGCACCGCCGGCCGCCTTGATCGCATCGACCACCCGCGACCCGGAGTCGAGCACCGCGATGCCGGGACGGCGTACCTTGCCGGCCACGTCGACCGTGATCCGTCCGCCGGCCGCCACCGGTGACCCCGACGGCACCGCCTCGGACGCGACCGAGATCAACCCGTCGGCGGGCGCGCCTGGTGTCGCCGCGGGCGCCGTGGGCTGCCCGGGCTCGGCACGCACCACCCACCACGTCGTCACGGCCAGGCCGACTGCCACCAGCACCGCCACCACCGCGAGGTGGGCCGGCCCGAGCCGGACCCGCCCGTGCAAGGTGTCCGGCAGCAGCCGGACCGGTCGGCGGGCCGCGTGCCTGCCGGGCATCGGCACCACCGGAGGCAGCGGCTCCGGCACCACCTCCAGCGTTGGGCGCTCGGCAGGGCGGGTGTGTCCCTCCCACCAGTCACCGCCCGCCGCCGGCGCGACCGCGGGCTCTCCCCGGGCGGCGGCCACGTCGGCTGACAGCTGGGCGAGCCGCCGGGACACGGCCTGTTGGTGCTCAGCGCTCGTTCGTCGGGTTCCCATGGCGGCGACGCTAGAGAGCCACGCGGACCGGACACCGTCGGTGCGGAACCGCCTGTGGATCACCGGCCGCGGGCCGGTTGCTGTGGAGGGTTAGACGCGAGGCGCGACGCAGGCGGCGATCATGCCGGGCCCCACGTGCGCACCGAGTACGGCGCCGAGCTCGCCGCACCACACCTCACGCCCGCCGAGCTCGTCGTCGAGGCGCTCGGCCAGCTTGGCCGCGAGCTGTCCGGCCCGCTCCGGGTTGGCCAGGTGGGCGACGCAGACGTCGACGTCGCGGCCCCGTGCCGCCTTCACCGCCAGCTCCTCGAGCCGGGCGAGTGCCTTCGCCGAGGTGCGCACCTTCTCCAGCGATGCGACCTTGCCGTCCTCGATCTGCAGCAGCGGCTTCACCGCCAGGGCGCCGCCGAAGAGCGCCGCCGCGGCACCGATCCGGCCACCGCGCCGGAGGTACTCCAGCGTGTCCACGTAGAACAGCGACGAGCAGGCCGCGGCCCTCCGGCGCGCGGCCTCGGCCGCATCCTCGACCGAGCGTCCCTCGCCGATCGCGTCGGCGGCCGCCAGCGCGGCGTACCCGGTCGCGACCCCGACCTGCCGGCTGTCCACGCAGACCACCCGCACCGAAGCGTCCCGGGCCGCGAGCTGGGCCGACTCGAAGGTGCCGCTCATCTCCCCCGAGAGGTGCACCGAGACGATCTGCTTGGCACCCATGAGCGCGACCCGCTCGTAGACGTCCTGGAACAGCGCGGGCGCCGGGCGCGACGTGCTGACGGGCAGGAACTCGCGCAGCGCGGCGGCCACCCGCTCGGGGGTCGCCTCCTCGGAGCCCTCGTCATAGGCCTCCGCGCCGATGACCACCTGCAGCGGCACCACGACGATCCCGCGCTCGGCCGCAACCTCGGGCGGAAGGCTGGCCGTCGAGTCGGTGACCACGACGATCGAGGACCCGGCAGCCATGCGACGAACAGTAGTGGTGAGGTCCACTAAACGACGACGTTGACCAGCTTGGGCTCGCGCACGATCACCTTGCGCACCTCGCGCCCGTCGATCGCCTTCTGCACAGCCGGATCCGCCATCGCCAGCGCCTCCAGCTCGGCAGCGGAGATCGCCGGCGGAACGTCCAGGCGCGCCTTCACCTTGCCCTGGATCTGTACGACGGCGGTCACCGTGTCCTCGACCAGCAGCGCCTCGTCGACGACCGGCCAGGCGGCCTGCGCGACCGAGGGCTGGTGACCCAGCCGGTCCCACATCTCCTCGGCGGTGTACGGCGCCACCAGCGACAGCAGCATCGCCACGGCCTCGGCGGCCTCGCGGACCGCCGGGTCGTCAGGGCCGGCGCCGGAGTCGATCGCCTTGCGGGTGGCGTTCACCAGCTCCATCATCCGGGCGACCATCACGTTGAACCGGTGGCCGTCGACCAGCTCCTCGGCCTCGTGCACGGTCCGGTGCGTGACCTTGCGCAGCGCCACGTCGCCGGCGGCGACGTCAGCCCCGGGCGCCGACGTCACGTCGCCGCTCAGCCGCCAGGCGCGCTGCAGGAACCGCAGCGACCCGGCCGGGCTCATGTCGGCCCAGTCGATGTCGTCCTCGGGCGGCCCGGCGAACACCAGGGTCAGTCGCACCGCGTCCACGCCGAAGGCATCAAGTTGGTCCCCCAAGCTGACGCCGTTGCCCAGCGACTTGCTCATCTTCTTGCCCTGGTTGATCACGATGCCCTGGTTCAGCTGGGCGGAGAACGGCTCGACGAAGTCCAGCATCCCCATGTCGTGCAGCACCTTGGTGAAGAACCGTGCGTACAGCAGGTGCAGCACCGCGTGCTCGACGCCGCCGATGTAGATGTCGCACGGCATCCACTGCCGCACCAGGTCGACGTCGAAGGCCTGGGTCGCATCGTTGGGCGAGCAGTAGCGCAGGAAGTACCAGGACGAGTCGACGAACGTGTCCATCGTGTCGCTGTCCCGCTTGGCAGGCCCACCACAGGTCGGGCAGTCGACGTTGACCCAGTCCTCGGCCGCGGCCAGCGGAGAGACGCCCTTCGGCTTCAGGTCGGCGCCGCGCAGCTCGGGCAGCTCGACGGGCAGCTGATCCAGGGGTACGTCGACCTCGCCGCACTTCTCGCAGTGGATGACCGGGATCGGCACGCCCCAGTAGCGCTGCCGGCTCAGCAGCCAGTCGCGCAGCCGGTAGTTGACCGCGCCCTTGCCCAGCCCCTTCTGCTCCAGCCAGTCCGTGATCGCGCGCTTCGCCTCGGCGACGGACATCCCGTTCAGGGAGATCTCGTCGTTGGCGGAGTTGATGGCCGGGCCCTCGCCGTTGTAGGCCTCGCCCTCCCAGTCGTCCGGCGCCTGCACGGTCGGCACGATCGGCAGGTCGAACTTCTTGGCGAACTCCCAGTCGCGCTGGTCACCCGACGGCACCGCCATGATCGCGCCGGTGCCGTACTCGGCCAGCACGTAGTCGGCCGCCCACACCGGGATCCGCTCCTTGGTGGCCGGGTTGACGGCGTACGCACCCAGGAAGACGCCGGTCTTCGGCCGCTCCGTGGACAGGCGGTCGATCTCGGACTCCATGCGGACCTGTTGCAGATAGGCGTCGTACGCCGGCCGCTGCTCGTCGGTGACCAGCTCGGTCGCCAGCGCGGCGTCAGGTGCGACCACCATGAACGTCGCGCCGAACAGCGTGTCCTGGCGCGTCGTGTAGACCGTCATCGGCTCTTCGCGACCCTCGACGACGAAGTCCACGTGGGCGCCCTCGGAGCGTCCGATCCAGTTGCGCTGGGCGGTCAGCACCCGGTCCGGCCAGGTGTCGTTCAGCGGCTCCATGTCGTCCAGCAGCCGCTGCGCGTAGTCGGTGATCTTGAAGTACCACTGGGTCAGCTCGCGCTTGGTCACCTCGGCGCCGCAGCGCTCGCAGTGGCCGTCGACGACCTGCTCGTTGGCCAGCACGGTCTGGTCGTTGGGGCACCAGTTGACGGGGCTGTTCTTCCGGTAGGCCAGGCCCCGCTCGCGGAACTTCAGGAACAGCCACTGCGTCCAGCGGTAGTACTCCGGGTCGCTGGTGTGCAGCCGCCGGGTCCAGTCGAAGCTCAGCCCGTAGTTCTTCATCGAGTCGTACTGGGTCTCGATGTTCGCGTAGGTGTACGTCGCCGGGTGCTCGTCGTTGCGAATGGCGGCGTTCTCGGCGGGCAGCCCGAAGGAGTCCCAGCCCATCGGGTTCAGCACCTCGAAGCCGCGGAACCGCCAGTAGCGGGCCAGCAGGTCGTGCAGGGCGAACACCTCGGCGTGCCCCATGTGCAGGTCGCCGCTCGGGTAGGGGAACATCGTCAGCGCGTAGCGCTTCTCGCGCTCGCCGCGGGCCACGGCGTCGTCGTCGGCGCGGAACGGCTCCAGCCGCTCCCACACCTCACGCCACTTGCGCTCGGTGCCGTGGACGTCGTACGTCGCCGGCTCGTCGCCCTGCGTCTGCTGCTCGCTCATCTCGTTCTCTCTGGTGGTCGTCTGCTCCGGGCATGAAAAAGCCCCTCGGGCACGAGGGGCAGCCGCACCGGTGATGGCCGATGCGGCTAGGTAAGGAGCAGGTGCCTCCGCATGCGGTCATGGTACGGCAAACCGACCGCCCCTACGATCACGGCCATGACTGTCAACGACATGTTCCGGCTGGACGGCAAGGTCGCGGTCGTGACCGGCGCCTCGAGCGGTCTCGGCGTCGCGTTCGCCAAGGGGCTGGCCGAGGCCGGCGCCGACCTGGCCCTCGGCGCCCGCCGCGAGGACCGGCTCAAGGACACCGCCGCGCTCGTCGAGGCCGCCGGCCGCCGGGCGCTGTGCGTCGCCACCGACGTCGCCGACCCCGACTCCTGCACCAACCTTGTCGCGCTCGCGATGGAGGAGTTCGGCCGCGTCGACATCCTGGTCAACAACGCCGGCATCGGCACCGCGGCTCCCGCCACGCGGGAGTCCCCCGACGAATTCCGCAAGGTCATCGACGTCAACCTCAACGGCTGCTACTGGATGGCCCAGGCCTGTGGTCGGGTGATGCAGCCGGGCTCCAGCATCATCAACATCAGCTCGGTGCTCGGCATCACCACCGCCGGGCTCCCCCAGGCGGCGTACGCGTCCTCGAAGGCCGGGCTGATCGGGATGACCCGCGACCTGGCCCAGCAGTGGACCGGTCGCAAGGGCATCCGGGTCAACGCGATCGCGCCCGGCTTCTTCGAGTCCGAGATGACCGACCAGTACCCGCCCGGCTACCTGGAGTCCCAGGGCCCGCGCATCCCCGTGGGTCGCAAGGGCGACCCCGCGGAGCTGGCCGCGTCGGTGGTCTTCCTCGCCTCCGACGCCGCCGGCTACATCACCGGCCAGACCCTCCCCGTCGACGGCGGGATGACCATCACCTGACCGCCGACCCGGCGCTTTATCGGTCGCGGTAGGCCACCACGACGGAGGGGCGCGGGAAGTCGTCGGTGTGCGGCCAGGTGCTGGTCGGGGTCTCGAACGTCGAGCCGTCGGTCTCACCGGGGTGCTGGACCGCGATGAACAGTGAGCGGTCGTTGTCCGCGATCAGCGGGCCGCAGGCCTCCGCGCCGCGCGGCACGGTGGCGAACTGCTGCACCCGGCCGCGCTGGGAGCCGGCCGTCGGCACCCGGAAGATCCCGTCGTTGGAGCCGAGCACGTTGCCGTCGGTGGAGATCCACAGGTTCCCGGACCGGTCGAACGCCACGTTGTCCGGGCAGCTGATCGGGCTGACCGTGGACTTGTCGACGCCGCCGAAGTAGGTCTCGGCCGCCGCGGGGTCGCCGCAGACGAGGAGCAGGTTCCACTTGAACGAGCGCCCGGCGTGGTTCTTCTCGTCGGGCGTCAGCTCGAGCACGTAGCCGTTGCGGTTGCCGGACGCGGAGGTGAGCGGGTCGCCGAGCTTGGCGCGCACCATCGAGGTGCTGAGTGGGTTCGCCTCGTCGACCGGCATCGCGACGTTGCCGCGGTTGGAGTTGTTGGTCAGCGCCGCGTAGACCTTGCCGTTGACGGGGTTGGGCTCCACGTCCTCGGGGCGGTCCATCTTGGTCGGCGCCACCTTGTCGGCCGCCAGCCTCGTGAACAGCAGTACGTCGGCCACGCTCATGTCCGGCACGAACGACGTGCTGTCCGAGCACAGCGGGATCCAGGTCCCGCTGCCGTCGTACACGCCGTCCTCGGTGCCGTCGCCGGTGAACTTCGCGACGTACAGCGTGCCGCGGGTGAGCAGCTTGAGGTTGTGCCGGCGGGCCCGGTCGGTCTTCCGCGCGTCGTACTTCTCAGCAGAGACGAACTTGTACATGTAGTCGCCGCGCTCGTCGTCCCCCATGTAGGCGACCGCGCGGCCGTTCTTGGCGATCGCGATGTTGGCGGCCTCGTGCTTGAACCGGCCGAGCATCGAGTGCTTGCGCGGCGTCGACTTCGGCTCGAGCGGGTCGATCTCGACGATCCAGCCGAACCGGTGCGGCTCGTGCGGCTCGGTCGTCAGGTCGAAGCGCGGGTCCACGTCGCTCCAGCCCTTGCCGCTCCCGGTGATCCCGTAGCGCGCGTACTCCGCGGTGTAGCCCGGGTCGAGCGCGCCCGACGCGTCGAAGTACTGGTTGAAGTTCTCCTCGCCGGACAGCACCGTGCCCCACGGGGTGGTGCCGCCCGCGCAGTTGTTCAGGGTGCCGAGGACCTTGCGACCGGTCGGGTCGGCGGTGGTGCGCAGCCGCGGGTCGCCGGCAGCGGGTCCGGTCATCGTGAACGCCGTCGCGTCGTGGAACCGGCGGTTGTACTTCGCCGAGCCCAGCGACGTGACCCGCTTCCAGGAGCCGGGCGCCCGGCCACGCTTGACCTCGACCACGGACATGCCGTGGTTGGCGATCGCGATCTCCTTGACCTCGTCGTCCGTGTGACTGCCGGCCGGGAACATCAGGATCTCGTCGGTGTACTCGTGGTTGACGATCAACAGCGCGCGGTCACCGCGCAACGGGATCAGGCCCACGTAGTCGTTGTTGTAGCCGAACTGCTTGCGAGCCGCCGCAACCGACTGCTGGAACGGGTTGAATGCCGGCGCGCCCGGAGACGACCGGGTCGCCCCAGCGGATCACGACCGAGCTCGTGAAGCCCTCCGCGACCACGAGCGCGTCGCGCTTGTTCGGCGGCACCGGCTTGAACGACGCGCTGGCCAGACCGTCGCGACCTGCGGGCGGCACCGCACCCGGCTCGGCGGCCGCCGGCGAGCTCAGTACCCCGCCGGCGACTCCGCCGAGCACCAGGGCGCCCGAACCGACTGCGGCGCCCTTGAGAACCGCGCGGCGCTCGAGCGCCGACGCGATCTCGTCCTGGATGTGACCGTGCTGGGTCCGGTTGGGCTCGGGGTGGTCGCAGGCGTTGCCACACCGGAAGAAGCAGGTCATCAGGCTGCGCGAGCCGTGCCGCGTGGTGGGCACCAGCGGGAGCGAACGACGGTCCACGGGAGGTTGCACGAGAGTCATGGCCGCAGCCGACCAGCGCCCGGTGAACCCCGACCGGTGGCCGGGTGGATGTCAGGTGACGAGCGAGGGACCAGGTGTCGACCCAGCCCTCGGCGTGCGCCCGGTCCAGCGTCGGTGGGCAGCGATGAAGCTGGTGGCGCCCGAGTAACCGAGCCGTAGGGCGATCTCCTGGACCGGCAGGCTCGAGCCGGCCAGCATCGCCGCGGCCAACGGCTCGCGGACCTCGTCGAGGAGCTGCTGGTAGCCCAGGCCTTCCTCGGCCAGGCGCCGCCGCAGGGTGCGTTCGCTCATGCCCAGTGCCGCGGCCACGGTCACCGCCGAGGCTCCCGCCGAGAGTTGCTGGGCGATCAGCACGCGGACATCTTGGGCGAGCCCGGTGCGCTGGCGTCGTACGGCCACGAGGTCGTCGCAGATCGCGGCGGCCTGGGCCCTCGCCTCGGGGTGGTCGCGTGGCAAGGGCCTGTCGAGCTCCGAGGTGCCGAACGTGAGCACCGCCGAGTCGTCCCTGACCTCGAGGCGGGCACCGACTCCACCCGGGACCAGCCCGTCGAGCACCTTCCGGATCGCGGTGGCGTCGCGCGCGACCAGGAACCGGCGTACGTCGGCCGGCAACCCGCTTCCGTCGATCGACACCACCACCCGCTCCTCGCGCACGTCGGCACGCGGGATGGCGAACAGGTAGGTGAGGTCGATGAAGCGGAGGGCAACGTCCATGGCGTCGAGCACGGTCCGGCTGCCGAGCAGCGCGAAGCCGAACACGCCGAACGACTCGGGCCGGTAGGTGCGGCCGACGTCCGCGCCGACCTCGCCGAGGATCCGGCGCAGGTTGCGCACCACCGTGAGCTCCTGGGCGGCGGTCACCATCTGGTCCGGCCCGCGACGCTCCGCGCGCAGCCCGGTACCGGCCAGCGCGCGGTCCGTCGGGACCCCGTGGGCCGCGGCGTACCGCACCAGGAGGTCCACCCCTGCGGCCGCGCGCGGGAAGCTCCAGTCGGTGGCGGCCGGTTCGCGGAGCATGGCCGGAATTATGGATCGGATCGGCGCGCAGGTCTGCATCGGGACCGGGTCGCGGACCTAGCCTCGGGCCATGGGACCTCGCGTGATCATCATCGGCGCCGGCTTCGGCGGGCTGGGCGCTGCCCGTGAGCTGCTCCGGCAGGGCATCTCCGACCTGACGATCCTCGAGCGCGCCGACGAGGTGGGCGGCGTCTGGCGGGACAACACCTACCCGGGCGCGGCCTGCGACGTGCCGTCGCCGCTGTACTCGTGGTCGTGGGCGATCAACCCCGCGTGGGGCCGGCGCTACTCAGAGCAGCCCGAGATCCTTCGCTACCTGCGCGGCGCCGCCGAGCGCGAGGGCCTGCTGGGCCTGGTTCGCACCGGCCAGGAGGTCGCGACCTGCGAGCTCGACGAGGCGGCCGGCACCTGGCGGGTCACGACGACCGACGGGACGACGTACGACGCCGAGATCGTGGTCTCGGCCGTGGGCCAGCTCTCCAACCCCGTCATCCCCGCCATCCCCGGCACCGAGTCGTTCGCCGGGCCGACCTTCCACTCCGCCGACTGGCGGCACGACGTCCGGCTCGCCGGCAAGCGGGTCGCGGTCGTCGGGACCGGCGCCAGCGCGATCCAGTTCGTGCCCGGCATCGTCGACGAGGTCAGTGCGATGACCGTGTTCCAGCGGTCGGCGCCGTACGTCGTCGCCAAGCCGGACCAGGAGTACAAGCCGCACCACCACCGGGCGTTCGCCCGGTTCCCCTCGCTGCTGACCGGCGAGCGGCGCTTCGTGTTCTGGCTGACCGAGAAGTTGAACGGCGCGATCACCGGCGACATGCGCGGCGCGAAGGCCTGGATGTCGACGATCCAGACCTGGTGGCGGCTGCAGCTGCGGCGCCAGGTCAAGGACCCGGCGCTCCGTCGGAGGCTGGTGCCCGACTACCCGATCGGCTGCAAGCGGATCCTGTTCTCGAACGACTGGTACCCGGCTCTGGACCGCGAGCACGTCGACGTCGTCACCACCGCGATCACCGGCATCGAGCCGACCGGTGTCCGCAGCTCCGACGGCCGGCTGCACGAGGCCGACGTACTCATCTGGGGGACGGGGTTCGCAGCCACCAGCTTCCTGGCCCCGATGAAGGTGACCGGGATCGACGGCGCCGACCTGCACCAGCGGTGGACCGACGGCGCCCGCGCACACCTCGGGGTCAGCGCACCGGGCTTCCCCAACCTGTTCTTCATCTACGGCCCCAACACCAACCTCGGCGGCAGCTCGATCATCGGGATGATGGAGGCCCAGGCCTGCTACATCGCCCAGGTCGCGCGGCGGATCGCCGACGGCTCCGTTCGCCTGATCGGCGTACGTGCGGACGTGGCGGAGGCCTACGATCGGGAGATGCAGGAGCGCCTGGGCGAGTCCGCGTGGTCCGGCTGCTCAAGCTGGTACGTCGACGGGCCGAGGATCACCACGAACTGGCCGGGGCTCGTCGCCGAGTATCAGGAGCGGCTCGGCACGGTCGACTGGAGCGAGCTCGAGGACTACTCGACGCCGGTGACCGCGCGTGGATGAGAGGGAGGAAGCCCTCGAGCGTGCCCATGAGCACGCCGTCAGCTGGCTCGCCTCCCTGGACCAACGCCCGGTGCCGCCGCAGGCCTCCGTCGATGAGGTGATCGCGAAGCTCGGCACCGACCTGCCGGACGGTCCCAGCGCGCCGCGAGAGGTCATCGACCTGCTGGCCACGGCGTGCGAACCCGGTCTGACCGCGATGCCGTCCGGACGGTTCTACGGGATGGTGATCGGCGGCAGCCACCCTGCCGCGCTGGCCGCGGACTGGCTGACCAGTGCCTGGGACCAGAACGCGGGCATGCGTGACGTGACGCCGGCATACTCGGCGGTGGAGGACGTCGCCAGCCGCTGGCTGCTCGACCTGCTCGGCCTGCCAGTCGGGAGCGGGGTCGGCTTCGCCACCGGGGCGACGATGTCCAACTTCACCTGCCTTGCTGCGGCGCGGGACGAGGTCCTTCGCCGCGTCGGCTGGAACGCCGGCACTCAGGGGCTCAACGGAAGCCCACAGGTGCGAGTGATCGTCGGAGGGGAGCGACACGACAGCATCGACCTGGCGCTGCGGTACCTCGGCCTCGGCGCTCCGGAGGTCGTCGCTGCGGACGACGAGGGACGGTTGGTGCCCGAGGCGCTGGCGGCAGCCCTCGAGAACGGCCCGGATGGCCCGACCATCGTGCTGCTCCAAGCGGGCAACGTGCACTCCGGCGGCTTCGACCCGTTTGGTGAGGCGATCGAGATCGCCCATCGACACGGAGCCTGGGTGCACGTCGACGGCGCGTTCGGGCTGTTCGCCGCTGCCACGGCGCAGCACCGGCACCTGACCGCGGGCTACGAGAGCGCGGACTCCTGGGCGACCGACGCCCACAAGACCCTCAACGTGCCCTACGACTGCGGACTCGCGATCGTCGCTGATCCCGTCGCACTGAGCAGTGCCATGGGCATGCACGGTGACTACCTGATCCTGAGCGAGGTTGCCAGTCCCCTGGACAAGGTGCCGGAACTGTCTCGCCGAGGCCGGGCCTTCCCGGTGTGGGCTGTGCTCCGATCGCTCGGGCGCTCCGGCATCGACGATCTGGTCGACGGCTTCTGTCGGCACGCGACCGCGTTCGCCGAGGCGCTGTCGTCCATCGAGGGCGCCGAGGTGCTCAACGACGTCGTGTTCACCCAGGTGTGTGCGTCGTTCGGCAGCGACGCGCGCACCCAGGAGGTGGTCCGTCGGATGCTCGCCGATGGCGCAGCCTGGATGTCCGGCTCGCGCTGGCGTGGCCGTGCGGTGCTGCGCATCTCGGTCAGCAACTGGTCGACGACCGATGACGACGTACGACGCAGCATCGAGGCGCTGCGCCGCGCCGCTGACTTCTAGGCGCCCTCGGGCAGCGCCCGGTCGAGGATCGCGCCGACGTCGGCACCACCCGGCAGCGTGCCGAACGCGAGTCCGCCGTCGCCGCCGAGCCTGCTCGCGCAGAAGGCGTCAGCCACCGGCGCCGGGGCGTGCCGGACCAGCAGGGAGCCTTGCAGGGCCAGCGCCATCAGCTCGACCAGCCGGCGCGCGCGCATCTCGATGCCGTCGAGGTCCGCTAGCTCGGTGCCCAGCCGGTCAACGGCTGCGTCGAGCCGGGCGTCGGCGCCCCGGGCCAGCGAGAGCTCGGCCATCAGTGCGTCGGCGGTGCCGGGCTCCCGGCCGAGCGCGCGCAGCACGTCGAGGGCGTTGACGTTGCCGGAGCCCTCCCACACCGAGTTGAGCGGCGCCTCGCGGTAGAGCCGCGGCATGCCGGAGTCCTCGACGTACCCGTTGCCGCCGAGGCACTCGAGCGCTTCGGCCGTGAACGCGGGCGCTCGCTTGGTGACCCAGTACTTGCCGATGGCCGTGGCGATCCGGCGGAACGACTTCTCGGCCTCGTCTCCCCGGATCGCGCGGTCGGCCGCACCGGCCAGCCGAAGTCCGAGCGTGGTGGCCGCCTCGGACTCGATCGCGAGGTCGGCGAGCACGTTGCGCATCAGCGGCTGGTCGACCAGCAGGGCGCCGAACGCGGTCCGGTGCTTCGTGTGGTGACCGGCCTCGACCAGCGCCTTGCGCATCAGCGAGGCCGAGCCACCGACGCAGTCGAGCCGGGTGCAGTTGACCATCTCGATGATGGTCTTGACGCCGCGACCCTCGTCGCCGACCCGCCAGGCGATGGTCCCGTCGAACTCGGGCTCGGACGAGGCGTTGGAGCGGTTGCCCAGCTTGTCCTTGAGCCGCTGGATCCGGAACGTGTTGCGGCTGCCGTCGGGCAGGATCCGCGGCACGAGGAAGCACGACAGGCCACCGGGCGCCTGGGCCAGCACGAGGAACAGGTCGCACATCGGCGCCGACGTGAACCACTTGTGGCCGCGCAGGCGGTAGACGCCGTCCTCGCCTGTGGGCGTCGCCACCGTGCTGTTGGTGCGGACGTCGGAGCCACCCTGCTTCTCGGTCATCCCCATGCCGGCGAGCAGGCCGCGCTTGGTGGTCGGGATCGCGAGCTCGGGGTCGTAGACCCGGCTCGTGAGCAGCGGCTCGTACATCGCGGCCAGCTCGGGCTGGTGCCGCAGCGCGGGTACGACGGCGTACGTCATCGACAGCGGGCAGCCGTGCCCGGCCTCGGTGTGTCCCCAGATCAGCGAGCCCGCGAACCGCGAGACGTGCGCGCCCGGCCGCTCGTCGGCCCACGCCGACGCAGCGCCGCCCTCGGCGATCGCGGTCCGCATCAGGTGGTGCCAGGACGGGTGGAAGTCGACCTCGTCGAGCCGGTTGCCGTAGCGGTCGACGGTGCGCAGCTCGGGCTCGAACCGGTTGGCGTCCTCGGCCCACTGCTGCGCCTCGGGGCTGCCCGCCTTCGCGCCGAGCCGGCGGAGGTCGGCCTCGGCCCAGCCCGCGCCCTCGCGGTGCAGCCCCTCGAAGATCGCGGGGTCGGCGGCCGCGTCGTACGGCGCATGCGGCGGCGGCTGGTTCGTCACCTCGTGGGTCGCGGTGCCGGGCTCGTTCGTGGTGTCGATCGCCATGTCGCTACTATTGCATGTTCCCGACAAGTGTTTCAATAGTGCAATGACCACGTTGCTCGCCCTGCGCCCGCTCAGCGCCCGGTCCGTGGTTCTGAGCCTGCTGCTGGGTGTCCACCCCGCCGAGCTCTCGGCGGCTGCGCTGGTGCGTGCGGGCGACCTGTTCGACGTACCCGAGACCACGCTGCGGGCAGCGGTGAGCCGGATGGTCTCGGCCGGCGACCTGGTGCGCGACGGCGGCACCTATCGGCTCAGCGAGCGGTTGCTCGACCGGCAGCGGCGCCAGGACGAGGCCCTGCGTATCGACCAGGTCGACTGGGACGGCGCCTGGGAGCAGGTCGTGATCACCTCCTCCGGGCGCAGCGCCGCGGACCGTGCCGGGCTCCGCTCGACGCTGGCGGCGCTGCGGCTCGCCGAGCTGCGCGAGGGCGTCTGGCTGCGGCCGGCCAACCTGGCCCGTCCCCTCCCCGCCTGGCCGGACGACCTGATCACGACGTTCAGAGTGACCAGCCGGGTGAGGAGCCCATCGCGCTCAGCCACCGGCTGTGGGACGTCGAGGGCTGGGCCGCACACGGTCGCGACCTGCTGGAGGCAATGGCTGACCCGGACACGGCGCGGACCGCCCTCACCCTCAACGCCGCGGCCGTCCGGCACCTGCTCGTCGACCCGGCGCTCCCCCGCGAGCTGCTGCCCGCTGACTGGCCGTCCGACGCGCTGAGGACGGCGTACGACAGCTATCGCAGCAGCTTGAGCGCCAGCTCGGTGCTGGCCGGGTAGTCGACCTTGCTCACCGGCGTGCGCGGCACCTGCGGCACGAACACGATCTGCTTGGGCACCTTGTAGTTCGAGATCAGCGACCGGGCGTGCTCGCGCAGCTCGTCCTCGGTGATCTCGGAGTCGTCGCGACGCTGGACCAGCGCGGTCACCTGCTGCCCCCACCGCTCGTGAGGGGTGCCGACGACGACCGCGTCGAACACGTCCTCGTGGCGGAGCAGGACCGCCTCGACCTCCTCGGGGTGCACTTTCTCGCCACCGGTGTTGATGCAGACCGAGCCGCGGCCGAGGACGGTCACGGTGCCGTCCTCCTCGCGGCGGGCGGCGTCTCCGGGGATCGACCAGCGGGCGCCGTTGTAGTCCTTGAACGTCGCGGCGGTCTTCTCCGGGTCCTTGTAGTAGCCCAGCGGGATCGGGCCGCTGCGGCCCAGCATCCCGTCGACACCAGGAGGACACGGCTTCATCTCCTCGTCGAACACCTCGACGTCGTCGCCGACGCCGAACTTCGGTGCGCCGGCGGGGCCTTCGGAGCCGTCGTCGATCCGGGACCCTGTCGTGCCGGACTCCGAGGAGCCGTAGGAGTCGAGGATGAAGCGTCCAGGCAGCGCGCGGCGGATCTCCTCGCGCACGCCCTCGGAGAGCGGTGCCGCACCGTTGGAGACCGCCGCGAGACTGGAGAGGTCCCAGCGGTCCGGCTCGGCGAGGATCGCCTCGGCGACCGGGCGGCCCATGGCGTCGCCGAGGAACGTCAGTGAGTTGACGCCGGCCTTCTGCACGAGGTCGAGGACGGTCTCTGCGGAGAAGTTCGGCTCGGTGTAGAGCGCCACGGCGTACCCGCCCACGTGGCCGTTGCCGAGGATCCACTGACTGCCGCCGTGCATCATCGGGCCACAGGCAAGCAGCACCATGGGGTTCTCGTTGGCCGCCGCCTCCTGCGCGAGCTGCTCGACCGAGTCGAACGGCGCCCCGAACCGGCTGGCGTTCAGCGCCGCGCGGATGATGTCCTCGTTGCGCCAGACGACGCCCTTCGGGTTGCCGGTGGTGCCGCCGGTGTAGAGCACGTAGTGGTCGTCGGGCGTGCGGCCGGTGAGCCGCTTCGTGGAAGCAGCGGCGAGCGCGGCGTCGTACTCCTCGCCCATCACGAGCAGGTGCTTCAACTGCGGCAGCTCGAGCGCCTGGACGGAAGTCGACGTGCTCGGGAGCGACGATCGCCGCCACGCAGTCGGCGTTGTCGTAGAGGTAGGTCAGCTCGTCGCGGAGGTACTTGTAGTTGATGTTGATCGGCACCGACCGCGCCTTGAGGCAGCCGTAGAACGCGTCCACCCACTCGATCCGGTTGGCCGAGTGCACGGCGACGTGGTCCCCGGGGCCGACGCCGAGCGAGACCAGGTGGTTGGCCATCCGGGTCGAGCGCTCGTCGATCTCGGCGAACGTGTAGTCGCGGTCCATGGTGACGATCGCCAGCCGGTCGGGGATGACGTCAGCCATCGCCTCGAGGATGTCGGCGAGGTTGATCGGGCGCGGTGCGGAGTTCACGGACACACTGTAACTGGAACGTGTTCTACCTGGGTGGCTGGAATACTGCGCTCATGGTCGCGAGCATCGAGACCGACTACCTGGTCGTGGGCGCCGGGCTGGCCGGCATGGCGTTCGTCGACAGCATGCTCGACGCGACCGACGCCGACATCGTCATGGTCGACCGCCGGCATGCGCCCGGGGGTCACTGGTTGGAGTCCTATCCCTTCGTCCGGCTGCACCAGCCCTCGGCTTGGTACGGCGTGGGTTCGGCCGGCCTCGACGACGACCGCATCGAGGAAGCCGGACCGGAGGCCGGGCAGCACGCGAGGGTGAGCGGAACGGACCTCCAGGCCTACTTCGCAGCGGTCATGCAGGACCGACTCCTCCCCTCAGGGCGGGTGCGGTACTTCCCGATGTCCGACCACCTCGGCGAGGGCCGCTTCCGCGCGATCGAGGGTGGCACAGAGACGGCAGTGACGGTGCGGCGCTCGATCGTCGACGCGACGTACACCCCGTCGGAGACGCCGGAGTCCTACGCACCGCCGTTCGTCATCGGCGACGGGACGCCCGTGCTCACCCCCACCCAGCTCACCAGGTGAGCCGGGACGCGCCGCTGACGATTGTCGGCACGGGGAAGACGGCATTCGACACCTGCGTGTGGCTGCTCGAGCAGGGCTGTCCTGCTGAGCAGATCACCTGGGTGCGCACCCAGGAGGCCTGGCTGAACAACCGCCACTACCTGCAGCCGGGCACGCAGTCGATCCAGACCATCGAGGGCACGGTCCACTGGCTGGAGGCGGTCGCTGCCGCGGCGTCCGTCGACGAGGTCTACGAGCGCCTCGAGCGGCACCAGGTCGTCTTCCGCATCGACACCGACGTCTGGCCCACTGTGTTCCGGGGGCCGACCATGAGCACCGCGGAGCTCGAGCAGCTGCGCCGCATCCGCAACGTGGTCCGGCTCGGCCGGGTCCTGGAGGCGCACCCCGACCGGATGGTGCTGGAGCAGGGCGAGCTGCCCGTCGCTCCCGGCACCGTCTACGTGCACTGCGCGGCACCTGGGCTGTCCCTGAACCCGGCCACTCCGGTCTTCACGCCTGGCCGGATCACGGTGCAGTACCTGAGCCGGTCGAGCATGTCGCTCAGCAGCGCGGCGATCGCCCGGGTGGAGGCGCTGGATCTTCCCCTCGAGGAGAAGAACCGGCTGTGCCCGCCGATCCCGGCGCCCCAGACGACGCTGTCCTATGTGCAGATGCTGCTGACCGGGCTCGCCACCGAGAACACCTGGCGTTCGCATCCCGACCTCGGCAGGTGGCTCGAGAGCACCCGCGTGAACGTGACCCGGTCCGTGCCGGGGCAGGACATCGGCCCCGACCGTGCCGCGTTGTACGGCCGGCTGTTCGAGGCCATCGGACCGGCGTACGCGAACCTCGCGGAGCTCAGCGCCGCGGCGTCACTGTGATGGGTGATCACACCTCCAGAAGGACCTTGGTGGCCCGGCGCTCATCCATCGCCCGGTAGCCCTCCGCGGCCTGCTCGAGTGGCAGAGTCAGGTCGAACACCTTGCCCGGGTCGATCTTGCGGTCCCAGATCAGCTGGATCAGGTCGGGCAGGTACCGGCGTACGGGAGCCGGTCCGCCGAGGGTGTGGATCCCCGCGAAGAAGAGCTCGATGCCGGGGATCTTGACGTCGTAGTTCACGCCCACGTAGCCGAGGTGGCCGCCACCGCGGGTCGCGCCGACGGCCTGCATGAACGACTCCTGGGTGCCGACCGCTTCGACGACGGAGTGGGCCCCGAGCCCACCGGTGAGCTCCTTGATCCTGGCGACGCCTTCGTCACCGCGCTCCTCGACGATGTCCGTGGCGCCGTAGTAGCGGGCGAGCTGCTGCCGTTCCGGGTGTCGCGACATCGCGATGATCCGCTCGGCGCCCAGCTCTCGCGCGGCCAGGATCGCCATCAGGCCGACCGCGCCGTCACCGACGACGGCGACGGTCTTCCCGGGGCCGGCCTGTGCGGCGTCGGCGGCGAACCAGCCCGTGCCGAGCACATCCGACGCTGCGAGCAAGGACGGGATGAGGTCTGGATCCGGCTGCCCCGGAGTGACGACCAGGGTGCCGTCGGCCTGCGGGATACGAGCCTTCTCGGCCTGCGTGCCGATCGTGCCGTGGACGAACTCGGCGTGCACGCACTTGGATTGGAAGCCGGCACGGCAGATCTCGCAGGTGTTGTCCGAGATGACGAACGATCCGACGACGAAGTCACCGGGCTGCATCGTCGTCACCGCATCGCCGACCTCCTCGACGATGCCCACGTACTCGTGTCCCATCGCGAGATGGTCGGCTGACTCCACGCCCCTGTAGGGCCAGAGGTCGGACCCGCAGATGCAGGTCGCGGTCAGGCGGATGATCGCGTCGGTCGGTTCGGCGATCTTCGGGTCGTCGCGGTCCTCGACCCGAACGTCGCCAGGCTTGTACATCACTACTCCGCGCATGCGTGTCTCCTTGTTGTAGGCGCGCCCGATCCGTCGGACCGTCGCCGGTCCGACCGTGGGTGCGCGGTCGTCAGTCCTTCTTGGCGTTCTTGAGCCCGTCGGCGAGGCCGCGCGCCTCGTTCGACAGCAGTTCGGCCCGGGCGTCATCGCCCGCATCGACCGCCTGCCAGTAGTCGATCTTCAGCTGGACGTAGCGACTCCGGAGCGCGATGAACTCCGCCTCCCGAGCCAACCGGTCCCGCTGCACCGCCAACAGCTCGACCTGCTCGTTCGCCGCAGCGGGTCCGATCGCACCGTTGGCGACGTATCGCCGCATGTCGCTGACGGACATCCCGGTGGCGGATAGGCAGGCCACCCAGGTCAGCAGGTCCAGGTCTTCCTCGGTGTAGACCCGGTGCTTGCTGCTCTCGCCGCGACTGATCGGCGAGATGACGCCGATCGACTCGTAGTAGCGGAGCGTGCTGGCCGGAAGGCCCGTCAGCGCTGCCGCTTCCTTGATCGAGTAGGTGCGCTGGGTGGTCCGTGTGCTCACGTCTTCAACGTAAGCAACTTCAAGCACTTGAAGTCAAAGGTCGGCTGCGTCACACCCCGACCGGGACGAACGTCAGCGCTTGCGGACCAGCTCCAGGGGGACGTATCCGGATGGGCCCTCGGGCACACAGCAGGACAGATCGTTGCAACATGCCGCCGGCGGCGGAGCGGCGTCGAGTGCGGCGTGTACGGCGTCGAGCTCGGCCGCGAACGCCCGCAGCTCAGCGACGCGAGTGGCGATCTCGGCCCGCTTCTCGGCGATCAGGAGACCGACCCGTTCATGCGCCCCGGCGCAGTTGCTGCCGTCCCAGACCGGCAACAGGTCGACGATCTGCTCGCAGGTCAGGCCCATCTTCCTGGCCCTCGAGACGAACAGCAGCCGCGTCGCCGCCTGGTCGTCGTAGTCGCGGTAGCCCGAGGCGGTTCGAGACGGCGGCCCGAGCAGGCCGATCCGCTCGTAGTACCGAACCGTCGAGGTAGGCACCCCGACGCTCTCGGCCAGCTGGGAGATCCGCATCTCCTCACGGTAGACCTTCCACCCGGGTGCAAGGTCAAATGCTTGACCTTGCACCCGAGTTCAACACCTACGTTCCCCGATATCGGACCGATTCACGGTCCTGAACCCGAGGAGCACGACATGAGCACCTTCACCCGAGAGAACACCGAGATCTCCGTCGACATCGAGGGCGTCGGCCGGCAGCACCGCGCCGAGGCAGGCGGCATGACGATCGCCCTGGAGCGCTGGTACGCCGGCCTCGACACCGCGGAGATGTTCGCCGGACTGCCCGACGGGGCCTGCCAGGAGCCGCACTTTGGCTACGTCATCAGCGGCCAGGCAACCGTCCGCTTCACCGACGGCGAGAACCTGACCCTCTCCCCCGGCCAGACCTACTACCTCCGGCCGGGCCACAACGTGCACATCGACCAGGACACCGAGTTCGTCGAGTTCACGCCCGCCGACCAGACGCCGGGAATCAATACGCTGGATCTCTAGGCCTGCGTGACGTCCCAACGAAGACCACCACCGCCGAGAGAGCCAGCACCACGGGCACCAGCAGTGCGCGCCGGTAGTCCTCCACGGTCACGCCACCACTGCCGTCGCCGACCAGCACGATGGTGACCAGGGCCAGCCCCAGAGCTGCTCCGAACTGGAAGCCGGTGAGGAGCAGCCCACCGGCCAGCCCTTGCTCGGACTCGGCGACCCCCTCGGTGGCCGCCAGCGTCAGCGGTCCGTAGGCCAGGGCGAACGCGACGCCGACCAGAAGCAGCATCGGCAACAGGTCGAAGTAGCCCCAGTCATCGCTCAACCGGAGGAAGAAGCCGTAGGCCAATGTCGCGGCGACGAACCCGGCGATCATCACCGGGACGTTGCCCCACCGGCGTACCAGCCGCGGAGTGAGTAGAGGTGCCAGCACCAGGTCGATGCCCATGACCGCGAAGGTGAGCCCGGTCTCAAGAGGTGACCAGCCGCGCAGGTCCTGCAGGTACAGCGTGAGCACGAGCTGGAACCCGAAGAAGGCTGCCATGTAGAGAAGCCCGGCAATATTGGTACGGACCAGCAGTGAGTTGCGCAGGATGCCGAAGCGGACCAGCGGTGCCGCGGAACGCCTTTCGATGCGGACGAAGACGAGCAACAGCACCAGGGCGAGCAAGAGCGCGACCGTTCCCCGCTTGAAGTCATGCGCCTCACCCAACGCCACGAGCCCGTAGATCGCCGCCACCATGCCGGCGGTGACCGCAACGGCACCCTGGGCGTCGAACCGGGAGGTGGCAACGGGACGCGGCTGGTCCTGCCGGATCAGCGTCCGACCGGCAACGAACAGCAGCGCACCGACCACGACCGGCGCGAAGAACACCCACCGCCAGCCGATGCTGGTCAACAATCCACCGGCGACCATGCCGAGCGTGAACCCCGCAGCACCCGTCGCGCCGTAGATGACGACGGCCCGGTCCCGGAGCGGCCCTTGGGCGAAGCTGGTCGTGATGATGCTGAGCCCGGCCGGAGCCATGAAACCGGCTGCTATTCCGGTGACGAACCGTGCCAGCACCAGCAGCGATCCATTGTCGGCCAACCCACCGAGGCCGGAGAACGCGACGAAGACGGCGAGTGCGACCAGGAACACGCGGCGGCGGCCGAACAGGTCGGCCGAGCGGCCGCCCAGCAGCATGAAACCGCCGTACCCGAGCACATAGGCGCTGAGGATCCAGTGCGCGGTACCGGTCGTCAGGTCCAGGTCGGAACGAATCGAGGGAACGGCGACGTTGAGCATGGCGATGTCGACACCCTCGAGGAACAGGGCACCGCACAGGACCAGGAGTAGTGCCCAGGCTCGCCCACTCATCCTCTCGACGACTGATGCCGGATCCTGGATGGGGGCGGTGGTCACGCGTGCTCCTTCGTAGTTACTGAATGTAAGTCAGTTACTTCTTGTAACTGCGTCCAGAGTGCGCCACGATGGGGTAATGGCGGAAGAAGGCACTTCGAAGTCACCCGGTTCCTCGGAGGTAACTGTGGCGGACGACGACTGCTGGGACGCCTTCCAGTGGGACACCCGCGAGGGCTGCGAGGTTCGGCAGATCCTCGACCGGATCGCCGACAAGTGGTCGCTGCTGGTCATCTCGCTGCTCGAGGAGCGGATGATGCGCTTCAACGAGCTGCGGCGCGAGATCGACGGCATCAGCCAGCGGATGTTGACCGTCACGCTGCGCCAGCTGGAGCGCGACGGGCTGGTATGCCGAACGGTCCACCCCGTCGTACCTCCGAAGGTGGAGTACTGCCTGTCACCGCTCGGAAAGACTCTCCTCGGCACCATCCAGGCCCTGGTGGTGTGGACGGAGAAGCACCAGCCCGAGATCGCCCGGGCCCGGGCGGAGTTCGACGCAAGAGTCGCCGTCAGCTCGTAGCGACGACGGATCAGGTTCCGAGCGCGGGACCCAGCCAGCGGCGGACGAGCGCGCGCAGCTCGTCCTCGGAGCGTGGCGGTTCTACGGGGTACTGCAGGAACGACACGAACAGCCGCATCAGCACCTCGGCAAGACCCTCGAGCTCGTCGTCCTCGACTCCGACCTCCGACCAGTCGACAGGGATGCGGCGCAGGATCCCGGCGCCGATCTCGAGGGCCATCGACGAGGTGACCCCACGGCTGAAGATGTCGGTCTCTCCTGCCTGGAAGAGCGCACCGATGTGACGCTCGTTCGGGATCGCCCGGGCCACGTAGACCACCGACTCGATCGCGGCATCGGCCGGTGTAGCGCAGGTCGAGAGGTGTTGCTCCAATCGCTCCACGAAGTCCGCGAGTCCGGCCTGGGCGACGGCACTCAGCAGCTCACCCAGGTTCGCGTAGTAGCGGTAGACGGTCTGCCGAGTGACCCCGAGCTCGTTGGCCACGTCGGACAGGGTTGTCTTGGCCGGCCCGAACTGGTCGACGCAGGACGAGGCTGCCGCGATGATCCGCTCGCGGGCATCGTCCTCGGTCCTGGGCGGGTTGCCCTTCCAGCCGTGGTGGCCCATGCCCGCTCAGCCCGTCCTGACCGGGTCCGGGGTCATGACGCGGGTGCCGACCTGTGTGCAGGGCCGCCAGGATCGCGGCGGCTCCGAGGTAGCAGGCGATCGTGTACCAACCACTGCCGATCGGGGTGCCGTCGCTGGTGATGCCGTCCTCGGCCTCGAGGAAGGCGGGCAGCGCCCCGAGCCACGCGACCGTCATCGCCCCGAGATAGAGGAGCGGGTAGATCCGGGCGAAGGGTGTGATCGGCTCGAGGTCATAGTCCCCGCGGCGCACAAGATGCGTGACCAGGATCCACACGCCTGCCGCCCAGACCAGCGCGAGCTCGATGCCGAGCACCCAGGCCTGCGCGGTGAGGTTCGGGTCGTCTCCGCCGAACAGGCCGGACGGGATGCCGAAGAGTCCCATCGTCAACGGCGTGAGCACGCCGGCCGCGGCAATCCGCCAGGTCAGCGACCAGCCTCGGCGGGGATCGCCCTCCGCGGTTCGCGAGCCGGTGAACTTCACGACCAGGAAGGCCAGCGCACCCATGGAAACCGACGCGAAGAGCAGCATGCTGTTCATCGGCACAGAGGCGAGGGCCGGGTGGTTGACCTTGTCGTTGCCGTCGTACCAGGCCCACCACTTCAGCTGCGGCCCCACCATGTCGAAGATCTCGTAGAAGACCTGGCAGACGAACGCGACCGCGACGGCGCCGATCAGGGCGCCGCGGTGCCTGAAGATCCCCAGCGCCCGGACGACCTCGTAGGCGAGTGCGCTGATCGCCGGGTAGAACGCGACGATGTAGAGCGGCAGCCGGTCCCACATGAACTGAACCGTGAAGACGTTGTGGGCGAAGATGAAGCCGTACTGCTGGTCCAGGCCGAACCACTCGGGGAAGTAGAGCGGCGGCTCGGTCACGAACAGGTAGACCAGCGACGCGAACCACAGCGCCAGGTTGATCGGGTCACCGGCACGGAACCGGCGTACGGCGTGCACGAGCGCGAAGACGGCGCCACCGATGATCGCCAGCTCGAGGATCGGCATCGTCCAGTGCGCCAGGTCGAACGGGTTGCGCACCGACAGGATCGTGCTGACGTCGTGGCAGTCGAAGCCGAGGTTTCGCGTGACTTGCTCGGCTGCCTCTTCGCAGGTGGCGCTCATCGGGTCAGCTCCAGCTCGGTTTCGGGGTGGTGCGCACCCGGGGTCCAGTCAGTGCCAGGGGGTTCCTCCTGGGAGTCGAACCCGAACGGCACCTTGTGGCGGCCGAGCACCGAGTTGACCTTGTAACGGAGGAGCCCGAACAGGACGCGGGGACTCCTCAACATGTCGCCCAAGGACTCGTCGAGGTTGAAGACGCGCGCGAAGTGGTCATCGACGACGGCGTCCTCTCGAGCGGCGCCGGTGATCAGGTTGAACATCGGCCAGGTCATGGAGGCGAGGATCCTGCGCTGCCAGGCCGGAAGGGTCTCGGTCCCGGTGGCGCACTCGTATCCCTTGTCGCGCGCCATCGCCATCCCCCACGGCACCTTCAGGCCCTTGCGCTGCTCGACCAGGAATCGCTGGAAGAACCGTTGGTCCAGCCGGCCGCCCGAGTCCGCGGCCGCCGCCAGCTTCTCGCGCAACAGCAGCGAAGAACCCGCTGCCGCACTGATCCCCTGGGCATAGAACGGGTTGAACGCGCAGATGGCATCGCCGATGAAGACGATCCCGGCGGGCGCGGTGGACAGCTTGTCGTAGCGGCGCCACTTGTTCCCGGTCGAGCGTGTCAGGTGCACGTCCGAGGTCGGCTCGCACTGCGCCATCGCCGCCGCGAACAGCGGAGCCCGCACCCGCTCGGCCGACGCGACGAAGGTCTCGGGCGTGCGGGGCATGTCCAGACCCCACGAGCCCATGCACGCGATGGTGCGGTTGCCCTCGATCGGGAAGAAGTTCACCAGGAACTCGTGCTCGTGCGGGTGCTCCCCCGTGTCCTGTGTCGGCATCAGCACGATGTGCTGCCACCACCACGACTTGGGACGCGCCGCAGCGGCCGGCAGGTCGTACCACCGCGAGGTGTAGGTGACCTTGGCGTCGAGCGTCTGGGCCGGCGGCGCGGGCCAGCCGGCCTCGACCAGCCAGTCCGAGACGGAGGAGCCGCGACCGAGTGCGTCCACGACCAGGTCGGCGTCGATCCGCTCGTCCCCGGCTTCGGAGGTGAGCACCACGCCGGTCACCCGCCCTTCGGCGGTGCCGCCCGCGACCGTCGCGATGCCGGTGACCGACACCCCTTCGCGAATGGAGACGTTGGTCAGCTGCCGCACCTTCTCGCGCAGCACCCGCTCGATCAGGATCCGCGAGCTGTAGACCATCGTCATGGTCCCCTGCTTGCGTGGCGCCCAGCCGGGGCCTTCGAGGTACGCCGTGTCCATCGAGGCGACGAGGTGGAGTCCCCCGGCCGCGATGAGGTCGTCCTCGAAGCCGGGGAAGAGATCGCTGATCGCTCGGCGCCCGGAGTTGAGCAGGAAGTGCGGGTGCTTGCTCTGGGGGACCCCGCGACGGTGCTCAGCGTCCGCGGGCAGCTGGTCCCGCTCGAGCACCACGACCCGGTCGAAGTGCGGCGCGAGCGCTCCGGCGGCACAGAGGCCGGCCATGCTCCCGCCGAGGACGACGGCTGTGTTGCCCAGGCTCACGATGGCATCCATTCATTCATTCATACAGATTGCGAGTGAATGTATGAATGAACCCCGAGCCCTGTCAACCACCTCCGCTCGGAAGCCCGCGAGCGAAAACGACGAAGGTCGACTTCCCGAAGCGAGAAGTCGACCTTGCGTGGAGCTGAGGGGACTCGAACCCCTGACCCTCTGCATGCCATGCAGATGCGCTACCAGCTGCGCCACAGCCCCGTGCTCGTCACCCGTGGGCAACTCGCGGAATCTTAGCCAACCGACGGTGGCGAGACGAAATCGGGTGGGGCAGCCCGGTTGTACGACGCCAGCCGGAGCGGCGCCCCCGGCTCGGCCTCCGTGAGAACGGCCCAGCAGCAGTTGCCGAGGGCACCCAGGGTGAGGCCGATCGCGGCGCCCCAACCCATCGCCTCAGCGAGCCCGACCCGGATCGCGGCGCCGTGCGAGACGGCCATGGACATCCGCCCCGGTGGGGTCGCCTCGAGGAGCTCGCGCAGTACCGCACCCATGCGTTCGGCCACCTGGGCCGTCGACTCGCCGTCGGCCGCCTCGAAGTCGCCGCGCCGGAAGCTCTCGAACACCTCGGGCTGCGTCTCCGCCACCTCCGCGTAGGTGCTGCCCTCGAGCGCGCCTAGGTGGTACTCCCGCAGCCGCGGGTCGGTGACCACCTCGAGCCCGCAGGCTTGTCCGACGTAGGCAGCGGTGTCGGCGGCCCGGGCCAGGTCCGAGCTCCAGAGCAAGGCGGGACGATGCGGGGCGATCTCCTTGGCGGCAGCCCTGGACTGCGCGTGACCGGTCTCGTCGAGGGTGGCGTCGAGCTGGCCCTGGATCCGTCGTTCGAGGTTCCAGGCGGTGCGCCCGTGCCGGAGCAGCAGGAGGGCGCGTGGTTCAGGCACCGGGGTGGGTCACGTCAGCCGGCAGCGGGATCGTCGGGCAGTCGCGCCACAGCCGCTCGAGCGCGTAGAACTGCCGCTCCTCCTCGTGCTGGACGTGCACCACGATCTCGCCGTAGTCGATCAGCACCCAGCGGCCGTCACGCTCGCCCTCGCGCCGGATCGGTTTGGCGCCTGTCTCGCGGAGCTTGTCCTCCACCTCGTCGACGATCGCCTTGACCTGGCGGTCGTTGGTGGCCGAAGCGAGTAGGAAGGCGTCGGTGATCGCAAGCTGTTCGCTCACGTCGAAGGCGACGATCTGGGTGGCGAGCTTGTCGCTGGCGGCGCGGGCCGCCGTGACGATGAGCTCGACGGCATGGTCGGTGGCTGTCATGCGGGGTCCCTCGGGTAGAGGTCATGCTTCTGGATGTACTGGACGATGCCGTCGGGCACGAGGTACCAGATCGGCTCACCGCGCTGCTGCCGCTCGCGACAGTTGGTGGAGCTGATCGACAGGGCCGGGATCTCCAGCATGGTCACCGCGTCCGCCGGGATCGCCCGAAGCGTCTCGGTGTCCATCTCCGAACCCGGCCGCGTGCAGCCGACGAAGTGCGCGAGCTCGAAGACGTCGTCGGCGTCGCGCCAGGTGAAGATCTCGGCCAACGCGTCCGCGCCGGTGATGAAGTAGAGCTCGGCCTCGGGGTGGATCGCGCGCAGGTCACGCAGCGTGTCCACGGTGTACGTCGGCCCGCCGCGGTCGATGTCGACCCGCGAGACCCGGAACCGCGGGTTCGCCGCGGTCGCGATCACGGTCATCAGGTAGCGGTGCTCTGCAGGCGAGACCTGCCGGTCCGCCTTCTGCCAGGGCTCGGCGGTGGGGACGAACAACACCTCGTCGAGACCGAACCAGGCCTGCGCCTCGGAGGCGGCGACCAGGTGCCCGTGGTGGATCGGGTCGAAAGTGCCGCCCATGACGCCGATCCGACGGCGTGCCGAGACGGACTGAGACATGCTCAGGAGTGCTCGCGTCCCCCGCCGAAGGCGACCAGGATGATCAGCATCAGCAGGAGGATGCCCAGCGCGGCCCCACCCACGAACCACGGGCTGACCGCGGGCTCACCGTGTTCTTCGGCGGCCTGGGTCAGCGTGAGGGCGATCTGGCTCAACGACATGCGCGCAGCCTATCGAAATCGGTCAGTCGAAGAAGAACCCGACCCCGACCAGCACCAGGTAGAACCGCAGGGCGCGTCCCACGAAGATCGTCGGCAGGAAGACCCAGTACGGCATCTTCAGCGCCCCAGCGACCGCGGCCATCACCAGCAGCGGCGGGATCCCGGCCAGCGCGGCGGCGAAGAGCACGGCCCCGCCGTACCAAGGTCGGCCCTGCATCGCGCCCACCCAGCGGTCGTAGGCCCGCCGCGTCTTCGGCGCCGACAGCCGCTTCTGGATCCGTTTGGAGTCGATGCTCCGCTTGGCGAGCTCGTACCAGAAGATCTTGCCGATCGACTGCCCGGCGCCGGCCACGATTCCGAGGCCTACGGCCTCGCCGGAACCGACGGCGCTGATGCCGGCGAGGTAGAGCTCGATGTTGATCAGGGGAAGCAGTGCCGATGCCACGCTCACGCCGAACGTGGTCAGCAGCAGGATCATCGAGTGGTCACTGTCGGGACCGCCTCCGGGACCGGGAGCCCGAGCTGCATCAGCCAGCGAAGCGAGACGCACTTCAGGACGAGCAGGGCCAGTGCGATCACCAGGCCAAGCCACCACCATCCGGTGACCAGCAGGAGGACGGCGAACAGCGCGGAGTTGACCGCTTTGGCCGGCTTCGACCAGTTCCAGCGATAGATCCGGCGGTCGACCACGTAGAAGTAGTTGGGGCTGCGGATCGGCCAGGCCATGAACGCCAGCGACAGGAACGCGTCGATCACCATGAACTCGAACAGGTAGACGCCGACCGGCAGCGCCATCTCCGGCTCGAGCCAGGCCAGGCCGATGTAGAACGCCGCACAGTTGAGCCGGTCGCAGAGCAGGTCGATGCAGGCGCCGGTGCGGGTCTCGCAGTCGAACCAGCGTGCCCAGGCGCCGTCCAGGCTGTCGCCCACCCAGTAGACGACGAGGCCGACGACCAGCCAGACCTTCTCGGCCTCGTAGGCGCCGTACAGACACAGCCCGAGCGAGGCGATGGTGCGGATGAACGTGATGACCGTGGCGCCGGTCCAAAGCCTCTCCACGGATGCGTCAGCGTGGATCGGCAGGTCCTTCGGCATGGGCGAAAGGTATCTCGTGGGTGCGCCGGTCAGCGCACGTGTCCCTCACCGGTGACGACGTACTTCGTGGACGTCATCTCTGGTAGGCCCATGGGCCCGCGGGCGTGCAGCTTCTGGGTGCTGATGCCGATCTCGGCGCCGAAGCCGAACTCGCCGCCGTCGGTGAATCGCGTGGACGCGTTGACCAGCACCGCGGCGGAGTCGACGGCGGCGACGAACCGCCGGGCAGCGGCCTGGTCCCGGGTCACGATCGCGTCGCTGTGCTGGCTCGAGTACTTACGGATGTGGGCGATCGCCGCGTCCAGGTCGGGTACGACGGCGGCGGAGATGTCGAGCGAGAGGTACTCGCGTGCGAAGTCGTCGTCGGTGGCCGGCAGCACGCCCTCGTGAGCGGCGAACGCCTGATCGCCGTGCACGGTGACACCGGCGTCCTGGAGGGCGGTGACCACGCGAGGCAGGAACTCGTCGGCGACCTCGGCGTGGACGAGCAGCGACTCGGCCGCGTTGCAGACGCTGGTGCGGTGGGTCTTGGCGTTCAACACGATCGCGAGGGCCTGATCGAGGTCGGCTGCCGCGTCGACGTACACATGACAGTTGCCGACGCCGGTCTCGATCACCGGCACCGTGGACTCCTCCACGACCGACTGGATGAGCCCCGCCCCGCCGCGCGGGATCAGGACGTCGACGTGGCCGCGGGCGCGCATCAGCGCCTTCACGCTCTCGTGGGTGTCGCCGGGGACGAGCTGGACGACGTCGGGGTGCAGCCCGGCCGAGGCGGCCGCGTCGCGAAGCACCGTCACGATGGCGGCGTTACTGGAGCGGGCGCTCGAGCTGCCGCGGAGCAGGACCGCGTTGCCGGACTTGAGGCAGATCCCAGCGGCGTCGGCGGTGACGTTGGGCCGGGCCTCGTAGATCATCCCGACGACGCCGAACGGCACCCGCACCTGGCGCAGCTCCAGCCCGTTGGCGAGCGTGCTCCCCCGCACCACCTCGCCCACCGGGTCCGGCAGCCCGGCCACGTCCCGCAGCCCCTGGGCCATCCCCTCGAGCCGCTCGGGCGTCAGCCGCAGCCGGTCGATGATGTTGGCGGGCGTCCCGTCGGCCTCCGCGCGAGTGACGTCCTGGGCATTTGCGCTGAGGATCTCGGAGTCGCGGGTCAGCAGAGCCTCGGCCATCGCGAGGAGCGCCGCGTCCTTCTCGGCCCGGGTCGCCAGCGCGAGGGCGTGGCTGGCCTCCCGCGCGCGCTCGGCCGTCTCGACGACCTCGTGCTGGATACTCACCTGACCAGGCTAGTCACGTGGGAAGCTCGCGGGCTCGGGAGGCAACCAAACCGCGGTCCAGCGCGTCACCACCGGTAAGGGCGATCCGTCCGTCTCCGCCGTCGAAAGGCAAACCCACCGTGCACCGACGAATTGCGCTCGCCATCGCGGCGACGCTCACCGTGGCCCCCATGGCCGCGCTCCCCTCCTCCGTCCAGGCCGATGAGGAACCGGGCGGCGATCCCGTCCTGAGCCTCCGCCTCCCGCCCAAGACCATCGCCTACACCTACGGCAGCCGTGGCCGTGTCGAGGTGCCGATCCCCGTCGGTCTGCGCGCCGGCGACGACCCGTTCGAGGTCTGGGCCAACCGGCCGTCGTACGACGAGGGCATCAAGGTCGTCTGGCACGGCCCGGAAGGCGAGGTCGAGCTGCCCGCCGGCTCGATGAAGACCTTCGCCGGCCTCAACAACTTCCTGAAGGTCGACGTCACGAACCTCCGGACCGGGCAGACGAGCACCCGGATGAAAGACGTCTGCCTGAACTCCTGGGAGACCCAGCGCAACCAGCCGGACGCCCCGGCGACGACGCCGTACCCCTACGACTGCTCGCCCAACCCCTACACGCTGGGCTCGGTGCAGGGCATCCAGGCGGGCTGGACGAGCAACGTGCTCGGCTACCAGGGCCCGCTGAAGCTGCTGCGCGGCAAGTACGACGTCACCGTCACGATGGCCCCCCAGTTCGCGGAGGCGTTCGGGCTCGACCCCGCCGACGTCACCGGGACCACGCGGGTGGTCGTCAAGAAGGGCGAGGACGGCCAGGGGCCCCTGCCGCCTGTGGGCCGGCAGGACAGCTCCGAGCCGCGGCCGAACGCGAAGGCCCCCACCGGGCCTCAGCTCACGGACGACGAGGTCCTCGAGGGACCGGTGCCCGACCTGCGCTCGCTGCCCGCGTGGGGCATCGGGATCGGCCCGAAGGGCGACACCCTGACGTTCGCGGCAACCGTCTGGAACGCCGGTGACAGCCCCTTGGTCGTCGACGGTTTCCGGATCGAGGGCGAGGACGAGATGGACGGCTACCAGTACTTCTTCGACGCCGACGGCAACCAGACCGGCTACCAGCACGTTGGCCACTTCCACTGGGACCCCAAACCCAGCCACCAGCACTGGCACTTCAAGGACTTCGCCCGCTACACCCTGCTGCACGAGGACCTGACCAGGGTGGTGCGCTCGAAGAAGGAGGCGTTCTGCCTGGCGAACACCGACTTCACCGACGCCACCGTGCCGAGCGCGGCCTGGCGTCAGCAGAGCGACGACCTGGGCACGTCCTGCGGCGAGTACACCTCGCAGTCGATCCGCGAGGTTCTCTCCTCCGGCTGGGGTGACACCTACGCGCAGTTCCGCGCCGGGCAGGCCTTCCGGCTGGACGGCTTGGCCAACGGCACGTACTACATCGAGGTGCGCGCCAACCCCAACGGTCGGCTCACCGAGGCCTCCACCGAGGACAACGTCTCGCTGCGGAAGATCATCCTGGGCGGCAAGCCCGGGGCCCGCACCGTCGAGGTCCCGCAGGTCGGCATCATCAAGGAGCCCGACAACATCTACGGCAAGTAGAAGCCCGCTCACCCGTCAGAAAAGCGCTGACCCGTCGCGAAGTTCGCGACGGGTCAGCGCTTTCGGGCCGGGTCGATCAGCCCTTGCGCTTGTTGACCTCTTCGGTGACGGCGGGGAGGACCGTGTTGAGGTCGCCCACGATGCCGAAGTCGACCAGCTCGAAGATCGGGGCCTCTTCGTCCTTGTTGACGGCCACGATGGTCTTCGAGGTCTGCATGCCGGCGCGGTGCTGGATCGCACCGGAGATGCCGCTCGCGATGTAGAGCTGCGGCGACACGGTCTTGCCGGTCTGGCCGATCTGGAAGGTGTGGGGGATCCAGCCCGAGTCGACGGCCGCACGCGATGCGCCCACGGCCGCGCCGAGTGCGTCGGCGAGGTTCTCGATCGGGGTGAAGTCACCGCCGGTACCGCGACCACCGGAGACCACGATCGCTGCCTCGGTGAGCTCGGGGCGACCGGTCGCCTGCCGCGGCTGGGAGGCCACGATCTGCGCCTTCTTCGCGGAGTCGGAGATGGTCGGGGAGAACTCCTCCACGGCGCCGGCGCCGTCGGTCTCCTCGGGAGCCGCAGCGTTCGGCTTGACCGCGATGATCGGCGTGCCCTTGGTGATCTTCGCCTGGACGGTGAAGTTGCCCGCGAAGACGGACTGCGTCGTCACCGGACCCTCCTGTACGTCGACGGCGTCGGTGATCAGGCCCGAGTCGAGCTTGATCGCCAGGCGGCCCGCGATCTCCTTGCCCTCGAACGAGGAGGAGATCAGGATCGCGGCCGGCGAGGTCTTCTCCGCCAGCTGCTGCAGGGCCTCGGCCTTCGGGGCCACCAGGTAGCCCTTGATCTCGCTGTCGTCGACCGTGTAGACCTTCGCGGCGCCGTACTTCTTGACCGCCTCGACGGCGTCGCCGGCCTTGTCGGCCGGGCCGATGAACACCGCGGACGGCTCACCGAGTCGGCGGGCGATCGTGAGGAGCTCGTAGGTGGGCTTGCGGACCGCGCCGTCGACGTGGTCGATGAGTACCAGAACTTCAGACATCAGACGCTCCTCAGATGAACTTCTTCGAGGCGAGGAACTCGGCCAGCGCCGTGGCGCCCGAACCGTCCTCGTCCTTGACGATCTCGCCGGCGGTCCGCGGCGGACGCTCGGTCGTGTCGGTGACCTCGGTCCATGCGACCGAGAGCCCGACATCGCCGGCGTCGACACCGAGGTCGCCCAGCGAGTAGGTCTCCAGCGGCTTCTTCTTCGCCGCCATGATCCCCTTGAACGACGGGTAGCGAGCCTCGCCCGACTGGTCGGTCACCGAGAGCACCAGCGGCATGGTCGCGCCGATCACCTCGGTGGCGACGTCGCCGTCGCGCTTGATCCGGATCTGGTCGCCCTGGGTCTCGATCACCGAGGCGAGCGTGACCTGGGGCAGGTCGAGACGCTCGGCCAGCATCGCCGGGACGACGCTCATGCTGCCGTCGGTGGAGGCCATGCCGCAGATGACGAGCTCGGGCGAGCCGATCTTCTCGACCGCCTTGGCCAGCACCAGCGAGGTGGCGATGGCGTCGGAGCCGGCAATCGCGTCATCGCTGACGTGGACACCCTCGTCCGCGCCCATCTGCAGCGCCTTGCGCACCGCGTCGACGCCCTTCTCCGGGCCCACGCACAGGGCGGTGACCTTCACGTCCTCGGGGTTGTCGGCCTTCTCCTTGATCTGCAACGCCTGCTCGACGGCGTACTCGTCGAGCTCGGAGAGCAGTCCGTCGACGCCATCGCGATCAACGGTGTTGTCCGACTCGAACCGCCGGTCGGCGGTGGCGTCGGGCACGTACTTCACACAGACAACAATGTTCATGGTGGTGTGGCCGGAACCGGCCCCTCCTGTGCTTTCGATAGCCATTGGTGGCAGCGTGGGGCAGGTTACCGTCGAGTTAGGTACGGCGGAACTCGCGCCCACCGTGGACTACCTCACAGCGTGGTTCGGGTCACGCGGGCTGGATGACTCGTTCCAGAACGCGGCCGATGACCAGGTAGGTGACGGCGCCCAAGCCGTAGCTGAGCAGCGCCTCCTTGATGTCGGCGTTCTCGCCCGTGAAGGTCCGGATCGGGTTGTCGAGGTCGAAGATCCCGAGGTCGATCGCCTTCGCGAAGTCGAGGACGAAGCTGACCAGGTTGTTCTTGTCGTTGGCCTCGAGAGCGATCAGCAGCGCTGCTCCGGCCATGATCAGGCCGAACACCAAGAAGATCCCCCACACCACACGCGCCACGATGGTGCGGATCTTGTCGGTCTGCGTGGTGCTCTCCGCCACGTGACCCTTAACGTCCACTGAACTTCGCCCTCCCCGGACCGTCCTTCATGAACGAATCCATCCCGATCGTACGGTCATCCGTCGCGAAGAGTGCTGCGAACTGCTGACGTTCGATCTCCAGTCCGGTCTCGAGGTCGACCTCGGATCCGCGGTCGATGGCCTCCTTCGCGGCCCGCAGGGCGTACGCCGCGCCGCCGACGAACTGGCGCGCCCACGCCAGCGCCTCGTCGTAGACCGACGCCGCGGGGACCACGCGGTCGACCAGCCCGATGGCCAGCGCCTCGTCGGCCTTGACGAACCGTCCGGTGAAGATCAGGTCCTTCGCGGTGCTCGACCCGACCAGCCGCGTGAGCCGCTGGGTGCCGCCCGCTCCGGGGATGACGCCGAGCAGGATCTCGGGCTGGCCGAGGGTGGCGTCGTCGGCCGCGATCCGGAAGTCCGCGCACAACGCGAGCTCGCAGCCACCGCCGAGGGCGTAGCCGGTCACCGCAGCGACCACAGGCTTCGGGATCTTGGCGACGGAGGTGAAGGCCGACTGCAGCCCGCCGGAGCGGCGCACCATGTCCTGGTAAGACATGTCGGCCATCTCCTTGATGTCGGCGCCTGCCGCGAACACCCGCTCGCCGCCGTAGACGACCACGGCACGGATGTCCTCGCGCTCAGCCGCCTCGGTGGCCGCGGCGCGGATCTCCTCCTGCACCTGCACGTTGAGGGCGTTCATCTTCGGCCGGTCCAGCCGGATCGTCCCGACACCACCGTCTACCTCGAGCCGTACGAACTCGCTCATGTCCCTCTCCTACCGTCCCGCCGGTTGCCCTGTGGTTGGTCCCACATTCGACCCGCATTGTGCCGACACCCTCGTCGCCCGAGAATCACCATCCGGAACAATGCCATCTGTGACCCCCGGTCTGTGGCGCAAACTCGGTGACAGCGCGTCGGTATGGCCCGGACGCAACCATCCCCTCGGGGCGACCTGGTCGCCGGAGTCGACCAACTTCGCGGTGCACGCGCCACAGGCGACGGCCGTCTGGGTCTGCCTCTTCGACGACGACGGCGCCGAGACCCGGCACCAGCTGACCGAGCAGTCGCTCGGCATCTGGCACGGTGCGCTGCCGGACGTCGCGCCGGGCACGCGCTACGGCTTCCGCGCGGACGGACCCTGGAAGCCCGAGCAGGGACTGCGGTTCAACGTCGACAAGCTGCTGCTCGACCCGTTCGCACGCGCGGTCAGCGGCGACGTGACCTACGACCCTGCGATCTTCGGCTACGACCTCGACGCCCCCGACGAGCGCAGCAGCGCCGACTCCGCGCCGTACACACCGCGCGGGATCGTCATGGGTCCCGACGACTTCGACTGGCAGGGCGATCAGCCGCTCGGGCACCGCTGGCGCGACACCGTCATCTACGAGGCGCACGTCAAGGGCATGACCCGTCTGCACGACCGGGTGCCGGAGGAGCTGCGGGGCACGTACGCCGGCCTGAGCACACCCGCGGTCGTCGACTACCTGCGCGACCTGGGGGTGACGGCGGTCGAGCTGCTGCCGATCCACCAGTTCGTCTCCGAGCCGGCGCTGGTCGAGCGCGGCCTCGAGAACTACTGGGGCTACAACTCGATCGGCTTCTTCGCCCCGCACAACGCCTACTCCGCATCGGGCGACCGCGGCCAGCAGGTCACCGAGTTCAAGACGATGGTGCGCAGCCTGCACGCCGCTGGCATCGAGGTGATCCTCGACGTCGTCTACAACCACACCGCCGAGGCGGCCGCGACCGGGCCGACGCTGAGCTTCCGCGGGCTCGACGACCACTTCTACTACCGGGTCGGCAACGGCGAGCCCGGCGCACCGCCCGACGACACCTACTGGGACGTCACCGGCTGCGGCAACACCGTCGACGCGTCGCACCCGTTCGCGCTGCGGCTGATCCTCGACTCACTGCGCTACTGGGTGACCGAGATGCACGTCGACGGCTTCCGGTTCGACCTGATGTCCGCGCTCACCCGGGTCGACCACGAGATCGACATGACGTGCCACTTCCTGACCGCGATCGGCCAGGACCCGGTGCTGCGGCACGTGAAGCTGATCGCCGAGCCCTGGGACGCCTCGATGGACGGCTACCGCGTCGGCGAGTGCCCGCCGCCGTGGGTGGAGTGGAACGACCAGTACCGCGACGAGATCCGCGACTTCTGGCGCGGCAGCAGCTCCGGCATCCAGACCGTGGCGACCCGGCTGGCCGGCTCCTCGGACCTGTACGCCGACGACGGCCGCTCGCCGTACGCGTCGGTCAACTTCGTCACCGCCCACGACGGCTTCACGGTGCGCGACCTGGTGAGCTACGAGACCAAGCACAACGAGGCGAACGGCGAGGACAACCGGGACGGCACCGACAACAACCGGTCGTCGAACCACGGCGCCGAGGGCGAGACCGACGACGCGGAGATCATCGCCCGGCGCCGCCGGATCGCGGCCAACCTGATGGCGACGCTGTGTCTCTCCAACGGCGTCCCGATGATCACCGCCGGCGACGAGCGCGGCCGCACCCAGCGCGGCAACAACAACGCCTACTGCCAGGACAACGAGATCTCCTGGATCGACTGGCGGCCCGACGACGCGTGGCTGGACGTCTACGAGGTGACCAAGACCGCGCTCGCCCTGCGCCGCGACCATCCTGCGCTGCGGCAGCGGCACTGGTTCGAGGGACGCCCGACGATGCGCGGCGGCCCGAAGGACCTGGCCTGGCTGCACCCCGAGGGCCGGGAGATGGACGCCGACGACTGGCACGACGCCGGACTGACCACGCTCGGAATGTTCGTGACCGGCGCGCCGCTCCGCTCCCCCGGCCCCCATGGCGAGCAGCAGGTCGACGCGTCGTTCGTGCTCTGGATGGTCTCCGGCAACGACTCGGTGACCGTGCGGCTCCCGGAGAACGACTGGGTGCACAGCGGCGAGGTGGTGCTCTCCACCGACCCGGCCCACCCGATCGGTACGCCGGTCAAGGCCGGCGAGGAGCTGGTGCTCGGCGGCTGGACCGTCGTCGTCCTCCGGGAGACGTGAGCTGAGCTAGTCGCACTCGTCTCCACCGATGCCGTACTGGACGTTGGAGCTCCATCGGCCCTCGTCGCCGGCCTCGGTTCGATAGGTCACCTCCAGCGGACCCGAGCTCGATCCGGAGGCGCCCTTGAGCTGGAGCACGAAGTTGATGCGCTCGCCCGGCTCGACCCGGTTGCCGTCGACCGGCTCGCGGGAGAGCCACAACCGCCGATCCAGCGGGCTCATCCCTCGAGGGGGCCAGCCGTTCCACACGCCGAACGAGTCGACCAGGCCCCGTGGCCGAAGGACATCGGTGGCGATCAGCTCGATCCCGTCGGCGTCGGTGAGCCGGGCGGACTCCAAGGTCACCGCCTCGTCTCCCGTGTTCTCGGCGGTCGCCACCCCGATCGTCCACTGGTGGGCGCGGTCGGTGGAGACGCAGACCTTCCGGAAGTGGGTAGGCCCGGTCAGGTTGTCCGCCTCGGGCTGGGACTCGGGGCCGTCAGCGCAACCGCCGGCTACCAGCACCACCGCGGCCACGGTGGCGAAGCCTCTGATCACGCGCGACCTCTCAGCGGTCGGGCAGCCAGGATGCGCGGCGTACCGCTCAACGGGCCGTACTTGCCGCACAACAGACCGCCCCGATTGAAGTGCACGACGTTCTCGGCATCGCTGGTGAATCCCGTCCGTGCCGACAGCGACACGTGCACTCCGATGTCTCCCGCCAGCTCGGTGCCGAGGGAAACTCCGTCGGTCCAGGTGATCGCGGTCGACCCGCCGCTGGTGTCCCAGCTGTCGGGTGCGTACCGGGAGCAGTTGTCCCGGTCGACCTTGAACTGCGGGATGTTCGAGATCACCTGGGTGCCGCGCTCCCACTTGTAGGGCCGGACGGAGTACTTGAAGACGCCGCAGTCGACCCCGTCGCAGTAGACGTGCGCGTACCTCGCGTAGCTGAAGTAGGTCCGGTAGTACTTGCCCACCTTCCCGCGGGCCTTCGGGAACGTGACCGTGGCGGTGGTGGAGCGGGAGTACGTCTGGCTCTTCTCGAAAGAGCCGACCTTGCCGGTCATGGAGCTGACGGAGCCGAGCGATGACGACGCGCCCTCGCTGTAGCGCCAGGTCTGCTCGACGCCTTTCAGGGTGCTGAACCACTGGCCGACCAGCACCGGACGCTTGCGGTAGGTCTTCACCCGCTTCAGCACGACGTACTTCAGGGCCGCATCGGTGTCCACCGGCAGCGGACCCCGGTCGGGAACCACGCCGACGTGGGGCGTACGGCGGCCCTGGTCGGCCTGCAACCCGAACGACTGGTGCACAGCAGGGAACCGAGCTTTCCCATGCCGCATAACGAGACGATGGGGCAGGTTCACCATCTCCAGGCCGTCGGGCCGCTGGAGGGTCACCTGGAGGTTGACCCAGCCGGAGATATCGGCGAGCCCGGCGAGCGCTCGGCCGGCCCGGAGCGGGACGAAGTAGCAGCCGTCCTCGTCGGTGCGGGTCGCGCCGAGCAGCGGCTGGACGGTACGCCGCTCCTCGGTGACACGCTCCGCGTGCACCAGCACCGGCGCATCGGCAACCGGCTCGCCCTGGAAGTCGGTCACGGCGCCGGAGACCCCGTCGTCCCGGTTGCAGGTGGCCAGCAGCTCGCGCAGGTCGGGCGGACCCTCCGCCGAAGCAGCCGGCACCGACAGGCTGGTGCCCACCAGGCCGAGCGTGACCACTGTGAGCAGCGAAAGTGAAGTGAGCGTGCGCAACTGAACCCCCCGAGATCCCCGCCCTCCCGATGAGAGCGCTGAGGGGAAGATGCGCTCGCACCCCACGCCCCCAAACCAGCCATCCGGCGGCCTGTGGACGGGAGTCCGGACCGGGTGCCGGCTACGGCAGTGCGACGACGCCGAGCTCGGCCGGCGAGGTGAGCATCGGGTTCTTCGGCACGACGCGGACGGTGTAGCCGAACGGGCCGCTGACGTCGAGGGTGACCTGGCCGTCGAAGCGGTGCCGGTTGCCGTCGTAGCTCTCCACCGTGTGCAGCGAGGCGATGGTGCTGTTGGTGAGCTCGTCCTCGGCATCGGTGCGGCCGTAGGCCAGCTGGACGTCGACATCGTCGGGCGTCAGCTCGCCGAGCGACACGAACGCTCGCACGGTGAGCAGCGCGCCGACCTCCGCCGCGTCGCCCACGCCGTCGCTCTCGACGTGCTCGACCTTCACGCCCGACCACGCGCCGCGCACCCGCGCCTTCCATGCCGCCAGGTCGCGGGCGCCGTCGAAGTCGGAGTTCAGCGCGCGGGAGTTCTCGGCCGCCGGTGTGTAGAGCAGTCGCGTGTAGTCACGCACCATCCGGGTCGCGAGCACCTTCGGGCCGAGCGACTTGAGGGTGTGCCGCAGCATCTCCACCCACCGCACGGGTACGCCGTCGTGGTCGGTGTCGTAGAACCGTGGCGCCACGTCGTTCTCGATGAGCTCGTAGAGCGCGGTCGCCTCGAGGTCGTCGCGCTTCTCGGTGTCCTCGACGCCGTCGGCGGACGGGATCGCCCAGCCGTTCTCGCCGTCGTACCACTCGTCCCACCAGCCATCGAGGATCGAGAGGTTGAGGGCGCCGTTGAGCGCGGCCTTCATGCCGGACGTGCCGCACGCCTCGTAGGGCCGGAGCGGGTTGTTGAGCCAGACGTCGCAGCCGGGGTAGAGCGGCTGCGCCATCGCGATGTCGTAGTTGGGGAGGAAGACGATCCGATGCCGCACCTCGGGGTCGTCGGCGAACCGCACCATCTCCTGGATCAGCTTCTTGCCGCCGTCGTCGGCGGGGTGCGACTTGCCGGCGATGACCAGCTGGACCGGCCGCTCGGGGTGCAGCAGCAGCGCCTTGAGCCGCTCGGGCTCGCGGAGCATCAGCGTCAGCCGCTTGTACGACGGCACCCGGCGCGCGAAGCCGATCGTCAGCACGTCGGGGTCGAGCGCGGTGTCGATCCAGCCGAGCTCGGCCTCGGCGGCGCCGCGCTTGCGCCACGAGCGGTTCAGCCGGAGCCGGGCGTCCTCGACCAGCCGCGTCCGCAGCTGCCGCTTGACCGACCAGATGTCCGTGCCGGAGATCTTGTCGACCGCCGCCCAGAACGCCTCGGTGTCGTCGGAGTCGGAGTCGGCGCCGTGCGCCTCGGCCAGCTCGATCACCTCGCGCGCGACCCAGGTGGGCGCGTGCACGCCGTTGGTGATCGACCCGATCGGCACCTCGGCCTCGTCGAACGCCGGCCACAGGCCGTTGAACATCCCGCGGCTCACATGGCCGTGCAGCAGCGAGACGCCGTTGGCGCGCTGCGCCAGCCGGAACCCCATCACCGCCATGTTGAAGACCGCCGGGTCGCCGCCCTCGTAGTCCTCGGTGCCGAGCGCCAGGATCCGCTCGACCGGGACACCGGGCGTGGCGCCGGCATCGCTGAAGTACTGCTCCACGAGCGTCCGCGGGAAGCGGTCGATGCCCGCAGGCACCGGCGTGTGCGTCGTGAACACGGTCGAGGCGCGGCCCATCTCCAGCGCGGTCTCGAGGTCGAGCTTCGGCCCGGCCTCGTCGACGGTGAGCTCGCGGATCCGCTCGATGCCGAGGAAGCCGGCGTGACCCTCGTTGGTGTGGAAGACCTCCGGCGCCGGGTCGCCGGTGATCCGGGACCAGACCCGCAGCGCCCGCACGCCGCCGACGCCGAGGAGAAGCTCCTGGCGCAGGCGGTGCTCGCTGTTGCCGCCGTACAGCCGGTCGGTGATCTCGACGTAGTGCTCGGGGTTGCCCTCGACGTCTGTGTCGAGCATCAGCATCGGCACCCGCCCGACCCGCGCCACCCAGATCCGGGCGATCAGGTCTGGGCCGTCGGGCAGCGCGATCGAGATCGTGGCCCGGGTGCCGTCGGCCTCGCGGAGCAGCGAGATCGGCAGCCCGTCGGGGTCGAGCACGGGATAGGTCTCCTGCTGCCAGCCCTCACGCGACAGCGACTGCTTGAAGTAGCCGTGCCGGTAGAGCAGGCCGACGCCGACGATGGGTACGCCGAGGTCGCTGGCGGCCTTGAGGTGGTCACCGGCCAGGATCCCGAGGCCGCCGGAGTACTGCGGCAGCACGGCCGTGATCCCGAACTCGGGCGAGAAGTAGGCGATCGCCGCCGGCCCGTCGCCGCCGCGGCGCTGGTACCAGCGGTCCTCGGTGAGGTACCGCTGGAGGTCCTCCGACGCGACCCGCAGACGATCCAGGAAGCCGTCGTCACCGGCCAGCTCCTCCAGCCGCTCGTTGCCGACCTCACCGAGGAGGCGCACCGGATCCCGCCCGGTCGACTCCCACAGATCGGGGTCGACCTCGGCGAAGACGTCCTGGGCAGGCGGGTGCCACGACCACCGCAGATTGCCTGCGAGCTCCCCCAGCGCCGTGAGCGCGTCAGGCAGGACAGGACGGACCGTGAAGCGTCGAATCGCACGCATGGACGGGACCGTACCCAAGAACACTTGAACGATCCAATAACCCACCGCCCGGTTGCCCGTTGTACCCCACGCAGACCTCCCCCGGGAATCTGCTTGGTGGGAGTCGAACGGGACGAGTCATGGGGGCTCGTCCCGTTCGGCATACTCGGACCACTTCAACCCTGAGGGAGCCCATGCCGCAGCTCAGCCGCCGTGCCCTGGTCGCCACCGGAATCGGCGGTGGCGCGCTCGCCGCCACAGCAGGCTGGGACGAGGCGGTCGCGGCCCGTGGTCCGTTCGTGCACGGGGTGGCGTCGGGTGACCCGCTCCCCCGCCAGGTGATCCTGTGGACCAGGGTCACGCCCTCGGCACAGGCGGCGCCCGGATCAGGTGTCGGTCCACCGGTCGAGGTGCGCTGGGAGGTGGCTGCCGACCGCCGTTTCCAGCGAGTCGTCGCTCACGGCAGCGCGACGGCCATCGCGAGGCGCGACCACACCCTGCACGTCGACGCCGCCGGACTGCGTCCGGGTACGACGTACTGGTACCGGTTCCACGCACTCGGCGCAACCTCCCGGATCGGCCGCACCCGCACCGCTCCCGCGCCCGGCTCGTCGCCGGCTGTGCGGTTCGGCGTCGTGTCCTGCGCCAACTACGACTGGGGCTACTTCACGCCGTACCGGTTCCTCGCCGGACGCAACGACATCGACGCCGTCCTGCACCTGGGCGACTACATCTACGAGTACGCGCCCGGCGGGGTGATCGGCGATTTCCCCATCAACCCCCGCAACGCGCAACCGCGCCACGAGTGCGTCACCCTCGCGGACTACCGGGTGCGGCACGGCAGCTACAAGCTCGAGGACGACCTGCAGGACCTGCACGCCGTCCACCCGATGATCGCTGTCTGGGACGACCACGAGATCGCCAACGACACCTGGCGCGGTGGCGCCGAGAACCACGACCCGGCTGCCGAGGGGAAATGGGCCACCCGAGCCACCGCGGGGCGCCGGGCCTGGCTCGAGTGGCTGCCGATCCGCCACACCGACCCGGACGACTGGTTCCGGATCAACCGGCGACTCCAGTTCGGCCGCAACGTCGACCTGTGGATGCTGGACGAGCGACGGTTCCGGACGAAGCCGCCCAAGAGCCTGATCTTCGGCTACGGCTCGTTCGACCCGGCTGCTGGCGACCCGGACGCCACGATGCTCGGCGACGACCAGCAGCACTGGCTGGTCCGCGGGCTCCGGCGCAGCAAGGCTCGGTGGAAGGTGCTCGGCAACCAGGTGCCGTTCTTCCCGCAGATCCTTCTCGCGGCCGTACCCGGCCAGATCACCTCGCTGCTCGGCCCGCTCGCGGAAAGGCTCGAGGAGCCGATCGCCCAGCTGTACGCCGAGGACTGGAACGGCTACCTCGACCAGCGGCAGGAGATCGTCGACGGGATGGCCGGCATCGACGGCGTGGTCGTCCTGACCGGCGACGTCCACCAGAGCTTTGCCTCCGAGATCCCCCGCAAGCCCAACAACTACCAGCTCGACCGGAAGTCGGTGGCGGTCGAGTTCGTGACGCCCGGCGTCGCCTCGCCCTCGACCCAGGCGATCATCAACCAGGTCGCGCCGGGCGTCGGCACGCTCATCGACAGGGTCCTCGAGACCAATCTCGCGCTCGCGAACCCGTGGGTGAAGTACTCCGAGGGCTTCCACACCGGCTGCATGATCGTCGACTTCGACCGCCGACGGGCCCAGGCCGACTGGTACCTCGCCCGCAACGCCCTCGACCGTCGTACCCGCGTCGAGTACGCCGCCTCCTGGCAGACCCTCGCCGGAACCAAGCGCCTCACCAAGGCCACATCACGCCTCAAGTAGGGGCGCTCCGGTGGTCGAGCAGGCGAGCCGCTAGGCGAGCCGTCGTCGAGACCCCAGAACGTGCGCACCCACCTCAGCCGTCGGCCTCCGCCGGTGGCAGCGGCCGGCGGTTGTGGCCGCGGGCGAGGGCCGGCAAGTCCTGCAGCCTGCCTTCGATCAGAGCGAGGCGCTTGGCCCGGCTCCAGTTCTGGATCTGCTTCTCGTACGCGAACGCCACGTCGACCCGGTCGAACTCAGCCGCCCACACGAGCGTGACCGGCCGCCTCCGACGGATTCGCGTGTAGATCGGGCCGTCGCCGAGGTTGTGCTGGCGGATCCTGGCCCCGAGGTCGACGGTGCTGCCGACGTACAGGCTGTCGTCCGCGCATCGAAGGATGTAGGTCCAAGCCATGGTGCGAGCGTCCCCGGGGCAGTTCGAGCGCTAACCTTGAGCCTCCGCGGCTGTGGAAGACCGTGGTTGCGGTCTGCTCTCGCCGTACGGGGTCTCGACGACGCTCGCTGGCGCTCGCTGCTCGACCACCGGATCGGTGGTCGAGCTCAGCCCGATCGGTGGTCGAGCAGGCGAGCCGCTAGGCGAGCCGTCGTCGAGACCCCAGAACGTGCACGCTCACCCCAGCCACGGTGGTCGCGGTCGGCTTTCGCCTCACGGGGTCTCGACGACGCTCGCTGGCGCTCGCTGCTCGACCACCGGTGGTCGAGCACCGAGGGCGACGCGCCGGGGTCGTTTGCTTCCGGCTCTGGAGTTCGCAAGGGTTGCAGCATGGTCGGCCGCATCCCCGTCATCGACGTCATGCCGCTGGTGGACCTGGGCAGACAGGCCGCCAAGGCGACCGTGGGCGAGCCGTTTCCCGTCTCGGCGACGGTGTTCCGTGAGGGGCACGACCAGCTGGGCGCGGAGGTGGTGCTCACCGCCCCTGACGGCAGCCGAAGGCCACCCGTGCGGATGGAGAAGCTCGAGGCTCCCGTCGATCGGCACCAGGCCTGGGTGACGCCCGACCTGCCCGGTGAGTGGGCGTTCGAGGTGCACGCCTGGAGCGACCCCATCGCCACCTGGCTGCACGACGCCGGCCTCAAGATCCCGGCCGGCGTCGACGTCGAGCTGATGTTCACCGAGGGCGCGTTACTGCTCGAGCGGGTGCTGGCCACGATCAAGTCCAAGGCCCCCAAGGCCGTGGTCTCCGCCGCGATCACCGCGGCCCGCGACACCGAGCGACCCGTCGAGGCGAGGCTGGCCCAGCTCCAGTCCCGCGACCTCGGCGTCGTACTCGACGACTACCCGCTCCGTGAGCTGATCACGGTCGAGGGCCCGCACCCGGCGTACGCCGACCGCGAGCGCGCGCTCTTCGGCAGCTGGTACGAGTTCTTCCCGCGGTCCGAGGGCGCGACCCGCGACGCCAAGTCCGGCAAGGTGACCAGCGGCAACTTCAAGACCGCGGCCAAGCGGCTCGAGGGCGTCGCCGCAATGGGCTTCGACGTGATCTACCTGCCGCCGATCCACCCGATCGGCGAGGTCAACCGCAAGGGCCCCAACAACACGCTCAACCCCGGCCCCGAGGACCCCGGCTCCCCGTGGGCGATCGGCTCCAAGCACGGCGGTCACGACGCGATCCACCCCGACCTCGGCACCCTCGAGGACTTCGACAACTTCGTCGCCCGCGCCAACGAGCTCGGGCTCGAGGTCGCCATCGACTTCGCCCTCCAGGCCGCGCCCGACCACCCCTGGGTGACCAGCCATCCCGAGTGGTTCACGACCCGCGCCGACGGCTCGATCGCGTACGCCGAGAACCCGCCGAAGAAGTACCAGGACATCTACCCGATCAACTTCGACAACGACTCCACCGGGATCGCCCGCGAGGTGCACCGGGTCGTCAAGCACTGGATGTCCCACGGTGTCCGGATCTTCCGGGTCGACAACCCGCACACCAAGCCGGTGCCGTTCTGGGAGTGGCTGCTCAAGGAGATCCGGCGCACCGACCCGGACGTGCTGTTCCTGTCGGAGGCGTTCACCAAGCCGCCGATGATGCACACCCTCGGCGCAGTCGGCTTCCACCAGTCCTACACGTACTTCACCTGGCGCAACGCCCGCTGGGAGATCGAGGACTACCTGCGCGAGCTCGCCTACGAGTCCGACCACCTGATCCGGCCCAACTTCTTCGTCAACACCCCCGACATCCTCCACGCGTTCCTCCAGTACGGCGGCCCGCCGGCGTTCAAGATCCGTGCGGCACTCGCCGCGACGAGCTCCCCCAGCTGGGGCGTGTACGCCGGGTTCGAGCTGTTCGAGCATGTCGCCGTGCGGCCGGGGAGCGAGGAGTACCTCGACTCGGAGAAGTACCAGATCCGGGTCCGCGACTGGGACGCCGCGGTCTGCCGAGGGACGCAGCCTGGCGCCATACCTCACCCGGCTCAACGAGATCCGCCGCGAGCATCCCGCTCTCCAGCGGCTGCGCAACGTCGTGATCCACAGCAGCGACGACGAGAACATCCTCGTGTTCAGCAAGCAGGCCGGGGACGACACCGTGATCTCGGTGATCAACCTCGACCCGCACGCCGCCCGCGAGACGATGGTCCACCTCGACCTGCCCGCGCTCGGGTTCGACTGGTCGGACACCCTCACCGTCCACGACGAGATCACCGGCGACGAGTGGGAGTGGGGCCAGCACAACTACGTCCGGCTCGACCCGTCCGTCGAGCCTGCCCACATCCTCAGCGTGAGGAGCGCGGAGTGACGCCCCTCAACGCCGAGCCCGACTGGTTCAAGACCGCCGTCTTCTACGAGGTCCTGGTCCGGAGCTTCCGCGACTCCAACGCCGACGGCACCGGCGACTTCAACGGCCTGACCGAGAAGCTCGACTACCTCGAGTGGCTCGGCGTCGACTGCCTCTGGGTCCCGCCGTTCTTCAGCTCCCCGCTCCGTGACGGCGGGTACGACGTCGCCGACTACCGCGACATCCTCCCCGAGTGCGGCAACGTCGAGGACTTCCAGCACTTCGTCTCCGAGGCGCACAAGCGCGGCATCCGCGTGATCATCGACTTCGTCATGAACCACACGAGTGACCAGCACCCGTGGTTCCAGGCCAGCCGCGAGGACCCCGACGGCCCCTTCGGCGACTTCTACGTCTGGTCCGACACCGACGAGCTCTACCAGGACGCGCGGATCATCTTCGTCGACACCGAGCCGTCCAACTGGACCTGGGACCCGGTCCGCCAGCAGTACTACTGGCACCGGTTCTTCTCCCACCAGCCCGACCTCAACTTCGACAACCCCAAGGTCCACGAGGCGATGCTCGACGCGATGGGCTTCTGGTTCGACATGGGCCTCGACGGGTTTCGGCTCGACGCCGTCCCCTACCTCTACGAGCGCCCCGGCACCAACGGCGAGAACCTCCCCGAGACCCACGAGTTCCTCCGGATGGTCCGCAAGTTCGTCGACGACGAGTACCCCGGCCGGATCCTGCTCGCCGAGGCCAACCAGTGGCCCGCCGACGTCGTCGACTACTTCGGTGACTTCGACGCCGGCGGCGACGAGTGCCACATGTGCTTCCACTTCCCGGTGATGCCGCGCATCTTCATGGCTGTACGCCGCGAGTCGCGGTTCCCGATCTCGGAGATCCTCGACCAGACGCCGGCCATCCCCGACAACTGCCAGTGGGGCATCTTCCTGCGCAACCACGACGAGCTGACCCTGGAGATGGTCACCGACGAGGACCGCGACTACATGTGGGACGAGTACGCCAAGGACCCCCGCATGAAGGCCAACATCGGGATCCGCCGCCGGCTGGCGCCGCTGCTCGACAACGACGTCAACCGGATCGAGCTCTTCACCGCGCTCCTGCTCTCGCTGCCCGGCTCGCCGGTCCTCTACTACGGCGACGAGATCGGGATGGGCGACAACATCTGGCTCGGCGACCGCGACGGCGTCCGCACCCCGATGCAGTGGACCCCCGACCGCAACGCCGGCTTCTCGTCGGCCACCCCGGGCAAGCTGCACCTGCCGGCGGTTCAGGATCCGGTCTACGGGTACCAGAGCGTCAATGTCGAGTCCCAGCTGGAGAACCCCTCCTCGTTGCTGCACTGGACGCGCCGGATGATCCATGCGCGCCAGCGGCACCCCGCGTTCGGACGGGGCGACTTCAGCGACCTCGGCGGCTCCAACCCGACCGTGCTCTCCTACGCCCGCGAGCACGACGGTGACGTCATCGTCTGCGTCAACAACCTGTCCCGGTTCCCGCAGCCGGTCGAGCTCGACCTGCGGCGGTTCGAGGGCCTGGTGCCGGTCGAGCTGCTCGGCGGTGTGCCGTTCCCGGCGGTCGGCGAGCTCCCCTACCTGCTCACGCTCGGCGGCTACGGCTTCTACTGGTTCCGGCTGACCGACCCCGACGCTGACGAGGGGGAGCTGGTTCTGTGAACCTCGACTCCCTCAAGGCGTACGTCGCCGCCGCCCGCTGGTTCGGCGGCAAGGGACGCGAGTTCGAGATCGGCGAGGTGCGGGTGCTCGCCGAGGTCCCCGGCGCGCCCGACGACGGGCCGACGACGTACCTCCACGTGGTCGAGATCCGGTACGACGACGGCGACACCGAGCTCTACCAGGTGCCGATCGTCTTCTACCCCGACCCGGAGCCGCGCCTCGACCACGCCTTCGTGGGCTGGTGGGAGGACGAGGCGCTCGGCTGGGTGCACGCCTACGACGCGCTGCACGACCGCGAGGCCATGGCCGGCTGGCTGCACGCGTTCGACACCAAGCCCGAGGGCGACCTGCGCTTCGAGCGGATCCCGGGCCACGACCTCGACCTGGAGGCGCACTCGGCGCTGTTCAGCGGCGAGCAGTCCAACTCCTCGGTGTTCTTCGGTGAAGACTCGATGCTCAAGGTCTTCCGCAAGATCACGCCCGGCACCAACCCGGACATCGCGATCCACGAGGTGCTCACCGAGGCCGGCTCCGAGCACGTCGCCAAGCTCTACGGCTGGGTCGAGGCCGACACCGACGACGGGCTGCTGCACCTCGCGATGCTCCAGCAGTTCCTGCGCACCGCCACCGACGGCTGGGAGCTGGCCCTGACCAGCGTCCGCAACCTGTTCGCCGAGGCCGACCTGCACGCCGACGAGGTGGGCGGCGACTTCGCCGGAGAGGCCGCACGGCTCGGCACCGCACTGTGCGAGGTGCACGAGACCCTCGCCGAGAGCTTCGACACCGGGACCATCCCAGCGGCCGAGGTGGCCGACGCGATGAAGGCGCGGCTCGACGAGGCGGTGCCGATCGTCCCCGAGCTGGAGGCGTTCACCGCGCCGCTGCGAGGGGCCTACGACGCCCTGGCCGCGCTCGGCGAGCTGGAGGTCCAGCGGATCCACGCCGACCTGCACCTCGGTCAGACCCTGCGCACCGTCCTCGGCTGGAAGGTCGTCGACTTCGAGGGCGAGCCGGCCAAGCCGCTGTCGGAGCGCGTGCAGCCCGACTCCCCCTGGCGCGACGTCGCCGGGATGCTGCGCTCGTTCGACTACGCCGCGCACGCGGTGCAGCGCACCCTCGCCGGCCACGACGAGACCTCCGCCTCCCAGCGGGCGCGGCGCGCCGACGAGTGGGCGGCCCGCAACAAGCAGCACTTCCTGACTGCCTACGCCGGCGGCGAGCTGACCGGCCGGCAGGGCACCATGCTCGCGGCGTACGTCGCCGACAAGGCCGTCTACGAGTGCGTCTACGAGACCCGCAACCGGCCCGCGTGGGTGTCGATCCCGCTCGACGCGGTCGCCAGGATCGGAGTGACGTGACCGTCAAGGTCCCCCTCGAGGAGCTCGAGCTGGTCGTGCGCGGAGAGCACGGTGAGCCCCACGCCGTCCTCGGCCCGCACGTCGGCGTCGAAGGCGTGACCATCCGGGTGCTGAAGCCGCTCGCCCGCAAGGTCGAGGTGCTGCACGCCGGTGGTCCGACCGAGCTCACCCACGAGCACGAGGGGATCTGGGTCGGCGACCTGGCGTTGAAGGACGTGCCCGACTACCGGCTGTCGGTGACCTACGACGGCCCGGCCATCGAGGTCGACGACCCTTATCGGTTCCTCCCCACCCTCGGCGACATCGACCTGCACCTGATCAACGAAGGCCGGCACGAGCAGCTGTGGGAGGTGCTCGGCGCCCGGGTGCACCACTACGAGACGCCGCTGGGCGACACCGTGAGCGGCACCTCGTTCGCGGTCTGGGCGCCCAAAGCCCGCGGGATCCGGCTGAAGGGCGACTTCAACAGCTGGGACGGCCGCGAGCACCCGATGCGCCAGCTCGGCAAGTCCGGCGTGTGGGAGCTGTTCGTCCCCGGCATCGGTGCCGGCACGACGTACAAGTACTGGATCCTCGGCGCTGACGGGCTCTGGCAGGACAAGGCCGACCCGCTCGCGTTCCACGCCGAGGTGCCGCCGGCGTCGTCCTCGCGGGTCTTCGAGTCCTCGCACGTGTGGGCCGACGACGCCTGGATGACCGCGCGGGCGCAGAAGCAGCCGATCGACGAGCCGATGTCGGTCTACGAGATGCACCTCGGGTCCTGGAAACGGCACCCCGGCGGGGCGTTCTGGTCCTACGACGAGCTCGCCGACGACCTGGTCCCCTACCTCGTCGACCTCGGGTTCACCCACGTCGAGCTGATGCCGGTGATGCAGCACCCGTTCGGCGGTTCGTGGGGCTACCACGTGACGTCGTACTTCGCTCCCGACTCGCGGTTCGGCGACCCCGACGGCTTCCGCCGCCTCGTCGACAAGCTGCACCAGGCCGGCATCGGCGTGATCCTCGACTGGGTGCCCGGCCACTTCGCCACCGACCCGTGGGCGCTGGCGAAGTTCGACGGCGGGCCGCTCTACGAAGACCCCAACCCGCAGCGCGGCTGGCACGAGGAGTGGGGCTCGCACATCTTCGACTTCGGCCGGCACGAGGTGCGCAACTTCCTCTACGCCAACGCGGTCTACTGGCTCGAGGAGTTCCACGCCGACGGGCTGCGCGTCGACGGTGTCGCCTCGATGCTCTACCTCGACTACGCGCGCGAGGAGGGCAAGTGGACGCCGAACAAGTACGGCGGCCGCGAGAACCTCGAGGCCGTGCAGTTCCTCCAGGAGATGAACGCGACCGTCTACAAGCGGGTGCCCGGCATCGTCACGATCGCCGAGGAGTCGACGTCCTGGCCGCAGGTCACCGGTCCGACGTCGGAGGGCGGGCTCGGGTTCGGCTTCAAGTGGAACATGGGCTGGATGCACGACACGCTCGACTACCTCAAGCACGAGCCCGTGCACCGGTCCTACCACCACGGCGAGATGACGTTCTCGCTCGTCTACGCGTTCTCCGAGAACTACGTGCTGCCGCTCTCCCACGACGAGGTCGTGCACGGCAAGGGCTCGCTGCTGCGCAAGATGCCCGGCGACCGCTGGCAGCAGCTCGCCACCCTGCGCGCGTACCTGGCGTTCATGTGGGCGCACCCCGGCAAGCAGCTCACCATGATGGGCATCGAGATCGGCCAGGAGTCCGAGTGGGCCGAGTCCCGCGAGCTCGACTGGTGGCTGCTCGAGCACCCCGAGCACCGCGGCGTGCACTCCGTCGTACGCGATCTCAACGCGGCGTACCGAACGTCGGCCGCGATGTGGAGCCGCGACGGCTCCCCCGAGGGCTTCCAGTGGATCGACGCCAACGACGCCCACCGCAACGTCTTCTCGTTCGTACGCCGCGCCCCCGGCACCCCCGACGTCGTCTGCGTCTCGAACTTCTCGTCCGTCCCCCACGACCACTACCGGCTCGGGTTGCCGGCCGAGGGCGAGTGGCGCGAGATCCTCAACACCGACGCCGAGCTCTACGGCGGCGCCGGCATCGGCAACCTCGGCGCGATCACGGCCACCGCCGACCCGGCCGCTGCCGAGGTCCCCGGCGCGAGCCCGGCGTACGCCGAGATCGTCGTACCCCCGCTCGCGACCGTCTGGTTCCGCGCCACCGGTGGTTGAGGTGCGAGGAGCGTCAGCGACGAGCCTCCACCAATGGTCCGCGCAATCACCGTGGTTCATCCGATCCACCACCAATCCCGGGCACGTTGACATACGCTCACTCGGCCCACCAGCAGCCACTTCCGGGACCTTCAATGATTCGCACTTTCGCTCGAGCTCTCGCACCAGCCACCGTTCTCGCTTTGATCGCAGTCGCGGCGCCGGTGGCCCACGCCGACCGAGCGTCGCGACCCGACGCGGCCGGTGACGTGTGGTTGAACGACGGCGTGGGCCATAACGATCACTTCTCGCAGGCTGGGTCGGTCGTCAACACCGACGTCCGGCGAACCTCGGTCCGGCACATGAAGAGGTACGTCACGATCAAGACGGAGCTCGTCAGCCTGCGCAAGAAGGTCTCGGAGCAGATCGAGCACTTCCTGTATCTGCGGACCGACGGGTCGGGGCAGTTCGCAGTGATCGTGAACGTCGACACCTGGAACGGCCAGACCGGCTACTACGTGCATGGCTACGACGACCAGGGTCCTCGCGAGTGCGACGACGTCACCGGGAGCACCCGCTTCGACAAGGAGACGATTCAGGTCCGCGTCCCGCGCAGCTGCCTGGGGAGCCCCCGCTGGATCCGCTTCCAAGGGCGAACCGTCTCCTACGTCGAGGATGTCGGCACCTACTCCGACAGCGCCATGGGTCCCGGCCGCGAACCGAAAGTCTGGTCGCGTCGCCTCTACCGCGGCTGATGGCTCGGCAACGCCGTAGTCGGACGTGCACGACGGACGAGTAGGGGGCCTGCCCACGCGTGGAGCAGCGGCTCGGATCGTCGATGTGCATGTTCGGCTACGACGCTTGGGCGAACACGGGTGGGGAACACAGCCAGCCAGATCATCACCGCCAGCTGGTGCTTCGTCGGGGGCGGAACTGTCTGAGTCGTCTGGGTCATCTGTGTCTGGTTCATCAAGAGACGACTACTCAGCGCGACCGATTGTGACAATGCCGGGCGGCTCGCTCAGGCGCAGCTGATCGTGGACGAAGCCCTCTCCGGCGCCCATGATGAGGACGCATGGGCCTGTTCAAGAAGATCCTCGGAGGCGCCGAGAAGGTCTACGACGCCAAGGAAACTCTGGAGTTCCAGGTCTTCCACGACCGCCGCTTCGACCGCGCGGAGAAGCTGGCCGCGGCCGGCGACCCGAACACCGCCGTCGTCACCGGCATCAAGCGCAGGTACAACGACACCTTCACCGAGACCGACATCCGCTTGGAGTGGTACGCCCCTGAGCCCCAGGTGGGCGGCATCCACTACGGCGCCGACATCCCGCTGGTGATCCGGCTGGGCTCGACCCTCGCGGTCAAGACCGACGGCGACTCGGTGGTCGTCGATGCCGCCGCGATGGCCGGGGTGCCGGGCGCTCCCAAGGATGCCGGGCGGCGCAGCCGGAAGGCGCCAGCCCAGGGTGTGGATGACAAGGCCCTGGACATGTTCGTGCTCAGCCGACTCGGCAAGTGGACGCCCCAGGAGGCGACCGTGGAGTCGCTGGAGCGCGTCACCGTGATGGGGATGCCGGCCGAGAACTGGCACATCACGGTCGCCTGCGCCGACGGCACCCAGGCCCTCGTGAAGAAGGACTACGTCCCGCCGTACGTGCGGTGGTACGTCGCCCCCGGCGCCGTCGTACCTGTCGTCGTCGATCCGAAGGACCCCACCCGCGCCCAGGTGAACTGGCCGCTCCTCGCCGAGCGGGCCGCCGTCGCTGGCGGCACCTGGCAGGACGACCCACCCCCGGGCAGCCTCGCCGACGTGGTGCTCAGCGCTGACCCGCGCGCTCACGAGACGACCGTCGCCTCGACGGAGCCGCTCGACCTGACTCCTTCCGAGGAGTCGGCAGCAGCGATCGAGGGCCTCACCGTCGAGCAGTGCGCCTACATCGAGGCGGCCCTGGTCCAGGCCAAGGTCGCTCCGGCGGAGTACGACGCCTTCGCCGTCCAGCACGGCGCCCCCGCCGGCCGCTACACCGCGATCAAGTCGCAGTGGGACCAGCGGATCATGTCCGACTGGCGGATCGGCGCGGCATTCGGCGAGGCCTTCGAGGCAGCCCGCAAGGAGCTCAAGAAGAAGCGGTAGGCCAGGCCTTTACTCTTTGACCCATGTTCCGTCACACGGCGCTTGCAGCGTCATTGATCGTCGCTCTCACTGGCGTCCTGACCGCCTCGCCGGCCGCGGCCGATCGGGCGGTCGTCCCCGACGGATCCGGCGACGTGTGGAAGCAGTCAGGGGAAGACGGCTACACCTTGGTCGGCACCGCCCCCAACACCGATCTCACAGAGACGCGAGTGACCCACCGCGGGCGATACGTCGTCATCCGGGCCGTCTACGACGCGCTCGAGAAGGGAGCGCCGGAGGAGTTCGAGTACCGCGGGATCCTGCGCGCCCCCCGGCCCAATGGCCTGCGTCGGTTCGTGGTCTACGTCCGGGCGGACGGACCGAACGGACGCACGAAGTACTCCCTCGCGCACTACTGGGAGGGAGTCCTGGTGGATTGCGCGGGCCTGACCGGTCGGACCCGCTTCGGCGCCGACGTCCTGAACGTCCGGGTCCCGCGGCGCTGCCTCGGCAACCCCCGGTGGGTCCAGTTCCAGGGCGCCGCCTACTCGTACACCGAGGAGGGGCTGTTCAACGACGACGCCCAGCGACCGGGGCCGTACTCGACATCACTCAGGCCCAAGTCGTGGACGAGGAGACTCCACCTCGATTAGGCGGGCGTCAGCTCCTTGGTCCCCCAGGGCGAGCCGTAGGCGGTGAGCAGGTCGAGGAACGGTACGGCGTCGAATGCCTCCGGCCCGAGCACGCCGGCGCCGCTCCACACCCCGGTCGCCAGCAGCTCCAGCGCCACCACGGGGTTGATCGCGGTCTGCCAGACCACGCACTGGTGGCCGTAGTTCTTCATCGTCCACTCGTTGTCGACCACGTGGTACAGGTACGTCGACCGCGGCTCGCCGTCCTTGCCCTTGCCGGTCACCCACAGCCCCGCGCAGGTCTTGCCCTTCATCCGGGGACCGACCGTCGCCGGGTCGGGCAGCACAGCCGCCACGACGTCACGCGGTGAGACCTCGACGCCCTTGACCCGCACCTTCTCGGTGCTGTCGAGGCCGAGGGTGTGCAGGACCTTGAGGATGTTGATGAACTCGTCGCCGAGGCCGTACTTGAACGTCGCACGCTTGCAGTCGACCCAGCGCGGCATGAGGAGGACCTCCTCGTGCTCGACGTTCACGCACTCGACCGGCCCGATGCCCTCGGGGAAGTCGAAGACCTCCGGCTCGGAGAACGGCGGCGTCGTGAACCACTCGCCGTCCTGCCAGATCACCGGCGGGTTGAGGCACTCCTCGATCGTGGTCCACATCGAGAACGAAGGCGCGAAGATCTCGTTGCCGTCGTCGTCGGTGACGACGAGGTTGGCGCCGTCCCGCGTGCCGAGCTCGTCGATCTCGGAGAACAGGTGGTCGGCGGCGTACCGCGCGAACACGTCGGACAGCCCCGGCTCGACCCCGATCCCGACCAGCGCCAGCCGGCCCGCGGACTCCCAGTCGGAGGCGACCGCGAACTGCTCGTCGCCGAGCTTCACCCCGCACTTCTCGTACGGCGTCTCCGGGTGCGGCTTCGAGAGCGACATCGCCATGTCGAGGTAGTCGGCGCCGGCGTCGAAGGCGCCGCCGAAGATCGACATGTTGAAGATCGGGTCGACGGCGTTCATCACGTGCGTGATGCCGTGCTCACGGCAGAGTTCGGCGACAGCCTCGACCGAGGTGGCGTCGACCTGTGCTGCGACGTACCGCTCGTCCGTGGCGGCGGCCTTCTCGGCCCGAGCGAGGTCGTAGTCGGCGACCACGATCGCCTCGAAGAAGTCGCGGCGTGCAGCGATGGCCGCGAACGCGGAGCCGACACCACCCGCACCAACAAGCAGGATCCTCATGATTGATCTCCTAGGTGTGGTGGTTTCGAGGCTCGCTGCGCTCGCACCTCAACCACCGTGTCGGCGTCGGTGGTTGAGGTGCGAGGAGCGCCAGCGACGAGCCTCGAAACCACCACCACCCTCGTGGTCACTCACCGATGTACGACATCACGTGCTTGATGCGGGTGTAGTCCTCGAAGCCGTACATCGACAGGTCCTTGCCGTAGCCGGAGTGCTTGAAGCCGCCGTGCGGCATCTCCGAGACGTAGGGGATGTGGGTGTTGATCCAGACGACGCCGAAGTTGAGCGCCTTCGACATCCGCATCGCGCGGCCGTGGTCCTTGGTCCAGACGCTCGAGGCGAGCCCGTACTTCACGCCGTTGGCCCAGCGCGCCGCCTCGGCCTCGTCGCTGAACTGCTGGACGGTGATCACCGGCCCGAAGATCTCGTCCTGGATCTGCTCGTCGTCCTGCTTCAGCCCGGACAGGACCGTCGGCGAGTAGAAGTAGCCGGTGTCGCCCTGACGCGAACCGCCCGTTCGCAGTTCCGCGTGGTCGGGAAGCCGGTCGACCATCCCGGTCACCCGGGCGAGCTGGTCCACGTTGTTGAGGGCGCCGTAGAAGACGTCCTCGTCGTCGGGCATCCCGGTCTTGGTGCCCTTGGCGGCCTCGGTCAGCGCGTCGACGAAGTCGGCGTGCACCCGCGGCCCGGCCAGCACGCGAGTTGCGGCCGTGCAGTCCTGGCCGGCGTTGAAGTAGCCGGCCTCCGCGATCGCGGCCGCGGCCTTCTCCACGTCGGCGTCGTCGAAGATGATCACCGGCGCCTTGCCGCCGAGCTCGAGGTGCACGCGCTTCAGGTCGGTCGCCGCCGACGCGGCCACCTCCATGCCCGCCCGCACCGAGCCGGTGATCGCGACCATCTGCGGGGTCGGATGCGCGACCAGGGCGCGGCCGGTGTCGCGGTCGCCGGTGATCACGTTGAGTACGCCGGGCGGCAGGAACTCCGCGCAGAGCTCGGCCATCATCGTCGAGGTCGCGGGCGTGGTGTCGCTCGGCTTGAGTACGACGGTGTTGCCGGCCGCCAGTGCCGGCGCGATCTTCCACGACATCATCGCCAGCGGGTAGTTCCACGGCGTCACCTGGCCGATCACGCCGATCGGCTCGCGCCGGATGAACGACGTGTGGTCCTCCATGTACTCCCCCGCCGACTGACCCTCGAGGATCCGAGCGGCGCCGGCGAAGTACCGGAAGTGGTCGATCGTCGGCGGCAGCTCCTCCGAGGCGGTCAGGCTCAACGGCTTGCCGGTGTCCTTGCACTCGGCCCGCACGAAGTCGTCGGTCCGTGCCTCGAGGGCGTCCGCGATCTTGAGCAGCGCCTCGGATCGCTCCCTCGGGGTGGTGTTGCCCCAGGTCTCGAAGGCGGTCTCGGCGGCGGCGTACGCACGGTCGACGTCCTCGGATCCCGAGAGCGGCGCCTGCGCGTAGACCTCGCCGGTGGAGGGGTCGAGCACGTCGTAGGTCTCGCCGCCGGCGGCGTCGACGTACTCGCCGTTGACGAAATTGCGGAAGGTCTGGTCAGCCATGACGGCACCCTACCCACGCCACGACGAAATCAGGAGGGCCTCAGCACGGCCAACCGATGAAATCCGCAGCCACATCCCCGACTGGCGACTGATTCACTTGCTTTCCACGTCTCGTCTCGCTCAACATGGACTCATGGACCACGAGAGCATGCAGCGCGCCGCGAAGGACCACCTGTGGATGCACTTCACCCGCATGGGCGCGTACGCCGAGGCCGACGTGCCGATCATGGTGCGCGGCGAGGGCGTCTACCTCTACGACGCCCAGGGCAAGAAGTACCTCGACGGGCTGGCCGGCCTGTTCGTCTCCCAGCTCGGCCACGGGCGCACCGACCTCGCCGACGCCGCGGCTGCCCAGGCGCGCGAGCTGGCGTTCATGCCGCTGTGGTCCTACGCCCACCCGCCGGCGATCGAGCTGGCCGCGAAGATCGCGGGCTACGCACCCGGCGACCTCAACCGCGTGTTCTTCACCAGCGGCGGCGGCGAGGCGGTCGAGACCGCGTGGAAGCTCGCCAAGAACTACTTCAAGCTCACCGGCAAGCCGATGAAGCACAAGGTGATCAGCCGCGCGATCGCCTACCACGGCACCACCCAGGGCGCGCTCTCGATCACCGGGCTGCCGCCGCTGAAGCAGCAGTTCGAGCCGCTGGTGCCTTCGACGTTCCGGGTGCCCAACACGAACTTCTACCGCGCCCCCGAGCGCGCCGACGACCTCGAGGCGTTCGGCCGCTGGGCCGCCGACCAGATCGCGGTCGCGATCGAGAACGAAGGCCCCGACACCGTCGCCGCCGTCTTCCTCGAGCCGGTCCAGAACGCCGGCGGCTGCTTCCCGCCCCCGCCCGGCTACTTCGAGCGGGTGCGCGAGATCTGCGACGAGTACGACGTACTCCTGGTCTCCGACGAGGTCATCTGCGCCTTCGGCCGGCTCGGCCACATGTTCGGCGCCGAGCGCTTCGGCTACCAGCCGGACATGATCACCTGCGCCAAGGGCATCACCTCCGGCTACGCCCCGCTCGGCGCGATGATCGCCTCGGACCGGCTGATGGAGCCGTTCCTCAAGGACAAGAACTGGTTCGCGCACGGCTACACGTTCGGCGGCCACCCCGTCTCCACCGCAGTCGGCCTGAAGAACCTGCAGATCTTCGAGGAGGAGAAGGTCCTCGAGAACGTCCAGACCAACGCGCCCAACTTCCGGGCCACCCTGGAGCGGCTCCTCGACCTGCCGATCGTCGGCGACGTCCGCGGCGACGGCTACTTCTACGGGATCGAGCTGGTCAAGGACAAGGAGACCAAGGAGTCCTTCACCGCCGAGGAGTGCGAGCGCCTGCTGTTCGGCTTCGTCTCCAAGAACCTCTTCAACGAGGGCCTCTACTGCCGTGCCGACGACCGCGGCGACCCCGTCGTCCAGCTCGCTCCCCCGCTCGTCTGCACCCAGGAGCACTTCGACGAGATGGAGCAGATCCTGCGGGCGGTCCTCGACAAGGCCGCGACGCTGATCTGACGGATCGGCTCAGTCCTCGTTGAGCTCGATGAAGTCCTCGAGGAGCTCGGCCGCCTCGTCCTTCTTGTCGCCGATCGGCTCGGTGCCCTCGGCGAAGATCTCGACCTGCACGATCTTGCCGTCGGCCTTCGCGGCCGCCTCACTCCGCGACTCCGCGCCGAACGCCAACCCGTCGTCGCCAACATCGATGGACGATGCCTCGGTGCCGTTCGACTCCGCCGTGTTCTCCAGCTCGTTGAGCACGTCGTCGGCGATCAGGCCGGAGCCACTCACGATCGACACCCCGGCGCCGCCGCTCGCCTGGGTCGAGGTGTAGGTGCAGCCCGACGCCACGACGATGCTGCCCGACGTGGCCAGGTTGACGTCGTACCCGATGACGTCGGAGACGTCGTCCTCGGTCGGGCAGTTGACGTCGCCGACGGTGACCCCGTCGACCACGTCCTCCACCGTGTCGGCGAACTTCCAGATCGCGAAGCTCACGACGCCGCCGCAGGCGAGCAACAGTGCTCCCCCGATCGCGAGCCCGATCAGGCAGCCGCGGTTGCTCTTCTGCTGTACGGGCGGCGGTTGCGGCGCGCCGTACGCCGGTGCGGCTGCGGCTGCTGGGGCGGGTACCAGTTGCCGTCGGACGCCAGCCACCAGCCTGGCTGGGGCGGTTGCGCGGGGTCCTGGCCCCCGGTTGTCATGCCTCGCACAGTAGCGACGAGAGCAGGTGGGCGATAGATCCGCCTACGCTGCGCGGGTGCGTCCCACAACCGGCTACTTCCTGTGCGCCACCCCGCGCACGGGCAGCACCTGGTTGTGCAGCCTGTTGTCCTCGACAGGAGTTCTCGGGCGCCCGGAGTCGTACTTCAGGGAGCCCGACGAGCCGATGTGGGCGGAGCGGTTCAACATCCCCGTGTTGAACGGACGAGCACGTGACTACGCGGCTTTCATCGAGTCAGTGCGGACCGCCGCGACGACCGTCAACGGCGTCTTCGCGGCCCGCGTGATGTGGGGATCTTTGGAACGGATCATCGAAGGTCTACCGCCCGGCACTTCGGACCGCGACGTCTTGGAGCTGGCCTTGGGTCCGTTGTCCTTCGTCTTCCTGACCCGTGAGGACACCGACGCCCAGGCCAGGTCGTGGGCTCGCGCGGAGCAGACCGGTGTCTGGCACGAAGGCGACGCGGCGCGGATATCCCCGCAACCCGATGGCCCCAGCCCCGAGGACTACGCGACCACCATCAGGGCGCACAACGCCGCCTGGCAGGAGTGGTTCGACCGGCAGGGCATCGAGCCGCTTCGGGTGTCGTACGAGGGGCTCGTCGGTGACCCGGACGCGACCGTCGAGGGCGTCGCGAGCCATCTCGGTACGGCGGTTCCGCGCACCTGGACCGCGCCCTAGGACCCGTCAGCGCTCAGCGCCGCCAGCACCGCCAGCACCCGGCGGTGGTCGTCGGGCTCGTTATGCAGGCCGAGCTTGGTGAAGATGTTCGCGATGTGGCTCTCCACCGTCTTGCCCGACACGACCAGGCGCTCAGCGATCGCGGCGTTGGAGCGGCCCTCGGCCATCAGCCCCAGGACGTCGCGCTCCCGGTCGGAGAGGGCCATGACCGGATGTGAGTTGGCGTGCACGTGCATGAGCCGCCGGGCGATCTCGGGGTCGAGCACCGTGCCGCCGGCAGTGATCGTGTGCAGCGCGTGCATCAGCATCGAGACGTCGACGACCCGGTCCTTGAGCAGGTAGCCGAACCGCGCGCCGTGCTGCTCGAACAGCTGCGCCGCGAAGTGCGTCTCCACCGCCTGCGACAGCAGCAGGATGGCCAGGTCCGGATGGTCACCCCGGAGCTGTACGGCGGCAGCCGCGCCCTCATGGGTGAAGTCGGGTGGCATCCGGATGTCGATGATCGCGACATCGGGCCGGTGCTCCTCGACGGTCCGAGCCAGTGCGGTGGCATCGGGCAACATGGCACACACCTCGACGCCGGCCTCGACGAGCAGCCGCGCCAGCCCCTCGCGCAGCAATGCCGAGTCGTCGGCGATCACGACGCGCACGGGAGCACCGCCTCGACCTCGGTGCCGTGCGGCTCGACCGACCGCACGGCCAACGTTCCCCGCAGCGCGGCGACCCGGTCGGCGAGCCCGCCGAGGCCGTGTCCGTGCTCGTCCGCCCCACCGACCCCGCGATCGGTCACGACGACCCGCAGCTGCGAGTCGGAGGAGGCGACCGAGATGCACGCCTCCTCGGTCCGGGCGTGCTTGACCACGTTGGCCATCGCCTCCGCGATCACGAACCACGCCGCGGCCTCGACCGGCGGCGGGAACCTCCGATCGACCACGTCGATGTCCAGCCGCAACGGGATCCGCCCGGCCAGGTCGACCACCGCCCCGAGCAGTCCGCCGCCGGCGAGCGCGGCCGGTTGCAGGCCAGCGGCGAGGTCCCGCAGCTCCCGGACCGTGGTCCCGAGATCGACGACCGCACGGTCCACCTCGCGGGTCAGCACGTCCGGCTCGCCGTTGACCCGGGCCGCCTGGAGCTGCAGCGCGATCGCCAGCAGCCGCTGCTGAGCGCCGTCGTGCAGGTCGCGCTCGATCCGGCGCCGTTCATCGAGGTGAGCGGTCGCCAGGCGAGCTCGCGACTCGGTCACGACCTCCACCTGCCGGGCCAGTTCCGCCCGCAGCGCCACGTTGTCGATCTCGGGCGCCGCCGCAGCGGCCACGGCCTCGACGACCTCGCGGTCGTTGAGCTGTTCGCCGTACTCGATCCGCGCGGTGAGTACGCCGTGCCGCTGCACGTCGACGTACACCTCGCCCGGCGACACGTCGTGTCCCAGCGCGGTGACCCAGCCGCCGTCGGCCGAGGGGTACACGACCTGCGCGGCACCGCCGAGCGCAGCCGACACCAGCGCGTCCAGGTCCGGCGCCGGATCGGCGAGCCCTGAGCGCACGGTCTCGATCGCGTCGAACCGGGTCCGGTTCACGCGGCGCCCGACAGCCCGCCGCCCCCAGACGTACGACGCCCGCGCGGCCACCACGCCGGCCAACGTCCCGGCCACCGTCGGGAGCTGCGAGCCGGCGTCGATCGGAGTGCTGCGGCTGATCACGATGATGACGACCGCGAAGATCACGACCACCGCGCCGGCGGCGATGGCGTACGCCGCGGACTCGGTGATGACGCGCTCCACGTCGTACAGCCGGTAGCGGAGCACCGAGAACCCGGCGCCGACGACCAGCGACACGATCGCGAGACCGAGCAGCACCCCGGCGACGGGCTCCTGGTCCAGGGCGGAGAACGCGAACGAGGCCACGATGACCGGAGGCACCGGGGCGGCCCCGGCGACCAGCCACAACAGCTGCCGATGCGACTCGCCGCTCGACCGTCGCCAGGCGCGGACCAGGACGTACGCCGACAACAGGAGGCAGACACCCAGCAGGTAGATGGCGAAGGCGGCTGCGTTCTCGAACAGACCGCTCCAGGCATCCACGGCCCAGGGACTGGCCATGTCCTTGCGCGGCGCATCGAGCGGGGTGGACCGCAGCAGCGCCAGCACCTGGAAGCCGATACCGGCAGCGATCGTGACGACGGGGAGACCGGCCGCCAGCCGGCCCACCCGTGGTCCGGGCGGGGTGTACTGCAGCACGAGAGCCAGGAACACGAACCACCACACGAAGCTGGAGTCGCCGAGCGTCGCGAACAGGTCGTACGCCGGGAGCGGGTCGGGGTCGCCCACCGCGGCGTACTCGTCGGTGAACGCGCTCCAGGCCACGGCCGTGCCGAGGCCGAGGAACGCCCAGCCCGCAGGCTGCGTGTGCGACCGTCCGGTCACCACGAGGCCCGCCAGCCAGCACGCGAGCATCGCCGCGATCATGGGCATGTCGGCGGTTGCGAGGTCCGGGTCCCTCGCGCCCCTCGACTCGAAGAGCACCGCCGCCACGGTCAGCACAGGGACCAGCGGCCAGGTCAGTGCCCGGATCAGGGTGCGGCCCGCCGGTCCCATCCCGCCATCGTGGCAGCACAAACGCCTCCGGGACTCAGGGTTAACCCTGGTTGCAAGACCGGTGTCGGCTCGGTCGCTCCGCGACGCGGCCGCATCGAGGCTGGGAGCACCTACCCAGAACGGAGCTCATCATGTCCATCACCTCCATCCCTCCGACCGAGTCCGAGACCCGCTCGACGACCGGCGCGAAGGTCGCTCTCGTCGCCGCGATCCTCTTCGGCGCCGCCATGTTCTTCACCGTCGCCAGCGTCAACGTCCCCCAGGACGCCTCCGACGCGAAGCTCCTCGACTGGTGGCAGGAGCAGAGCAACCGCACCTCCGGGATCATCTCCGGCCTGTTCGCCATGAGCGCCGCGGCGCTGCTCGCCGTACTCATGAACTACGTGCTGCACCTCGACGCCACCCGCAAGTCCCCGCAGTGGCGCGCGTTCGCGCACTCCATGGCGACCGCCTTCGCCGCCGCGATGTTGGTCACCGCCGCCACTCGCTCGGCGGTCGGTCATCTGGTCGACGTGATGGAGGAGCCGTTGCCCGGGGTCGACGTACTCCGCTTCGCCACCGCGCTCAACTACCAGGTCCTCGGCCTGGCCGCGATGGGCGCGCTCGCGCTGACCATCCTGGCCACCTCGGTGCTGGCCCTGCGGACCGCGGCCTTCGGCAAGTGGGCGGCGTACGTCGGTCTCGGCTGCGGTGTCGTGATGCTGGCCGCCGTCGGTGCCGGGTTCGGCGGGTTTGCCGTCCCGTTGGCGATCCTCTGGTCCATCTGCACGGGCATCGCGGTCCGGCCGGGTCGCCCCTAGTAGTTGAGGTCGATGAAGTCCTCGAGGAGTGCGACGGCCTCGGCCTGCTTGTTGCCGATCGGATCCGTGCCGTCGGAGGCGATCTCGACGTGCACGACCTTGCCGTCGGCCTTGGTCGCGGCCTCGCTGCGGGTGTCCGAGCCGTACGCCACTCCGTCGTCACCGACGTCGATGGACGTGGGCTCGGCACCCGCTCCTCGGGCTGCCGTCTCCACCTCGTCCAGGAGCTCGTCCGCGATCACGTCGTTGCTGACGGTGATCTCCACGTCGGCACCGCCGATCGCGTCGGCCGGCTCGTAGGTGCAGCCGCCCACGATCACGAAGCTGTCCGACGAGTCCAGGTCGACGTCGTACCCGATCAGGTCGGAGACGTCGCCCTCGGACGGGCACTCGATGTCGCCCACGTTGACCTTGTCGACGACCTTCCAGATCACGAAGGCGGAACCGCCGCCGCACAACAGCACGAACACGCCGACGATCGCGAGCACGAACAGGCAGCCCCGGCCTTGCTTGGGCGGAACCGGCGGCGGCCCGCCGTACGTCGGCTGCTGGGGCGGGTACCACCGACCGTCGGAAGCAAGCCACCAGCCGGGAGACGGCGGCTGCGGCGGGTACCAGTTGCCGTCGGAGGCGCGCCACCAGCCGGGAGACGGCGGGACGTTGGGATCCCCGCTGGTCATGGCCGCACGCTATCCAGACGGGTCCCGCCCGTCCACGCGTGCATAGACCGCCCGGTTCCGGCTACCCGGTGGCCTTCTTTTCGCAGCTGTCTTCTTCGTCGTCGACTTCTTGGCTGTCTTCTTCGCCGCCGTCTTCTTGGCCGCGGACTTCTTGGCAGGAGTCTTCTTGGCTGCTGCCTTCTTGGCAGGCGACTTCTTCGCAGCCGGCTTCTTCGCCGCCTTCTTCGCGGGAGCGCCCAGCGCGTCACCGTGGACCTTGCGCGGTTCCATCTGTTGCACCAGTGGCTCCGGTGCCGGTGCCGCCACCTTCTTGCTGGGGCTGGGGCCACGGCCCGGGATGAGCGGCGCGACGGACTCGATGGTGTCGCGAGCCTTGCCCACCACCTGGCCCACCGCCCCTTGGGTAGTGCTCACTGAGTCCTTGAGCGTCTTCTTCACCTGCGAAATCTTGGATCTGCGGGCCATGACGTCCTCCGTCTGGTCGGGATGCGTGCCGGTGCCCGAAGCGGTTGGCCGCACACGTGGTGCACATAGGTTTGGCGCCGTGCAGAAGAACGAGCATGACCAGTATGTCGGAGCGGTGATCCCAGACTGGAGCCCGCGCGAGATGCCGGGGCGCGTCGACCTGCCCGGCGCGTACGTGACCGCCGAGCCGATCGGCCCGAACCACTCGGAGGCGCTGTTCGAGGCGCTGTGCGGGTCGGGCGACGACTTCCTGTGGACCTACCGCCCGCAGTACAAGCCGACGAGCGTCGCGGAGCTGGACGAGGTGGTGGTGCGGCCGTTGGCAGCCGACGTACAGGGCGTCACCTATGCGTTCATGCCCACGGGTGAAGGCGCGGCGGGCTTCGCGAGCTTCTTCCCGATCGCCGCGGTCAACGGCGTGGTCGAGATCTCCGGCGTGCTCTGGGGACGGCGGCTCCAGCGGTCGACAGCGGCGACCGAGGCGGTGCACCTGATGGCGGCGCACGCCTTCGAGGACGTCGGCTACCGCCGGCTGGAGTGGAAGTGCGACAGCTTCAACGAGCCGTCCCGGAAGGCGGCCGCGCGGTTCGGGTTCACCTACGAGGGCCGGTTCCGCCAGCACATGGTCACCAAGAACCGGAACCGCGACACCGACTGGTTCTCGATGCTCGACAGCGAGTGGCCGGCGATCCGCGCCCGCAATGAGCGCTGGCTCGACCCCGCCAACTTCGACGAGCACGGCCAGCAGCGACTGCGGCTCGAAGACGCCTGACGCTGCGGGGCTTCACTGGGGCCACAGGAGCCCATCCACCAGGGCGTTTGTGAGGTCTAGGGAGATCTCGTCGTAGTCGCCGTCGTAGACCTGGAGGTCGATGGTGAATCCCTCGTGGACGAATCGCACCCGAAGGGGGGCGCGCAGCACTCTCAAGGTCGTGACGGTCTTTCCGCCGATGTCACGCGTGCTCACGACGCGACCCTCCGCGAGGGGAATGCCCGGTGGGGCGACGAAGGCGAAGACTTCGTACTCGTCCCACGTGCCGGACAAGGACGCCGCACGAAATCCGTGCTCGGCCTCGACGACGTCCTGGATCCCGATGCTTTCGAGGAGCGCCTTCCCCTTGGCCACGGCCTCCGCGTTGAGCGCAGGCGCAGGGCTCGGGCTCAGCGTCGGGCCTTGCACGACCAGTCGGGGCGCCGCGTCCGGCGCGGACGGAACAGCACGGTCCACCCCGGCACTGCCACAGCCCGTAAGGGCGAACACCGCAACGAGAGCAACACCAACCTTCATGCCTTTGTGACGCCTCGCGGAAGGATTCGGTTGTCAGCCGGGCGCGAAGAACGGCCGGGGGGCGCCTCGAAGCCATCGACCTCACCCTTGCCGAGCCCTAGGGTCGGCGGGGTGATTCGTGAGGAGCTCGTCAGCCGAATAGACAACGCAGTGCTGGGTGCCTTCGACCTCGCATCGACGTACCTGGGCGTCAAGCTCGGCCTCTACGCGTCGCTCGCGACCGCCGGGCCGGCCACGCCCGCCGAGCTCGCGAGCCGCACCGGCACCAACGAGCGGCTGGTGCGCGAGTGGCTCGAGCAGCAGGGCGCTACCGGGCTGCTGACGGCCACGAACGAGGACGGCGAGTGGCGGTTCACGCTCCCGGCCGAGCACGTCGACGTACTCCTCGACCCCGACGTCCTGGACGGCGTCGCCGGCACCGCGCTGTCGGTGATCTCCGACCTGGCGCAGGTGCCGCGGCTGGTCGAGTCGTTCCGCACCGGCGTCGGCATCCCGTACGCCGAGTACGGCCCCGACCAGGCGGAGGGCCAGGCCCGGGGCACCCGACCGGTCTATCGCCACGAGATCAAGAGCTGGTTCGCCGCGATCCCCGACCTCGCCGACAAGCTCGCCGACGGCAGCGCGCGGGTCCTGGACATCGGCTGCGGCGTGGGGTGGTCGAGCGTCAGCATCGCGCAGGCCTACCCGGGCGTGACCGTGGACGGTGTCGACCTCGACCCCGGCTCGATCGAGGCCGCCCAGCAGCTGGCGGTGGCCGAGGGCGTGACGGACCAGGTGACGTTCGAGCTGCGCGACGCGGCCACGCTGTCGGGAGCCGGGTACGACGTGGCGGCGATGTTCGAGATGGTCCACGACCTGTCCCGCCCGGTCGACGCACTCCGCGCCGCCCGTGCCGCGCTAGGTCCCGAGGGCGTGGTGCTGGTCGCCGACGAACCGGTCGGAGAGGCGTATGCCGGACCCGCCGCCCCGGAGGAGCAACGCTTCCACGGCTACAGCCTTCTGCACTGCCTGCCCGCGAGCATGACCGAGCCCGACTCCGCCGCCACCGGCACCGTGATGCGCCCCGACACGCTTCGGCAGTACGCACTCGAGGCTGGTTTCAGCGAGGTCGAGGTGCTGCCGGTCGAGAGCGTCGCGTTCCGGCTCTACCTGCTCCGGCCATGAACCGAAGCATGGCTCCGAGACGTCGTAAGGGTGTGTCCAGCAGGCCCCTGCGCGCATCCGCCGCACTCGTCGCGCTCGGTGTTGTGTGCTTGAGCGGCTGCTCGGAGGACGTGACGGGGAGGGCGACGGTTACGAACCCGACGGTGAGCGCGGTGAAGGGCCACTGGGCGCTGGCCTCAGCGACCATCGACGACACGGAGTACACGTTTCCCGGCAACGCGAACGGACCGACCTTCCACGTGGTGAAACTCGATGGCAGTGGGCAGGCGAACGTCGGCTGCAGCATCGTCGGCACCACCGTGCGGACGGACGGATCGTCGTTCAGGCTCGGGGTTTCCGGGCTCGGCGCAATGCTCGGCTGCATGTTCCGACAGGAAGACACGACAGACGGTGCCTACTTCAAGGCGCTCCGGGCAGTTGAGAGCGCCGAGCTGTCGGATGACGGCCTCACCCTCCTCGGACGCACCGGTGAGCTGCACTTCGTTCCGATCAAGGTGCGGCGCTGACAGCAGTTCAACACTCTCGTGTTGAACCCGCCTGGGCGTGGGTACCGGACGACACGCACGCATCCACCTCAGGAGGTGACCCGTCGTGTCCGACAACCAGCCCCCGGTCCCGAACACGACCGACGAGCAGGAAGAGCCGACGGTCAACAAGCCGCTCAACGCGAAGGAACGGCCGAAGCTCTCGCCGGTGCTGGCGTTGCTGGCGTTCGTCCTGACGATTGCACTCATCTACTGGATCGGCGTGGAGTTCCTGGTCGACGCCGACTGAGGCTGAGCCCGCCGCGAGATTCTGGTTCAACACGCTCGTGTTGAACCGAGGATCTGGATGGCCGCGCGGGCCCACCCGAACTCAGTGCTTCGTGCGTGAATAAGGGTGTGAACGAGGAATTCGAGGCGTGGGTGCACGCACGCGCCCCGAGTCTCGGCCGTTCAGCGCTCCTGATTGCCGGTGACGTCCAACTGGCAGAAGACCTGGTGCAGGAAACCTTGGTGCGCATCGCTCAGAAGTGGCAGCGACTGGAACGACGCGGGGACCCCGATGCCTACGCGCATCGCGTGCTCCATAACCTGGCCATCGACGCGTGGCGACGACGCCAGCGTCGCCCCCAAGAGGTCGCATCGATCCCTGCGCCGCTCGAGGGTCGTGAGCCCTCGCAAGGGGAGCCCGCCGATATCGGTACCGAGCGGCGGATCCTGATGGCGGAGGCTCTCGCCCGTCTGACCCCGAAGCAGCGAGCGGTGCTGGTTCTTCGGTTCTACGAGGACCTCACCGAGGTGCAGACCGCTGTCACTCTGGGGTGCTCCCCCAACACCGTGAAGTCCCAGGCCCGCCAGGCCCTGGCACGGCTGCGCGAGCTGGCCCCGGATCTGCTTGCCGACCTGGATGGATCTTCGGAGGTGGCACGACCATGAGCAACCGTCAGAACGAGGTTCGTGAACTGCTGGACGTAGTGGTCCGGGATGACGCGCGGGCCGTCCGGTTTGACGCCGCCGACGCTTGGCGGCGGGGTCGTCGACGGCGCATCACCGACGCACTCAGCGTGGTCGCCGCCTTCGTCGTACTCATCGGCATCGGCTTGGCGTTGACGTCGCTGGTCTTCGGAATGACGCCCGCTCTCACGCCTGCGAGCAGTTCGGAAGAGGTGGCGACGAAGCATCCCGAGCGGCTGGAATTCGCCTACTGGGACGACGACCTGCCGGACGTCACCGGCCCCCTGGCAGGAGTCGTCCGTCGCAATGGTGACGAGCTCTCTGGTTGGTACGCCGTGTCACCCGAAGGTCACTTGTGGCGGCTCGACATGGAGGACGACATCGAGCCTGCGCTGTCGCCCGACGGGTCCCACCTCGGCTACATGCCCGGGAGTATCGAGGCAGCGGTCTACACAATCACCAACCAGGTGGAAGGAACCAGCGTCACCTTCCCGCAGATCGGCACTGGCGCAGACAGCGCCGATGGTTCCCCGACCAGCGAGTACTTCTTCTCCATGCAGTCACCCGCGTTCTGGTCTCCCAAGGGCAACGAACTGGTCCTGCGCATCAGCGAGACCGCTCGACGCGACGCCGATCCCGACCCAATCGCCGCCATTCTCGGCACAGATGGGTCCTTCACTCCTCTCGCACGGCAACCAGGTCCGGGCGGCGACTCAGCCAATCCGGTGGGCTGGATCGACGAGGACCGCGTGGCACTCGTCTCCGGGAGCAACGCCGACCGCGAGGTGCGGGTTTGGGTCGTTAACGCTCGCAGCGGCGAATCCGAGCGGAGCTTCGTCCTGGAGAAGGGCAACACCCGCCCCGTGTTTACTTCCCAATGGTTCGGTCGACTATCACCGCGCGGCGACCAACTGGTCACTGCTCGAACGAACTCCATCGCCTTGGAGGCGCCAAGAAGGCTCTACTCGATGGTGTCGAACCCACCAGGGGCGCTGACGGAGGCACTAGCCGCAGTCCCCGGGACATCCGACGTCTGTTCCCCGAGTTGGACGTCCTCCGATCTCTACCTGCCAGCAATGTCGCTGGCCGATGACGACGACAGGGACGATGCCGCCGTCCTGGTGTCGACGGATGGCGAAGCAACGATCGTCGCCGACCCACGTCTCAACATCGTCTGTTCGGTGTGGACGCAATCGGCGATGGAGGGCGGCGCCCACGAGAGCTGGGGAAGCAGACTATTCGGCAAGGACAACTCCTGGCTGTCGTGGCACTGGCGGGAGGTCTCGCTCTCGGTGTTGCTCGCCATCGGCCTGATCGCTGGGGTGGTTCTGGTCAGGCACCGGAGGTGGCGGATGCGCTCCACTTGAGCGCACTCGGATCTCAGCCCGCCGCCAGCCCGTGCTCGTGCGCGAACACCACGATCTGCACCCGGTCCCGCAGCCCGAGCTTCCGCAGGATCGCGCCGACGTGCGTCTTCACCGTGGACTCGCTCGCGAACACCTGCCCGGCGATCTCGGTGTTCGACAGCCCGCGCGCGACGGCGAGGAACACCTCCCGCTCCTTCTCCGTCAGCGAGAGGTACGACGTCGGCGTGGGCGCCTGCGCCTGGAACTGGCCCTCGAGCAGCGTCGACAGGTCGGCGGGGGCGAGCACGGCGTTGCCGCCGTACACGGTCCGGATCGCCTCGCCCAGCCGCGCCGGAGTGGTGTCCTTCAGGAGGAACCCGGAAGCGCCGTGCCGGATCGCGGTCGCGGCCCGGTCGTCGAGGTTGAACGTGGTCAGCACGATCACCCGTACCGGCTGCTTCCGCTTCGCGACCCGGTCGGGCGCGAAGATCTGCCGGGTGGCCTCGACCCCGTCGAGCTCGGGCATCCGGATGTCCATGAGCACGACGTCCGGCGCGAGCTCGTCGACCAGCTTCACCGCCTCGTGGCCGTCGCCGGCGCTGCCGACGACCTCCATCCCGGCCTGCGCGTCGACGATCACCTTCACGCCCTCGCGGAACAGGTCCTGGTCGTCGACCAGCAGCACCTTGATCGCAGCGGCCGTCATCGCGACCTCACCGGCACCCAGGCCGTCGCCGTGAACGTGGGTACGCCGGACTCCTCGCGGCGGCGTACGTCGAAGTGCCCGCCCACCGACTCCAGCCGGCGGCGCATCCCGTCGAGCCCCTGCCCCGGCGCGTCCTCGGTCGAGTCGGACTCGATCACGTTGCGCACCTCGATCCGCAGCTCGCCCTCCCAGTGCCGCTCGACGAACACCGGCTCGTCGCGCCGGCCGTGCTTGATCGCATTGGTGAGCATCTCCTGGAGCACCCGGTAGGAGACCACGTCCAGCTCGGGCGGCAGCGGCTGCCGGGTGCCGACCTCGCTCGAGACCACCTCGTGGCCGCTCTCGCGCACCCCGTTGATCAGCGCGTCGAGGCTGCCGGGCTGCACGTTCGCGGCGGGCGTCGGCGTCAGCACGTGCCGCACGTCCTGCAGCGACGACCGCGCGGAGGTGGCGATGTTCTCCATCGTCTGCTTGAGCTTCTGGGTGTCGGCGTCCTCGAGGTACTGCGCCGACTCGGCCTGCGCCAGGATCACCGCGAGCGAGTGCCCGACCACGTCGTGTACGTCGCGAGCCAGCCGCGCCTGCTCCTCCCGCAGCTGCGCGATCTCGCGGGACTGCTCGGCGGCCACGGTTGCGCGCGCGGCGCTGTCCTCGGCCACGGCCTGCGAGGCGCGGGACTCCTCCGCGCGGTCGCGGAACCTCAGCACCAGCCCGGCGAGGTACGGCATCCCGAGCAGCGCGATGCCGGCGAGGGCGACCAGCGCCACCCACGACAGGTTGCCGACCCGGATCGCCTTCTCGTAGCCGACCAGGTTGATCAGCGACTGCAGGCTGCCGTACTCGATGCCGTCGAGGTTCAGGTAGATCGCCCCGACCGCCGCCGCCACCGGCATCGACAGTGCGCTGAGCGCGAGCACGACCGGGTTGCCCCAGCGCGCCGTACCGAATGCGGTGAAGCACACGGCGAGCTGCACCAGCATGATCTGCAGGCCGCCGAGCGCCGAGAGCGCACTCAGCATCCACACGATCGCCAGGGACGCCCCCGGCGCCTTCCGGAACATCGCGGTCGCGAGCATCATGCCGCCGACCATGAACACGTACGGCCACAGCCGGTAGCCGGGGCTGAGCCGCACCAGCTCGGCGACGCCGACCGAGAACACCGCCCCTACGGCGTACAGCTCTGGCGCGAAGTCGCGCAGCCGCTCGGTCACGCCAGCAATCGAACCACGCCCCGCCGCCCGCTGCTCAGCGCGTCGGACACCAGCAGGTCGAGCAGGTCGGCGTAGGGCAGCCCGGCGGCCGCGAACATCTTCGGCGCCTGCGACGCCTCGGTGAATCCGGGCATCGTGTTGACCTCGTTGAGCACCCAGCCGGCGTCGGTCAGGAAGAAGTCGATCCGGGCCACGCCCGCGCAGCCGAGCGCGTCGAAGATCCTGACCGCCGCGTCCTCGAGCTCCTTCAGCGCCGGCGCCGGCAGCGGCGCGGGGATCACGAACTGCGCGTCACCGCCGTACTTCGCGTCGTAGTCGAACACCCCGTCGCCGACGATCTCGAGCGCCGGGGAAACGATGCGCCCTGCACGGTGGTTGAGGTGCGAGGAGCGCCAGCGACGAGCCTCGAAACCCCCGTTCAGACCCAGCACCGCGATGTCGATCTCGCTGCCGACCAGCAGCTCCTCGACCAGGACGCGGGAGTCCTGCTCGAACGCCGCCGCCAGCGCCGCCGCGAGACCAGCGGGCTCGTCGACCAGCGTCACGCCGCGGCTGGACCCGGCCGCCACCGGCTTGACCACGACCGGCCCGCTCCACTCGTACGCCGCCGCGGTGGCCGCCGTGAGCAGCACCCCTGGCGCGGTGGCGATACCGATCGCCTCGGCCACCAGCTTGGTCACCCACTTGTCCATCGCGATCGCGCCGGCGCCGACCCCGGAGCCGACGTACGGCAGGCCGGCGAGCTCGCACAACGCGGCGAGCGTGCCGTCCTCCCCCAGCGGGCCGTGGACGGCGGGCAGCGCGACGTCGCAGCTGCGCAGCACCGCGACCGCGCCGGTGAACCCGATCGGGCGCCCGCCGCCGTCGTACCAGCAGCCGTTGCGGCCGATGGTCAGCGGCACCACGTCGTACGTCGCCGGGTCGAGGTGGGCGCAGATCGCGGCGGCCGAGGCGAGCGAGACCTCGTGCTCGCAGTTCGCGCCGCCGCCGATCACCGCGACCCGGGGCCGCTCGTCGCGCCTCATCGGGTCACCCGCGCGCCGATGCCGGTGACGATCTCGTGCTCGATGGTGTCGGCCCACGCCGCCCACTCGGCGACCGTGGGCTCGCCCGCGTCGCCCGGCCCGAAGACCACCGCGTTCTCGCCGAGCTCCGGCGCGCGGTCGCCGACGTCGACGACGACCTGGTCCATCGAGATCCGGCCGACCACCGGGCAGCGCCGCCCACGGATCTGCACCTCGGCCCGGCCGGCGCTGGCCCGCGGCAGCCCGTCGGCGTACCCGAGCGGCAGCAGCGCGAGGTGGGTACGCCGCGACGCCGCCCAGGTGCTGCCGTACCCGACCGACGTACCGGCCCGCACCAGCCGCACGCCCACCACGGGCGCGGTCAGCGTCATCGCCGGGCGCAGGGCGGTGGTGTGCGAGGGGTCGATGCCGACCAGGCCGGCGCCGACCCGGCTCAGGGTGTGGTGGCTCAGCGGGTCGGTGAGGGTGGCGGCGGTGGCGGCCAGGTGCCGCAGCGGCGGGCGGAGTCCGGTACGACGGGCCAGCTCGAGCCCCCAGGTGAAGCGGTTCCGGCCGGCCGCGTTGTCGGGCGAGGACGGGTCCTCGGCGCAGCACTGGTGGCCCATCATCCCGACCACCTTCAGCCGCCCCTGCTGCTCGGCGCGGCGGGCGGCGGCGCAGAGCCGCCCCCAGTCCTCGGGCGCGGCACCGTCGCGGGCCATGCCGGTGTCGAGGTGCAGGTGCACCCGCGCCCCGAGGCCCGCCTTGAGGATCGCCTCGAGGTGTTCGCGGCTCGGTACCGCCAGGTCGACCTCCCCCGCGATCGCCACCCCGAAGTCGGCGTCCGGCCCGTTCAGCCAGCTCAGCATCGGCGCCCGCAGCCCGGCCCGCCGCAGCGCGATCGCCTCGTCGATGCTGGTCACGCCGAGCCAGGAGGCGCCGTTGGCGAGCGCCGTACGGGCCACGTCGACGGCGCCGTGCCCGAACCCGTCGGCCTTGACCACCGCCATCAGCGCTCCCCCGGCCTTCTGCGCGAACAACCGCGTGTTGGTCGCGACCGCGTCGAGGTCGATGTCCAGGTGCGGGCCGTGCGCGACCCGGCGGGGCGGGTCCGAGAGGAGAGCCATCGTCATGGGTACGACGCTAGGAATCCCCGGCGCCCGGCGCCTCCGCCTCAGGTGCCGATCCGATGGACCTCAGGACCAGACGACCGCTAACCCGCGGGCTGCTCGATCGTTGGGGTGCTCGTGCGCCTAATCACCCGTCTTGTCGTCCTGCTGCTCGGGCTCGTCCTGCTCGCTCCGTCCGGGAGTGCAGTGGCGGACCCCGCCGGTCCGCCGCTGACCGAGCCGCCCGCGGCCCTGGCGGCGGCGACCACCTGCGATCCGACCGCGCAGCTGCAGGCCGCGCCGCACGTCGTACTGCTCGTGCACGGGACCGCGACGACCCCGAAGGAGTCGTGGTCCTGGGGCTACGAGAGGGCGCTGCACGCCGACGGGTTCGCGCTGTGCACCGTGACCCTCCCCGACCTCGGGCTGGGCAGCATGACCCGGGCCGCGGAGTACGTCGTCGCCGCCGCCCGGATCGCGATCGAGCGCTCCGGCAAGCGGATCGCGATCATCGGCCACAGCCAGGGTGGGCAGATCGGGGTGTGGGTGACCCGCTTCTGGCCGGACGTCGCCGCGGGTGTGCACGACGTGGTCGCGCTGGCCAGCCCGCTCAACGGCACCCAACTGGGCAACGGGCTGTGTGCACTGCGCCGCTGCTCCGCCCTGGCGTGGCAGTCGCGACGCGGCTCCCAGACCGTCGCGGCGCTGCGCCGGGCACCGATCCCGGCCGGCGTCGACACCACCTCGATCGCGACCCGCTACGACCAGATCGTGTTCCCGCAGCCCCTGGTCAGCCGCCTCCCCGGCGCTCGCGACATCCTGCTCCAGCGCGTGTGCCCCAACGACCCGGTCGAGCACAACCTCATCCTCGGCGACCCACTCGCCTACGCCCTCGCCGTCGACGCGATCACCCACGAGGGTCCCGCCGACCCGGCCCGGATCCCCCGCTCGACCTGCCAACAGCTCTTCATCCCGAACGGCGACTTCGCCGGCGCCAGCGCCGGGCTGTCGAGCATCGTTCGCTTCTTCACCGGGATCCTCGACCCGCGCGGGTTCGTGAAGTCCGAGCCGCCGGTCCCGGAGTACGCGCGCTAAGACCTCAGTCGTCGAGCAGCGCGCGCACAGCGAGGACGCGGCGGTTGAGTGTGGAGTCGGCGGGCAGCTCGAGCTTGACGAAGATCGAGCTGACGATCGGCTCCACGGTCTTGATGCTGAGGTGGAGCTGCTCGGAGATCGCCTGGTTGGAGAACCCCTGGGCCATCAGCTCGAGGACCTCGTTCTCGCGAGGCGAGAGACCGGCCAGGCCGCCGGCGGCGCGGCTCTTCTCGATGACCCGGCTCAGGCTGAGCCGGATCATGATCCAGCCCGCGGCCACGGGCACCAGCGGCGTGACCAGCAGGCCCAGCCGTGGTGAGTCCCAGACCAGGAGCCCGATCAGCAGCAAGGCTGTCGCGAAGCCGACGGCGGCCCCGAGCAGCGCCAGCTGGTCACGCAGGATGCCGTTCGCCTTGCGCCACCGGGCCACCACGCCGACCACCCAGGTCAGCTGGAACACGGCGTACGCCGGGTGGGCGACGGCGTCCCACACGTCACGGGCGGCACCCAGTCCCCCCAGCTCGAAGGGATGGGGCAGGCGCAGTCCGGCGGCGGCGTACTCCACCGGCCACAGCGCCGACAGCAGCGAGCAGCCCACCGCGACGGCGACGATCGCGTAGCCGAGTCGGCGCCAGCCAGCGGACAGGAACCGCCCTTCGGGGAAGCACAGGACCGTCCAGGTGATGGCGGCCAGGATCAGCGCGAGCGGCCACACTCCTACCCATCCCCACCACTGATCGCCGTCACCGGCTCCGCGGTGCGCGACCTGCCGGCCGAGGAAGAGCGCGCCTTCCAGGACGCCGACCGCCCCGAACAGCAGTGCCTCTCGGTGGCGAGGTCGAAGGAGCAGCGTCCACGCGGAGACGCCTCCGAAGGCGAGCGCCAGGAGACCGTTGTGCAGGTTCGCCAGCCAGAACCCGTGGGCGAACCCGGTCGAGACCAGGGCCACGACGGCCCCGAGGACGAGCAGCGGCGTCAGCAGATCCAGCGCGCGCGGTTCGTCGGTCCTCACAGGCACATCGTTGCCCAACCGGGCCGATCCCCGCGTACAGGGTTATCCCTGGATCTCGCATTGCCTCGATCTGCAGGGGAAACCCCGCAGCGCAGCCGCCCTCCACGGCCGGACGCTGGCGCCATGACCAACCTCGCTCACGACACCGCACCCGCCGCGCTCGACGTCGCTGCCCCGACGCAGCGCCTGCTCGACGCCTCGCTCCTGCTCGCCCCGATCGCCTACCTCGCCGTCGACTGCTCCTACGCCGTCCGGGGGTGGCACGACGGACCCACGGCCGCGATGCACGTGCTCGCGGCGGCTCTCTACGGCCTCGCCGCCATCAAGCTGGTGAGCCTGACCCGCGGGCGGACCCAGGCAGTACTCCTGGCCGTGGCGGTCCTCGGGATCATCGGCAACGCCGGCGTCGGGGACAACAGCCTGCACATCGCCCTGGGCGGGAACGATCTCTTCGACGAGCAGGGACCGGCCAACGTCTTCAAGACCATGGGCTTCTTCTTCCCCCTCACCTTCGTGATCGCCGCGGTCGCCCTCCGACGCCGTACGCCGTCGTGGTGGCCGCCCCTCCTGGCTCTGGGCGCAGTCCTGTTCCCGGTTGCCCACGTCGCCAACATCTCCTGGCTCGCGATCACCGACGGCCTCATCCTGCTCGCCGCCCTCGGCACGGCCCTGCGAGTCGTGCGAAGGTGAAGCATGCCCTTGAGTGACTTCTCGGTAAGAGCATCGATCGCGGTCTCGGACATCGGCCAGGCCGTCGAGTTCTACGAAGGCAAGCTCGGCCTGCAGGCGTTGAGCTCCGGCCCCAGCGCCCACATCAGAGGCGGCAGCCGCGTCTACGCCGCCGCCGGGGGCCCGGCCCTGAACGTCTTCGAGTCGGAGACCGCCGGCAAGTCGGAGGCGACCCTGGCGACCTGGTACGTCGACGACCTCGACCAGATCGTCGACGAGCTCACCGCCGCCGGCGTCGAGATGGCGCGGTACGACCAGTTCGAGGCCGACGCCAAGGGCATCACCCCACGTGCGGGTGGCGGGCGGATCGCGTGGTTCCGCGACCCGGACGGCAACACGTTCGCCATCGAAGCCGACGTCTGAGCCGCACCTCGCCGTTCACCAAGCCACAGTCGTGACCACCTGGGTGATCGATGGCGTGGCGGGGGTCGAGGAGAAGCCGAACCGCGGCGAAGGCAGCACCGGGCGCAGCTCTCCGAGGTCCGCGCCGTCGAAGGAACCGGCGAGCCGGGTGACGGTGTGGTGGTCGGTCGCGCCGTACCACTCCCGGCGCCCACCTCCGGCGCTGCCGCGGGTGCGTACGCCGCGCATCGCGACGCGAGCCACGGGGTCGGTCACCGTGCACCACGCGGGGCTCTCCGCCATGCGCGTCGGCACCAGTCGCAGCAGCCGTCCCAGTAGCGTCCTGGCACCGAACTCCACATCGAGGACGAGCGACTCCGAGCGGACGGACCAACCGCCATCGCGAGTCTCGTCGACGCGCACGTCCTCGATGCGCACGGTGTCGAAGAAGTAGGTCGCCTCCACGAACTCCGCGACCTGCGAGCTGGGAGCCACGAGGATGCGCTCTCCCGCTGACGTCTCCACCATCGCGTCCGCGAACGTCCCCAGCGGCGAGGACGTCCAGCGGCCGACGACGACCCGGGTGCCGCTGCGGCTGCCGACCCCCACGATCTCGCCGCGGAACCGGCTGCGGACCATCCTGACTCCCCTCACCCTCGGGGGCGACCGGCGCGCCGGCGCTCCACGAGACGCGCCACAGCACGCCAGCCCAGCATGGTGAGGGCGAGGAAGACGCCGGCCACGACGAGGAAGCCGAGCGCCAAGCCACGGCCCGAGACGGCGCGCAGCACCATGCCGAGCACGTAGGTCGCGGCAAGGACGATCGCGCCCTCCGGCCAGATGCGCCACGTACTCCGCCCTCGCGACGCGAGCCAGGTATGCGCCAGGCTCGTGGCCAACGCGAAGGGCCACGCGATGGCGAGGATCACCCAGCTGGACTCACCCGCGTCGTGCGAGCCCTTGCCGCCGATCGCCAGGGCCACCACGCACGCGAGATCGGCGACCAACGGCCACAGCCACAGCCCCCGGACGATCGGCCGCTGCTCCGTCGAGGTCACGCATCCAGGATCGCAGGCGCCCCCCAACCACCCCCGACGGACACTTGCCGGGTGATCGAGGTGGAGCCCGAACGGTTCGAGGAGATGGTCGTCGAGGCGCTGGACGGAGTACCCGACGAGCTGGGCACGCTGATGAGCAACGTCGCGGTCACCGTGGAGCACGGTCGCGGTCCGCGCGGGCTGCTCGGGCTGTACCAAGGCATCCCGCTGCCGAAGCGCACCACGCACTACGCCGGCGTCATGCCCGACCGGATCACGATCTACCGCCAGGCCATCTGCCGGATCTGCCAGTCCGAGTCGGAGGTCGTGGAGCAGGTACGCCGCACGGTGATCCACGAGATCGGCCACCACTTCGGCATCGGCGACCCCCGGCTCCGCGAGCTCGGCTACTGACTAGGCCGCGACCGCCATCGACACCGGGCCGTACAGCGCGTGCGGCGCGCCGGTGACCAGCGCCCAGTACCGGTCGCCGTAGCTCCAGTGCCACCACTCGGTCGGGTAGTTCACCAGCCCGACGCCCGTCAGCACCCGCGCGAGCAGGTCCCGATGCGCCCGCGCATCCGCCCCGATCCCGTCGGCCGCGAAGTAGCACCGCCCATCACTCTGCTCGGGCGTCGCATCGATCGGCGTCCCCAGGTCGAGCTCCTCGCCGGTCGCGTCGACCAGCGTCAGGTCCACCGCCGCCCCCGCCACATGCGGCGCCACCTCGAGCGGCGCCACGAACCGACTCGTCAGCGTGGCGAGCTCCTCCGGCGACAGCCCGGGCCGCTCGGCGCAGATCTCAGCGGAGTACGCCGCGATGATCGCCTGCTGGTCGGCCACCGACCGATACCCCTCGACCACCTTGAGCCGGATCCCCGCCGGCAGCGCCAGATCCGCCGCCATCAGCCGCTCGGCCAGGCTGCGCCGCACCAGGGTCTGGTCGGCGAGAGCGCCGGGAACAGCCGCACCAGCGGCTCGCCGTCGTCGATGACCGGCACCGCGGAGACCCGAGGGTCCGAGAGAAGAAGGATCGTCATGGTCCGACGCTAGGAATCCGCGGCGTCGCGCACCTCCACCTCAGGTGCCGATCGGCTGGCCCTTGTGACTGAAGTACGGGTCCATGCGGCCACGTCATTCCGCCCAGAATGACGCGACTTCCCAACCAAGACATTCAGTTTCGCCACCGATGACATCGACCCCTGAACTGCAGAGATGCAAGGTTTGGAGTGGTTGTGATCCTCCTGAACGGTCAGCGCGCGGGCTATCCGACGTCCATCCCACAACCGCAACTCGGCATCTCGGTGTGACAACTACCAACGGCGGTCTTGTCTGGAACCGGCGATCACGAGAGGTCGGCCGAAGGTCCATGAGTAAGGTCAGCGTCATGTCAGAAATCGTTGACCTCGAAGCGCTGTTTACGCTTCGAGCCGAGGACCTTACGGAAGCCGACCTGGAGCGGCTGACCGCAGAAGTCCCCGGGCGACGAATCGGTCCTGCGCCGCCTGATCGGTCCCAGGGCCAAAAGGATGTTAAAGGGACCGCGTGGATCCGGTAAGTCGAACTATCTAAAGCGTGCCTACTTCAAGTTGCAGAGTCGCGAGAACGTCATGGTCGCGTACATCAACTACTCGCAGCACCTGGCGCTGGAGCCTCTGATGCTGCGCTCTGAGCGGGCGCTTGAACACTTTCGTCAGTGGCTGGTCTACAAGATCCTGCTGGCGCTAGACGAAAGCCTTGGGGAAGAAAGCGCCACGGACCTGCACGCCTTCGCCGAGGCGGGGCGCAAGTTCGTCAACGAGCTGCAGACGTCAAGTAGGGAGAGCGCCAGAATTCGTTCCGACGCCAGTCGCGCCCGCCGAACTATTGAACTTGATCGAGCGTTGGTGCGAGGAGACCGGCCGTTCTCGGGCGGTGCTACTTATGGACGATGCGGCTCACGCGTTCATGCAGCAGCAACAACGTGAGTTCTTTGAGGTCTTCCGGGCGCTTCGCTCCCGCACCGTTGCGTGCAAAGCAGCGATCTACCCCGGCGTGACCTCCTACAGTCCGTTCTTCAACGTGGGCCACGAAGCAGAAGAGATTGAGGTCTGGATCCGCACGGACTCGGCGGAGTACACCGATGCAATGCGATCGATTTTTGCCGCACGATTTCCCCAAGTCACTCCAGGCATCGGTTCGCCCTGAGCTTGTCGACCTTGCTGCTTACGCGTCATTTGGCCTGCCGCGAAACTTCCTGAATATACTCTCCGACTCTCTAGGCGACGCAGACGCCGACGACGATGAAGACGTCGGGCTCAAGCTCACCGCGCCAACGCTTCGGAAGGTCCGCGACGCGATCAAGGCGAACTCAGTTCGAGTCCGTTCGCTCTTTGAAGAGGTGTCGCGGAAACTTCCCCCGGTACGAGAACTTCGTTCAGGTCGGAGTCGAAGCCCCAGGACTCGATGATCGCGGCGATCCGACAGACCAATAAGAACAGGCGCGGACCCAAGCAGCCTCGCTACATCGGAGTAGCGATTGCACAGCCCAGTGGGACGCGGACCTGAACCAAGTTGTGTCATTGATGGAGTACGCCGGGGTCGTCCGCCGGATCGGTACCGTCTCCCGGGGATCTGACCGGTATGAGCAGGTACAAATTCACACGTCTCTTCTGGTCGCGGAGAACGCCCTCGGCCTTCCCCGTACTCCATCTGTTGACGATTACCTCCAAGCATTGCAGCGCCAAAGCAATGATGACTTTGTACGCCGCCAGCCTGGCGCTGTCGTTAGCAAGGATCAGGCTGCACGATGCCAGCTCAACCTGTCGCCTTGCCCCAAGTGCGGACGCTCGCGTCTCGGACGACTCCGTCTTTTGCTACAAGTGTGGGAACGCGCTGACCGAGCAGTCCGTCTACCTCGAGTTGCTGGACGCCCCGATCGAGAGTCTGCTCCTGACTCCGATCAAGCAGAAGCGGATCACTGAACTGACGAACCTTCGGACCGTGCAGGACATCATCCTCGACGAAGCAGGCGCTCAACTCCGCTCTGTGCCGAGCATCGGCGAAGCTGGTCTGTGCCGGATCAAGGCACGAGCGGACGAATTCGTGACCCTCTGATGCCGCACGCTTTGCCGCAGGTGTGCTTCGCATCGTTGTCAGTCGGGGCGGGAACACTCACGCGGGTGGCGAGTGATGCGGTTGCCACCGATCGGCACCCGGACGGATATCAGTCACCGATCGATACCGCGTACGACACTTTGCGAGTCGTCACCCCGGTTGCCGTTTCGGCGTCACCGTTCTGGCAACCGGAGCATGGACTGATCCTCAGCACATCTGCCGTGGCGGCCGCCGAGGCTACTTCCGATCGATCCTGACCGAAGCAATCGAACTGTGCGACCTCTGCAAGCAACGGGCAGAGCCAGTTGAGACTCGCATGGAGTTTGTCTTCTCGGGATCCGTCGCAGACGCGTTCAGAGGAATGCTGGATCGTGAGAGCTCGAGTCGTGAGAGCGTCTTGACCTGGTCAAAGAAGGTGACTGGATCGAATCTGGGCAAAGCCTCGTCGCTAAGCGATGCATTGCGCGAGTTCGAGCGGGTTTGCCACATTCGTCACGCGGCCATCCACGCGGGCGGCTATCTCTCGACCCACAATGCGGCCGTGCTCGGCGTGCCTGCAGGGACCTGGATCTCGTTCGACTCCCCGAAAGGCATCTACGCGATGATTGGCGGTGTGACTGCGACGATACGGTCGTTCAATCAGGTGATGTTTGAGCAGATCCTGAACGACTGGATCAACGAAAACGTGCTGACTGGATGCAGGTGAACGATCGAGAAAGGTTCGCGCCACTGTGGGAGGCCTTCAGTAGTACCGGTGACATTGACAGCGACAAGGCCGCTGGCGATGGGGCGCTGAAAGACACTGCGTACAGGGCCTACCTGACAGTACGCAAAGCCGTTCGCGCGCGAGCAAGCGCTGACGCATGAACGTTGTTCGTGCCGGCGCAGAAACACCAGAGAAGCTTGTTACGAACTGAGAATCGCTGGGCGTATCCTGCCATCGCCAGCGCAGGGACGCCGTTGGTGAATCACCTGATTGCACCGGCGATGTCGATCAGCGCACCGGCGGCGCGTACCGGCCCGGAGGATGTCTGGTCGCGCTCGAAGGTCGGTCAGTTGAAACCGGGTGCAGGCCCCGTCCCCGCGATCCGGGCCGGCTCTCGCCGTGAGCGACCGGCATCCACGACCTGTCGCACTGCGTCCTTCCGCCACCAAGCCCTCCGTGTGTCATGCAGGAGTCAAGACTGCGCTCGGCGTATCTTCGAACGTATGAACGAACAGATGGAGCCGTGTCGCGGGTGCGGGTCGCCTGTTCGGATGCGGCCAGCCCGCGGCCACGGCAGCCTGGCCGACCGGTCGGACACCCCCAAAATGCGCAAGTGCACCAATCGGGGTTGCATCACCAACTCACCAGACCGATCCCTGGAGACGCACCATGACCCAGTTCTGCACCCTGCAACATCTGCGGCTCGTCTGTCCGCCTCGTCGAGCGGAAATGCACCGCCGCCTTGGGGAGAGCCAGGCGCGCATCGAATCGGCGCGCAAGTGCACGAGCACATCGTGTCCGAGCAACACCGGTACCCGACGGCTCGGCGACACCGTCTAGCGCGCGCTGCGATGCCCAGCTTTGGGGAAGCGACAGGAGACATCGTCGGGACGATTCGTGGTCTGGTCGGGCTTAGTCGTGCGGGACGCGTCGAGAGAGCGGATAGATCACACTCTGGCCCTGTACCAGCGGGTCGATCGCGTCGCCGGCCTCGACAGCGTCAAGTCAGACCTAGAAGCCGTGCTCGGCCACCACGGAGCTGCACTTCGCCAGCTGGCTGACCCGGATGTGAAATAGTCTCGTGATTGGTCTGCCTTCATGGTCATCACGGTCGTGGTGATTGCGCCCTGTGCCGCCCTGACCTTATGGGGCTACACCTTTACCGACGGTGACGAATGGTGGGCCTGGGCATGGACCATCGTCGCTGGGCTGCTCACCCTTCTGTTTGTCGTTGCCAACTTCGGGGTCCTAATGGAGTCGTCGAAGAAGTCCGCCTCGAACGGCAGCGACTAGGCCGATCGTCGGGTTCCAGCTCAACGATTCCAGGAACGTCAATCAGACCCCGCGGAGAATCAGTGGTATGCCCAACCGCGCGGGCCAAGTGCCTCAGAACGGCCGTTGGGAGTCGGCGGGCAACGACTCGCTCCACCCGTCGGCCCGGGACTGCGGAGCCGTGATTCATCAACCCGATGTTCGCCGCGGTTCGGCCACTCAGTCTCCGTCCCTATCTGCTGCACCGAGCGGAGGCGCGTCTATCTGCCGCATTCGGCTGAGTCCGGTACCCCTCAATTGACTCCCTGCGTTTCGACTGCGTGCGAGACCGATTGTCACAAAGTGATCGCTGACGTCGGCGCGCCGACCTAGCGTGGTGCGCATGACCGGAACCACGACAGTGACTTACCGAGGTCCCGCGCCGTTGGCGAGCGCCTTGGCGCAGATGCTCGAAGAGGAAGGGGTGCGCGTCTACTACTCCCCACCCATCGAGAAGCGCGGGGCAGGGGACGTCATGGAGGCGGCGATAGTCAGCCTCGCCTGCGCAGGCGCCTACGGCCTCGTCAAGGCGGATGCTGCGGTTCCGCAATTCACGGTTCGGCAAGGCCGGTCAGGTTGACCTCCCCGACGAGGATGCGGACGACGTGGATGGATGACGACGACCGGGCGAAATGGCAGTCGCGTTCATCCGGAACACCTGCCGCGTCGGATTACGAGGGACCAGTCGAGGGTGTCCCAGAGCACTTGGAGCAATCGCTCTGGCGCTGGGTCATGGACAGGTCAGTTCGTGATCCGCACATGTCCTACAAGGCCGAACGCTTGCTTCGAGTCAGGATGCCGAAAGTCAAGCAGGGCTCAAGTCCGTTCCACGCGTTGTGGTCGATGAGCGGCGAGGCGGATCGCCTGGTGTTGATTGACTTCTTCCTCCGGGATCTCCAAGAGGTATACGAGAGCGAGTCCCGGGCCGGATGTCATCCGGTGAGACGATCCACCATGCTTTGGCCGTCGTGAAGCTCGACAAGCTGCTCGCCCAGGGCGGGTCGGTCTGGAAGACAACAGCAACGCCCTTCTGGGGGCTCACCCGGCGCGCCAACGAAACCACTCAGGCTCTCGTCGACCAGGCTTCGTCACCCTCTACGGACGCCACTCGCAAGATCGCCTCGGCCTGGAGTGCGTGCTACCGACACGATCCTGACTACGACAGCGCGTATCGCCACGCCGTCCTTGCCGTGGAAGCGGTTGTCCTTCCAGCGATACTGCCGGATAGCCAGCGCGGCACGCTCGGGCAGGTTGTGAGCCACATGAGGGATGCCCAGGATCGCTGGACGGTCGGCGGCCTGGACGGCGCCAGACAGACGTCGGGCGCGACCCTGTTGTCGATGCTCGGGACGCTCTGGCATAACCAGGAAAGGCACGCGCAGTCTGATGGCTCCATTCGCGATGTCGGTAGGGACGAGGCCGAAGCGGCGGTCACACTCGCGGTGACTCTTGTGCACTGGTTTGCGTCGGGTCTTGTCGAGAAGTCCGAGCGGTAGACGTGTTGGATCGGTGGCCGCTCTACTCTTCCTCCACTTGCGTGGCGTCCCGGCGAGACGCACAGACCGGGTGCCGCTACATAGTCCTAGGACGCGTGGCTTCATGCCGCGATCCGCTCCCTGTTAAGACGCGCGTCATACCGCCGCGTTTGCGAACCTGGTGGACGGGACGCGGCGCTTACGCCACCGACGCGAACTTCCTAACGTAGACACCCGCGATAGACCGCGCCAGGCCCTCCAGTTCGGTCACCCCGATCTCAGCCTGCCACCGGCGGCTGCCCTCGACGGGCTTCCCGTCTCTTAACCTGTCGTTCCAGACCGTGACCGAGGTGATCTCGCCGTCGGACCCGGCGTGGAATTCACATTGAAGTGGGCGATCGCGTTCCGGAGGGCGTTGACCAGGCCGGGTAGCGTCTCGGTTCGGTCGGCACCGATTGTGACTGTGATACGGGGCCAGCCCCTTAACCACAGATCAGTCATGGAATCCGCCGGGATGCGATCAAGGTCGCCCTCCCGCGGCAGCACGATTAGCCCGAGAAGCGAGTTCCAGAGTTGCGTGACGGGATAGACATCGTCCTTGTCTCTCCGCTCCTGCGCCTGCACATGATCGAGATTCAGCAGGGTTCGCTGAGCGAAGTCGGCAATGAAGTCGGTGTACTCCACGACTGAGAGAGTAGTGGCTGTCGACGCGACCTCCATCGACTCATCCCGCGCCTCAGGGTTACCGCTGCAAGGTGCCACCAGCGACATGCGTCATGGCGCCGCGATCGCTAGCCGACCGAAACTTCGAGGCGGAAGCCTTGCCGTCCTACCTTGCAGGTCGGCACAGCCTGGCGGGACGAGAGCACGCGAGGACTCAGTATTAACTCAACTGCTGTAAGCCACGCACCCGTGAATCAAACTACCTGGTTAGGTAGTTCTCGACACCTGCCAGGATTTTGGAGGACTGCCGTTGAAGAGTCTGATCCGAGCGATCGAGTCCTACCTGGGTCGATTCCTCCTGTGGGTGACGGCGGTAATGCTCGCCGCGCTCCTGTACGCAGAGAAGACGCCACGCCTCGAGAGTGGGGTGCCGCCGACTGGGAAGCCTTCGGGACGGTCGTCACCGCCATGATCGCGCTTGCGGCAGCCGCTGTCGCCATTGTGCAACTCAAGGATGCTCGCGATGTCCGGTGGGAGCAGGCCCTCCCCTATGTCGCCGGGTACCTCGACCCCGACCCGACCAACCCGAAACCGTCTACCTGACGATGCAGAGCTTCGGGGCCACAATTGCTGAGAACATCGAGCTAGAGATCTCGCCCGAAGCAGAACGCAGTTCAGGCGTCGGCGGGGGACCTTCAATTGTCCCGAAACGAACCGGCACTGGTCCCGGGCCAAGGTGACGGACTTTGGGACTGCGGTGTCTACCGCCACCAGGGACGATGCTAAACGCCACACACTTGTAATCAGCTACGCCGACTCGCGTGGCTCGCGGCACTCGATGGATTCCGTGCTCGACTGGGAGAGTTACACGCTCGGACGGCGCTGGATTGGCCGCAAGAGCATTCATCATGTGGGTGAGTCGGTAGCCAAGATCGAGAAGTCCATTGGGAAGCTCGCCAAGACAGCCGCTGGACTTGGAGGACCGAGCCACCCGGACCCCGCGGGCTTTTTTGGGACTCTCCCGACAACGTCGCCAGCCGCCATTGAGGATCTCGCCGGCTTGGATATCGACACTGAATCCGAAACCTTCCCGGACGACGGCATAGGCGGGCACGCTGTCCCGTGGCCGAGGATCCTCGCGAGACGGGAACAGAAGCTCGCACAGATGTTGGCGACGAGGCAGACCCCAGCGAGGCGTAACCGCGTGGTGGAGTGATCCCACATGGCGGTAATGCGCGAGTTCGTGAACGCGCGTCATTCCGCTAAGGCCGGAGCATCGGGCTCTCCGAAAGCGCCAGATTCAGCACCTCTTTGAGGGACGCATCATCCGCCTCGTCCCTCCATCGAACGAGGTGACCAGATCCTGCAGCGTTCGGGACAGCGATGTCGGGAACGACGACGATCCACCTCGCTCCGAGCGTCGACGCCGCCACCTTGACCTGCTCCAAAGCCCGGTCAAGGGTGTTCCCGGCGAGGGGGTGTGACTTCGTCTCGATGACAACGAAGCGTCCGTCCTTGGAGTGAGCAAGTCTGTCAATCTCGCTATCACCCTCGACGACGTTGAGTTCGACGCCGGAGAGTTGACTACCCACTCTCAGAAGTGCGTCTGCGACTGCGCGTTCGTACCGCGGCCCATGCGCCCACTCCGAGTCAGAAGACTCGTCCGGATCAAGCGCTCGCAACGGAACGGTCACCATCGCGGCCGAGTCATCGACCGTGCCTGGATCAAGCTCAACGACGACCCTCGGTCGCGTTCCTTCGTACACCTCGACGACACGACCGTGGACGCTGGTGAGGCCCCAAGCCACGCGGACCGACTCTCCCACTGCAGGCAGTGTAGGAGTGCCCTGCTTCACCACGGCTTCACCCCTCCACTCAATGTCGACACCTGCGAGCCAACGACGTTGTCCATCGTAGTTGCGAGGCCTCGAAGTGCGCTGTCCCAACGCTCCACTTGTGTCAACCGGAGCGTGGGAGCGCCGTTGAGAACGAGGACCAACTTGGCATGTTGACTGTGTGCGATCGCGTTTCGCGCCTCGTTCAGGTCGTTCAGCGCCTTAAGCCTTGCTGCTCCACGAGAACTTGCACTCTTCACTAGGTCCACGACCTGGATTCCGACTTTTGTGAAGTCTTGCTGCAGTGAAC
>CAWEHX010000005.1:0-125074 GCA_963809015.1 uncultured Actinomycetota bacterium
GTGCGCTCAGGCGCCGCTTTACGGCTCGTGCGGGGACTCCGGCGCGCGCACGGTCTCGACCGGCGAGGGCGGCGCCTCGGGGCGCACGTGCTGGCCGGGTGCGGAGAACGCCGAGGTGACGGGCGGCAGGGCGGCGAACGACGACTCCCCCTCGGGCTCGTCCACCACGGGCTTGGACGCGATCCCCCAGGTCAGCAGGGCCACCAGCGCGACCAGCAGGCCCACGGCCGCTCCCCAGTAGAGCCCGGAGTCGATGTGGCCGACGCGCGCCTGGTGCAGGCCGTCGACGGCGCTGGTGAGGTCTTCGCGGCGCAGGAAGATCTCGAACGAGGTCACGGCGCCCAGCCCCACGCCGAGGACGGTGCCGAGCCAGGCCCCGAAGAGCACCGGGACCGAGGAGCCCGCCCGCGCGGCGCGCGCGCCGATCCAGGTGAACAGGAACACCAGGACCACCACCGGCACCAGACCGCCGCCGAGCTGGATCAGGGAGTCGGCCATGTCGGCCTCGCCGACGATGCCGGGGCCACCGAGCGGGGCGAGCGGCGTGTAGATGAACGATCCGATGACGCTGTTCGGGTCACCCAGAGCGTCGACGTCCTGGTCGAGCAGGATCTCGTACAACAACCCACTGCCGAATGCGAGCGCGACCACGAGGAGGGTCGCCACCGTTGCGGGGACCCAGGCTCGGCCGGTCTTCACCGTCGTTGACATGACTCACGACGCTAGCCCAGAGCGTCGGTGAGGAAGCGGAGAAACGCCCTGGGGTCGGCCACGAGTCCCACGGCCAGGTCGGGCCGCTCCGGATCGAAGTCGTAGACCGTGCGGCCGTAATCGTCGCCCGGGCTCAGGTCCAGCCGGCAGCCGGCCCGCCGGGTGTCCACGATCCCTCGATCCAGCACGTGGGCGACCGCGAGCGGGTCGTGCAGGGGCGCGGAGGCGATCCGGGCCATCGCGGGGTCGCGGGCGTACCACTCGATGCGCTGCTCCAGGAACCGGGCGGCGGTCCGCCCCGCGGTCGTTCCGAGCCCGTTCAGCTGGTCGGTCGCGGCCTGGTCGAGCGGTGCCGAGAACGTGGCGTCCATCCCCACGAACGTCAGGTCGGGAAGGCCCGCCGCGACGACGTACGCCGCCGCCTCGGGGTCGCACCAGACGTTCCGCTCCACGAGCGGCCGCACCCCCGGCTCGAGATGGGTGCCGGCAAGGGCGACCACCCGGGCCACGCATCCGACGATGTCGGGGGCCGCATCGATCGCGGCCGCGATGTTGGTGAGCGGCCCGGTCGGCACCAGCGTCACCGGCTCCGACGACCCGCGCAGGGTCTCGACCAGCCACTCGACAGCATCCGTCGACCTGGCCGCGCTCACCGGCTCGGGCAGGTCCAGGGAAGCGGGCAGGTCGTCCCTGCCGCTCGGCAGCGGGCTGTGGCGAGGCCGGAACGGAGCGTTGCGGCCGGAGTGCACCGGCACGTCGCCCCGACCGATGTGGTCGAGGACCCGCAGCGAGTTGTCGGTGGTGTGCCGCACGTCGTGGTTGCCCCACACCGTGGTGACACCCAGCAGGTCGAGCCCGGGGTGGAGCGCGGCGACCATGATCGCGACCGCGTCATCGGTCCCGGTGTCGCAGTCGAGGATCAGCGGAATCGGCATGCCGGGCGCCTCCGGAAACGCGTGTAACGCACCGCTACATCGTCCATCACACCCGTTGACGGGCATGACGGACGCAGTAACGGTGCGTTACAACTCCTCTACCGCCCGGCGAGCTCGTACGCCGGATCGGTCTCGACCACGCGCTGGCCCTGCGGGCGCTGCGGCCGACGGGGCCACCAGGCACGCTCACCGAGCAGCGCGAGCACGGCGGGCAGGATCACCAGCCGGACCAGGGTCGCATCGAGCAGGATCGCGGCTGAGAGGCCGACGCCCATCATCTTCATCTCCAGCATGCTCAGCGTGGCGAAGATGGCGAACACCGAGACCATTACCGCGGCCGCGCTGGTGATCACGCCGGCCGTCTCCGACACACCGCGCTCGACGGCCAGACGGGCCGGCAGTCCCCGGTCCAGGTGCTCGCGGATCCGGCTCACTACGAAGACGTGGTAGTCCATCGAGAGCCCGACCAGGACGACGAGCACGAACAGCGGGATCCAGTCGATCACGAAGCCCGGGCTGCTGAAGTCGAGCAGCGACTCCCCCACGCCGTGCTGGAAGACCAGCGTCATCAGCCCGAACGCCACGGCCACCGAGGCCAGGTTCAGGACCGTCGACACCAGGGCGATCGGCACGCTCTTGAACGCGAAGACCATCATCAGGAACGTCAGCAGCAGCACGAACCCGATGACGAGCGGCAGCCGGTCGGACATCCGCTGCTGGGCGTCGTACGACTCGGCCGGGCCACCACCCACGGCGGTGTCGGAGCCGGGCAGGTCGACGGCGGCGGGCACCAGCTCATCGCGGAGCAGCTCCAGTGCCTCGTCGACCTGCTCGTCGGACTCCTCGAACGGCATCGCCAGCTCGAGGATCGACGTACGACCGTCCTCGGAGACCTCGACCGGAGCGCTCGGCTGCCGGAACATCCCCGATGCGACGGCTTCCTCGCCCAGCTCGTCGAGCTGGGCAGCGACCTCGGTGCGGCCCTCGGCCGAAGCCCGGACCACGACCTGCGCGACCGGACCCTCGGACGGGAACTCCTCGATCACGTCCTTGAGCGTCTGCACCTCGGCGATGTCGTGGGGCAGGGTGTCGAGGTTGCCGGAGTGGGTCTTCATGCCCAGCGCGGGTACGGCGAGAGCGGCCACGATGGCGCCGCCCACGAGCAGCGCGGCGACCGGGTGCCGGAGCACCGGCCCGAGCATCCGGCGGCTGATGCCGCCCTTGCCGATCCGCCGGTTGAGCCGCCACAGCAGCGGGACCCGCGGCCGGTCGACCCAGCGGCCGAGCTTGGCCAGCAGCGCGGGGAGCACGGTGATCGAGCCCAGCACCGCGGTCGCGACCACGAGGATCGAGCCGACGGCGAGGCTGTTGAACGTGGTGTCGGTCATCAGGAACAGGCCCGCCATCGCGGCGATCACGGCGCCACCGGAGACCAGGATCGAGTGGCCCGAGGTCTGGGCGGCGATCTCCACGGCATCGAGGGTGCTGCGTCCGCGGTCGCGTTCCTCGCGCTCGCGCTTGAGGTAGAACAGCGAGTAGTCGACACCGACGGCCATGCCGATCAGCACGATCATGCTGGTCACGGTCGACTCCGCGGGCACCAGGTGCGAGAGCGGGGCGATGATGCCGATGGTGGCGGCGACGCTGGTGGCCGCGAGCAGCACCGGGAGTCCGGCGGCGATCAGGGCGCCGAACGCGAGCAGCATCAGCAGCAGGGTGATCGGGAGGCTGATGGCCTCGGCCGAGGAGAGGTCCTCCGCGACCCGGTCGTCGATGGCGGCGTCCAGGGTGAGGTCACCGGTCTGCCGGATGTCCAGCCCCGGGAAGTCGGCGCGGACGTCGTCGACCGCTGCGACCAGCGGGTCGGCGTCTTCATGGTCCTTGGCGAGCTGGATCGAGATCAGCAACGCCGATCGGTCGGGGTTCCATTGCGCCTCGGAGACCTCGGTGACGCCGGTGAGCGGACGTACCGAGCGGATCAGCTCCGCGGCGGCCTCGTCGGCTTGCGCCTGATCGAGGGTCCCGCCGTCGGCGGTCACCAGGAGCTCCTCGGAGTCAGGCGAGGCCAGTCCGGCCTCGTGCACCCAGCGGTCGGCGATGCCGGACTCACCGAGCCGGTAGTCGGCGTCGGACGCCTCCTCCGTGGAGACGGTGCCGGCCAGGCCGACCGCCACGATGACGAGGGCGAGCCAGCCGAGGATGGCCCGCCAGGGATGAGTGGCGCTCCAGCGTGCGGCGCGCATCGACACTGTGGTCAACGGGTTGGGAGACATCGCAGATCCTTCTGCTCGAGATCTAAAGGGACGGCCTCAAGCCTCGTGATCTCGCGGCCCGCGGACAGGAGCGCAGACACCCGCTCGCAAAGTGGTGCCAGCACCACCGCCGCCACCTCCGTGGTCGGGGAGGATGAAGGAATGCGCGACCCACTGGATCCACCCCCCAGCCGACTCCGGCTCACCGGCTATGCCGCCCTCCAGGCGCTGGCCTTCGTGCCGCTCGTCGTGCTGTTCGTCTTCTGGGTGGTCGGCGGCGTCCTGATGGTGATCTGGGTCGGCGCCCTGTTCCTCGGCATCACGATCCCGGCCACCCGGTGGCTGGCCAACGGCCACCGGCGAATGGCCTCGAACACGCTGAGCACGCCGCTGCCGGCGCCGTACGCACCGCTGGCGGGCCAGTCGGTCCTCCGCAAGCTGCGGACGGTGGCGACCGACCCGATGACCTGGCGCGACCTCGGCTGGATGCTGATGGCGATCACCGTCGGGTTCGTGATCTCGCTGCTCTCGGCACTGCTGCTGCTCACGATCGTCGGCTGGTGGATCTGGTACTACGCCATCGGTCCCCTCATGCGGCTGCGCGCGACGCTCGACGCCCGGCTCCTGTCCCCCGGCGTCACCGAGCGGCTGGAGCGGCGCGTGGAGCAGCTGACCGAGACCCGCGCCGACGTCGTCGACCACTCGGCCGCCGAGCTGCGCCGGCTCGAGCGCGACCTGCACGACGGTGCCCAGGCGCGGCTGGTGGCACTGTCGCTGAGCCTCGGGATGGCCGACTCGGTCATGGAGCGGGACCCGGACGCGGCCCGCAAGCTCGTCAACGACGCCCGCGAGACCACCGACGCCGCTCTCGGCGAGCTGCGCTCGGTGGTGCGCGGCATCCACCCGCCGGTGCTCGCCGACCGCGGTCTCAGCGGAGCGGTCCAGGCGCTCGCTCTGGACATGGCGATGCCGGTGCGGGTCGAGGCCGAGCTCGACGGCCGGCCGCCCGCGCCGGTCGAGTCCGCTGTCTACTTCGCGGTCGCGGAGTGCCTGGCCAACATCGGCAAGCACGCGGCGGCCGAGAACGCCTGGATCCGGCTCGGCCACGCCGACGGCAGGCTCCATGTGGAGGTCGGCGACGACGGTCGCGGCGGCGCGGATCCGCACGACGGGACGGGGATGACGGGGGTAATGAGGAGACTCGGCGCCTTCGACGGCAGCATGATGGTCTCGAGCCCGGTCGGCGGGCCCACGATCGTCACGCTGGAGGTTCCGTGCGCCTTGTCCTCGCCGAGGACCACGCCCTCCTCCGCGCCGGCCTCATCCAGCTCCTCGAAGGACACGGCTTCACCATCGGCGCCGCCGTCGACAACGCCGCCGACCTCGACGCCGCGCTGAAGGACCCCGACGCGGAGGCAGCCGTCCTCGACGTACGACTCCCCCCGACGCAGACCGACGAAGGGCTGCGCGCGGCGATCGCCGTACGCAAGGAGCGACCGGGGTTCCCCGTGATGGTGCTCTCGCAGTACGTCGAGCACCTCTATGCCCGCGAGCTGCTCGCCAGCGGCGAGGGCGCGGTCGGCTACCTGCTCAAGAACCGGGTCTCCGACGTGGCCGAGTTCATCGAGGGTCTGCAGCGGGTGGTCGCCGGCGGCACCGTGCTCGACCCCGAGGTGGTGGCCACGGTGATGGCCCGGCAGGAGCCGGTCGAGCGGCTCAGCGCCCGCGAGCGCGAGGTGATGTCGCTGATGGCCGAGGGCCGGTCCAACGCGGCGATCGCGGCCAAGCTGGTGGTCACCGAGAAGGCCGTGGCCAAGCACATCAACAGCATCTTCACGAAACTGGACCTGCCGCTCGGCACCGACGACCACCGCCGGGTGCGCGCGGTGCTCACCTGGCTGCGTGTGTAGCCGTTACCTGTGGGGTGCTGCCCGCTGTCGCCGACTGGTGGGAGAGTGGGCCGCATGGGTCTGATCACCGAGGCACCCGTTCCCGAGGGCTACACCGGCACCCGACTGGGCGTCTGCAACCTGTGCGAGGCCTGTTGCGGCCTCGAGCTCACGATCGAGAAGGGCGAGGTCGCCTCGATCAAGGGCAATCCCGACGACCCGCTGTCGCGCGGCTACATCTGCCCCAAGGGAGTCTCGCTCGCCGACATCTACACCGATCCCGACCGCCTGCGCCGCCCGGTGCGTCGCGACGGTGACGAGTGGGTGGAGATCGGCTGGGACGAGGCGTTCGACCTCGTGGCCGACGGCCTCGCCGACGCGATCAACCAGCACGGCCGGAACGCTGTCGGGGTCTACATCGGCAATCCCACGATCCACAGCCTCGGCGGGATGACCCACGCCGCGGGCATGGTGAAGGCACTCGGCTCGCGCAACCGCTTCAGCGCCACCTCGGTCGACCAGCTCCCCCACCAGCTCGTGGCCCACCTGATGTACGGGCACCAGCTGTTCCTGCCGATCCCCGACATCGACCGGACCTCCTTCCTGCTGGTCTTCGGCGCCAACCCGATGGCCTCCAACGGCTCGCTGATGACCGTGCCCGACTTCCCCAACCGGCTGCGCGAGCTGAAGGCGCGCGGCGGCCGGATGGTGGTGTTCGACCCGCGCCGGACCGAGACCGCCAAGGTCGCCACCGAGCACCACTTCGTGCGGCCGGGCTCCGACGCGCACGTCCTGCTGGCCATGCTCAACGTGGTCTTCGCCGAAGGCCTCACCACCCCGCCGTCGTACGTCGACGGGCTGGACGCCGCGGCGGCAGCGGTCGTCGACTTCACCCCCGAGGCCGCGGAGGCGGCCAGCGGGATCCCGGCCGACGTCATCCGGCAGCTGGCCCGGGACTTCGCGGCGGCCGACGGTGCGGCGGCGTACGGCCGGATCGGTGTGTCCACGCAGGGCTTCGGCACGATCTGCCAGTGGGCGATCCAGGTCCTCAACCTGGTGACCGGCAACCTCGACCACGAGGGCGGGACCATGTTCACCACGCCCGCCATCGACGCGGTCGGCACGGGACTCATCGGCCGCGGGCACCACGGGGTCTGGAAGAGCCGGGTTCGAGGATTCCCAGAATCCGGCGGCGAGCTCCCCGTCTCCGTGCTGCGCGAGGAGATCACCACGCCGGGCGACGGCCAGATCCGGGCGATGCTCACGCTGTCGGGCAACCCGGTGCTGTCCACACCGGACGGTGCTCGCCTCGACGAGGCGCTGCACGGCCTGGACTTCATGGCTGCCGTCGACATCTACCTCAACGAGACCACCCGGCACGCCGACGTGATCCTGCCGCCGACCTCGGCCCTCGAGCGGGACCACTACGACCTGGTCTTCCACCTCCTCGCGGTGCGCAACACGGCGCGGTTCACCCCCGCGGTGTTCGCCAAGCCCAAGGGCACCCGACACGACTGGGAGATCTACCGTGAGATCACGCTGCGCGTGATGGCGCGGCTCGACCGCAAGCCGCCGCTGAGCAAGCGGCTGCAGGTGCGCGCGCGGATGTCGGTCAGCCCGACGCTGATCATCGCCGGGCTGCTGCGCCGCGGCCGGTCCGGCGTCACGCTGCGTCGGCTGCGCAAGGAGCCCGCGGGTGTCGACCTCGGCCCCCTGAAGTCGGGCCAGCTCCCCGACCGGCTGCCCGCCAAGACCAAGCGGATCGACGCGGCGCCCGAGCTCGTGATCGAGGACCTGGCCCGGCTGCGCGCCGAGCCGGTGTCCGACGCCGACGAGCTGCTGCTGATCGGCCGCCGCCACAAGCAGGACTGCAACTCGTGGATGCACAACGCCGAGCGGCTCACCCGCGGCAAGCCGCGACACCAGCTGTTCATGCATCCCGACGACCTGGTCGCGCGCGGCATCGCCGACGGCACGAAGGTCGCGGTGACGTCCCGGGTGGGCAAGGTGGAGGTCGACGTACTCGCCACCGACGACGTGATGCCGGGAGTGGTGTCGCTCCCCCACGGCTACGGACACCAGGTGGGCGGCACCCGGATGACCAACGCCGAGACCGTCGTCGGGGTGTCGATCAACGACCTCACCGACCCCGAGCGGCTCGACGTGTCCGGCAACGCCGCGCTCAGTGGGGTGCCGGTCACCGTTTCCGGATCAGGGGCCTGAACCACGCAACCTTCCCCGCTCGCCAGGCGTCTTTACTTTCATGAGGCTGTTCTTCGCGTCCCTGCTGTCTGCCCTGCTCGTGGTCACCGCGTCGCCCGCGATGGCCGATCGGATCGTCATCAACGACCCCGCCAACGACCACGTGCCGCCGGGAGGCAACGACTTCCACGGCGTGGGCGACGTGACGAAGGTCCGCGTTGACCACGCCCCGAAGCGCGTCTACGTCGACACGGTCTTCCGGGTCGAGCCCTACGACCTCCTCGAGGTCGAGCTCGACACCCGCAAGGGCCGCCCCGGTCCGGAGTTCTACCTGCTCAAGACCTACCTCGGCGTCTCGCTGTGGCGCTACAAGGCGAAGCGGCACACCACCCGTGAGAAGTGCGCCGACAAGGGGGTCCAGTACCTCCCCAAGCAGAAGACCTGGGTCGCCCACGTCAACCGCGGCTGCCTGAAGTCACCGAAGGGCGACACTCCGCAGCAGGTCCGCGTGCGAGTGCTGTCCGCCAGCGACGACTACTACTTCACCCTCGACTACGTGCCGGGCAAGCATCGCTACTCCAGGTGGGTCCAGCACAACTGACGGGTCAGGTGCCGGGCGGCGCAGCGGCTCGCCGTAGCGCTCGGTAGACCACGCGCGCGCCGACCGCGCGGCGGAGCTCGTTCATGATCACCGTGAAGAACTCCTTGCGGTAGAGCTCGTCGGTGATGGCGTAGACGGTGAAGTAGAGACCGGCGAACGCGGCGAGGAAGACCGACACCTGCAGCAGTTCCTGGCTGACGGCGTCGATGCCGAAGACGTGATCGACCTCCTTGTGAGCGGTCCAGGACGTGATCACCTCGTCCTCGATGGCCACCGCGCCGAAGAGCATGAAGAACGCGAACACGGCGAGCGCGAGCAGCAGCACCTGCACCGCCTGGGCGATCACCAGCACCAGCACCAGGTTGACCATCTGCAGGCCTGTCACCTGGGCCTCCTCCGGGAGGTCGATGTCCTCGTCGATCAGGCGTTGGGCCGGCTCCTCCAGCGGCGTGCCCTTGCTGGCCGCGATCAGGTCGGCCGAGACGATCGAGTCGTCGAAGGCGTCCAGCTCGTCGGCGAGCCGCGGGACGAGGAACAGCACCGCCGCCGCGCCGAAGAACAGCACGGTCCCCCAGAGGATGCCGCCCTCGAGCGACGCCGAGACCTGCCAGACCTCGGCGTTGATGAACAGGAACGTGATGAACAGCAGGAGCATCGGCAGCGCCCGGGTGAGCAGCGGCATCAGCAGCCCCAGACTGCGGAACGCGCGGCGCAGCGCCCAGCCCGCGATCACCTGGGCGCGCAGGGACTGGAGTGCGTAGAGCGCGGTCAGCCCCAGCGCCACGCTGACCGCCGTGGAGACACCGAAAGAGGCGGCCGTCAGGCTGCCCACGACGACCCCGGCGGCGATGCCCACGACCACCGCGACGGTGAGCACGGCCACGAGTCGCGCCCGGCTGAGGCGGGACAGGACCTGCTCGCGGATGTCGTCCACGAAGTAGGGCAGTCCATGGGCCACGAACCAGCGCTCGACCTCCTGGAGCTCGGCCGTTGTCGCCATCTCAGACCCCCAGGATCTCGCGCGTGCGCGCCACGTCACCGTGCATGGTCTCGATCAGTGCATCCACGCCGTCGAAGCGCACCATCCCGCGGAGCCGCTCGGCGAACGCGACCTCGACCTCGACGTCGTACAGCTCCAGGTCGGTGTGGTCGAGCGCGTAGGCCTCGACCCGGCGCTCCCGCTGGCCGTCGAACGTCGGGTTCGTGCCGACGCTGATCGCCGCGGGGTACGACGTCCCGTCGTCCAGTCGCCGCAACCACCCGGCGTACACCCCGTCGGCGGGGACGGCTGCCTGCGGGTCGACCGGCACGTTCGCGGTCGGGAAGCCGAGTTCGCGGCCCCGCCGGTCGCCCTCGACGACCACCCCGCGAACCGCGTAGAGATGGCCGAGCGCCTCGGCGGCTCCGGCGACGTCGCCGGCAGCCAAGCAGGTACGCACGTACGTCGAGGACCAGACCTGCGGCCCGCCGTCGAGCTCGACGCCGACCGCGGTGAACCCGCCCTGCTCCCCGGCCTGGGTCAGCATCGCGACGTCGCCGGCCGCTCGATGGCCGAACCGGAAGTTCGCGCCGACGACCACCTCACGGGCGTTCAGCGCCTCGACCAGCACCCGGTCCACGAACTGCTGCGGCGACCACCCCGCCATCTCCAGGTCGAACGGCAGCGCCAGCACGTGGTCGGCTCCCGCCTCGATCAGGAGGTCGGCACGTCGCTCGACCGGCGTGATGATCGACGGTGCGTGCTCGGGACGCAGCACCGCCATCGGGTGCGGGTCGAACGTGACGGCGACGACCGGAAGCCTGGCGCTGTCGGCCTCCTGTCGCGCCCTCGCGATCACGCTCCGGTGACCTCGGTGCACGCCGTCGAAGTTGCCGACGGTCACGATGGTCGGGCCGAGGTCGTCGGGTACCTCGTCGAACGAGCGCCACAGAGCCACGGCGAGCAGACTACTGACCGGTCGGGCCTAGCCTGCGTCGACCAGCCTCTTCCCCACCAGTTCGGTCAGCGACGGGCGCAGCGTGTCGAGGTTCCAGCCGCCCGCAGCGCTGCGGTACTGGTTGGTGACCCAGAAGAGGCCGGCCCCGCTGTCCGGCAGCCGCGCGAGCTCGGCGTAGGTCCAGCCGTTGCCGCCGTTGTGCCAGTTCACGGTGCCGATCGGCGTGTCCGCGACCACCCAGCCGTAGGCGTAGCGGGTGTCCCCGCCCGGCTCCTCCAGGACCCTCGGCCGGAACAGCTCCCTCCGCGCCTGCTCGTCCAGCACGGCGTCGACCTCGAGGGCCAGGAGCCACCGGCCCATGTCGTGGGCGGTGGAGAGCAGCCCACCGTTGCCGCGAAGGTTCCAGTACGGCCCGTCCTCGGCCCACGGATGCTCGTACGGGCGGCCCTGCGGCCGGTCCTTGGCGTCGTACTCGACGGCGACATCGCTCCGGTCCCAGTCCGGCAGCATGTAGCCGGTCTGCGTCATGCCGGCGGGCGCGAGGAGCTCCTGCGCGAGGTAGTCCTCGTAGCCCATGCCGGAGACCTTCTCGATGATCGCGGCCAGCATGCTGTAGCCGACGTTCGAGTAGTGGTAGCGGGCGCCCGGCCGGGTCCTCAGCTCGGAGGACAGCACGCCGGCGATCATGGCCTCCCGCGTCAACGGGTCGTAGTCGTCTCCGAGCGCATCCAGGAGGCCCGCTGTGTGCGTGAGCAGGTGCCGGACCGTGATCCCGCGCTTGTCCACCGGTACGCCGGCGAAGAAGCGACCGATCGGGTCGGTCACCCGCAGCCGGCCCTGCATCTGCAGCTTGACGACGGCGGCCGCGGTGAACTGCTTGCTCACCGAGCCGATGTCGTAGACGGTCTCGCAACCGCCCTGCCCCCAACCTGCGCAGGTCACCACTTCGCCGTCGAGCGTCGCCACCAGGCTCCCGCTCGACCCGTCGGGTACGTCGGCGGGCTTGAACACCTCGATGGCGTCCGCGGTCGGCTTCTCCGGAGGCTCCTTCTGGTCCGCGTCGCAGGCCGACCCGAGCAGCAGCAGGGAGGCGAGGACGACGCCGACGCGGTTCAGTCGCGCGTGCATCGCCACACGACCGACGCGGCCGCTTCTTGCTCGGTACAGGTCCAGCCGTCCCGCTCCCGCTCGGCGACCTGGGCGTCGATGTCGGCGCACTCACCCTCGCAGGAGAACTGGTCCTCCTCGACCCGTAGCGGTTCGGCGGCGGCGGACCAGGTGAGCACGGCGAGGACGGAGCCGATCGCCGCGCCCACTGCCATCGCCACCCTGCGGGTCGTGCTGCGACGGCGGCGGCGCTCGGCGAACCCGCCGCGGAGCAAGCCGACGACCTCGCGCGTGGCGCCGTGGGTGTCGGCCAGCTCGTGGGCGAGGTCGAGGAGGTGGTCCCCGTCGCGCCGGCGCGTCTGTCGCGGGTACGCGAGCAGCGCGAGCTCCAGGGCCCGGCGGCTCATGCCAGCCCCGGTGCGATGCGGCTGGAGGTCAGGCGGGCGCCGAGGACCGCAGCGGTCGACCGCAGTCGCTCCACCTCCGCGGCCAGCGCCGTCTCTCCCGCGGCGGTCAGCCGGTAGTAGCGGCGACGCCGGCCCTGGACCTTCTGCTCGCCCGCCGGCTCGACGAGGCCGTCGTCGGTCAGCCGGTTGAGCGCGCCGTAGAGGGTGCCGGCAGTGAGCCGGACCCGGCCGTCGGACAGCTCCTCGGCATCGCGGGCGATGCCGTAGCCGTGGCACTCGGCGCGCGCCAGGCTGGCCAGGATGTAGAGGGCCTGCTCGGTCATGCGGCGACTATACATCGTGACACGATGTATCAACGGGCGACCGGTCAGACGAAGACCGCGACCGCCCTCGACACGCCGTCGCGCGGCTCGTACAGCGCGAGGAACTCCCCGTCCGGGTCGAACACCGCCGCCAGGCCGGTCAGGGGGCGCTGCAGCGCCCGGCCGAACCGCACGTCCCGTGCCTCGTCCTCGTCGAGATCGACCGCGTCGAACGACCGGCGCGCGGCCTCCGCGATCGGCAGCAGCACGAACTCGTCGGACAGCTGGTCGAGCGAGTGCGCGGACTCCAGGCCGAACTCCCCCACCGCCGTACGGCGCAGCGCAGTGAGGTGGCCCCCGACGCCGAGCGCCGCTCCGGCATCGCGGGCGATGGCGCGGATGTAGGTGCCGCTGGAGCAGCGCACCGTGATCCGGACGTCGGGTCCGGAGATGTCCTGGACGGTGAGCTCGTGGATCGTGACCCGGCGCGGCTCGAGCTCGACCTGCTCGCCGTCGCGCACCCGCTTGTAGGCGCGGACGCCGTCGACCTTGATCGCCGACACCGCGGTCGGCACCTGCTCGATCTCGCCGACGAACCCGGCCAGCACCCGGCGGATCGAGGCCTCGTCCACGTCGTTGGTGGCCGCGGTCGAGAGCACCTCGCCCTCGGCGTCATCGGTCGTCGTGGCGACGCCGAGCCGGATCGTGGCGTCGTACGCCTTCTCAGTGAGCATCAGGTGCCCGAGCAGACGGGTCGCCCGGTTGATGCCCAGCACGAGCACGCCCGTCGCCATCGGGTCGAGGGTGCCGGCATGGCCCACCTTGCGGGTGCCCGCCAGTCGCCGGACCCGCGCGACGACGTCGTGCGAGGTCATCCCGCCCGGCTTGTCGACGACGACCAGGCCGGAGTCGGTGGTCACGGTTCCTCGGTGACCTCGTCGTCGGCGTCCGCCTCGCGCGGCTTCTTGTACGGGTCGTCCTCGCCGGCGTACGACGCGTTCTCGCGAGCCGCAGCCACCGCCTCGTCGGACTGGCGCGCCTTGGCCAGCAGCTCGTCAAGGTTGCCGGGCGTTCTCGGGCAGAGCGTCGTGGACGAAGGTCAGCGACGGCACCTGTCGCATGCCGAGCTGCTTGCCGACCTCCGAGCGCAGCACGCCTTTGGCCGACTCGAGCGCTGCGGCCGAGCTCACCAGGTCGGCCTCCTCACCGAGCACGGTGTAGAAGATCGTCGCCTGCTGGCTGTCGCCGGTGAGCCGGACGTCGGTGACGGTGACGAAGCCGAGCCGCGGATCCTTGATCCGTCGCTCCAGCATCTCCGCCACGATCACGTGGATCCGGTCCGCGATCTTGCGCACGCGTGGGCTGGCCATATTCCTAGTCTCTCTCGCGCTTCCACGTTGACCCGTCACAAAGTTTGTGACGGGTCAACGTGCAGCAGTTGTCAGGCGCGCGGGATCTCGCGCATCTCGAAGGCCTCCACGACGTCGCCTTCCTTGACGTCCTGGAAGTTCTTCAGCACCAGACCACACTCGAAGCCCTCGCGGACCTCGGAGGCGTCGTCCTTCTCCCGCTTGAGCGATGCCAGGTCGAGGTTGTCCGCCACGACCGCACCGTCGCGGATGACCCGCACCTTGGCGTTGCGGCGGATCACGCCGCTGGTCACCATGCAGCCCGCGATGTTGCCGATCTTCGACGAGCGGAAGATCGCGCGGATCTCCGCCTGGCCGAGGGTCGACTCTTCGTACTCGGGCTTGAGCATGCCCTTCAGGGCGGCCTCGATCTCGTCGATCGCCTGGTAGATGACGGAGTAGTAGCGGATCTCGACGCCTTCCTTGTCCGCCAACTCTGTCGCCTTGCCCTGCGGCCGGACGTTGAAGCCGATGATGATCGCGTCGGAGGCCGCGGCCAGGTCGACGTTGGTCTCGGTGATCGCACCGACACCGCGGTCGATGACCCGGATCCCGACCTCGTCACCGACGTCGAGCACGGACAGCGCGTCCTCGAGCGCCTCGACCGAACCGGACACGTCGCCCTTCAGGATCAGGTTGAGCTCCTGGCTCTCGCCCTTCTCCATGGACGCCATGAAGTCCTCGAGGGTGCGACGCACGCGGCGCTTGGCCTGCATGGCCGCGCGCTCCCGTGCCTCACGCTTCTCGGCGATCTGGCGGGCCATCCGGTCGTCGTCGACGACCAGGAAGTTCTGGCCCGCACCCGGCACCGCGGTCAGACCGAGCACCATCGCGGGACGCGACGGGTCGGCCACCTCGATGTTGTCGCCGTGCTCGTCGAGCATCGCCCGGACCCGGCCGTACGCCGGACCGGCGACGAGCGAGTCGCCCACGCGCAGCGTGCCGCGCTGGACCAGCACCGTGGCCACCGGACCGCGACCGCGGTCCAGGTGACCCTCGATGACCAGACCCTGTGCGTCCTGCGTCGGGTTGGCCCGGAGGTCCAAGGACGCGTCGGCGGTCAGGACGATCGCCTCGAGCAGCTTGTCGAGGTTGAGCTCGGACTTGGCCGAGACGTCGACGAACATCGAGTCGCCGCCGTACTCCTCGGGCACCAGGCCGTACTCGGTCAGCTGACCGCGCACCTTGGTCGGGTCGGCCTCCGGCTTGTCGATCTTGTTGACCGCGACCACGATCGGCACGCCTGCTGCCTTCGCGTGGTTGAGCGCCTCGATCGTCTGCGGCATCACACCGTCGTCAGCCGCGACCACGAGCACCGCGATGTCCGTGGCCTGCGCACCACGGGCACGCATGGACGTGAACGCCTCGTGACCCGGGGTGTCGATGAAGGTGATCCGACGCTCGTTGCCGTCGACCTCGGTGTGCACCTGGTAGGCACCGATGTGCTGGGTGATGCCACCGGCCTCCTTGTCGACGACGTCCGCGTTGCGGAGCGCGTCGAGGAGCTTGGTCTTTCCGTGGTCGACGTGACCCATGACGGTGACGACCGGCGGCCGGATGACCAGGTCGTCCTCGCTGCCCTCGTCCTCACCGAACTCGAGGTCGAACGTCTCGAGCAGCTCGCGGTCCTCGTCCTCGGGCGAGACGACCTCGACGACGTAGTTGAGCTCCTCGCCGAGAAGCTGCAGCGTCGCGTCGTTGACCGACTCGGTCGCCGTCACCATCTCGCCGAGGTGGAACAGCATCTGCACCAGCGAGGCCGCGTCGACGCCGATCTTGTCGGCGAAGTCGGTCAGGGATGCACCACGGGCCAGGCGAACGGTCTCGCCGCTGCCCTTGCGGACCCGCATGCCGCCAATGGTCGGGGCCTCCATGGCCTCGAACTCCTGGCGACGGGCCCGCTTCGACTTGCGGCCACGACGCGACGGACCGCCGGGACGCCCGAAGGCACCCTGGGTCTGACCACGCTGACCTGGACGCTGGCCGCCGGGGCGACCGCCGCTGCGCGGCGGGCCGAACCCGCCACCGCCACCGGGAGCGCCGCGACCGGGTGCACCGCCGCCGCCAGGACCACCACGGCCCGGGGGGCCACCACGGGCTCCACCGGGGCCACCACCGGGACCGCCGCGACCCGGAGGGCCACCGCGCGCTCCGCCGGGACCGCCACCGAAGGCGGCAGGAGACTTGGGCATCATCGCCGGGTTGGGGCGAGGCATGCCGTCGCGAGCCGGGGGACGCGGCGGACGCTGGTCGTCGGCCTCGCCATCGCGGGCCGGCGGCGCGGCCGGCTTGCGGCCCATGCCCTGGCTCGACGAGAACGGGTTGTTGCCGGGGCGCGGCGCGCCGGGGCGACCAACGGGTCGCGGTGCCGGCGAGGGCGCCTTGGGCTCAGCCGTGTCGGCGGCCGGGGGCTCTTCGGCGGCGGGAGGCTCCTCGGCCGCAGCCGGCTCCTCGACCACCACGGGCTCGGGCGCGGGCTCAGGCTCGGGCTCCGGCTCGGCCTTCTTGGCCGGCGGCTTGGGCGCGGCCTTCTTGGCGGGCTTCGCCTCTTCGGCGGGCGCCTCGGCCTTGGCGGGCTCGGCGGCCTTCAGCTTGTCGCCGAACTCCTTCTTGAATCGCATCTCGACGGGGAGCTCGATCGTCGAACTGGCCGACTTGACGAACTCGCCCATCTCCTTGAGCTTCTCGAGAACTTCCTTGCTCTCGATGCCGTACTGCTTGGCAAGCTCGTGAACTCGGGTCTTAGCCACGTTTCTCCTTTTGGCCTGAAGACCCGGGTTCCGGGTGACGTCAGACCGTTGGTTGGGTTCCCAAACTTCGGGGGTCCTGCAAACTCATTGCGAGTTACTCATCGAGTGCTCATGAGCTGCTGCTCCAGTTCCTTGGTCGGTCACTGCTACTGCTGGGTGAGGTGCGAGTCGAGCCACGCTCCCACCGGTGCGAGGGAAAGTCCGCCCCCGGCATCCGGCTGGAACCGGAGTGCTCGGGCGAAGGCTTTCCGCCGTACGGCGAGGTCGTAGCACTCGGCGGTGGGGTGCAGGTGTGCTCCCCGGCCGAGCGCGGTGCCGTCGGGATCGGGTACGACGGCCGGATGGCCGTTCGCGTCCGAGCCGGCGGTCACCCGCAACAACTCACGCTTGCTGGCCCGCTGCCTACATCCGATGCAGATCCGGACCGGAACTCGTGAGGGTTCGCCGTCCAGGCTCGTTCGGTTGTTCGGTTCGCGCGCCACCGAGGGTCAACACTACAGCGACAACCCGCCGGATTCCGAACCGGCCGGACGCGGCCTACGCTCGCGTCATGGGCGAGACGGTCCTTCTCGACGACCGGTTCGAGGCTTCAACACTCGACGCGGCGAAATGGTTCCCGCACTACCTGCCCGCCTGGTCGTCCCGGGCGGCGACCCGCGCGTCGTACCGCTGCGGACCCGGCGGGCTGGTGCTGGACGTCCCCGTCGACCACCCCGTCTGGTGCCCGGGCGACCATCAGCCGCCGCTGCGGGTCTCCGGGATCCAGTCCGGCAGTTGGTCGGGCCCGGTGGGCAGCACCCGCGGGCAGCAGCGCTTTCGTGAGGGACAGGAGGTGCGCGAGGAGCAGCCGCGGTTCGAAGGCTGCCTTCCGGCCGGCGGTTCCGTCGCGATCGAGGCCTCGATGCGGCTGTCGCCGCGCTCGATGGCGGCGCTCTGGCTCAGCGGCTTCGAGGACGACCCGGACCAGGTCCAGTGCGGTGAGCTGTGCGTCTTCGAGGTCTTCGGCAACGCGCTGGGGGCCGACCCCTCCGCCGAGCGTCGGTGTGGGGATCAAGGCCTTCCGCGACCCGACGCTTGCCCAGGACTTCGCTGCCCCGCGGGTCCCGATCGACGTGAGCGACACCCACACCTACGCCATCGCGTGGGACTCGGGCGAGGCCGTCTTCACGGTCGACGGCACCGAGGTACGCCGGTGCCCTCGCCCGCCGACGTACCCGATGCAGCTGATGCTCGCGGTCTTCGACTTCCCGGAGTGGTCGGTCGGCGACGACGACCACCTGGTGCCGGAGCTCACCGTTCGCCGGGTCACGGTGACCTCGTGAGCACGCTCCAGTGCCCCGCCACCCTGCTGCTGGCTCCCTCGACCGCAGTGCTCCCGACGAGTCTCCGCATCGCGCGCGTGTGGGCGCCGGACGAGGCGCTCCTGTCCCACGACGTACCCACCCTGCGCGCAGCGCTGTCGGAGATCGCCGACCAGTCACCGGGCGAGACCACGCTCGTGCCGGTGCTGGACGACCGGCTGCGCACGGCGCTGCCGCGGCTGGCGCGGATCGACGTGGATCCGGACCAGTTGCGCGATGCCTCGCTCCTGGCGCTGGAGATCGACGCCGACGACTGGGTCGTCCGCGCGGCGTACGACGACGCCTAGGTGTGATGTTCAGGCAGGTTGTCGGATCGGGTACGGGAATCCGTAGATAGGTGAAGGCCTCCCGGTGTGGAGTGGAGCTGTCGCTAGAAACCACTCGCACCTAGGAGGCCTTCATGGTCCACGTTAACGCTGCTCTCACGCCCAGGCAGCGGCTCCGACTCGCTCGGTTGGTCGTCGAGGACGGCTGGACGCCGACTCGAGCGGCCGAGTTCTTCCACGTCGACTGGCGCACGGCTGACAAGTGGGCCAAGCGCTACCGCGCCGAAGGGCCGGTCGGGATGAACGACCGCTCCTCGGCCCGTCACACCCAGCACGCCGAAGACACCGACGCCGGTGGTCCGCAAGATCGTGCACCTGCGCTGGAAACAGCGGCTTGGCCCGATTCCGATCGGGGCGAAGTTGGGTGTGCCGGCCTCGACCGTGCACGCGGTCCTGGTCCGCTGCCACCTGAACCGGCTGACCCACATCGATCGGGTCACCGGCGAGCCGGCCCGTCGCTATGAACGCTCAGGACCCGGTGAGCTGATCCATGTCGACGTCACCAAGTTCGGCAACATCCCCGACGGCGGCGGCTGGCGGTTCGTGGGCATCGAGCAAGGGTGGGCCAACCGGCAAGCCACCCGCGACCGGACCGGGATCAAGGCCAGGAAGTACCACCCGAAAGTCGGGACCTGCTTCGTGCACACCGTCATCGACGACTACTCCCGGGTCGCCTACGCCGAGTGCCACGACGACGAGAAGGCCATCACCGCGGCCGGGGTCCTGTACCGGGCGGTGGCCTGGTTCGCCGAACGTGGCGTGGTCGTCGAGCGGGTGCTCTCCGACAACGGCTCTGCCTACCGATCATTCCTGTGGCGCGACACCTGCGCCGACCTGAGCATCACGCCGAAGAAGACCCGACCCCGGCGACCCCAGACCAACGGCAAGATCGAAAGGCTCCACCGCACCCTGGCCGACGGCTGGGCCTACAAGAAGCTCTACACATCCGAGACCGCCCGCAGGGCCGCCCTGTCAGGATGGCTCCACCAGTACAACCACCACCGACCCCACTCAGCCCTGGGCGCCCTGCCACCCATCAGCCGGTTGGACAACCTGGCCGGACATCACACCTAGGCGTCCGCGGCTTCCTCATCGCTGTGGATGTCGATCCGCCAGCCGGTGAGCCGCGCCGCCAGCCGCGCGTTCTGGCCTTCCTTGCCGATCGCCAGAGAGAGCTGGTAGTCGGGGACGACCACTCGGGCGGACTTCGCGGCCTCGTCGACGATCTCGACAGCACTCACGCGCGCCGGAGACAGTGCGCTGGCCACCAGGACCTTGGGGTCCTCGGACCAGTCGACGATGTCGATCTTCTCGCCGTGCAGCTCCGCCATCACGTTGCGCACCCGCTGGCCCATCGGGCCGATGCAGGCGCCCTTGGCGTTGACGCCCTGGGCGTCGGTCCACACCGCGATCTTCGTGCGGTGGCCGGCCTCGCGGGCGATCGCCGAGATCTCGACGGTGCCGTCGGCGATCTCGGGCACCTCGAGCGCGAAGAGCTTCTTCACCAGGTTGGGGTGCGAGCGCGACAGGGTGATCTGCGGGCCGCGCATGCCCTTGCGCACCGACACCACCAGGCACTTGATCCGGGTGCCGTGCTGGTAGTCCTCTCCCGGCACTCGCTCGCTCACCGGCAGCAGCGCCTCGAGCTTGCCGAGGTCGACCATCACGTCGTCCGGGTTGCGACCCTGCTGGATCACCCCGGAAATGATGTCGCCCTCCTTGCCGGAGAACTCGCCGAACCGGATGTCGTCCTCGGCGTCGCGCAGCCGCTGCAGCATGATCTGCTTCGCGGTCGTGGCCGCGATCCGGCCGAACCCCTCGGGAGTGTCCTCGTACTCGCCGACGACCTCGCCCTCGTCGTCCAGCTCGGACGCGAGCACGGTGACGTGACCGGACTTGCGGTCGAGCACCACCTTGGCCTTCTCCTGTGCCCCCGGCGTCTTGTGGTACGCCGTCAGCAGGGCCTGCTCGATCGCCTCGACGAGCACGTCGAAGGAGATCTCCTTCTCGCGCTCCAACATGCGCAGGATGCTCAGGTCGATGTCCATCAGTCGTCGTCCTTCTTCTTCTTGCGGTTGAACTCGATCTGGACCATCGCCTTCTGCACCTGCGAGAAGTCGATCTCTTGCTGGGTGCCGGAGACGTCCAGGGTGGCGCTGTCATCGGCCGCGGCCACGATCCGACCTTCGACGGTGTCCCCGTCGTCGAGCGTCACCTTCACCAGCCGGTCGAGGTTGCGCCGCCAGTGCCGCGGCAGGGTCAGCGGCCGGTCCACACCACGGGAGGTGACCTCGAGCGTGTAGGGCTGCTGGCCCATCACGTCGGAGTCGTCGAGCAGCCGGTTGACCTCACGGGTCGCCGCCGCCACCTCGTCGAGCGTCACGCCGCCGTCCTTGTCGACGGCCACCCGCAGCACCCGGCGCTTGCCGGCAGGAGTCACCTCGACGGACTCGACGTCGAGACCCTGAGCAGCAAGGGGGTCGACCAGCTCCGCCTCGATCCGCTCCGCGGTCGTCGTCCGGCTGGCACTCATTGGTGTCGACCTCCCTGTGCTGTTGTGGTGGTGCTTCTCCACGATAGCGGCTGAGCAAGAGAGGTCGAGCACCCGGAGATAGGGTCGCCGCGTGTCCGCGCCCCACCTCGTCACCACACGTCGTACAGCTCTGGGCGGAGCCCTTGTCGGGCTGGCCACCGTCGCCGGGTGCGACGACGGCCCGTCCCCGGGCGAGCTGACGACCGGGGCAACCACTGCGCCGGCCAAGGCCGCCGACACCGACCTGGTCGATGAGGTGACGTCGCAGATCCTCGCCGCCCGCGGCGTGCTGCTCGAGGTCCGTTCGGACAGCCCGAAGCTGCGCCAGACGCTCCGGCCGCTCGAGCGTCTTCATGGCGCTCATCTGCGAGCGCTCGACGCCGGCGACGGCAGGGTGGACACGAACTCGTCGGCAGCGTCAGCGCCCGGCATCACCCGGGTTCGGGCGGCCGAGGGCCGGCTGGAGCGCCAGCTGACCGACGCCGCCGTGGCAGCCGAGAGCGGCGCACTCGCCGGGCTGCTCGCCTCGATGGCTGCGGCCATCGCGCAGCACCTGGCGGTGCTGCCATGACCTACGTCGCCGCACTGCAGACCACGTTGGCCGGGGAGCACGCCGCGCTCTACGTGTACGGCGCACTCGGCGCCCAGACCTCGCAGTCCGGTGCTCCGACGCTGTTCGCTGCGGTCACCGACGCGTACGACGCGCACCGCGCCAGGCGGGACCAGCTGACCGCGCTGCTGACCGAACAGGGCGCCGCCCCGGCGGCCGCGGAGCCGGCGTACGAGCTGCCGAGCGACCTCGGCAGCGTCGACGCGGTCACCGCTCGGGCCCTGGAGCTCGAGCGCTCCTGCGCCGTGACGTACCGCTACCTGGTGGCGAACAGCCCGCGCGCACGGCGCCGCTACGCGGTGGACCTGCTGAAAAACACTGCGGTCCGCGAACTCGCCTTCCGAGGAACCCCCGAGACGTTCCCCGGAAAGGACGAGTAAGCGGACCGCTAGTTGGCCTGGGACAGAGGCCTGAGGGAGATTGCGGGGGTGGGATCCGGCTGTTTCTCCCTCGACACTTAGTCTGCGGGATCGACCGGCTGCATGAAATCGCTACGCTGACTCACATAACTGCATTGCACAAACCTGCAGTTCCCGCCCCGCCCGGCGCCACGCTCAGCCGCGATAGGCGGTCCACATCTGCGACATCCGCGAGCTCTGGCCCTGGGTGAACTGGTTGTAGCAAGAGTCGTAGCTGTAGTCCATGTAGTTGTGGATCGGGTCGGTTCCCGGCAGCGAGCAGGTGTCGGCCCCGACCGGGCAGCCACTGCTCGGGCCACCCTGTGCGGGCGTGTCCGAGACCTGGTCGTTCGTGGACGTACAGCCGCCCTGGAACGTGTGGTAGAGCCCGAACCAGTGGCCGGCCTCGTGGGTAGCGGTCTCTCCCAGGTTGAAGTTGGTGGCGTCGCCGCCGGGCAGCGAGGCGTAGTGCACCCGGATGCCGTCGACGCCCGGGTTGCGGCTGTAGTCCCACGGGAACGTGGCGATGCCGAGGTAGTTGAACTCGACCAGCCAGATGTTCAGCGCGTTGGCGCCGCCCTTCCGGGTCTGCTTGCGGTACTTGCTGCTCGACCCGTCACGGTGCCAGGTGTCGTTGTAGAAGCGATCGGTCCCGGCCAGCGTGAACGAGAAGCCGGTGTTGGCCGCCTCGCCGGACTCGGCGCCGGCGAAGGTCGCGTTCAGGACGTCGATCTGGTCGGCGATCTGCGCGTCGGTGACATCACCACGACCGGACTTCGCGGCCATGACGTGGACGTACACCGGAACCGTCGCCGCTGCCGTCCTGGCCTCGCGCCCGGAGACACCGCGGCGGTCCAGGATCCGGTCGGTGCGCGACTCGATCCGCCGCTGCTCCTTCGCGCTGATGTCGCGGTGGTCCAGCGCCCGCCCGCCCCGCGCTCCCGCGTCGGCCTCGTGGCATTCCTGCTCGACGTGGGCGCCGTTGCTGCCACCGGTCGTCACGGCGGTCGCCGTCACGGCACTCATGGCCAATGTTGCGGCGCTGACCGTGGTGACGGCCAGAACTCGCAGTCCGAACTTGTGCATCTGGGGAACTTCCTCCCGCTCGGGCCACCGACCGAGCGCGGTGGCAACCCGCAACTCCTATCGGCTGCCGCCGTGCGGCGCCACGGCCCGTCAGTTGCGCATTCATGCGATGCACAAACGTGCAGAAAGTAAAGACCGCGGTCAGGACCAGCCCGCGACGATCTTGGAGATGTCGGAGAGCCGATGGGCGACCGCGTCGGGGTCCCCCTCGGTGTGCCCGATCTGCTCGACCGGGATCTTGCTGTGCGGGATGTGGATGGCCCGCAGGCCGGCGTTGTGGGCGCCCCAGATGTCGTCGAAGAGCCGGTCGCCGACGTAGACGCAGCGGGTGGGGTCCTCGACCTCGACCGCCGCCATAGCGGCGGCGAACGCCTTGGCCGACGGCTTCGTCCATGGGATCTCAGAGGTGTAGACGTCGCCGTCGATCAGGTCGAGTACGCCGTCCCGCTCGAAGATCTGCTCGTGGAAGGTCCGCGGCCAGATCGTGTTGGACAGCACCCCGACCTTGATGCCCTCGGCACGCAGCGCCTCCCAGAGCGGCCCGACCTCGGGGTCGGTGCCGGTGTGCGGCTCCCAGAACTCGTAGTAGGCCTCGAGCAGCTCGGGGTCGTGCTCGAGCCCGGCCTCGACGAAGAGGTCGTCGACCGTGGCGCTCTGCTGATGGTCGCGGGAGCGCCCCCAGATCGCTGCCCCGGCCTCATGCAGGCGTTGACGGGACACCTCCGGGTCGTGGTCTGAGTTGACGACGGCCTGGGCCAGCGCCAGGGACTCCGCGTGGAAGTCGATGTCGTGCCAGCGGGTCAGGGTCCCGCCCCAGTCGAAGATGACGGCGTCCACTCCAGGCATGGCCCGGAGGTTAGTCGGTGCCGCCCCCGAGGAACGAGGCGATTTCCTCCGCGAGCCGCTCCGGCTGGTCGAGGGCCACGAACGTGCGCGCATCGGGGATGCGCACCAGGCGAGCGTTCGGGAACGTCGTGGCCAGCCGCTCGCCGAGTGCAACCTTGAAGAACCGGTCCTCCGGGGCCCAGGCGATCAGCACCGGACGGTCGAACTTCCCCAGCCGGGTGGCCACGTCAGCGAGGTCCTTGGAGTTCCAGCCCTTGAGGAACCGGGCCGTGTCGCGGCGTACGCCCTTCTCGGTGAGCGACGGGCGCAACCAGCGCTGGGTCTCCTCGGACGTGATCGGGCGCTTCGTGAGCGGCCCGAAGCCGAGCGGTCCCCTGGCCACGGCTGACCAGCGCATCGGCTGCAGTGCGACCTTCGTGGCGACCGGGTGCCGACCGAGCCGGAAGAGCAGGTTGAACGGGAACGGCGGGAAGGTGTCGAACGCATCGCAGTTGGTCAGCACCAGGCGTCCGATCCGGGACGGGTCCTCATCGAGCAGGAACTGGCACACCGCTCCGCCGGTGTCGTTGCCGACCAGCACCACGTCGCTGAGGTCGAGCGCCTCGAGGAAGCTGATGATGATCCGGGCGACGGCCCGCGGACTGAGCTCGGCGTCCGGCTTCATCGGCGTCGGCTGCGAGGCGAGCGGCCAGGTCGGCGCGTAGGTCCGGAAGCCGGCCTCGGCGAGCCGTTCGGGCACGTCGGCCCAGAGAGTGTCGTCGACGAGGAAACCGTGCACGAACACCATCGGCGGTCCGTCCTCGGGCCCGGACACGCGGTAGTGAATGGTCCCGGCCGGCAGGTCGATCGTGGTCCTCATGAGGTGGCTCCGCTACTGTTGCGTACAGGATGTACGTAACTTACGGACAGGATGTATGAAAAGCAAGCGGACCCAGGCAGACCGATCGGCGGCGACCCAGGCGGCGCTGGTCGCGGCCGCGCGACCACTCTTCGCCGCCAAGGGGTACGCCGCCGTCGGCACCGACGAGGTCGCCCGCGCGGCCGGGGTGACCAGGGGCGCGCTCTACCACCAGTTCGACGGCAAGGAGGAGCTGTTCGCGGCCGTGTTCGAGCAGGTCGAGGCAGAGATCTCCGACGGGATCGCGGTCGGGCTGCTCGCGGGCGGCGGCGATCCGACCCGGGTCCTGCACGACGGCATCGACGCATGGCTGGCCGTGTGCGCCGAGCCCGAGGTGCACCGGATCGTGCTGATCGACGCACCCGCGGCGCTCGGCTGGGAGCGCTGGCGCGAGATCGGCCAGCGGTACGGCGTGGGCCTGGTCGAGGCCGCCGTCCAGACGCTGATGGACGAGGGTGCGCTGGCCGCGCAGCCGGTCCGCCCTCTCGCGCACGTGCTGATCGGCGCGCTCGAGGAGGCCGCGCTCTACGCCGCGCGCGCCGAGGACCGGGACGCCGCCACGGCCGAGGTGCGGATGGCCCTGGTGTCCCTGGTCGACGGGCTGCTCAGGACCTGACCAGCGCCACCAGGTGGTCGACGACCTGGTCGGCGTGCACGTCCGCGCGCTCGCCGGACCGGCGGTCCTTGACCTCGACCACACCGTCGGCAAGTCCCTTGCCGACCACGACGATCGTCGGGACGCCGATCAGCTCGGCGTCCTTGAACTTCACGCCGGGGCTGATCTTGCCGGCCCGGTCGTCGTAGATCACCGCGACGCCGGCCTTGTCGAGCTCGTGGGCGATCCGCTCGGCAGCAGCGAAGATCGCCTCGTCCTTGCCTGCGGCCACGAGGTGTACGTCGGCGGGCGCCACGTTGCGCGGCCAGCACAGGCCGATGTCGTCGAGGGTGCCCTCGGCGATCGCCGCCACGGCGCGCGATGGACCGATCCCGTAGGAGCCCATCGTGACCGTGACCAGCTTGCCCTGCTCGTCGAGGACCTGCAGACCGAGCGCCTCGGCGTACAACCGGCCGAGCTGGAAGATGTGGCCCATCTCGATGCCGCGCGCGGACTCGAGGGTGCCGCCGTCGCAGTTCGGGCAGGGGTCGCCGTCGCGCACCTCGGCCGCCTCGATGGTGCCGTCGGGCGTGAAGTCGCGGCCCGCCACGAGGTCGATCACGTGGCTGCCGTCGATGTCGGCACCGGTCACCCAGCGAGTCCCCTCGACGACGCGCGGGTCGACGAGGTAGCGGATGCCGGTGGCGTTCTTCTCGCCCAGCACCCCTGGGCCGATGTAGCCCTTGGTGAGCGCGGGGAACTTCTTGAACTCCGTCTCGTCGAAGGGCTCGACCTCGGTCGGCTCCATCTGTCCCTCGAGCCGCTTCTGGTCCACCTCGCGGTCCCCGGGTACGCCGATCGCGACCGGCTCGCGGGTCCCGTCGGGGTGCTTGAGGACGACCAGCACGTTCTTCAGGGTGTCGGCGGGCGCCCACGGACGGTCGTCGCGAGGGAACTTCTCGTTGAGGTGGTTGACCAGCGTCTCGATCGTGGGTGTGTCGGGCGTCTGCTCGGCGTGCGCGGCCGGCGCGTCGTCGTAGGGCACCGGCGCGGGAGCGCGTACCTGCACCGCCTCGACGTTGGCGGCGTAGTCGCACGTCGTGCAGCGCACATAGGTGTCCTCGCCGACCTCGGCCTTGGCGAGGAACTCCTCCGACTTCGAGCCACCCATCGCGCCGGAGGTGGCCTTCACGATGACGTAGTCGAAGCCGAGCCGGTCGAAGATCCGCACGTAGGCGTCGCGATGCTTCTGGTAGCTGGCGTCGAGACCGGCATCGTCGATATCGAAGGAGTACGAGTCCTTCATCGTGAACTCGCGTCCGCGCAGCACGCCGGCGCGCGGCCGCGCCTCGTCGCGGTACTTCGTCTGGATCTGGTAGAGCGTCAGCGGGAGGTCCTTGTACGACGAGTACATGTCCTTCACGACGAGCGTGAACATCTCCTCGTGCGTCGGGCCGAGCAGGTAGTCGGCACCCTTCCGGTCCTGGAGGCGGAACAACGAGTCGCCGTAGTCCGTCCAGCGGTGGCTGGCTTCGTAGGGCTCGCGGGGCAGCAAGGCGGGGAACAGGAGCTCCTGGCCGCCGATCCCGTCCATCTCGTCGCGGATGATGCCCTCGATCCTGCGCAGCACCCGCAGGCCGAGCGGCAGCCAGGTGTACATGCCGGGCGAGGTGCGGCGGATGTAGCCCGCGCGGAGGAGCAGCCGGTGGCTCGGCACCTCGGCGTCCGCGGGGTCCTCTCGCAGGGTCCGCACGAACAGGCTCGACATCCGCAGAATCATGGGCGACAGGCTACGGCCCGGTCCGCGGGCGTCGCGAAGCAGTTACCCGCTGCGAGTGGCGGCGTGCCCGGCCTTGATCAGCGGCCACTGCATCGGCAGCCGCGCGATCGCCGCAGCCTGCATCGGGCGGCTGCCGCCCTTGAGCGAGTCGAGCGCCATCTTGATGTTGCCGGGGAACACCCCGAGTAGGAGCGCGACACTCCCCCATCCGGCGAGCCGGCGGGTCGGCGGCAGCAGCAGTCCAGCAGCGAGCGCGAGCTCGGCGATCCCGCTGCCGATGATCACCTCGCGGTGGGCGGGGACCCAGGACGGCATCAACGGCTCGTACGTCTCCGGCCGGACCAGGTGGATCGTGCCGCTGACCGCGAAGATGCCGGCCAGGCGCCGGGTGCTCTTGGTGATGCTCACGCGCCCACCCTGTCAGAACATGACGGTGGAGAACGTGGTCGTCTCCCGGAACCCGACCCGCTCGTAGGCCCGGCGGGCCGGCTCGTTCCAGGCGTTGACGTAGAGCGACACCCTCGGCGCGATCGTGGCCTGGACCTGCTCCACCACTGCGGCCATGCCGGCGACGGCCAGACCCTCCCCGCGACGCTCCGGCGGCACCCACACCCCCTGGACCTGGGCCGCCTCGGGCGTCGCGCAGGCCACCTCCGCCTTGAACACGAGCTGGCCGCGCTCGAACCGGGCGAACGACCAGCCGCGGCTCATCAGCTGGGTGACCCGCGCCCGGTAGAGGTCGGCGCCGCCACCAGCTTCGGGCGACACCCCGACCTCCTCGGTGTACATCGCCACGCACGCGGGGTAGAGCACGGACAGGTCCCGGCGCTCGGTACGGCGGACCTTCGGGTCCGCCGGCACCTTCGGCGGGGCGTCGATCACCATGTGCGGCTGCTCCCACCGGGTGTCCCGGGGTCGGCCCCAGGTCTCGGCGACCTCGTCCCAGAACGGGCGCACCGCGGCGTGCGGTCCCACGATCGTCGAGACACTGCGGTGCCGGGTGAGGGCACGTTCGGCGAACGCTCGCGCGTCCTCGGGCTGGGCCTCGACCGGCACCAGGTTGGCGCCGACGTGACAGGCCGCGACCAGCTCGCCGTCGTCGTACCGGCCCCACACCTCGCCGCCGAGCCAGCGCGGCTCGAGGCTGGTGGTCCGGGCCCGGTAGGCCGCGAAAACGTTGACGACCGGGTCCTTCGCGGTCAGCGCGAGGAACGCGTCCAGGTCGGGCGTGCCAAGGAGGCGGACTCCATGGCGGGTCGTCGGCACGCGCGAAGCCTAGTGCGCCCGCGCGCTAGGAGACGTTGACCTCTGCCTTGGCGCCGTCGACCGACTCCATGCCCTCGGCGATCCGCATCGCCTCCTCGATCAGGGTCTCGACGATCTGCGACTCGGGAACGGTCTTGATGACCTCACCCTTGACGAAGATCTGGCCCTTCCCGTTGCCGCTGGCGACGCCGAGGTCGGCCTCGCGGGCCTCGCCCGGACCGTTGACGACACAGCCCATGACCGCGACGCGGAGCGGCACCTCGAGCCCGTCGAGCCCGGCGGTGACCTCTTCGGCCAGTTTGTAGACGTCAACCTGGGCCCGACCGCAGCTGGGGCAGGAGACGATCTCGAGCCGGCGCGGCTTGAGGTTGAGCGACTCCAGGATCTGAAGGCCGACCTTGACCTCCTCGACCGGCGGGGCGGAGAGCGAGACCCGGATGGTGTCTCCGATGCCCTGGCTCAGCAGGTGACCGAACGCGACCGACGACTTGATGGTGCCCTGGAACGCCGGGCCGGCCTCGGTGACGCCGAGGTGCAGCGGCCAGTCACCGGCCTCCGCGAGCAGCTCGTAGGCCCGCACCATGATGACCGGGTCGTTGTGCTTGACGGAGATCTTGAAGTCGTGGAAGTCGTGCTCCTCGAACAGGCTCGCCTCCCAGACCGCCGACTCGACCAGCGCCTCGGGCGTCGCCTTGCCGTACTTCTCCATCACCCGCTTGTCGAGCGAGCCGGCGTTGACGCCGATCCGGATGCTGGTGCCGCGGTCCTTGGCGGCGGCCGCGATCTGCTTGACCTGGTCGTCGAACTTGCGGATGTTGCCGGGGTTGACCCGGACCGCAGCACAGCCGGCGTCGATCGCGGCGAAGACGTACTTCGGCTGGAAGTGGATGTCCGCGATGACCGGGATCTGGGAGTGCTGCGCGATCTCCGGGAGCGCGTCGGCGTCGTCCTGGCTCGGGCAGGCCACGCGCACGATGTCGCAGCCGGTCGCGGTGAGCTCGGCGATCTGCTGGAGCGTGGCGTTGACGTCGGAGGTCAGCGTGGTGGTCATCGACTGGACCGAGATCGGCGACTCGCTGCCGACGCCGACCTTGCCCACCTTGATCTGACGCGTGGGACGGCGCGGCGAGAGCACCGGCGGTGGCGCCTCGGGCATGCCGAGGCTGATGGCGGTCATGGCTTCTAGGTTACGGGCCGCCCGCTGCTGCCGCCGAGTCGGCGCATCCGCACGAGCAGCGGCGACGTGCGGATGCGCCGAGCTTTTAGCTGCCGTCGATGTGCAGCGGTACGACGAGGTCGCCGACGATCAGCACGATGCCCATCACGAGCAATGCCGAGGCGACGACGTACGCGACGGGCAGCAGCCTGGCGGCGTCGACGTACCCGGGGTCGGGACGCCTGCGCAGCCGGGCGACTCCTCGGCGCAGCGCCTCCCAGATCGCGCTGGCGATGTGACCACCGTCGAGCGGCAGGAGGGGGACGAAGTTGAACACGCCGATGAAGAAGTTGAATCCGGCGATCAGTGAGAGCAGGAAGACGGTCTTCTCCTGGACGGGGAACGTCTCGTGGCTCACCGTCTCGCCTGCGAAGCGACCGCCACCGACGATGCTGACGGGGCTCTCGGGATCACGTTCCTCCAGGCCGACGATCGCCCGGGCGACGCCCCAGACCTTCTCCGGCAGGTGCACCAGGGCCTGGACCGTCTCGACGGTCATGTCGCCCATCTGTTCCAGCGTGTAGAGCGGGCCGCCGGTCTCGGTGATCACCTCGGTGGCCGGGGACACCCCGAGGAAGCCGACCTGGCGCAGCGTCTCGTCGGTCTCCGACGTGGGCCGCGCCTCCACCGTGGTGTTGGTGGTGCCGGTCAGGAGCTGTCCGTCGCGCTCGTAGCCGATCACCGCCACGCCGTCGTTGTTGACGCGGATGAGATCGCGGAGCTGGTCCCAGGCCGTGATCTCGACGCCGTTGAAGCTGGTGATCTGGTCGCCGGGCCGCAGCCCGGCCTCGGCTGCAGGAGACACCGGGTCCTGCGCGGTGCAGGCGCGGTTCTCCTCGCTCGCCGGCAGCACGCACTTGGAGACCGTCTGGATCACGGGGGCTCCCGCCACCGGCTCCTCGGACTTCTGGCCATAGGTCGCGAAGATGCCCCAGAAGATGAAGAACGCGATCAGGATGTTCACCGTGGGGCCGCCGGCCATCACGATGACCTTCTTCCACCACGGCATCTTGTAGAAGAGCCGGTCGCTGTCCTCGGGGCCGACGAGCTCCCACTCGGCGGCGCGGGCATCGGAGATCAGCTGCGTGAAGATGCCGGTGTTGGACTTGCGGATCCGCTGCACCCTGCGGCCCTGCTCGTCGATCTCGACCGAGTCGACCAGGTCCTCCGCCTCCGGCGGGAGCATGCCGACGATCTTGACGTAGCCGCCGAGCGGGATCGCCTTGACGCCGTACTCCGTCTCGCCGACCTGCTTGCTCCACACCGTCGGGCCGAAGCCGATGAAGTACTGGGTGACCTTCCCGCCGAACTTCTTCGCGGGGATCATGTGGCCGAGCTCGTGGAGGCCGATCGAGGCCAGGATGGCGACGAAGAAGATGACCATCCCGAGCGCGTAGTACACGGCGGTCATCGGGCGGCTCCCTGGATCAGACGGGCGGCTTCGTCTCGGGCCCAGGCATCGGCGGCCAGGATGTCATCGACGGTGAGCACCTCCGTCGAGCGTACGTCGTGGGTGGCGACCACCTTCGCGACCGTGGGCACGATCTCGGTGAAGCCCAGCCGCTCCTCGCGGAAAGCCTCCACGCACACCTCGTTGGCGGCGTTGTAGACGGCGGGGGCGGTGCCACCGCGTTCGCCGGCCGTCCGGGCCAGCGCCACCGCGGGGAACGCCTCGTCATCGAGCGGGAAGAACTCCCAGGTCTCGGCCGAGGTCCAGTCGACCGGCGGCGCCGCGTCGGGCACCCGTTCCGGCCAGGCCAGACCGAGCGCGATGGGGATCTTCATCGTCGGAGGGCTGGCTTGCACCAGCGTCGAACCGTCGACGAACTCGACCATCGAGTGCACCACGCTGGTGGGGTGCACGACGACGTCGATGCGGTCGAAAGGGATACCGAACAACAGGTTGGCCTCGATCACTTCAAGTCCTTTGTTAACCAAAGTCGCGGAGTTGATGGTGATGACTGGCCCCATGTTCCAGGTCGGATGTTCCAACGCTTCAGCGACCGTGACGTTACGGAGATCGTCGCGACTGCGGCCCCGGAAAGGACCGCCACTGGCGGTCAGCACCAGTCGTCGCACCTCCTCCGGCGAGCCGCCGCGCAGGCACTGCGCGAGCGCGCTGTGCTCGGAGTCGACCGGGACTATCTGACCGGGCTTCGCGCGGTCGAGGACGAGTGGGCCGCCCATGATGAGCGACTCCTTGTTGGCCAGCGCGAGCGTGGTGCCGGCGTCGAGCGCGGCCAGGGTAGGACGCAGCCCGACCGCCCCGGTGATGCCGTTGAGCACCACGTCGCAGGGCATCGCCGCCGCCTCCGTGGAGGCCTCCTCACCGACACCATGGAACGCCGGCGCGAACTCCGCGACCTGCTGCTCGAACAGATCGGGCGTGGATCCGCCTGCGGTCAGACCCACCACGCGGAACCGATCGGGGTTGGCCCGCACCAGGTCGAGGGCCTGGGTCCCAATGGAGCCCGTTGATCCGAGCACCACGACGTCGCGCGCGGTCACCGGCCCATTCTCGCAGCCGCTCCATTGCCGCAGGCTGTTCAGGTCGCCCGAGGCTCCCCGCGGGTGAGGTCCTCCTCGCTGGCCAGGTCGGCCTGCACGCGCGGGTCGTCGGCGTCCGCGTAGTAGTCACCGGGCGACGTGGCGTCGGTTCCGTTGGAGACCTTCGCCGCGTTGAGCACCAGCGTCAGCAGGGCGGCCACGATCAGGTTGAGCGCGAACGCCGTCATCGCGATGTAGCCCATGTCGCCGAGGCCCGGGATCTCGCCGAGCGAGCCACCGAAGTGCTTGCCGGTGAGCGGATGGATCACCTGGTAGGCCTCGATCGTCCCGTAGACGATGCCGACCGCCCAGCCGGCCAGCAGCGCCCACTTGTGGAACCAGCGGGTGTAGAGGCTGAACACGACGGCCGGGAAGGTCTGCAGGATCCAGATGCCGCCGAGCAGCTGGAAGTTGATCGCGTTCTGGTTGTCGAGGGTGAGCACGAACCCCAGCGCCACCGCCTTCACCAGCAGCGAGGTCACCTTGGAGACCTTGGCCTCCTGCGCGGGGGTGGCGTCCTTCTTGAGCCACTCCTTGTAGATGTTGCGGGTGAACGTGTTCGCCGCCGCGATCGACATGATCGCCGCCGGCACCAGCGCACCGATCGCGATCGCCGCGAACGCCACACCGGTGAACCAGTCGGGGAAGAAGTCCTCGAACAGCTGCGGGATCACCAGCTGCGGGTTGTCGACCTCGGTGCCGGCCGCGATCGCCACCCAGCCGAGCAGGGCGAGCAGCCCGAGCACGAAGGAGTACGCCGGCAGGATGGCCGCGTTGCGCCGGATCGTGTTGCGGGTCGCCGAGGAGAGGCTCGCGGTGATCGAGTGCGGGTACATGAACAGCGCCATCGCCGAGCCGAGCGCGAGCGTGGCGTAGGCCCAGGCTTGTCCGTCGCCGGGGAAGAACGCGCCCGTGGGCTTGCCGGTCGCCTCGCTGGTGGTAGCCATCTTGTCCTGCGCCGCGCCGAACACGGCGTCCCAGCCACCGACCTGGCCGGGCAGGTAGATGATCGCGACGATGACCACCAGGTAGATCAGGGTGTCCTTGACGAACGCGATCACCGCGGGCGCCCGCAGTCCGGACGAGTAGGTGAAGGCGGCGAGCACGCCGAAGGCGACGAACAGCGGGAGGTCCCTGACGAACCAGTTGTCGCCGCCGCCGATGCCGGCCACCTCGAGCACCGCCTGGATGCCGACGAGCTGCAGCGCGATGTAGGGCATCGTCGCGACGAAGCCGGTCACCGCGACAGCGAGAGAGAGCCCGCGGTCGTCGTACCGGCCCCGGACGAAGTCGGCGGTCGTGACGTACCCGTGCCGGTGGCTCACCGACCAGAACCGAGCCATGAAGATGAAGATGATCGGGTAGAGGATGATCGTGTACGGCACCGCGAAGAAGCCCGCCACCGCACCCGTGGCGAACATCGCCGCCGGCACCGCCACGAACGTGTACGCCGTGTACAGGTCGCCGCCGAGCAGGAACCAGGTCACCCAGGTCCCGAACTTCCGGCCGCCGAGTCCCCACTCGTCGAGGGTGTTGAGGTCGTTCGCGCGCTGGAACCGGGTCGCCATGAACCCGAGCACGGCCACCAGCAGGAACAGAGCGATCAGGACGGCGAGGGCGACGCCGTTCACGTCCGACGCCATCGGCGTCAGCTGGGCGCTCATCTCTCGTCCTCGTCAGGGTGCGCCGGTCGGTCACGACGGGCCGACAGCGTCAGGAGATACGCGCACCAGGTCATCCCGGAGCAGAGGAAGACCCAGAGGAACTGGTACCAGAAGAAGAACGGGAACCCGAACAGCTCGGGATCGTCCTTCGTATAGCTGGGTACCCACATCAGGGCGACGATCGGGATGAGCAGCAGGACCCCTGCCGCGATCATCTTCGGCTTGTCGGTGTGCGGTACTTCGGGCGCGGCGGACCGCTCGTCTTTCCCGAGACTCATGAAATCGGTGGTACCCACCTACCAGGGATGTAACCCCGGTCACTCCCAGCAGTCTGCGGGCCGCTCAGTCGAGGCCGTTGGCGGCGGTCGGCGCAGGCGGCTCGTGGGCGCGCAGCCAGGCGTCGAAGAACCCGTCCAGCTCGGTGCCGCTGATCTCCTCGGCGAGATCGGTGAACTCGTCGGTGGTGGCGTCGCCGAAGCGGTGCTGGGCGACCCAGGTCCGGAGCAGCTCGGTGAAGTCCGGAGCTCCGATCACGCGGCGTAGGGCCGCGAGCGCCATGCCGCCGCGCTGGTAGATCGGGTAGCTGAAGATCCGGTTCTTGCCGGGGTCGTCGATCGACATGTCCCAGAAGTCCGCGTCGCCGTCGAGCTGCTGGTACGCGTTCTTGAGCCACTGCTCGGTGGTGCGACCGTCGTGCGTCTCGTCGTACCTCGCCTCCATGTAGGTCGCGAAGCCCTCGTTGAGCCAGATGTCGCGCCAGCCGCGCACCGACACCGAGTCGCCGAACCACTGGTGCGCGAGCTCGTGGACGACGAGGTACCGCGCGTCGTTCGTGAGCGCGGGGTACGTCGGTCGGGTCTGGTTCTCGAGCGCGAAGCCGGGGCTGAGCGAGGTGACCAGTCCGCCGGTGGAGCCGAACGGGTAGTCCCCGAGCTCCTTCTGCAGCCACACCGTGACCTTGCCGGACGCCTGCATGGCCTTCATCGACGCGCTGCGCTCGCGCTCGGGGAGCCGCCGCGAGACCGCGAGCAGCCACGGGATCCCGCCGGTCTTGCCGCGGCGGATGGTGAAGTCGCCGGCCGCGAAGAAGGCGAGGTACGACGCCATCGGCTGGCCGCTGTGCCAGTGCGTGGTCGCGAGCCGACCGTTGACCTTGCGGCTCACCCGCCGGCCGTTGGAGATCACCTCGCGGTCGCGGCCGGTGGTGATCCGGATGTCGTAGGTCGCCTTGTCGCGCGGATGGTCGTTGCTGGGGAACCACCACGGGGCCATGTGCGGCTCGTTCATCGTGACGACCTCGTGGCGCGACGCGAGCCAGTTCCGTTCGTCCTGGTAGCTGATCGGGCCGGGCTTGCCGGCGTACTTCACGACCACCTTGAACTGCTCGTTGGCCGGGATCGTCGAGTCGGGCGTGATCTGCAGCTCGTGCTGATGGGGCTTCTCGAAGTCGACCGTCTGCCCGTCGATGAGCACGGCGCTGACCGGGAGCAGGAGGTCCAGGTTGAACCGGCTCAGCGGCTCGGTCGCCTTGACCGTCAGCGCCGTCACGCCGTCCAGCCGTCGCTTCCGGAAGTCGTAGCGGTCCCGCACGTCGTAGTGGACGACGTCGATGCCGCCGTTCCCGTCGAGCGGGAAGTACGGGTCGCCGATGCCGGGGCTGCCCTCGGGCGGAGCGAACGTGATCGCGCTGGAGAAAGGCACCGCGGAGGCGGCCAGCACCACGGCAAGGGCGGGCACGAGACGGCGCGCGTTCACGCGGGAGACCTGCACCCATGCAGCCTGTCACAACCGTCATCCGTGGTGTCATCGAGGTGATGGACGTCTGGTACGCCTGGTCGCGGCTGGGACGGCGACTCGGTCGCGGCGTACCTCCTCGAACGGCCGGGCATCGGCGCGTGGGACGCAGCCGGGATCAAGGCTCTCGTCCACTAATTCGGTTGCGCGGTGGAGCAGGGCTCCCCGACCCTGGTCACAGTCATCGGATTCCCCGGTGCTCGACGAGAGGAGTGCGACATGTCCACGACTGTCCTTGGCCTGTCCGCAGACCAAATCCTCTCTTCTTGGAGCACCCACACCGATGACTTCTCACACCGACGGAGTTGATCCGTCCTTCGTTTTCGAGTTCAACGCGTACGACGACCTCGGCGACGGCCAACGCTGGTCGACCTGGCTCGACGTCGAGCCGCTGTCCCGCGGCCCGGAGCCGCGCCCTTCCTGGGTCGTGACGTCCCAGGGCGCCATCGACACCGAGCTCGGCATCCTCAAGACAGGCAAGGAGGCCGACGTCTTCCTGGTCGAGCGCTGCGACCCGCTCGCGCCCGACGACGGGGTGGTGATGGCCGCCAAGCGGTACCGCAGCCCCGAGCACCGCACCTTCCACCGCTCCGCGGCCTACACCGAGGGGCGGAGCATGAAGCGCTCGCGCGACGAGCGGGCGCTCAAGCGCAAGAGCACCTTCGGTCGGCTGGTCGCTGCCGGCGAGTGGGCGATCTCCGAGTGGGGTGCGCTGAACCGCCTCTGGTTGCTCGGCCTGCCCGTGCCCTACCCCGTGCAGATCGACGGCACCGAGATCCTGATGGAGTGGATCACCGTCGACGGCGAGACGGCTCCGCGGCTGGCGCAGACCCGGCCGACGCCCGACCTGCTGGCGTCGTACTACGACCAGCTGCGGGAGGTACTGGCGACGATGGTGCAGCACGGCCTCGTCCACGGCGACCTGTCGGCGTACAACATCCTGGCCGCGGGTGACCGGCTGGTCATCATCGACCTGCCGCAGATCGTCGACCTGGTCGGCAACCCGGCAGGCATGGACTTCCTGATGCGCGACTGCACCAACATCGCCACCTGGTTCCGTTCCAAGGGCCTCGAGACCGCCGACGAGCACGAGCTGTTCGGGGACCTGATGGCGCACGCGTTCTGAACACGGCGGAACCGGTTCGGGGAGGTGCGCGTCAGACCCGTCATCACCGAGCGACGAACGTCGCCCCACCGAGAGGAACTCCGATGACCACCTCCCCCGCCACCCTCATCCGCCGCTTTGCCATGGGCGGTCTCGCCGTCGCCGCATCGGGAGCGATGCTCGCCGCAGGCGGGTCCGCGGAGGCCGCAGCGCTGGCCCCGAGCACCGTGACCATCCAGGCCGAGGGTGTCGACCTGTCGGGCGCCGTCACCAGCCCCAACGCGGCGTGCCTGGACGAGCGCATGGTCATCGTGTTCAAGCAGAAGGGGAAGCGCGGCGGAGGCGACGACGTCAGGTTCGCCTCCGACACCACCGGGAGCGACGGGACCTGGTCGACCGGCAACACCGGCACCGAGGGCAAGTTCTATGCCAAGGTCCGCAAGACCGCCACCTGTGGCGTCGACTTCAGCCCCACGATCAAGGCTGTCCGCAACGACTGACTCGCTCCCCTCGGTAGGTTCGGCGTGTGCGACGCAGCCGCGGCCGGATCATCGACATCGAGACGCTTGCGGACTTCGACCACCGACTCTCAGTCGGTGCGTGCGATCTCTCCGGCTGGCGGGTGCGCGGGCTCGACCTCACTGGTCGGGTCCGCGCACTTGCGTCCGACTGCAACCTGACGGGATCCACGTTCCTCGGCTGCACGTTCGGCCCGGACGAGGAGTCCCAGCTCGCCGCAGCGGGAGCGCTCGTGCTGCCGGCGATCGGCAGCGCCCCCGTCGACGCCTATCGCGGCCACCTCTACACCGCTGACGAGCTGTACGACGATCCCTCCTACGCTCGCTCCCTCGACGGCCGGGCGTACTCCTGGGCCCAGGACGCGCACGAGCGGGACGACACATTGGCCATCGCCCTCCACGACCACGCGATCGACGAGGCCCTCGCGCGGTGGACGAGCACCCGTCACCTGGTCGGCGTGATGGGTGCCCACTCGGCCGAGCGCGGCACGGAGGGGTACGCCGCCGCAGCGCGGCTCGGCCGGCTGCTCGGCGCCGACCACGTGGTCGCCACCGGTGGCGGTCCGGGCTCCATGGAGGCGGCCAACCTCGGCGCCTCACTCGCCACGAAGCAGCCGGACGCGCTCGACGAGGCCCTCGAGCGGATCGCCGAGGTGCCGTCGTTCCGGCCCTCGGTCGACGACTGGCTGCGCACCGCCTTCGCCGTGCGCGACGCGAACCCCGAGCCCTGCGACTCGCTGGGCATCCCCACCTGGCACTACGGGCACGAGCCGCCGAACGTGTTCGCCACCGCGATCGCGAAGTTCTTCGGGAACCCGGCCCGCGAGGCGATCCTGCTCGAGGTCTGCGACGCGGGGATCATCTTCCTCGAGGGCGCGGGCGGCACCGTCCAGGAGATCTTCCAGGACGCCTGCGAGAACTTCTACGCGGACGAGTCCTCGGTGGCCCCGATGGTGCTCGTCGGCACGACGTACTGGACCGAGACGCTGCCCGCCTGGCCGCTGCTGCAGTCCCTGGCACGCGGGCGGGTGATGGAGGAGCACATCCACCTCGTCGACAGCCTCGAGGAGGCGGCGTCGGTGGTCAACCGGCCAGCAGGTCAGGACTCCTGAGCCCGGCGATCGCCTCGCGGTAGTGCTCGACCAGGGCCGCGTTCACCGCCGTCCAGGACCGGTCGCGCACGCTGCGGCGCGCGGCGAGACCCATCCGGGTGCGGAGCAGCGGGTCGGAGGCCAGCTTGTCGACGTACGCAGCCAGGTCGGCGGGGTCACCGGGCTCATAGAGGAAGCCGGCCACTCCGTCGGCCACCACGTCCACGGGTCCGCCCGATCGGGGCGCGACCACCGGCACGCCCGCGGCCAGAGCCTCCTGAGCGGACTGGCAGTAGGTCTCGTAGCGGCCGGTGTGCACGAACACGTCGAGCGAGGCGTAGGCGGCGCTCAGCTCGTCCCCGTGCAGCACCCCGAGGAAGGACGCCCCGGGGAGCAGGGCGCGCAGCCGCTGCTCCTCGGGGCCGCCGCCGACGACCACCAGTGCGTAACGAGGGTCGTCGGCGAGGATCGTGAGCTGCTCGAGCTCCTTCTCGGGCGCCAGCCGGCCGACGTAGCCGACGAGCAGGCGGCCGTCGGGCGCGATCCGACGCCGCAGGTCGGAGCTCCGGTGCACCGGGTGGAAGGCCTGCAGGTCGACGCCGCGCGGCCAGAGCGCGGTGTTGCCGATGCCCAGGTCGGCGAGCTGACGCAGGCTGGCCGACGACGGGGCCAGGGTCCGGTCCACCGCGAAGTGGATGCGCCGGGTCAGCGCGGCCATCGCGCGCACGCCGCCCGGCACGTCGTACCGGGCCGCGAAGCCCACGAGGTCGGTCTGGTAGATCGCCACCGTGGGGATGCCGAGCTCCGCCGCCGCGCGGACCGCCTGGTGGCCCAGGGTGGCCGGCGAGGCGACGTGGACGACATCGGGCCGGAACCGGCGCATCGCCGCCCGGAGCCGACGACGGGTCTCCAGGCCGACCCGGAAATCGGGGTAGAAGGGCAGGTGGGCGCCGCGCGCGTGTGTGACCGGGAACCCGGCGTACGTCGGCGGCCCGGTCGGAGCGATCAGCTCCGCCTGGTGCCCCTCGGCCGCCAGGTGCTCCAGCACCCGTCGTACCGAGTTCGTCACCCCGTTGACCTGGGGAAGGAAGGACTCCGCCACCACCAGCACCCGCAGCTGCTCGGTCATGTCTCTGACGCTAGGAAGGCAACCTCAACGGACGCCCTTGGACACGTGTCGCGTCCGTGAACGCAGGCCGTCGGTCAACTGGTCCGGACCACTGCCTGTGCCGCCGCGTGACCCCGGTCACGTGGAGTCGTTGGGCGGTAGTGAAGTTCACTCGACGCTCCCTCTTCCGCTCCAGCGCCGTCGCTGTGGGCGGAGCCTCTGCTGCCGGCGCGCTCGGGGTAGCCGCCTCCTCACCTGCCGGGGCGTTGCCGCCCGGTTATCCGGTCGCACCCACCAACTCCACGCTCGTCACCACTCTGGGACGCGGGGCCGCCGGCGCCGGTGGCTATCGGCCGGTGGTCACGGGGCCCGGTGAGTCGATCCTCACGCGCACCGACCTGGGTGTCTCGACCGCCTCCAACGTCCGAAACCCGCTGCTGGCGTTCGCGCAGCTGAGCGACATCCACATCGTCGACGCCCAGTCGGCGTTCCGGCTGGAGTTCGTCGACCGGCTCGACGACCCTGCGGTGCTGCCGATACAGACCGGCCTGCTCAGCTCCTCGTACCGGCCTCACGAGTTCCTGTCCGGACAGATCGCCGAAGCCATGGTCCAGAAGATCAACGGCTTCGCGGGGGGCGCCCCGGTCACGGGTCGCCCGCTGGACCTGGCGATCCAGACCGGTGACAACTCCGACAACTCGCAGTTCAACGAGGTGCGCTGGAACATCCAGGTCCTGAACGGCGGCTCGGTGCGCGTCGACTCCGGAAGCCTGGCGAGGTACGAGGGTGTCGCCGACGACGACGCGACCTACTACGACCCGGGCTACTACCACCCGCACGGCACCCCGGCCGGGAAGTCCGCCGACGTCTACCGCCAGCACTACGGCTACCCGGTGATCCCCAACCTGCTCAACAACGCTCGCGCGCCGTTCAACGCGACCGGCCTGGCCATGAAGTGGTACTCCGCGTTCGGTAACCACGATGGTCTGGTGCAGGGGAACTTCCCCCAGAACCTGCAGCTCGACATCCTGTCCACCGGCCCGCTGAAGCTGCAGTCGCTGCCGCTCGGCCTCTCCCCCGCGGAGATCGTCAACAGCATCGTGTCGGGTGACATCCTGCGCCTGGTGCGCTCGCTCGCGCTCACCCCCATGGTCCGGAGGGTCTCGCCTGACCTCGGCCGAAGGTTCCTCACCCGCGGGCAGGTCGTCGAGCAGCACTTCGCGCTCGGCGGCGCCCCGAACGGACACGGGTTCACCACCGAGAACCGGACCAAGGGCACGGCGTACTACGCCTTCGACCAGGGACCGTTCCGGATGATCGTGATGGACACGGTGAACCCGAACGGATACGCCGACGGCTCGATCGACCGGGCACAGTTCGCGTGGCTGAAGACCGAGCTCGCCAACTCCGCGGGCAAGATCGTGATGGTGTTCAGCCACCACACGTCGTTCACCATGAAGAACACGCTGATCATCACCGGGGGCGAGCTGCAGACCCGGATCAACGGCACGCTCGTGCTGGAGGAGCTGCTCAAGCACGAGAGCGTCGTGGCCTGGGTCAACGGGCACACGCACAGGAACCAGGTGCTGGCCCACGCGCGCCCCGGGGGCAGCGGTGGTCTGTGGGAGATCAACACGGCAGCCCACATCGACTGGCCGATGCAGTCACGGATCATCGAGGTCACCGACAACGGCGACGGCACGCTGTCGATCTTCACCACGATCGTCGACCACAGCGGTCCGCCGATGTATCCCGGTGGCGCCAACCCACTCGCCCTTGCGGGCCTCGCACGAGAGCTCGCCATGAACGACCCACAGGACCGCACCGACTCCAAGCGAGGTCAGCTCGCGGACCGGAACCTCGAGCTGGTGGTGCAGAACCCTCTCTGATCTCACAGAGGGACGACGTAGGACCGCTCCTGCCCGTGCGCGGCGAATCCCGCACGGCGCAGGATCGGTCCTGAGGTCTCCACCCGGCCCTTGACCAGGGCCATCGTGGCGCCGTTCTCGACGGCGTACTCGAGGCGGGCCCGCAGCAGCGCGCGGTAGACGCCGCGCCCCCGGCACTCCGCCAGCACCGAGCCGCTCCACAGGCGGCCGACGTCGTCGGCGACCGTGAGTCCCCCGGTGCCCGCGGGCCGGCCCTCGAGGTAGGCGACCACGCCTCCACCGCGGCCGTTCACGACGTCCCGGCTCACCTGGTCGCTCTCGATCCGGAGCCGCTGGTCGGGTGGCACGTCGCCGCCGAACACCACCTTGAGCACCTCGTAGGCGTCCCGAAGGGTGTTCTCGTCCGTCGTCCAGCGCAGCGTGATCCCGGGGTCGCCCAGCTCCGGCAGTCCCTGGGTGAGATCACGGGCGAGCACGTCGAGGGTCTCGTCAGGCACCCCGCCGCGCGCCCGGACCAGGTCGTCCAGGCTGGTCGACGCTCCGAGCTTGACCCACCAGATCAGCTCGGGCTCCTCGAACTCCCGAGCCCTGGCCAGCACCTCGTCGACGACCACCGCAGGGTCCCGGGAGGGCCTGAAGTCGAGTAGCACCAAAGGGTGCTCGAAGTAGTCGGGGAAGCGGACCAGGAGGTAGTCATGGGTCTCCGCGCGGATGGCCGTCTCCGGCACCCAGAGCCAGGCCCGGCTGGCCGCGGCGACTCGCTCCGCCCAGTTCACCCCGAGCTACGACTCCACGGCGGCCAGTTGCCCGCAGGCGCCGTCGATCTCGCGACCCCGGGTGTCGCGAACGGTCGTGGAGATCCCCTTGGCCTCGAGACGCCGGACGAACTCGCGCTCGTCGGCCGGGTCGGACGCGGTCCACTTCGAGCCCGGCGTCGGGTTGAGCGGGATCAGGTTGACGTGGACCCAGCCCCAGTCGCCGTAGGACTGCAGCACCTCGGCGAGCAGGTCGGCGCGCCAGGCCTGGTCGTTGATGCCGCGCATCATGGCGTACTCGATGGACACCCGGCGCTTGGTGATCCGCGCGTAGTCCCACGCCGCCTCGACGGTCTCGGCGACCGAGAATCGGGTGTTGATCGGCACCAGCTCGTTGCGCAGCTCGTCGTCGGGGGCGTGCAGGCTGAGCGCGAGCGTGACCGGGATGCCCTCCTCGGCCAGCTGCTTGATCCGCGGCACCAGCCCGACCGTGGAGACGGTGATGCCGCGGGCGGACATGCCGAGCCCGTCGGGGGCGGGGTCGGTGAACCGGCGTACCGCCCCGATCACGGCCTTGTAGTTGGCCATCGGCTCACCCATGCCCATGAACACGACGTTGGACACCCGCCCGGGACCGCCGGGCACCTCGTCCCTGGCCAGCGAACGGGCACCGGCGACGACCTGCTCGACGATCTCGGCAGTCGACATGTTGCGCTGCAGACCACCCTGGCCGGTGGCGCAGAACGGGCACGCCATCCCGCAGCCGGCCTGGCTCGAGACGCACATCGTGACCCGCCCGGGGTAGCGCATCAGCACCGACTCGACCAGGGCGCCGTCGAACAGCTTCCACAAGGTCTTGCGGGTGGTGCCGCGGTCCGCCTCCAGAGTGCGTAGCGGCGTCATCAGATCGGGCAGCAGCTCGGTGACCAGCCGCTCGCGCTCGGCCGCCGGCAGGTCGGTCATCTCGCTCGGGTCGTCGGCCAGGCGGGCGAAGTAGTGGGTCGCCAGCTGCTTGGCCCGGAATCCCGGCAGCCCGAGCTCCACCGCGAGCGCCTTGCGCTCGTCGGGGGCCAGGTCGGCGAGGTGGCGCGGCGGCTTCCGACGGCCTCGCGGCTCGTCGAACACCAGGGGGAGAGGCTTGGGGTCGGACATCAGGTGGCCCATTCTCCCAGGCCGAGGGCGGAGGTTGTTAACCGTCGGTCTTGATCAGGATCCAGACGACCAGGGCCGCCACCCCGAGCACCACGATCGCGGTGGCCAGCATCCCCAGCAGCATGTAGCGACCGAACCGTCGCGTGCGCGGAAGCGCGATCAGCACGAGCGGCACTGCGAGTACCACCAGGACGAACGGGAACAGCTCCTCGGCGGTGTCGTAGTCGAACATCGCACGGAGCACGGCCGCGAAGGCACCGGGTACGACGATCACGACCGCCAGGCCCGTGAAGAACCCGGTCAGCGCCGAGAACGTCGGATGGTCGCGGTGCCACCAGTTGGGCGCGGCCGCGGGCGCTGCATCCTCGTCGCCGCCCTCGGGCTCGGTATCGGCTTCGGCATCGACGACGGCTCCGGGCGCGGGCTCGTCCCGGTCGCGCAGCCCCTCGTCGGTGTCCATCGCCTCGATCGTAGGCGGCACTCCCTGGGGTTGACCGGAGGCGCGAGCAGATAGTCCGGCACGTGGGGCACCCGTTGGGGGCCGAAACCGGTGCCCCACGTGCCGGACTATCCCAATTTGGCTCAGAAGACGGCGTAGTGGAGCAGCAGCCAGATCGGGGCGATGGTGGCCAGCAGGGAGTCGAGGCGGTCCATCAGGCCGCCGTGGCCCGGGATCACCTGGCTCATGTCCTTGATGCCGAGGTCGCGCTTCATCACCGACTCGCACAGGTCGCCCAGGGTGGCCATGACCACGGCGATCAGGCCGAGGCAGAGGCCCACCCACCAGTCGCCGTCGAGGAGGTAGACGACGAGGGCCCAGCCCGCGGCCACGGTGAACACCAGCGAGCCGGCGAAGCCCTCCCAGGACTTCTTGGGAGAGATCACCGGCGCCATCGGGTGCTTGCCGAACAGGACGCCCGCGACGTAGCCGCCGATGTCGGACGCGATCGTCACCAGGATGAAGGTGACGATCCCGGCGACGCCGTCGTTGTCGATGCCGCCACCGTCGCGCCCGCCCTCGGCGAGCAGCAGGGCGACGAACGACCCGAGGAAGGGCACGTAGACGAGCGTGAACACCGATGCGGTGGAGGTGCGGACGTAGCCGTCGATCCCCCGCCGCAGCAGCCACAGCATGGTCACGAGCGCGGTGACCGCAGTCGCGGTGACCAGCGCGGGGGCACCCCACAGGTACGCGACGACCACCATCACCGCCCCGCCGAGCATCAGCGGCTGCTCGGGGATGTCGATGTCCTTGGCGAGCAGGCCCTGGCGCAGCTCCCAGATCGCGACGACCACCGCCGCGACCACGATGAACATGAACGCCGGCTTCCAGAACGCCAGCGATGCGGCGATCGCGGCGAGGAGCACGACCGCCGAAGCAACGGCCGCCTTGAGGTCCCGGCCGGCGCGGCCGTGGTCCTTCTGGGGCGCGGGAACAGTCGGGGAGGTGTCGGTCATGGGTGTTGTGGGCGGGCGCTCAGACCTCGAGCAGCTCGGCTTCCTTGTGCTTGAGCAGGTCGTCGATGGCGTCCGTGTGGGTCTTGGTCATCCCGTCCAGGCGCTTCTCGGCACCGGCCACGTCGTCCTTGCCGGCCTCGCCGTCCTTCTCGAGCTTCTCGAGGTTCTGCTTCGCCGTACGCCGTAGGTTGCGGATGGCCACCCGGCCGTCCTCGGCCTTGGCCTTGGCCACCTTGATGTACTCCTTGCGCCGCTCCTCGGACAGGTCCGGGAACACGCAGCGGAGCACCTTGCCGTCGTTGGCGGGGTTGATGCCGAGGTCGGAGTCACGGATGGCCTTCTCGATGTTGGCCATCGCGCCCATGTCGTAGGGCGAGATGATGATGATCCGGGCCTCGGGCGCGGTGAACGACGCCAGCTGCTGGAGCGGCGTCGGGGTGCCGTAGTAGTCCACGAGGATCTTGTTGAACATGCTCGGCTGCGCCCGGCCGGCTCGGATCGCGGCGAACTCCTCACGGGTCGCCTCCACCGACTTGTCCATCTTGCCGTCGGCCTCGTTGAGGATGTCGTTGATCATCACGTAACTCTTTCGGTTGTCGAGCCTGTCGAGACACCGCTCGAGTCAGCCTGCGCTGACCAGCGTTCCGATCCTCTCACCCTGGACCGCACGGAGGATGTTGCCCTCGGGCTCCATGCCGAACACGATCATCGGCATCTTGTTCTCCATGCAGAGCGCGAACGCCGTCGCGTCGGCGACTCGCAGCCCGTTCTGGAGCGCGTCGGCGTAGGTGAGCTCGTCGAGCTTCACCGCAGCGGGGTTGGTGTGGGGGTCGTCGGTGTAGACGCCGTCGACGCCGCTCTTGGCCATCAGCACCGCCTCGCACTTGGTCTCCAGCGCCCGCTGCGCGGCGACCGTGTCGGTCGAGAAGAACGGCATGCCCATGCCGGCGCCGAAGATCACGACCCGGCCCTTCTCCATGTGCCGGATCGCGCGCCGCGGGATGTAGGGCTCCGCGACCTGACCCATCGTGATCGCGGTCTGGACGCGGGTCTCGATGCCGAGCTTCTCGAGGAAGTCCTGGAGGGCCAGGCAGTTCATCACGATGCCGAGCATGCCCATGTAGTCGGCGCGGACGCGGTCCATGCCGCGCTGCTGGAGCTCGGCGCCGCGGAAGAAGTTGCCGCCGCCGGTGACCACAGCGATCTGGACCCCGGCCTTGGAGACTGCAGCGATCTCGCGGGCGATGGTCTGGACGACGTCGGGGTCGACGCCGACCTTGCCGCCGCCGAACACCTCGCCGGACAGCTTGAGCAGAACGCGCTGGTAGCCGGTCACGCGGATCCCCTTCCGGCGGATATGAGGAAAGCCGGCCCGATGAGTGCTTGTCGTCTCATCGAACCGGCCTCCTTTGACGTCTGCGTGAAACCTAACGGATTAGGCGCCGACCTCGAAACGGGCGAACCGCTTCAGGGTGGTGCCGGACTCGTCGAGTACCGCCTTGACGGTCTTCTTGGTCTCGGTCACCGACGGCTGCTCCAGCAGGACGACGTCCTTGAAGAAGCCGTTGAGCCGGCCCTCGGTGATCTTGGCGATCGCCTGCTCGGGCTTGCCCTCCTCACGCGAGGTCGCCTCGGCGATGCTGCGCTCGTGCTCGACGACGTCCGCCGGGACCTCGTCGCGGGTGAGGTACTGCGGGCGCATCGCCGCGATCTGCATCGCGGCACCGCGAGCCGCGTCGGCGTCGCCGTCGTACTCGACGAGTACGCCGACAGCGGGCGGCAGGTCGGCAGCGCGCTTGTGCATGTAGGCCACGACCGGACCGTCGAAGTGGACGTACTGGCCCAGCTCGATCTTCTCGCCGATGCTGACCGCCAGGCCGTCGACGACCTGGCCGACCGTCTCGTCGCCCAGCGAGATCGCCCTGAGCGCCTCCACGTCGGCCGGCTTGGCCTCGGCGGCGGCGTCAGCGATCTTCTGCGCGGCGGCGATGAAGTCGGCGTTCTTGGCCACGAAGTCGGTCTCGCTCTTCAGCTCGACCAGCACGCCGGGAGCGTGCGCGACCAGGCCCGAGGAGGCCTCGCGCTCGGCGGCGCGCTCGGCCATCTTCTTGCCACTCTTGATGCGGATGAGCTCGACGGCCTTGTCGAAGTCGCCGTCGGCCTCGTCGAGCGCCTTCTTGCAGTCCATCATCCCGGCACCGGTCATCTCCCGGAGCCGCTTGACGTCGGCGGCAGTGAAAGCCATGGGTCTCGTTCCTCGTATCTGTGGGTAGCTCTGAAGAGGGTGGATCAGGCGTCGGTCTTGGCGTCCTCGGCGGGCGCCTCGGCCTCGGCGGCAGGAGCCTCGAGCTCCGCAGCAGCCTCGGCGACCGGCTCGGCCGGGGTCTCCTCAGCGGCGGGGGTCTCCTCGACAGCCGGGGTCTCCTCGACAGCCGGGGTCTCCTCGAGCGGCCGGGGTCTCCTCGACAGCCGGGGTCTCCTCAGCGGCGCGGGGTCTCCTCGACAGCCGGGGTCTCCTCAGCGGCCGGGGTCTCCTCGACGGCAGGGGCGGCCTCGGTCGCCTCGGCAGCCGGAGCCTCCTCGGTCGCGGCGGGCTTCTCGGCGTCGCCACCGAGCAGCTCGCGCTCCCACTCGGCCAGCGGCTCCTCGGCACCAGGCGCGGCGGCCTCGCCCTCGGAGGTCTTCGCACCGGAGCGAGCGATCAGGCCCTCGGCCACGGCGTCGGCCACGACCCGGGTGAGCAGGCCGACGGCGCGGATCGCGTCGTCGTTGCCCGGGATCGGGAAGTCGACCAGGTCGGGGTCGCAGTTGGAGTCCAGGATGCCGACGATCGGGATCCGCAGCTTGCGGGCCTCCTCGACGGCGAGGTGCTCCTTGTTGGTGTCGACGATCCAGACGGCGGCCGGGGTGCGGGTCATCTCGCGGATACCACCGAGGGACTTGTTGAGCTTGTCCCGCTCGCGGCGCATCTGGAGCAGCTCCTTCTTCGTGCGGCTGCTGCCGGCCACGTCGTCGAAGTCGACCTCGTCGAGCTCCTTGAGGCGGTTGATCCTCTGGTGCACAGTCTGGAAGTTGGTGAGCATGCCGCCGAGCCAGCGCTGGTTGACGTAGGGCATGCCGACGCGGGTCGCCTGCTCGGCGATCGCCTCCTGGGCCTGCTTCTTGGTGCCCACGAACATCACGGTGCCGCCCTTGGCGACGACGTCCTTGATGAAGGCGTACGAGCGGTCGATGTAGGCCAGCGACTGCTGCAGGTCAATGATGTAGATGCCGTTGCGCTCGGTCATGATGAAGCGCTTCATCTTCGGGTTCCAGCGACGGGTCTGGTGTCCGAAGTGCACGCCGCTCTCGAGGAGCTGGCGCATGGTGACAACTGCCATGGTGGTTCTTCTCCTGTGTGGAGCGAGGGCCATCACGCGTCCTTCGGCACTGCTCACGCAGCAGGACGCGCCGACCATCGGCTCCGGTCATTTTCAGTTCGTCACAGGCGGCGGGTGCCACCTGTCCTGACGCCTACGTGCGAACCGACCCGACTCGCGTCGGGACCGAGGCTCGTCACCCGCGGGCGACCGAGGTCCGAGAAGGCAACCCCGTCGCGGTCTGCAAGCGTGCGAATTTCACCTCGCTGGAGCTGAGGTGATGCTCACAGACTAGTGCAGGCCGCGCGGGGGCCGAAATCGCGACCCAGGCCCTCGAAGCCCTCCACAAGCACGCCAGAACCGTGAGTTCTCCACAGACTCGGTCCTGCGCCGGGCCACCGGTCGGCGGACCCGCGCAGAGTCGGGTTCATGCCACCCGTTCCCACCGTGCTCCACGGGGCCGTTGCCGCCCTGCTGAGCCTGATGCTGACCGCCGGCCAGTCCGAGCCGGATCCTGTCGGCGTCTGGCCGCTCGTGCCCCAGCCCGAGGTGGGCGAAGGCTTCGACCCACCGGACTCCCCCTACGGCACCGGACATCGGGGCGTCGACCTCGCCGGCGCCACGGGCCAGCACGTGCGGTCGGCACTGCCCGGCACCGTGACGTACGCCGGATCGGTGGCCGGCCGTGGCGTCGTGGTGGTCGATCACGGCTCGACCCGGACGACGTACGAGCCGGTGGCCGGCTCCGTCTCGCTCGGCGACCAGGTGCCCGCTGGGGGACGGATCGGGCGGCTCCAGCTCCCCGGGTCGCACTGCTTCCCCGATGCCTGCCTGCACTGGGGATGGATCCGCAACACCGACGACGTCTACCTCGACCCGCTACAACTGGTCGGCGCCGGCCCGGTGCGGCTGCTGCCGCTCTGGCGAGACGACCCGGCGCCCGCCCTCAGGCTCGGGGGTGCGCTTGCTGGTAGGCCCGTCGCAGCCGTTCGGTGGTGACGTGGGTGTAGCGCTGGGTGGTGGCCAGTGACGCGTGGCCGAGCAGCTCCTGCACCGAGCGGAGGTCTGCGCCGCCCTCGAGCAAGTGCGTTGCGGCGGTGTGCCGCAGGCCGTGCGGGCCCATGTCCGGCGCGCCCGGCACGTCCGCCAGCCGCTGGTGCACCAGCGTGCGGACCGCGCGTTGGTCGATCCGCCGGCCCCGGACCCCGAGGAACAACGCTCCGCCGGCGCCTTCGGCCGCGAGGAGCGGCCGGCCCTTGCGGAGCCAGAGCTCCAGCGCCAGGGCAGCGGGCCGACCGAACGGCACGCTGCGCTCCTTGCGGCCCTTGCCGAACACCCGCAGCACGTTGCGGTCGCGATCGAGGTCGTCGACGTCGAGGCCGACCAGCTCGCCGACCCGGATTCCGGTGGCGTAGAGGACCTCGAGCATGGCCACGTCGCGCAGACCGACGGGTCCGCCGTCATCGGCGAGCTCGGTGGCGGCGTCGATCAGCGCGCGCGCCTCGTCGGCGCGCAACACCGCAGGGAGCGGCTTGTGCGGCTTGGGCGAGCCGAGCGCGGCGCCCGCGTCGGTCGCGGCCCGACCGGTCCGGGCCAGCCAACCCGTGAACACGCGGGCGGCCGTGGCCCGACGGGCCAGGGTGGTCCGGGACCGGCCGAGGGTCTGCTGCTTGGCCAGCCAGCTGCGCAGGGTGCGCAGGTCCAGCTCGGTGACGTCGGTGATCCCGAGGCGGACGGCGTGCTCGAAGAGACCGGCGATGTCGGTCGTGTAGGCGGTGACGGTGTGCGCCGCCAGGTCCCGCTCGGAGCGGAGGTGACGCTCGTACTCCCCCAGCACTCGAGCCAGGCCCTCGGGCAGGCCCGGCGTGGTGGCCTCGGCCGCGTCGCTCACGTCACCACGGTAGTCAGCACCGGCCGGTTCACGGCCGAGCCGGCGCGGCGAGCCGCCAGCCGTCGACGTCGCCCTCGACCAGGCCCGCGGCCCGCAGCCGGCCCAGGGCGGTGTCGACCTCGGCGACCGCCAGCCCGGCCACCCGGGCGATCGAGTCCGGTCGCGCGCCGGTCCCCACCGGGACCGCGTCGAGCACCTGCTGCTCGACCATCGGCAGCAGGTCTCTGGGGTGCACGGGCCCTCGCGGCTCGTCGGTGAGGTGCTCCCCCGAGGATCCGACCAGCTCCAACACCTCGCGCCCGTTGGTCACCAGCTCGGCACCTCCTGCCCGGATCAGCTGGTGCACCCCGCCCGAGGGAGCACTCGTGACCGGGCCCGGAACTCCCACCACGACCCGGTTGAGCCGGTTCGCCCAGTGGGCGGTGTTGAGCGCGCCGCTGCGGACGGCCGCCTCCACGACCACGGTTCCGCGGGTGATGGCAGCGATCAGCCGGTTGCGGGCCAGGAACCGGATCCGTTGGGGTGAGCACCCCAGCGGAGCCTCGGAGATCACCGCACCGAACTCTGCGAGGTGGTCGAGCAGCGACTGGTGCGCCTTCGGATAGGCGCGGTCGACGCCGCACGCCAGGATCGCGATGGTCGGACCGCCGCCCGCCAGCGCGCCGCGGTGAGCGGCGCGGTCGATCCCGAACGCGGCACCGGAGACCACCGGACTCCCCGCCTCGACCAGCGTCTGGGCGATGTCGGTCGCGAGCTGGTCGCCGTAGGTCGTGGCGGCCCGCGACCCCACGACTGCGACCGACGCCCCGAGAGTGTCGAGCCGGACCGGGCCCTTGGCCCAGAGCCCGACCGGGACGCCGGACCGGTTGTTGAGTGGCTCCACGTTGGCCAGGTCGTCGAGCTGCTCGGGCCACTCCTGGTCGCCAGGGATCACGAACCGGATGCCGAGCCGGGCCGCGCGGGCAAGCTCTCCCTCGGGATCGCAGATGGCCAGACGCGCCGCGACGTCCGCGAAGACGCCGGACAGACCGTCGCCCCTGCGCAGCCGGTGCAGCAGGTCGATCGCCCCGAAGCGGGCCACCAGCTCCGTGATCCGTGGGTCGCCTGGCTCGGTGACCCGGCTCAGCGCGGCGCGCGCGAGTCGGTCCTCGCCGAGGCTCATCCGGCGCGCCTCTCGAGCGAGGCGAGCAGGAGCGGCTGCTTGGTCCGCAGCCGTAGGGCGGTGTCCAGCTCGTCGACCCCGGGCGTGACGTCGCTCCCGGTGCACACCGACCGCAGGTCGGCAACGGTCCAGGCGAGCCGATGGACGCGCACCGCCCCGCGGCTGCTCAGCCGACCGGAGTACACCGCCTCCTGCAGGATGCGCTGTGCGCTCGGATCCAGCGGCCAGGAGTCCCGCAGCGCGACACCCGGCGCCTGGCCGTTGAGCCGCCAGCTCTCGTGGCGGAACCGCTGGTGCTGACGGTCCCGGATCCGGGCGACCCGATCCCGGACCTGGGCGGAGGACTCCGGGACGTCGAGCGGATCGCGGGCCCGGGTCAGCGGTGCGACCTGCCGGGTGATGTCGATGCGGTCGGCGATCGGGCCGGTGATGCGTCCTTGGTAGTCGCGCAGCCGCTGGGCGTTGCAGCGGCACCTGTTGGTCGGGGCGGACTCGGTGAAGCCTCCGCACGGGCACGGGTTGCAGGCCAGCACCAACAGACACCGGGCGGGCAGCGTCACCGACTCCTCGCGCCGGGCCACGGTGATCTCCCCGCTCTCCAACGGCTGGCGCAGCGCCTCGATGACGTCGCTGCGGAAGAGCGGGAACTCGTCCAGGAACAAGACCCCGCAGTGGGCTCGGCTGATCTCGCCCGGCCTCACCTGTCCGCTACCGCCGCCGATCAGGCTGGCCTTGCTCGCGTCGTGGTGCGGGCCGGAGTACGGCGGCGTCGTGAGCATCCCGTCGCCCGGCTCGAGAGCGCCCGCGAGGGAGTGGATCGCGGTGAGCTCGAGTGACTCCTCCGGGGTCAGCTCGGGGAGGATCGTCGGGACCCGCTCGGCGAGGCTGGTCTTGCCGGCTCCCTTGGGACCGGTGAGCAGCACCGGGTGGCCGCCCGCCGCCGCCACCTCCACGGAGTACTTGGCGTCGGCCATGCCGAACAGGTCGCTGAAGTCGAGCTCCTCGAGGCGCTCCTGGCCGCGCCAGGCGAGCAGCCGGCTCCCGGACATCGGCGCGACCGGCGGCGCCTCGGGCACCTCCTCCCCACGCAGCTCGGCGACCACCTGGCCCAGGGAGCGCATTCCGAGCACGGTCATGCCAGGAACCATCGACGCCTCCCTGGCCTGGGGCTCGGGCACGAAGACCCGGGTGATCCCTCGCTCGGCGGCGGCCAGCACCATCGGGAGCACTCCGGGAACCGACCTGAGGCCGCCGGACAAGGTCAGCTCACCCACGAAGGCGGTCTCGGCGAGGGCCTCACGGGGGATCCGGTCGACGGCGGCCAGCACGGATACGGCGATCGGCAGGTCGAAGTGCGTGCCGGACTTGGCCAGGTCGGCCGGCGCCAGCAGCACCGTGACCCGCCGGGTCATCGGCCACTCCAGACCGCTGTTGGTCACCGCCATCCGGCAGCGGTCGCGCGCCTCGTTGAGGGAGACGTCCGGGCGCCCGATGAGCGTGGTGCCCACCTGGCCCGGCGACACGTCGGCCTGGACGTCGATCAGGTGTCCCAGCGCACCGTGCAGGCTCACCGTGTGCGCGGTCGCGAACGGCATCAGCCGATGCCCTTCACGTGATCGACCTTCGCCGGTCCGCGCGCGGGCCGCAGGACCGCGACCAGGTCCACCCGGGTGTCCTCAGCCAGCACCTCGTGGGCCAGCATCCAGGCCTGGCCGAGGCGTTGCAGACGCTCGAGCTTGGTCCCGGTGATCGCCTCGTGCGGGGTGCCGCACAGGTCGCTGGTCCGTGTCTTCACCTCGCACACGACGAGCACCTGTCCATCGCGGAGCACGAGGTCGATCTCTCCTTCGCGGCAACGCCAGTTGCGGTCCAGGAGGACCATCCCGGCCGTGGTCAGGAAGCGGGCGGCGACGTCCTCGCCGTACGCCCCCAAAGCCTGTCTGCATGCACTCGTCGTCATCCGTCGACCTCCTGCGGCAAGCGTCGCGGTGCCTGGCGACCGCGCCGCCGACCCTGCGGTCGGCTGTGGAGGACTAGTCCCAAATGCCCATCTGTGGATGACGACCGGCCACTTCCCCGGCAGCAGGCACCGAATGCCCCCAGGCGCATCTAGCATCGAGGACATCCTGGGGAGGGTGATGTGTGGTGTTGGGCAGCACGCGTTGAGACGCGTGAACGTGGCGCTGTCGTTGGCGAGAATGCCGGCGCCAGCGCGAGGCACTCGCGCGTGGAACGCGAGGCAACTCGGCAGGGTCGAGCGCGTGGCGACCGCGGTGGAGCCGCTGTCGAGTTCGCCCTGATCGCTCCGCTACTGCTCATGCTCGTCTTCGGCATGGCCGACTTCGGCTGGATGCTCATGAAGGCGAACCTCGTCAACAACTCGACGCGTGACGCCGTCCGACTCGCCAGCCTCGCCGGAACTTACGACGAGATCGAGCAGAGCGTCGATGTCTCACTCGAGAGTGCAGGGATCAACCCGGCTGACGTGGACGTGGAGATCACCTGCACCAATGCATCCGGTCCGAACTGCGCCGACTCCCCCGCGTCCTACGACGCGAACGTCGCGTCCGGGTCCACGGTCACCGTGACGGTGACCTACAACCACCACTGGATCACGCCAGTCGGCGCGCTGTGTGGGCTCGTCGGCGGCGGATCGTGCGTCGGCGACACCATCGTCCTCGAGCGGACCTCGCAGATGGTGCGGGAGTGAGCATGGCGTCGACCATCCGTCTCAGCATCTGCCGGCGACGACGGTCGGAGCGGGGCGCCGTCGCGATCCTGTTCGCGAGCCTCGTGGTCGTGCTCTTCGGTCTCGCAGCCCTCGGTGTCGACCTGGCTCAGCAGGTGAACCGCAAGCACCTTGTCATCAACCAGCTCGACGCGGCATCCACCGCCGCGGCGGCCCAGCTCGGAACGCAGAACGGCTCTATCGCCGATGCCGTCAACGCAGCCACGACGTTCTACGCCAGCAACGGCGAGGGCGAGCTCGACGAGGCGAACATCGACTTCTGGTGCGTCGTCGCTCGTGAGCTTCAGGACGGGAGCACGCCGCTTGTCCCGGCGCAGGTGGCACCTCTCCAGATCCCGACCGCCGGTCAGAGTGGGGGCGTCTGCAACCCGGACGGCAAGCTCAACGAGGTGCAGTGGTTCCAGTCGAGCTACCAGGGGCGCCCGCGGGCCGCTGGCGGCACGCGCAGCATGACCTGCAGCGCCACGCTGTGCGCGGTGCCGTGCGCCCTCGACGCGAGTGAGAGCAACGGCTGGAACCCCGGCAACTCGCTGGCCAACGGCCAGAAGGTGCGCTGCAACACCGTCCGGGTCAGCGCCGAGGAGGACGTCCCGTTCAGCTTCGCCCCGGCCATCGGCATCGACCACGGATCCACAGGCACCCAGGTCTCCGTCGCCTGCGCCGGCTCCTGCGGCTCGATCGCCCCCAACCCCATGGATATCGTGGTCGTGGCCGACCGCACCCTGTCCATGACCGACCCTCTGGGATGCACGCTGAACGGCGGCAGCGGTTGCCGGGACTATCGGGCGGACTTGGTCAACGGCATCAACAGCATGCTCCAGGTCATGACACCAGAGCAGCAATACGTGGCGTTGGGCGCCCTCGGTCCAAGCGAGCGAAACCGCTCGACGGCCGAGAGCAACACGTGCAACTCGAGCCTGAAGGGACTCGTCTACCCGAGCGATCAGGCCTCGACCGCGTCCAAAGGGTCATGGGTGCCGCTGACGTTCAAGAACGACTACCTCGGAGCCGCCGACTCCACCGGTAAGCGTGCCCTCAGCCCCACCAGCAAATTGGTCCAAGCCGTCAACTGCCTCGACGACGTCGACTCGACCAGGGAAAACCGGCTCATCAGCACCCGCACGTCGCTGGCGTCGCCACTGAAAGCCGCAGCCCGCTACCTGCTGGGAAGGGACCCGAACAACATCGCCGCGCTTGGCGGCGGCAACCGGTCCGGCACGGTGCGCAAGGTGCTCATCTTCGAGACCGATGGCGAGCCTTACGAGCCGTCCCCCACCACCACTGGCGCGGTCACTCTCGACAACAACGGTGACATCTTCTCCAGGTACACGGACTACACGACCACCACGACGTCCTCGGGCCCGGTCCTGAGCGGCGTGACCCAGGGTCGGCCGAGCTACATCACGCGGCCCTCGCAATGCCCCTCGACCGGAAGCCAGTGCACGTACCAGTACCGGACCCTCACGACGAGCACGACGGACACACGCATCGCCACCGGCGGCCAGAAGGCCTGCCAGAACTTCAAGGACGTGGCTGCCCTGGCGAAGGAACAGGGCGTCCTGGTCATCACCATCGGCTACAACCTGGACAGCAGCAGCATGTGCAGCAGCAACAACGACGTGGGCAGCCTCCCCAGCCCCGACACCGTCCGCGGCAGCCACTACATCAGCGACATCACCCCCAGCTCGTGCCGTCAGTCCGGCGCGGGTACCGCCGGCAATCCCTACGTGCCCAAGTCGGGCTGCACGCAGACAATCACCTGGACCGTCCCGCAGACCATCACCACCACGAGCTGGGCGAATGGTCCGGGCGACGCATCCGTCACCAGCGTGCTGGCGGACGCGTCGGGAGGCCCGGACGTACCCAACGCAGAATCCACCGGCTGCACGGGCGCTGCCCAGATCGCCGCCGAGAACTCCGACGAGGACCTCTTCTTCTGCGCGGCCCAGGGTCAGGACCTGGCTCCGCTGTTCGTCACCGCCCTCAGCAAGGTGACGTCAGGCGTCAAGCTGATCCGGATGCCGAAGTAGACGACGCGACGAGGTGGTCGGGCCGCGGCGCAGTTGATCAAGTAGAAGAGCCGGGGACGTCATACGGCAGGTGCAATCTCTTGCTCCGTCCGTATGACGTCCCGGTCCGGCGGGGACTCAGCCCCGCAGCGCCGGCTCGCCGCACTTCGGCGTCGGCCGCGCACGCACGTCGGCTCCGCTGAGGTCCAGCCCCAGGCTGTTGAGCAACGGCCCGACCAGAGCAGAATCCAAGTTCTGGATGAGCGGGTTGATCAGCCCCGAGGTGAGCGAGCTGAGGATCGGTGCCAACGTGACACCCAGCGGGAGCCCGATCAGCTTGAAGCCGCTCGTGTTGACCGTGAGATTGGGCAGTCCAGACGTGCCGTTGCCGACCCGGACACCTGTGTCGTAGTCGTCGTCGACGATGTTGATCACGGCATCCCCGGTGGTGGACTTCGATCCCGTGATCGTGATCGGTCCGCCTGCCACCGGGATGACGATGCCGAGAACACGCAGCGAGACGGTGATCTGGAGGGTGAGGTTCACCGCGATCAGCCCATCAGTGACCGACACGGTTATTCCCAGCGGAGCGCAGCGGACATCCGTGAGCTGCCCGTCCGCGCTCGCGGCGGACACCGTTCCCGCCAGAGACACGTTGGTTCGCAGGAGACCGGGTACTGCCACGTCCGCCGCCGCAGCGCTGAGCGCCAATGACACCTGAGTCGATGATGCCGTCGCCCCCACGTTGTTCTTGCGCCCACAGCCCTGCTTGAGCGGTTCGATGACGCTGAGGCTCGACTGCACGTTCGCAAGAAGCCCTAGGTTCACGCCCAGCTGAGGGATGGAGATCGCATTCTCTCCGGTCGCGGCGGCAGCCCCCGCCGTGACGAGGTCGTAGAGGTTCAGCGTGGAATCGAGACCGGAGGTGCCGTCGGTGTCGAGGCCCAGGATGTCGCCGGCCCGGAAGTTCATGTCGGCTACGTCGACCGCCAGTGCCTCGAGCAGGGCTACCTGGGCCGCACTGCCGCCCTGTCGCCGCAGCGCCTCTGCCGTCAGCAGGTAGAAATCGCCCAGACTCACCAGCTCGTCTCCCCGAACGAGCTCGTCGAGCGTGCCGATGCCGGCGTCCGCGCTCAGCAGGTCCAGGAGGTTCACGTTCGTATTGGCGAGCCCGTTGTAGTCCACCGCGCTCAGGGCCACGTTCGAGCCGAGTGCGTCGAGGAGCGTCCCCAGGATGGGCGAGTCGTTGGTGTCCAGTCGGGCGACGTACGACCCGAGCGTGAAGCAGGCTCCTGATTCCAGGCCCGCGATCGCCTGTCGCGAGGCACCACCGGAGCCCGGCACGAGCGCGAATCCCACCGAAGTGGATGCCGTGACCTTGACCGCGTTCGGCACGTCCGTTCCGGTCATTGCGACGAACTCTGCTGTCTCGTCGATCGTGCCGAGCTCGACGTCGAGATCGGGCGTCTCGCCGACGGTACCCTCGTTGCGGTTGAGGCTTGCCGCTGCCAGGCCGGGCATCAACGGGGACAGGTCCTCCACGGTCCGACCGTCCAGCTCGCGCACGAGGTCGAGGGCGACGATGTCTGCCAACGACTGCATGTCGCGCCGAGCGACGCGCTGTACGCCCAGGTCGATAGCGAACGCGGCGATGACCACGAGCACCAGGGCGATCGAACCGACGAAGATCGCCACCGCTCCGCGCTCGTCGCGGGTCCGGCGTCGGGCGGTCAACTCACCCTCGCTTGCGCCTCATACGTCAGCTCGTCCGGCAGCACGATGCCAAGGCCCGGAAACGTCGGCACGATCGAGGCGTTCTCGTAGTCGTAGATGAGGGTCACCGTGACGCACTCGACCCCGGCTCCGGCTGCGGGCGTGCAGTCATCCGGGTCGGAGATGTCGCAGGAGCCGACATCAGCGCCGTCTCGCATCAGGTCACCGCCTTCGGTGCAGCTGACATCGAAGCTCTCGAGGGCCCCGGTGACGGCCAGAACTGCCTCACCCCTCTTGTCCTCCTCGACGAAGGTCACAGCGGCAGCACGCGCACCTTCGGCGGCCGCCTGACTCAGCGACTGCCGAAAGCTCAGCATCATGCCGTAGCTGATGATCCCGAAGAGGATGAGCAGAAGCAGCGGTACCACCAGTGCGAACTCCACGGCCGCAGCTCCATCGTCAGAGCAGCGCCGTGAACGCCTCCCACGTCCCATGATCGGTCCCCTAAAAGCCAGCCAGCAAAGCGGCAGGTCCCTCCCCTACCACCTTGCAGATTACGGCGGCTCTATCCGGCAGTCCGACGAAAATCAGGCGTTTTTACCCATCCCCACACAGGTATGACCGATCGGCCATTTCTGGCGAAAAGGGTTGCTAAGGCTTGGGTGGGTCGATCTCAGCCTGGGCGAGCTCCTCGACGTTGACGTCCTTGAACGTCAGTACCTTCACGCTCTTGGCGAAGCGCGCCGGGCGGTACATGTCCCACACCCACGCGTCGCTCATCGACACCTCGAAGAACACGTCGCCCGCCTCGGTGCGGGCCTTCACGTCGACCTGGTTGCACAGGTAGAAGCGACGGTCGGTCTCGACGACGTACTTGAAGATCCCGACGACGTCGCGGTACTCGCGGTAGAGGGTCAGCTCCTGCTCGGTCTCGTACTTCTCGAGATCCTCAGCACTCATCTTTTGGGGCCCCCGTTCGAAGCGGAACGAAGTGAGCATTCGAATGGGGTTGTCATCGAACCTCCTCCAGCGTCGCGGCGATCTCTTCATTCTGCACGTCCACCGGTGGCTCGAGGCCTGCGGCCCGCCGGACGTTGACGAACCGCATCCGATGGATCTCCGACGGACCGTGCCTGGTCAGCGCCGCGGCGTGGTCGTCGGTGATGTAGCCCTTGTGCGTCTTGAAGTCGTACGCCGGGTAGTCGGCGTCCAACTCGGTCATGATCCGGTCGCGGGTCACCTTCGCCAGCACAGACGCCGCCGCGATGCACGCAGCCACCCGGTCGCCCTTCCACACCGCCAGGCCGGGCTTGCCGAGGCCGTCGACCGGGAACCCGTCGGTCAGCACGTACGCCGGCGGCAGGTCCAGCAGCGCCACCGCCCGACGCAGCGCCTCGACGTTGGCCACGTGCATGCCGAGCCGGTCGCACTCGTCGTGCTCGATCACCACGACCGACCACGCGACAGCGCGCTTGAGGATCTGCGTGTAGCACCGCTCCCGGGCCTTCTCGGTCAGCAGCTTGGAGTCGGCGAGGCCGGGCACGATGCCGGCCTTGCCGGGAGGCAGGATCGCCGCGCCGGCCACCAGCGGCCCCGCACAGGCGCCCCGGCCGGCCTCGTCGACGCCGGCGATCGGCTCGATGCCGTGCCGGCGCAGCGCCCGCTCGTAGCCGTAGAGGCCGGCGTCACGGCGAACGGTGAGTCCACGCGGCAGGTCGGACACGGCTACTCCGGGTTGGGGACGTCCGCGAACGAGTCGGGTCGTCCGATCCAGTCGAAGCGGTCCGCGGGCCAGACCAGGACCATCACCTTGCCGACGACGAGGTCCACGTCGACGAAGGGGTTCTTGGTGCAGTCGGTCTCGTTCTCCAGGCACAGGTGCACGGTGGAGTCGGCGGACTGACCGCGGTTGTCGCCCATCACGAAGATGTGGCCCTCAGGCACCGGCCCTGCCGTCCAGTCGCAGTTGCCGATCATCGGGCCGTTGCATTGCGTGTCCGCGTCGGCGACGTAGGCCTCCTCGTCCAACGGCTCGCCGTTGACCAGGATCCGGCCCTTGTCGTCGCAGCAGGTGATGACATCGCCCGCGGTGCCGATCACCCGCTTCACCAGGTGGCCGCCCTCGGGGTAGAGCCCGATCTTGGCCATCAGCTTGGTGGCCGGGTTCGTCGGCCCCGACTCCTCACCGATGAGCCAGTTGTCGGGGTCCTTGAAGACCACGACGTCGCCGCGCTCGGGCGTACCGCCGAACCAGTAGGAGACCTTCTGGACCAGGATCCGGTCGTTCTCGACCAGGCCCGGCTCCATCGACTCCGACGGGATGTAGAACGCCTGGACGAACAGCGCCTTGATCACGATCGCGAGGACCACTGCCACACCGAGCAGCAGCACGGTCTCCTGCCAGATGGGCAGGTGTCGCTTCGTGCGCGGAGCGTCCTCGACCGGCTCGTCCGGAGCGTCGGTGGGAAGCTCGTCCGTTGTCACGTGGCGAGTCTAGGAGCGGCCCGAAGGACCGGCTCAGGCCTCCCGGCGCTCCTTGATCTTGGCTGCCTTGCCCCGCAGGTTGCGCAGGTAATAGAGCTTCGCTCGGCGGACGTCACCGCGGGTGACGATCTCGATCTGCTCGAAGATCGGGGAGTGCAGTGGGAAGGTGCGCTCGACGCCGACGCCGAAGGAGACCTTGCGGACGGTGAAGGTGCGGCCGATGCCGGCACCCTGCAGGCGGATCACGACGCCCTGGAAGATCTGGACGCGGGAGCGGTTGCCCTCGACCACCTTCACGTGGACCTTGATGGTGTCACCGGCCCGGAATGCGGGGACGTCGGTGCGCTTCTGGGCGTTGCCCAGGTCGGCAATCACGTTGCTCATGTTTCTCCTCGCGAGTGTCACAGGTCAGCCGCGGTATCGGATCTGTTCAGCTGTAGTCGCTTCGTCAGGTGGCCGGCGGCGTGCGGTACCCCCTGTGACAGGTGCCCGACGCAGACCCGGCCGGGGTCTCCCCCGAACGCGGTCCTTCGGCCGACGAGGCCAAGGGATGAGTCTGCCACAGTGCCCCGCGGGCGCAGAAATCAGCGGCGGGGCTTCGTCAGCAGTACGACGCCGGGCTCGATCTCGCCGCGCAGGCTGTAGCCGGCGCGCTTGTACATCCGCTGGTTGCGCTGGCTACCCGCCCCGGTGAACAGGCTGTACGACGTCAGATCACCAGGCGCCACCGCCTCGATCTCGGCGAGCAGGAACCGGCCCAGCCCCTGCCCCTGGAGATCCGGGGCGACCATCAACCGCCCGATGTCCCACGCCTCGCCCTCGGCGCGGGCCCGGGCCGCGCCCACGAGCCGGCCCTCCCGCCTCAGCACGAGAACCGTCCAGTCCGGCAGCCATGTCGTGAGGTCGTCGAGGGTCTCGCTCAGCGCCGGAATCTCGACGCCGGGGTTGTCGTGCATCTCCTGCACCCAGCAGGCCAGCTGCAGGGCGTAGAGCTCGCCGGCATCGGCCGGTACGGCGGCCGACAGCTCCCCGCCGCCCGGCACCGCGCTCAGCGGGAGCAGATCCGGCCGGCGCGAGGCGGTACGGCGTACGGCCTCGGCCCGGCGCCACTCGGCGATCCGGGCGTGGTCGCCGCTCAGCAGCACCTCGGGGACGTCGAGGCCGCGCCACGACGAGGGCTTGGTGTAGACGGGGTACTCCAGCAGCCCGTCCTCGTGCGACTCCTCGAGGAGCGACTCGGCGTTGCCCACGAAGCCGGGCAGCAGCCGCGCGACCGCCTCGGTGACGACCAGCGCCGCCACCTCTCCCCCGTTGAGCACGTAGTCGCCGACGGAGATCTCGCGGACCTCGGCCCGGGTCGCCGCGTGGTCGAGCACCCGCTGGTCGATGCCTTCGTAGCGGCCGCAGGCGAACACCAGGTGGTCGCGGCCGGCCAGCTCGCGGGCGACCGCCTGCGTGAACGGGACGCCGGACGGTGTGGGCACCACGAGGGTGCCGCCGTCGGGCAGCAGCTCGTCCAGGGCCTCGCCCCACGGCTCGGGCCGCATGACCATGCCCGCCCCGCCGCCGTACGGCGTGTCGTCGACGGTGCGGTGCCGGTCGTGCGTCCACTCCCTCAGGTCGTGGACGTGCAGGTCGAGCAGGCCGCGCTCGCGGGCCTTGCCGGCGAGCGAGAGCTCCAGCGGCTCGAAGTAGGCCGGGAAGATCGTGAGGTAGTCGAGGCGCATGGGTCAGTCCTCGAGAGGGGTGACGAGGCCCGGTCGGTCGTCGATCACGACCCGGCGCGCAGCCAGGTCGACCTCCGGGACGAGGGCGGTCACGAACGGCACCAGTGCCTCGCGGCCCTCGGGCGTCGTCACGATCAGCAGGTCCTGGCCTCCGCCATGCATCACACCGGTGACCTCACCCAGCGTGCCGCCCTGCAGGTCCTGGGCCACCAGCCCGACGAGCTGGTGGTCGTAGTACTCCTCCGGGTCCTCTGGGGACTCGTCCGCGGCGATCGTGGTGTGTAGCACCACGCCGCGGGCCGCCTCGGCGGCGTTGCGGTCGGGGATCTCCTCGAACGACACCAGCAGCGTCGTCCCGTGCCAGTGGGTGCGGCTCACGGTGAGGGTGGAGATGGCGAACGCCGATCCGCCACGCGGTTCCGCGCGGAGCGCGGCACCGTTGGCGAACCGGCGTTCGGGTTCGTCTGTGCGGACCTCGACGGTGACCTCACCGCGGAGGCCGTGTGGCTTGCCGATCCGGCCAACCACGACCTCTACGGTCTCAGCCCTTCGAGACGCCTCGTCCCTCGGCTCCTCAGGACAAGTCAACTTACCGACGGTCGACGTCGACGAAGTCGATGCGAGCGCCGTCCCGGCCGGCAAGCGCGCCGATCACGGTGCGGAACGCCGTGGCGGTCCGCCCTCCGCGCCCGATCACCTTGCCGAGGTCGTCGGGGTGCACGCGCACCTCGAGCAGCGACCCACGGCGCAGCTGCTTGTCACGGACGGTCACGTCGTCGGGGTTGTCCACGACGCCGCGGACCAGGTGTTCGAGAGCATCGGCGAGCATCGCTGTCAGCTCTCGCTCTTCCCGGCGTCCTCAGCGGTCACGGTCTCGGTGGCCTCGGCCTCCTCGGCCGCGCCCTCCGGGGTCTCCGCTGCAGGCACCTCGGCCGGAGTGGCCTCCGCCGGGGTCTCCACAGGGGTCTCCTCGGCGACGGGCTCCTCGACCGGAGCAGCCTCGGCCGGGGTCTCCTCGGCCTTGGCCTCGGCCTTCGGCTCGGACTTCTTCGAGGCCTTCTTGGTGACCGCGGCGCCCTTGGGCTCGTTCGCGGCCTCCTTCAGCGCCTCGTTGAAGATCTCCTGCTTGTCGCGCTTGGGCTCGGCGACCTTCAGGGTGCCCTCGGTGCCGGGGATGCCCTTGTAGGTCTGCCAGTCACCGGTGATCTTGAGGATCTTGGCCACGGCGTCGGAGGGCTGCGCGCCGACTCCGAGCCAGTACTGCGCCCGCTCGGACACGACGCTGATGTAGCTCGGGTCCTCCTTGGGGTGGTACTTGCCGATCTCCTCGATCACCTTGCCGTCCCGCTTCTTGCGGGAGTCGACGACGACGATGCGGTACTGCGGCACCCGGACCTTGCCCAGGCGCTTCAAGCGAATCTTGACGGCCACGTTTGTGGTGTCTCCTCGGAACTCGTGTGTGGTGAAGGTCGCCGTCCTTGCGTGGGGCACGAGGCGGGATCTTCGAGGGGCCTTGACGCGTCCGGAGAGAGGGGCCGGGCGCGCAGGACTCAGCGCCCGATTGTGCCAGAACCCTCCGCGGTGTCCGAATCGGAGCACGCTGGACGCGACTGCGCCGACGCTCAGGCTACGACGCGGCCCCGGAGCACGACGCGGCTCGGGCTGCGGAGCACGCTGAGGTCCGCACGCGGGTCGCTGTCGTAGACGACGAAGTCGGCCGGGGCACCCTCGTCGAGGCCGGCGTTCCAGCCGAGCCACTCCCGGGCTCGCCACGACGCGGCACCCAGCGCGTACTCAGCGGGCATCCCGAGCTCCGCCATCGCGATCACCTCGCCGGCAATGTTGCCGTGCCGGCTGATGCCCCCGCCGTCGGAGCCCGCGAACAGCGGCACGCCGGCGTCGTACGCCGCCATGATCGTGTCGCGCTGCCCCGCGTGCAGGTCGGTCATGTGCGCGGCGTACGCCGGGAACTTGGCGCCGGCGGCTTCGACGTACTGGGGGAACTTGTCGATCTGCATCACCGTGGGCACCAGAGAGATGCCCTTCTCGACCATGGTGTCGATCAGCTCCTGGGACAGCCCGGTCCCGTGCTCGATGCAGTCGATCCCGGCCTCGATCAGGCCCGGTAGCACCGCTTCGCCGAAGCAGTGCGCGGTCACCCGGGCGCCGTGCTCGTGCGCGGTCGCGATCGCCGCCGCGAACGCCTCCGCCGGGAACGACGGCGCCAGGTCGCCCTCGTCGCGGGAGATCCAGTCCCCCACGAGCTTGACCCAGCCGTCGCCGCGCTTCGCCTCCTGGGCGACGTACTCGCTCAGCTGCTCGGGCTCGATCTCGTGGGCGTAGTTGCGGATGTAGCGCTTGGTGCGGGCGATGTGCCGGCCGGCGCGGATCAGCCGCGGCAGGTCCTCGCGGTCGTGGATCCAGGCGGTGTCGGCTGCGGAGCCGCAGTCGCGGATCAATAGCGCTCCCGCGTCCCGGTCCTCGAGGGCCTGCTCCTCGGTCTCCGCGTCGGAGATCGCCCCGTCGTCGTCGAGGCCGAGGTGGCAGTGGGCGTCGACCAGGCCGGGCACGATCCAGCCCTCGGCCTCGGTGTCGGCGCCGGCCACCGGTTCGTAGGTGACCAGGCCGTCGTCGACGTACAGCGTGCGCGCCTCGCCGTCGGGCAGCACCAGGCCCCGGAACCTCAACGCCGTCATGCCGCGTGAGGCTACCGGGGCCCGAAGCTGTGATGGATCAGGGACGCGTGGTGCAGACCCAGGCGCGCTTGACGCACTTGCGGCCGCACTTGTTCTGCGCGGCCCGGATCGCCGGGCCCTTGTAGCGGTTGACAGCCCAGCCGTAGCGGGTGACGAACCCGTCGCGGTTCAGCTTCACCGACAGCGCGGCGCAGCCGTTGCGGACCCATACCGCGGACTCGCAGGTGCCGGGACGGTTGGAGCGCACCTTGCACTCCGACTGCGCCCGCTTGATGGCCTTGCGCTTGGTGGCGTAGTCGTAGGAGCCGCCCCAGGCGTTGTCGACCGAGATGGAGAGCGCGCCGTAGTAGTCGCGGCGCTTCTCCGAGTCGGTGTTGCTCGCTGATGCCGGAACGGTCGTGGTGAACGCGAGGGTCACGCCGAGCGCGACCGCGAGTACGACGAGCCACCGCCGGGAGCGGTTGAGGAGTGCTGTCATCGAGGATCCCTTTCGATCAGGCGTCCGTCGGTTGATGCCCGCCGGGACGGCAGCGAAACCTCAGGTTTTCAGGCCGTGGCCGTAGCTGTACAGGGGGTCATAGACCAGGTCTCCGACGTTGACCGGCTCGTCCACCTCTCGCGGCCAGGAGACGGGCAGCTTTCCGGTGAACGGCCGACGCCCGAATAGTACGTCGGCCACGCCGCCGCCCTCGCTGCCCGGCAACCACGACGCGACCAGCGCGTCGATCTGTTGACGCAGCTCGGCCGGTAGCACCATCGGCCGCCCCGAGACGACGAGCACGGTGCAGGAACGCGCCCGTGCACACACCTTGCGGATGGCCCGTTGGTCCTCGGTCGAGAGCTCCATGGTCTGGGGCGGCCGCGGCACCCCGTTGTCCCCGGGGTCGTAGGCCCACTGGGGTCCGCCGACGTCGCCGAACCCCTCGGCGTACGGGGTCTCCCCGACCACCACGACGCCCGCTGACCTCCGCGGGACGCGCTTGCTCGCCTTCTCACTGAACCGCACCGGGCCACTCGCGACGCCCCGGATGCCGTCGAGGATGGTCTGGCCGGGAATCACGTTGGTCGAACCTCCCTGCCAGGTGAGCGTCCACCCGCCGGCCTGGTTGCCGATGTTGTCGGCGTTGCTCCCGGCAACGTAGACCGGCTGCCGTTTCGGCTTGAGCGGGAGCGTCTGCTGACGGTTCCTCAGCAGGACCTGCGACTCGGAGACCGCCCGTCGGGCCACCTCACGGTGGGGCTTGCTCCCGATCTCGTCGAGGTGTCGTCGGTCGGTCAGCGGCTTCTCGAAGAGCCCCAGCTCGAACTTCGCGGTCAGGATCCGAGTGACGGCGTCGTCGATACGCGTCATCGGCACGGTGCCGGCCTCGACGAGGTCGAGAAGGGTGGCGATGAACTCCTGGTACCCGACCTCGTTCGTGGTGGTCGGCTCCATGAACATGTCAACGCCGGCGTTCACCGACGCCGCGACCTGAGCTGCGTAGTCACCCGGGATCTGGTGGATGGCGCGCCAGTCGGAGATCACGAGGCCTTCGAAGCCGAGCTCGCCCTTGAGGACGTCGGTGATCAGCTCCTCGTTCGCGTGCATCTTGACCGGGTTGCCGAGCCCGTCGTCAGTCCAGTCGACGCTCGAGAAGGACGGCATCACCGAACCGACGTCGTGCTTGCGGATCGCGGGCCGGTACGGCGCGAGCGCCAGCTCCTCGAACTCGGCACGCGACACCTCGTTGATGCCTTGGTCGATCGTGTAGTCGCCCTCCCCCGTGCCGAACTTGGTGAGCCCGTCGCCGGCGTAGTGCTTAGCGGTGGCCAGCACCCGATCGGGGCGATGCAGCTGGCCGGGTTTCCCCTGCAGCCCGTCGATGATGGTCTCCATGCTGCGGACGAGACGCGGGCTCTCGCCGAAGCTCTCGTAGGTGCGGCCCCAGCGGTCGTCGCGGGCGACGCACACGCACGGCCCGAACGCCCAGTTGGGACCCGAGGCACGGGTCTCCTCAGCGGTGATCTGGCCGATCCGCTGCACCAGCTGCGGGTCGCGCGTGGCTCCGAGCCCGATGTTGTGGGGGAACACCGTGGCGCCCAGCAGGTTGGCGTGCCCGTGCACCGAGTCGACGCCGTAGAGCAGCGGGATGCCGAGACGGGTCTCGAGGGCGGCCTGCTGGAACTCGTCGACCATGTCGGCCCAGGCCTCGGGCGTATTGGGGTCGGGCACCGAGCCGCCACCGGACAGGACGCTGCCGAGACCGTAGGTGGTGATGAGGGAGGGATCCTCGGCGACGTCGATCCGCTCGGCCTGCGTCATCTGGCCGATCTTCTCCTCGAGCGTCATCCGAGCCAGGAGGTCGGCCACCCGGTCCGGGATCGGAAGCTCCGGATCCTTGTACGCCGGCACTGGATCGGCGACTCGGGCCAGCGGGGCCGCGGTGCTGGGTGACGAAACCAGAGACAACGCGAGGGTGGCGGCGACGGCCGCCCCGAACAGAACGCGTGGTTGGACAGACATCACGAACTCCTTGCCCGAGATCAAAGGTTCTGGAGGGACAAGGTAAGAACCTGGATTCATCAGGGTCAATGCGGAAAAGATCGCCGAACTACGCCTAATTCCTCATTACTCCTGACAAACGGCTAGCGTGCTGCCGTGGGCGGATCACTCGAACGGTTGCGCGCCGGGAACAGCCGCGCAGTCATCGCGCTGCTGGCCGCACAAGGTCCGACGAGTCGTGCGGACCTCGCTCGCTCGACCGGCCTGTCCCGCACCACGGTCTCGAGCCTCGTGACCACCCTGGTCGCCAGCGGCCACGTCGTCGAGACGTCCGAGCGGGGCAGCCCGCACAAAGGAGGCAGCGGGCGGCCGCCAGTGCTCGTCGCCCTGAGCGCCCCTGCTGGCGGCGTACTCGGGGTCGACATCGGCCACGGCCACATCCTGGTCGCAGCAGCCGACCGCACGGGCGCCGTCCGCAGCCAGGATGTGGCAGCAGTCGACGTCGACTCCCACGGCGCTCAGGCTCTCGACCACGCGGCCCGTATGGCGCGGAGCGTGCTGAAGCGAGCCGGCCTGGCCCGCAGCGATCTGCAGGCGATCGGGATGTGCGTGCCGGCACCCCTGGACCGGCGCTCGGCGCGGATCAAGACCGGCATCCTCCCGGGCTGGCAGGACCTCGAGCCCGGCGCGGAGCTCGAGCGCCGGATGGGGGTGCCGGTCTTCGTCGACAACGACGCCAACCTCGGTGCCCTGGCCGAGGTCAGCCACGGTGCGGCTCGAGGAGTCGCCGACCTCATCTATGTGAAGGTCGCCAGCGGCGTGGGCGCCGGCATCGTGCTGGGGGGCAGGTTGCACCGCGGCGCAACCGGGATCGCCGGCGAGATCGGTCACGTGCAGGTGGGTGAGGACGGCCCGGTCTGCCGCTGCGGCAACCGCGGGTGCCTGGAGACCACTGTCTCCGCGCCGCGGATCGCCGAGCTGCTCGACACGGCGTACGACGAACCGGTGACCACGGATCGCGTGTTGGAGCTCGATGCCTCCGGCGACACAGCGGTACGCCGGGTTCTGAACGACGCCGGGCGGACGGTGGGCCGGGCGCTCGCAGACCTGTGCAACAGCCTGAACCCCGAGCTCGTCGTCGTCGGCGGCTCGCTGGGCACCTCTGCGTCGCTGCTCGACGGCGTACGGGCGTCCATCGACCGCTATGCCCAGCCGGACACCGCGGCGGCCGTGCGGGTCGCGCCGGCCGAGCTCGGCGAGAAGGCCGAGGTCACTGGAGCGATCGCACTCGCCGTGGCCCGGGTGGCGGCTGCCTGACCGTCACAGCTGGTCGAGCAACCACGATGGTTTCTGGATGTTGGCATATTGCCCAACCCTGGTCTGGAGCAACCGATCCGCGGTCACCACGGACACGCGGTAGCCCCGTTCGGCGGCGTTGCGGGCCTCCGAGACGATCGTGTCGTCCCCGTTCCCGGGCGCGTGCACGGTGCGCACGTGGGCGTCCCGGCCACGGCCGACGCCGCCCTTCGCAGCACCCTCCAGGACCAGCACGATCTCGTCGTACGGCGTGTCGGCGACCATCAGCTGCTCGTGCAGCGTGCGGGCCGCGCCGGCGCGGTCCTTCCACCAGCCGTCGGGTCGGGTACCGACCACGTTGGCCCCGTCGACGACGAGAACCGACCTCGCTCCTACTCCGGCAGCCGCCGGTTGCTCGGGTACGTCGGCACCGGGTACGTCGGGTGGTCGTACGCGTCGATCTTCTGGCGCACTCCCCCGAAGTCGTCGCCCACGTTGTCGTCCGTGTTGTCGAGATCGGCGGCCACCGCGCGGAGCATCGTTGCTGCCCACTCCATCTCCTTGGCGGTGTCCTGGATCTCCTTCTGCAAGGAGTACGACGCCGCACTGTAGTCGCTGTAGCAGCCCCAGGAGCCGACGCCGATCCCCTCGCCGTCACGCCACCACTGGTGGGCCGAGTCGCCCTCGTCGAGCTGGGTGCCCGCCGTGCTCATCTCGGGCGCCAGGTCCGTGTCGAGCATGCGAGCCGCGTCACGCACGTTCTGTGGGTTCACGACCACACCCGGGTAGATGAAGTCGTCGGTGGAGTCCGCGCTGTAGGTGCCGGTGGGTCGGTCGAGCCGGAACGACTCCTGGTCCTGGCTGCCGTTGGACCGGGCCGGCGGCGACTGCTCGACGTGCTTCTCGAGGTTCTGCAGGCTCTTCTGGATGTCGCCCTCGACGGTCTTCGACGTCTCCTTGAGCTCGGTCGCGTGCGACTTCATCTTGGGCAGGATGTTCTTGTAGTGGCTGTCCCCGAGCTCGTTGGGCTCGGGCTCGTTGCCGCCGAAGGAGTCGACGATCAGGCCGGTGACGGTCAGGGCCTTGCCGGCCGCCTCGGTGGCCGGCTTGAACGCCGGGAACCAGCCCAGGATCGTGTTCACCGATCCCGCGACGCTGAGCAACGCCTTGAGGTCTCCCCCGCTGAAACCTTCCGCCTCGCGGTATGCCCGCGCCGAGTCCTGCGCGAACTGCACGACGTCGGCGCGCATCCGGGTCCACATCTCCTTCTCCATCAGCAGCGTCATCCGCAGCACCTCGCAGGCCAGCGCCTGGTTGCCGACGACCTCCTGGAAGAGGTTGAGGTATGTCGCGAACGACGTCGCGGCGGAGCCCTGCCAGGTGTTCAGCGTCTGCGCCACCTGGTTGGCCAGCGCGATGGTGCTGTTGCCGTCGTAATTGATCTGCGCGGGGTCATCGTCCGAGGAGCTGGTGCTCGACCCGGTGCGGCCCTCCGTCGAGAGCTGCTTGAGCGCCTCGCGGACGTTGTTGGCGATGCCCTGGAACTTCTCGGGGTCGGGAAGTCCGAAGAACGGCTCGAAGACCGGCGGGATCTCGGACTCCCAGAACCTGTAGATCTGCCCCAGCGTCGCCGGTGCGTCCAGGCCGTTGCCGGTCTGGTCGATATAGCCGCCGTTGGGCGAGACCAGATCGTCCGGGTACCCGTTGCCGGGCCCCGCGGCGGTCATGGTGGTCCCGCCGCCGAGTCCGACGGCCATGTAGGTGACGTTGCCGGAGCCGTCGGGGTACCAGCCGTACAGGTCCAGCTCGGCGTAGCACGCCTCTTTCACCACGTCGTCGACCAGCGTCTGCAAGCCCTCGTAGTCGTCACCCATGCGGCGTACATACCCGGGTGAGGGGGCGCGCGAAACCTACTTCAGGAACTTGGAGAAGTCCTTGGGCAGCTGCAGCTCGGCGGCCGCCTTCTCGTAGTCGACCTCTTCGCCGTCGGGGTTGCCGAACGGGTTGGAGCCCCCGGCAGCCGCCTTCTCCTTGTCGGCCGCGGCCTGCTGCGCCGCCTTGGCGGGGTTGCCCGAGACCCGTTTGCCCTTGCCCTTCTTGGCCTGCTGCTTCGCCTTGGCGCGCTTGCCGCCGCCCGGCGCTCCGGGAATCCCGGGCATGCCCGGCATCCCGCCGCCTCGGGCGAACTGCATCATCATCTTGCGCGCCTCGAAGAACCGGTCGACGAGGCTGTTGACGTCCGAGACCTGACGCCCGGAGCCGCGCGCGATGCGCGATCGGCGCGAGCCGTCGATCATCTTCGGGTTGGCCCGCTCGGCGGGGGTCATTGACTGGATGATCGCCTGAATCCGGTCGATCTCGCGCTCGTCGAAGTTCTCCAGCTGCTCGCGCATCTGGCCCATGCCGGGCAGCATCCCGAGGATCTTGGACATCGACCCGAGCTTGCGGACCTGCTGCATCTGCTCGAGGAAGTCGTCGAGGGTGAACTCGCCGCCCTTGCCGGTGAGCTTCTCCGCGGCCTTCATGGCCTGGTCCTGGTCGAAGGCCTTCTCGGCCTGCTCGATCAGGGTCATCATGTCGCCCATGTCGAGGATCCGGGAGGCCATCCGGTCCGGGTGGAAGACATCGAAGTCGGTCAGCTTCTCGCCGGCGGAGGCGAACATCACCGGTCGCCCGGTCACCTGCCGGATCGAGAGCGCAGCGCCACCGCGGGCGTCGCCGTCGAGCTTGGTGAGCACGACGCCGTCGAACCCGACCCCATCGAGGAACGCCTGGGCGGTCGAGACGGCGTCCTGGCCGATCATCGCGTCGACGACGAACAGCACCTCGTCGGGCTGTACGGCGTCGCGGATGTCGGCCGCCTGCTTCATCATCTCGGCGTCGACGCCGAGGCGGCCCGCCGTGTCGACGATGATCACGTCGTAGAGCTTGCGCTTGGCCTCTTCGAGCGATCCGCGCGCGACCGCGACCGGGTCGCCGACGCCGTTGCCGGGCTCGGGTGCGAAGACGGGTACGCCGGCCCGCTCACCGTTGACCTGGAGCTGGTTGACCGCGTTGGGGCGCTGGAGGTCGGCGGCAACCAGGACCGGGCTCTTGCCCTGGTCCTTGAGCCACAGCGCCAGCTTCGCCGCGAGGGTCGTCTTGCCGGCGCCCTGCAGGCCCGCGAGCATGATCACGGTCGGCCCGGACTTGGCGTACCGGAGCCTCCGGGTCTCGCCGCCGAGGATCTCGACGAGCTCCTCGTTGACGATCTTGATGATCTGCTGGGCGGGGTTCAGCGCCGAGCTGACCTCTTCGCCTGCTGCCCGCTCCTTGACCGCGCCCACGAAGTCCTTGACGACGGGCAGGGCGACGTCGGCCTCGAGCAACGCGATCCGGATCTCCCGGGCGGTCGCGTCGATGTCGGCCTCGGAGAGCCGGCCCTTGCCTCGGAGGTTCTTGAACGTGTCAGCGAGGCGGTCGGAGAGTGTGGCGAACAAGAGAGTCCTCAACAGTCGATCGTGGAGGCTCCAGCCTAACCGGGCAGCCCCCACCTCACCGACCCGGCGTGAAAGTGCTGACCCGTCGCGAAGTTCGCGACGGGTCAGCGTTTTGGGGACGGGTCAGCTCACGGCGTCGAGGGCGTCGACGACTCCTTCACCGAAGTAGCTGTTGTCCTCGACCGGGCCCACGCACGCCGGGCCGGCGGTGGTGGTGCCGCACGCCTTGTCGTCAGCCTGGGCGCGGAGCTCCTCGAGCATCCGGGCGGGCGACCAGTCCGGGTGTGCCGACCGCATCAGGGCCAGTACGCCGGCAACGTGCGGTGAGGCCATCGACGTACCGCTCTTGAGCCCGTAGCCGTTGCCGTTGACGATCGTCGACAGGATGCTCGAGCCGGGAGCGGCCACGTCGATCTCGCCGAGGCCCCGGTTGGAGAAGCTCGACAGCCGGCTCTCGCCGCTGTTCGCGGGGAACTGCTGCATCGAGGAGACCGTGACGACGCCGTCCAGCTCGGTCGGGATGTCCTCGCAGCCGCTGTTGATGGTGCGGTTGATCGGCGTGCCGTCGTCGGGGCTGGTGTTGTCGGTCGTGTTGGTGGCCAGGTCGGTCGCTGCGTTGCCGGCCGCGGCGGCGTGCACGACGCCCTGACGGGTGGACCACTCGACGGCGCGGCGTACGGCCTCCTTGGCGGCGTACTGGTCGGGCTGGTCCTCGCAGTAGTACATGAACGGGTCGACGTAGTAGCTGTTGTTGGTCACGTCCATGCCGCGCAGACCGGCCCAGACGAACCCGCACACGGCGTACTCCGGGTAGATGAAGCCGTCGTCGTTGACCACCTTGACCGATGCCATCCGCACGTTGGGCGCCACACCGACGATGCCGACGCCGTTGCGGGCGGCGGCGATCGTGCCGGCCACGTGGGTGCCGTGGTCGCTGGTGGTCGGGTGCCAACCCGTTGCCGAGCGGTCGAGGCGACCGGCGTCGGAGCAGTTCACCGACTCCTCGGTGTCGATGTTGGCAACCAGGTCCGGGTGGTCGGGGTCGATGCCGCTGTCGAGGACGCCGACCAGAACGTCACGACTGCCGTCGGTGATCTGGTGGGCCTGGTCGGCCTTGATCATCCGCATGTCCCACTGCTCGACCTCGCGCGGGTCGGGTACGACGGCGGTGGTCTCCTCGGCGCCGACCTCGCCCTCGACCTTCTGCTCACCGTGCCGGGTGCCGGTACCGGCCACACCGGGCGTGCCCTCGGAGACGGCGACGCTCCGCGTCGCCCCGACCGACTCGAGCGCGTGGCCGGCGTACCGCTTGACGTCGGCGCGGAACGCCTCCTGGTCGGAGTGGGCCACCACGACGCCGATCTGGCGCCACGACTCGATGATCACGCCGCCAGCCCGCTCGACCGCGGCCTCGACCTTCTTGATCTGCCCGTGGTTGGCGTGCTTCGCGTTGAGGACGTAGCTCATCAGCAGACCGTCGGGAGTGACGATCGGCACCGGCGTGGACGGCGGCTCGTCTGCGGTCGACGCGGTGGCGCCGGCGAACAGGGCCGGGGAGAGGGTGACTGCGGCGGCCCCAATGGCGAAGTTGCGCAGTCTGGAACGTGCGGACATGGGTGGTCCTTCCCGAGAGTTTGGTCAGGTGCTGGTGGGCACCCCGGCACATCCAACCCCGTCGAGCGCGGTTTCGTCAGCCCCCCGGAGACAAATTCTGTCCGGTGAGTGCGGCCCGCACCGCGTGCGCAGCCTCCGCCGCCCGGGTGTCCGACAGCGCACCGGCGGACGGTTCCTGGAGGTAGAACACGTCCACGGCCTGCGGGCCGAGCGTGTCGACGTGCGCGGAGCGGACCGAGACGTCGAGCCGGGCCAGCGCGGCGCACACGAGGTGCACGACGCCCGGGCGGTCGGCCGCCCGCACCTCCAGCACCGTCGCCTGCTCGCTCGCCTCAGGTCGTACGACGACGGTGGGAGCGAGCACAGAAGCGTCGGCGGGCCTCAGCCGGGCGCCGGGATCGAGGCGTCCGTCGACGATCCCGTCGAAGCGGGTCCGCAGGATGGCGGCGTCCAGGTGCTCGTCGGCGACCTCCCACACGGAGACGGCGTACCTCCCCTGCGACCAGGCGCGGGCCGCGCGGACCGGCACCCGCTGCAGCGCGAACACGGCCGCGAGGTCGGCCAGGAGTCCGATCCGATCGACCGCGATCGCGGTGACCCGACAGCCGTCCGGGCTCGGTTCGACGGTGATCGACGCCGCGTCCTCGGCGAGGTCGACCGGTACCGGGACCTCCTCTGCCACGGCCGCGGGCGGTGCCACCCCGGGTTCGAGGGCGGCCTGCGCATGTCGCGACAGGCCGCGGATCAGGCCGGCGCGCCAGGACGACCACGCCTTGGAGGAGGTCGCCTTCGCGTCCGCCTCGGTCAGCGCGGTCAGCAGGGACAGCGCCTGGCCGGTGCCCATCCGTCCGACGACCAGCTCCACCGTGGCAGGGTCGTCGGGGTCGCGGGTGGTGGCGGTCTCGACCAGCAGCAGGTGGTGGCGGACCAGCAGGGCGATCAGGTCGGCCGTCGGCGGGTCGAAGCCCATTCTGGTGGCGATGTCCCGGGCGATCGGCTCGCCGGCGACGCTGTGCTCGGTCAGCCCGCCCTTGCCGATGTCGTGCAGCAGCGCGGCGACCATCAGCACGTCGGGCCGCGATACCTCGCGGATCAGCTCCGAGGCCTCGATGCAGGTCTCGACGACGTGCCGGTCGACCGTGAAGCGGTGGATAACGGACGCATGCGGCAGCAGCCGGATCCGCTCCCACTCCGGCAGGATCATGCCCAGCGCGCCGGTCTCCTCGAGCGTCTCCCACACGGCCAGCAGGCCCCGGCCGGAGGCGAGCATCCGGACCAGCAGCTGCCGCGCCTCGGCCGGCCAGGGGTCGGGCAGCGGAGCCGCCTCCCGGGCCAGACGGGCGGCGGTCGGCGGGGCCAGTACGGCGTCCAACTCGGCCGCCGCGGTCGCCGCACGCAGCAGGAGCACCGGGTCGTCAGCGGGCCGGGCGCCCTTGTCCAGGACCACCTCGCCGCGCGAGAGCGCAACGCCGGCGGCCACCGGCTCGAGCGCCGGCTTGCGCGCCGTACGCGGCGATCCCGTCCGCGCAAGCACCGAGTCCACGCGCCGCCAGGCCAGCCGGGACAGATGGGTGATCCGCCGGCCGAGCTCGCGGACGTGCACCTGGGCGGCGCGCTCGTCGGCCAGCCCGAGGCTCTCGGCGAGCTCGGACCAGGCCTCGGGAGCGACCCGGTCGGTGGCCCGGCCGGCGGCCTCGTGCAGCCGGTCGCGGACGTCGAGGAGCGCCAGCCGGCAGCGCTCCAGGTCACCGTGGGGTACGTCGACCAGCCAGGTCGCGATCAGCGTGTTGAGCACGGTCGCGTCCCGCAGGCCGCCCTCGGCCTCCTTGAGGTCGGGCACGGAGAGGTGCGCCAGCTCGCCGATCAGCCGGTGCCGGGTCCGCACCATCTCGTGCAGCTCGGGCAGCCGCTCGCGGGCGTTGCGGCGCCACTGCGCGAGCATCGTGGTGCGCAGCCGCAGCGTCAGGTTCGAGTCACCGGCCAGGTGCCGCACGTCGAGCAGGCCCGAAGCGACGCGTACGTCGCCGGCCGCCGTCGCCACCATCTCCGGAAGCGTGCGGACCGAGTGGTCGAGCTGCGACCCGGAGTCCCAGATCGGGTACCAGACCTGCTGCGCCACCTCGCCGAGCTCGACCCCCTCGTCGGAGACCAGCACCACGTCGAGGTCGGAGTACGGCGCCAGCTCGGCGCGCCCGTAGCCACCGACCGCGATCAGCGCCGCGCCGACCTCCGGGCCGCCGCAGCCGTCGTACGCCGCCGTACAGAGCTTGTCCGCCTCCGCGGTGCGGGCAGCTCTGTCAGCGGCGGTCACGAGTCTGCGTCAGATGGCCGCGTCGTCGCGGTCGCCGGTGCGGACCCGGACGATCGACTCGAGCGGTGACACCCAGATCTTGCCGTCGCCGATGCGGCCGGTCTGCGCGGCCTGCTGGATCGCGCCGACGATCGCCTCCACGTCGGCATCGCTGACGGCCACCTCGAGGCGGACCTTGGGCACGAGAGCGATGTCGTACTCCGCTCCGCGGTATACCTCCGTGTGGCCCTTCTGCCGGCCGTAGCCGCTGACCTCGCTCACGGTCATCCCGGTGACGCCCACTGCCTCGAGCGCGACCCGGACGTCCTCCCACTTGTGCGGCTTGACGACCGCGGTGACCAGCTTCATTCGGGGTTCTCCTCACGGTTGGTGCCGAACATGCCGCCGGTGGAGCGGGTGCCCGCGGTGGCGTGCAGGTCGTACGCCGTCTCGGCGTGGATCACGAGGTCGATGCCGCTGAGCTCGTGCTCCTCGTCGATCCGGAAGCCCATCGTCTTGTCGATGACGAGTCCGATGATGCCCGACACGACGAACGCGTAGACGAGCACCGCGCCGCCGCCGAGCGCCTGGCGCCACAGCTGGTCCGCTCCCCCGCCGTAGAACAGGCCGTCCACACCCGTAGGGGCGCCTGCGGTGGCGATCAGTCCGATCCCCAAGGTGCCGACGATGCCGCCGACCAGGTGGACGCCGACGACGTCGAGCGAGTCGTCGTACCCGAACTTGTACTTCATGCCCACCGCCAGCGCGCAGACGACTCCCGCCACGGCGCCCATGATCATCGCGCCGATCGGCGAGACCGAGCCGCAGGACGGGGTGATCGCCACCAGACCGGAGACCAGGCCCGACGCCGCGCCGAGCGTGGTGGCGTGACCGTCGCGGAACCGCTCGAGGAGGAGCCAGCCCAGCGAGCCCGCGGCGCCCGCCAGCAGAGTCGTCACGAAGACGACGGCGGCCTTGTGGTTGGCGCCGAGCGCCGAGCCGGCGTTGAAGCCGAACCAGCCGAACCACAGGAGGCCCGCACCGAGCATCACCAGCGTCAGGTTGTGCGGCCGCATCGGGTCCTTGCCGAACCCGATGCGCGGGCCGAGGACCAGCGCCAGGGCCAGCGCCGAGGCCCCCGAGCAGATCTCGACCGCGGTGCCGCCGGCGAAGTCGATGACCTTGAGGTCGTTGGCCATCCAGCCGCCGACGTGGTCACCGAGCGAGAAGTCGAAGATCCAGTGCGCGATCGGCGCGTAGACCAGGAGCGTCCAGATACCGACGAACACCATCCAGGCGCCGAACCGGGCCCGGTCCGCGATCGCGCCGGAGACCAGGGCCCCGGTGATCACGCAGAACAGTCCCTGGAAGATCGCGAACAGGATGACCGGCACCGTCGACTCGCCGTTCGACGCGGGATCGAGCAGGTCGCTCAGCCCGGCGTACTGGAACGGATCGCCGAGAAGCCCACCGCCGATGTCGTCACCGAACGCGATGGAGTAGCCGATCAGGGTCCACAGGATTGCGACGACCGCGAGCGTCCCGAAGGTCATCATGATCATGTTGAGAACGCTCTTGGAGCGGACCATGCCGCCGTAGAAGAGCGCCAGGCCGGGGGCCATCAGGAGCACCAGGGCACTGGCCGCGAGGAGCCACGCGGTGTCGCCCGTGTCGAGCGACGACGTGACAGCAGGGAGCAGGTAAGGAGTCACGAGGCATCAGCCAACAGACTGAATGTTTCAGGCGTGTAAACGACCATCCGTCGGCCGGGCAGGCGCCCGGCCGACGGATGGTTCGTCATGAGCGGCTTAGATCGCCGCCTCGTCCTGGTCTCCCGTGCGGACCCGGACCACGGTCTCGACCGGGCTCACCCAGACCTTGCCGTCCCCGATCCGGCCGGTCTGCGCGGTCTTGACGACGATTCCGACGACGTCCTCGACGTCACCGTCGTCCACCACGATCTCGATCCTGATCTTGGGCACCAGGGCGATGTCGTACTCCGCCCCGCGGTAGACCTCCGTGTGGCCCTTCTGCCGGCCGTAGCCGCTGACCTCGCTGACCGTCATACCGGTCACGCCGAAGGTCTCGAGCGCCTCGCGGACGTCTTCCCACTTGTGCGGCTTGATCACCGCGGTCACGAGCTTCATGCGTTCACTCCTTCGGTGACCGAAGCGGTCTTGGCAGCCAGGACACCGGTCCCGCCACCGCCTCCGCTGGTGTGGATGTCGTACGCCGACTCGCCGTGGGCGACGAAGTCGATGCCCTCGACCTCGTCCTCCGGGTCGAGGCGGAGCCCGATCGTGTACTTGATCGCCAGGCCGATGATCAGCGTGATCACACCGGAGAAGCCGATCGCCACCAGTGCGCCCAGCGACTGGTCGCCCAAGGAGCCGAAGCCTCCGCCGTACACGAGGCCGTCGATGCCACCGGCACCCTCAGCGGTGGAGAAGACGCCGATCAGCACTGTGCCGATGACGCCGCCGACCAGGTGGACGCCCACCACGTCGAGCGAGTCGTCGTACCCGAGCTTGTACTTCAGGCCCACCGCCACGGCACAGGCCCCGCCGGCGATGGCGCCGATGGCGACCGCACCCGAGAGGTTGACCGCGCCACAAGCGGGCGTGATCGCCACCAAGCCAGCGACGATGCCGGACGCGGCGCCCAGCGACGTCGCCTTCTTGTGCATCAGGTACTCGACCAGCAGCCAGCCGAGGATCGCGGCCATCGTCGCCAACGTCGTGTTCGCGAAGGTGCGTCCGGTCTCGGAGAAGAACTGGGTCTCGGGGTCGTCACCGAAGACGATCGAGCCGACGTTGAAGCCGTACCAGCCCATCCACAGCAGACCGGCGCCGAGCATGGTCAGCGTGAGGTTGTGCGGGCGGAGGGCTTCCTTGCCGAAGCCGATGCGCTTGCCGATCAGGATCGCCAGCACGAGCCCGGCCATACCGGCGTTGATGTGCACCGCGGTGCCACCGGCGTAGTCCTGGGCGCCGATGCGACCGCAGATGAGCGAGTCCTCGGTGCAGCTGAAGACCATGTGCGCCATCGGGAAGTAGCACAGCAGCGCCCAGAGAGGCACGAAGACGACCCAGGCGGAGAACTTCATCCGGTCCGCGACCGCGCCGCTGATGAGCGCGACGGTGATGATCGCGAAGGTCGCCTGGAACATCACGTAGATGTAGTTGTCGGTGGTGACGCCGTCGAGCCACGCCAGGTCGAACGGGTCGTGGAAGAACGTGCCCTCCCCGCCGAAGCCCATCGACCAGCCGACGGCGACGTAGAGGATGCCGACGATCGCGACAGCGACGTACGACATCATCATCATGTTGAGCACGGACTTGGACCGCGACATGCCGCCGTAGAACAGCGCCAGCGCCGGCACGGTCATCATGAGGACGAATGCCGTCGCAATAAGCATGAAGGCGTAATAGCCGTCCACGAAACCTCCAGGTTTGAACTCGGGAGGGCGGACCTTCGGCTGACCGCGTTGTCAGTTCCGGGGGTCTGCCCCATTGCCGAGAACCTTGGCGGGCGGACGTTTCGACGTACGCGCGTGGATGTTGCGGCTGGGAAACGAGTTCCCGCCGGGTGTTACGAGTGCGTTACGTGGTGGCGGCCTGGGGACGTGGCGTACCAGGGAAGATTCACCGCCTAAGCGGTGAAATGCCTGCTCCTGTCGAGAAGTTTCTTGCCATAACCGGGCAATTCACCGCCTAAGCGGTGAAATGCGCCGTCCTCAGCCGAGGAGCGCGTCGACGAACGCCTCCGGCTCGAACGGCGCCAGGTCGTCCGGGCCCTCCCCCAGCCCGACGAGCTTGACCGGCACGCCGAGCTCGCGTTGTACGGCGACCACGATGCCGCCCTTGGCGGAGCCGTCGAGCTTGGTCAGGACGATGCCCGTGACGTCGACGACCTCGCTGAACACCTTGGCCTGGACCATGCCGTTCTGGCCGGTGGTCGCGTCCAGTACCAGCAGCACCTCGGTCACCGGCGCCTGCTTCTCGATGACCCGCTTGACCTTGCCGAGCTCGTCCATCAGGCCCTGCTTGTTCTGGAGGCGGCCGGCGGTGTCGACGATCACGGTGTCGACGTTCGCCTCGGCGCCCTCCTTGACCGCCTCGAAGGCCACGCTCGCCGGGTCGGAGCCCTCGGGCCCACGGACCACACCGACGCCGACCCGCTCGCCCCACGTGACCAGCTGGTCGACCGCAGCGGCGCGGAACGTGTCCGCGGCACCGAGCAGCACGGTGCGCTGCTCGGCCACGAGGATCCGGGCGATCTTGCCAACGGTGGTGGTCTTGCCGGTGCCGTTGACGCCGACCACGAGCACGACGCCGGGGTTGCCGTCGGCGCCGCTGATCTGCAGCCGGCGGTCGAGGTCCGGGCCGAGCAGGGTGAGCAGCTCCTCGCGGAGGACGTCACGGGCATCGGCGATGTCGCCGCCCTCCACGCGCAGGCGGGTGCGCAGCCGCTCCACGATCTCCTGGGTGGGGGCCACGCCGAGGTCGGCCGCCAGCAGGGTGTCCTCGACGGACTCCCAGGTGTCCTCGTCCAGCCGCTCCCGGCTGAGCAGCGCGAGCAGGCCGCGGCCGAGCGTGCCCTGCGAGCCCGCGAGCCGCTGTCGGAGCCGGACCAGGCGGGATCGGGTGCTTTCGGGCGTCTCGAGGGCGGGCGCCTCTACGGCCGGCGTCTCGGCCTCCGCGGGCGGCGCCTCGATGACGTCGGTGCCGGCGGACGGCGATTCGATCGCCGCCGAGCCACGGCGGGCGCGGGTCGCGACGAAGCCGACGACGACGACCACGCCGAGGACGGCGATGCCGATGATCAGGTAGAGCAGGTCACCCATGGCGTCATCCAATCAGCCCTGGCTGGGTGCCGGGCGGGCGAGTCAGCCGAACACGCGGTACGACTGCTCGCCGTCCTCCTCCTCGAGGACGGGGACGGCGTCGGCGGCGCGGTTCATCGCGTCGCCGAGCCAGGGTGCGCCAGGGATGTCCTCACCCCGGTGGGGGAAGGCGACATAGACCACAACGACACCCGCTACGAGCAGGATCCCGAGCATCATCAGCAAGATGAGCGTCACGACGTGAAGACCTCCGAGATAGGACGAGAACGTCAGGAATCACCGTGTCACAAGCAGACTGGGGCGGCGCCATTCAGTGCCTCTGTCGGCGTGGCGCTCAGGGAGCCCGGAGCAGCGGTGAGACCGCTGCCCGGATCTCGTCGGGGATCGGAGTGACCGCCCGCCCAGCGCCGGTGTTGTCGACGTAGACATGCACGAAGCGACCTTCAGCGGCGGCCTCGTCGCCGTCGCCCTGGAACAGCCCGATCCGGTAGACCACCGAGGAGGTGCCGAGCTTGTCGACGACGAGACCCATCTCGACCGGGGCCGGGTAGCCGATCTCGCGGAAGTAGCGGCACGAGACCTCGGCGACCACTCCGACTGCGGGCAGCGACCGGATGTCGGTGCCGGTGGCCTCCGCCAGGTGCGCGTTGACCGCGGTGTCGATGAGCTCGAAGTAGCGGGCGTTGTTCATGTGCCCGTAGATGTCGTCGTCGGCCCATCGCGTGGTGGCGGTGCGCCAGGCGGCGTACTCCGCCCTGGTCGGGACCTCGTCGGGCATGGAGGCTAGGCCGGCTCGGCTTCGCGGAGCCGCTGGCTGATCACGGTGCTGACGCCGTCGCCGCGCATGGAGACGCCGTAGAGCGCGTCGCCGACCTCCATGGTGCGCTTCTGGTGCGTGATCACGATCAGCTGCGAGGCGGCGCGAAGCTCTTCGTAGATCTCCAGCAGGCGACCCAGGTTGGTGTCGTCGAGTGCCGCCTCGACCTCGTCGAGGATGTAGAACGGCGACGGACGGGCTTTGAACAGCGCGACCAGGAACGCGACGGCCACGAGGGACCGCTCGCCACCGGACAGCAGCGAGAGCCGCTTGATCTTCTTGCCCGGCGGTCGGGCCTCGACCTCGACGCCGGTCGACAGCATGTCGCCGGGCTCGGTCAGGACCAGCTTGCCCTCACCGCCCGGGAACAGCCGGGCGAACGTCTCGTCGAACGCCTTGCTGACGTCGGCGAAGGCCTCGGTGAAGACCTGCTCGACCCGGGCGTCGACCTCGCGGACGATGTCGAGAAGGTCCTTGCGGGTGGCCTTGAGGTCCTCGAGCTGCTCGGTGAGGAACTTGTGCCGCTCCTCCATCGCCGAGAACTCCTCGAGGGCCAGCGGGTTGATCCGCCCCAGCTGCGCCAGCAACCGCTCGGCGGTGCGCAGCCGCTTCTGCTGCTCCTCACGCACGAACGGAACCGGCTCGGGGACCGGCTCGCCCTCGGGCACCACTCCGGCGAACGGCACGACGTTGTCGGGGCCGTAGTCGGAGACCAGGCCTGCTGCGTCGAGACCCAGCTCCTCCAGCGCGCGTTCCTCGATCTGCTCGATGCGCATCCGCTGCTGGGTGCGAGCCATCTCGTCGCGGTGCACGGAGTTGACCAGCTCGTCGTGCTCACGGTCGAGCTCACGCAGCCGCGACCGGACGGTGAGCAGGTCCTGCTCACGGCCACTGCGCGCCACCTCGACGGCCTGCCGCTGCTCGGTCGCGAGGTGGATGGACACCTCGATCCGCTGCAGGACCTGCGCGACGGCGACACCGACGGCCTCGGCCGCGCGTCCTTCGCGGATGAGTCGCTCGCGACGCTCGGCCGCCTTGGCCCTGGCCTGGCGCTCCGCCTCGGCCGCGCGCACCAGCTGGTCGACACGCCCGTGGAGCGCGCGGGCCCGCTCCTCGGAGGTCCGCAGCGCGAGCCGGGCCTCCATCTCGGCTTGCCGGGATCGCGCGCGGCGCGGCCGAGCGCTCGCTCTCGCCGGTGTCGGGCTGCTCCTCCGGTGCTTCCTCTGCCGCGGAGAGCCGGCTCTCCAGCTCGGCCAGGCCCGCCAGGTCCTGGTCGCGGGCGGCCTCGGCCTGCTCGATGGCGCGCACCAGACGCTCGGCCTCGCCGCGTGCCGCGCGCGCCTGGGAGCCGAACTGGCCGAGCTCCTCGGCGACCGCGGCCAGAGTGGCGTCCGACTCGTGCAGCTTGGCCAGCGCCACGTCGACGCGCTGCTGGGCCTCCTGCCGCTCGGTCTCGAGCCGCGACATGTCGAAGCCGAGGCGCTCCGCCGCGGCGATCGCCTCACCCAGCCGCGACTCGGCCTCGTCGACCGCGGCCTGGATCTCGATCAGGCTCTGCTGCGCCGAGGAACCGCCGGCGGCGAAGTGGGCGCCGAGCACGTCACCATCTCGGGTGACGGCAGTGACATCGGGCAGCTCGGCCACGAGGGCGCGAGCGGTGCGCAGGTCGTCGACCACGGCGGTCTTGAACAGGAGCCGGCCGAGCGCCGGGACGCAACGTGTCGGGGCACTCCACCACGTCGCGGGCGTACGTCGCGTGGTCGGGCAGCGCGGGCCAGTCGATGGTCGTCTGTCGGGCCCGGCGCCGAGAAGCAGGCCGGCGCGGCCCAGGTCGTCGTCCTTGAGCCTGCCGATGGCCGCGACGGCGGCATCGGAGTCGGCGACCGCGACCGCGTCGGCAGCCGAGCCGAGCGCGCTCGCCACCGCGGCCTCGTAGCCGGTGCGCACGGTGAGGAGCGCGGCGACCGAGCCGAGAAGCCCGGACACCTGGTCGGAGACCGCGAGCAGGGCTCCGGCGCCGTCCTTGCGGTTGAGGCCCATCTCGAGGGCGTCCTTGCGGGCGGCCAGCATGGACCGGTCCCGGTCGGCCTGCTGCGCTTCCTCGCGGACCTTGGCGAGGCGATCCTGGATGTCGTCGAAGGCGGCGACGGCCGCTTCGTGCTCGGCGTCGAGGCCCTCCTCGCCGGCGTCGAGACCGGCGACCTTGGTCTCCAGGGCCGTGAAGTCGCGCTGGGCCCGCTCGGCCCGGGCGAGGACGTCCTCGCGCGCCTGGACCAGCCGGCCGATCTCGTCCTCGGCCGCGGTGGAACGCGACTTCAGCGCGTTGACCTGGCCGTGCAGCCGCGCCAGACCCTCGCGCCGGTCGGCGGCAGCCCGCTGCAGCCCCGCCACCCGTCGCTCGGCCTCGGCGGCTGCGTCCTCGGCCGCCCGTCGAGCGACCACCGCCTCCTCGAGGGCACCACGGTGCGTCTCGACCTCGTTGGAGATCTCGTGCTCCTGGGCGCGGACCCGCTCGGCCTCGGCCTCGAGCTCGTCGGGGTCGCGGCCCTGCTCCAGCGCCGCCTCGGTGGCGCCGGCGGCGTTGCGCAGCCGCTCGGCGGCCAGGCTCTGGGTGCCGCGCAGCCGCTCGCGCAGGCCACCGAGCTGGTAGAGCGTGTCCTGGGCCCGGGTCAGTGCCGGCAGGTCCTCGCGGAGCGCGGCCTCGAGGGTCGCCTCCTTCTCCCGCTGCGACGCCATCTCGGCCTCGACCTGCTCGCGACGGTCGACGCAGGATCGTCTCGTCGGCCAGCTCCTGCTCGAGCGCCGTCTGGGCGGTGACCAGGTCGTCGGCCATCAGCCGGGCCTTGGCGTCGCGGGCGTCGGCCTGCACCGTCGCCGCCTCGCGCGCCACCTCGGCCTGCCGGCCCAGCGGCTTGAGCTGGCGACGGATCTCGTTGAGCAGGTCACCGAGACGGTTGAGGTTGCCCTCGGTGGAGTCGAGCTTGCGGAGTGCCTTCTCCTTGCGCTTGCGGTGCTTGAGGACGCCGGCCGCCTCCTCGATGAACCCGCGCCGGTCCTCGGGGGTGGCGTGCAGGATCGTGTCCAACTGCCCCTGTCCGACGATCACGTGCATCTCGCGGCCGATGCCGGAGTCGCTGAGCAGCTCCTGGACGTCGAGCAACCGGCAGGTGGTGCCGTTGATGGCGTACTCCGAGCCCCCGCTGCGGAACATGGTCCGGCTGATCGTCACCTCGGCGTACTCGATCGGCAGTGCGCCGTCGGTGTTGTCGATCGTCAGGATGACCTCGGCCCGACCCAACGGCGGGCGGCCCGAGGTGCCGGCGAAGATGACGTCCTCCATCTTGCCGCCGCGCAGCGACTTGGCTCCCTGCTCGCCCATCACCCAGGCGAGCGCGTCAACGACGTTGGACTTGCCCGAACCGTTCGGACCCACGATGCACGTGATGCCGGGCTCGAGCTGCAGCGTCGTCGAGGACGCGAAGGACTTGAACCCCTTGAGGGTCAGGCTCTTCAGGTACAACGCGGGGCTCCATCGGTGGTCTCAGTGCTTCGACGTCAGCACTGACGCAAGGAGCGCAGGTTGGGTGCGTCGCGGGGGAAGCTCAGCGCGACTCACCCTACCTGCCCCGCACCCGCATCCTGCGGAGCCCCACGACCGGAACGTGAGGCGTGTCTCATCGGGCTCTATCCCACGTGGTCGAGGGCGTCCCGGAGCGCCGCCAGCACCAGGAGCGCATTGATCCTGGTGGCGTTGGGACCCATCAGGCCGATCCGCCACACCGTCGCGGCGAACTCACCCACGCCGCCGCCGATCTCGATGTCGTGCTGCTCCAGCAGGTGCCGGCGTACGGCGGCCGAGTCGACGCCGTCGGGAACGCGCACCGTGGTGAGCTCGGGAAGCCGGTGGCCCTCGGCCGCGAACAGCTCGAGACCCATCTCCTCCAGCCCGGCCTGGAGCGTGGCGCCGGCCGCCTCGTGCCGCGCCCAAACGGCCTCCAGCCCTTCCTCGAGGATCCGGGCGAGGCCGGCGTGCAGGCTGGCGACCATCGCCACCGGGGCGGTGTGGTGGTAGGTGCGTCCGCCGCCCTTGGCGCTCGCCTCGCCGACGTACCCACCGAGCAGGCCGAGGTCGAGGTACCACGACTGCGGCCGCTCCACCCGACGCTCGAAGGCCCGGTCGTTGATCGTGAACGGCGCCAGGCCGGGCGCGACGCCGAGGCACTTCTGGGTGCCGGCGTATCCGACGTCGATGCCCCAGTCATCGGCGCGCAGCTCGATGCCCGCGATGCTGGTGACCGCGTCAACAACCAGAAGCGCGTCACTCCCTACCGATTTCATGCCTGCGCCCAGGGCCGCGATGTCGGAGCGGACGCCGGTCGAGGTCTCGGCGTGGACGGCGGCGATCACCGCTGGCGAGGCGTGCGCGTCGAGCACCCGTTGCACGTCGACCGGCTGTCCCCACTCGTGCTCGACGGCGACGACCTCGGCGCCGCACCGGGCGGCGACATCGCACATCCGCTGCCCGAAGAGCCCGTTGACCGCGACCACGACCACGTCGCCGGGGCGGACGGTGTTGACGAACGCCGCCTCCATGCCCGCCGAGCCGGTCGCCGAGATCGGCAGGGTGCGCGCGTTGGACGTGCCCCACGCCTGGCGGAGCATGTCGCAGGTCTCGTCCATCAGCTCCAGGAACGCCGGGTCCAGGTGCCCGAGCAGCGGCAGCCCGAGGGCCGCCGTGGCCTCGGGGTACGGGTTGGACGGGCCGGGGCCGAACAGTCGACGGTCGTGGATCATGAGCCGACCGTACCGACCCGACGCGCAGCGAGGCGGCTCAGACCAGGCCGTGCTGGAACGCCCAAGCCGCCGCGGCGGTGCGCGATCCGACGTCGAGCTTGGCGAAGATGTTGCTCAGGTGCCGGGCCACGGTCTTCTCACTGAGCACCAGGGCGGCCGCGATCTGCGGGTTGCTCCGACCCTGGGCCACCAAGCACAGCACCTCCGCCTCGCGTGCGGTGAGGCCACCGGCGATGGCCGGCTCCAACAGCTGTGTCAGCTCCGTCTCCACGGGCCGAGCCCCCAGCTCGCGGCAGAGATCGCGGGCGGCCGTCAGCTCGATCCGCGCCGAGTCCTCATCGCCCAGCAGCTGACAGGCTCTGCCCACAAGTGCCCGACACCGCGCCACCTCGTAGCGCGCCTCGAGGGTCTGCCACAGCGAGAGCGCCTGGCGCAGCCGGGCCAGGCTCGGCGCGGCATCTTCACCTGCTATCAGCACGCTCGCCTGCGCGTACTCCGCCATCGCCCGCAGGCCCGTACAGCCCACCTCCGACGCGAAGGCGGTGAGTTCGTCGGCCAGAGTCTCGGCAGCGTCCCGCTCCCCTGCCGCCACAAGGATCTCGACGGAGCCGGGCAGCAGCTGCGCGCGGTGGACCGGGTCGCGCGGCTCAGCGAGCAGCCGTCGTACCGCCGCGGCGCCTGCCGACGTGCGGCCCCTGGCGTGCCAGAGCAGGGCGAGCCCGGGCTGCGGCTCGTGCCCCAGCTCGCTCGCTTCCGCGTACGACGCCTCGGCCGCATCAAAGTCGCCAGAGAGCCGCTCGATGTCGCCGCGCTCGGCCAGGGCGATCGCCGCAGCCGCCGGCGTTCCGGCCCGGAGGTAGCGCGCGATGGCCTGGTCGAACTCCTCGATCGCGGCGGCCCAGGCACCCCGGACCCGGAGGATCTGACCGCGATGGAGCGCGCACTGCCCGACGTACATGACCAGGTCCGGCTGCGCATCGCACCACGCGGCCAGGGCCACGGTCCATTCAGCCACCCGGCCGTAGTCGGACACCTCCTGGCAACCCTCGATGGCCGTGCAGTAGACGTTGCCGGCGAACACCGGCGAGAGCTCTCCGGACGCGACGGCGACCATCGCCTCGTCGAGCATCCGGATGCCGTCGGCCATCTGCCCGCCGTACATCGTGAGCCGACCCTGGGAGCACAGACCCATCGCGATCAGGTCGTCCGACCTGAACCGCTGGCCGTAGTCCGAGATCGCCGCGGCCGCGACCGCAGCCTCTTCGAACTCGCCTGCGGCGATGTGCCCGAACAGCTGCGCGCACCACACGTAGCCTCGCTCGACCACGTCATCGGGGATCTGCTGCAGCAGCCGCTCGGCCCGGGAGACCCAGCCGCGCGACACAGCGGGCTCGCCGGCATCGGCCAGCGTCATCGCCAGCCAGAAGGCCGACCGGACCGCCGCGAGCACGTCACCCGCGTCGACGTTGAGCTGGTAGGAGCGCTGCATGGCGTGCACACAGTCGTTGTGCCGGCCGAGCATCTCCGCGGCCAGCGCCAGCCGGGCGTAGTCGGCGCCGTCAAGCGCGACCGGCCCCGCCGCAGAGAGGGCGTCGTACGCCGCCATCCAGTCGCGGCGCTCGTAGGCCTCGCGGGCCTGCGCCAGGTCGTCGACCACGCCCATCGCAGTTCACCTCTCCGACGATTGTGGCGTACGACGCGCGCAGAAGCGCGGCTCATGCGGCAAGCGGCGCACGGGAGCCGACGCGCTCCGCGACCCGTGCGGCAACGAATGCTGCGTCCCGGCCGACGCCCATGAAGACCATGGAGCTGAACGCGAACTGGAAGCTCAGCCCGCAGAAGAACAGCCCGGGAGCGTCCTCGACGACGCCGCGGTACTCGACCGGCCAGCCGTCGTCGTTGAAGACGGGCAGCCGGATCCAGTCGAAGCGCTGCCGGAAGCCGGTGCACCACACCACCGTCGCGGCGTCGATCGCGCGGCCGTCTTCGAGCAGGGGCCGCCCGTCCTTGACCCCGACGACGCGCTCGGTGACGCGCTCGATGCCGCGGCTCTCGAGATCCTTGCGCTGCACCCGCAGTGCCAGACCGCCGTGGGCGCGCACCTCGGGCATCTCCTTGCGGCCCATCGGCGTGCGCCGCGTGAGCACGTGCCGGAAGACGAAGAAGACGATCGGCAGGAGGAGCCGGCCCCGGCGCGACTCGAGCGGTACCGGGAGCTGACCGGTGTCTCGCCCGCACAGAACCGTGTCGTGCGTCTCCGCGGCCTCGAAGGCGATGTCCAACCCGGAGTGCGATGCGCCGACCACGAGGACGGTGCCCGCGGCGAGCTGGTCGGGGCGGCGGTACTCGCTCGAGTGCAGCTGACGGATCGCCGGGTCAAGGTCGGCGGCGAAGGCCGGGACGGAAGGGGTTCGACCGAACGAGCCGGTGGCCACCACGACGTTGGCGCAGGTGATCTCGTCCGTGCCCACCGTGGCGACGTACCCGCCGCCGGGACGCGCGTCCAGCCGGTCGATCCGGGTGCTCATCCGCACCGGCAGGTCGAACTGAAGGGCGTACTTCTCCAAGTACGCCGCCACCTCGTCCTTGCTGGGGAAGTGCCAGGGGTCGTCGCCCGGGAACGGCAGGCCGGGCAGGCCGTCGTACTTGGCGGGCGTGAACAGTCGCAGCGTGTCCCACTGCTGGCGCCAGTTGTCGCCCAGCCGGTCCGCGCCGTCGACGATCAGGAAGGGGCGTCCTCGTCGCTGCAGGTGGTAGCCCGTGGAGAGACCGGCCTGGCCGGCCCCGATGATCAGGGTCTCGATGTGTTGAGTAGTCATGGGGCTACTCCACGCCCGGGACCGCTCGGGGCGCATCGGGTAACCCACGCATCTTGAGGCACGTGCCATGGGTGAACCCACCCATCCGGTGACCTAGAGGATCGAACACGATGATCGGGTGGGTGTTGCCGTCGCCGCCTCAGATCAGGTCGGCAAGCAGGGCCGCAGCCCGCACGGCACCGTCGGTCTCCACCGGCCGGTAGTCCACGTCTCGTCCCAACTCTTTCACCAGAGCCTCGGCCAGGCCGTCCGGATCGACGGCCGCGGCGTACGGCAGGTGCGTACCCGCGCGGTACTGCTCCAGCCTGCGTCGAACGTGGAAGTTCTGCTCGAAGTGGTTCCGGAGGGGGACGTACAGGAACGGTCGGCGCAGCGCGGTCAGTTCCATGCAGGTGGTCAACCCGCCTTGGACGACGGCGACGTCGCAGGCGGCGAGGTGGTGGGGCAGGTCGGGCAGGTAGCCATGCACCTGCACGCCATCTGGCCGGCCCAACGTCGCCGGGTCGATCCTCGGGCCGGCCACGACGACGAAGCGGAGGTCCGGCGCCAGGCGCCGCGCCAGCGGGACGGCCGCGAGCACCCGCCCCAGCAGCGGACCGCCGACACCGGAGCCGCCGACGGTCACCACGCACACCCGCTCGTCCGGTCGGTAGCCGAGCCGGGAACGGATCTCATCGCGATCGCCCAGCGCAGCCGGGTCGAAGCCGGTCACATAACCGGCGAAGTCGAAGTTGCTCTCTGTCCAGTCCCGGATCCCGGGAAGGCCCGGGCCAAAGTCGTCAGGAACGATGTCGTCTGGGTTGCCGACGAAGATCGACCGGTCTCGCAAGGCGGCGAAACGGGCCCGCTGCTCGATCATCTCGGCGTTGTAGTCGGCGGTCAGCGCGCTCTCGTCCAGCCCGCCCTCGGCCATGGGAAGCCAACCGACGAAGTCGGTGAACCAGGCGTACGCCGACCGCTTGAGCTCCGGGTTCTCGTGCAGGAAGTAGTCGACATCCCAGGCCTCGTCGCCGATGACCAGGTCGTAGTGCTCGGACTCGGTGAGCTCGTCGAACACCATGAAGTTGTTGACCAGGATCTCGTCCATCCGACGGATCGCGCGGAACGCGTGCAGGTCGTGCTCGCCCGACTCGTGCTCGACGTGTCCCGACTCGCTGGCGAGCCACCGGGACGCGGGGTGCACCCGCTCACCAGCGTCCGACAGCACCCTGGTCACCGGCTCCTGAGCGAGCCAGTCGACCTGGAGGTTCGGATGGTGCTCTCTCAGCTGTCGGGCGACGGCCAGGTCCCGCCGGGCATGCCCGAGACCGATCGGCGAGGAGATGTACAGCGCTCTCTGAGGGCGCACCTTGGCCCGGGTGTATCGACGGGTGCCAGCGGGCGCAGCAAGACCTTCGGCGAAGCGTCGGATCTCTCGGTTGACCATCACCGGATCCCGGGCCATCGGCCCGTGCCCGCTGCCCTCGGCCACGATCAGGTTGCCTCCCGTGAGCTCGGCCAGCCGCTCGCCGTACTCAATGCCGCGGATCCGGTCGTCGGTGCCGTGGAGCACCGTGACGGGGCAGGTCACCCGCATGCACACCGGCTCGATGCTCGCGCAGACGGCGCCGTCGCAGCCGGTGCGTCCGGCATGGGTGTCCACCAGCGTCTGGGGCGAGATATCGCGTCCCCAAGCGATCGCGTCCTCGATCTGCTTGGTCGAGTGCGGCTCGCTGAACATCTCGCTGAAGAAGAAAGCCAGGAAGTCGCCGTAGTCACCCTCGAGCCAGTAGTGGCGGTTGTACTTCGCCCAGCCGTCGCTGTGGGGCTGCCGGACGTTCCAGGAGTACTGGTCGCGGTGTGGGCTGGGCAGGTTGAACCCGCAGGCCGGGGCGATGGCAAACAGGCCCTGGACCCGCTGCGGATGGTCGGCCGCCACGTGCACCGCCCAGGCGGCACCACAGGAGAGCGTCACCAACACCGCGTGGTCGACACCGGCTTGGTCCATCACCGCGACCGTGTCGGCGGCGTACTCCTCGTTGGTGTACGCCGCCGCGCCGGTGGGTCGGTCCGAGGCACCGCTGCCGCGGCCGTCGAAGGTGATGACCCGGAAGTGACGGGAGAGGTACGGCACCTGCGCCTTCCAGAACCGCGACGGAACGATCGACCAGGTGGGCATGAGCATGAGCGTCGTGTCGCCCGTCCCGTAGGAAGACCAGGCGAGGCGTACGCCGTCGCGCACAGCGGTCCCGGTCGCGTCGGGCTGGCGTGCCCGGTTCGCGACCTCCGCCGCGTCGCCGTACCTCTCCATCAGCCGGTCCTCTACTTCCTGACCTCGAGCACGTTGTTGAAGGGGGTCTGGGCCGCGATCCGGAACCCGGAGAAGCCGGCAGCCGTGACGATCTCGCGGATCTTGGCCGGCCCGGCCTGGGTGCCGATGGCGAGCCCGACCTCCTGCGACAGCGAGGACGGGGTGCAGAGCAGGGTGGAGAACCCATAGTAGGCGCGTCCGACGGGGTTGAAGTTGTCCTCGACCCGGTCGCCCGCGGCCGGCTCGACGATCATCCAGGTGCCGTCGGCGGCCAGCGCCTCGTGCACCCGCCGGGCAGCGCCGACAGGGTCACCCATGTCGTGGAGGGCGTCGAACGTCGTGACCAGGTCGAACTCCTCTCCCGCGAAACCGCCGGCCGGCTCGGGCACGAAGGAGATCCGGTCGCCCAGGCCGGCCTCGACGGCCCGCTCCGTGGCGGTCGCGATCGATGCCGCGTGTGCGTCGGATCCGACGAACGACGACTGGGGGTATGCCTCCGCCATCAGGATCGTCGAGGAGCCGTGCCCACAGCCGATGTCGGCGACGCGTGCGCCCGCCTGGAGCTTGTCCACGACCCCGGTCAGGGACGGGAGCCAGTCCGCGACCAGGTTGGCGGCGTACCCCGGCCGGAAGAAGCGCTCGCAGCCGACGTGGACGTCGCTGTTGTGGGCGCCCCAGCTCAGGCCGTCGCCGTCCTGGGCGAGCTCGAAGATCCGGTGGGCGTCACGCACGGTGCCGAAGGCGATCTGGAAGAACCCCGGCAGGAAGGCCGGCGACGTCTCGTCGGTGAGCGCCACGACGTGCTCGGGAGGCAGGGTGTAGTCCCCGGTCCCGGGGTCGTAGGTGACGAAGCCACCCGCGGCCTGGCCGTTGAGCCACTCCCGCGCGTACTTCTCACCGGTCCCGGTGCGCTCGGCGAGCTCCGGCGCCGCCAGCGGTCCGTGCTCGGCCATCGTCTTGTAGTAGCCGAGGCGGTCCCCCATCACCACCAGCGCGCAGTTGAGGGTGGCGCCGACCTCGTCGACGGCCCGGAAGACGAAGTCCATCAGCTTGGCCTCGTCGAGGACGGGTGGCTGGTCGATGGTGGTCATGAGCATGCTCCTCTGTTCGTGAGCGGACGCCCGGAAGTCGGGATCCGGATCGAGGATCGGCCCGCTCGAGCGGAGCGCGCATCCGGAGGGGCACCTAGTCCTACACTCGATGGGCCATGCTGCTGGGTCGCGGGGAGGAGCAGCGCGCCATCGACGCGCTGCTGTCGGCTGCGCGGCTGGCCGAGGGAGGCGTGCTCGTGGTGTCCGGCGAGCCGGGCATCGGCAAGAGCGCCCTCGTTGGGTACGCCGAGTCCCAGGCGCAGGACTTCCGCCTCCTCCGGGTCACCGGCACCGAGACCGAGCGCGACCTACCGTTCGCGGGACTGGCTCAGCTGCTGCGCCCGCTCTCGAAAGAACTCGACCGGCTCCCCGAACCGCAGGCCGAGGCGCTGGGCGTCGCGCTGGCGCTCCGGTCGGGGCCGAGGGTGGACCGGTTCGCGGTGTCTGCCGGCGTGCTCAACCTGCTAACCAGGGCGGGCGAGGACGCTCCGCTGGGCCTGATCGTCGACGACGGGCACCTGCTGGACCGGCCGTCGGCCGAGGCGATCGTGTTCACCTGTCGGCGTCTGCTCGCCGACGCGGTGTTCGTGCTGGTGGCGGCGCGCGGCGAACCCGGCCACGTGTGGTCCGCCGGTGACCTCCCTCAGTTGGCCGTGACCGGCCTGCCGCCGGCCGAGGCGGCGGCGCTGGCCGCGGCTGCGTCGCCGGTTCCGCTCGGCCGTGCCCTCACGGACCGGGTCGTCGAGCTGGCGAACGGCAACCCGCTGGCGATCCGTGAGCTGGTGCGTGACCCTGACCTGCTGGCCGGCCTGGCACCGCACGCCCCGGTGCTCGTGCCGCGGGTAGTGGCCGACACCTTCGGGCGCCGGGCCGCCACGCTCGACCCCGGGGACCAGACGGTCATGCTCGTCGTCGCCGTCGCCGACGGGGACCTCCCGGTCATTGCCCGCGCCTGTGCGGTCCAGGGTCTGGACCTGCGGGCACTCGAACGGGCCGAGCTCCTCGGGCTGCTGAGCTCGACGGCGAACCGGGTGACCTTCTCCCACTCGCTGGTCCGGTCCGCCGTCTACGCATCGGCTTCGGCCGCGGAGCGACGCCGGGTTCACGGGCTGATCGCCGACGCGCTGCCAGCGGGCGACCAGGACCGCCGGGCGTGGCACCGATGTGCGTCGGTGCTAGGCGTCGACGCCGCGATTGCCGGCGAGATCGAGGAGGTGGGTCGACGTGCCGCGGAGCGGGGCGCCCATGCGGTCGCGGCGAGTGCCTACGAGCGAGCCGCGCACCTGTCGACGACGATCGCCGAGCGTGGGGTGCGACTGCTGGCGGCGGGTGAGGAGGCGTGGTTCGCGGGCGAGGACGGACGCGCCCTGCCGCTGCTCCAGGAGGCGGACCGGCACGATCCTTCGCCCGCGGCGACGGCACGCGCGAGCCGGCTGGAGGGGCTGATCATCGCCCGCGGCGGATCGTTGCGGGAGGCCCGCGACACCCTGATCTCCGCCGCCCGCACGGCCGAGACCGAGGCGCCGGAACAGGCCCTCCTGATGTACGCCGACGTGGTGAACATCTGCTTCTACCTTCTCGATCTGTCGGGCGGGATGCAGGCCGCCGACCGGGCCGAGAAGTTGCTGGCGGGCCGGAATGACGACGAGGCCGCCGCCATCGCCTCGATCGCGATCGGCATGGCCCGGATCATGGCCGGCGAGCGCGGAGCGGAGCGCATCAGGTACGGCGTCGGTCACCTCGTCGAGCAACGGCAGGACGTGCAGTCCGCCTGGGAGGTGATCGCTCCGCTCTTCCTTCGTGACGCCGGCACCGGCCGAGAGCTGATCGCCAAGGCAGTAACCGGGAGTCGTGCGGCCGCCGCGATCGGCACCCTGCCCCGTCTCCTCCACCTCCTCGCCCGCGATGACGCCACCACTCATCTCTGGTCGCGTGCCGCCGCGGGCTACGCCGAGGCTGCCGCGCTCGCTCGCGAGTTCGGTCAGACGACCGAGCTCGCCGCGTCGCTCGCCGGATTGACCTGGCTGACCGCCCGCCAGGGAAAGGCCGCGGTGGCCCGGCAGATGGCGGCCGAGGCGCTGGATATCGCGGAGGCTCATGAGTCCCAACTTCTGACCGCCTGGGTTCGCTTCGCACTCGCCGAGCTGGCCCTGTCCATGGGCGAAGTCGACGGGGCCGCCGCCCAGTTCCTCGACCTCGAGACCTGGCTGACCCAGCTGGGGCTGGGCGACGTCGACCTCTCGCCGGTGCCGGAGCTGGTCGAGGCAAGGGCGCGAGCGGGCCGCGTGCAGGACGTGCGCGAAGTCGCGACGGCGTACCTAGGCCGGGCGGAGCACAAGGGACAGCCGTGGTCGTTGGCTCGCGCGGCCAGGGTCGAGGGGCTGTTCGCGGAGGAGTCGGCCTTCGAGGCCCACTTCGACGAGGCCCTTGAGCAGCACAGCCGGACGCTGGACACCTTCGAAGAGGCACGAACTCGACTCGTGTACGGGGAGCGGCTCCGCCGATCTCGACGCCGGGTCGACGCGCGCGTGCAACTGCAGGCCGCCCTCGAGGCGTTCGAACGGCTAGGGGCGCACCTCTGGGCCGACATGGCGGTGGCCGAGCTCGACGCGACGGGCGTGACCGCGCACCGGCGCGGCACCGGACCTGTAGTCGACCTCACGGCCCGCGAGCTCCAGATCGCCCTGTTGCTGAGCGACGGCAAGACCACTCGTGAGGCGGCCGCCGCGTTGTTCGTCAGCCCGAAGACGATCGAGTACCACTTGCGGCACGTCTACACGAAGCTGGACATCGGCTCCCGCTCCGAACTGACCGAGCGGATGCGCGACTCGACCTAGAGGATGGCACCAGGGTTGAGGATCCCATCCGGGTCAAGCGCGTCCTTGACCCGTCGGGTCAGCGCCATCACGTCGGGCCCGAGCTGGTCGGGAAGCGCGGACTTCTTGGTGCGTCCGACGCCGTGCTCGCCGCTGATCGTGCCGCCGAGACGGATCGCCGCCTGCATCACCTCGCCGAACGCCAGCTTCGCCCGCTGCTCGGCCGCGGGGTCGTTGGGGTCGAAGACGATGATCGGGTGGGTGTTGCCGTCCCCGGCGTGTGCGACCACCGGGATCGCGATGTCGTGGGCCTCGGCGATCGCCGCGATGTCGGCGAGCAGCTGCGGCAGCTGTGGGATCGGCGCCCCGACGTCCTCGAGCAACAGGGAGCCCTGGGCCTCGATGGCAGGGAAGGCCGCCCGGCGGGCTTCCACGAACATCTCCCCTTCCTCGGGGTCGTCCGTCGCGAACACCTCGCTCGCACCCGCGGCCTCGAACGCCGTCCGGATGACCGCAACCTCCTCGACCCGGGCCGCACCCGGGGCGTCGGACTGGGCCACGAGCAGCGCCCCGGCCGTGCGGTCGAGACCCATCGGGCGGTAGTCCTCCACCGCGTTGATCGACGCCCGGTCCATCAGCTCCATCATCGAGGGCCGCAGCGTGCGCCCCACGGCGACCACGGCATCGGCCGCGGCGGCGACGGTCGGGAACGACGCGACCACGGTCGAGCGCGCGAGCTGCGCCGGCACCAGCCGAAGGATCGCCCGGGTGACGATGCCGAGGGTGCCCTCACTGCCGACGAACAGCTTGAGCAACGAGAGCCCGGCGACGTCCTTGATCCGCTTCCCGCCCAGCGTCACCAGTGTCCCGTCGGCGAGGACCACATCCAGGCCCAGCACGTAGTCCGTGGTGACGCCGTACTTCACGCAGCACAGGCCGCCGGCATTGGTCGCCACGTTGCCGCCGATCGAGCAGATCTCGTACGACGAGGGGTCGGGCGGGTACCACAGCCCGTGCTCGGCCGCGGCCGCCTTCACCTCGGCGTTGAACGCACCCGGCTCGACGACGGCGACCCGGCACTCGGTGTCGATCTCGATGTCGCGCATCCGCTCGAGGCTGACCACGATCCCGCCGTCGACGGCCGACGAACCCCCGGACAACCCGGAGCCCGCGCCCCGCGGCACCACGGGCACGCGGTGCTCGGCGGCCCAGCGGACCGCGGCCTGCACCTGCTCGGCGGACTCCGCCCGCACCACCGCCACCGGTTTCCCGGCGCTGGCGTCGCGGGACCAGTCGAAGCGGTACTTCTCCATCGCCTCGGGGTCGCTGACGACCACGCCATCGGGAAGGGCGGCGATCAGGGCGGACACGTCCATGCCGCCCATGGAACCACTCAGGCAGTGGTCTGGGTCGCCTCGTCCGCGTGCGCGATGTGACCCAGCTGCCGCCAGATCAGCAGCAGCGTGACGCCCGAACCCACGAACGCGAACCAGAACGGCGCGGCCACGCCCCAGACGTCGGCGATGACTCCGCCCAGCGCCTGGACCGAGCACCAGATCCCGCCGAAGAGGCCCACCAGGTAGACGCTCCCGACGCGGCCCTGCAGGGCGGTCGGCACGGCGCGCTGGCGGACGGCACTCGACAAGGTGCCCCAGATGAACGCGTAGGCGCCGAACACCAACAAGATCGCGATGCGCCACGGCAGGGCACGGTGTTGACGGCCAGCCCAAGATGGGTGAGGATCTCGAGCACGAGGCAGAGCCCCATGAGCGTCGCGAGGGTACACGTGCCGGGTCGAGCCAGCGGTAGGAGAGCGTGAGAGCAGGCCGCCTAGCGCGCCGACGGTCGTGATCAGGCCGAACCCGACCTCGCCCATGCCCAGCCGCTGCGTCGCGTAGAGGACCAGCACCGACCAGGCCGCGCCGAAGGTGATGTTGAAGATGAAGATCACCAGCACCAGCGTGCGTACGGCGGCGTGGTGCCAGCACCCACCGGAAACCCTCGGCGATCTCGTGCCCACCAGCCTGCAACGTCTCGGGATCGCGTCGATGCGCGGCATCGACAGTTCGTGATCAGCACCGGCGCCGAGCAGCACCATCACCATCTGCGCCATGAACGGCGAGGCGATGCCCGCGGCGAACAGGGTCGCCCCGAGCGGTGGACCGGCCATCTGGTTGACGGTGATGAAGCCGGCCTGCAGCCGGGCGTTGCCGGTCGCGAGGTCGCGCGGTGCACCAGCATCGGCAGCAGCGTGTTCGCGGCGTTGTCGGCGAACACTTCGGCGGTGCCGAGCAGGAAGATCGCGACCAGCACGAGAGCGATCGGAGAGACGTCGAACAGGATCGCCGCCGCGAGGAGCACCAGTACGACGGCCCGCATGAGGTCGACGGCCACGATGATCGCGCGGCGGTCGAGCCGGTCGGTGAGTGCGCCGGCGTACAGGCCGAACAGCAGCGGCGGCGCCCACTGGACGAACGCGGCCAGCGCCACGAGGAACGCCTCGTCGGTGCGGGAGGCGACCAGCAGCGGGCCGGCCGCGAGGGCGATGCCGTCGCCGAGGTTCGAGGCCCAGGACGACGCAAGCAGCCACCGGAACCCCTTGCCGAGGCGCGCGGGCGCCACGACCTCGAGGACTCTGCTCACAAGGTGGCGACCCTAGTCAGTCCCAGCCCGAGCGGCACCTGGATTTCGGGGTCGGCCTTGGAGTCGCCGAACTACCCGGAGGATCCGGGCAAGTGCGTCGGGGAGCTCCGACGCGTCAGCCTCAGGCGGGCTGCATCTCCTGGAGCGGAGCCGTGGCGTCCGCCAGCTCTTCGCGGTGCTCGATGTCTGCCGCGCGGGCAGCCACCAGCTTGTCGTTCTCCTCGCTCAGACGGAGGACGAGGGTCTCGAGCTCGGCCACACGCGCACGCAGTCGAGAGTTCTCGACGGCTTGGCGGGGGTCTCGCAGGTCGCTGCTCCGATATCCGATCAGCGCCTTGGCCATGTAGTGAGCCTTCCGGTCAATATGGGGGTCCGGCCCAGTGATCGGGCCGTCTTCAAGCGTCCCACCAAGCGGGCATTTGGTCAATAAACGGGCGTGCCGCCCGAGGGGGCCGCGGGGGCTTCCGCGGGACGGGCTGGCAGCGCGGGCAGAAGTACGACGACCGGTTCATGAAGGCCACCCTGCGGATGGCGGTCCCGCACCTGTCACACGGCTCGTCCTGCCGCCCGTAGGCGTGCAGGGAGCGGTCGAAATAGCCGGATTCGCCGTTGACGTTGACGTAGAGGGAGTCGAACGACGTGCCGCCCTCGCCCAGCGCCTCGCGCATCACGACGCGGGCGTGATCGAGCAGCTCGCGCACCTGGGCGCGGGTCAGGCGCTCGCCCGGCCGCTCGCCGTGGATCTTCGCCCGCCAGAGGGCCTCGTCGGCGTAGATGTTGCCCACGCCGGAGATCAGGTTCTGGTCGAGCAGCTGCCGCTTCACACCGGACGAACGGCGGCGCACCCGGGCCACGAAGTCCTCGTCGTCGAACTCCGGGTCGAGCGGGTCGCGCGCGATGTGCGCGATCTCCGGGGGCAGCTCGGCACCACCCGCCGAGACCGAGAGGCCGCCGAACATGCGCTGGTCGGCGAATCTGAGCTCCTTGACCTGAGTAGGCGAGGGACGAGCCGTATCGAAGGGCACGGCGGGGGTGTCGAGGGACAGCCGGATCCGCAGGTGCCGCTCGGCGGGGGCCTCGGGCGGCTGCACCAGGAACTGGCCGCTCATCCCGAGGTGTCCCAGCAGGGCGTCGCCGTTGTCGAGGGGCAGCCAGAGGTACTTGCCGCGGCGGCGGGTCGCCTCGATCCGCCGGCCGGTCAGAGCCGCGGCGAAGCCGTCCGGACCGCGGGGGTCGCGGCGTACCGGCCGAGGGTGCAGCACGTCGACCCGGGTGATGGTGCGACCGACCGCGTGCTTCTCCAGGCCGATCCGGACCACCTCGACCTCGGGCAGCTCGGGCATCTAGTCAGCGGCTTCGAACAATGGCGGGGGGTCGGTGACGCCGAGCCCCGGCGCGAGCTCGCCGTACGCCGTCTCCGCGGCGGCCTGCTCGGCTTCCTTCTTGGACCGGCCGACGCCGTTGCCGTAGAGCTGCTCGCCGACGCGGACCTGCGCGGTGAAGGTCTTCATGTGGTCGGGGCCGTCGTCCTCGATGACGTACTCCGGGACGCCGAGGCTGTGCTCGGCTGTGAGCTCCTGCAGGGACGTCTTCCAGTCCAGGCCGGCCCCCATGGCGGAGGCGGTCTCGATGAGCGGGTCGAACAGCAGGTGCACGACCTCGGACGAGGTGGTGATGCCACCACCGCTGAGGTGGACCGCGCCGATCACGGCCTCGACCGTGTCGGAGAGGATCGAGGCCTTGCTGCGCCCGCCGGTGGCCTCCTCGCCGCGGCCGAGCTTGACGTGGGCACCGAGCCCTATGGTGCGGGCCACGTCAGCGAGCGCGCGGGCGTTGACGACTGCGGCGCGCAGCTTGGCCAGCCGACCTTCGGAGAGGTCGGGATGCATCGTGTAGAGCGTCTCGGTCACCACCACACCGAGCACGGAGTCACCGAGGAACTCCAGGCGCTCGTTGGTGGGGAGACCACCGTTCTCGTAGGCGAACGAGCGGTGCGTCAGCGCGCGCTCCAGCAGCTCGGGGTCCAGTTCTGGTTCCCCGAGCGCGGCGCGCAGCTCCGGATAGTTGATGCGTGCGCCCGTCAGGTCCGGCTCAGAGAACCTGACGACGCTCGGCCCGCGCGCCGTACTGGCCGCACTCGCCGCACGCACGGTGCGGGAGGTGCTTGGCACCGCAGGCGGGGTTGGCACACGTCACCAGGGACGGCGCGACGGCCTTCCACTGCGAGCGACGGTGGCGCGTGTTGCTACGCGACATCTTCCGCTTCGGGACAGCCACTGTGTTCTCCTCGAGTTGCTCAGTCGTGTTGCTGGTGGTCCTGCTGGAGCGGTGCCAGGCTCGCCCACCGCGGGTCGATCGCCGCTTCGTGTGTGTGGTCCGGGTCGTCCGCCAGGCGCGCACCACACTCGGTGCACAGTCCTGGACAGTCGTCTCGGCACAGCGGCTGGAACGGCAGTGCGAGCACCACCGCGTCCCGCAGCAGCGGCTCCAGGTCGAGCAGGTCGCCCTCGAGCATGCTGACCTCGTCGTCCTCCTCGGATGAAGCCTGGTCGTCGTCGTAGAGGAACAGCTCCTGGAACGTCACCTCGATCGGGTCTGAGATGGGTTCCAGGCACCGTGCACACTCGCCGCTGAGACCCGCCTGCGCGGTTCCCGTGACCAGGACTCCCTCCAGGACCGCTTCGAGGCGCAAGTCGATGTCGACCTGCTCCCCTTCAGTGACCCGAAGGACGTCGATGCCCAGATCTGCCGGAGCCGGAACCTCGAGTGACACCTCACGCTGGATCCCGGGACGGCGGCCGAGCTCGCGTGTGTCGAGCACGAGCGGCGCTCTCGGGTCCAGGCTGTTCAGGAGATCACTTCCGGGTCCGGGCACAAACAGATCGTCAGAATGGTAGTCGGCGCGGGAGGCGCGGGGCAAAACAGCGCTAGGAACCCTTGGCCAGGCGCTCGGTGAGCGCACGGTGCACGAACGCCGGGACCAGCGCGGACACGTCGCCGCCGAACATCGCGACCTCCTTGACCAGGCTGGAGGCCAGGAAGGAGTACTCGGGGCTCGTGGGCACGAAAACCGTCTCGACGTCGGTGAGCGAGGCGTTCATCTGGGCCATCTGCAGCTCGTAGTCGAAGTCGCTCACGGCCCGCAGCCCCTTGACGATGGCCTGGATGCCGTTCTCGGCGCAGAAGTCGGTCAGCAGGCCGCTGAACCCGGCCACCGACACGTTGTCGAATTCGGCACACGCCTCGCGCAGCATCTCGATGCGCTCGTCGGCGGTGAACAGCCGGTTCTTGGACGCGTTGACACCGACCGCGACCACGACCTCGTCGAAGAGTGCCGAGGCACGCTGGACGATGTCGATGTGCCCGTTGGTGACCGGATCGAAGGACCCGGGGCAGACAGCTCGACGCATGACTTGCTCCACCTCAGTCCTCGGTCCCGTTGGCGGCGTGACCGTACCAAAGCACGGTCTCGCCATAGCGGCGTGAGCGCATCGCCACGACACCCTCGGGCCAGGTCGGCTCGGCGCCGCGAGCCGAGCGCTCGATCACGACCAGCGCGCCCGGGACCAGCCAGGCGTTGCTGATCAGCGCGTCCAGGTCGGCATCGACCGCGTCGCTGTCGAGTGGGTACGGCGGGTCCAGGAACGCGATGTCGTAGGGCGCCGCGGGCGGTGTGTGCAGGGCCCCCGCGACCGGGCCGACGCGTACGTCGGCCTTGGCGAACCCGAGGTCCTTCGCGTTCGCGGTGATCAGCGCTGCCGTGCGGCGGTCCTGCTCGATCATCGTGACGACGCCCGCACCGCGCGACCAGGCCTCCAGGCCGATCGCCCCGGAACCGGCGTACAGATCCAGGAACCGGAGTCCCTGCAGCGAACCGCACCAGGACTCGATCGCGGAGAACAACGCCTCGCGGACCCGGTCGCTGGTGGGACGGGTGGCCACTCCTCGGGGCGTGCTGATCCGACGGCCGCCGGCGGCGCCCCCGATGATCCGTGTCATGGAGAGGTGCTCCGAGACATCACGACTTCTCCATGAACTCACTCTGCCGCGACTGCTCGAGGTCCGCCACCGCTACGGCGAGAAGTGGTGAATCAAGCAGGTCGGGATCATCGTCGAGAAGAGTCTCCGCGGCCGCCCGTGCCTGCAGGATCGTTTCCTCGTCGCGGAGCACTCTGAGATGGTCGAGACCCGAACGGCGGCCCGACTGTGAAGCACCGAGTACGTCGCCCTCGCGCCGTTGCTCGAGGTCGACCCGACTCAGCTCGAAGCCGTCGGTGGTGCCCGCCACCGCGTCGAGCCGATCTCTCGCATCGCCCTGGAGGATCGACGTGGTGTGCGTGACCAACAGGCACAGCCCCGGATGCCCGCCACGGCCGATCCGTCCGCGTAGCTGGTGGAGCTGGGAGACGCCGAACCTGTCGGCCTCGAGGATCACCATCGCCGTCGCGTTGGCCACGTCGACGCCGACCTCGATCACCGTCGTGGAGACCAGCACGTCGAGCTGGCCGGCCGAGAAGGCACGCATGGTGGCCTCCTTCTCGTCGGCCGGGAGCCGTCCGTGGAGCTGGGCGATGCGGAGGCCCGCGAGAGGACCGTTGGCGAGCTCGGTCGCGACGTCCTCGACCGCCGCGAGTCCGCGGGGGGTGGTGGGGTCGGCCGGGACCAGGTTGCCGTCCTCGTCGAAGTCGACCTGGTCCCGCTCACCCTGCTCGAGCTGGTCGCCGATGATCCGCGGGCAGACGACGTAGGCCTGATGGCCCTTGTCGACCTCCTCACGCACCCGCTGCCAGACCCGTTCGATCCAGGACGGGTGGTCGGCCAGGGGCACCACGCTCGTCTGGATCTCGCCGCGGCCGGCGGGCAGCTCGGTCAGCGTGGAGGTCTCGAGGTCACCGAAGACGGTCATCGCGACGGTGCGCGGGATCGGGGTCGCGGTCATGACGAGCACGTGTGGCGGGCTGCCGGCCTTGTCGGTGAGCGCGGCCCGCTGCTCGACCCCGAAGCGGTGCTGCTCGTCGACGACGACCAGACCGAGGTCGGCGAAGATCACCTGCTCCTCGAGCAGCGCGTGGGTGCCGATGACGATGCCGGCCTCGCCGGTCGTGACCCGGAGCAGCGGCTCCTTGCGCTGCGCCTTGGTCATCGACCCGGTGAGCAGGACGACGCTGGTGCCGTCGGCAGCGCCGCCGAGCATCCCTCCGGCACCCAGGTCGCCCAGCAGCTCGGAGATCGAGCGGAAGTGCTGCTGGGCGAGCACCTCGGTCGGCGCCAGCAGCGCGGCCTGTCCACCGGAGTCGACCGTGCGCAGCATCGCGCGGAGCGCCACCAGCGTCTTGCCCGACCCGACCTCGCCCTGCAGGAGCCGGTTCATCGGGTGCGGCTGGGCCAGGTCGTGCTCGATCTGAGAACCGACCTCCACCTGGCCGGCGGTGAGCTCGAACGGGAGGCGGGCATCGAAGGCCGACAGCAGCGACCCGTCGCCGCCGGTGCGCGCCACCGCTCCCATCGCCTTGACGGCCCGTCGACGGCGCCCCAGCACCAGCTGGGTGACCAGCGCCTCCTCGAAGCGGAACCGCTGCTGGGCGCGCTTCACCTGGCCGTAGTCGTCGGGGGCGTGGATCCAGTCGTAGGCGGCGCGGGCGTCGAGGACGTCGTACTGCGCGCGGAGCGGGTCGGGCAGGGTCTCGGGGATGTCGACGAGCACGGTGCGCGCGAACGTGATCGCGCGCTGGAGGTCCCAGTGCTCCACGCCCTTGGTGAGGGGGTAGAGCGGGTAGAGCTCGCCGAGCGCCTCGACGGTCGCGAGCTCCTCGTCGTCGTCGACACCGAACAGCGACATCGACGGGTTGGTCAGCTGCCACTCGCCGCGGAACTGCCCGGCCTTGCCGATGAACACGCCCTTGCGGCCCACGCTCAGCCGCTTGGCCTGCCACTCCGAGACGGCCTTCCCCTTGGCGAAGAACGTCATCTTCAGGCTCGGCCCGTCGGTGCGCAACACCGTCTCGAGGCGGTACGCCGGCCGGCCGGTACGTCGGTCTCGGTAGGTCTTCACCTCGCTGTGCGCAATCTCCCCCACCACGGTGAGCATCTGGTCGGGCATCAGGTCCTCGACCTTGGTCAGCTCACCGGTCTTGAGGTAGCGGCGCGGGAAGTGCCGCATCAGATCGCCGACGGTCTCGATGCCGAGGCCCTCGACGATCCTGGCGCGCTTGCCCTTCTTGTCGCCCAGCACCGAGGCGACCGGCGAGTCGAGGGTGATCACGCTGCGCTCCCGATCATTCGACGGACATGAGGAGCCGGTACCGCTCCTGTCCCCCGTCGTACACCACCACGTCGACATGCGGGTGCTCCCGGTCGACCCACGCCGCTGCCTGGTCGGCCAGGTCGCCGGCGTCGTGGCCGCTGACGAGCGTGACCAGCTCACCGCCGGCAGCCAGCAGTCGGCCGAGGACGTCGGTGGTGACCTGGCCGGGGTCGTCGCCGACCACCGCGAAGTCGCCGTCGATGACGCCGAGCACGTCGCCGGGCTCGCACGGGCCGGCCATCGTCATCGCCTGCTTGGCGGCGATCGTCACCGCGCCGTGCCGGGCGTGCCGTGCGGTCGCGGTCATCTCGAGGACGTCCTGGTCGAAGCTGCGCCCGGGTTCGTGGACGGCGACGGCCGCGAGACCCTGCACCTGCGCCTGGGTCGGGATCACCGCGACCCGGATGCCGGCGTCGCTCTCCGCGGTGCTGGCCGCGATCTGGGCGACCCGGACCGAGTCGGCGTCGTTGGGGAGTACGACGACCTCGCGGGCGCCGCAGCCGGTGATCGCCTCGAGCAGCTGGCCGGTCGAGGGGCGCCGACCAGGCCCGCCCTGGACCACGACGGCACCTGCCTCCGCGAACAGCGCCTCCAGCCCCGGGCCGGCCGCTACGGCCACGATCCGCCGGCCCTGCCGCTCGACGGTGCCGTGGCGCTGTCGCGACTCGTCGACCTGCTCGGCGAAGTGGGTGACCCGCACCCGGTGCGGCCTTCCGGCCTCGATCCCGGCCTCGATCGCGGCACCGACGTCGTCGACGTGGACGTGCACGTTCCAGAGCCCCTGGTCGCCGACCACCACGAGCGAGTCGCCGAGCGAGCCAAGGCGCTTGCGCAGCGTCGGGATCGCGTCGTCCTCGGCGTCGAGGAGGTACATCACCTCGTAGGACGGCCCGTCGGGGCTCAGGTCGCCCTCGGGTACGCCGCCCGCGACGTGCGGGATCGGGATCGAGTGCTGGCCGATCGTGGAGGGCACCGGCATCGGGCGCCGACCCGTCAGCGCGGTCTCGGCGGCGTCGAGGATCACGCAGATGCCCCGGCCCCCGGCGTCCACGACGCCCGCGTTGCGCAGCACGGGGAGCTGCTCCGGCGTACGGGCCAGGGCCTCGCGGGCCGCCAGCGCGGCGGTGGTGAACACGTCCCGGGCGCGCACCCCGTCGTCCGCGGCTTTCGCCAGCGCTGCCTCGGAGGCGGCCCGGAACACGGTGAGCATGGTGCCCTCGACCGGGTCGCCGACGGCGGCGTAGCTCGCGTCGGCCGCCCGGTGCAGAGCGTCGGCCATCACCGCGGCGTTGCGCTCCTCGGGCGAGGCCTCGGCGATCCGGCGCGCGATCGCGCCGAGCATCTCGCTGAGGATCACCCCGGAGTTGCCGCGGGCGCCGAGGAGCGCGCCGCGGCCGAACGCGAGCAGCGCCTCGCGCATCGGCGCCTCCGGATCGCCTCCGGTGGCCTCACGGATCGCGTCGCGGGCCGCGGACACGGTGAGGTACATGTTGGTGCCGGTGTCGCCGTCGGGCACCGGGTAGACGTTGAGCGCGTCGATCTCCTCGCGGGCGCCCGCCAGCGCGTCGGTGGCGATGTCGACGAACCGGAGCACGACCGCGAGCGAGAAGGTGCCGCCGCGCGGTGTCTCTTCCATCGCCTACCTTGGTCGTCGTGCCGGAGTGGCGCTCAGGGTAGCGCCGCGATTTTCCGGGGTGTCCGAGGTTCGGATACTCTTGTGCGGTTGCCCGCCCTGGCGCGGGCCCTCTGACCGATTCACGTACTTACCTATCAGGAGTCAACCGTGGCTGCCGTCTGCGACATCTGCGCCAAGAAGCCGGCCTTCGGCAACAACCGGCCGTGGTCGCGCAAGATCACCAAGCGCCGCTTCAACCCGAACATCCAGCGGGTGCGCGCCACCGTCAACGGCACCCCGAAGCGCCTCAACGTGTGCACCGGCTGCCTGAAGGCGGGCAAGGTCTCGCGCTGACCTGCACCAAGTTCTAGGGAGCATGCCTGGAGGCCGTCACCTGGAGGGTGGCGGTCTTCGTGGTTGGTGGGAAGAAATGCCCCAGGCCCGCCAGTTTAGAAGTGCGTCCACCCGGTCGGGCCGTCGTACGCCGCTCCGTCGACGGTGACCACGCCGGCCTCGCCCTCCGACACCGCGCCGATCACCAGCCACCCGTCGGGCACGGCGCCTGCCTCCGGGAACGTCGCCAGCAGCGCGTGGTCCTCTCCCCCGCCCAGGATGAAGCTCAGCGGGTCGGCGTTGGTGGCCGCGCCGACCGCCACCAGCGGCTCCGGCACCTCGAACGCGGCCCCGTGGACGTCGATCGCCACCCCCGAGTCCTGGGCCAGGTGGCCGGCGTCCGCGAGCAGCCCGTCGGAGATGTCGATCATCGCCGTGGCGCCGGCGTCCGCGCCCGCGGGGCCGGCGTCGTACGGCGGTTCAGGGCGCCGGTAGGCCTCGACCAGCACCCGAGGCGACCGGAAGCCACGACCGAGCACCGCCAGGCCACCGGCCGACCAGCCCTGGCGCCCGGCCATCGCGAGCACATCACCGGGCCGCGCTCCGGAGCGGAGCACGGGTGCCTGGGTACACGCCCCGATCACCGTGACCGCGATGACGATCTGGTCAGATCGGGTCAGGTCGCCGCCCACGACGCTGGCGCCGACCTTGTCGCACTCGGCGGCGAAGCCGTCAGCGAAGTCGAGAGCCCACTGAACGGGGAGGTCGCCCGGCGCGGCCAGGCCGATCGTGACGGAGGTGGCCCGGCCGCCCATCGCGTTGATGTCGGAGAGGTTCTGCGCCGCGGCCCGGTGCCCTACGTCGGTGGCCGAGGCCCAGTCGCGGCGGAAGTGGTTGCCCTCGACGAGCAGGTCGGTGGAGACCACCACGTGGCCGGTGCGCACCCGGAGCACGGCGGCGTCGTCCCCCGGACCGACCAGCACCTGCTCGCCCTGCCGGAAGCGGCTCACGAGCTCGGCGATCAATCCGAACTCCCCAGCGTCGGCGAGGGTGGCGTCGGGTGGGATCGGCATGGGCCCATCCCACCAGAAACCAAGGTTTCCGGAAGGTAACGCCTCCCTATCGGCTCCCGCACCCGGCGAGGTAGGTTAAGCGTCGCTGAGCCCCACCCACGACGCGCTAGGGAGTGCACGAATGGTCGTCCAGGCGTACATCCTGATCCAGACTGACGTCGGCAAGGCCGCCGAGGTGGCCAAGGAGATCGCCCAGGTCAAGGGCGTCACTCTTGCCGAGGACGTGACCGGACCGTACGACGTGATCGTGCGTGCCGAGGCCCGCAACGTCGATGAGCTCGGCAAGCTGGTGGTCTCGAAGGTGCAGAACCTCGACGGCATCACCCGCACGCTGACCTGCCCGGTCGTGCACATCTGAGTGCCCGGCACTGACCGACTCCGACGCCCCGTGTCCCTCTGGACCCGGGGCGTCGTCGCGTTCGGCTGCGGTCTGCTGCTGGTCGCCTGCTCGGGTCCGGTGGAGATCGACCCGCCCGACCTGAACGCCGAGGACGAGGCGGCGTGCGAGGCGTTCGCCGACAACCTGCCGGCGACGCTGAACGACGAGAAGCCGGTCGAGACCGACCCCGAGGACCCGCTCGGGGCGGCGTACGGCGACCCGCCCATCGTGGTGATCTGCGGAGTCGACGTACCGAAGGACTTCGACGGCACCGCTGCGTGCGAAGAGGCCAACAACGTCGGCTGGTACGCACCGCCCGAGCAGTACGACGACCCGGACGCCGACGTCACCATCTTCGCCACGACCCATCGACCGGTGGTCGAGCTCAGGGTCCCCGGGGAGTACCGGCCCAACGGCCTGGCCGCCGCGCTCGCCCAGCTCTCAACGTCGGTGAAGCAGGATCTCGAGCGCGTCGACGACTGCTTCTGACTACCTGAGCCCGGTGTCGCGGGCCAGCGCCAGCCTGATCAGCCGGTCGACGAGGCTCGGGTAGTCGAGTCCGGTCGCGTCCCACATCCTCGGGAACATCGACAGCGGCGTGAAGCCGGGCATCGTGTTGAGCTCGTTGACGACGACGGATCCGTCCGGCATCACGAAGAAGTCGACGCGGGCCAGCCCCTCACAGCCCACCGCCTCGAACGCGCGCACCGAGAGGGCGCGCAGCTCGGCGGCGATCTCCTCGGGCAGGTCGGCCGGTACGTCGAGCTCGGTGGCCTCCTCGGGGAGGTACTTGGCCGCGAAGTCGTAGAACTCGTGGTCGCCGGTGATCCGGATCTCCGCCGGGACGCTGGTCTCGGGGGTGCCGTCGAGCGACTGCAGGACCCCGCACTCGATCTCGCGCGCACCCTCCGCAGCAACCTCGATCAGGACCTTGGGGTCGTGGACGAGCGCCCCTTCGATCGCGTCGTCGAGCTCGGAGGCGTCGTGCACCTTGGCGATGCCGATGCTCGAGCCGCCTCGCGCGGGCTTGGTGAACAGTGGGTAGCCCAGCTCGGCGGCCTTCTCACGCACGGCGGCCGGGTCGCTGCGCCACTCACGCGTGTGCACGCTGATGCTGGGCAGCACGGGGAGGCCGGCAGCGGCGAGCACGACCTTCATGTAGGCCTTGTCCATGCTGACGGCGGAGGCGAGGACGCCCGCACCGACATAGCGGACACCGGCCATCTCGAGCAGACCCTGGATCGTGCCGTCCTCACCCCAGGGGCCGTGCAGCAGCGGGAACACGACGTCGACCTCGCCCAGGGTGCGCGGCGGCTGACTGGCCTCGGTGACGACCAGGTCGGTGCCGGCCTCGACCCGCTCCAGCGTCACGGACGCCCGGTCGGCGTCGACGCTCGGCAGGTGGTCGGCGCTCTCGATCCGCAGCCGCTCCGGGTCGCCGGACTCGAGCACCCAGCGGCCGTCGGTGGCGATCCCGATCGGCACGACGTCGTACGCATCGCGGTCGATCGCCTCCAACACGCTCCCGGCGGTGACACAGGAGATCGCATGTTCGCTGGACCGCCCACCGAACACGACGGCGACGCGGGGCTTCGCGGGCTGGTTCATCGCGACGACCCTATCCACCTACGCTGCGGGGTATGAACGAGGACGCGCCCACTCCGAAGCCGGCGACGATCGCCGTCACCGCGGGCCGACCGGCACACGAGCCCGACGCGCCACTGAACGAGCCGATCACGATGGCGTCGACGTACGTCGCGGGCGCGGACCGCGAGTACGGCCGCTACTCGAACCCGACCTGGTCGGCGTTCGAGGAGGCCCTCGGCGCGCTCGAGGGCGGTCGCGCGCTCGCGTTCGCATCCGGGATGGCCGCGGCCGGGGTGGTGCTCGACCTGGTCGGCAACGGCGCCAAGGTGGTGGCCGCCCGGCACGCCTACCAGGGCACCGTGGTCGCACTGGCCGACCTCGAGTCTCGTGGCCGGGTGCAGGTCGAGCTGGTCGACGTCACCGACACCGCCGCCGTCGTCAAGGCGTGCGACGACGCCGCACTGGTCTGGCTGGAGTCTCCGACCAACCCGGCGCTCGAGATCGCCGACATCCCGACCATCACCGCCGCCGCGCAGCAGGCAGGGGCCTCGGTGGTCGTGGACAACACGTTCGCGACGCCGATGCTGCAGCGCCCGCTCGACGACGGCGTCGACATCGTGCTGCACTCCGCGAGCAAGTACCTCTCGGGACACAGCGACGTCGTGATGGGCGCGCTCGTCACCCGCAGCGACGAGCTGTACGGCGTCCTGAAGGGCCGCCGCGACCTGCTCGGCGCCATCCCCGGTCCGTTCGAGGCGTGGCTCGCCCTGCGCGGTCTCCGCACGCTGCACCTGCGGGTGGAGCGCGCCCAGGCCAACGCCGTGGAGCTGGCCCGCCGACTGGAAGGGCACCCGGCGATCGCCGAGGTGCGCTACCCCGGCTTCGGCGGAATCCTTGCCGTCGTACTAGCGGGCGGGGCGGATGCCGCCGACCTGCTCACCCACTCCACCCGGCTCTGGGTGCACGCCACCTCGTTGGGCGGTGTGGAGTCGACGTTCGAACGCCGTCGGCGGTGGAAGACCGAGGCCGCCACGATCCCCGACGCGCTGGTCCGGATGTCCGTCGGCATCGAGGACGTCGACGACCTCTGGGCCGACCTGGAAAGCGCCCTCGCAACGCTGACCCGTCACTAAAGCGCTGAGCCGTCACGAAGTTCGCGACGGGTCAGCGTTTTAGTGACGGGTCACTCGATCTCTGCCTTGGTGTCGCGGGAGATGAAGGCGTCCATCATGTCCGTGGCCGTCAAGGTGCCGGCGACGACCTCGTCGACGTGCTGGGCGATCGGGGCGTCGATGCCGGCCTGCTCGGCGAGGGCGCGGATCGACGAACAGGACTTGGCGCCCTCGGCCACCTGGCGCGTGGTCGCGTAGATCTCGTCGGCGCTCATGCCCTTGCCGAGGTTCTCGCCGAAGGTCCGGTTGCGCGACAGCGGTGAGGAGCAGGTGGCGACGAGGTCACCGAGGCCGGCGAGGCCCATCAGGGTGAGCGGGTTGGCGCCGAGGCGGGTCGCGAGCCGTGCGGTCTCGGCCAGGCCGCGGGTGATGACCGACGCGGTGGTGTTGTCGCCGAAACCGAGTCCGACGGCCATGCCGACCGCGAGGCCGACGACGTTCTTGTAGGCGCCGCCGAGCTCACAGCCGAGCACGTCGATCGACGTGTAGGGCCGGAACGCCGGCGAGTGGCACCGCTCCTGGAGCGTCTTCGCGACATCTGCGTCCGCGCACGCGACGACCGACGCGGCCGGTTCCCTCCGCGCGATCTCCTTGGCCAGGTTGGGCCCGCTGATCACCGCGATCCGATCGGGGCCTGCCCCGGTGACCTCGGCGATCACCTCGCTCATCCGCTTCAGGGAGCCGAGCTCGACGCCCTTCATCAGCGACACCATCACCGCGTCGCCGGCGATGTAGGGCGCGAACACCGTGAGGTTGTCGCGCAGCGACTGCGAAGGTACGGCGAGCACCACGACGTCCGCGTCGTGCAGCGCCTTCTCGTGGTCGTGGGTCGCGGACACCGACGGTGGGAGCTCGATGCCGGGGAGGTACTCGACGTTCTCGCGCTGCTCGTTGATGGTCGCGCAGACCTCCTCGCGGCGGCCCCACATCATGACCTCGTTGCCGCCGTCGGCCAGCACCATCGAGAACGCCGTACCCCACGACCCTGCACCGAGAACTGCGACCTTGCTCATGAGTTCTCCCGAGGCTTCTTGTTGGGGTTGCCGATCTCGCTCACCCCGGCGCGCTTCGGGTCGAACCGCTCGGCGGGTGCCTTCTCACCGCGGATGTCCTCCACCAGCTCGGTGATCGCGGCCATGATGCGCGCGGTCGTCTCCGAGATCACCGCCGGCGTCTGCTCACGGCCGAGCAGGTCGCTGAGATCGACGGGGTCGCCCGCCTTCACGATGATCTTCTTGCGCGGGAACAGGTCCGGCTTCTTCGAGTACGGCGCCAAGAGCTGGTGGGCCCCCCAATGTCCGACGGGGATCACCGGGCAGCCGGTGGCCAGTGCGATCCGGGCCGCTCCCGACTTGCCGGTCATCGGCCACATGTCCGGGTCGCGGGTGATGGTCCCTTCGGGATAGACCACGACGCACTCCCCCGCGTTGACCGCCGCGACCGCGGAGTCGAACGCACCGACCGCGTTGCGGGTGAGCCGCTCGACGGGGATCTGGCCACCGGAACGCAGGAACTTCGAGAGCGCCTTGTTCTTGAAGAGATCGGCCTTCGCGAGGTAGCGCGGCAGCCGGCCGTGGTCGTAGACGAAGTGTGCAGCGGTGAGCGGATCGATCTTGGTCACGTGGTTGAGCACGACGACGCAGCCGCCGGTCGCCGGGATCTTCTCGCCGTCGATCCACTCGGGCTTCGTGGTGAACAAGAACAGCGGCTTCAGAATGGAAGCGCCGACCGTGAAGACCCAGCCACGCTTCTGCTGCAGCTTCCGAACTCTCACGAGGGTGCAGGCTACTCGCCCGGGTCGGGTCGCCCCGCGTGCCGACGCGCCGAGCCTGCTGACAGGATCGACATGTGCTGCCCGAGTTCGCACTGGTCGTCCCGGTGAAGCCGCCGACCGTCGGCAAGTCGCGCCTGACCGGGTTCGACGACGAGCAGCGACGGGCGCTGGCCCAGGCGTTCGCGCTCGACACGGTCGCGGTCTGCCTCGAAGTGGGCGCCGCCGGGGTGCTGGTGACCACCGACGACGCCGAGTTCTCGGCTCGCTGCACGGCCCTGGGCTGCGCGACGATCCCGGACGGCGACACCAACGACCTCAACTCGGCGCTGTCGCAGGCCGCCGCGGAGGCCCACCGACGCTGGCCGGACGCGGCTCCGGTCGCGCTGTGCGCCGACCTGCCGTCGCTGCAGGCGTTCGACCTCGCTCAGGCGCTCGGCAGCATCACTGCGGGGACCCACGCGTTCGTGGCGGACGCCGACGGCACGGGAACGACGCTGTACACCGCGTCGTACGCCGCCTTCAGGCCGCGCTTCGGTGTCGGATCCCGCGCGGCGCACCTCGCTGCCGGCGCGAGAGAGATCGAGGGCGGGTTGCCGACCTTGCGCCGCGACGTGGACGACCGGGACGCCCTGCGGGCCTCGATCGCCCTGGGGGTCGGGGCCGAGACCCGGCTGCTCCTGCACATCGTGGACTCGGCGGGCTGATAACGACGTCGGGCCGCCTCCCGCAGGAGACGGCCCGACGTGTGAATCGGTGGATCAGCGCTTCTTTGCGGCCTTCTTGGCGGTCTTCTTGGCCGGAGCCCTCTTGGCCGCCTTCTTGGCAGGAGCCTTCTTCGCGGCCTTCTTGGCAGGAGCCTTCTTCGCCGCCTTCTTGGCAGGAGCCTTCTTGGCCGCCTTCTTTGCGGGGGCCTTCTTCGCCGCCTTCTTGGCAGGAGCCTTCTTGGCCGCCTTCTTCGTCGTTGTCTTCTTCGCGGTCGACTTCTTGGCCGCGGTCTTCTTGGCCGGGGCCTTCTTCGCCGTCTTCTTCGCAGCCGACTTCTTCGCCGGTGCCTTCTTCGCTGTCTTCTTGGCCACTCTCTTCGCCGCCTTCTTTGCTGTCTTCTTCGCCGCGGATGCGGCCTTTCTGGCCGGAGCCGTCGCCTTCTTGGCACTTGGCGACGCGGCCGCAACCGTCAGACTCGGCAGTTTCTTGGCGCCGGAGACGACGTTCTTCAGCTCGGCGCCGGCAGTGAACTTCGGCACCGACTTCCTCGCTGCCTTGATGCGGGCACCGGTTTGCGGATTGCGAACCATCCGCGCTTCGCGAACCCTCTTCTCGAACGACCCGAAACCGGTGATCGCGACCTTCTCACCCTTGGCAACTTCGCGGGTGATCGTGTCGAGTACCGACTCGAGCGCATGGGCAGCGGCCTTGCGGTTCCCCTCAAAACGCGCTGCCAGCGCGTCGATGAGCTGAGACTTGTTCACTAGCTTCCCTTCCAATGAACCGTTAGTGCCGAGCCGATGCCCGACTTTCTTCAACGCACGCTAGGCATTCGTGGCGATGCTCACAATCACCACGCGCGGGAATTCGCAGACTTTTCTCGCGCGCCAAACAAGCAAAGGAAGTGCATGCGTTGCCACTTCTCGAACGATGTCGATCGAGAATCCTCAACCAGGTAAGGGAAATCTCCCCAGTCGACTAACTCAGAGAGTCGCGGGTTTCCAGCTCGGTCGCACCGATTCGTACGATGCGATCCTGTCGGCATGACCGAGCGTGATGCCGATGTCGTCTAGTCCTTCGAGCAACCGCCAACGTGTGTAGTCGTCGATGTCGAACGAATCCTCGATCGCGTCGGGACCTTCGCCGGCACGCACCGTGCGCGACTCGAGGTCGACGGTGACGGTGGCACCGGGCCTCTCCTCGAGGTAGTCCCACAGTCGCTGAACGACCTTCTCGTCGACCTGCGCGGCGAGCAGTCCGGACTTGCCCGAGTTGCCGCGGAAGATGTCGGCGAAGCGCGGCGAGATGACCACGCGGAACCCGTAGTTCTGCAGTGCCCAGACCGCGTGCTCACGCGAAGAGCCGGTGCCGAAGTCGGGTCCGGCGACAAGCACCGAGCCGGCGGCGTACGCCTCGTTGTTGAGGACGAACGTCGGGTCGTTGCGCCAGGCTGAGAACAGGCCGTCCTCGAACCCGTCGCGGGTGACCCGCTTGAGGTAGACGGCCGGGATGATCTGGTCGGTGTCGACGTTGCTGCGTCGCAGCGGGACGCCGACGCCGGTGTGGCTGGTGAACTTGTCCATGTCAGGCTCCCTGCGTCTGGGCCTGCGCGAGCGGCGGCAGGTCGGCGGGCGAGGACAGGGTGCCGCGAACTGCCGTGGCTGCCGCGACCGGCACCGACACCAGATGGGTGCGCCCGCCCTTGCCCTGCCGTCCCTCGAAGTTGCGGTTGGACGTGGAGGCGCTGCGCTCCCCGGGCTGGAGGGTGTCGGGGTTCATGCCGAGACACATCGAGCATCCGGCGCCGCGCCACTCGGCGCCCGCTTCCTTGAAGATCACGTCGAGGCCCTCGTCCTGGGCCTGCATGCGCACCCGCACCGAACCCGGTACGACGAGCAGTCGGGTGTCCGGGTCGACCTGCCGGCCCTTGATGATCTCGGCCGCCAGTCGCAGGTCCTCGATCCGGCCGTTGGTGCAGGAACCGACGAACACCGTGTCGACCTTGACCTCCCGCATCGGGGTGCCGGCCTCCAGGGCCATGTACTCCAGCGCCTTCTCGGCCGCGATCCGGTCCTGCGGGTCCTCGAAGTCGGCCGGCACCGGAACCGCCCCACCCAGCGGCACGCCCTGGCCCGGGTTGGTGCCCCACGTGACGAACGGCGTCATCTCCGAGGCGTCGAGCACGATCTCCTCGTCGAACTCGGCGTCCGCGTCGGTGACCAGGGACTTCCAGTGCGCGACGGCCGCGTCCCAGTCGTCGCCCTTCGGCGCCTCGGGACGGCCCTTGATGTACTCGAACGTGGTCTCGTCGGGCGCGATGAGGCCGGCCTTCGCGCCCCACTCGATGCTCATGTTGCAGATGGTCATCCGGCCCTCCATGGAGAGCTCCCGGATGGCCGGGCCGCGGTACTCGACGATGTAGCCCTGGCCGCCGCCGGTGCCGGTGTGGGTGATCAGGGTGAGGACGAGGTCCTTGGCGGTGACGCCCGGGGGCAGGCTGCCGTTGACGGTGACCGCCATCGTCTTCGGCTTGGCCTGCATCAGGGTCTGGGTGGCGAGCACGTGCTCGACCTCGGAGGTGCCGATGCCGAACGCGATCGCGCCGAAGGCGCCGTGCGTGCTGGTGTGCGAGTCGCCGCACACGATGGTCATGCCGGGCTGGGTGAGGCCGAGCTGCGGACCGACGACGTGCACGATGCCCTGCTCGATGTCACCGAGCGGGTGCAGCCGGACGCCGAACTCCTCGGCGTTGCGACGCAGCGTCTCGACCTGGGTCCTGGAGACCGGGTCGGCGATCGGCTTGTCCCAGTCGACGGTCGGGACGTTGTGGTCCTCGGTCGCGAGCGTGAGGTCGGGACGGCGTACGGTCCTACCCGCGAGGCGAAGCCCGTCGAACGCCTGGGGGCTGGTGACCTCGTGGATGAGGTGGAGATCGATGTAGAGCAGGTCCGGTTCGCCCTCGGTGGCTCGGACGACGTGCTCGTCCCAGACCTTCTCCGAAAGGGTCTTCCCCCGACTGGACATCTGCTCACTCCTTCGTGTGCACCCGTGGCGCTCCCGTGCGTCCACGACTAGGTCACACAGGCTACCGCTTGCATCCCATGGAGTGAGACGGCAGTATTGCCATATGGACAACTCAAGCGGCGTGGGCGTGCTCGACAAAGCCGCCCTCGTGCTGACCGCTCTCGAGTCCGGGCCTGCCACCCTGGCCGGCCTGGTCGCCGGGACCGGACTGGCGCGACCCACCGCGCACCGCCTCGCCGTGGCACTCGAGCACCACCGGCTCGTCGCCCGCGACATGCAGGGCAGGTTCGTGCTCGGGCCGCGCCTCGCCGAGCTCTCCGCCGCTGCAGGTGAGGACCGGCTGCTCGCCACCGCCGGACCGGTTCTCGCGCGGCTGCGCGACATCACCGGCGAGTCCGCTCAGCTCTGGCGGCGCCAGGGCGAGCACCGTGTCTGCGTCGCCGCCGCCGAGCGACCCTCCGGCCTGCGCGACACGATCCCGGTCGGCTCGCAGTTGACCATGCGCGCCGGTTCGGCCGCACAGGTGCTGCTCGCCTGGGAGGACCCGGAGCGGATGCACCGCGGTCTCCAGAACGCCGCATTCTCCGCCGCCGCCCTGTCGGGCATCCGTCGCCGCGGCTGGGCCCAGTCGGTCGGCGAGCGCGAGCAGGGCGTCGCCTCGGTGTCCGCCCCGGTCCGCTCCCCCGGCGGCAAGATCATCGCCGCCGTCTCCGTGTCCGGCCCGCTCGAGCGCCTGTCGCGTCAGCCCGGCCGCATGCACGCGCCCGCCGTACTCGCCGCCGCGGAGCGGCTCTCCGAGTCGCTGCGCCGCGCCGCCGCCGAATAACGTCGAATCGGGAGTTGTGGCCCTTCGAGTCGTGCGTAGTGGCCCTCAGCCGGGGCCACACACCCCGACTCATGGGGCCACAACCCCCGATTCGACCTCTAGAAGAGGGCGTCCTGCTCGAGGCCGAGCAGGGTCTGCTTGCGGTCCAGGCCGCCGGCGTAGCCGGTGAGGGTGCCGTCGGCGCCGATCACGCGGTGGCACGGGATCACGATCGGGATCGGGTTGCGGCCGTTGGCCAGCCCGACCGCGCGGGAGGCGGCGTTGGTCTTGCCGAGCCGCGCGGCGATCTCGCCGTACGACGCGGTCTCGCCGTAACCGATGCCGCGCAGCTGCTCCCACACGCGCTGCTGGAAGTCGCTGCCGAGCGGAGCCAGCGGGAGGTCGAACTCCTTCAGGTCACGCTCGAAGTACGCCGCCAGCTGACGGCACGCCTCAACCAGAACGGGGTGCTGGTCGTCGCGGTCGCCGCGGGGGCGGCCGTCGGCCTCGCGGAACGGCGAGAACTCGATCTGGGTGAGGGCGCCGTCGTTCTCGACGATGCGCAGCTCGCCGACGGGTGAGTTCATCAGGGTCCACATGTCAGGTCTCCTCGGTGGTGGGGGTCAGGGATTGCCAGAGGTGCATCTGGGCGTAGGAGCGCCAGGGTCGCCAGCGCTCGGCCAGCTCCTCGGCACGCAAGGGGTCCTGCCCGAGGGCGGTCAGCGCGTGCCGGGTGCCGAGGTCGGTCGGGAGGAAGACGTCGGGGTGGCCGAGCGCACGGAACGCGATGTAGTCGGCCGTCCACGGCCCGATGCCCGGGATCTCGAGGAGCCGAGCGCGTACGTCGTCACGGTCGGGGCCACGGTCGAGGGCGAGCGTGCCGTCGGCCAGCGCGGCACAGAGCCCGATCAGCGCCCTGCCGCGCGACCGCGGCATCGGCAGCTCCTCCGGGTCGAGCGCGGCCAAGGTGGCCACGTCGGGGAACAGATGCGTGAGGCCCTCGACCGGCTGCGCGATCGGCCGGCCGAACCGCTCGGTGAGCCGAGCAGCCGCCGTGCGTGCACCCGCGACGCTCACCTGCTGCCCGAGCACGGCGCGGACCGCGAGCTCGTTGCCGTCGACGTGACCGGGGACCCGCAGGCCCGGGTGCTGCTTGGCCAGCGGCCCCACGATCGGGTCGCCGACGAACGCGTCGGCCACCGCCAGCGGGTCGCAGTCGGCATCGAGCAGGCGACGCGCGCGCTCGGTCGCCGAGGTCGTGTCGCGCAGGTCCTCGAGCGTCAACGTCGCGCGGACGAACGCCGTCTGGCCCGGCTCCAGCACATCGGGTACGTCGAGCCGCACGGTGCCGGTGCCGTGCGGGAGCGCGAGGGTGCGCGCGTACCAACCCGGCCCCGCGGTCTCGACGCCCGGGATCGCGCGAGTGGCCAGGAAGTCCAGCAGCGGCGCGCCGGCGAACGGTGTGCGCACGGCCAGTCGGACCGTCACGACGCCCCGGCCGGCCTGGCCACCGCGGCGACCGCGCAGGGCGGTGGGCGTGGCGGCGTAGACCTCGCGCACGGTTTCGTTGAACTGCCGGACGCTGGAGAAGCCGGCTGCGAACGCGACGTCGGCATAGGAGAGGTCGGTGGTCTCGATCAGCACCCGTGCGGTCTGGGCCCGCTTCGCACGCGCCAGCGCCAGCGGGCCGGCGCCGAGCTCGGCGGTGAGCATCCGGGAGAGGTGGCGCGGCGTGTACCCGACCCGGTGGGCCAGGCCCTCGACGCCCTCACGGTCGACGACTCCGTCGGAGATCAGCCGCATCGCGCGGCCGGCAGCGGTCGCGGCGACGTCCCAGTCGGGGCTGCCCGGGGTGGCGTCCGGCAGGCACCGCTTGCAGGCCCGGTATCCCGCAGCCTGGGCCGAGGCCGGGCTGGCGTGGAAGGTGACGTTGTGGAACCCCGGGGTCCGCGCCGGGCACGAGGGCCGGCAGTAGATCCCGGTGGTGCGGACCGCGCAGTAGAAGACACCGTCGAAGCGACGGTCACGGGACTTCAGTGCCCGGTAACAGGTCTCGGGGTCCTGGGTCTGCATGCATCCATCATGACCGACCCCACCGACACAATCTCGCGGGAATCGGACACGGCCATTCAGGGTGCTCACAGGCGGGTACGACATGATGCTGGGGATGCCCGACGAGACCGAGCCCATGGAGCCCCACCACCGCCACACGGTGCGCCGGGTGATCGTGACGAGCCAGATCGTGCTGGCCGTGCTCACCGCCCTCGCCGTCGTCATCGGCTACCAGCAGCTCAACGGCAACCTCGGCGACGGCGAGGAGATCGAGCACAACGTTCCCGAACCGGAGTACGAAGGCGTGCGCGGTCCGCTCAACATCCTGGTGATGGGCTCGGACTCCCGCGAGGGCGAGGCCAACGACCTCGAGGCCGAAGGCGCCACCGACGAGCGCTCCGACACCACGATCCTGATTCACGTCAGCGCCGACCGTAAGGACGCGTACGGCGTCAGCCTCCCCCGCGACGCGCTCATCGACCGACCGGACTGCGAGGTGAAGGGCGAGACGATCCCCGGAGAGTCGGGCGCGCTGTTCAACACGGCGTTCTCGGTCGGCGGCGCCCAGTGCACGATCCAGACCGTCGAAGAGCTGACCGGCATCTACATCAACCACTTCGTGACGATCGACTTCAACGGCTTCAAGGACATGGTCGACGCGGTCAACGGCGTCGAGGTCTGCATCCCGAAGGACGTCGACGACGACGAGCACGACATCCACTTCGACGCCGGCACCCAGGAGCTGACCGGGCAGGAGGCGCTCAACTACGTGCGTGAGCGCTACGTCCTCTCCGTCACCGGCGACATCGGCCGGATGAAGCGGCAGCAGGCGTTCATCGCGTCGATGGTCAACAAGGTGATGTCCGCCGGCACCCTCTCCCGGCCGGACCGGGTCTACTCCTTCCTCGACGCGGCCACCCAGTCGATCGCCGTCGACGAGGACCTGGACTCCATCGCCGACCTGGCCGACCTGGCGGGTCAGTTCAAGAACACCGGCCTGGCGCACATCAAGTTCGTCACCGTGCCCTTCGGCGAGTACGAGCCCGATCCCAACCGCTTGGTCTGGCTGCCGGAGGCCGAGGACCTGTGGCAGCGGATCCGCAACGACGCTCCGCTGGGCGAGGACTTCAGCGAGACCAGCCTCAGCGCCGACGACCCGGTCGGTACGACGGACGGCCCCGACTCACCGTCCCCCTCGGCGGACACCTCGGACGACCAGCAGCGGCTGGACGCGGGGCTCTGCGCCTAGCCCTACGACGCGCGGTAGCGCCGCTCGGGCCGGCCGCCGCCGTACTGCAGCCGGATCGTGGCCCGCCCGGTCTCGACGAAGTGCTCGAGGTAGCGGCGCGCCGAGACCCGCGAGATCCCGACCTGCTCCGCGCACTCACTTGCCGAGACCTCGGCGCCCGACCCGAGCACCTCGAGGACGGAGTCGGCCGTGGGTGCGCTGAGACCCTTCGGCAGCGCCTTGAGCGGACCGGCGACTACGGGAGTGAAGACCGCGTCGATGTCTCCCTGTCCGGGTGACTGCCCGGTGAGCGCCTCCTCGGCGGAGCGCCACGCCTCCAGTCGCACCCGTAGGTCGTCGAACTCGAACGGCTTCACCACGTAGTGCGCCGCGCCGCCCGCGGCCGCCGCCCGGACCGTGTCGGCCTCGCGGGCCGCGGTCACGATCACGACGCCGACCTGGTTGCCGGCCGAGCGCAGGGTGCGCAGCACCTCGATGCCGGTGATGTCGGGCAGGTGGACGTCGAGCAGCACCAGGTCCGGCCGCAGCCGCTCGATCTCGTCGAGTGCTCCCCTACCGGTGGCGGCGGTGCCGACGACCGTGAAGCCGTCGATCCGCTCGACGAACCGGATGTGGATGGAGGCGACCATGAAGTCGTCGTCGACGACGAGCACGGTGCGTTCCGTCATCGTGCTCCTCCACCCGACACCGGCAGCACGGCGGTGAAGACCGCGCCCCCGTCATTGTGCACCGAGACGCGGCCGCCCCGCCGCTCGCAGACGACCTGTACGAGCGCCAGCCCGACGCCACGTCCGATGGCATCGCCGGTCTTGGTGGTGAAGCCACGCCGGAACACGTCTCCCTGGGAACCCTCCGGCACCCCGGCACCGGTGTCGGCCACCCGCACCACGACCTCACCGGCCTCCAGCGCCAGGCGTACGTCGATCCGGTCTCCCCCTGCGGCGACCGTGGCATCGACGGCGTTGTCGACCAGGTTGCCGAGCACGGTCCCAACGTCTGCGGACAGCTCGGGGTCGAGCCGCGGCAAGGGGTCGGCGTCGGTGAGCGCGATCTCCACACCGCGCTCGGCCGCCAGGCTGACCTTGGCGATCATGAGCGCCGCGACCGCCGGGTCCTGCACCTGCTTCGTGACGGCCTCGTTGATCTCGGCCCGGCGCCGGGTGAGGGCCCCGATCACCCGCGAGACCTCTTCGTACTCCTCGAGCTGGACCAGACCCGAGATCGTGTGCAGCTGGTTGTTGAACTCGTGCGTCTGGGCACGGAGCGTCTCGGTGATGCTCTCGCGCGCGGTCAGCTCGCTCTGCATTGCCATCAGCTCGGTGCGGTCGCGCAGGGTGGTCACCGTGCCCACCGGGCGGCCACGGTTGACGACCAGGTTGCGGTTGAGCACCACGACCCGGCCGGAGAGGACGAGCACCCGGTCCTGCACCTCGTCGTCACCCATCAGTGCCGCCCGCAGGCCGGGCTCGAGGTCGAGCTCGTCGATGCGGCGTCCTACCGCGGTCTCGGGCAGCCCGACCAGCTCGCGGGCACTGTCGCTGAGGACCGTGACCGTGCCGTCGGTGCCGACCGCGATCACCCCTTCACGGATCGAGTGCAGCAGCGCCTCACGCTGGTCGGCGAGCGCCGCTATCTCGGCGGGCTCCAGACCCCGGGTACGCCGCTTGATGAGCCGAGCCAGCAACCACGCGCCGAGCAGACCGAGGCCGAGCCCGATGCCCAGGAACGTGACCAGGTCGGGCAGCAGCTCCCTCGCCCGGTCAGCGACCGACGGGTAGGTGTCGGCGACCATCACGAAGCCGACGAGGCGCGGTTGCTCACCCGGCACGTCAGGCGCGTAGAGCGGAACCTGTACGGCGATCGAGTGCTCACCGTCGACGTCGAGGTCACCGGTCCAGGTGCGCACCCGCTCGCCCGTCCCGGTCCGCAGCGAGATCTCCTCACCCGCATCGTTCGGCCGAGCTCCGAACAGCACCTGGCCGTCGAGGCCGGTCACCAGCACCGACGTCGCCTCCGCCCGATCCTGGAACTGCTGCGCGAGCGCCGACATCGACGCCGGGACCGGCCGTGCAGTGACCTGCTCGCGGACGACCTCCAGGTTGGCGAGGTCCTGCGCCGCGGCCCGCAGTGGGGCACCGCGCTCGTCGCGGAAGTCGGCCTCTCCCTGCCGTAGTGCGACCACGCTGGCGACAGCGAGCGCGACGAGGAGCACCGTCACCTGGAGCGCGAGGAACTGCCCGGCCAGGGTCGGCCGGGCGAACACGCCACGGAGGCCGCGGCCGCGGGACCACAAGTTCCACAACCTCCTTTGGTTCCTCAACAGTGACGAGGGCCACACCCATCCAACACCCTCAGGTCGTCGCACTTCCGAGCACTTCCCTGCATCAAGGAGGACCCATGTCACCCGGATGGACGAGAGGACTGGCCGCCACCACGGCGGCCGCGCTCGTGGCCGTCCTGACATCCGCGTGCGGCGTCACGAGCGGCGCGGAGAGCAAGGACATCACCATGCTGATCCCCAACAGCCCCGGCGGCGGCTACGACCAGACCGGTCGCGCGGCCGTCGCCGTCATGGAGGACGAGAGCATCACCGGCGGCGACTTCGAGGTGCAGAACATCGTCGGTGCCGGCGGCTCGGTCGCGATGACCAAGCTCATGAACTCCGAGGGCGACGAGCACACGATGATGACCGCCGGCCTCGGCGTCGTCGGATCGCTGTACTCCTTCGGCGTCGACACGCGGATGCAGGACGCCACTCCCCTCGCCCTCCTGATCGAGGACCTCGAGGGCGTGCTGGTGCCCGCCGACTCGCCGTTCAAGACCATCGACGACTTCGTCAAGGCGTGGCAGAAGGACCCGGACTCGGTGACGGTCGGCGGCGGCTCGTCGCCCGGCGGTCCCGACCACCTCTTCCCGATGCAGCTCGCCAGCACGGTCGGCATCGACCCGAAGGACGTCCGGTTCGTGACGTACGACGGCGGCGGACCCCTGACCAGCGCCCTGCTGGGCAACAAGATCGAGGTCGGGTTCTCCGGGGTCGGCGAGTTCGAGGGACAGATCGAGGCCGGCGAGCTCCGCGTCCTCGCGGTGTCCGGCGAGGAGCGGCTGGAGACGGAAGCGGTCAAGGACGTGCCGACACTCACCGAGTCCGGCATCGACCTGGTCTTCAAGAACTGGCGCGGCGTCTTCGCGCCCCCCGACATCTCCGAGGAGCGCCGCGAGGAGCTGATCGGCTACCTCGAGGAGATGCACGACAGCCCCGGCTGGCAAGAAGCGCTCGAGGACAACGGATGGATCGACGCATTCACGACCGGTGACGAGTTCACGGCGTACCTGGAGGAACAGGACGCTCGGGTCGCGGACACCCTGAAGGAGCTGGGACTGCTATGACCGACACGACCACCCGCGCCGACAAGGCGCAGTACGGCGTCGCCGCCCTGCTCGGCGTCGTCGGCGCCTACACGGTCTACGACGCCTCGACCCTCACGGTCGGGTTCGGCGACCCCGTCGGCCCCCGGGCCTTCCCCTACGTGATCGGGAGCGTGCTGGTCGTCCTGGCCGTGCTGCTGGCGCTCGCCACGGCCCGCGGCGACGTGCCCGAGGCCGAGGCCGGCGAGGACGTCGACCTCACGGTCCGGGCCGACTGGACCACGGTCCTCAAGCTCGTCGGTGTACTGGTGTTCACGATCGCCACCGTCGGCTGGCTGGGCTGGGCGATCACCGGCGCCGTGCTGTTCGCCGGCGCGGCCTGGGCGCTCGGCAGTCGCAATCCGTTCGGCGACGCGCTCGTCGGAGTCGTGCTGGCCGTCGGCAGCTGGTACCTCTTCTACTCCGGCCTGGACATCCCGCTCTCCCCCGGTGTGCTGGACGGAGTGCTCTGATGGACAGCTTCGGACTGCTCTGGGACGGCCTCGCCGCCGCCGCCACTCCCGAGAACCTGCTCTACGCGCTGATCGGCGTCATGCTCGGCACCTTCATCGGGGTGCTGCCCGGCATCGGACCCGCGATGGCCGTCGCGCTCCTGCTGCCGGTCACCTACACCCTCGAGCCGGTGCCCGCGTTCATCATGTTCGCCGGCATCTACTACGGCGGGATGTACGGCGGGTCGACGACCTCGATCCTGCTCAACACCCCTGGTGAGTCGGCGTCGGTGATGACCGCCATCGAGGGCAACAAGATGGCCAAGCGCGGACGGGCCGCTCAGGCCCTCGCGACCGCGGCGATCGGGTCGTTCATCGCCGGCACCATCGGCACTCTCCTGGTCGCGGTCCTGGCACCGGCGCTCGCCGACATCGCCGTCGAGATCGGCTCTCCGTCGTACCTGGCCGTCATGGTGCTGTCGATGGTGCTGGTCACCAGCGTCCTCGGTTCCTCGAAGCTGCGTGGCTTCATCGCGCTCTTCCTGGGGCTGACGATCGGGCTGGTCGGCATGGATCTCAACACCGGACAGCCCCGGCTCAGCTTCGACCAGCCGCTGCTGGCGGACCGGCTGGACATCGTGGTCGTCGCGGTCGGCATCTTCGCGATCGGCGAGGCGCTCTGGGTGGCGGCGCACATGCGGCGGACGCCCCTCGAGGTGACCCCGGTGGGGCAGCCCTGGATGGGCCGCGACGACTGGGGCCGTTCCTGGCGCCCGTGGCTGCGCGGCACCGCGATCGGCTTCCCGTTCGGCGCGGTGCCGGCCGGCGGCGCCGAGACCCCGACGTTCCTCTCCTACCTCCTGGAGCGGCGCCTGGCCCGCAAGAACGACGAGTTCGGGAAGGGCGCGATCGAGGGGGTCGCGGGTCCCGAGGCCGCGAACAACGCGTCCGCGGCCGGAAGCTTCGTGCCGCTGCTCGCGCTGGGTCTGCCCGTGACGGCGACCGCCGCGATCATGCTCTCCGCACTTCAGCAGTTCGGGATGCAGCCCGGCCCGCAGCTGATGACGGAACAGCCCGACCTGGTCTGGACGCTGCTGGCGAGCCTGCTGATCGGCAACGTGATGCTGCTGCTGCTCAACCTGCCGCTGGCCCCGCTGTGGGCCAAGCTGCTGCAGCTCCCCCGCCCGCAGCTCTACGCCGGCATCCTGTTCTTCGCCGCGCTGGGCGCCTACAGCACCAACCAGCAGCCGTTCGACGTCTTCCTGCTGCTCGTGTTCGGGCTGCTCGGGTTCATGATGCGTCGGTTCGGGCTCCCCGTGCTGCCGCTGATCCTCGGCGTCATCCTCGGACCGCTGATGGAGCAGCGGTTCCGTGAGGCACTGGCGATCTCCGGTGGCGACGCGTCCGGGCTGGTCAACGAGCCGCTCGCGGTCATCGTCTATGCGATCACCGCGCTCGCCGTCGCGGGGCCGCTGCTGCTGCGCCAGGTCCGGCCCGCACCCGAGGAACCGACGAAGACCGAGGAGATGAGCGTCCGATGAGCGCGATCGTGGTGGCCTGGACCCCGAACGAGTACG